>NZ_AP027080.1:0-1477500 GCF_030295405.1 Mesoterricola silvestris | reverse complement strand
GGCCGGCCTGCGGCTCCCGGAGGGCACCTCCGTCCAGCTGGGGGGCAAGATCGAGGAGGCCCGGGAGACCCAGCGCCGCCTCGGCCTCGCCATCGCCGCCGCCCTGTCCCTGGTGATGGGCCTGCTCTACCTGGCCCTCAAGCGCTGGAAGGAGGTCTTCGTCGTGGTGGCCACCCTGCCCGACGCCTTCGCCGGCGCCCTCTTCGCGCTGTGGCTGGCCGGGGAGACCTGGAACATCAGCTCCATCGTGGGCATGATCGGCCTCTTCGGCGTGGCGGTGCAGAACAGCCTCGTGCTCATCACCCAGGCCAAGGACCTGATGGCGAAGGGGGTGCCCTTCCAGGAGGCCCTCCGGGAGGCCAGCCTCGGCCGCGTGCGCCCCAAGCTCATGACCGCCGGGGCCGCCATCCTCGGCCTGATGCCCATGCTCTTCGGGTTCGGCGGATCGGAACTGGAGCGCCCCCTGGCCATCGCGATGGTGGGAGGCCTCGTCACCAGCACCCTGTTCACGCTGCTTGCGCTGCCCAGCTTCTATGCCTGGGTGGGCAGGCCCAAGGGGGAGGGGGTGGGGGGACAGCGTTGATTCCGGTCCCAACTGGCATTCGGGTGGTTTGAGACTACCTGGCTCCCTGAACCTCGTAGCGTTCGACGATCATCGTCGGCAGATCCGATTGCAGATCCCCCCCGATGAAGAGGGCTCTGCCGTCCTGCCCCAGCAGGGCCGTGGCCCGGGCACGACGATGCAGCAGGCCCGCCAGTTCCGCGCGGAGCCCGGATGACGGGTCGAAGAGCACCACATCCGCCTTGTCCTTGGTCGGGAAACGCCCCCCGGCGAAAAGGAGGCGCCCGTCACCGAGCCGCACCACGGCGGCGCCTTCGGAGGCGACCACGTCCCATTCGTGCAAGGTCTTTCCCGCCTCCGCGTCTACCTGGCGGACGTGGAACAGGTTGGGATTTGACCCTAGGGGACCCACCACCAGCACCCTGCCCTGACCGTCGTCAAAGGCGTGGCGGCCACCGAAGGGTAGCCGGTTCCCGAAACGTCCCGTGCCGGGGTCGAACAGGGCATTGGAATGGAAACCCACCAGGAGCACCCGGCCCGAAGGCAGTACGACCGCCTTCTGGTAGGCCCCCGGGGGCGCGGAAAGGGGCGAGGCTTGGTAGCTGTGGGCCTCCGGGTCCCATCGGAGAAGCTCCGCCCGGACATCGCCGGGCTCCTTTCGGAAGCGGTAGAGGTCTTCGTCGGGGGAGGCGCCGGTCACCAGGACCGATCCATCCCGTAGAATTGCCAGGGCGGGGTCCTGGTATTCGAAAAGGGTCCCCCCGACCTCCCGGAACCGCTCAGGCCCCGGTTCGAACATCTCCAGGCCCCGGACCGCCGCCTCGTCCTCCCCGACGCCTCCCACCGCCAAAGCACGCCCCTCGGACAGCGGGAGAAGATGGAAACCATTTCGGGGCCGAGCCATGGGCGGCAAGGGATTCCACATTTGGTTCAGGGGGTTCCAATGCTCCGGCGGGGCGATCCCCGGCCGATAGCCCCCTGAGGATCGAGGGTCTTCCTGTCCCGCGACGAGGAGGCCGCCCCCATCCAGCAGCGCCACCGCCGGGGCCGACCGGCCCCAGCCCATGGACGGCATGCTCGTGCTCCATCCCTTCACCGCGGGGCAGATGCGCACCGGCACCTTCAGGACCGTTCCGTCCTTCCGGCAGGTGGCAACGACGGTGAACGACCCGGGAGTATCCGGCGCGGCCAGCAGGCCCTCGGGGCTGATGGTGCCGAAAGGCCCCGGCCCCTCCATGCTCCAGCGGAATCCGCGGGGCTGGGACGTGCTCGGATCGATCTGGAAGGGGACGAGGGAAATCCGTTCTCCCACTGTGGTCACCACCTCAGCCGGCTCGATCTGCCATGGGATGCGGCGGCCGTGCCGCGGTATTCCAGGACACAGCAGCATGCCTACCAGGAGGAGGCCGGCCAGGACGGGGCCGGCGAACAGGAATCTGCTTGGCGACATGGGATCCTCAGGGATAGAGGAGCTGGGTGGCCAGACTTGCCCGGCTCAGGAGGAGGACCCTTCCGTCCGGGAGCGGCACCATCCGGTGGGGGATGAGCGCGTTCGCGACCGCGCGGCCCCGGGCCGGGAAGCCGCGAAAAAGCCGGGTGCCCGCGCCGTAGAGAAGACTTCCGTCCTGGAGGACGGCCGCGGGTTCCGTGTCCAGGGAGCGAAAGGTATCCCCGTCCACGAAGGCTCCGGTGGCGGGATCGAACCATTCCGCCTGCTCCACGAGGCTGCGTCCCGACATGCCAGGGGAGGCGTAGGCGTTGGACCAGCCCCCCAGGATGAGCACCCTGCCATCCGGGAAGGCCAGGGCCTGGTGGTCACGCCGGCCCCGCAGCACGAGGGGGCCAGGCCGGAAGCTGCGGCTGGCCGCGTCAAAGCGCTCCGTCAGGCTTCCGGGGTCCGGCGCCAGGAAGCGGTCCGGGTCCCCGGGATTCGGTGGCGGGCCCACCACCAGGGCCCCGCCGTCGGGAAGGGCCGTGATCGTTGGGTTCTCCCGCAGGCTCAGGACGGGTATGGTCCCCCGAAGGGCCAGGGTCTTCCCGTCCAGAAGGAACGCGGAGGGTGGTCCGGGAAGCCCCTGGACTCCATCCTCCCCGACGCAGGGAATGCCAAGCACTTGGCCATCCTTGAGAAGGCAGAGCCGGATCCCGAAGCCCTCCAGGGTCACCCCTGTCACCAGCCGGAAGGTGTTGGAGGCCGGGTCGAAGACCTCCCCGTCGGAGGTCCCCGCGCCCCCGTAGAGCAGCACCCGGCCATCCTTGAGCCTCACCCATTCCTGGAGGGCGCGACCCTTCATCATGGGCCCCACGGCCACGGTCTTGCGGGACGCAGGCCAGTAGCGGAACGCCTGGTCCGAGGCCCTCCGGGAGGCCCGGTCCTCCCAGCCACCCGCCACCAGGACGCTGCCGTCCTCGAGAAGGGTCGCGGAGCAATCCTCCAGGACCGGTCCCACGGCCCACCGCCAGGACAACCTGCCGGCTTCCATTTCCGGGACCACGAGCCCCATCGCAGGCCCCACCAGGTCCCCGGCCCGGGCCGCCGTCACCTGGCACTTGAGGGAGGGCGTGAACCACCCGGGGTAGGACCCCTTCAGCGTGTAGGTGCCCGGCTGGCTCGGGGCGAGGCACATCAGGCTGATCACGTTGCCGCCCAGCACGACCCCGTCAGGCTTGGAGCCCATCGATCCGTCGCCCTCGAAGGCCCACTTGGGCCCCCCTTTGGGGCTTCCGGGCTGGAAATCGTAGGCGACGCGGCCCATCTTCTGCTCGGGTCCCAGCAGGCGGACACTGACGCGGAACAGTTCGCCGGGCGCCACGGTGACGGCCTTGGTCTCGAACAGAACTGGATCGCTGGGCCCGCTGATCATCATGGGGCAGGACACCGCAAGGACGATCACGAGGACGCCTAGGCCAAGGCAGCCCATGCCTTTGCCAGAGAAAAGGTCCATGAGAATCTCCTAGGTATGCCTTTATACTGCCGTGGGCAGGGGCGGCTTTCAAGAAGGCGTGGGCTGCGGCTAGAGCGAGGGGTGTGTCCAAGCGTAAAAGCACGTTCCAGGAACCGTCAGACGAAGAGACTTCTGGAAGGCAGAGCAAAGTGCAAGCTTCATCCTATAAATTGCAAATTATGCAAACGGAAGCGCCGGATGCTCTGATTTTAAACTTGTCAATTGACACAAGCAGATGTTGCATCTAACACACCAGAACTGACCCTCCACGCTGCTTGCGAAAACTCATTCCTTCCTCCCGTTTTCATACATGAATTTGTACCAATATTTAAGCATTGCAATATATGGAATGACCGAAAATAGTATTCTCCATTTATCTTTTTCAGATTTAGACAAAGAAGCGTTGCTGTATGAATGTAGAATATAAATGATTATCAGAACAAACCAACTAAGAACTAAAGCAATAATGGCTATACCGACATGTCCGTTCTCTTCTGTTCCAAATAATATTGGAAATACATGCCCAGTTGCCAAACAAATGCCAATGCCTATCAAGCCAATCACAGGCAATACCGTGAGGATACCGAGTGTATTAACAAGCAGCCGACGCATTTTCATTCCTGGACTCCTTTCAATTCCAACCCCAACTCACGCCTACACTCGCGGAAGGCGGTCCAAAACTCACCTCGGCTGCCGTTTGACTCGCAGGAATGATCGGGGTAGACCCGACAGCGTTCACACCACCAGCTGCCGCAGCACCAAGAGTAAAGCTCAAGCCCTTCAATCGCTCAGAAACCTCTGCAGAGGAAGACACGCTTTCGGAAAACCATCCGTAACCAGCCTGGAAAGGAATTCCTATTCCCTTCCCAAGGCTATTTGCTACGTGATATCCACCAAACTTATCTGTGTATAAGGTAACCGAAGCTGGTCCGAGCCCCAGAGTCTTGAATGCATAATCCCCAATCGTAGGTCTTTCAGGGTACCTGATATCTCCAAACCAAATTTTCGGCTTATCGAATTGAACATCTGTTTGCGACGATCTACTATCCCCGGCTTCTGTGATAGGGGCAATGCCATAAATCCATTCACCACTGCTAGTTAATGTCACCCATCTGCCAGAATCAGTTTGGAAAGAAGGGGTAGTCGACTTGCTGTCCATTGAATAATATGTTCCAGTCATTTGGAATTGGGCATCGGAGCCATATTTCTCGGTACCGTGCGCCTGATAATTAATCAGAGCACTTTCTGCATCCTCTTTACTAGTGGAAACATAGATACCAGCGCCGTTACACGTAATGAGGTAGACCCAATACCCACTGGAATCCAATCCTGAGGGGTCAGTCAGCATAAAAGGGCTGCCACCGCAGTATGCATACTGATTAGGCTGATTCGGGTCCGCCCCCTGGTCGCTGTTCAGGAACCGGTGCCACGCCGGGCTGTAGAACCGCCCGCGCATGTATATGAGCCCCGTCGAGTCAGCCTGCTGGTGTCCGGTATAGCCCGTCAGGGTCAGGTAGGAGCCCCTCGGCTCGCCGAACGGGCCGAAGGCCTGGATCCCAAGGAGGGCGCCGGTTTGTCCGCTTGTGAGAACCTTGGGCGTTCCCAGGTGGTCGGCGTGCAACTCCAAGGTGCCCGCATTCGAGAATTCGGCGATCGCCTGGGAGCCCAGGTAGACGATATCCCCGAGCCACGACCAGGTGTTGCCCGACCCCGTATACTCCGCCAGGAGGTTCCCCGTGAAAGCGTAGGCGTAGCGCCGGTTCTGGGACGGATCGGCGCTGTTCAGGCGTTGCACGCGCAGGCCGTTCGGAAGGTAGCCATAGGATTCCGTGAAGCCGGGCAGACTGCTGCTGCTCAGGCGGTCAAGGCCATCCCAGGCGAGACCCAACTGGGGATACACGCTCCCCAGGGCGGTCCCGGCGGTGAGCGCCTCGCCGTTGGCGTTGTAGGACCAGCCGGTCGCGGCGCCGCTCGTGTCCGAGGCCGTCGCCCGGTTGGAAGGCAGGGGCAGGTATGCAAAGTTGTTGAAGCCTGCGGCGGATCCCGCCTGCGAATAGGTATTGTTGCCGTATCCGTCATGGCTGAACGTTGCGCTTACCCCATCGCCCGAAGCCGACGTCAGGCGCCCGAGGAAATCATGGCTCAGGGAAGCCCATTCCCCGGCCTGATTCAGATGGTTGAGCGCATCGTAGGCGTAGTTCCGCACGATGGCGCTGGAACCAACCGGGTTCACGGTCTGGCTGGAAAGCTGGGTTCCGTCGGAGGTATATTCCCATGTATTCGATGACCCGGTGGAAACAAAGGTCAAGGTCCTTCGATTGCCCCATCCGAATTCATCGTACGTCACATTGGCGAAGGTCGCGCCATTGACGGTAACGGAGGTCGTCCGCCCAAAATTGCCGGTGTCATCGAAGACGTACCCGACGATCCTCCCGTCCGGGTAGGTCACGGAACGCATTCGACCCGCCGAATCGTAGGTATAGGACTGGTTCCAGGGGGTCGTTGCGCCCGGGGGGAGCACCTGCTCGGCCTGGAGGCGCCCGTAGTCGTCCAGGGTGTACTGGATCGAGGACGCCTGGCCAGCACTGGTCGTGCTGCAGGTGGAGATTCTCAGCCCATTGAAATGGGTTATGGCCTGGTCCGTCCCATTCACCACGGTTCGTATCCGTCCCAACCCATCGTAACTGATAGTGCGTGCACGTCCCGTGCCCTCCGTGACCGTGAGGGGAAGGCCCAATTGATTGAAGGTGGGGCCGAAGGTCGTCGTTCCGGTTTCAGGGCTGGTCCGGTTCACCAGGAGCCCTGCGGCATTGTACGTGAAGGTCCGGGTCTGCCCCACCAACCCGGCGGGCGTCGTCGTGAGGGAGACGACATGGCCCATGGCGTCATACCGTGTGGTTGTGACCGTGGCATAGGGATCCGTGGAGGCGACCGTCTGTCCCCAGCAATCCTGGGTGGTGCTGGTGGTGAAGCTCTGCCCGGAATAGGCAATGGACGTCACCTGCCCCCCACTTGAATCGGTGGAATAGCTGTACGTGACCATGGGGCCCCGAAGCGGTGTGTGGGTCTTGAGCCTGCCCAGGCCATCAAAGGTCCGGGCCTGAACCCGGCTATTTCCCGCGGACGAACGTTCCTGGAGGGAGGCCGGGTTCCCGTTCCCATCATAGGTGCAGATTTCGGTCACCCCATCTACGCCGCGCAAGCGGGTCTTCACCCGGCCGAACGCATCCAGGTTCACGACCGTATTGCGGAGGTTCTGCGTGCTTGTCCAGGTGGTTTCCGAGGGATAGGTGAAGGTGACGTCGCTCTGGCCTCCCCTTTGAAGGGTCGTTACGCGTCCTCTCCCATCGTAGGTGGTCTGGGTGACCACGCCAAGGCCATCGGTGCTGGTTGTTGGACGGTCGGCCGTATCGTAGGCTGTCCACCCGTTCGAAAAGGCGTTGGTGTACCCCGCGGGTCCATCGTAGGTGACGCTCAGGGACGACGGCAGGGCCGTGGCCGGGTCCAGCGCACAGGTCTGCGTGGCCACGCCCGCGGCGCTGAAGACCGCGCCCGTGGCGTAATTGGTCACCGTTTGCAGGTGTCCCGATAGGTTCCCACTGGAAGCATAGGTGAAGGCCCTGCCGATCTGGCCCACGGAGGACCCGCCGTCCAGGTAGGTTCCCAGGGGAAGGAACGTGGTTGCGTCGAAGGTAGTCGACTGGGTGGGCGGATTCGCCTGAGGCCCCGAAGGATCCGATCGCACGTCCCTTACGCTGGTGGTCCTCGCGGGATCCAGGAACTCCGGGTGGCGGTCGTAGGTGTAGTAGCGTGTCATAAAATACGACCCTGATGCGAGGGTCTCAGAGATCGGGGTTCCGTAGGCCGCATCAATGACCCGGGTCTGAATTCGATCCGGCATGTTCGTGGTGGTCGTTTTCCAGGATTCCTTGGCGGAAATGGTTCCATCCAAACCGACGGGGGACCCCAGGCTGTAGCTTTGGGTCGAGGTCAGGGCTCCGTCCGCGGTGACCTGCCTGGATGGCCGCGTCATTCCAGCTTTGGGTTCCGGACCAGGCTTGCGAATACGCGTTTTGCCACACGGTCGCGGACGGTGCCGCGGGAAGGTTCCACGTCCAGGTACGCGACAAGGTCATGCCCGAATCGGTCGAGACCGCGGTGTGAACGCTCCTGTAGATGTCGACCATCTGCGAAGCGCCCGTGGCGGCCGCGGTGGGGTCAAGGAGCGTGGTGGTCTGCCAGCCCAGGACGGTGGTCAGGCCCCTCGAATCCGTGAAACTGGCCAGTTCATCCAGAGAGGGAGTGACGTAGTTGAATGCCCAGGACAGGTCTTGGGAGGGCCAGGCGCCTGAGCCCACGGGGGACGGAACCGGCAACTGGAGCCAATTGGGCGCACCCATCAGCGGATTGCCGATCTGGAGCGTCGTGGGGCGAAGGTCGGGACCCGCGGCGAGAGGGAGTATCGTCCGCGCCATGGTTCCCGCCAGATCCGGATACCCCGTGGCCTGGAGCGTGGGAGCCTGGATATTGATGAAATCGGCCCGCAGGTAGATTCCCAGGGGCGCTGAACTCCCCGCCGTGGGTTCCGCCCACTGCACCTGGACCCCTTTGTTCCGGTGGTTCAGGACCTTGACGGAGCGCACCGAGGCGATGCCGCTGGGGAGTCCGCTGGTGGTGTTCTTCCACTGGAATCCCACCCAATGGCCGAACCTGTCCACCCACAGGATGGGAACCCAGGCGTACAGTTCCTGGGCGTAGGCATAGACCCGGGCCCTGTCCCGATCCATGACCACCTTGTACCCGGTGTGGGCACCCGCCGTGAAACCCACGGGCGCCAACCCCGCAGCCTGGGTTGCCCAGGACCCCAGATCGGATGCGACGGCCGGATAGGTGACGAGCGTACCGACGGAATTGATGGAAACCGCGCTGGCGGCCTTGGCCGAAAACCCGAAGCGCGGAGGAAGGCTGAAGGTTCCCCCCATGGTCGAGAAATCCAGTTGGGAATGAACGGTGCCGTCCTCGAGGACGTAGTAGCTGTTCGGGGTGAAGCTATCGAACTTGCCGGCCAGGTCATCATCCGTGCCCGGAACGGATTGGCCGTCTCCGGAAGAAATGAAACCGAAATCCACCGTTCCGAATATGGGCCGATTGTACCTGGCGAATCCGGAGGCATATCGCCCCCCTGTTCCGATCATGGGGGACATGCCTGCTGTCTTAACGGCCGCACCTGCGCCTCCCGCCACATAAATCGAGGCTTTAACGACTGGGAAGGCCTGGGATGCGTTGAACCGGAACGTCAGCGGAATGGGCAGTTCACCGGGAACCGTGCCCACCGGAACCACGATGGACAGGGCCCCCTTGCCCATATCCACGGACCACCCGTTTCCCGTCACCACCGGGAACAGATTCGAGGAGCCCTGAGCCCCTCCCTCCACCGGTCCGGAGGCGCTCGCACCCGCGAGGGTCGCGTGAGGGGGATAGAGGATGCGGTACTGCGAGGTCTGACCGGCGAGGACGATTGGCAACATGGCCAGGAAAACCAGCTTCAGTTTCGTCGTGACCATCCTGCTCCTCCTTGGTTGGATTCATCTGGGATGCGACACCCGGGTTGCACCCCAGGGGGATCAGCCTGAAATGAGGGTCGGGCGCGTGCGAATTGAGCGCGTTCATTCTCCCCAGCGTTCCCAAAAAGCTCTGGAATTTCCCCTGAACGGGTCAAATCGGGGGATGAACGGGTAAACCGACAGGAATGGTCAACTTTTCTTTTTGCTCCCGCTGCCGTCCCTCCACCCGGGCGGAACCGTCCTGGAAGCTCACCCACCCAAGCCTCCAGAGATCACGGCATGCGGGGCCACCGCACCGGGCTCCACGGATCCCGGATTTGCCATGCGGCGGGATTCTCCCACGCGCCAGCAGGGCATCCGGGCCGGAACCCAGGAGTGTCGGAGCCTGGAGGGAGTTAGAAGTGGTACCAAAACCACCGATCTTCGCCGGGGATCGGTAGGCCTCATCTCCTTCATCCCAGACATCACTGTTCATCCTTGTTACGCAGGGCCAGCGAAGGCTTGGGTCGGCGAATTTGGGTAATGCGCGCGCCGACCCAAGCCTTCGCTGGCCCTGCGTAACAGGGATGAACAGTGATGTCTGGGATGAACATGGATCGAGTTCGATGCCCCTTGTGGGTAGCGCTTTACCAACTCAATGCAGAGAAGCAGATCAGGCTCGCGGCAACCTTGAGAAAGACGAGATGGATATCGGCCCGGTTTCGGCATGGGCGGCGGCAGATTTTGTTACTACTTCTTAGAACCGTTTTTTCGCACCGACTTCCGACGCCTCCCGGGAACCTAGAACGTGAACGGCCTGATGTAGTGGCAGGTGTACCCCCCCGGATGCTTCTTCAGGTAGTCCTGGTGGTACTCCTCCGCGGGCCAGAAGGTCCCGGCCGCGGCGATCTCCGTCGTCAGGGGGCGCTTCCATTTCCCGGAGGCCTCCACCTCGGCCTTCACCTTCTCGGCGGTCTTCCTCTGGGCCTCGTCGTGGTAGAAGATGGCCGAACGGTACTGGGTGCCGATGTCGTTGCCCTGGCGGTTGGGGGTCGTGGGGTCGTGGATGGTGAAGAAGAACTTGAGGAGGGCCTCGTAGCTGGTGCGGGCCGGATCGAAGGTCACCTCGATGGCCTCGGCGTGGCCGGTGGTGCCGGTGTGGACGTCCTCGTACACGGGGTGCTGGGTGGTGCCGCCGGTGTAGCCCACGCGGGTCTTGATCACCCCGGGGCGCTCCCGCACCAGGTCCTCCATGCCCCAGAAGCAGCCCCCGGCCAGGGTGGCCACCTCCTTGCGGGAGGGGGCCAGTCCGAAAAGGGCCAGGTACTGGCCGTAGCCCCGGGCCTCCAGGTCCGCCACGGGGACGAAGCGCAGGGAGGCGCTGTTGATGCAGTACCGCTGGCCCGTGGGCGCGGGCCCGTCGTCGAAGACGTGGCCCAGGTGGGAGTCCGCGTCCCGGGACCGCACCTCGGTGCGCACCATGCCGTGGCTGACGTCCCTGCGCTCCACCACCTCCCCGGGCTCCAGGGGCTTGGTGAAACTGGGCCACCCGCAGCCGGAATCGAACTTGTCCTTGGAGGAGAAGAGGGCCTTCCCCGAGACCACGTCAACGTAAATGCCGTCGCCCTTGGAGTTCCAGTACTCCCCCGTGAAGGGGGCCTCCGTCCCGGCCTCCTGGGTGACCCGGTACTGCTCCGGCGTCAGCACCTTTTTCAGCTCTTCCTTCGTCTTCTTCCCGCCCTGCTCCACCCTTGCCTCCATTCCCTTGTTCTTCCCGCCGAGGCCCACGGCCCCCAGGGCGCCCAGGCCCAGCAGGACGACCCCCAGCAGCACCGCGTTCCTGGTTCCCATGGTCAGCTCCTCCTAAGTGGGGTGCCCGCCAGCTTCCCATTGTGACGTAATCTCAAAATCCGCGCGCATTTCTTGCGAGAGAGGCGCAAATTCAGTTACGGTTGAAGGAAGTCGACCCGGCCCCGTGCCCTCGCGGGGCTTTTGCGTATCCCGGCCGGCCAATATTCGGGAGCGTGCAAGCCGAGACTCCCGTATAAAATGCTCCACTACAGCCACCTGCGAGGAATTCATGACCAACACGGCGAAACTGGAACTGGACGGGAAGGTGATCGAGCTCCCGATCATCGAAGGGACCGAAGCCGAGCGCGCCCTGGATATCCGGGATCTCCGCACGAAGACCGGCTGCATCACCTACGACGAGTCCTACGGCAACACCGGCAGCTGCCAGAGCCGCATCACCTTCATCGACGGCGAGAAGGGCATCCTCCGCTACCGGGGCATCCCCATCGAGGAACTGGCCGAGGGCTCCACCTTCGTGCAGGCCGCCTACCTGATCATCTTCGGCAAGCTCCCCACGGAGACCGAGCGCCTGCGCTTCTCGGGCCTCCTGACCAAGTACCAGATGATCCACGAGGACATGAAGTTCCACTTCGAGGGCTTCCCCTCCTCGGCCCACCCCATGGCCATCCTTTCGGCCATGATCAACGCCGCGGGCTGCTTCCTGCCGGAACTCAACACGGAGTACGACGCCGAACGGTTCGAGATCCAGGCCGCCCACCTCCTCTCCCAGGTGCGCACCCTGGCCGCCTACGCCTTCCGCAAGTCCCGGGGCCTGCCTTCCATCTACCCCAAGAAGAAGTACATGTTCACCGAGAACTTCCTCCACATGATGTTCTCGGAACCCGACGAGGACTACGAGCTGGACCCCGCCGTGGTGGACGCCCTGGACCTCATCTTCCTCCTGCACGCCGACCACGAGCAGAACTGCTCCACGGCCACGGTGCGCATGGTGGCCTCCAGCAAGGCCAACCTCTTCGCCTCGGCCTCCGCCGGAGTCTGCGCCCTGTGGGGCCCCCTCCACGGCGGGGCCAACCAGGCCGTCATCGAGATGCTCAAGGAGATCCGCGCCGACAAGGACGACGGGACCCTCTTCCTGGACAAGGTCAAGCACAAGAACCATGGCGCCAAGCTCATGGGCTTCGGCCACCGGGTGTACAAGAACTACGACCCCCGCGCCCGGATCATCAAGCGCAAGTGCGACGAGCTGCTCTCCAAGATGGGCATCAGCGATCCCCTCCTGGACATCGCCAAGAAGCTGGAGGAGACGGCCCTCAACGACCCCTACTTCATCGAGCGCCGCCTCTACCCCAACGTGGACTTCTACAGCGGCATCATCATGCGCGCCATCGGCATCCCCACCGAAATGTTCACCGTCATCTTCGCCATCGGGCGCATGCCGGGTTGGATCGCCAACTACCGGGAAGTGGCCGAGGCCGGCGACAGCCGCATCTACCGCCCCCGCCAGATCTACCAGGGCCCCTCCCTCAACCACTACGTCCCCCTCTTCGAAAGGTAGGAAGGGGCGGGTTCCGGACCGTCGCGCCGGGTTCGTTGACGCAGGCAAGCTGCGTCAACGGAAAGCGCTCGCCTTGGGGTTTCGCGGGGGTGTTGGCACGCTCCGGCTTCGATTGCGGGGTGGAGCGGGCGGGAGGGGGAGGCTCTCCGGGAGGGCCTATGGGCCTTGGACACGCTTCGAGTGTTCCGGGGTGGGAAACGGGTCGCGCCGACGTTGATTTGTGAGTCGATCGGAACCGATCAGCCTTGGCGCGAATCAACTTGCCCGGGGAAACACGCGGAGAGAGCCCCCAAGGTGGGTCGGGGCCAATGGGTGACAACACCGGCCCATGGCTGAGGCGAGAGCTTTCCGTTGCCGCGGGCCCCGCCCGCGGCAACGAACCGGGGCGGAAGTCCGGGACACGTGGGAATACGTGGCCGGGCCATAGGCGGTATTTGAGACGGGATTGCAATCTGGGCTGGAACCTTCCGGGGCAATCGGTATAGTGTCTGTACCTTTTCCCAGGTGCCGGGAGCGGATGTGCCCGGTTTTCCCAATTCCGAACGTTTGCCAGCGAGGGATGCCGTGGATTTCACCCTGCCCGAGCACGTGGAGGCCCTCCGGGAGGAGGTGCGCAGGTTCGCCCAGAACGAGATCCGGCCCCACGTCCTCACCTGGGACGAGGAGCGGATCTTTCCGGCGGAGGTCCTGGCCCGGCTCGGGGACATGGGCATGCTGGGGGTGTTCTTCCCGGAGGAGTACGACGGGGCCGGCATGGGCTACCTGGAGTACGCGGTGCTGGTGGAGGAGCTGAGCCGGGTGGACGGCAGCGTGGGGCTCAGCGTGGCGGCCCACAACAGCCTGTGCTCGAACCACATCTACACCCAGGGGAACCCGGACCAGCTGGAGAGGTACCTCAAGCCGCTGGCGGCGGGGAAGATGCTGGGGGCCTGGGCCCTCACGGAGGCCGAGGCCGGCAGCGACGCGGGGGCCCTGCGCACCACGGCCCGCAGGGTGGGCGACCACTGGGTCCTGAACGGCTCCAAGAACTTCGCCACCCACGGCACGGTGGGCGGGGTCTGCGTGGTCATGGCCCGCACCCGGGGCGGGTCCGGCGCCGACGGCATCAGCGCCTTCATCGTGGAGAAGGACACCCCGGGATTCAGGGCAGGCAAGCAGGAGAACAAGCTGGGCATGCGCGCCAGCGACACCTCGGAACTCATCCTGGAGGACGTGCGGGTCCCCGCGGCCAACCTCCTGGGGGAGGAGGGCGTGGGCTTCAAGCAGGCCATGAAGACCCTGGACGGCGGCCGCATCGGCATCGCCGCCCTGGCCCTGGGCATGGCCCAGGGGGCCTTCGAGGCCTCGGTGAGGTACGCCACCATCCGCCGGGCCTTCGGCAAGTTCCTGGCCGACCACCAGGCCATCCAGTTCAAGCTCGCCGACATGCAGGTGGGCATCGAGGCCTCCCGGCTGCTGGTGTACAAGGCCGCGACCCTCAAGGACCAGGGCCAGCCCTACGCCAAGGCCGCCGCCATGGCCAAGCTCTTCGCCTCGGAGACCGCCTGCAGGGTGGCCGAGGAGGCCGTGCAGATCCACGGCGGCTACGGCTTCATCAAGGACTACCCGGTGGAGAAGTTCTACCGGGACGTCAAGCTCTGCACCATCGGGGAGGGCACCAGCGAGATCCAGCGGATGGTCATCGCCCGGCACCTCCTCAAGGAGTACTGAGCGTGACGCTGATCCACAGCCGCCTCAAGCCCTCCTCCGACGCCTTCCGGCAGAACCGCGCCCACAACCTGGCCCTGTGCGAGGCGCTGGGGAAGGAGAAGGAGCTGCTGCGCCGGGGCGGGGACGACCGGGCCCGGGCCCGCCACGCCGCCCAGGGCAAGCTCTTCGTGCGGGACCGCATCGCGCTGCTGTGCGACCCGGCCTCCCCCTTCCTGGAGGTGGGCCTGTTCGCGGCCACGGGCGTCTACGACGACCCGGTGCCCGCCGCGGGCCTGGTGACCGGCGTGGGCATGGTGCAGGGCCGCCCCTGCATGATCGTCGCCAACGACGCCACGGTGAAGGGCGGCACCTACTACCCGCTGACCGTGAAGAAGCACCTGCGGGCCCAGGAGATCGCCCTGGAGAACCGCCTGCCCTGCCTCTACCTGGTGGACAGCGGCGGGGCCTTCCTGCCCCTGCAGGCCGAGGTCTTCCCGGACCGGGACCACTTCGGCCGGATCTTCTACAACCAGGCGGTGCTTTCCGCGGCGGGCATCCCCCAGATCGCGGCGGTCATGGGCAGCTGCACCGCGGGGGGCGCCTACGTGCCCGCCATGAGCGACCAGACCATCATCGTCAACGGCACCGGCACCATCTTCCTGGGGGGCCCGCCCCTCGTGAAGGCGGCCACCGGCGAGGACGTGACGGCGGAATTCCTGGGCGGCGCGAAGGTGCACACGGAGCTCTCCGGGGTGGCCGACCACTTCGCGGAGAACGACGAGCAGGCCATCCAGATCCTGCGGGAGCTGGTGGGCCACCTGGGGCCCGCCCCCGGGGCGGCGGTGACCCTGCGCGCCCCCGAACCCCCGGCCTACGACCCGGAGGAGATCCTGGGCGCCTGGCCCCGGGACCTGCGCCGGCGCGGCGACATCCGGGAGGTGATCGCGCGGGTGGTTGACGGGAGCCGGCTCTTCGAGTTCAAGGAGCGCTACGCCACCACGCTGGTGACGGGCTTCGCCCACGTGGAGGGCATGCCCTGCGGCCTGGTGGCCAACAACGGCGTGCTCTTCGGGGAAAGCGCCCTGAAGGCCGCCCACTTCATCGAGCTGTGCACCTCCCAGAAGATCCCCCTGGTGTTCCTCCAGAACATCACGGGCTTCATGGTGGGGGCCCAGGTGGAGCGCGCCGGCATCGCCAAGGACGGCGCCAAGATGGTCCACGCCGTGGCCACCGCCCAGGTGCCCAAGATCACCCTCATCCTCGGGGGCAGCTTCGGGGCGGGGAACTACGGCATGTGCGGGCGCGCCTACGGCCCCCGCTTCCTGGGGACCTGGCCCACCTCCCGCATCTCGGTGATGGGCGGGGAGCAGGCCGCCCAGGTGCTCACCACCGTCAAGCGGGACCAGCTCCAGCGCGAGGGCAGGCCCTTCGGCGACGCCGACGCCGAGGCCATCGCCGCGCCCATCCGCGAGAAGTACGAGCGGGAGGGGCACCCCACCTACGCCTCGGCCCGCCTCTGGGACGACGGCGTCCTGGACATGCGGGATACGAGGCCGTGGCTCGCGGCCACCCTGGCCACGACCCTCTGCGCCCCCATGGCCGACACGCGCCTGGGCGTGCTTCGAATGTGAGGCGACCATGACCCACGGAAAGCTCATCCGCATCGCCAACGCCGGCGGCTACTGGGGGGACGACCCCTGGGCCCTGCGCCGGCAGGTGCGGGGCGGCCTGGACCTCCACTACATCTCCATCGACTACCTGGCCGAAGTGACCATGAGCATCCTGCGCAAGCAGATGTCCAAGGACCCCTTCCTGGGCTACGCCCGGGACTTCATCACCCAGATCGACCCCCTGCTGGAGGAGATCCTGGCCAAGGGCATCCGCATCATCACCAACGCCGGGGGCGTGAACCCCTCGGCCTGCGCCCAGGCCCTGGCCGCGGCGGCCCGGGCCCGGGGGATCGCCCTGCGCATCGCCGTGGTGGAGGGGGACGACATGGCCCCCCGCATCGGGGAGCTGCTGGCCTCGGGGGTGGAGCTGCGCCACATGGAGACGGGCGAGCCCCTGGCGCCCGTGGCGGACCGGATCCTGGCCGCCAACGCCTACTTCGGCGCCATGCCCGTGGCCGCGGCCCTGGAGCGGGACCCCCACGTGGTCATCTGCGGCCGGGTCACGGACACCGGCATCACCCTGGCCCCCCTCATGCACGAATTCGGGTGGGGGCCGGGGGACTGGGATCTCCTGGCCAGCGGCATCGTGGCCGGGCACCTCATCGAGTGCGGCGCCCAGGCCACGGGCGGCAATTTCACCGACTGGAAGAAGGTGCCCTCCTTCCTGGACATCGGGTACCCCATCGTGGAATGCCGCCGGGACGGCTCCTTCACCGTCACCAAGCACCCCGGCACGGGCGGCCTGGTCTCCTGCCAGACGGTGCGCGAACAGCTCCTGTACGAGATGGGCCACCCCCGCACCTACCTCACGCCGGACGTGGTGGCAGACTTCTCCACGGTGGACCTGCGGGAGGAGGGCCCCGACCGGGTGCGGGTGGAGCGCGTGCAGGGCCGGCCCCCCACGGATCTCCTGAAGGTGAGCATCGCCTACCGGGACGGCTGGAAGTGCCAGGGGTCCCTCATCGTCTCCGGCCCCGACGCCCGGGCCAAGGCCGAGGTCTTCGCGTCCGCCTTCTGGAAGCGGTGCTCCGCGGAGCTGGAATCGCCCCTGGCGGACACCTGCACGGAGTACGTGGGCGACGACGCCACCCATAGGTCCCTCACGCCCCGCCACCGCGCCCAGGAGATCCTGCTTCGCCTTTCGGCCCGATCCGCCAGCGCCCGGGACCTGGAGGTCTTCCGCAAGCTCCTGCCGGCCATGATCCTGTCGGGCCCCGCCGGGGTGGCGGTCACCGGCGGCGCCCCGGCCCTTTCGGAAGTGGTGGGGTACTGGCCGGCCCTGGTGCCCCGGGGGCTCGTGCTCCCCGAGGTGCGGATCCAGGAGGAGGGCCGTTCCACCTGGTCCTCGGGGCCCCTGCCCTGGCCGGAAAGCGAAGGCGAAGGCACCACCCCCTTCGACGCCACGGACCCCTGGACCCTGGCCCCCGGCGCCGGCGCGCAGGTGCGGGTCCCCCTCATGCGCATCGCCCACGCCCGCAGCGGCGACAAGGGCGACACCGCCAACATCGGCCTCATCGGGAGGTCCGGCCCGTGCTACGCGTGGCTCCGGGACCACGTCACCGCCGAGCGGGTGAAAGCCTGGTTCCAGGACCACTGCCGGGGACGGGTGGAGCGCCACCCCGTGCCCCGCCTCTGGGCCCTCAATTTCCTCATGGAGGAGACCCTGGGGGGCGGGGGCACCCTCAGCCTCCACCTGGACGCCCAGGGCAAGACCCTCGCGCAGGCCCTGCTGCGGTGCGAGGTGGAGGTGCCCGCCGCGCTCCTGGCCACCATCGCCCCGGAGAACCGCGCCTGCCCCGGCGAGCTCGTGCCCGAAGGGAGCCGGCCATGATCCCCCTCTCCGCCTTCCCCAGGGAGGGGACCGTCTTCCAGGGCGGGACCCTGCGGGTGGAGGCCCTGGCCCACGGCGTCAAGCGCCTGGTGCTGGACCGTCCCCAGGTGTGCAACGCCTTCGACGCCGCCATGATCCGGGAGCTGTCCCTGGCCATGGCGGAGCTTGCGGCCATCCAGGACCCGGCGGAGATGCGCCTCCTGGTGCTGGAGGGCGAGGGCCCGGTGTTCTGCTCCGGGGCGGACCTGGCCTACATGAAGGAGCAGGGCGCCGCCGCGCAGGAACAGAACCTGGAGAACGCCCGGGAACTGGGCCGGATGTTCACGCGCCTCGCCTCCTTTCCCGCGCCCGTCCTGTGCTGCGTGCGGGGGGCGGCCATCGGCGGGGGCCTGGGACTGGCGGCCTGCAGCGACTTCGTGCTGGCGGAACCCGCGGCGGTATTCGCCACCTCCGAGGTGATGCTGGGCCTGGTGCCGGCGGTCATCGGGCCCTTCGTGGTGCGCAAGCTGGGCCTGGGCGGGGCCGCCCCCCTCATGCTCACGGGCCGGCGCCTGCGCGGCACCGAAGCCCTGGAGGCGGGCCTGGCCCAGCGTCTCATCGATCCGGGCGAATCCGCCGAGGAGGCCCTGTCGCGGGTCCTCCGGGAATTCCTGGCCGCGGGGCCCCGGGCGGCCCGGGCCACCAAGGAGCTGCTGCGCCGGATCACGCCCCTGCCCGATCCGGAACTCTTCGAATTCACCGCCCACGCCATCGCCGCGGCCCGCATGTCGGCCGAGGGCCAGGAGGGCCTGAAGGCCTACTTCCACAAGGCCCCGCCCCCCTGGAGGCCCTGATGCGACGCCTGCTCATCGCCAACCGCGGGGAGATCGCCCGGCGGATCCTGCGGGCGGGACGCGCCCGGGGCTACGAGGTGGGCGTGGTGTCCACCCCCGCCGACGCCGGCAGCCCCGTGCGCCGGGAGGCGGACGCCGTCCTGGAGGTGGGGGGCTTCCTGGACGGCCCCGCCATCGTGGAGGCCGCCCGGAACTGGGGAGCCCGGCTCCTGCACCCCGGCTACGGCTACCTCTCCGAGAACGCCGCCTTCGCCCGGGCCGTGGAGGAGGCCGGGATCCGCTTCGTGGGACCCACCCCCGAAAGCATGCTGGCCCTGGGCGGCAAGGAAGCCGCCAAGGCCGTGGCCAGGGCCTGCGGCGTGCCCGTGCTGGAGGCCCTCCTCTCCTGGGAACTGGCCGCCCTGCCCTCCGGGGAATGGGTGGACGCCCTGGCCGCGCGGGGCATCCGCGCGCCCTTCCTGGTGAAGGCCAGCGGCGGCGGCGGCGGGCGCGGCATGCGGGTGGTGGAGGACCCGGCGGCCCTGCCCGAGGCCCTGCGCCGGGCCTCCCTGGAGGCCCAGGCCAGTTTCGGGGACGGCACGGTCTTCGTGGAGCGGTACCTGGTTTCGCCCCGCCACCTGGAGATCCAGGTGTTCGGCGACGGCCGCGGCGGCGGCGTCTTCCTGGGGGAGCGGGAGTGCTCCCTCCAGCGGCGCCACCAGAAGGTGCTGGAGGAGGCCCCCAGTTCCGTGGCGGATCCGGCCCTGCGGGAGGCCATGGGCCGGGCCGCCCTGGCCCTGGTGCGGCACACCGCCTACCGGGGCGCGGGCACCGTGGAATTCCTCCTGGACGCCGCCGGCGCCTTCCATTTCCTGGAAGTGAACACCCGGCTCCAGGTGGAGCACCCCGTCACGGAAGGGGTCTACGGGGTGGACCTGGTCCTGGCCCAGCTGGACCTGGCGGAAGGCGTCTGGCCCGGGGCCCTGGGCGATCCCGCCGCGTCCGCCCTGCCCGAGCCCGCCGGCGTGGCCCTGGAGGCGCGGGTGCTGGCCGAGGATCCCCGCAACGGGTTCCTGCCCACCCCCGGGCCCCTGAAGGTCTACGTGGAGCCGGAGGGCCCGGGCATCCGGGTGGATTCCGGGGTGGCCCAGGGCGGGTCCGTGGACCCGGGGTTCGATTCCATGATCGCCAAGGTCGTGGCGTGGGGCCCCGACCGGGCCGCGGCCGCGGCGCGCCTGTCGGAGGCCCTGGAGGCCTTCACCGTCCTGGGGTGCGTCACCAACCTGCCCTTCCTCCAGGCCGTGGCCCGCTCCGGGGACTTCCTCGCGGGCCGGGAATCCACGTCCTGGATCCAGGAGCACCTCGCGGAACTCAACGGTCCCCTCATGCCGGAATCCTGCCTGGCCTTCTTCCGCTCCCGGGCCTTCCGGGAGGCCCTGTCCCTGGCCCTGCGCGGCGCCGGCGCCCCGGCCCCGGGCCCCGCGGCGCGCTTCATGGCCCAGGCCGCATGCCCCGGCCTCCGGGTGGGGGCGGCCCTGGAAAAGGAGGCCTTCCACCTGGAGGGCGGCCCCGTGCAATTCACCCTGCGCGGCCCCGCCCTGCGCCGGATGCTGGAAGGCCCCGTCCTCCCCGGGGAGCGGGGTCCCGCCCTGGCCCGGGCCCTGGCCGCGGCCGGGGAGACGGATCCCGCCCTGCCCTTCCGGGCCTGCCGCCTGGGAGGGGCCGCCCTGGGCGTGGCGGTCTTCGGCGAGACCCTGACGCTGGAGGATCCCTCCGCCGACCTGCCCCGCCCCCGCGCGGAGGCCCCCGCCGGCGGGGACGTGGCGGCCCCCATGGCCGGAAGGATTCTGGAATGCCTGGTGGCCCCGGGCGACGAGGTGGAGCAGGGCCAGGTGATGTTCGTGCTGGAGTCCATGAAGATGCAGTTCGAGATCACCGCGCCGAGGGCGGGTACGGTGGCCGAGGTGTGCGTGGAGGCGGGGGAGATCCTGCAGGGGCCGGAGACGGTGGCCGTGCTGGCGAAGGCCTGAGTCCGGAGCGGTCGCTGCGAGCCTCATCTGTTTCTCGGCATGGACCTAGTAGAGGGCCGCGCAAGGGTCAGCGGACCGCATCCCTGTTAATCCCATCCATCTGTGTTCATCCCTGTTAGGCAGGGCCAAGGCTTCGCTGGGTAGGCAAATGCGGGTAATGCGTGCGCCGACCCAAGCCTTCGCTGGCCCTGCGTAACAGGGATGAACACAGATGGATGGGATGAAGGGGAAAAGGCCCGCCCATCGCATATTCCCCCAACCTGGATTCGATCACTTCCCCAGCCGGCGCCCCAGGTATTCCCAGCACGCCGTCGACACCAGGTGGAACCCGTACCCCGTGGGCACCAGCCTCTGGACCTGGAGGGCATGGCGCCTCCCGCGCCAGTCGGCGCCCACGGGGGTGACGGCGAAGCCCGCCTTCTCCGCCAGGCGCAGGGCCCGGGGCAGGTGGCTGGCGGAGCTGACCAGGGCCATCCGCCGCCAGTGGCGGAGGTCCCGGAGCCTGCGGTAGGCGGCGATCTCGTCGCGGGTGTTCAGGCATTCCTCCCGCACCACCTCGATGGCGCCGTCGGGGACGCCCAGGGAGAGCCAGATGGCGCGCGTCTCCTGCCCCAGGTCGCGGCTGCCGGCGACGAGGTCCCGGCCGGTGCCGCCGGCCACCAGGGTCCGGGCCCTGCCGGCGTGCCAGAGGCGGGCCGCGGCGATGATGCGGTCCCCGGCTTCGCCCAGGATGGGCCGGCCCGTGGGATCCAGGTCGGACCCGCCGCCCAGCACCAGGACGGCGTCGAAGGGCTCGCCCCCGTCCTCCAGGGGCGGGATGGTGCGCTCCAGGCCGGCCAGGAGGGCCGTCCCCACGTAGTAGTTGCCCACCACCGCGTACAGGGCCCACACCCCCAGGACCAGGATGCCCGCCAGCCACTGCCTGCGCCGCAGCAGGAGGTAGGCGATGCCCAGGATGAGCACCCACAGGAGGCCCGCGGGCATGGCGAGGTAGCCCAGGGCCTTGCCCAGATCGAAAAGGCTCATCTAGAATTCCCCCTTGTCCAGGCCGTGCTGGGGCGAATGGGGCCCCGCGGGCAGCCCCTGGTGCTGAAGATGGAAGGCCTTGTGGTTGGCGGACCGGGCCAGGGGCATGAAATCGGGGGCGGCCTTGACGATGGAGGCGGCGACGGCCATGCCGATGAGGTCCGCCACGGCATTGCCCGTGGATTGGCTGGAGGGGACATAGGTATAGGCCTGGTGGGCCTTCCAGAGCTCCTCCCCCGTTCTGCCGCTCTTCAGCACGTAATCGAAATCCACTTCGACGCTGGTGGAGAGGACGGCGTACTTCGCGTCCCACCGGTTGATGGTCGCGTAGAGGATGGCGTCGGCCCCGAAGAGCTGGCCCAGCCTGCGGGGATCGGCCTGGTGCACCAGGCCCGCATCGCCGAGGCCGTCCTCCTCCATGAGCCCCTTGACCAGGTACACGGGGAACACGTAGTAGCCGCGGTCCGCCAGGGGCACCGTGAGCGTGGAAAGGAAGAGGCCCGAGGCCGCGACGTCCACGCTGCGGTTCACCACCGGCACCACGAGGATGGACGCGGGGTCCTCCCCGCGCAGCTTCGCGTAGTCCCTGCCGGGGGCGGCGCCCGGGGGCACGCATCCCGCGAGGAGGGCCAGGAGGGGCGGAAGCAGGGCCAGGCGGTTCATGACGGTTCCTTCGGGGGCGGGGCGCAGGCCCGGATCATGCGGTCCATGAGGAGGGACGCTTCCGGCCACCGGGTCTTCTCCTTCGTGAAGAACCCCGCGGCCTCCTCCTTCCGGCCGGAGAGGAACAGGACGTAGCCGTACTCGGCGTAGAGGCCCGGGGGCACGCGGGTCCCGTCGGGGTTGCGGTCCAGGATCCTCCTCAGCGAGGCCCCGTAGGCCTCGAGTCCGCCGGGGTTCGCCACGAGCCGGCGCAGGCTGTCCTCGTACCCTCCCCAGTCGAGGCCGGGACAGGTGGCGGGGGCGGCGCAGCCCAGCGCGAGCGCCAGGACCAGGGGGGGCCACGCCCTCATCGGACGGCCAGGGTCCGCTGCTCCCCGCCGCCCAGGAACACCTTGCTCGACATCAGCAGGGTCTCCCCGAGCCGGACTTCCACGAGGTGGGTGCCGGGTTCCACCAGGAGCACGCCGGGGTTTCCGGCATAGGCGGAGGCGCTGCCCATGGGCTTGCCGTCCAGGAACAGGACCGCGCCCTCCGGGACGCCCTGGAGGAGGATCCGGGGCCGGTCGTCCACGGCGCGGGTGACGGTGACGGGGTCGGCGCAGCAGATCAGGAGCAGGGGCAGGGCCAGCACGGCGGTTCTCATTTGCGGATCTCCTTGGCGTCGGTGACGTACAGGGTGCCGGAAGCCGGGATGGAGCCGTCCACCACCTCGCACACGGCGCCTTCGTTGGCCTCGGAATCCCCGAACAGGGAGACCACCTTCAGGCCCGCCACGCGGGTGCCGGGCAGGGTGATCTCGAAGCCGGTCTGCTGGCTCTTGACCTTGGCCCCCTGGAGCATCACGGCCAGGGCGTCGCCCACCCTGAGGCCCTGGCGCTCGCCGCCGGAGACGTAGGCCCGCGTGCCTTCCACCTTCAGGAGATCGCTGGTCCAGGGGCGATCCCCCAGGCTCCGGACGATGGTGTTCATCAGGTCGGACACCGCGGCGCCGATGGCGCGGTCGTTGAGGGTGGCGTCGTAGTCGGCCCGGCTACCGTAGCCGGCGATGCTGCCGGTCTCGGTATTGGCCTCCCCGGTTCCCGTGGCGGTGAAGAAGGCCTGGCCGGTGCGCACGTCCAGGAGCCGGACCTCCACCTTGGCCCGGGCCACCTGGTTCCGGGTGGCGCTCAGGAAGCCCACCTTGCCCGAATCGCTCCGCCCGAATTCCGTGACGGCCCCCACCAGGAGGGTGTCCACGCCCACCAGGTTCTCCTGGCCGGAGAGGTGCTGCTCCTTGCGGACCTTCTGCAGGTCGGGGCGCTCGAAGACCAGGAACTGCCCGGAGGCGATGAGTCGGTTGGAGATCATGTCCGAAGCCTGCTTCCCCAGGGGATCGTCGTTCTGGTCCACCAGGAGCGATTTCCCGTACCGGGTCTCGTTGGTGAAGCGCGCCACGGCGATCTTGCGGCGCAGCACCTTGCCCGCCTGGGGCGGCGCCGCGGCGGGGCCCGGGGCGGGGGCCTGCACCGGCTCGTACCTCGGCGTGGAGACCGTGGCGCAGCCCGCGAGGAGCAGGAGCGCGCCCAGTGCCGTCGGAGTCTTCATGGCTTCACCTCTCAATGTTCCCTGTGGACGGGGGTTCCGGCCGCCAGGAGACGGTCCAGGTACCTGGACTTCATCTGCCGGCTGGCCATGACCTGCTTCACCGGCGGCAGCCTGAGGACCACCCCCAGGATGGCCGCCATGGCCCGATGATTCCAGTGGGCCTGGTTGTCGAAGATGAGATTCTGCAGCTTTCCCCGCTCGATGGCCATGAGCACGGCCCGGTGCGCGGTGTTGACCGGGGTGAGCACCCGGCTCCCGCGGGCTTCGAGGGCGATGGCGCCCTTGGCGCAAACCCGCGCGCACACCCCGCACCCCAGGCAGAGGTCCGCGTCCACGCGCGCCTTCATGCGCCGGGGCCGGGCGGGATCGCCGGCGGACACCAGCCCCATGGCCTCCACGGGGCAGGCCCCCACGCACTTGCCGCACCCGTCGCAGTCCTCCTGGGCGACCCGGGGCAGGTAGTTGGTGGTGGCCACCGGATGGAGGCTGGCGAAGCGCTTGGCGGCGAGCATGGCCTCGCAGCAGCACCCGCAGCAGTTGCAGATGAAGGCCACCTGCTCCCGGACGTTCTCGCCGAACTGGACGAGGTTGTGGTCCCGGGCCTTGTCCAGCAGGTCCAGCCCCTCCCGGGCGTCCACCCTCCGGGCGATGCCGTGCTTGATGAGGGACCGGGTCGTGTTGCCGAAGGTCATGCAGATGTCCATGGGCGCCTCGCAGGCCCGGCCCAGGTGGTCCATCTTGTGCCGGCAGTAGCAGGTGCCCACCCCCATGTGGCTCGCGGTGCGGATCACCTCGCCGGCGCGCTCATGGTCCAGGACGCTCAGCCCGGGACCGGTGAGGGCGCGCTCGTTCACGAAGACCCGCCCCAGCTGCGTCTCCCCGCCCGCGAAGAGCTCCCGGACGAAGTCCTCCTCCACGTTCAGGTACTGGTGGAAGAGTTCGGCCAGGAGCTTCTGGTCGTACCCGTTGCCCACCCGCATCATGGAGAACTCGAAAAAGCCCGCCATGGGCGGCGGCAGCACGAAAAGCTGCTCCCCCCGCACCTCCAGGTCCAGGAGCATCCCCCGGGAGGCCAGCGCCTCCAGGGTTCCGCGCGCCTCCAGGACCGGCCTCTTCCACACCTCCGCGGCGGCCCCGGCCGTGAAGGGCCGGATCGGAAGGAGGGCCACCAGTCCCGCCTCCTCGGGCGTGAACAGCACCTCAAGGATCCGATAAAGCAGGTCCCCCGGCGGGGCGCCCTGGGGGAAGCGGTTGAGGCGTTCCGCGAGGGTCGTGTAGCTTTCCTTGAGGGTCAGGTGGGACATGGGAGGCCTGCGGGTGGGATGATCTGAGGATGGAACAGGTCCCTTCCAGGGTCAACGAGTCCAAGGTGAACTAAATGAAAACAATAGAACTTACCATTCAAGGCACGGATTTTCCCCTGGCGGCCGCCCTCACCCCCGCCGCCACCCCCGGCCACCTGGCCATCCTGGTGCACGGCTTCAAGGGCTTCATGGACTGGGGGTGCTGGCCCTGGGTGGCGGAGCGCTGCGCGGAGGCCGGGGTGGCCTGCCTGCGGTTCAACTTCAGCCACAACGGCATCGGCGCGGAGCCCCAGGTCTTCACGGAGCTGGAGCGGTTCCAGGCCAACACCTTCTCCCGGGAGGTGGCGGAACTGCGCGCGGTGGTGAGGGCCGCGGGGGACCTCCCCGGGGTCCGGCGCGTCTCCCTCCTCGGCCACAGCCGGGGCGGCGCCATCGCCCTGCTGGCCTCGGAGGGCGTCGCCAGCGTCGTGACCTGGGCGTCCCTGGCGGGCCTGGAGGACCTCCACGGCTTCCGCGGCCGGGAGGAGGCCTGGCGCCGGGACGGCTTCGTGGAGGTCCGCAACGCCCGCACCGGCCAGGTCATGCGCCTGGGATCCGGGCTGCTGGAGGACTGGGAGGCCCACCGGAAGGAATTGGACGTGGAGGCCGCCCTGGCCCGCTACGTGGCCCAGGGCGGCCGGGCCACGGCCATCCATGGGGACGCCGACCCCGCCGTGCCCCTGGCCCACGGCCGCCGCCTGGAGCGGGCCGGCGCCCGCCTGGTGGTGGTGGAGGGCGCCGACCACACCTTCGGCTCCACCCACCCCTTCCCTGCCGAGCCGCCCGCCGCCCTGCGCAGGGCCCTGGAGGCCACGCTGGACGGGTTTTGATCCAGGAACGGGCTGAGTTCGACGGCTGTTCCCCTTCATCCTGTGCATCCGGTTCATCCCCGTTCCCGCAGGGCCAACGATGAAATGGGGCGGCGCGCGGTGGATCGGAATGCGCCGACCCATCCCGGCTCCGGCCCTGCGGGAACGGGGATGGAAATGGATGAACAGGATGCAGGGGATGGAAGAGGGGACGGGGTGGGTCGGGAAGCCGGACTATCGGTTCACGTACGCCACGGCGGGGTAGCTCACGAAATGGTAGAGGTTCGCCGGGGCCGTGGGCCCCATGCCCAGGGGCTTCAACGGCAGCTCCGGGGCGTCCACGGAGGCGCCGAAGGCGATGGGCTGGCCCGTGGGCGCCGGGGTTCCCAGCGCCTTCGACGCGGCTTCCAGGGCCATGAGGCCGAAGGGCACCGAGAAACGCCCGCACCAGGGCATGCGGTAGGTGTCGGGCCGGGCGGGGTCCACCACGGCCTCGAAGAAGGCCCGGGCCCGGGCGGCGGAGACGGGTCCCGCCAGGGGGCCCCGCAGGAGCCGGCGGTCCCGGTCCATGGCCTTCTGGAAGGCGGAGACGCCGCCCTCGCCGAAGGGTGTGTGGTGGAAATCGGCGCCGTAGTGGATGCCGTCCGAGGAGATGACGATGGCCACGTCCCGGCCCAGGGTCCAGCCCCGGCGGGCCATGGCGGCGGCCAGGGCCGAGCCGAATCCCCCGGCCAGGGCCTCCAGGCGCCCGAAGGAGGCCGAGGGGAGGAGGACGGGGAGGATCTCCACGGCGGGGTCCTGGTGCTTGAGCCAGTACGCGATGGCTTCCAGGGAATGCTCGCTGTCGGCCCAGGCGGGGTCCCGGGCCACGTCCCCGGCGGGCAGGGCCGCCAGGACCTCGTCGCGCAGGGGGGAGACCCGGATCTCCCCGTCCGGGGAGCGCCAGGCCCGGTAGGGATCGAAGGCCACCACGTCCCGGGCGCCGTAGCGGTGGTATTTGTGGAAAACCCCCACCAGCACCACGGTGCGGGCCTTCACCAGGGGGAGCACCTCCCGGTAGATGCGCCCGGCGTACAGGTAGTCGTCGTGGGGGCAGATGGCCCCGGCCACGCCGGGGGCGGGCCGGGGCCCCAGGAGCTCGGGCGCGGGCGGCGCCGCCGACAGGTCCCACACCCGGGCCATCTGGTCCGCCCGGGAGGCGAAACCCACGATGTCCCGCTGGCCGCGGAGGTCCCCCCGGGAGGGGATGCCCATGGCCCCGCGGGTGGCCTCCAGCGTGGGCGGGGCGGGGTCCGGGGCCGCCTGGGCCGCGAGGACGGCCGCGGCGCAAAAGGCGGCGCAGAGGATCAGGCTGTTTCCCATGGGGATTCTCCGTCCCTATGCTAGCGCCTTCCTCACCCGTTCCGGGGTCATGGGCAGGTGGGTCAGGCGCGCGCCCACGGCGTCGTGGATGGCGTTGGCGACGAGGGCGCCCATGACGATGATGGCGGGCTCCCCGCCGCCCTGGGCCACGAGCCTGGGGTTGGGGATGAGCACGGTCTGCACGGGGGGCAGGTCCGAGAACCGGGGGATGTGGTAGGTGTCCAGGTTCACGTCCAGCACCTGCCCCGCCCGGAAGCGCACCTCCTCGTGCAGGGCGTAGCCCAGGCCCATGGTCACGCAGCCCTCCACCTGCTGGCGCGCGCCGTTGGGGTTCACCACCACGCCCATGTCCTGGGCCACCGTCACGCGCTTGACCCGCACGGCCCCGGTGGCGCGGTCCACGGCCACCTCCGCCATGGCGGCCACCACGGTGCCGCGGTGGATGGCGCAGGCCACGCCGAAGCCGCGCCCGCTGGGGGCGGGGGCGGGCTTCCACCCGAAGGCTTCCGCGGCGGCCTTCAGGGCCGCGGCCAGGCGGGGATCCCGGGTGTGCTCCAGGCGGAAGGCCACCGGGTCGGCCTTGGCCAGGGCGGCCAGGGCGTCCATGTGGGATTCCCTTGCGAAGACGTTGGTGTTGGACGCGGGGGCGCGCCAGGCCCCCACGGCGAAGGGGTGCATCCCCGGGGGATTGGCGCCGTACCAGCTTCCGGCGGCGCGGATCCGCTGGTGGGGGATGTCGTAGAAGGTGGGCGATTCCCCGTCCCCGGCGCCGATGACCGTGTGCTCCCAGAAGGCGACGCGCCCGGCCTTGTCCAGGCCGGAGCGCACCGTCACCACCGCGGCGGGGCGGAAGGTGTCCAGGAAGAACTCCTCGGCCCGGTCCCAGACGACCATCACGGGGCAGCCCGCGGCCCGGGCCAGGCGCGCGGCCTCCACGGCCTGGGGGCCTTCGGTCTTGCCGCCGAAGCCGCCCCCCACGAAGGGCGCGGCGATGTGCACGTCCTTGGCGGCGAGGCCCAGGGCCTGGGCCACCTGGGACTTCACGATGAAGGGGGCCTGGGTGGAGGCCCACACCGTCAGGCGCCCCCCCTTCCACTGCGCGACGGCCGCGTGGGGCTCGATGGGGGCGTGGGCGCCGTAGGCATGGCGGTACACGGCCTCGTGGCGGACCGCCGCGGCGGCTTCGCCCGTCTCGATGGAACCTTTGGCGGCCACGGTCTTGGGGGCCGGGGCGGCCTTGGGGAGGTGGTCGTAGATGGTGGCGTCGTCCAGGGTGGAGGGGGAGGGCCGGAAGGAGGCCTTCACCTGGCCCAGGGCCTCCCGGGCCAGGTCGGGCCGGGCGTGGAGCACGGCGACGAGGTCCCCGTCCCGGATCACCCGCACCCCGGGGAGCCGCTCCGCCCCGGAGGTGTCGGCCGAGACCAGCTTCGCCCCGTGGGCCGGGGGCCGCAGGACGCAGGCGTGGAGCATGCCCGGCAGGAGGAAGTCACCGGCGTAGGTGGCCGCCCCGGTCACCTTCCGAAGGCCGTCCAGGCGCTTGACGTCCTTGCCCACCACCTGGAAGGCCGAGGCCGGCTTCACCGGCGCGCCCTTCACGTGGCGCTCGATCTTCCTGCCGTCCACCAGCTGGCCGTAGGTCACCTTCCTGGAGGGGTAGCCCGCCACGGAGATGACGCCTTCCTCCACCCGCAGCCGCGCCGCGGGCTCCCCCAGGCGCTCCGAGGCCAGTTCCACCAGCACGGCCCGGGCCTCGGCCGCCGCGGCCCGCAGCACGGGCCCGAACTGCCAGATGCTCAGGGATCCGAAGGTGCCGATATCCCAGGGGCAGAGGTCGGTATCCCCCAGGGTCATGTCCACCCGGTCCACGGGGACGTCCAGTTCCTCCGCCGCAAGCTGGGCGAGGCTGGTCATGGTGCCCTGCCCCATCTCCACCTTCCCCACGAAGCAGCCCACGCGCCCGTCCGGACCGATCTTCAGGTAGGCGTTGAAGTCCGAAGGATAGCCCGGAAGCCGGGCGGGGACCTTCTCCGGCTCCTGCGCGGCCACGGGGAAGGTGATGAAGAGGCCCGCGGCGCCCGCCGCCCTGAGGAAATCCCGGCGCTTCATTTCGCACCTCCCTTCGCGGCGTCCTGGACGGCGTCCAGGATCCTCCCGTGGGTGCCGCAGCGGCACAGGTTTCCTTCCATGGCCTCGGCGATCTGCTCCCGGCTCGGCCTGGGGTGCTTGAGGAGCAGGGCGTAGGCGTTGAGGATCATGCCGGGGGTGCAGAACCCGCACTGGAAGGCGGTGTGGGCCAGGAAGGCCTCCTGCAGGGCATGGAGGGCCCCGGACCGCTCCAGGCCTTCGATGGTGAGCACCTCCTTGCCGGCCACGGCCTCCAGGGGCGTGGAGCAGGACCGCACGGCCTCCCCTCCCACCACGACGGTGCACGCGCCGCAGATGCCCGCGCCGCAGCCCACCTTGGTGCCGGTGAGGCCGAGGTCGCTGCGCAGGACGTAGGCCAGCATCCTGGAACCGGCGGCCTCCACCGACACCGCCTTCCCGTTGAGTCGGAACGAAATGGCCATGGATCCTCCTCCGGCGGCGGCAGGTGCCCATTATGCTGCCTTTCCCCTGGACTTCCGCAACCCATTTCAAGGCGTGTATGGTGGAAGCCTGACCCACCGGAGGCCCACCCCGTGAAAGCCCTGCCTTTCCTCCTCGCCCTCCCCCTCGCGGCCCAGGCCCCCCTGGGGCACTGGACCCTGGCCAGCGCCCCGGACGTCCCCGCCGTCATCGAGGCCGCCACCGCCCCCATGAACTTCGTCACCCGGCCCATCGCCAGGGCCCGGCTCCGGAAGACCAATCCGGTGTACCAGGCCATCCGCCTGGAGCGCACCCCGGGGGAGTTCGTCATCACCTACGACGTGCGCGCCCCCCAGCGCATGCCGGCCAACGGCGCCGCGGTGCCCTGGAAGCGCGAGGACGGCGACGTCTTCCAGATCTCCGCGCGCGCGGAAAAGGACGACCTGGTGCAGACCTACAAGGCCGAGGACGGGGAGCGCACCAATGTCTTCCACGTGGACCCGGCCTCCCGGATGCTGACCCTGACGGTCACCGTGAGCAGCCCCAAGCTGCCCCGGCCGGTGACCTACGCCATCACCTACAAGGCGGCGCCCTAGGATGCCCCTCCTGGAGGCCCTGGGCGTCGGCAAGCGCTATGACGCGCGGTGGGTGCTCAGGGACCTGGACCTGGCCGTGGCCCCCGGGGAGCGGGTGGCCCTGCTGGGGCCCTCGGGCTGCGGCAAGACCACCCTTTTGAACCTCCTGGGGGGCCTGGACCGCCCCGACGAAGGACGCACCCTCTTCCGGGGCGAGGACCTGGCCGCGGCCGCCCCGGCGCGCCTGGCCCGGCTCCGGCGGGAGTGCCTGGGCACGGTCTTCCAGTTCTTCCACCTGGTGCCCACCCTCACGGCCCGGGAGAACGTGGAACTGCCCCTCCAGCTCCTGGGCTGGGCCCGGCCCGCCCTGGAAGCGCGGGTGGCCGAGCTCATGGAGGCCGTGGACCTGGGGGGCCGGGCCTCGGCCTGGCCCCGGGAGATGTCCGGCGGGGAGATGCAGCGGGTGGCCGTGGCCCGGGCCCTGGCGGCAAGGCCCGCGCTGCTCCTGGCCGACGAACCCACCGGAAACCTGGACAGCGCCAGCGGGGAGCGGGTCCTGGACCTCCTGGCGGCCCTCACGGAACGGGAGGGGGCGGCCCTGGTCATGGTGACCCACTCGGACGCCGCGGCCTCCATCTGCCACCGCGTCGTCCGCATGAAGGACGGCCGGATCCTGGACGGGGCCCCGTGAACGGCCTCCACGCCCGACTCGTGTGGCGCCCCCTGCGCCTGGAGGCGGGAAGGGCCTTCCTGGCGGTGCTGGCGGTGGCGCTGGGGGTCTCGGTGTTCCTGGCCATCCGCCTCGCCAACCGCGCCGCCGTGGCCAGCTTCGAAGGCTTCGCCCAGGGGGTGGGCACCGGCGCCGAGTACGTGGTGAAGGCCCCCTTCGGGCCCCTGGACGAGGGGGACCTGCGGCGCCTGGAGCCCCTGCGGGACGCCCTGTGGATCCGTCCGGTGCTGGAGGGGAGCTTCTGCCGCACCGGGCCCCGGGGCCTGGAGACCTTCCAGATCCTGGCCACGGACCTGGTGGGCCTGGGGGGCGGCGGGTCGCGGGTGGACGACGGCCTCCTGGATCCCGCGTCGGTGCTGGTTTCCGCGGCCCTGGGGCCCGGGGACGCCCTGGAGGGGTTCGTGGATGGGCGCGCCGTGAAGCTGCGCGTGGCCGGGCGCATCCCGGAGGCGCCGGAGCGGCCCCCGGTGCAGCGCAACCTCCTGGTGATGGACCTGCCCGCCGCCCAGGTCCTGCTGGGGCGCCCGGGACAACTGGACCGCCTGGACCTGGGGCCCCTGCCGGGGCGGAGCGTCACCCCGGAACGCATCGCCGCCGCGCTGCCCCCGGGCTGGACCCTGGAGCCCGCGGAGCAGCGCGCCAGCAGCGCCCGCGCCATGAGCGGGGCCTTCCGCCTGAACCTCACGGTGCTCTCCCTCATCGCCCTGGCCGTGGGGGCCTACCTGCTCTTCCAGGCCTTCGACGCGGCCGTGAACCGCCGCCGGGAGACCTGGGCCCTCCTGCAGGCCCTGGGCTGCCCCCGGGGCCGCATCCTGGGCTTCGTGCTGGCCGAGGCGGCCATCCTGGGCGGCCTGGGCAGCCTGCTGGGCATCGCCCTGGGCTGGGCTGGCGCCCAGGGGGCGGTGCGCTTCGTGGCCCGCACCATGGAGGCCCTGTACGGGGCCGCTTCGGCCCGGCACGCGGCCCTGGGCGCGCCGGAGGCCGCGGCGGCCTTCGTGCTGGGCACCCTCACCTGCCTCCTGGCGGCGTGGGTGCCGGCGCGCCGGGCCGCGGCCACGCCGCCGGTGCAGCTCCTGGCCCGGGGGGCCGGGGCCCGGCCCATGCGCTGGGCCCCGGCGGCCCTGGCGGGGCTCGCCCTCCTTGGCGCGGGGCTCGCCGTGGCCTTCCTGCCCCGCCTGCCCCCGGGCACCCTGTGGCACGCCTACCTGGGCTCGGCCCTGGTGCTCTTCGGCGGCAGCCTCGCGGCCCTGGCCCTGCTGCCCCTCATCGGTCTCCCGGGCAGGACCACCCGCTCCTGGGGGCTGCGCCTGGCCCTGCGGCCCCTGATCAACCCCACGGGGCGCCACGGCTTCGCCGCCGCGGCCCTGGCGGTGGCCGTGGGCATGACGGTGGGCATGGGGGTGATGGTGCGCAGCTTCGAGGCCACGGTGGAGGGCTGGATCGGCGACAGCCTCCGGGCCGACATCTACGTGGCGCCCCTGGGCGCGGGCGGCGCCGGCTCCCGCCACCGCATCCCCCCCGAAGCCGCCGCCGCCCTCCAGGCGGATCCCGCCATCGCGGCCGTGGACCGCTACCAGGCCGTGCCCTTCACCTTCCGGGGCCAGATCACCAGCCTCGCCACCGGGGACTTCCGGGTGCTGGGCACCCGGGGCCACCTGCCCATGATCCGGGGCGGGTCCAGCGAAGCGGTGCTCTCCCGCATCCACCGGGACGGCCTGGGGCTCCCCGGGGCCGTGGCCAGCGAGACCTTCTCCCGGCGCTTCGGGGTGCGGGTGGGGGAGGTGCTGGACCTGGGCTCCGGGCGCGCGGTGACGCTGAGGGGGATCTACGGGGACTACGGCAACGAGCGGGGCAGCCTCATCCTGGACCGCCCGGTGTTCCTGGCCTGGCTGGGGGACGCCAGGGCCGCGAGCCTGGCGCTGTACCTGGCCCCGGGGGTGCCGGCGGAGGAGACCGCGCGGCGCCTGGCCGAGGCCCACCCGGGCCTCCTGGTGCGCTCCAACGTGGCCCTGCGGTCCCAGGTGGAGCGCATCTTCCACCAGACCTTCGCCATCACCTACGCCCTGGAGGTCATCGGCCTCGCCGTGGCGCTGGCGGGCCTGGTGCAGTCCCTGGCCGGGCTCGCCCTGGCGCGCCGGGGCGACATCTGGACCCTGCGGGCCCTGGGGGGCGGGGACGGCGCCATCACCCGGGTGCTGCTGGGCGAGGGCTGCGGCGTGGCCCTGGCGGGGTGCGCGGGGGGCCTGGGCCTGGGGCTCCTCCTGTCCCGGATCCTGGTGCAGGTGCTCAACCCCCAGGCCTTCGGATGGACCCTGGCCTACCACCTGCCCTGGGGCTTCCTGGGCGGGCTCACGGGACTCTGCCTCCTGGCCGCGGCCGCGGCCCAGCTTCCGGTGGCGCGGTGGGCCGCGAGGCTCCCCGCCGACCGCCAGGCCGAGGAGGGCGCCTCGTGAAGGCCGCGGCCCTGCTCCTTTCCGCCCTGATCGCGGCCCAGCCCTTCCAGCCGGCCCGCCCCGGCCGGCGCTTCCAGTTCCCCGCCGACCACGGTTCCCACCCGGCCTTCGCCACGGAGTGGTGGTACTTCACGGGCCACCTGTGGAGCGCCGACGGCGCCAGGCGCTACGGCTACCAGCTCACCTTCTTCCGGGAGGCCCTGCCGGCGGGGACCTGGCGGGGGAGCCCGGCCTGGCGCACCGACCAGATCCACCTGGCCCACGCGGCCCTCACCGACGTGGGCCGGGGCGCCTTCCGCTTCGACGAGCGCCTGAACCGGGAGGGCATCCCCGCCTCCGCGGCCACGGGCCGCCTGGAGCTGCGCAACGCCTCCTGGACGGCGCGCATGGAGGGGGCCTCCATCCACCTGGCCTTCTCCGTGGGGGACGCGGACCTGGACCTGGACCTGGCCGTCCCCGGGCCGCCGGTGGTCTTCGGGGAGGACGGGGTCGTGCGCAAGGGCGACGACCCCGCCGCGGCCAGCCACTACGTCACCTTCCCGCGCCTGGCCACCCGGGGCTCCCTGAAGGGGCCCGTGACCGAGACCCTCCACGGCCTTTCCTGGATGGACCACGAATTCAGCTCCAGCCAGCTCTCCCGGGGGCAGGTGGGCTGGGACTGGGCCGGCATCCAGCTCCGGGACGGCCGGAGCCTCATGATGTACCGCCTGCGCCGCGCCGACGGCTCCCAGGATCCCTGGTCCCTGGTGTCGGAGGTGGACCCCGCGGGCCGCCTCGCCCGGGCCACCCGGGCCTTCCGCCTCCAGGGCGGCCCCTGGCGGAGTCCCCGCTCCGGCGCGGCGTACCCGCTCCCCCTGCGCCTGGAGGCCTTCGGCGACACCTGGACCCTGGCGCCCCTGGTGCCCGGGCAGGAGCTCGCCACCCGCCTGGGCCCGCGCATCACCTACTGGGAAGGCGCCTGCCGCGTGCTGGACGCCCAGGGCCGCGAGGCCGGGGACGCCTACGTGGAGCTCACCGGGTACGCCCATTCCATGGCGGGCCGTTTCTAGTCACAATCTCCCTGTCCCCCGGGAGGTGACCTTGAAAATAGCGATCATGGGTGGAAGCCTGCGCAAGGATTCCCTCAATCTCCGGCTCCTGGGGCACCTGGCCCGCACCCTCGCGGCCCTGGGCCCCAAGGTGCGCATCGCGGCGGGCAACGACCTGCGCATCCCCCTCTACGACGCCGACGCCCCGCCGCCCCCCGGGGCCGTGTCCCTGCACAACCTGCTGGCGGATTCCCAGGGCCTGGTCATCGTGTCCCCGGAGTACAACGCCGGGATCCCCGCCCACCTCAAGAACGCCCTGGACTGGGTCTCCACCATGCGGCCCTCCCCGTTCCAGGGCCTCCCGGTGCTTCTGGCCTCGGCCTCCCCGGGGGCCTTCGGGGGCGCCAGGGCGCAGATGCAGTGGCGGGCCACCCTGGCCAACCTGGGCGCCGTGGCCCTGCCCGCGGGCATCACGGTGCCCCTGGCGGACCGCAACCTGGACGCCGACGGGGTGCCCCAGGATCCCCGCACCGCCGCGGAGGTGCAGAAGGTCCTGGCGGCGTTCCTGGACCTCACCGGGAGGCTGGGGGCGCGGCCCTGAGCTGGGGCTCCAGCACCTTCCACACGCTGTCGGCCACCCTCCGGGCGCCCTCGGCGTTGGGGTGGATGCCGTCCTCCTGATTGAGCTCCGGACGCAGGGCCACCCCCTCCAGGAGGAAGGGGAGGAAGGGAAGCTTGTACTCCCGGGCCAGGCGCGGGAAGATCCTTCCGAAGGCCTCCTGGTAGGCCCGGCCGTAGTTGTCCGGCACCATGGCCCCGGCCAGCACCACCCGGGTGCCCTCCCTGCGGGCCCGGTCCAGGATCGCCCGCAGGTTGCGCTCCGCCTCCGCGGGGGGCAGGCCCCGCAGCCCGTCGTTGGAGCCCACGCATACGAACATGACCTCCACCCGGCTCCGGTAGATCCAGTCCAGGCGGGCCCGGGCGCCGGCGGTGGTGTCCCCGCTCACGCCGGCGTTCACCACCTTCCAGGCCAGGCCCGCCTTGCGCAGCCGGGCCTCGATGAGGCTGGGGAAGGCCTGGGAACGGTCCAGGCCCAGTCCCGCGGTGAGGCTGTCCCCGAGGAAGACCAGGGTGGGCTGGGCCTGGACGGGGGCGGCCAGGGCCGCCAGGGTGGCGAGAGGGGCAACGGCGCGCATGGGGGGATTGTACCGGTTAATCTGGACCGATGATCGAGCTCACCGGCCTCACCAAGACTTTCACGGCCCCCGGCGGCGAGCGGCTCACCGTGCTGGAGGACCTCCATTTCCGGCTCCCGGAGGGCGGCTCCCTGGCGGTGCAGGGCCCCAGCGGCAGCGGAAAGAGCACCCTGCTGGCCATCCTGGCCGGCCTGGAGCGGCCCACCTCCGGGGAGGTGCGGGTGGCCGGAAAGCGCATCGACAATCTGGGGGAACGGGACCTGTCGGCCTTCCGGGCCCGGAACCTGGGCTTCGTGTTCCAGGCCTTCCACCTCCTTCCCCACTTCTCGGCCCTGCAAAACGTCTGCGTGGGGGCGGAGATCGCGGGCCTGGCCGCCCCCCTGGCCCGGGCCCGGGAGGCCCTGGACCGGGTGGGCCTGGCCGACCGCATGGGCCACCTGCCCGGCCAGCTCAGCGGCGGCGAATGCCAGCGGGTGGCCATCGCCCGGGCCATGGTGGCCCGGCCCCCCATCCTGCTCTGCGACGAGCCCACCGGCTCCCTGGATCCCCGCAACGCCGACCATGTGTTCGAGCTGATCCTGGGGTTGCACCGGGACCTGGGCACGACCCTGGTGATGGTGACCCACGATCCGCGGCTCGCCGAGCGCCTGGGCACCCGCCTCCTCCTGGAGCGGGGGCGCATGGCGGCCCCGGCGGTGGAGCCTTGACCGGCTTCGTGCTGCGCAGCGCCCTGCGGGAGCTGCGCAACCAGGCGGGCAGGCTCCTGCTCATCGCCCTGTGCATCGCCACGGGCTTCGCGGCCTTTTTCGCCACCTACGGGTTCTCGGGCCGGGTGCTGGAGGGCATCGCCTCGGAATCCCGGGCCATGCTGGGCGCCGACCTGGTGGTCACCGCCCGGGGCGCCCTGCCCCCCGGGGCCCTGGAGCGGGTCCGGCCCCTGGGGGGAACCCGGAGCCTGGTCCGGGACTTCCCCACCATGACCTCCACCGGGCCGGACACGGACACGGCCTCCCGCCTGGTGGAGGTGCGGTGCATCGAAGCGGCCTATCCGCTGGCTGGCCGGCTGGCGGTGGAGCCCCCCCGGGGACCCGGGGAACCCTGGGGCGCCCTGGTGGACCCGGGCCTCGCCCGGGCCTGGGGCCTGCGCCCCGCCGCCCCCGGGATGGCCGCCGACCAGCTCCTGGCCCAGCGCCGGGGTCTGCGCCTGGGGGATGGGGTCGTTCCCGTCCAGGGCATCGTGGGCCAGGACGACACCCGCCATGCCAGCGCCTTCGCCCTGGGGCCGCGGATCTACCTGGGGGCCGCCACCGCCGGGCGCCTGGGGATGCTCTCGCCCCGGGCCCGCTTTTCCACCCGCCTTCTCCTGAACCTCCCGCCCGGGGCCTCCCCGGCCCGCACCGCGGAGCGCCTGCGGGCCGCCCTGCCCCGGGGCCTGCGGGTCCAGACCCACGAGGAAGCCGCCACGGCCCTGGCCCAGCCCATCCGCAACACCAACCTCTTCATCCGCCAACTGGGCCTCCTGACCCTGCTCCTGTCCTGCCTGGGGGCCTGGGCCATCCTGGCGGCCTACCTCAAGGGGCGGGAGAAGGACGCCGCCATCCTCCGCTGCCTGGGCGCACCCCCCGGGGCGCCGGCGGCCATCTTCGCGATCATCGCCGCGGCCCTGGTGGCCCTGGCCCTCCTCCTGGGCCTGGCCGCGGGCTCCGTGGCGGCCCGGACCCTTCCGGGCCTCCTGGGCGACCTCATCCCCCAGGCCATCCGCCAGGGCGGAGCCCCCCCCGTTCCCTGGCTGGAAACGGCCGCGGCGGTCCTCATGTTGGCCCTGGTGACCCTTCCGACGCTGGCCCGGCTGCGGCAGGTGAGCCCCCTCCTCCTCCTGCGGGAGGGGCCCGGAACACGGGGCCGGCGGCTCCTGCCCCTGGCCTGCGGCGCGGGGGCGGGCGCCCTGGCCTGCGCCCTGGTGGTGCTGAACGCCCCCAACCCCCGGGTGGGCTTCGCCACCGCCGGGGGCATGGCGGCCCTGTTCGGGGTGCTGCTGGGCGCCTTCCGCCTCCTGCTGCGGCTCTACCGCCGGGGCGCCGCCACCCTCCCCCTGCCCCTGAAACTGGCCCTGGGCCAGATGGGATCCCGGCCCGCCCTGGGCTCCCTGCTCATGTCGGTCATCGGCCTCTCCGTCTTCCTGGTACTGGCCACCCGCTTCGTCAAGGACGACCTGGTGCGCCCCCTGTCCAGCCGCCGCGGCGACGGGAAGCGGGCCAATGTCTTCTTCGTGGACGTGCAGCGGGACCAGGTGGAGGCCCTGCGGACCCTGGCCCGCGCCGCCAGCGGCTTCGAGCCCATGGAAGCGCCCATGGTGCGGGCGCGGCTCACCGCCATCGCCGGCCGTCCCGTGGCGGAGGGCGTCGGCGAGGCCCCGGCCATGGCCCGCCGGGAGCAGAACCTCACCTGGCGTTCCCGCCTACGGGAATCCGAAACCGTCACCCAGGGCGCCTTCTGGCCGGACGACACCCTCCCCGGGGCCGCCCCCCGGGAGGAGTTCAGCCTGGAGGAGGGCTTCGCCCGCCAGATCGGCGCGAAGCTGGGGGATGAACTGGCCTTCGACGTGGCGGGCACCGAGGTGCGGGGCCGCGTCACCAGCCTCCGCCACGTGGTGTGGCAGAGCTTCCAGATCAATTTCTTCATCCTGGCGCACCCCTCCCTCCTGCGGGGCGCCCCCGCGGTGTGGATCCTGGCCGCGGAGGTGGACGGCGCCCCCGCCCGGGCCGCGCTGCAAAACGAGACGGCCCGGCGCTTTCCCAATATCAGCACGGTGGATGTGGGCGAGATCGTGGAGCGGGTGGGCAAGGTCCTGGACCTGGTGGGCCTGGTGACCCGGGCCCTTTCGGGGCTCATGCTCGCGTCGGCCCTGCTGGTGTTGGCCGCGAGCCTCCTGGCGGGGCGCCTGGACCGCCAGCGGGATCTGGCCCTGCTGCGCACCCTGGGCGCCAGCCACGGCACGCTCCTGGCGAGCCTGGCCTGGGAATTCCTGCTCCTGGGCGGAAGCGCCGCCATGAGCGCCGGCGTTCTCGCCTGGTGGCTGGCCCGGGCTTACAGCTCCCGGGTGCTGCAATTGGAAGTGGCGCCGGATCCCCGGGCCGCCCTGCCGCTGGTCCTGCTGGCCGCGGCCCTCACCGCCGCGGTGGGATTGGCGGGCAGCTACCGGGCCCTGCAGGCCAAGCCCATGGACGTGCTGCGGGGCGACTGAGGACCCCGGCGTTCCGGATCAGGCCTCGTCCGCGGAGGGGCCGTACAGCGCCGGCACCGGCACGTCAAGCATGCGGAGGTACACCGTGGCCTGGGCCCGGTGATGGACGGCGTGGTTCAGGACCATCCCGCGGACCACGGCGATGCGGGGCATGGAAAAGAGCACCTTCCCGCCGGCCCTGCCGCTCCAGATCACCTGGAAATCCGCGTCGCTGGCCTTGGCGAGGGCCTTGGCCGCCTCCTCCTTCCCGGAATCCAGCGTCTTGAGCAGCCCCTCGATGGTGCTGCTCGGCTTCGGCATGGAGGCGCGGATTTCGGGGTCGTCGAAATCCATGTCGGTGGTGGAGAGGGTGCCGGCGACCCACCCGGGCATGACGGCCAGGTGATTGGCCAGTTCCCCCAGGGTCATGGATTTGGGATGTGGGCGGTAATCCAGGTGCTCCACGGGGATGCGCTCCAGCACGCGGCGCACCCCGGCGATCTCGTGTTCGAATTCGGGCAGGAGGGATTGGGCGATGGACATCGTTGCTCCTTGTTAGAACATCAATGTAGCGCAAAAAAAGCGAAACACAACCCCCCCGCCGGAAAAATTCAAGGCGGGGACCGGGGCCTCACAGCCCCAGGGCCTTGATCTTCTGGTAGAGGGTGCTGCGGGGGATGTCCAGGCGGCGGGCCGCCGGTTCCACCCGGCCCCCCTCCTCCTTCAGCACCTGGATGATGTGGAACCGTTCCATCTCCTTCAGGGTGAGCCGGGAGGAGGCGGCCCCGCCGCCGGCCCTGGGGCTGGAGGCGAAGTCCAGGTCCACGGATTCGATGAGGAGGGTGCGGGCCCCCAGCAGGGCCCGCTCCAGGACGTTGCGCAGCTCGCGGATGTTGCCGGGCCAGCCGTGGCGCTGCAGCACGCCCAGGGCCTCCCGGCTGAGCTTGACGGGCTCGCGGCCCCATTCCTCGGTGATCCGGCCCAGGAGGCTCTGGGCCAGCTCGGGGATGTCCTCGGCCCGCTCCGACAGGGGCGGCACGGTGATCTGGATGGCGCTGACCCGGTAGAAGAGGTCGGCCCGGAAGAGCCGCTCCCGCACCAGGGCCTCCAGGTTCCGGTGGGTGGCGCCGATGAGGCGGAAGTCCACCTTGCGGTCGTGCACCTCCCCCAGGCGGCGGAAGCGCTTCTCCTCCAGGGCCTTCAGGAGCTTGGGCTGGATCTGGAGATCCATGTCGCCCAGTTCGTCCAGGAACACGGTGCCCCGGTTCGCGGCCTCCAGCAGGCCCACCTTGGCGGCCACGGCGCCGGTGAACGCGCCCTTCTCGTGGCCGAAGAGCTCGGTGTCCAGGAACTCCCGGGTGAAGCCGCCGCAGTTCAGCTCCAGCAGGGGCTCCAGGCCCCGGGAGCTGTGGCGGTGCAGCCACCGGGCCAGTTCGCTCTTGCCGGTGCCGGTGTCGCCCTGGATGAGGATCGGGCTCTCCGCCGACGCGGCCCGGGTGGCCTGCTCCTCCAGCCTCCGGATGGCCGGGCTTTCCCCCAGGAAGAGGTCCAGGGCCCGCAAAGGCTTCTCCCGGGTGTCGGTGGCCACCTGCTTGCGGCGGTTGCGCTGGTTCTCCAGGACCCGCTCCAGCACCACCTGCAGCGCGGCCAGGTCCACGGGCTTGACCAGGAACTGCTCCGCGCCGAGCTGGATGGACCGCACCGCCAGCTCGATGCTGCCCTGGGCGGTGATGAGGACGATGGGCACGCCGGCGTCGATGGCCTTGAGCCGCGGCAGCAGGTCCAGGGCGTTGCCGTCGGGGAGGGCGTAGTCCAGGGTCACGGCGTCGTACACGTCCTTGCGGTACCGGGCCTCGGCCTCCGCGCAGGCCGAGGCCTCGTCCACGGCGAAGCCGTGGAATTCCAGGTAGTCCCGCAGGGCGAAGCGCACCGCGCTTTCGTCGTCCACCACGAGGATCTTCGGCTTGGCCATGGGAGCCTCAGGGGCTGGGGAGGTGGAAGAGGATGCGCAGGCCGCCGCCGGGCCCGGGCGCCGCCGAGAGGGTGCCCCCATGGGCCTCCAGGATCCTCCGGGCCACGGGCAGGGCCAGGCGCCCCATGCCGGCGGCCCGGAAGTAGAAGGGTTCGAAGACCCGCGCCGGGTCCAGGCCCGCGGCCTGCACCCCGTCCAGGTGCCCCGCCGCCGAAGGCCCCGCCGCCAGGACCACGGGGGCGGTCCCCTGCCCCAGGGCCCAGCGCAGGAGGGCCACGAAGGCCTCCCTCAGGGCGGTCCCGTCCCCCAGGACCTGCAGCGGGGGTCCCTCCCATTCCAGCCGCAGGGTCCGGCCGGAATCCCGGGCGCGGGGTTCGCAGGTGGCCACGGCCTCTCCCAGCACCCCCGGCAGGGAGAGGGGCCCGGGGGACCCCAGCCCGGGGTTCCCGTAGGCGCCCAGCTCCTCCACGAAGCCGGTGAGCTGCTCCAGATGCATGCGCAGGGCCTGGCCGTAGCGCAGGGCCTCCTCCCGGTCCGCGTACCGCGCCTGGAAGGCGTCCAGGATCGCGGAAAAGCCGAAGGCCGCGTTGCGCAGCTCATGCGTCAGGCCGGACAGGAAGGAGGCCTCGGCGGGATCGCGGAACCCCAGCCCGCGGAGGCGATCCGCGCGGTCAGCGGGGCTGGAATCGCTCGGGTCCAAGGGGCTCCCGGGAAAGGGCCCATGGTAACCGCCAATGCGATTCTAAGCGAAGAAATGGCTAATATTAATTGCTACTTCAGCTTCTCCAGCACGGAGTCGCTGCGGTGGGAGACCTGGGTGAGGTTCTGGTTCACGTGGTTGATCTCCTCCGTGAGGTTGCGCACCGCCTCCACGGACTTGCCCAGGTGGTCGGCCACCACCGTGAAGCCCCGGCCGTGCACCCCGGCCTTGGAGGCCTCGATGCTCGCGTTCAGGGCCAGCATCTGCATGTTGGACATGATGGAGTTGATGCGGCTCACGATGCTGTTGCTGGCGTCGAGGCTGGAGGCGATGTCGTCCTTGATGGTGGAGACCACCTGGCTGATGTCCTCGCGGGTCTGGGAGGCGTTCTCGGCCAGCACCTCCACCATCATCCGGCTGGTGACCGAATTCAGGAACATGGTGGTCGTGCCCCGGAGCCGCGCCCGGATCCGGGTCTCCAGTTCGGCGTCCCCGCTGGAATCGAAAAGGAAGTCCGGCAGATCCCCCCGGGTGGCCTCCTCGTCGTCGTGGAAGACGCGGATGCCCCTCTGGCGGGCTTCGGCGATGGCGGGCGCGGAGGGGTTCGGGTCCACCACGAACACCACCTTCCCCACGGAACTGCCGCCGAAGAACTTCAGGAGGCCCAGCCCGCCCCGGCCTCCGCCGATGATCCCGATGGTGAAGACCTGCTTGCCGAACCATTCGCTCACGATGGGCACCTGTCTGGATGTAGTGCCTCCATGGTCCCACACTTCGCGCCCCCGCCGGCCCAGGAACTTGACGGGGGCGGCTTCCGGCCAGCACCATGGTCCCAGGGAGGCCCCCCATGGAACCGATCACGCTCACCGCATCCCGGGGACGGGTGGCCCTCCGGATGACCTGCGTGCCCATGGGCCGCGACCTCTCCGTGAGCCTCTCCGGAGGCGACCGGGAACACATCGGGGCCGTGGCCCTGGGCCTCCCGAGGCCCAAGGGCGACGGCGCGACCACCTCCGTGCTGGCCGTGCTGGGACACCGGGAGGACGACCTGGCCCGCAGCATCGCCACCCGCCTCGCCTCGCGCCTGGGCGTTGCCGTGAGCGTCGCCTGCGGCATCCATGTGGACGACATCCGGCGGGAGGAGCTGCCCGTGGTCCTGGAAATGTCCGGCGAACTGGCTGACAAGCTGGCCTCCCAGCTGGAAAGGTAGACATCCGGCCCCGTTGCCGCGACGATGAACCCATCCGGCACACCGGGCAAAGGGGGCCTTCCATGCGCATCCAGTGGGGCGAACAGTTCATCACGGGACACGGCCTGGTGGACCACCAGCACGAAGCCCTGTTCGCCGCCATCAACGAATTCGACCTGGCCCTGGAGGCCGGCCTGGCCCCCCAGAGGATGGACGAGATGCTGGCCTTCCTGGAACGCTACGCCCGCGAGCACTTCGTCACCGAGGAATTCCTGATGGTGCGCGCCGACTACCCCAGCCTGGCCCTCCACAAGACCGAGCACGAACGCCTGCTGCTGCGCGTTAAATTCATCCGCGAACTGCGCGACCAGGATCCCTCCCTGGTGCCCCCCGAGGGCCTGGGCAAGTTCCTGGGCGACTGGCTCACCAACCACATCCTCACCTGGGACTTGGCGGTGTTTGAGTACCTTAAGGAACATCCGGTGGAAGCTTAGTAGGCGCTGGAGGCGAGGCCCTTCCGAACCAGTTCCCGGGCGGCTTCGCGCACGGATTCATCCGGTTCCTTGCCGGCGTCGCAGGCTTCCAGGACGGTGGCGGCGGCGTCGGCGCAGGGGAAGGCGGCGAGGCTGCGGAGGGCCGCGATGCGGACCTTCGGTTCGGGCTCCAGGGTGGCGTCGGCCACCCTGCGGATCCGGAGGGCGAACATCCGGTTGCGCAGGTCGCACACGTGCCTCAGGGCCAGGGCCGCGGCTTCCCGCACCTCGGCGGAGGGCTCGAAGCGGAAATTTGCGCGGTCGAAGATCATTCCGGAGGCCAGGCCGCTGGTGGTGCCCATGGCCGCGATCTCCCGGATGGCCTGGACGCGGATCGCGGGGCCGGCGGGGGAACCGGATCCCAGGATGGCCGAAAGCTCCACGAGACGCTCGTTCACGGTACGGGGCTGGTCCGCCCCGGCCACGAGGGACGCCAGGCACAGGAGGCACCCCACCACCCCTTTCGCCGCCATCCGAGCCCCCGATCCAGGATCGACTATACCACCCTCCCGCGGGCGGAACCGCGCTAGGCTTGGCTGGATGACACCCGCATCCTTCACGTTCCAACCCATCGGCACCATCCGCTCACCTTACCGGCAGCGGATCGATGCGCCACACCAGCCGACCGTCGAATCGGGGGAACCCGGCGGGGCCACCCTGGAGCTGGATCCCGGCCTTCCGGAGGAGACCCTCCGGGACCTGGAGGGTTTCGCCTACATCTGGCTGGTCTTCGCGCTGCACCGCAGCGAGGGCTGGGCGCCCACCGTGCGCCCCCCGCGGGGGCCGCGGGTGAAGCGGGGGGTCTTCGCGACGCGCTCCCCCCACCGCCCCAACGCCATCGGCCTCTCGGCGGTGGAACTGCGGGGGGTGGAGGGGCGCACCCTGCTCCTGGGGGACGTGGATCTCCTGGACGGCACGCCGGTGCTGGACATCAAGCCCTACGTCCCCTACGCGGACGCCTTCCCCGGGGCCCGGGCCGGCTGGATCGACGCGGTGGACGCGGCCACCGGCCTCCGGTCAGTTCCCGGCCTCCGGCGTCCCCGGAAGGCCCGGGAGGGCTGAGTACATCGCCTCGATCTCGGCCCGGAAGGCCTTCTCGATGTACTTGCGCCGGAGCTTCAGGGTGGGGGTGATCTCCCCCAGGTCCATGGAGAAGGGCCGCGAAAGCAGGGTGAACTTCTTGACCTGCTCGTACTTGGCCAGGCCCTTCTGCAGCTCCCGGATGCGGCTCTCGAAGAACTCCATCACCTTGCTGTTGCGCAGCAGTTCCGCCGGGCTCCGGTAGGCCACGCCCGCGGACCGGGCGTACTCCTCCAGGCGGTCGAAGTACGGCACGATGAGCGCCGAGACGAAGTTCCGGGAATCGGCGATGACCGCCACCTGCTCGATGAAGGCATCCTTGGCCAGGGTGCCCTCCACCCGCTGGGGCGCGACGTACTGGCCGTTGGAGGTCTTCATCAGTTCCTTGATGCGCTCCGTAAAGATCAGGTTTCCGGCGGCGTCCATGGCCCCGGCGTCGCCGGTGCGCAGGAATCCGTCGGCCGTCATCACCTGGGCGGTCTCCTCGGGGCGCTTGTAGTAGCCGCGCATCACCGTGGGTCCCTTCACCTGCAGCTCGTTCTCCTCGCCCAGGCGCACCTCCAGGCCCTCCATGGGCCTGCCGATGGTGCCCAGGGGCATGGAGCCGTCCTCCCAGCAGGAGACGGTGGCGAAGGTCTCGGAGAGGCCGTAGCCGTACTTGAGCTTGAGCCCCACGGCCTGGAAGAAGAGGTTCACGTCGTCGGCGAGGCTGGCCCCGGCCACCGGCAGGAACCGGCAGCGGCCCCCGAACAGGTTCCGGATCTTGCGCAGCACCAGGGCGTCGGCCACCCCGTGGCGGAACCGCAGCCAGGGCCCTGGCGCCTTGCCGTCGATGCGCAGCCGCGTGGCCTCGATGCCCACCGCCATGGCCCAGCCGAAGAGCGCGGCCATGGGCCAGCCCGCCTTGGCCATGCGGGCCTGGATGCCGGCGTAGGCCTTTTCGTAGACCCGGGGCACCGAGCACATGAGGGTCGGGCGCACCACGCCGATGGCCGCCACCACCGTCTGGGGGTCCCGCAGGTACACCACTTCGGCGCCGCGGTACAGCAGGTAGGCCGTCCAGGCCCGCTCGAAGATGTGGCACAGGGGCAGCATGCACAGGGAGACGTCGTCTGGGCCGACCTTCAGGCGCAGGTCGTGGATGTGCATGGCGGCCGCGAGATTGGCCTGGTCCAGCATCACTCCCTTGGGCTGGCCCGTGGTGCCTGAGGTGTAGACCAGCGTGTAGAGGTCGTCCATGGAGAACCCGGCGATGCGCGCCTCCAGCTCCGCGGCCGTGGCCGGGTCCGCACCCAGGTCCAGGAGCCCCTGGAAGGTGATCGCCTGGGGGCAGCCCCGCAGGTCCACGGCGGGATCCAGGGCCACCAGGTGCGCGATCTCGCCCCGGGCCAGCAGCTCGATGCCCAGGTCCACCTGAGGCTGTTCGCCGGCGAAGAGGATCCGGATGCCCGCGTCCCGCAGGATGAAGGTGGCCTGGTCCACGTTGCTGGTGGGGTAGAGCGGCACCGGCACGCCCCGCGCCTGGAGGATGCCCAGGTCGGACAGGGTCCATTCGGGCATGTTCCGGCCGCAGAGGCCCACCATCTCGCGGGGAGCGTGGCCGAGCCGGATGAGGCCCCGGGCGACGCCGTCCATGCGCGCGCCCAGCTCCGCCCAGGTGACCGTCATGCCCTCGCCGTGGCATCTCAGGGCGACCTTCGACCCGCGCAGGGGCGCCTGTTCCCTCAGATACCGCACCAGATGGAAATCCTGCCGCAATGAAGACTCCAATGAAAAGCCCTGGAGACGAAGGGTGCTCCAGGGCTGGCGGATCATTATATCGGAAATCGCAGGGAGGAGGGCTCCTCCGGGGACCGGCAGGGCATTCCCTGCCTATTGGAGCTTGAACACCGCCGAGGAGAGCGGCGCCACCGTCACGCTGGCGCCGCTGACGGTCACGGTGGTGGAGGAGGCGATGGGGGTGACGCCTGCGGCGTCGCCGTCCACCAGGAGGGTGGCGCCCGCGAGGCTGGCGTCGGCGGTGAAGGTCTGGGGGACGGCGTCGGCGTTGTGGAAGACGTAGTAGGTGCCCGTGAGGTCCGTGGAGACGGCCTTGTACCCGAAGGCCAGGCCGGTGGAGCCGGCGCCGGCGGGGAGGATGGACGTGAGGTTGGAGGCCAGGTAGGCGTCGGGAAGGCGGAAGGCGTTGGTGCGCTTGCGCAGGGCCACCAGGCCCTGGGTGTAGGCGTAGAGCTTGTACCCGTTCTGCGCGACGGCGTAGTTGGCGAAGCCCCCGGCGATGGGGTCGCCGGCGTAGACGTTGGACCAGGCCACCATGTTGATGGCGTCGGAGGCGTTGTAGGAGTTGTCCACGAAGGTCCGGGTGGTGCTGGACTTGGTGTTGGCGGCGCCCTTGGCGGCGGTGGTCTCCTTGGTGCGGAACATTTCGTCGCCGGCGTGGAGGAAGGCGATGCCCTGGGAGGTGAGCAGGGTCGCGTAGCCCACCTTGGCCCGCTGCAGGATGACGGAATCCTGGGTCTTGGCGGCGTTGGTGGCGCAGGCCAGGACGTCGTAGTAGCAGAGGTTGTCGTGGCAGGTGAGGTAGTTCACCACGTTGTTGGTGGAGGGGGCCGTGAAGTTGGTGGGCTTGCCGGAGACGTTGGCGAAGAGCCCGGCCAGGGACTGCCCCGCCCCGGTGAGGAAGGCCGTGGATCCGTCGTTGGGGTAGCCGTTCTTGAAGATCTGGCGGTAGGCGTCGGAGAACATGCCGATGTTCATGCCCGCGAAGGCCGAGGCGCTGGTCTGGTCCGCGCCGGCGATGGCGTCGCCGTTGTAGTCGGAGGCGGCCCCGGAGTAGAACCCCGTCCAGCCTTCGCCGACAAAGAGGGTCCGGGGGTTGGCGGCGGCGGCCTCGGCGTAGGCGTCCTTGATGGTCACGGTGTCCAGCACGCCCATGAGGTCGAAGCGGAAGCCGTCCACGTGGTAGGCGTTCACCCAGTGCTTCACGGAATCCACGATGAGCTTGCGCACCATCTTGTGCTCGGACATGACGTCCTGGCTCCCCGCGCCGTTCCTGCTGGTGGTGCGGTAGTAGTAGTTGGTCCCCGAGAGATCCCCCAGCACGCCGGTATTGGCCGTGTGGTTGTAGACCACGTCCAGGATCACGCCCATGCCCGCCTTGTGGATCTCGTTGACCAGGGTCTTCAGCTCGTTGATGCGGGCCGCGGGCGTGGCGGGGTCGGCGGAGTACATGCCGGTGGGGGTGAAGTAGTTCTGCGGGTCGTAGCCCCAGTTGTAGTTGGCCCCGCTGGTCAGGGACGCGTCCATCTCCCGGGTGGCGATGGCGGTCTGGTTGTAGTTGTAGTTCTGGAGGGGGCACAAGAGCTGCACATGGGTGACGCCCAGCTTCTGGATGTGGGGCAGCATGTCCACCAGGCCCTTGAAGGTGCCCCAGCGGTGGCCCGCGGCGAACCCGGTGACCGAGGGATCCACGGTGAGGTCCCGGATCCCGGCCTCGTAGATGATGGCGTCCCGCGCGGAGGCATACCCGTATGGGGAGGCCGAGCCGTCCGCGGCCTTCATGGCGGAGCCGTCGAAGAAGGCGGAGGTGCCCGCGTAGAGCGTCCAGCCGCCGTCGGGGACGGTGTCGGCCGGATCCAGGATCGCGCCCTTGCCCTTGGAATCTCCGGAGATGGAGTCCTTCCCGGTGTGCACCCACTGGGCCATGGACCTGGCGTAGGCGTCCAGCACGTAGGTCCCCCCGACGTTGTACACGTAGAACCTGGCGGCCGGGATGGGGATGGAGCCGCTGGTCCACACGGAATTGGCCCCCTTGGTCAGGCTCAGGGTGGCCGCCGGGGAGGACAGGGAATCGTCCCATTTGGCGTAGAAGTTCACCGTCACGGAGGGCGCCGTGGGGTTCCAGTAGTTGAAGGTGACGTTGGTTCCGTCCACCAGGGCCCCCAGTGCGTTGCTGGGGATCTTGTGGTAGGCGGCGTCCGCCACGGGGGACTGGGCCGGGTCGGCGTCGATGGAGAGCGCCGGCTGGGTCAGGGTGGCGCCGCCGCCTCCCCCGCCGCAGCCGGTCCACACCAGGGCCGAGGCGGCCGCCACAACGAAGAACAGGTTCCTGGCCACGGCGGCCTCCTATGCGATCACGAGCGCTTGTACATCCGGGCGTAGTACTCGTCCAGCATCCGCTTGACCCCGAAGGCCTCCCGGGTGTCCTGGATGGAGCGGACCATCATGTCGACCCACCGCGGCCGGTCCTGGTAGTACGTGGGCAGCACCTCCTCCGCCAGGACCTTCCGGAAGGCCTTGAAGTCGTGCTTGTCCAGCACGGCGTCCCTGGGGCTCTCGAAGCCGTCCCCGAACTGCCAGCCGTTGCGGCCGTGGTCGCAGGCCTCGGGCCACCACCCGTCGAGGATGGAGAGGTTGAGCACTCCGTTCTGGGCGGCCTTCATGCCGGACGTGCCCGAGGCCTCCTTGGGCCGGCGCGGGTTGTTGAGCCACACGTCGGATCCGCGGGTGAGCAGGGCCCCGATCTCCATGTCGTAGTTCTCCAGGAAGACCACCCGGCCGGGGTAGAGCCGGGTCATCTCCAGGATGTCCTCCACGATGACCTTGCCGTTGTCGTCCAGGGGGTGGGCCTTGCCGGAGAACACGATCTGCACCTTGCCGCTCCGGAGCAGGGGCTCGATGAAGCTGCGGTCGGTGAAGATGAAATTGGAGCGCTTGTAGGGCGCGGCGCGCCGGGAGAAGCCGATGAGGAGGGCGTCCGGATCCAGCTTCACGCCGTTGCGGGCCTCCACGAAATCGATGAGCTTGCGCTTGTTCTCCATGTGGCGGGTCCACAGGGCGTCCTTCCGTCCCTTGGCGGCGAGGTCCAGCATCTTCGGGTCCACCCAGGTGCCGTGGTGGATGGCGTTGGTGATGCCGATGATCTCGCAGCGGCCCTTGACGCCCTTCCACATCCCGTTGGCCGTGACCCGGTGGAGCTCGGCCACGGCGTTGGCGATGCGGCTCATGCGCAGGGCGCCCACCGTCATGTTGAAGGGGGAGCCCCCCAGCTGCTTGAGCTGGGCCCGGGTCAGGCCCAGGTTGGCGCCCAGGTACATGAAGCGCTCGATGGGGTGGGATTCGTTGCCCTGCACGATGGGGGTGTGGGTGGTGAACACCACCTCCTCCCGGGTGCGGGCCAGGGCGTCCTGGAAGGTGGCGCCCCGCGCCATGCGCCTCCGGATGAGCTCGAAGCCGGCGAAGAGGGCGTGGCCCTCGTTGAAGTGGTAGACGTCGGGCTTGATCTTAAGGGCCTGCAGGGCCCGCACGCCGCCGATGCCCAGCACCATCTCCTGGGCCACCCGCTCCTCGCCGAACCATCCGTAGAGCTGGCCCGTGATCCACCGGGCCTCGCCGTCGTTGGCCTCCAGGTCCGTGTCCAGCAGGTAGAGGCTGTCCACGCCGAAGGACGCGACCTTCCACACCTTGATATGCACGGGGCGGCCCTTGATCTCCACCTTGACGGTGACCCCGGTGTCCTCCAGGAAGCCGTGGTCGCCGGTGCGGTACGCGTCGAAGACCTTGCCGGTGGCCGGATCCACGTGCTGCTCGCCGTAACCCTGCTTCCACCGGATGCCGATGCCCACCATGGGAAAGCCGTGGTCCTTGACGCCCTTGAAATAGTCGCCGGCGAGGATGCCGAGGCCCCCGGAGTAGATCTTGAAGGTGCTATCCAGGGCGTATTCCATGCAGAAATAGGCGACCTGAGGTAGTTTTGATGCCATCGTGGGGTTCCTTGCTAGTTGGCCCGCTCGAGCAGGACATAGGTTTCGGCCTGGAGCTTGACGGCCCCTCCCGCCACCGTGGCGGTGCGGCCCGTGTAGGCGTCCCGGAGGCTTTCGCCGTCCTTGAAGACGCCGGTCACGGGGATGGTCGCCTCCCCCTTGGCGCCCATGGCCACCACCACGCTGTCGCCGGTGGCGGCGTCGGTGCGGCTGAAGGTGTAGGGGGAGGAACCGAGCTGCTTGTGCACGCCCTTGGCCAGGGCCAGGTGGCGGCTGCGGAAGGTGCCGAGCTTGCGCCAGTGGGCCAGCACCTTGGCGTCGGGGGCGCTCCAGTTCATGTCGGAGCGGGTCCCCTGCTGGTAGTCGGTGCGGGGCTCGTAGCCCACGGGGCGCGCGGTCTCGTCGCCGTAGAAGATCTGCACCCCCCCCGGGGCCAGCAGCAGGGCCGCGCCGCCTTCCACCAGCCTGGCGCGGTCGAAGAGCTTCGTGTCGTGGGAGGAGAGGTAGTTCAGCATGTGCACGGGCATCCCGGCCTGCAGCTTCGCGTACGACGCGAAGAGCTTCTCGGGCTTCGCGAACTCCCCTTCGTCGTTCTGGAAATCGAAGTTGATCATCGCGTCGAAGCCGAAGGAATGCATCTTGTGCAGGGCGGGGCCCACGCCCCAGTACTCCCCCACCATCCAGAAGGGGGCGTCGTCGATCTTGGAGGCGGGGTTCGCGGCCTTCCATTCGGCCAGGGCCTTGACCCCCTCGGCCTTTAGCTGGGCCCAGGCCTCCGGCTCCACGTGCTTGACGGTGTCGCACCGGAAGCCGTCCACGCCGTAGGTGCGCACCCAGTCCGTGAGCCAGTGGATCAGGTAGCCGCGCACCGTGGTGCCGGGCAGGTCCACGGCCCGGGTGTCGGCCTTTTCCTTGAGGAATTTCGGCAGTTTCACGGCTTCCTTGCTCTCGGTGCGGAAGTCGGGGAGGTAGGCCAGCTGCATGGTGAGGTCGTCCCGGCCGCCGTCGATGTACCCGGGCAGCCCCGCCCGCACCCAGTCCCTGCCCCACCAGTCGGCGAACTTGAAGCTGTTGTAGTCGATGTAGTTGTGGTAGCTCCTCAGGGTGGCCTTCTCCACCCCGGAGAAGAGCACGTCCACCTTCAGGTCCTGGGCGGTCTGCAGATCCAGGTAGCCGGGGTGGTTCATGACGATGTCGAAGAGCACGCGGATGCCCTGGGCGTGGGCCGTGTCGATCATCTCCTTCAGGTCCGCCGGGGTGCCCATGTTCTTGTCCAGCACCGTGTAGTCCAGGGCGTAGTAGCCGTGGTAGGCGTAGTGCTTGAACTCGGCCTTGCCCCCCTGCACCCACCCGTGGATCTGCTCGTAGGGGGCCGTGATCCAGATGGCGTTCACGCCGAGTTGCTTGAACCAGCCCTCCTTGAGCTTCTGGGTGACGCCCTTGAGGTCGCCGCCGTGGAAGGTGGCCACGTCGTCCTTGGGCAGGGCCTCCCGCTTGCGGCCGTAGCTGCCGTCGTTGGACGGATCCCCGTTCACGAAGCGGTCCGTCATGAGGAAGTAGACGATGGGGTTGTCCGCGAAGGACCCGGGCACGGCGGCGGGGGCCCCCTGGGCCAGGAGGCCGGCGCCGGAGAGGGCCAGGGACAGCCAGAACGCGTGGGAGGAGGGTCGCAGGGTCATGGGAAGCTCGCTGGTCGTGAAAAGGGGCCGGGCCGGTGATGGCCATCCGGTCACCACCGGCCCTGGTTCCTTGGGTTCAGGCTACTTGTACTCGGGGTGGCCGGCCTTGACCTCGTCCAGGGAGAAGTAGATCTTGCTGTCGTTCTCCCAGATCCAGGCTTCCTTGTTGGTGTTGCCGTCGAAGTTCATGTCCTTGCCGCCCTGCTCCTTGATGTCGCCCTTGTGGATGATGTAGTTCACGACCATCCGGGTGCGGGTCTTGAACTCGGCGGCTTCCCGGGTCCAGTAGACGCCGTAGGCGTCCTTGCCGGTGGGGACCATGGGGGTGGGCCATTCCACGCCTTCCAGGGGCATGTTGGGGCTCTTCCAGAGGTGGATGCCCCACTTCTCGTAGTTGCCGTCCACGCGGTGGTAGTGGATGGTGATGTTGGGGCCGGCGGCGGGGGCCTGGGCCTGGGCCGGGGAGAGGGTGGCGAAGGCCATCGCGACCGCGGCGAGGACCTTGACGAGGACGGAACGGAGGCTCATGTCGGGCTCCTGGTGGAAAGGTCGAGGGCACGGCCCTCGGAAGGGGTGAAGGGTGGGGCCGGCTCAGCCCTTGGTCCCGCCGGAGGTGAGCCCGGCGATCAGGCCTTTCTGGGCCAGCATGAAGACGATGGTGATGGGCAGCCCGGAGAGGATGGCCGCCGCGGCGAAATCCCCCCACATGTACTTCTGGGGGTAGAGGAAGGAATTGGCGCCCACGGCCAGGGTGAGGTTCTTCTGGGAGTGGAGCAGGATCGAGGCCACGGGGTACTCGATGATGGCCCCGATGAAGGCCAGCAGGAACACCACCATCAGGATGGGCAGGGCCATGGGCAGCAGCACGCGCCAGAAGGCCTGCCAGGGCGTGGCGCCGTCCACGGTGGCGGCCTCCTCGATCTCGGCGGGGATGGTCTCGTAGAAGCCCTTGATGGTCCACACGTGGAGCGCGATGCCCCCCGAGTAGGCCAGCACCAGGGACCAGAGGCTGTCCATGCCGAACACCGGGAAGGCGTTGCCGATGCGGGTGAAGATGGAGTGGATGGCCACCAGGGCCAGGACCGACGGGAACATCTGCATGAGCATGAGGCCCGTGAGGGCGGCCTTCTTCCCGGCGAACCGCATGCGCGCGAAGGCGTAGGCGGCGGTGGTGCTCAGGAGCAGGCCGATGCAGGCCGACACCAGGGCCACCCGGATGGAGTTCCAGAGCCAGCGCAGCACGGGCAGGTCGGGGTAGACCTTGGTCCCGTCGGGGCCCACGGTGGGCAGCCCCAGGGCGAAGCGCCAGTGCTCGAAGCTGATCTCGGCGGGGATGAGCCGTCCCGTGGCGAAGTTGCCGGGGCGCAGCGAAATGGAGATGGTCAGCAGGAAGGGGAAGATCACCAGCGCGCACAGGCACACGAGGAAGACGTGGGCGGCGAGCACGCGCCAGCGCTGGGACTTGTTGGTTACGATGGCCATGGTTCCCCCTCAGCGCTTCTCGTCGTCGGCGATCTTCGTGTAGCGGATCTGGACGAGGGTGATGCCGGCGACCAGCAGGAAGATCACCGTGGAGATGGCGGCCCCGAGGCCGAACTGCTGCCCGGAATCCACGAAGGCGTTCCGGTACACGTAGGAGATCAGGATGTCGGTGGTGCCGGCCTGGATGGTGGTGTCCAGGAAGTCCGGGCGGCCTCCGGTCAACAGCATGACGAGGACGAAATTGTTGAAGTTGAAGGCGAAGGAGGAGATCAGCAGGGGCAGCATGGGGCGCTTGATCAGCGGCAGCGTGATCTTGAAGAAATTGGTGAGGGGCCCGGCCCCGGCCACCGCGGAGGCCTCGTAGAGGTCCATGGGGATGGCCTTGATCAGGCCCATGGACACCACCATCATGTAGGGGAAACCCAGCCAGGTGTTGACGATGAGGAGCATCACCTTGGCCAGGAAGGGATCCGAGAACCAGGGAGGACGGATGCCGAACACGGCGTCCAGGATCAGGTTGATCTCGCCCATGTTGTTGTTGAACAGCCCCTTGAACACCAGGATGGAGATGAAGCCGGGCACCGCGTAGGGCAGGAACAGCAGGAGGCGGTAGACGCTGCGGAACCGCAGGGCCTCCCAGTTCAGGAGCACCGCCAGCACCAGGCCCAGCGAGAAGGAGAAGAGCACCGAGAGTCCGGCGAAGACCACGGTCCAGATGAAGATCCGCGTGAAGGGCTCCCGGTACTTGGGATCGGTGAAGATGCGTACGTAGTTGTCCAGGCCGATCTTCACCTGGAAGCCGGGGAGCACCTTCTCCCCGGAGGGCGTCTCGTAGAAGCCGGTCCGCACGTTGGGCTTGATGACGGTGCCGTCCTGGTTGTTCAGGAGGCTGCCGTCGGGCCGGGGCGTGTAGAGGCGCTTCAGGGCCGCGAATTCGCTGAGGCCCGTCATGCCGAGCCTGGCGCCGTTGGGCATGGTGATGGCGAGCTTCTTGAGGTTCTCCTCGTTGGCGATGATGTCGCCCAGCTCCACCGGGTCGCCCGGGGTGAAGCCCGCGGCGGCCTCGGGGACCGCCGTGACCGCCACCGGCGCCTCGCCGGGCATGGCGAAGGCCGGGGTGAAGAAGACCGCGCCCCCTTCGGAGTCCTCCAGCCGCGCCCGGAACTTCCCGCCGTCGGGGAAGAGGGAGAAGCCGAAGGTGTTGCTCTCGCCGGGGTAGGTCTGGTCCAGCAGGTACTGGGTGGCCCGGGGGAATTCCAGGAGGTTCCTGGAACTGTAGTTCGAGAAGCTGATGAAGATCGTGTAGATCACCGGGAAGACCACGAAGATGATGGCCGCGGCGATGCCCGGGAACAGGTAGCGGTACGCGTAGGTCTTCTGGGAGAGGTAGAGCCAGGCGGCGAGGGCGATGATGACCAGGAAGGTGCCGGCCAGGAGCACCTCGCCCGTCGCGTAGATGACGGTGACGAGGAACAGCGCGGCGACGACCAGCAGGGCCAGGAAGGCTCGGCCCAGATTGCGTCGGATGGCGGGTGGAATGGTCATTTCGTCGCTTCCGCGGAAACGGGCGGGAGGCCCTGGGGCCCCCCGCCCTTGGATGGGCCTACTTGGCGAGGATCCGCTTGGCGGCGGCGTCCATGGCTTCCTTGGGGCTCCGGCGGCCGTCGGTCATGCTGCCCAGGGCGCTCAGCATGGCGGCCCAGAAGCGGCCCATCTTGGGGTTGTTGGGCATGATGATGCCGTCCTTGGCGCTGGCCATGGTGGCCTGGACCCGGGGATCGCCCTTGAGCTGGTTGAAGAAGGCCATGTTGGCGGGGGCGCCCAGGGGCACGTCGGCGTTGATCTTCTTGAGGCCGTCGGGGGTGAGCATCCAGTTCTCGATGAACTCCTTGGCGATGGCGGGGTTCTTGCTGGCCTTGGGGATCATGCAGCCGGTGACGCCGACCATGGGCCGGGAGGGCTTGCCGTCCACGGAGGGGAGCTTGGCGACGCCGTAGTTGATCTTGGCCTTGGCCACGTTCTCCCAGGCCCAGGCGCCGCTGATCATCATGCCGATCTTGCCGGCGGCCATCTGGGCTTCCATTTCGGCGTAGCCGGCCTCGGGGGGCATGACCTCCTCCTTGATGAGGCGGTCCAGGAGGGCGGCGCCCTTGATGGCCCCGGCGTTGTTCACGCCCGTGTCGGTCTCGTCATAGGTGCCGTCGGCGCGCCGCTTGAAGGCGTAGCCGCCGTTGGCCTGCAGCATGGGGAAGGTGAAGTAGGTGTTGTTGTAGTCCCAGAGGATGGCGTGCTTGCCCTGGGGCTTGAGCTTCTTCTCGATGGCGAACACCTCGTCCCAGGTCTTGGGGGGCACGGGCACCAGGTTCTTGTTGTAGATGAGGCCCACGGCCTCGATGGACAGGGGGTAGCCCCAGGTCTTGCCCTGGATGGTGAAGGCGTCCCAGGCCATGGGCACGACGCCGTCCTTGAACTTCTTGTTGGGGCGCACTTCCGTGAGGAGGCCCCCCGCCATCCACTCGCCGACGCGGTCGTGGGCCCAGATCCAGATGTCGGGACCCTTGCCTTCGCTGGAGGCCTGCTGGAACTTGCCCGGGGCGTCCTCGGGGTGCTCCACGACGACCTTGATGCCGGTCTTCTTCGTGAAGTCGTCGCCCACCTTCTGCAGGCCCTTGTAGCCCTTGTCCCCGTTGATCCAGATGGTCAGCGGCCCCTTGGGGGCGGCGGCGGTCAGGGCGGTGCAGAGGCCACCCGCCACGACCAGCGCGGCGGCGGTGGCGAACCTGGCGAACTTCGTTTGGGTGCTCACGGGTTTTCTCCTTGATGATGGGGCGTGGATGGGGAGGCCTCAGTCCTTGGGAAGGACCTTGCCGGATGCGTCGAACAGGTAGCAGTGCTCCGCGGGGAACGTCAGGAAGGCGCTGTCGCCCGTGGTGAGGGGGTTCTCGGGGTCGGATTTCACGGTGAGGGTCTCGGTGCTGCTGGGGGCCACCACGTAGAGGTAGGTGATGTCCCCCAGGTGCTCGGCCAGCTGGATCCGGGCCGGGGCGGCGCCTTCAGCGCCCTGCCGGGAGGCCAGGAGGTGCTCGGGGCGCACGCCCAGGGTCAGGGGGGAGCCCGGCGCCAGGCCCTGGGCCTTCGCCTGAACCCGGAGGGTGGTGCCGTCCGTGAGGCTCACCCGGGCGTGGCCGTCCTCCGCCGACACCAGGGTGCAGGCCAGGAAATTCATCTTCGGCGAGCCGATGAAGCCGGCCACGAAGAGATTGGCGGGCTTGTGGTAGAGCTCCAGGGGCGAGCCCACCTGCTCGATGAGGCCCTTGTTGATCACCACGATGCGGTTGGCAAGGGTCATGGCCTCCACCTGGTCGTGGGTGACGTAGACCATGGTGGTCTGGAGCTCGTGATGGAGCCGGCTCAGCTCCACGCGCATCTGCACCCGCAGGGCGGCGTCCAGGTTGCTGAGGGGTTCGTCGAAGAGGAACACGTCGGGCTTGCGCACGATGGCCCTGCCGATGGCCACGCGCTGGCGCTGGCCCCCGGAAAGGGCCTTGGGCTTGCGGTCCAGGAGGGGCTCGATCTGGAGGATGGCCGCGGCCCGGGCCACGGCGGCGGCGATCTCCTGCTTGGAGGCGCCGGCCAGCTTGAGGCCGAAGGCCATGTTCTCGGCCACGGTCATGTGGGGGTACAGCGCGTAGCTCTGGAAGACCATGGCGATGCCGCGCTTGGAGGGCGGCACGTCGTTGACCACCTTGCCGCCGATGCGCAGCTCCCCGGCCGTGATCTCCTCCAGCCCCGCGATGCACCGCAGGAGGGTGGACTTGCCGCACCCCGAGGGGCCGACGAAGACGACGAACTCGCCGTCCTTGATCTCCAGGTCGAGGCCTTGGAGGATCATGGCGTCGCCATAGGCCTTTTTCAGTGCTGTGATCTTCAGGTCGCCCATGAGATTGCTTCCAGGAGGATGGAGAGGTGGGAATGCGGATACGAGTCTAGGACCGGTTACTGGATATCGCCATGGAGGTTGCCCTTGAAGGTGCCGCCGCCGGCGTGGAGGACCCGCACGCCGTAGGGCGGCAGGGCGGCCACGGTGTACCGGGTTCCGGCCAGGGAATTGTAGGTTTTCGTGTCGCCAATAATTGCGTTCACGGCGGCATCCGGCGCCACGCCGTTGGCCGTGAGGTCCGTGAGCACCGCCGTCTGGGCCGTGGCCGTGAGGTTGGCCACCACCACCACGCGCTCCGCCCCCGCGGACCGGATGCAGGCCAGGATCTTGCCCGGCCCCAGGTCGGTGGCCAGGGTCGCGTAGCCCCCCCTCAGGGCCGGGTAGGCGCTGCGGGCCTTATTCAAATACTTGACCCAGCTAAGGATGGAATCAGGCTGCGAGGCCTGGGCGGTCACCGCCGCCCAGTCCATGGCCCCGCGCAGGTTCAGGTCGGAGCCCGAGGCGCCGGTCATGCCCACTTCGTTGCCGTAATAGATGATGGGGGTGCCCGGGGAGAGGAGGTTCAGGGCCTCGGCCAGGATGATCCGGGGGCGGTTCGCCGCGTACTGGGTTCCGGGCCGGGAGATCACGTTGTCGTGGTTGGAATCGAAGGTGGCGGACCGGTACCCCGCGGGGTAGGTGTCCCGCTCGTACTCCCACAGGGAGGTGAGCTGCGTGGCATCCGAACCGTTGATGGCGTTGAAGATGGCCCAGGGGGCGCTGAAGTCCAGGCAGAGGTGGAATTCGTTGGCGCCGCTGCCGTAGTAGGGCGCGACGCCCGCGGCGTCGTTGGTCCAGGCTTCGGCCATCATCATCTTGCCGCTGTACTTGGCCGCGTCCCCGCCGGGGCGGGGATGGGCGTTGCCGGGGGCCAGGTAGCCGTCGATCACCGACCGGAACTCCTGGAGCCGCGCGTGGGTGTCGGGGGTGTCCGCGGCCTTGCCGGGGCCCGATTCGCAGAGGTAGCGCACGGCATCCACCCGCATGCCGTCGAAACCCCGGTCCAGCCAGTAGCTCTCCACGGTCTGCATGGTGGAGCGCACTTCGGGATTGTAGTAGTTCAGGTCCGCGTCCCCGGAGAAGGCCGAGTAGTAGAACGCGCCTTCGTATTCCTTCCACACATCGGAGGACGTGCCGCCCCCCCAGGGAAAGCCCCAGCCCGAGGGCAGCGTGGACTGCCAAACGTAGAAGTTCCGCTTGGCGGGATCGTCCATCCAGGGATGGGAGGCCGATGTGTGGTTGGGGACGAAATCGAAGATGATCCGCATGCCCCGGGCGTGGGTCGCGTCGATGAGGTTCTTCAGGTCCGACTTCAGGCCGAACCGGTTGTTGACCGCGTAGTAGTCCGTGGTGTCGTACCCATGCATGTTCGCGCCCTTGTTGGTGCACTCGAAGATGGGGGACAGCCACAGGGTGTTCACCCCCAGGGACTGGAGGTAGTCCAGCTTGCCCTGGAGCCCGGGCAGGTCGCCGATGCCGTCGTTGTAGATGCCGTCGGCGAAGCTCTTGACCCAGACCTGGTAGATGATGGCGTCGTCGTACCAGCGGGCAGGGTTCTCCATCTGCTGGCCGGCGGCGATGACGGAAGTGTCCGCCGGGTACGCGGGAGACGGAGTTCCCCCCCCACCCCCCGCGCATCCCAGCGGCCCCACGAGACCCAGGGTCGTCGCGAGGAGCCAGGTCAGGCGCATGGAGCCCCCCCTCGGCCCCCGGCGGGAGTTCCCGCGCCGGGGACGGCTTGCGTCATGGCCGAAGGGGAGGCGTTCCATCCGTCAGGTCCTTCCTACCACCAGGCTTCGATCTGGGCGCCGAAGGTCACGCCCTGGGTGTCGGCGCCGAAGTGGCCCTCGCCCACCTTGTTCCACCTGTTGGCGTTATCGTTCCACTGGCCGCGGGTCACGAAGATGCGGATGGAGGGACGGCTCCAGAAGGAGGCCTGGGGGCTCCACTGCAGGGCCAGGGTCTCCTTGAAGAGGTGCCGGTCCTCGGACTCGTTGTCGAACTTCAGCTTGTCGAAGCCCAGTTCGGCCGCGATGCTGAAGTGCTTGGTGAAGAAATACATGGGCCGGACGCCGAAGGACTGCCAGCTGTTGGTGTTGCCGGCGAAGGCGTTCTTGCCGTTCTGCTTCCGGTAGATGGCGGTGGCGCCGACTTCAAGGTTCTGCATGGGCTTGAAGTACAGGGAGTCCATGAGCATCCACCAGGTGTTCTCCGTCTTCACCTCGGGGTTGTACCAGTTCCAGAAGGTGTTGCCGTTGCCGTAGGTGGCGTAGACGCGGTTGTCGCCGCCGAGGACGTTGGACTGGTTGTAGATCAGGCTGTACTGGGTGCCCTTGTTGTTCATGCCGGCGGCGTCGGCCTTGGCGTCGCCGTGGGCGTCGTTGTACTGGTAGCCCAGAGTCAGGCTGCCGCCCTGCCAGAGCTTGATGTCGCTGAAGCGGAGGTCGTGGGAACCGATCACGAAGTGTCCGCTGCCGCCCACCCACTGGCTGTAGGGGGCCAGCTGGCCGCGGATGGCGCCGTTGTTCCAGTCGCTGACGATGTTGCCGGAATCGTGCTGGATGAAGGCGTAGTGGAACTTGGCGAAGCCCAGGTTCATGCCCTCGACGCCGACGCCGTCGCCGCTGTCGTTCCAGTACCACTGGTCGCGCATGTGGAGGTCCTGGCGCATGTAGAAGCGGCGCCCGGCCCACAGGGTGGCGTCCTTGAAGAGCTGGCCCTTGCCGAAGATGCCGGAGGCCTCGCCCCAGGCTTCACGCACCCACACCTGCTGGGTCTGGTTTCCGGCCTTGCTGTTGTCCACATCGCCGCCGGCGTCGGCCGAGGCGTCGCGCACCTGGTAGTAGCCGCGGAAGGAGGGGCGGAAGTGCAGCTTGAAGGATTCCTCGCCCTTGTCGTAGGCGCGCACGTCGAAGGCCAGTTCCAGGTAGTTGTCGGTCTCGTTGCCGAGGCGGTAGCCGGGGCCGCCGGTGGGGGAGCCGCCGGTGTTGGCGAGGAAGAAGGAGACCTGCTCGCCGCCGTTGGAGGAGCGGCCGACGCCGGAGCGCATGTAGCCGTGGAGGTCGAAGGTGTCCTGGGCGGACAGGGTTCCGCAGGCGATCGCCAGCGGCAGCGCAGCCAGGAAAAGTTTGTTCTTCATGGGATTGGCTCCTTGAAGATGCCGCATCGCGGCGGTTGGTGGGGTTACTGCTGGGTTGAAGGGCGGGATTGCCCGAAGAACCCGCCCCAGGGAGCCAGGCTGAGTCGCCGTCCCTTGAGGGGGGCGGGTTCCAGGCCATGGCCAAGGAGCGGATCGATGTGAGGCGGAAGGGTGTACTCGGCCGGAAGGGGCCCGAGGTTGAAGACGGCGAGGATGGACTGCTCCGGGCTCTCCCGCCGGAGGACCAGGAGGGGATCGGCGGCCCGGAGGAAGGTGATGGAACCCTTGCGCAGGGCGGGCTGCAGGCGGCGCCAGGCCAGGAAGGTGCGGTAGAAGTCCAGGACGGAGCCCGGCGTCCCGGCCTGCACGGACACGGCCCGCGCCAGGTGCTCGGCGGGCATGGGCAGCCAGGAGTCCACGCCGGAAAAGCCTCCGAAGGGGGCCTCGGGGGTCCAGGGGATGGGGGTGCGGCACCCGTCCCGGCCCTTGAAGTCCGGCCAGAAGGCGATGCCGTAGGGATCCGTGAGGCGGTTCTTGGGCACCACGGCCTCGGTGAGGCCCAGTTCCTCCCCCTGGTAGACGCAGAAGGTCCCCCGCAGGGAGCCCAGCATGGCCAGGAGCACCTTGGGGAAGGCCGGGTCCTGGGTGCCGTTGCCCCAGCGGCTCACCACCCGCGCGCAGTCGTGGTTGGAAAGGGACCAGCAGGCCCAGCCGCTGCCGGCCTTCACCCGCTTCTCGAAGGCCTCCACCGCCCCGCGGATGCGCGCCACGCTGAACTCGTCCGTGAGGAGGTGCATGCCGTAGGCCATGTGGAGCTTGTCGCCGCCGCCGGTGTATTCGGCCATGGTCGCCAGGGAATCCTCGTCGCCCACCTCGCCCACGCTCACGGCGCCGTAGGCGTCCAGCAGGGCCCGGACCCGGCGCAGGAAGGGCAGGTTCTCGGGCCGGGTCTTGTCGAAGCGGTGCACCTGCATGCCGTACGGGTTGCCGGGGCGCACGGAGGAGACTTCCAGGGCCTTGCCCCGGGCCGGGGGATTGTTGCGCAGGGCCGGATCGTGGAAGTGGAAGTTGCAGGCGTCGAACCGGAAGCCGTCCACCCCGCGCTCCAGCCAGAACCGGCACTCCTCGAGCATCTGGTCCTGCACCGCCTGGCAGTGGAAATTCAGGTCGGGCTGGGATTCCAGGAAATTGTGCAGGTAGTACTGGCGCCGGCGGGGCTCCCAGGCCCAGGCGGCCCCCCCGAACACCGACTGCCAGTTGGAGGGCGGGGTCCCGTCCGGCCTGGGATCCGCCCACACGTACCAGTCGCTGCGGGCGTTGGTGCGGTTCGAGCGGCTCTCCTTGAACCAGGGGTGCTGGTCAGAGGAATGGGAGAGCACCTGGTCGATGAGCACCTTCAGGCCCAGCTTGTGGGCCTTTTCCACCAGCTCGTCGAAGTCGGCCAGGCTCCCGAAGATGGGATCCACGTTCCGGTAGTCCGACACGTCATAGCCGAAATCCCGCATGGGCGAGGTGAAGAAGGGGGAGATCCAGATGGCCTCGATGCCCAGGTCGGCGATGTAGGGCAGGTGGGCGGTGATTCCCGGCAGGTCCCCCACGCCGTCCCCGTTGGTGTCCTGGAAGCTCCGGGGGTAGATCTGGTAGATCGAGGCCCCCCGCCACCATTCGGCCCGGCGGGTGCCCTGGTCTTCCTTGAACTGCGAAGTCATGATTCGATTCCTTTTGGGCTCGCCCGAAGGTGTCCTACTGATTTGCTCAACAACTCTAGTCGAAAGAAATGGCTGCAACCGGTTACAAAACGCAGGCGAAAAAGGGGGCCCATTGGCCGTCTGCTTAAGGGATTGTGAAAACACCCTGGCGCCCAGGGATTGAAACCGGTTACAAAGAAGTCACGCAATGTTTGGCTAATCAAGGTAGTGTTGTCAACAAGAAAAATTTCGCGCTGTGAATTTCAGGAGCCTGCCATGACCACGGGAAGCCCGGAACGGATCGTCCTCGCCGCGGACGTGGGGGGGACCAATTTGACCCTGGCGCTCCTGGCGGGAACCCCAGGCCGGGTCCGCATGCTGCGCAAGGCGCCCTTCGCCACCGCGTCGGAGTCCGACCTGGGGGCGCCGGTGGCGCGGTTCCTCCGGGACTGCGCGGACCTGGGTCCGCCCACGGCCTTCTGCGTCTCCGGCGCCGGGCAGGTGCGGGAGGGCCGGATCCGGCTCACCAACGCCGGCCTGGACATCCACGGCCCGGCCCTGGAGGCCCAGCTGGGCATCCCGGTGGCCCTGGTCAACGACTTCACCGCCGTGGCCCAGGGGGTCCTGCTCCTGGACCCCGACGACGGCGAACAGCTCCTGGCCCTGCCCCACGGCGAAGGCCCCGGACCCCGGCCGGACCCCGAGGGCACGGTGCTGGTGGTGGGCGCCGGCACGGGCCTGGGGGTGGGCTTCATCACCCGCGGCCCCGGGAGCCCCCGGGTGCACCCCAGCGAAGGCGGGCACATCGGCCTTCCCGTCACCGGACCCGAGACGCTGGAGCTGTGGGAGCACCTCGGCCGAAAGTACCCGGGGCCTCCCGGCGCCGAGACCGCCGTGTCGGGCCCCGGCATCGCCACCCTCCACCGGTTCCTGCTGGAATCCGGGCGCTTCGCCCCCACCCCGGCCTCCGCGGCGATCCTCGCCCTGCCCGAGGCCCGGCGCCCCGGGGCCATCGCGGGGGAGGCCGGGGACCCCGCCTGCCGCAGGGCCATGGAGCTGTTCGTGGAGCTCTACGCCCGGGTCTGCGCCGAACTGAGCGCGGTGTTCATCCCCACGGGAGGGCTCTTCCTGGCCGGGGGCATCGCCTCCAAGAACGCCGCGCTCTTCCTGGAGGGACGGCGCTTCACGTCCACCTTCGACCGCAACTACCGCGAGCACATCGACCACATCACCCGGGCCACGCCGGTCCACATCGTCCGGGACTACGACGTGAGCCTCTACGGCGCCGCGGACGCCGCCCTCCGGCTGGGGCGGCCATGAAGATCACCATCGGCGAAATCGCCCGCCAGGCCAACGTGTCCAAGGGCACCGTCAGCCGGGTCATCAACGGCAAGTCCACGGTGGCCGAGACCACCCGCAAGAACGTCCTGGCCGTGATGAAGCGCCTGGGCTACGAGCCCGACCCCGTCGCCCGGGAGCTCTCCATGCGCACCAAGCACACCCTGGGCATCTGGGTGGGCGCCGGGGAGAACCGGCTCTCCCCCTACTTCAACCTCATCTGGCGGGCCCTCCTGCGGGAGATGCAGGTGCGGGCCACCCAGGTGGTGGAACTGCCCGAGGACATCGGCGGCGTGCGCACCCGCTTCGACGCGGTGCTGGTCTTCCACAGCGACGGGGTGGACGCGCGCCTGGACCTGCTCCGGGAGCGGGGCGTCCCCGCGGTGCTCATCGGCCACCATCCCGGGATCTCCTGCGTGGCCCCGGACGACAAGGGCGGCGGACGCCTGGCGGCCCACAGCCTCCTGTCCCTGGGCCACCGGGACCTGCTGCACCTCACCGTGGGCTGCGAGGTCCAATGGGCCTCCGACCGCGCCAACGGGTTCACCTCGGTCCTGGCGGCCTCCAGCCTTCCGGGGATCCGGTCGGTGACCGTGAAGGGGGAGGGCTCCGTCCTGGGCGGGTACCGCCTCATGCGGAACGCCTGGCTCCAGGGGCACCGCCCCACCGGGGTGTTCTGCGCCACGGACGAGATCGCCGTGGGGGCCCTGGGGGCCCTGGCCGATCTCGGGGTCCAGGTGCCCGGCCAGGTTTCGGTGCTGGGCTTCGACGGACTGGTGGAACTGCACCCCGGACTGGCCTCGGTGGCCCAGGATATCCCGGCCATCGCCCACCAGGCGGTGTCCCTGGCCCTGGCCGCCATCGGCAAGGACACGGTTCACCAGACCATCGTTCCCGTGGCCCTCATCGAAGGAACCACCCTGGGACCCGCTCCGAAGGTATCCTAGAGGGACCGAGGACGCCGCCATGACCCCCGATTCTGAAAAGCGCGAATTCACAAGGGTCCCCATCACCTTCGACGTGCGGCTCACCGTGGACGGCCGGCCCATCGAAGGCGCCCAGGTCAAGGACCTCAGCATGAAGGGCATGCTCGTCCTCACGGACGAGCGCTTCGCGGTGGGCACGCCTTGCCAGGCGGTCATCTCCCTGGTCCAGGGGGAGGTGGAGATCCGCACCTCCGGCACCGTCGCCGCCACCAATCCCCGGGGCTTCGGCATGGAGTTCGCCACCATCGACGGCCTGGAAAGCTACATCCACCTGAGGAACCTGGTCATCTTCAACTCCCCCGACGTGGAGAAGGTCGAGGAGGAACTCCAGGCCCACGCGGGGATCCGCCGCAAGACCTAGATATTACTTGGACAGGCTCCTAGACCTTGAATCCGTCCACCACGTGCCGGAGGCCCTCGGCAACCCCGGCCAGGTCGTCGGAGGTCTTGGTGATTTCCGATACCGTCGCGGACAGTTCCTGGGTGGCCGAGGCGTTCTGGGCGAGGCCCTGGGCGGTGTGGGCCATGCGCTGGGCCACGTCCCGGCTGGTCTCCTCCTGGGCCCGGCTGAGGGAGCCGATCTCCTGGATGCTGGCGGCGATGCCGGTGATGCGCTCGCCGATGGTCCGCAGGTTGTCCAGGCTCACCTTCACCCCCTCCACGCCGCCGGCCACCGCGTCCTGGGTGCGCTGGTTGAGCTCGGCGATCTCCAGGGCCGCGGTGCGGGACCTTTCGGCGAGCTTGCGCACCTCCTCGGCCACCACCGCGAAGCCCTTGCCCGCGCTGCCGGCCTTGGCGGCCTCGATGGCGGCGTTCAGGCTGAGCAGGTTGGTCTGGCGCGCGATGTCCTGGATCACCTGCACGGCCTTGACCACCCGGCCCGTGGCCTCCCGGATCTCCTCCATGCCCTGGGCGGCCCCCTGCCCCGCCTCGGCGCCCCGGGCCGTGTCCTCCACGGCCTTGTCGGACTGGGCCCCGGTCTGGGCCGTGCGCTCCCGCATGGTCTCCACGTTCCCGCTGAGGCTGCGCATGGCCTGGGAGACCTGTTCCCCGGCGCCCTTGAGCTCCTCGCTCACCCTGGCGATGTCGTGGACGGCCCGGGCCATCTCCTGGGAGGTGGCGGCCAGCTCCGCGCTGCCGGAGGCCACGCGCTCGGCGTAGCTGGAGATGTCCCGCACCGTGGCCCTCATCTTGCCGTTGTAGCCGTTGAAGGCCTCCGCGGCCTCGCCGATCTCGTCCCGCGCGGCCACATCGATGCGCTTGGGCAGGTCGCTTTCCCGCAGGCCCTGGACCAGCTGCAGGAGGGGCCTGACCATGGCCCGGGAGCGGTTGCGGGAGATGTAGGCCACGATGGCGGCCACCGCCAGGGCGCCCCCCAGGAGCGCGAAGGAGATCCGCCACATCTCCGCGTTGATGTCGTCCACGTAGATGCCGGCCCCCACCACCCAGTCCCAGTCCGGCACGCGCTTGGCGAAGGCCGATTTCGGGAAGAGGCCCTCCTTGCCGGGCTTGCCGTAGGGATAGTCGTAGAATCCGCCCTCGGGCACGCTGGAAGCCTCCCGCAGGGCCTTGACGATGGCCAGGGTGGCGGGGGGAAGTTCGCTGGAGGGCTTGTTCTCCAACTGCTTGGCCAGGGGCAGCACCAGGATCGTGTGGCCGGGCCCGTGGATGAACACGTAGTTCTTGTCGGCGAACCGGATGGCGTTCACGAGTTCCTTGGCCCGCCTCTGGGCCTCCTCCTGGGTCATGCGCCCCGCCTTGGCCTCCGCGGCGAGACCCGCCACCTGCGCCTGGGCGCTCTCCACCACATTCCGCAGCCCTTCCTTCTTGGCGCCCAGGAGGAGGGCGTGCACCGTAGGCAGCATGTAGGCCGCGATGAGGACCAGGAAGCAGGCCACGGGGATCATGGCGGTGCCGAAGACCTTGCCCGCCAGGGACTGGAAATAGGACCTCAGGGAACTGGCTGCCATCGCGAGCCTCCGGACCGGATTGGGAAGAGTGGGCACAAACTACCATCGAATCGGATATTTAAACAGTGCGGGCCCCCCACTCGGGAAAAAGGATCCGATATTCCGCAATTGACAACCGCGGCGCCCGTGGGATAGTGCACCCACCCAATCCCACCCCAGACTTCCTGCCCGGAACCGGGCCGAGGAGTTGAAATGGCCCCATCCACCCCGCGCCTCCTGCGGACGCTCCTGCCTGGACTCCTGGCCCTGGGCCGCCTCGCCCTGGCCACGCCCCCGGCCCCGCCGGGGGTGGACCCCATGGACATCCAGGCCCCGCCCCCGCCCTTCACGGACGGCATCTTCCCCTGTTCCTCCTGCCATGACCCCAAGACGATGCCGCCCAACCCCCGGCGCCGGCCCCTGGAGGGCATGCATGCGGACATCGAGCTCCACCACGGGCCCGAAAGCCGGTGGTGCCTGGATTGCCACGATCTCCTGAACCGGGACCGCCTCCACCTGGTGGGCGGCGAGAAGGTGGAATTCACCGCCTCGTACCTCCTCTGCGGGCAGTGCCACGGCGACAAGCTCCGGGACTGGCGCGTGGGGGTGCACGGCAAGCGCACCGGGAGCTGGAACGGGCCGAAGCAGTACTTCCTGTGCGTGCATTGCCACAACCCCCATTCGCCGCGCTTCCGGCCCCTCAAGCCCCTGCCGCCGCCGGTGCCGCCGGACCGGATCAGGGCCCGCAAATGAACCCATCGAGCCGGAGCACACCATGAGCGACGATTCCAGCCGGCACCTCCGCATGACCCGCAGGAACTCCCGGCGCGCGTTCCTGGGCGGGGCCCTGGCCGCCGCGGCCGGCGCCCTGGCCACGGGCTGCGGGAAGGAGGGCATGGAGGCCTTCCTCCAGCGCAATTTCCGGGAACTCTCCAGGGACGACCTGGACCGGATCATCCGGCGCCTGGAAGGCGAGGCCCAGCGCAAGTACGGGAGGAGGATCCGCATCGGCGCCGAACCGGCGATGCAGGGGGTCGTCTTCGGGTACGCCCTGGACCTGTCCCGGTGCGTGGGGTGCCGCCGCTGCGTCCACGCCTGCGTGAAGGAGAACAACCCGTCCCGGGATCCGGAGATCCAGTGGATCCGGGTCCTGGAGATGGAAAAGGAGAAGGGCGTCGACCTGGAGGCCGCCGACGCCTACTACGATCCGGCCGAGGTGCCCAGGGAGGGCCACTTCTACATGCCCGTCCAGTGCCAGCAGTGCAGGAACCCTCCCTGCGTGAAGGTGTGCCCCGTGGGCGCCACCTGGAAGGAGAAGGACGGGATCGTGGTGGTGGACTACAACTGGTGCATCGGGTGCCGCTACTGCATGGCGGCCTGCCCCTACGGGGCCCGGCACTTCAACTGGGCCGAACCCGGAATCCCCTCCGCCGACCTCAATCCCGTTACCCACTACCTGGGCAACCGCCCGCGGCCCAAGGGCGTGGTGGAGAAGTGCACCTTCTGCATCCAGCGAACCCGGAAGGGGCTCTACCCGGCCTGCGTGGAGATCTGCCCCACCGGCTCCCGGAAGTTCGGCAACCTGGCCGACCCGAAGAGCGAGATCCGCTACATCCTCGAGAACAAGCGGGTCTTCCTCTTCAAGGGCGAGCTCAATACCCAACCGCGGTTCTTCTACTTCTACGGGGTGTGAGGCCATGGAGACGCTGCGGACCTTCGGTCATTTCACGCGCGACAGCCTCGCGCTCCTCGTCAGGGGAGACCGCTACTACTACGGCTGGATCGCCTTCCTCCTGCTGCTCATGGCCCTGGGGGGATTCGCCTACGCGGCCCAGGTGCGCGAGGGGCTCATCGTCACCCACATGCGCGACCAGGTGTCGTGGGGCTTCTACATCGGCAATTTCACCTTCCTGGTGGGCGTCGCGGCCGCGGCCATCATGCTGGTGATCCCCGCCTACGTCTACCACTGGGGCCCCATCAAGGAGATAACCCTCCTGGGCGAACTCCTGGCGGTGAGCGCCCTGGTCATGTGCCTGGGCTTCGTCCTGGTGGACATCGGCAGGGTGGACCGGTTCTGGCACATCATCCCCTTCGTGGGGCGCCTCAACCTGCCCAGCTCCCTCCTGGCCTGGGACGTGCTGGCCCTCAACGGCTACCTGCTCCTCAACTGGACGGTGGTGACCTATCTCCTCTACTGCAGCTACACCGGGAAGGCCTACAACAGGTCCATCGTCATCCCCCTGGTGCTGAGCTCGATCCCCATGGCCGTGAGCATCCACACGGTCACCGCCTTCCTGTACAACGGCCTCGCTGCGCGTCCCTTCTGGAATTCCGCCATCCTCGCGCCCCGCTTCCTGGCGTCCGCGTTCTGCTCGGGCCCGGCCATCCTGCTCATCCTCCTCCAGATCCTCCGGAGGACCACGCGGCTGAAGGTCCAGGACGAGGCCATCTTCAAGGTGGCCGAGCTCATGGCCTACACCATGGGCTTCAACCTCCTGCTCACGGCCGCCGAGGTGTTCAAGGAGTTCTACTCCAACACCGAGCACCTGGTGTTCATCCGGTACCTCTTCTTCGGCCTCAAGGGCCACACCGGCCTCGTGCCCTTCGCCTGGGCCTCCATCCTCACGGGGGCCGTCGCCTTCCTCCTCTTCCTCGTTCCCAGGACCCGCACCAACTGGGTGACCCTCAACATCGGGTGCGTGCTCATCTACGCGTCGGTCTACATCGAGAAGGGCATGGCCCTGATCATCCCGGGCCTGACGCCGGACGTGCTGGGCGACATCTACGTCTACCGCCCCTCCCTGACGGAGCTGCTGGTGGCTGCGGGGATCTTCGCCATGGGCTTCCTGGTCTTCACCCTCATGCTGAAGATCGCGGTGCCCCTCATGCTGGGGGAGTTCCCCGGCCCGGCTTCCAAGGGCCAACCCCTCCGGAAACCAGCCGCTTATATTTCATAGTTGACAAGTCAAGAAATCCGACAAAGATGGCCACACCAAAGGCAATTCCATGGCCGAACTCTGGATCCGCCTACCCGACCGGGCCCCCGTAAAACTCGGGCGGGAACGCGCGGCGCTCACCATCGGCCGGGATCCCGGCAACGACCTGGTCCTGGAGGATTCCAGCCTGTCCCGGAACCACGCCCGGCTCACCTGGCGGGAAGGGACGGCCATGCTGGAGGACCTGGGCTCCCGCAACGGCACCCTGGTGAACGGCGACCGCCTCCTGGAACCCCGGCGGGTGAAGGGGGGGGACGAGATCGTCTTCGGGAGGCTCAGCATCCGCCTGGAAGAGGGCCCGGACGCCCCGCAGGACCCGGACTCCAGCGTCTCCTTCCTCATGGAGGTGGACCGGCTGCGTTCCTCCTCCCCGGGGACCCGGGACACCGCGTCCGCCCAGCGGTGGAAGGAGGCCCTGGACCTCGTCCACGCCCTCAGCCTGGACATGCTGGGCGACGTCACCACCGAGATGATGCTGTGGGACCTGCTGGAGCGGCTCTTCACGTTCCTGAAGCCCGGGCGGGGCGCGGTGCTCCTGCGGGACGCCAAGGGGGCCATGGCCCAGGTGGCGGCGCGTTCCCGCTCCAGGGGCCAGGACTTCCAGGTGGAGCTGTCCAGGACGATGCTCGAGGCCGCCGTGGAGCGCAGGGAGGCCCTGCTCATCAACAACCCCCTGCTGGATTCCCGGCTGGCCCAGGCCCAGTCCATCGTGACCAGCGGCGTGACCTCTATCATGACCGTGCCCCTGGAGCACGGCGGCGAGGTGGTGGGCATCATCTACATGGACGCCGGACCCATGCGCGGGGCCTTCACGGAGGAGGACCTCCGGCTGGTGGCGGTGGTGAGCCACATGGCCGCCGCCAAGATCCGCACCACCCGCCTCCTGGAGGAGCTGGTCGTCAAGCGGACCATGGAGAAGGAGCTGGAGGTGGCCCGGAGGATCCAGGAGCGGCTGCTTCCCGACCGGTGCCCGGCCCTGGAGGGCTTCGAGCTCTTCGGGATCAACGTGGCCTGCTGGAACGTCTCGGGGGACCTCTACGGGTTCTGGCCCGGGCCCGGAGGCAGGACCTGGCTGGCCATCGCGGACGTCTCCGGCAAGGGCATCGGGCCCGGCCTCCTCATGGCCACGTTCCAGGCCCTCATGCAGGCCTGGACCGAGGGCGCCGAGAGCCCCGCGATCCTCGCCGCCAAGATCAGCCTGGCCCTCAGCAAGCGCACCACCACCAATCGCTTCATCACCGCCTTCCTGGCGCTCCTGGATCCCGCGGCCCGGACCCTGACCTTCACCAACGCCGGGCACAATCCCATCCCCCTGCTGAAGGCGGACGGGACCGTGGAGGAGCTCCCCTCCCAGGGCTTCCCCCTGGCGATGTTCCCGGGCCGGGAGTACGGCCAGGGCACGGTCCGGCTCGGACCGGGGGACCTGCTCTTCCTGTACACGGACGGCATCACCGAGGCCGCCGATCCGGAGGGGGTGGAATTCGACCTGGCCAGGGTGTGCCGGACCCTGCGGGATCTGGGCCCCCTGCCCCTGCCCGACCTCAACGCGGGCCTGGTCGCCGCCCTCCAGGAGCACACCCGGGGCGCGCCGGCCACCGACGACCGGACCATCGTCATGGTGCGGTGCGTCCAGGAGGGGACATGGACTTCGTAGACCCCGCGGCCATCGGTCGGTACACGGTCCTGCAACGGCTGGGCGCCGGGGCCATGGGGGTCGTGTACCTGGCCCAGGACCCGCTCCTGAAGCGGCGGGTGGCCGTGAAGATCGTGCAGAAGACCCGTTCGGATTCCGAGACCATGATCGCGCGGTTCCAGCGGGAGTCCGAGATCAGCGCCCAGCTCAACCATCCCAACATCATCACCGTCTTCGATGTGGGAGACGATCCCGAGGCGGGCCCCTTCCTCACCATGGAGTTCGTGGACGGGAGCTCGCTCTCCAGGATCCTTTCCCAGGAGGTCCTGGACCCCGAGACCGCCCTTGACTGGCTCACCCAGCTGGGCCAGGCCCTGGTGGCGGCGGAGCGCGCCGGGGTCGTCCACCGGGACATCAAGCCCGAGAACATCCTGGTGAGCCGGGATTCCCAGCTCAAGCTCACGGACTTCGGTCTCGCCCGGGACGACGACAGCAGTCTCACCCACACCGGGACCATGATGGGCACCCCCACCCACACGGCGCCGGAGCTCCTCGGGGGCGACCGCGCCACGCCCGCCACGGACCGGTGGGCCTTCACCGTCATGGCCTTCCAGATGGTCCTGGGCACCCTCCCCTTCCCCGGGGAGACCCTGTCCTCCGTGCTGAGCGCCATCGCCCACGACGCCCCCGCCATTCCCCCCCGCACCCCCGCGCCGCTGGCCAGGGTCTTCATCAAGGCCCTCCACAAGGACCCCACCCGGCGCTACGAATCCATCCTGGCCTTCCTGACGGCCCTGGCGGAGGCCCTGGGCCTGAAGGACAAGCTCGTGACCAAGGGCCTCGGCGCCGAGGGCGGGGCCGCCGCCTCCCACCCCTCCTCGCCCCGGCTGCAAAAGCCCGAGGAGACCGAGGCCTTCGCCCTGCCCGTCCCGGCGGCCACGGGGCCACCCAGGTCCCGCTCCGTCCCGGCCCCCCCCAAGCCGGTGGCCCCCCTCACGGGCCCCCCCCCGGGCCTCTTCAAGGGGGAGTCCGGCCCTTCATCCGGCGCGCCCCGGTCCTCGCCCCCCCATGGCATTCCCCTGGCGGGCCGTGCCGCCACGTCTCACCCCAAGGGCTGGACGCCGATCCTCACCCCCGCCCCCACCCGCCGCGGCGGCGCGGTGCTGTGGCTCGTGGCCGCCGCGGCCGCCGTGGCCCTCTTCTTCCTGTACCCCCGGACCATCAAGGTGCAGACCACGCCGCCCCAGGCCCAGGTCGTGCTGGACGGCAAGCCCGTGGGCCAGACGCCCTTCCGGGGTTCGGTCACCTTCGGCAGGCATCTCCTGGAAGTCAGCCTGAACGGCTACGACACCGTCGTCCAGGAAATCAGCCCGGGCCAGGGCCCCCTGGACCTGGTGCTCCAGCCCGCCACCGCCTGGGCCGACATCCACAGCACGCCCTCCGGAGCCGCCGTGACCCTGGACGGGCGCCCCGTGGGCACGACGCCCTGCTCCGGAGTCCCCGTGCCCGACCGGCCCGCGGTGCTGGTGGTGACCCTGCGGGGCTTCAGGCGGTGGGAGGGCAGGCTGGGACCGGGGGACCGCCCGCCGATGCCCATCGTCCTGCGAAAGGATGGGAAGTAGGGACCCGGGGGGATGGACCGTCCTGGCGGATGCTATGGTTGAATTTCCACGACCTCAGTGAGCCCCATGACCTCCACCGGATCCTGCCTCGATTGCGGCACGCCGCTCCACGGCCCCTTCTGCTCCCAGTGCGGCCAGCACCGCCAGGACCGGGACCTGCGCCTCGGGCACGTCCTGAAGGAGGCGGTCCTGGAGTTCTTCAACCTGGATTCGAGGCTGGTGGCGACGCTGCGCCTTCTCTTCCTGCGGCCCGGGGAGCTCACCCTCGCCTACTTCGCCGGGCACCGGGCGCGGTTCCTGCCGCCCTTCCGGCTCTACGTGTTCGTGAGCATCCTCCTGTTCATGCTGCTGGGTTCTGCGGGCACCTCCACCCGCGCCCCGGGGAAGGGGCGCGCCAACGTGATCGTCCAGGTGGACGACGAGGCCCCGCTCCCCGAAGCCGCGCCCGCGAAGAAGCCGGGCCGGATCAAGCGGGGCATCCTCAAGGCCAAGGAGAACCCCGAGGCCTTCAAGGCCGTGCTCCTCCTGTGGATCTCCAGGGTCATGTTCCTGCTGCTGCCCGCCTTCGCCGCGCTCCTGCTCCTCTTCCACGCCGGGAGCGGAACCTACTTCGTGGAGCACGTCATCTTCTCCCTCCACTTCCACGCCTACGCATTCAGCGTCTTCATCGTCCAGGAAATCCTGGCCAAGGCGCCCTGGGGGCTGGTGCGCGTGGCCGGGGGACTCCTGTTCCTCGCCCTGCCCGTGCACCTTTGCCTCGCCCTGAAGCGCGTGCACGGCGGGAAGGCCTGGAAGCGGCATCTCCGGGGGATCGCGCTCAGCGGAACCTACCTGGTGGTGGTGGGGACGGTGCTGGTCACGGTCGTGCTGCTGGTGATCACCCGGGGGTAGGGGCGCGCCGCTACCCGTCCCTGAGCCTCTCGTCCGAGGCCCCCACCACCGTGGCGCTGTTCACCAGCAGCAGCGGGAAGTGGCTCTCCTCCTCCACCGGCGCGTCGTGGGCGCCGAAGCGGCAGTTGCGCAGCACCAGGAACCCGTCATGGTTGGCCAGGTAGTCCGATACGCGGATGTCCTCCTCGATGGCGAGGCTCCCGGTGACGGTGCCCCCTTCCAGGAGGAACGAGACCCGGTGGACGTGGTACTGGGCCGTGGGTTCCGGCAGCTGCAGCAGCGCCAGGTCGCAGTCGGGCATCACCAGCAGGGCCTTGCCCCTCCGCAGGGCGAAAAAGCGCAGCTCCATCTCAAGGTAGGGCAGGATGACGCCGGTGAGCTTCAGCATGTCGCCGGAAAGGTTCAGGTACTCCAGGAACCCGTGCATGGTGGGCACGTGGAAGGTGCCCCGGATCCAGCCGCCGGTGGTGTAGATGACCGAGGCGATGCCCCGAAGGGGGGGATGGTACTTGGTCTTGCGCGCCGGGGCGCCCTTCGTGGAATCGCCCATGGGGCGGAGGGCGTTGTAGTCCACGGTGGTGGTGACCCTGAAGACGTCCAGCAGCGACCTTCCGGATTCCGGCTCGTCCAGCTCGATGCCCCCGGCGATGTCCCCCTGGAGCACCGCGGGATCCACCCCGAGGGCGCCCTCGAAGGTGGCGCCCATGATGTTGGCGCCCCGGAACATGGCCCCCCGAAGGAAGGCCCGGCCGAAGTTGGCGTCGGACAGCACCGCCCGGCGGAAATCCGTGCCGCTGCACTTGGCGAAATGGAGATCGGCCTTGGCCAGGTCGGACTGGGTGAAGTCCGCCTGGGAGAGATCCGCCTGGCGCAGGCTGGCCTCCACCATCTTCGCGTTGGTCATGTTGGCCTCCACCAGGATCGCCTTCTGGAGATTGGCCCGGGAGAGGTCCGAACCGGAAAGGTTCGTGCCGGAGAGGTCGGCTTCGTAGAGGATCGCCCGGGTGAGGTTGGTCTCCAGGAAATGGGAGCCCTGGAGCCGGCAGGAGGTCAGGTCCGCCCCGCTCAGGTTCGTCCTGCGGAAGTCGATCCCCCGCAGATCCAGGCCGGAAAGGTTCGCGAACTCGAGCGAAACCTTGTTCTTCACGTGCTCGATGACATCGTCCCGCGTCAGTTCGGCCATGGCACCACCCTCTCCGGGTTTCGAAGCTGCCCGAAATATGCGGCGAATGAGTCTTTCCGTCAATGCCCGGCGGGGCCCGCCGGCACTCAGATCCTGCCCGGCTCCAGGTTCAGCGTCATGCGGATGCGCTTGCCGTCCCTCAGCACCTCCAGCTGGAGGCGCCCGCCGGCGGGTTCCGCCTCGGCGAGGTCCAGGAGGCGGTCCATGTCCTTCACGGGGGAGCCGTTCACGCCCAGGATCACGTCCCCCAGGGCATAGCCCCGCCCCTGGCGGGTCAGCCCGCGCAGCCCGGCCCGTTCCGCCGATCCGCCCTGGCGCACCCGGCCCACGATGATCCCCGGGGGGACGTTGTTGGAGGCCGCCCACCCTTCGGGAAGGGGATCGAAGCCCAGGTCCACCCGCACGGGGCGGCCCTTGGAGATGAGCTGGGGCACGATCCGGTTGATGGTGTCCACCGGCACCGCGAACCCGATGCCCGCGGAACTGCCCGAGGTGCTCTGGATGGCCGTGTTGATGCCGATGAGCCGGCCCGCGCTGTCCAGAAGCGGGCCGCCGGAATTGCCGGGGTTGATGGCGGCGTCGGTCTGGATCACCCCGGTGATGCGCCGGCGCGTGGCGCTCTGGATCTCCCGGCCCAGGGCGGAAACCACCCCGGTGGTGAGGGTCTGGTCCAGGCCGAAGGGGTTCCCGATGGCCATGACGCTCTGGCCCACCTGCAGGTCCGAGGAGGTTCCCAGCGGCAGGGGCCTGAGCTTGGCCGAGGCGCCGTCCTGGAGCAGCAGGACCGCGAGGTCCTTCTCCGGAGCGACGCCAATGACCTTGGCCTTGTGGCGGCTGCCGTCGGCCAGGGCCGCCTCCACCTCCTGGGCGTCCTGGATGACGTGGTAGTTGGTGACGATGTGGCCGGAGGCGTCCCATATGAAGCCGGAGCCGGTGCCGGTGGGCACGGCCTGCACGTCCAGGGAGAAGAGGTCCTGCTGGTAGGCCATGGACGTGAGGTAGACCACGGAACCGCGGGCCTCCCTGAACCGGTCCACGACGCTCTGTTCCGCCGCCGGCAGGGCGCCCCGGGGGGTCACCGGCCGCGGCGCGGCGGGTCCCCTCGCCGAGCCCTGTCCGGCGCACCAGCCGATGACGAGGCCCGAGGCCAGGATGAAGATGATGGCTGCGGCTTTTCGCATGGGCTGTCCACCTCGCAGGCCCCCATCATAACCTGGGACGCGGCCCCAGGACGCCTTCCACGCCCCGGGCCAGCTCCAGGACCGTGGCCGGCTTCTGGATGAAGTGCACGCCCTCCTCCAGCACGCCGTGGGGGTCCAGGATATCGGCGGTGTATCCGCTCATGAACAGCACGGGCAGGCCCGGCCTGCGGTTGCGGATCCATTCGGAAAGCTCGCGGCCGTTCATCTCGGGCATCACCACGTCCGTGAGGAGCAGGTCCAGGGTGCCCGCGAAGCTGCCCTCGATCTCCAGGGCCCTGGCGGCGCCCTGGGCGGACAGCACCACGTAGCCCAGCTGCTCCAGGAGCATCCGCGTGGCCACGAGGACCGCCTCCTCGTCCTCCACCAGGAGGATCGTCTCCCCGTGGCCGGTGGGGATGGCCGGGGGCGCGGCCCCCTCGGCCTCGGGCCGGGAACCCGCATGGCGGGGCAGGTAGATCCGGAACCGGGTGCCCTTCCCGGGCTGGCTTTCCACCAGGATGAAGCCGTCGTTCTGCTTGACGATGCCGAACACCGTGGCCAGGCCCAGGCCCGTGCCCTTGCCCATGGCCTTGGTGGTGAAGAAGGGTTCGAAGATGTGGGAGAGGACCTCCGGGTCCATCCCGCAGCCCGAATCGGCCACCGAGAGCGCCACGAAGTCGCCGGCCACCGCCTCCGGATGGTCGCGCAGGAAGGACCCGTCGACGGTGACGTTCTCCAGGCCGATGGTGATCCGGCCCACCCCCAGGATGGCGTCCCGGGCGTTGACGGCGAGATTGGCCAGGATCTGGTCGATCTGGGAGGGATCCATGCGGATCGGCCACAGGCCTTCCTTGCGCACCCAGGCCAGGGTGATGTCCTCGCCGATGAGCCTCCCCAGCATCTTCAGCATGCCCTGGATGGTCTCGTTCAGGTCCAGCACCCGGGGGGCGATGACCTGCTTGCGGGCGAAGGCCAGCAGCTGGCGGGTGAGGTCCCCCGAGCGCCGCGCGGCCTTGATGATCTCCCCCAGGAAGGGCTGGAAGGGCTTGGAGCCGGGGAGCATCATGGCCACTTCCGCCTGGCCCAGGATGACGCCCAGCATGTTGTTGAAGTCGTGGGCCACGCCCCCCGCGAGCCGGCCGATGGATTCGAGCTTCTGCGCCTGGACCAGTTCGCCCTCGAGCTTGCGCTGCTGTTCCTCCGCGAACCGGACGTCGGTAACGTCCAGGTCCAGGCCCCGGAACCCCTTGAGGGCCCCCTCGCCGTCCAGGAGCGGGGTGCCCGACGTGAGCACGTGGACGATGCCGCCGTCCTTGCGCACCTGGGTGGCGGGGATGTTGCGGAAGGCCTGGGCCTCCGCGAACAGGCGCCGGTGGCGGTTCTCCATGCCCTGGCGCTCGTCGGGGGGATAGCCGTCCAGCATGGACCGCCCGACCATCTCCTCGGGCCGGAAGCCCAGGACCTTGGCGACGCTCTCCGAGGCGTAGGTGTAGCGGCCCTCCCGGTCCACCTCCCAGAACCAGTCGGAGGAGGCGCTGGCGATGTCCTGGAAGCGCTTCTCGCTCTCCACCAGGGCCATCTCCATGCGACTGCGCACGGTGTTCAGGTGCTCCATGGACCGCATGGCGTCCAGGGCCTGGACCCGCTCGGTGATGTCCTGGCAGAACACGAAAAGGCGCCCGCCCTCCATGGGCGAGTAGGAAGCGACGATCTCCACGGGCCAGACCTCGCCGGAGCGGGTGGTGTGCCGGGTCTCGAAACGCACCTGCCCCTCGGCGGGCATCCGGCGGTAGGCCTCGTCGGAGTCCTCCCCGCTCAGGTCGGGGACGCGCATGGCCAGGAGCTCCTCCCGGGAATAGCCGGAACGCTGGACGTAGGCCTGGTTCACCAGGATGATCCGCCAGTGGCCGTCGGTGACGAAGCATCCCGCGGGGGTGGTCTCCATGAGCCCGCGGTACAGCGCGTCGAGCACCTGGCGGGAATTCTCGCTGATCCCCAGGGCGTGGTGGGAGGCCCGTTCCTGCTCCAATGCGGCCTGGAGCCGGTGGGCGGCGGCGGCCTCCTTGGCCCGGGATCGGAGGAGGGCGCCCGCGAGGAAGCTCACGAGGACGCCGCTGGCCACCAGGAAGCAGAGCTGGACCAGGTCGAAGGGGCCGGAGACGGCCAGGGAACCCCGGGGGGGCACGAGCGCCAGGTCCAGGAACAGGGCCGATAGACCCGTGGCCAGGAGGCCGGGGCCCAGGCCCCCCAGGAAGGCGCTGATGATGATGGGCAGCATGAACAGGACCATCAGGGGGCGCTGCCCGAATCCGGGGGCGCAGGCCAGCCTCAGGCCCAGGGTGCCCGCCGTGGCCAGGAAGGCGAAGGCATAGCCCCGGAATCCGCCCAGGTAGCCGCCGATGCGGTCCCGTGGGTCCTGCCTTCGCGCGCTGGGGCCTCGAGGACGCATGGACTGTCCGGAAGTGAAACACTGAACTATATGTTACATATCTGCAGGAATCAATCGCCTTCACCGGAGCGCGGCCCCGTGGCGAACCCAAGGCCCGCCGCGCCCGCCCATTTCAGGAACGGGTCCCTGCCCATGCCATCGTCCATGTGCGCCTCCGGGCGGATCCACCGCTTCACGGATGGATACGCCGGCCCGGCGGAAATGGATTCAGGCCTGCCGCAGCTTCCGCTGGATCCCGGCCCGGAAGGCGTCCAGGAGGCCCTGCAGCGCCTCGCGGTCCTCCCGGGAAAGCAGCTCCTCCACCTCCCGGCACAGCGCGTCGTGCACCGGGGCCAGCCGCGCCTCCAGTTCCGCCCCCCGGGGCGTGAGGCTCACCCGGCATCCCCGCCGGTCCGCCGGGTCCTCCCGGCGGGTGACCAGCCCGCCGCGCACCATGCGGTCCACCAGCCGCGGCACATCGGCACGGCAGGTGAGGATGCGCCGCCGGATCTCCCGGATCAGGGAGCCCTCCGGGGGCCCGCCCTTGAGGATCCGCATCACGTTGAACTGCTGGTCGGTGATGCCGGCGGGCTTGAAAAGGCGCTCGTCGGACCACCTGGACACCAGTTCCCGGGTGAGCAGGATGGAGAGAAGGAGTTCCTGGCCTGGGTGTATATCCTTTGTAATCAGAAGTTCGTCTCGTACCGGCATGGGGCGCGTCCTCGGGGAGTGGGGCCAGGGGGCTTTTCTTCAAAAAAAGATGTTGCAACACCCAAAAAGGAGTCTACCATCGCTGTATGGTGTTTGAACACCTAATTGGAGTCACCCATGCGCAACCCCCTCACCCGCTTCGCCCTCCCCGCCCTGGTCCTGCTGCTCTCCGTCCCCTCGGCGAGTCTCCTGGCCGCCACCCCCTCCTCCGTGGACACCTACAAGATCGACGGCGTCCACTCCAGCGTCGGCTTCCGGGTGCGCCACCTCCTCTCCAAGGTCCAGGGCCGCTTCGGCAAGGCCGAAGGCACCGTCCAGATCGACACCAAGGACATCACGAAGTCCAAGGTGGACGTGACCATCGACGTCGCCAGCATCTCCACCAACGAGGAGAAGCGCGACGCCCACCTCAAGGGCCCCGATTTCTTCGACGCCGCCAAGTTCCCCACCATCACCTTCAAGAGCACCGCCGTGAAGGAAGTGTCCAAGGGCAAGCTGGAGGTCACCGGCACCTTCACCATGAAGGGCGTGTCCAAGACCATCGTGCTCCCCATCACCAACCTGGGCACGGCCGTGGATCCCTGGAAGAACGTGGTCGCCGCCTTCGAGGGCGCCACCCGGCTGAACCGCATGGACTACGGCGTCTCCTACGGCGCGGGCCTGGTGGGCGACGACGTGGACATCGACCTGAACATCGAAGCCAAGAAGGCCAACTGATCAGCGCCTGAGCAGCCTCAGCCCGTTGAACACCACCAGCAGGCTGGCGCCCATGTCCGCGAAGACCGCCATCCACATGGTGCCCCGCCCCGCGATGGTCAGGCCCAGGAACACCGTCTTGATGCCGATGGCCAGGACGATGTTCTGGGCCAGGACCGCGCGGGTGTCCCGGGAAAGCCGGATGAACCGGGCGATCTTCCCCAGGTCGTCGTCCATGAGCGCCACGTCGGCGGTCTCGATGGCGGTGTCGGATCCCGCGGCGCCCATGGCGAAGCCGATGTGGGCCGCCGCCAGGGCGGGGCCGTCGTTGATGCCGTCGCCCACCATGCCCACCTTCCCCCCCTTGGAGCGGATGGCCCGGGCCTTGTCCTGGGGCAGCTGGTCGCCCAGGGCCTCCAGGATGCCCACCTGGGCGGCGATGGATTTCGCGGTGTGGGTGTTGTCCCCCGTGAGCATGAGGGTGCGGACCCCCAGGGCGTGCAGCGCGGCCACCGCGTCGCGGCTGCCGGGGCGCACCTCGTCGGCCAGGGCGAAGAGGGCCAGGACGGTCCGGCCGTCGGTGAGCAGGAGGGTGGTCTTGCCCTGCCGCTCCAGGGCCTCCAGGCGCGCCTCCAGTTCCGGCGAGCACACGCCCAGCTCCTCGATGAGGTGGTGGTTGCCCAGGCTGTAGACGGTGCCGTCGAGGGTCCCCTGCACCCCCTGGCCGGGCAGGGCCCGGAAGTCCTCCACCTCGGCGCGGGGCGCGCCGGGCCGCACCAGGGCCCGGGACACGGGGTGGTCCGACCTCGAGGCCAGGCTCGTGGCCACGCGCCAGGCCCCGTCCCCGTCCATGGCCAGGGGTTCGAAATCCGTGAGCACGGGCCGGCCCCAGGTGAGGGTGCCGGTCTTGTCGAAGGCGATCCATTCGAGGTTCCGCCCCTCCTCCAGCCAGCGCCCGCCCTTGACGAGGATCCCGTGGCGGGTGGCGGCGGCGAGGCCGCTGACGATGGTCACCGGGGTGGAGATCACCAGGGCGCAGGGGCACGCGATCACCAGCAGCACCAGGGCCCGGTACACCCACAGGGACCAGGCTCCCCCCATCAGGAGCGGCGGCGCCAGGGCCACCGCCAGGGCCACGGCCAGCACCGCGGGCGTGTAGACCTTGGCGAACCGGTCCACGAACCGGTGGGTGGGGGACCGGGATTCCTGGGCCTCCTCCACGGCGTGGATGATGCGGGCCAGGGTGGTCCCGCCGGCCCCGGCGGTGACGGTGAACTCGAAGGAGCCCGTGAGGTTGAGGGTGCCGGCGAAGACCGGGTCCCCTTCCCCCTTGTCCACGGGCAGGCTTTCGCCGGTGATGGGGGCCTGGTTCACGGAGGAGCGCCCGGAGACGACGGTCCCGTCCAGGGGGATGGCCTCGCCGGGCCCCACCCGCACCCGGTCCCCCACCCGGACCGCCCGGGCCTCGGTCTCGGTCCAGCCGCCGGGGCCCAGCACCGTGGCGGTGGCCGGTGAGAGCCGCAGGAGGCCGTGGATGGCGTTGCGGGCCCGGTCCAGGGAGAGGGCCTCGATGCGTTCGGCCAGGGCGAAGAGCACCATCACCATGGCCGCCTCGGGCCACTCCCGCAGGGCCATGGCGCCGGTGACGGCGATGCTCATGAGGGCGTTGATGTTCATTTCCCCGTTGCGCAGGCTGATCCAGCCCTTGCGGTAGGTGCCCAGGCCGCAGGCGGCCACCGCCCCCAGGGCCAGGGCCGGGGCGGCCCAGCCCGGCAACCGGGCAAGGGCGGCGCCCTCGGAGGCCAGGGCGGCCAGGGCGCCCAGGGCCAGGGACCAGGGCCATTTCCGCTCCGGGGGCGCCCCGGGGGCCTCCAGGGCTTCGGGGGTCATGCCCAGGCTCCGGATGGCGGCCTCGATGCCCGGCTGGAGCCCGGGTTCGTGCACCACGGCCAGCACCCGCTCCATGAGGTTGAATTCCAGGGCGTGGATGCCCGGGCGGCCCCCCAGCTTCTTCCGGAGGAGGGCTTCCTCCGTGGGGCAGTCCATCTGGACGATGCGGAGGCGGGTGCGCAGGGCGCCGTCGGGGACCTCGCCGGGGGCGTCCGCCACGGGGGTTTCACCGTGGCAATGGGAGCAGGTGGGATGTTCGTGATCGAAAGCCATGGCCCATTTCAAACCCTGAAGCTACTTTAGGGTCAAGGGATTTCCGGGGAGGGCGCCCATGACCATCGGTGAATTGGCCCTCGCGGCCCAGTGCTCCGTGGAGACCATCCGCTACTACGAGAAGGAGGGCCTTCTGCCGGCCCCCGGCCGCACCGGGGGCAACTACCGGCGCTACGCCGCCGCCCACCTGGAACGCCTGCGCTTCGTGCGCCACTGCCGGGCCCTGGACATGGCCCACGCCGAGATCCGCGCCCTCACGGGGCTGCTGGACCAGCCGCAGATGGACTGCGGCGCGGTGAACGTCATCCTGGACGAGCACATCGACCACGTGCGCGTGCGCATCGACCAGCTGGTGCAGCTGGAGGCCCAGCTGAAGAGCCTGCGGGACCGGTGCCGCACGGAGCGCACGGTGGAGGACTGCGGCATCCTACAGGGGCTGGCGGAAATGGAGGCCGAGGGCCGGAACTCGAGGCCTACCCACCTGGGGTAGGGTGTTTTCGTGATATCTGGACAGGGACGGGTTATACCCGATGTTATCGGCACATCGAGCGTGACGGAGGCAAGGCGGGTGTCCTGGCATGGCAGGAATCTGGTGCGCCGCTGAACCTCGGTGAAAAGATCAAACGCTGGGGCGCTGAGGTCTCGCTGGGGCGCTGGGAAAAGAAGGAGAACCTTGGGGGGCTTCACGGCAGAACCTCCTGGAGGGTCCTATGGCGCGCCACGATGACGGGATCCGCCGCGTCGTTCACTCCCGGGGTTGAATTCCCAGCGCCCCAGCGAGACCTCAGCGCCCCAGCGTTTGATCTTTTCGCCGGGTCTTCCGATCTGATCCGGACAAGCCGTTCAGAGCTTCCACCACACAATGACGCAGGCTGATGACGAAGCCTTCCTCGCTAACGCGTCACGGAAAAGGTCGTCGCCACCACCCCCGTCAGGTCCACGGAGGTGTGGGTGGCGGGATCCAGGCCCACCACCCGGTACCCGCCCAGGGTCGCGTTCAGCGCCTTGAAGCTCTTCTCCGTGACCGCGGGAAGGTCGTTGGTCACGAGGAAGTCCAGGCGCAGGAAGCTGCCCTTCCAGGGGGACTTGGGCGCAGCCACCACGGACAGCTCCACCCCGGCGGGGTTCTTGAGGAGATGGCCGCTGACCATGGCCGGGGCCCCGCCGGGGACCGCCAGGTGCAGGGCGCTGTCCGGGACCTTCCCGTCCGCGGAGGCCTCCACCTGGACCCCGGGCGGCAGGAGCAGGGTCCCCGTCCAGCCCCCCACGGGCACGGAAGAACCTTCCGCCCCGGAGGTGGCCAGGACCAGCGAATACAGGCCGGGCCTCAACGGGTCGTCGGGGGAGGCGGAGGATTCGGTGCCGCTGCTGCACCCGGCCAGGAGCGCCAGGGCGGCGGCGATCAGGAGGTTTCTTCGGGTTTTCATGGCGCTCCTCCAGGGGGCTACAGCCCCAGCCCCGCGGCCAGGTTCAGGATGATCATGGCGTCCTCGATGTCCAGCCGGCCTTCGCCGGCGGAAAGGCCTTCGAAGACGGGGGCCAGGTCGAAGCGGGCCTGGTCGTCGGCGGTGGGCGCGATCAGGCCGTTGACGATGCGCAGCAGCCGCAGGGCGTCCGCCATGGTGTAGGCCGCCGGGGCGACGGCCTTGACCCTGAGGATGTTGCGGCGGATGGTCACGGCGACCCCGTCCTGGTCCGTGGCGGTGATGACCACCTGGTGCGGCTGGATTTCCGCAAGCGGCACCTCCTGCTGGAAGGCCGGGCCGTCCAGGGAAGGCGTGAACACCTGCCCATCCACGGCGATGGACAGGGTCACCGGCAGGAGATTGCCGGTCACCTGGCCATGCAGGGTCAGACTGGTCTTGTCGCTGAGCAGGTCCTCCATCGGGTCCGTGAGGGCCAGGGTGAAGCCCGGCGCCAGGGCGATGGTGCGCTTTTCCCGGACGATGCGGCCGGCGGTGGTGGTGGCGGTGAGCTCGACGGTGTTGAGTCCCGCGGCCAGGTTCGCCGTGAAATCGAACTGGGCCCCGGCGAGATGCGCCTGCAGCGGCGCCCCGCCGTTGACGGTGTAGGTCACGGTGACCACGGTGTCGGGGGCGACGCCCTGTTCCACCTTCCCCGCGAACGCCAGGGTGGGGACCGCGGTGCTCATGTCGTCGGCCGGCTCCGAGAGCACCAGGGCCGGCGCGGCCACATCCAGGGTCACCTTGCGGGTTTCCTGGGCCGCCAGGCCCGCGGCATCGGTGGCGACCACGGTGAGGGTGTTGGCGCCCTCCCGGGCCCGCACCGCCCAGCCGAAGGCGCCGGAGGGATCGAAGGGGACCTCGATCCCGTTGACGGTGAGGCTCTGCAGGGGATTGACCGAAACCACCCGCCCCGCGACGTTCAGGACCATGGACGGCGTCACCGACCCCTCGGAAAGGGCCGAAACCTGGAGCGTGGGCGGCCGGGTGCTGGCGGTCACCACCAGGGTCCGGCTCACGCTGGCGGCGGGGGCGTAGACCGAATTGCCGGGCTGGCTCGCCGTGATGGTGACCGTGCCCGGGGCCACAGGGGTCAGCACCTGGCCAACCACGGTGGCCACCTTCGGGTCGGAGCTGGCGAAGTCCACGGGCAGGCCGCTGGAGGCGGTGGCGGCCAGGACCAGGGGCTCATCCCCCAGGGCCATGGGCGCGAGGGCCGCGAAGCTGATGGTCTGGGCCCCGTTGCCCACGTCCAGGGTGACGGTGGCGTTCGCGGCCTTGTAGTTCGTGGCGTCGTCCGGTTCGAAGGCCACCGACAGGGTCTGGGCGAGCCCGGCGCCGAGCACCGTGCCCAGGGGCGGCGTGTAGGTGAAGGTGCCCGCCGCCTTCGCCGTGGCGTTCAGCTGGGCGGCGCCCAGCGGCGTTCCCAGGGTGATGGGCGCCGGGGGGGCCCAGGCCAGGCCCGGGTCCGCCTTGGCGATGACCAGGGTGCCGCTGGCGGTGCCTGAATAATTGGGATCCGTGACGGTGGCGGTGACCGGGTAGCTGCCGGCGGCGGTGGGCGCGGTGGCCGATCCGCCGTAGGTGAGGGTCACCGCGAGCCCCGGGGGCAGGGTCGCGGCGGTGGCGGTCTTGGGGGCGCCGTCGTAGGTGCCCCCGAGGCCGCTCAGCGTGACCAGGGCGGTCCCCTTGGCGGTGGTGAGGGGGAGGCCCGGCGAGGTGGCCCCCGCGAAATTGGCGTCGCCGGAATAGACGGCGGTGAGGGTATGGGGCCCGCTGCCCAGGGCGCTGGTGGCGAGGGTGGCCACCCGGGAGGCGTTCACCGCGGCGCTGCCCAGGGTGTTGGCCCCGTCCAGGAAGGTGACGGTGCCCCCGGCGCCGCCGGCGAGGGTGGCGGTGAGGGTCACCGCCTGGCCGAAGCTGGAGGGGTTCGGGGTGGCCGTGAGGGTGAGGGTGCTGGCGCCCCGGGTCACCGAGAAGGCCAGGGCCAGGGACGTGGCGGGCGCGAAGTTGGCGTCGCCCCCGTAGTCCGCCGTGATGGCGTGGGTCCCCCCGCCCAGGGCGGAGGTGGCGAATACGGCCTGGCCGCCGCTGAGGCCTGCGCTGCCCAGGACGGCCCCCCCGTCCTTGAAGGTCACCTGGCCCGTGGCCCCGGCGGGGAGTGCCGCGGTGAAGGTCACCGCCTGGCCGTAGGTCGAGGGGCTGGCGCTGGAGGTCAGGATCGGCGGGGCCGAGGCCTGGACCACCCGCTGGGTGAGGACCGGCGAGGTGGAAGCCTGCTGGTTGCCGTCGCCCGAGTACACCGCGGTGATGGCATGGGTGCCCACCCCGAGGGCCGCGGTGGTGAAGGTTCCGGCGCCCCCGGCCAGGGTGGCGCCCCCCAGGGGGGAGGTCCCGTCCAGGAAGGTCACCGTGCCGGTGCCCGCAGGGGTCACGGTGGCTGTGAAGGTCACGCCCTGCCCGAAGACGGAAGGGGTCATGGAGCTGGTGACGGCCGTGGCGGAGGGGGCGGGGGTCACGGTCTGGATCAGCCCCGCGGGGTTGTGCGAAGCCTGGTAGTTGGCGTCGCCGGAGTAGGTGGCGATGAGGGTATGGCTGCCCACGGCCAGGCTCGAGGTGGTGAAGGTCGCGGCCAGGGTGCCGGCCCCGGCGCCGCTGAGGGCGCCCGTGCCCAGGACCGTGGCGCCGTCCGCGAAGGTCATGGTCCCGGTGGGGGGGGCGCCGGAACCGGCGTAGGCGAGGGTCGCCGTGAAGGTCAGCGGCTGGCCGAACCCGGCGGATCCGGCGGAGGAGGTCACCTGGGTGGAAGTGGCGCCCTGGCCCACCGTGACCGCGCTGGCCCCGGAGGTGGAGGCGGCGTAGAGGGTGTCCCCCGCATAGGTGGCGGTGAGCGCGCTGTGGGAGCCGACCGCCAGGCCCAGGGCCGTGAAGGTGGCCTGGCCACTGGCCAGGACGCCGTCGCCCAGGTGGGTGGTCCCGTCCCAGAAGGCCACGGTGCCGGTGGCCGCGGGGCCCTGCGTGGTCACGGTCGCGGTCAGCCCAAGGCCGGACCCGTATGGAATGGAGGCCGCGTTGGCCAAGGTGATGGAGGAGGAGGCCAGGTTGACCGAATGGAGGTAGGGACCCGCGGTGGATCCCAGCAGGTTGGCGTCGCCCGGGTAGGTGGCGGTGATCGTGTGGATGGCCGAGCTCAGGGCCGGGAGGGTGAGGGTCGCGACGCCCCCGACCAGCGGCGCCGGCGCGCCCAGGGCGCTGCCGTTGTCGTAGAAGGTGACGGCGCCCGTGCCCGCGGGGGTGACGGTGGCCGTGAAGGTCACGGACTGGATCCGGGTGGACGGATTGGGGGTGGTCCCCAGCGCCAGGACGGAGGCGGACCGGTCGAGGGTCGTGGCGGCGATGGTCCCCGAAACGGCGCTGGACCGGGTGCCGTCCCCGGCGGTGACCCGGTACCAGTACGTGGTGCCGGGAGCCAGGCCGTTGACGGGGGAGGAGGTGACGGCGCCCACGCTGCGGCCGGAGACGACGAGGGAGAGGAACCCCGCATCGGTGGCCACGTCCAGCAGGTAGCCGGTGGCCGCGGGGTTGGAGGACCAGTGGGCCGTGAAACCCGAGGGGGTCGGATCCGATGCGGCCTGGGCCACCACCGGTGCCAGGGTCCTGGCGAAGGCCAGGCCGGAGGCGTCGGCGGTCAGATCGTAGAGGGTCACGTGGTCCGGGGTGAAGGTGTATCCGGCGCTCAGGGGCACCACCTGCCCGGACCACCGGTAGGGAACCTGGAAGGAGAAGGCGCCCCCGGCCGGGGTGGAGACAAGGCGGGCGGCCCCGTCGTAGAAGGACATGTTCCCGGGGGCGCCGGCGCCGAGGCCGCCGCTCACCGTCAACAGCGTGGCGGTGCCGCCGAATTCGAAGGCGCCGGAATCGGGGTTCCCGACCCGGCCGTACCAGCGCTGGTCCAGGGGAGGGGCGATGGCCGGCAGGCCATTGTTCAGGGCGGGACTGGAGGCCAGCAGGGGCCGGGTGGGGGTCATGCCGCCCTGGGCCAGGGTGGCGTCGAAGGCATCCAGGCCGGTGGCCGCGACGACCAGGTCCTGGGAGGCGCCCAGGACCGCCATCGTTCCCTGGCTGGAGGCCACGTTGCCGCCTTCCGAAAGGAAGGTGCCGGTGCCGCCCACGTCCGGCGTGATCCAGCTGCCGTCCAGGTCCGCGAAGGCGCCGGTGCCGTCCGGGCTGTTGCCGGACAGGAGCGAGTTGCCCAGGGTCAAGGTCCCGTTGATCACCCCCACGCCGCCTGAACTGGCGGGATCCAGGGAGACGTTGTCGGTGACGGTGCAGTGCACGAGCCGGGTGGTGCCGCCGGCCTCGGCCTGCAGCACGGGGCCGCCGAAGACCGCGGTGTTGGCGTTGAAGGTGCAGTTGGTGAGCGTGGCGGCCGCGCCGGCGTTGTAGACGGCGCTGCCCATGCCGGCGGTGTTGCCGGAGAAGGAGCTGTTGGTGACGGTCAGGGTGCCGGCGGCGCAGTAGATGGCGCCGCCCCCGGTGAGATCCGCCGGAACGGTGTCGTCGAAGTTGCCCTCGAAACTGCAGGCGTCGATGAGCACCGCGCCGCCGCCCGCGATGCGGATGGCGGCCCCGTTGGCCCCGCCGGGGGTGCCGGACAACCCGGGCCCGGTCTCGTAGCCGTGGGCGAACCGAAGGCCCGAGATGGAAACCGCGGTGGGGGTGGCGTCGATGTCCAGCAGGCGGTGATCGGGCCCGGCCGGGGCGGTGCCGGTGTAGCCCCCGTCCAGGGTCAGGGCCCGGGCCCCCAGGCCCTGGAGGGTGATGTTCCGGCTGATGGTGATGGGGGAGATCAGGTGGATGGTGGCCGGGGTCGGCAGATCGAACCGGACCAGGTCCCCCGGGGCGGCGGAGGCGATGACCGCCCGCAGGGAACCGGGGCCGCTGTCGGCGATGGACGTGACGGTCAGGGTCGCCGCCCCGAGGGCGCCGCAGGCCAGGGCAAGCGCCCCGGAGCGAAAAAAGTGCATAAATCGGCTGGGCATGGGGCGATCCGGGGCGGCGTGGGTTCAGGAGCGGGGGGGAAAGACGCCCTGCAGGGCGATGACGAACTGCAGCGTCAGGTACGGCTGCAGATTGTTGTGCCCAGCCGAGTTTCCGGCCGGCACCACCTCCTGGGCCGACATCTGGGCATCGGGGCTCCCGGCGCCGTACAGTTTGATGTTGCGCTTCACGGGACCCGCCTGCCGATTGGCCTGGGCCAGGAAGGCCGCGTCCGGCGCGGTGGTGGTGCCCGCGGCGGCCACGGCGTTCAGGGTGTGGGCATGGGAAGGCAGTTCCTGGGTGATCAGGTGGGTCTGCTCGCTGCCCAGGGCCGAACCCACCGGGTACGACCCTGTGTCCGCGGCCAGGGGTACCCTCCCCTGGAGGTCCGGCAGGGCGAAGGTGCTCCTCCCGTCCCCCCCGTAGAGGGTACCCACCAGGGAGAACAGGGCGGTGTTCTGGGCGATGGGCAGGATCTGTCCGTTGCACTGGGCCCAGCCCGTGGGGGCGAAGGTGAAGCCCACCATGCGGATTTCGGCGACGAAGGGGTCGGACATCGGGTGCTCCTGGCGTTCTGGAACCGGTTAATTGCGGCTGGGGAAGACGCCCGCCAGCGCCATGCAGAAATTCAGCACGAGGAAGGGCTGGCGGTTCTCGTGGGGCTGGGCGGCCCCGCCGGAGCCCCCGGCCGCACCGACGCTGTTCGGGTGCAGGGCCACGTTCGGGTCGCCCGCGGCGTAGCTGGGTTCCGCCGCACCCGTGTCGGCCAGGTAGTTCCCGGTGGGGGCAAGGCTGTCGGCCGCGCCGCGGTGAACCTGCACCTGGTGGCTGTGGCTGGGAAGCTCCGCGGTCGTCAGCGGGTGGAACTCCTCGCCCCCCCGCTCCCCCTGCGTATGGGTGGGCCCCAGATGCATGGGCACCCGCCCCCGCAGATCCGGCAGCGCGAACGTGGTCACCCCGTTGCCGCCGTAGGTGGTGCCCAGCAGGGAGAACAGGGCCTGGTTCTGGTTGATGGGCAGGAACTGGCCGTTGCACAGGGCCCAGTTCTTGGGGGCGTAGGGGAAACTGACCGGGCGGATCTCGCCAAGAAAAGGATCACTCATGGGTTCGCTCCTCAGGTCGGCGTCGGGTAGACGCCGAACAGGCTGATGATGAAATTCACCGCCAGGCAGGGCATCAGGTTGTCGTGGGCCAGGCCCTGGCCCACGGGGGTCAGGGCGGCAACGCCCAGGGGGGTCGCGGCGCCGGCGGGAACGAACATCCGGCTCCGGCCCCCGGCGATGAGGTTGCCTTCCGGGGCCGGCACCGCCGCGGCGCCCGGCGCGGCGACTGCCAGCAGGCCGTGGCTGTGCGGAGGCATGTGGCTGGCGGTGAGGGCCACGGATTCCTGGCCGCCGGTTTGACCCAGCACGTAGCCGGGCCCGGCGTGCAGGGGCAGTCGGCCCCGGAGATCGGGCAGGGCGAAGACGTTCACCCCATCCCCGCCGTACGTGGTGCCGATGAGGTTGAACAACGCGTCATTTCCCGAAATGGGGAGCTCCGCGCCGTCGCAGAACGCCCACCCCACGGGCGCGAACGTGCCCGCGAACATGCGGATCTCTCCGATATAGGGCGATGCCATCACGGCCTCCCAGGCAGAGGGCTGGCCGTCGCCAGCCGGTTGAACACGGCTTCATGGGTCCCGGGCCCCACGGGCACCACGAAGATCCAGGCCGCCCCCAGGTCCCGGTGGCGGACCCGGTGGGTGCCCTGGGGCAGCGGCGACCCGGGAGGGCCCTGGAACACCAGGGTGAACCCCGACGTGTGGGCCGTGGCATGGGGAACGACGTCCGTGAGCACCAGGTCCAGCACCGGCCCCTCCTCGGGGCCGAACGCGAAGGACGTCCCCACCCAGGGCCGGAAGGTTCCGGCCTGCGCTTCCTCCAGATCCAGTTCATGCATGGCCCGTTCCCCCCGGCACCGGTTCCCGGCGCATGGACACGTGGATCCCCACCTGGCCGCCTTCCCGGAATCCCAGGCGGCGGTACCAGAGGCGGGCCGGGTTGTCCGGCTCCACATGCAGGGCCACGGTCCGTCCCAGGCCATCGGCTTCCCGCAGGATCCGTTCCAGAAGCTCGCCGCCGATCCCCTGGCCCCGGTGGGCCGGCAGCAGGGCGATATCGATGAGCTGGAAGACCGGCCCGGTGCGGTCCAGGTACTGCCGCCCCGCCGGGACCCCATCCACCTCCACCACCTCGAACGCCGCCTCCGGATGGGCGGCATGGTAGTGCCGCTCCTGGAGTTGCGACTGGTCCCGGAGGAAGCCGGTCAGCCGGGCCTCGTCCCACCCGGCCGGGGCGAACTCCTCCGCCCGGGTGTGGTAGAACACCTGGAACAGGAATTCGGCGTCCGCGGGTCCACAGGGCCGGAGGCCGACCCGGCTGGAGCCCGTCACTCCGAGATCCAGGATCGGCCGTCCGCGCTCAGCTTGAGGCGGAAGGGGAGGCCCCGGTAGTCCAGGTGGGCGAAGGTGCCCTTGGCGGTGGGGAGGACATCGATCACGACGATGTCGGGTCCCAGATTGGCGTGGGTCTGCCAGGTGGCGCCCGCGTCGGTGGTCACCAGGATGCGCCCCCCCGTCTCCCCCCGGTACCGGGGCGGGTGGGTCCCCGGCTCCAGGGTGGCCGCGGGGACCTGGACCGGCCGCGAGGCCGCCCCCCCCTCGTCCAGGGACCGGCGGGCCAGGGATTTCAGGGACTCGCCCCGGGCCAGGACCGTGCCCGCCGCCAACATCCCGAAGGTTTTCAGAAAGCCCGACCTGTCCATCCCTATGCTCCCAACCAGGTGCCGCGAGGATCAACCACCTCGACCTGGATCAGCCGATGGAACCGGCGGCTCTCAATGGGTGGTTAATGGTAGTTTTCCCCATTGTAGACCTTCGCCTGGAAGATTCAAGTAAACAATGATGGCAAGATGCACAATTTCGTCGACATGATGTCGAAATATTGATTTTTTCCACTCGTTCAGGCTGTGTCGGAAAACCCCAGGTGCCCTGAATCCGTGATGAAGGGGCTGTTCCAGATTGAGCGGATCCCGGTTCATCCCATCCATCGGCGTTCATCCCGGTTTCCGCAGGGCTGACGCTGAGGTGGGTCGGAGCGCATGGTACTCGGGGTCCTTTACCCAAAGGTAGCGACAACTCCCAGCGAAATCAGAACGGGGATGAAGGGGATCCAGGGGAAGAAGCAGGATAAAAAGCCTCAGGCCTAGGCTGGAGCCAGATCACCGAGAACAACCTATCGACTCATGACCTCGGTTCTAGCGGAGCGTCCGTTCGAGGAACGTGTAGGTGAGCGCCCAGAAGTGCGCGGTCTGGCGGTTGTCGGCGCCAGCGCCGTGGCCGCCCTCGATGTTCTCGAAGTAGCGCACGTCGTACCCCATGTCGCGCATCTTCGCGAACATCTTGCGGGCGTGGGCGGGGTGCACCCGGTCGTCGCGGGTGGTGGTCATGAAGAAGGTCGGGGGGTACCTCCGGCCCGCCTTCACGTTCTGGTAGGGGGAGAAGGTCTTCAGGTAGGCCCACTCCCCGGGCTTGTCGGGGTCGCCGTACTCCTCCATCCAGGAGGCGCCGGCCAGCAGGTGGGAGTACCGCTTCATGTCCAGCAGGGGCACCTGGCACACCACGGCGCCCAGGAGCTCGGGGTACATCACCAGCATGTTGCCCACCAGGAGCCCGCCGTTGCTGCCGCCCATGATGCCCAGGCGCTTCGGGGACGTCACCTTCCGGGCCGCCAGGTCCCGGGCCACCGCGGCGAAGTCCTCGTAGGCCCGGGGGCGGTTGGCCTTGAGGGCGGCCTGGTGCCACCGGGGGCCGTACTCGCCGCCGCCCCGGATATTGGCCAGCACGAAAACGCCGCCCCGGTCGAGCCACGCGCGGCCCAGGGCTCCGCTGTAGTAAGGCAGGGAGGAGACCTCGAAGCCGCCGTAGCCGTCCAGCAGCGTGGGGTTCGCGCCGTCCAGCTTCAGGCCCTTCCGGGACACCTGGAAGTAGGGGATGCGGGTGCCGTCCTTGGAGGGGGTGAAGTGCTGGGTCACCTCAAGGCCGGAGGCGTCGAAGAAGGCGGGGAGGGACTTCAGGAGGGCCGGCGCGGCGCCCGGGGTCCCCAGGAAGAAGGAATCGGGAGTGAGGAAGTCCCGGGTGGTCATGAAGTAGTCGTCCGAGGCCTCGTCGTCCACCGCGTAGACGGAGGTGGCGCCCATGGCGGGCGCGCCCTGCAGGGGCACGGCCTTCCAGGTCCCGGGGGTCAGCACCGTCAGGCGGTTCTTGACGTCGTCCATGACGTTGAGGATCAGCAGGTTCTTCGTCCAGGTGGCGTCCTCCAGGGAGGTGGTGGCGCTGGGTTCGAAGAGCACGGCGAAGTCCCGCTTGCCGGCCATGAATTCGTCGAACTTCACGGCCAGGAGGGAACCGCCCGCGTACGTCCTGCCGCCCACGGCCCAGGCGGTGCGCAGCTTGACCGTGAGCCACTCCCGGTGGAGCGAGGGCTCGGCGTCCAGGGGCAGCTCGACCTTGCGCCGCGTGCCGTCCGTGGCCAGCAGGTAATACTCGCCGGTGAAGAAGGAAGGTTTGCGGTACAGGAAGTCCCGCTCGAACCCGGGGGTGGGGTCATGGTAGGCCACGGCCTCCATGTCGGTGTCCAGCCCCTCGAAGACCACCTTGGCCTGGGCCAGGGGCGTGCCGCGCTTCCAGACCTTGGCCACCCGGGGGTAGCCCGAGGTGGTCATGGAGCCCTTCCCGAAGTCCGTGCCCACGAACAGGGTGTCCTGGTCGATCCAGCTCACCTGGGACTTGGCCAGGGGCAGGGAGAACCCGCCCTCCACGAAGGTCCGGGTCTCCACGTCGAACTCCCGGACCACCGCCGCGTCGGAGCCGCCCGGGGAAAGGGACACCAGGCACCGCCTGAACCCGGGGTGCAGGAACTGCGCGCCGTGGAACACCCAGCCCTGGTTCTCCGCCTTGCCCAGGGCGTCGATGTCCAGCACGGTCTCCCAGGCGGGTTCGGCCTTGCGGTACTCCTCCAGGGTCGTGCGCCGCCAGAGGCCCCGGGGATGGGCCGCGTCCTTCCAGAAGTTGTAGTAGTGGGCGCCGGACCTGGTGATGTAGGGGATCTTGGCCTTGGAGTCCAGGATGGCCAGGAGGTCGTCCTCGAGGGCCTTGTATTCCTTGGTGCCTTCCAGTTCCTTGGCGGTGACGGCGTTGGCCGCGCGCACCCAGTCCAGGGACTTGGATCCGGTGATGTCCTCCAGCCAGAGGTAGGCGTCCTCAGGGGCGGGTGCGGCGGGGGTCTTGCCTGAGGCCATGAGCGTGATTCCTAGGAGGAGGGGCAGCCATCTCGATTCCATGCGGGACTCCGGATCCGGTGGGGTGGGGAAACTTGACAAGCATCCCACCGGGCGGGCCGAGGTGTCAAAACGGGTCAGGAGCCTTCATAAAGGCTTTCGATGGCCTCGGCGTACCGTTCGCACACCGCCTTCCGCTTGATCTTGAGGCTGGGCGTGAGCATCCCCGATTCCAGGGTCATCTCCTCCGAGGACAGGACGATCTTCCGGATGCGCTCGAAGTTGGAGAGGTGCTCGTTGATGCGCCCGATGCGGGACAGGACCTTCTCCTTGGCCTCGGGCCGGGCCACCAGGTCGGCGTCGGATTCGTAGCCGATCCCGGCGCGCTCCGCCCAGCGGTGGAGGCTGGCCATGTTGGCCACCACGATGGCGCTGAGGAAATTGCGGTGGTCCCCGATGACCACGGCCTGGGCGATGTACTTGTCCTGGGTCAGGAGGCGCTCCAGGGGCTGGGGGGCCACGTTCTTGCCCCCGGAGGTGACGAGGAGCTCCTTCTTGCGGTCGGTGATGCGCAGGCGCCCCAGCTCGTCCAGGGCCCCGATGTCCCCGGTGCGGAAGTACCCCTCCTCGTCGAAGGCCTGCCCCGTGGCGAAGGGATCGTTCCAGTAGCCCAGGGTGACGTTGGGCCCCTGGCAGAGGATCTCCCCGTCCTCGCTGAGCTTGAGGAAGGGCTTGCCCTGCCATTCGTCCAGGATGGGCCTGCCCACGAAGCCGGGCCTGACCTGGTTGACCCGGTTGATGGTGAGGATCGGGCTGGTTTCCGAGAGGCCGTACCCCTCGTAGACGGGCACCCCCGCGGCCCAGAAGAATTCCATGACGGGCGCGCCCAGGGCCGCGCCGCCCGAGGCGGAGATCTCCAGGCGCCCCCCGAGGCGCTCCCGCACCTTGGAGAAGACGGCCCTGTCCGCCGCCGCGTACAGCACCCGCAGGAGGAACCCCGGCGCCCGGCCCACGTAGCGCAGGGCCGCCATGCGGCGCCCCACCCACATGGCCCAGTGGAAGATGAAGCGTTTCGCCGGGCCCGCCGCCGCCACCGCCTCCCGGATCCGGGCGTAGACCTTCTCGTAGACCCGGGGCACCGCCAGGAGCACCTGGGGCCGCACCTCCTGGAAGGCCGCGGGGAGGTTCTCCAGGTCGGTGACGTAGTAGATGGCCACCCCGGCGTGGAACATCGTGTAGTGCCCCCCCATGCGCTCGAAGATGTGGGACAGGGGCAGGAAGCTCATGCACCGCTGGCCCCGGCGGATCTCCAGCACCTTCAGGGCCGCCAGGATGTTGGAGACCAGGTTGCCGTGGGTGAGCATGGCCCCCTTGGGCTCGCCCGTGGTGCCGGACGTGTAGATGAGGGTGAGCAGCTGGCCCGGGTCCCGCTGGGCGGCCCAGGCCCGCACCTGGGGGCGCTGGTCCTCCTGGAGCTTCCCGGCGGCCTGCAGGCCCTTCCAGGTGAGGATGCGCCGGCCGGCGGCCTCCGGGGCGTCGCCGTCCATGAGCACCGCCGTCTGCAGTTCCGGCAGCCGGGGCCAGGCGGCCAGGACCTTGTCCAGTTGGGCGCGGGTGGAGCAGAAGATCATCCGGGCCCCGCTGTGGCGGATGATGAACTCGGTGGAATTGGGATTGAGGGTGGGGTACACCGGCGCGGAGACGATGCCCAGGATGGCGCAGGCGTAGTCGGCCAGGGCCCACTCCGGCCGGTTCTCCGACAGGATGGCCACCCGGTCGCCCTCCTGGATCCCCTCGTGGTGGAGGGCAAGGGCCAGGCGCTCCACCAGGGTTTGGATATCTCCGTGGGAAAGCGGCACATAGGTTCCCCCGGCCTTGTAGGCCATGGCATCGGGCAGGTCGTGCCCCAGGGCTTCGTAAAAAAGCTCCGCGATGGTCTTGATCAACGGGTTCTCCTCCGAGGTTGGGTCATCCTATATCCAATTCGCGGGGAAAAAAGAAATAATCAGTTCTTGCACCCGGGGGGATGAGGCGGCAGAATGCTCCATCTTATCCAGCGCCGTCGCGGTTCTGATGGATCCTGGCGGGTTTCTGGACGGCCCTGACCCCCGGAAACCGAAACCGGCTATTCGATATTAATAAATCGATTCTCACCGTTATCCCCCTCCCGGCACCCTAGGACAACCTCGCAACTTATAGGAGCGCCCGACCCATGAAATTCGAAGGCCAGTCCATCCAGTGTTCCATGCTCGAAGGCGGAATCGTCGAGCTGAGGTTCGACCTGAAGGCGGACTCCGTCAACAAGTTCAACAAAGCCACACTCTCCGAATTGACGGAGGCGGTCGGCCTTATCAAAGGCGACCCCGAGGTCCGTGGAATGCTGGTGACAAGCGGCAAGGATTGCTTCATCGTCGGGGCCGACGTCACGGAATTCACTGAATATTTCAAGAACCCGGAGGAGCAGCTCACGGAATGGCTCCTGCAAGTGGATAAATTGTTCTCCACCGTGGAGGACTTCCCCTTCCCCTCCGTCACGGCCATCAACGGCTTCGCCTTCGGGGGGGGCCTGGAGTTCTGCCTGGCCACCAGCTACCGGGTCATGGCCTCGGACACCCGCATCGGGGTCCCCGAGACCAAGCTGGGCATCTTCCCCGGCTGGGGCGGCACGGTGCGCCTCTCCCGCCTCGCGGGGGCCGACAACGCCATCGAATGGATCGCCGGCGGGGAGCAGCACGGCGCCGACGAGGCCCTCCGGATCGGCGCCGTGGACGCGGTCGTCGCCCCGGACAGGGTGCGGGAGGCCGCCCTGGACCTCCTGGCCCAGGCCATGGCCGGGCGCCGGGACTGGAAGGCCCGCCGCCTGGAGAAGGTCTCGCCCCTCAAGCTGAACCCCACCGAGACCATGATGGTCTTCGAGGGGGCCAAGGCCTTCGTGGCCGCCAAGGCCGGCCCCAACTACCCCTCCCCCGTGGCGGCCATCGAGGCCATGCAGCGGGGCGCCACCCGGGGCCGGGACGACGCGCTGGCCATCGAGGCCGCCGCCTTCGCGCGCATGGCCAAGACCCCCACGGCCTACCACCTGGTGACCATCTTCCTGGGGGACCACTACGTGGCCAAGGTGGCCCGGAAGCTGGCCAAGGCCGGGGCCAAGGTGGAATCCGCCGCCGTGCTGGGGGCCGGGATCATGGGCGGGGGCATCGCGTACCAGTCCGCCTCCAAGGGCACCCGCATCGTCATGAAGGACATCGCCGAGAAGGCCCTGGACCTGGGCCTGGCCGAGGCCGACAAGCTCCTGGTCAAGCGGGTGGAGCGGGGCAAGCTCACCGCCGCGGCCATGGCGGACGTGCTCACCCGCATCCGGCCCACCCTCTCCTACGGGGATTTCAAGGCCGTGGACCTGGCCGTGGAGGCCGTGGTGGAGAACGAGCAGGTCAAGAAGGCCGTCCTGGCCGAGGTGGAGGGCCAGGTGCGGGAGGATGCCATCCTGGCCAGCAACACCTCCACCATCTCCATCACGAGCCTGGCCGAGGGGCTCCGGCGGCCGGAGAACTTCTGCGGCATGCACTTCTTCAACCCCGTGCACAAGATGCCCCTGGTGGAGGTGATCCGGGGCCGGAAGTCCGGGGAGCGCGCCGTGGCCACCACCGTGGGCTACGCCCTGGCCATGGGCAAGACCCCCATCGTCGTCAACGACTGCCCCGGCTTCCTGGTGAACCGGGTGCTGTTCCCCTACTTCGCCGGGTTCATCATGCTGGTGAACGAGGGCGTGGACTTCCAGCGCATCGACAAGGTCATGGAGAAGTTCGGCTGGCCCATGGGGCCCGCCTACCTCCTGGACGTGGTGGGCATCGACACGGCGCACCACGCCGACGCCGTCATGGCCAAGGCCTTCCCGGACCGCATGGCCCACGAGGGCAGGACCGCCATCGAGGCCATGTTCGAGCTCAAGCGCTTCGGCCAGAAGAACGGCAAGGGCTTCTACGCCTACGTCCCCGACAAGAAGGGCGCCCCGAAGAAGGAGGCCGACCCGGAGGTCCCCGGGATCCTCCAGCCCCTGGCGCGCGCGGACGCCGCGCCCGTCACGGACCAGGACATCATCGACCGCATGATGCTCCCCATGATCATCGAATGCTCCCGCTGCCTGGAGGACGGCATCGTCGCCACGCCCGTGGAGGTGGATATCGGCCTGGTGTACGGCCTGGGCTTCCCCCCCTTCCGCGGAGGGGCCCTGCGCTACGCCGACGCCGTGGGCCTCAAGGCCCTCTGCCAGAAGGCCGAGAAGCTCAAGGGCCTCGGCGCCCTCTACGAACCCACCGCGCAGATGTACCAGCTCGCCGAAGCCGGCCTCGGCTTCCACCAGGAGAACCAGCGATGAAAGACGTCGTCATCGTCGATGCCGTGCGCTCCCCCATGGGCCGCTCCAAGGGGGGCATGTTCCGGAACGTGCGCGCCGAGAACCTGTCGGCGGCCATGATCACCGCCCTCCTCCAGCGCAATCCCAAGGTGGACCCCGCCGAGGTGGAGGACGTCATCTGGGGCTGCGTGCAGCAGACCCTGGAGCAGGGCTTCAACATCGCCCGGTTCGCCTCCCTCATGACGGCCATCCCCCACACCGCCAGCGCCCAGACCGTGAACCGCCTCTGCGGATCCTCCATGCAGGCCCTGCACGCCGCCGCCATGGCCATCATGACCGGCAACGGCGAGGTGTTCGTGGTGGGCGGCGTGGAGCACATGGGCCACCTGCCCATGAGCCACGGCGTGGACCCCAACCCCGCCCTCAGCAAGCACGCCGCCAAGGCCTCGGGCATGATGGGCCTGACCGCGGAAGTGCTGGCCAAGATGCACGGCATCGGGCGTCCCGCCCAGGACCAGTTCGCCCTGCGCTCCCACCAAAAGGCCCACGAGGCCAGCGTCCAGGGCCGGTTCAAGGACGAGATCGTCCCCGTGGAGGGCCACGACGAGGCCGGCTTCTCCCGCCTCTTCGACTTCGACGAGGTGATCCGGCCCGATTCCACCCTGGAGGCCCTGGCGGCCCTGAAGCCCGCCTTCGACCCCCGGCACGGCACCGTCACCGCCGGCAATTCCTCGGCCATCTCTGACGGGGCCTCGGCCCTCCTGGTCATGTCCCTGGACCGGGCCAGGGCCCTGGGCCTCGCGCCCCTGGCCCGGGTCCGGGCCATGGCCACCGCCGGGGTGGACCCCTCCATCATGGGCTACGGCCCCGTTCCCGCCGTGAAGAAGGCCCTGGCCCGCGCCGGCATGAAGGTGGGCGACATCGAGCTGTGGGAGCTGAACGAGGCCTTCGCCGCCCAGGCCCTGCCGGTGCTCAAGGACCTGCAGCTGCGGGACCAGGTGGAGAAGAAGGTCAACCTCAACGGCGGCGCCATCGCCCTGGGGCACCCCCTGGGCTGCTCCGGGGCCCGCATCACCACGACCCTCCTCCACCTCATGAAGGCCGGAAACCGGTCCACGGGCGTGGCCACCATGTGCATCGGCCTCGGCCAGGGCATCGCCACCGTCTTCGAGCGCGTCTAGACATTCCAGCAGGTTTCCTCACCCATACGGAGGCACTATGGCCCAGATTCTCGCGGACCGCAGGGATATCGATTTCGTCCTTCACGAGCAGCTGAAGGTGGAATCCCTCAGCGGACACGAACGCTTCGCGGACTTCTCCCGCAAGTCCATCGACCTGATCATCAACGAAGCCAGGAACCTGGCCGTGAAGGAGATCCTGCCCACCCAGGTGGACGGGGACCGCGTCGGCGCCCGGTTCGAAGGGGGCAAGGTCCGGGTTCCCGAATCCTTCCACAAGGCCTGGAAGGCCCTGCGGGCCGGGGACTGGCTGGCCATGACCGAGGACCCGGAATGGGGGGGCCAGGGCATGCCCCGGGTGGTGGCCACGGCGGCCTCCGACTACCTCATGGGGGCCAACTTCGCCTTCATGATGCACGGCGGGCTCACCCACGGGGCCGGCAAGCTCATCGAGACCTTCGGCACCGACACCCAGAAGCGCCTCTATCTCAAGAAGCTGTTCACCGGGGAGTGGGCCGGCACCATGCTCCTCACCGAGCCCGAGGCGGGCTCGGACGTGGGCGCCCTCACCACCACCGCCACCCCCAACCCCGACGGCACCTACACCATCACCGGGAACAAGATCTTCATCTCCGGCGGCGAGCACGACCTCACCCCCAACATCATCCATCCGGTGCTGGCCCGCATCGAGGGGGCCCCGGCGGGCACCGCCGGGATCTCGCTCTTCGTGGTGCCCAAGATCCGCGTGAACGACGACGGCAGCCTCGGGGAGCCCAACGACGTGGTGTGCACCGGCATCGAGGAGAAGATGGGCATCCACGGCAACGCCACCTGCTCCATCGCCCTGGGCGGCAAGGGCGGGTGCCGGGGCACGCTCCTGGGGGAGGCCAACAAGGGCATGCGGGCCATGTTCATGATGATGAACGACGCCCGGCTCATGGTGGGCAACCAGGGCCTCAGCTGCGCCAGCCCCTCGTACCTGTATGCCGTGAACTATGCCCGAACCCGCCACCAGGGCCGTCACCTGCTCAAGATGATGGACAAGAGCGCCCCGGCCGTGCCCATCATCCAGCACCCCGACGTGCGCCGCATGCTCATGCTCATGAAGGTCTACGTGGAGGGCTTCCGCAGCCTTTTCTACTACCTCGCCCACAACTCGGACCGCATCGCCGTCTCGGACGACGCCGACGAGAAGCTCCGCATCCAGGGCATCATCGATTTCCTCATCCCCATCGCCAAGGGCTACGTCACCGAGCGCTGCTTCGACGTGTGCAGCCTGGGCGTGCAGGTCTACGGCGGCTACGGCTACATCCGCGAGTACCCCATGGAGCAGCTCCTCCGGGACTGCCGCATCACCGCCATCTACGAGGGCACCAACGGCATCCAGGCCATGGACCTCCTGGGCCGCAAGCTGGGCCAGAACCAGGGCCGGCCCGTCATGGACCTGTTCGAGGAGATGCGCGGGACCCTGGCCGCGGCCCGGGACGTGGAGCGCGCGGCCCCCATGGCCGAGGCCCTGGAACCCGCCCTGATCCGCCTGGAGGAGGTGGCCCGGCACATGGGCACCACCGCCCTCTACGGCGACCTCCTCACGGCCTCCGCCCACGCCCACCCCTTCATGGAGGTGTGCGGGGACGTGGTGGTGGGGTGGCAGCTCCTGTGGCGGGCCAAGGTCGCCGCCGAGGCCCTGGCCGCGGGCGCCAAGGAGAAGGACGCCGCCTTCTACGAAGGCCAGATCCGGAGCGCCCAGTTCTTCAACGCGGTCCTCCTCCCCGTCGCCCTGGGCCGCATGGACGCGATCCTCTCCGGCTGCGCCATCGCGGTGGAGATGCCCGAGGACGCCTTCGGCGCGAAGTGAACATGACCCCATTCTCCCCGGCCACCTCGACCCTGGCGGGCCTTCCCGCCTGGCTCCTCTTCATCCTCATCCCCCTCGCGGGCCTTTCCGTCTTCGCCTGGATCATCCGCAAGCGCCTGGAGCCCCTGCTCCGGGCCGCCCCGGATCCCCGGCGCGGCCAGACCGGGGCCCGGCTCTTCCTGGTCCTCAAGATCTGGCTCGCCCAGTGGCGGCACCCCCGCTACCTCCTGGCCGGCGTCCTGCACATCATCCTCTTCTTCGGGTTCCTGGTCCTGGGGGCCCGGTCCTTCCAGCTGGTGTTCCTGGGCATCTTCGACGGATTCACCCTGCCGGGCTTCGGCCACGCCTACGACGTGCTCAAGGACTACGCCTCCACCGCCACCTTCCTGGCAGTGGCCACCCTGGCGGTGCGCCGCGCCGCCTTCAGGCCGGAGCGCTACGCGGTGCCGGAGTCCATGGGCAAGGACCACACCCCCGAGGCCCTCCTCATCCTGGGCCTCATCCTCACCCTGCTCCTGTCCGAGAGCCTCTTCGAGGGCAGCCTCCTGGCGGCCACGGGCGGCGCCGCCTCGCCCCTGACCCTGGCCTGGGCCTTCCGCCACGCCCTGGCCGCGGCCCCCCTGCCCGTCCTGGGCCACCTGAACCTGGCCGGGTACGTCATCCACGACCTCACCTTCTTCCTCTTCCTGTGCTTCCTGCCCCTGGGCAAGCATTTCCACGTCATCACGTCGCTGTTCAACGTGTTCTGGATGCGGGTGGGCACCGGCAACGTCAAGCCCGTGCGCCACGGGGTGGACGAGGCCCACCTCGACGAGATCAAGTCCTTCGGGGTCAAGACCTTCGAGGACTTCACCTGGAAGCACATGCTGGACTTCTACAGCTGCGCGGACTGCGGGCGCTGCTCCGACCGGTGCCCGGCCAATTTCGTCAAGCGCCCCCTCTCCCCCCGCTTCATCAGCATCAAGGCCCGGGACTACGCCTTCTCCCACTACCCGCTCCTGGGCGAGGCCGTGGCCGGCAAGCCCCTGGTGGGCAGCATCTTCAGCGAGGACGAGATCTGGAGCTGCACCACCTGCGGCGCCTGCGAGGAGGAATGCCCCCTGGGCATCGAGTACGTGGACAAGATCGTGGACCTCCGCCGGGGCATGGTGGACGAGGGCCTGGTGCCCCAGTCCATGCAGAAGCCCCTGAGCGCCCTGGAGAAGCGCGGCAACCCCTGGGGCAAGCTGGAGAAGAAGCGCGCCGACTGGACCGCGGACGCGGGGGTGCCCGTCAAGCAGGTGGACGCAGGCGACACCGCCCCGACCCTCTACTTCGTGGACAGCATCAGCAGCTACGACGACCGCATGCAGAAGATCGCCCAGGCCTCGGCCCGCATCCTGGCCAAGGCGGAGGTGGACTTCGTGGTGCTGGGCAAGGAGGAGAAGGACAGCGGCCACGACGTGCGGCGCTTCGGGGAGGAGATGCTCTTCCAGAGCCTGAAGGACCACAACACCGAAGGCATCCGCGCCTCCCAGGCCACCCGCATCGTCACCAACGACCCCCACGCCCTCAACGCCCTCAGGAACGACTACTCCGGGATCCCGCCCGTGCAGCACATGAGCGAGCTCATCGCCGCGGGCCTGGAAAGCGGCAAGCTGCGCATGAAGGCCCCCGCCGACGGCCGCACCTACACCTACCACGACCCCTGCTACCTGGGGCGCCACAACGGCGTCTACGACCCGCCCCGCAACGCCCTGGACGCCATTCCCGGCCTCAAGCGCGTGGAGATGGAGGGGAACTGCCGGGACCGGTCCTTCTGCTGCGGCGGAGGCGGCCTCATGCTCTTCTACGAGCCCCAGGAGGAAAAGCGCATGGGCGTGGTGCGGGTGGAGATGGCCCGCAAGGCCGGGGCCGACGTGATCGTCACCGCCTGCCCCTACTGCCTCACCAACATCGAGGACGCCATCAAGGTGGCCGGCCTCGAAGGCAAGATGGAAGCCATCGACCTGTGCGAGCTGGTCGACGGCCACCTTCAGAACGACTGACCCCGGAGGAGCCGAATGGAGATCCTGGTTTGCGTGAAACGCGTTCCCGACGCCGCGGAGAACGAGATCGTCGTGGAGGGCGGCGCCCTCCGCGCCGACGACCTCGTGTACTCCGTGAACGAATGGGACAACTACGCGGTGGAGGAGGCGATCCAGATCGTCGAAAGGGAGGGCGGCAGCGTCACCGTCGTCACCGTGGGCGACGGGGATTCCGAGGAGGTGCTGCGCCGCGAGATGGCCATGGGCGCCAACCAGGGCCTGCTGCTCAGCGATCCGGCCTTCGCCGGCGCCGACGGCCTGGGCCTGGCCACCATCCTGGCCGCCGCGGTGCGCAAGGGAACCTACGACCTGGTCCTCACCGGGGCCCTGGCCGACGACGGCGCCGCCCAGGTGGGCGGGATGCTGGCGGCGCTCCTGGACTGGCCCTTCGCGTCCCTCGTGAACAGCATCGAGGTGAAGGGGGGCCTCCTGCGGGTGGGCCGCGAGATCGAAGGGGGCACCCAGGAGGTGAGCGAGATCGACCTGCCCTGCGTCCTCTCCATCCAGACCGGCATCAACGAGCCCCGGTACGTGGGCCTCCGGGGCATCCGCAAGGTGGCCTCCGTGGAGCTGCCCGTCCTGGACGCCGCGGCCCTGGGCGTGGCGCCGCCGCCCGCCAGGGTCCGCCGCGTCGACTACTTCGTGCCGCCGGCGGGGGCCGGGGCGGACATGCTCACCGGGACCACGGCCGAACTGGCCGGGCAGCTGGTGGGGCTCCTGAAGGCCAAGGGAGGGCTCAAGTGATGGACAACGTCTTCGCATTCCTCGCCCACGCCGGCGGCAGGCTGGACGACTCCGCCCTGGAGCTCCTCGGCGCCGCCCGGGCCCTCTTCCCCGGCGCCGCCCCCATCGCCCTGGCGGCGGGCTCCGGAGCCTCCCTGGACGCCGCCTGCCAGGAGGCCGCCGCCTCCTTCGCCGAGGTGTGGAAATTCGACCAGGAGGCCCTGGCCTACCCCAACGCCGAACTCCTCCGGCCCCTCCTGGCCCGCGTCCTGCCCCCCGGCGCCATCGTGCTCCTGCCCCACAGCACCCTGGGCATGGACCTGGGCCCCGGGCTCTCCGTGAAGCTGGGCGCGGCCTACCTCCCCGACGTGGTGGACGGCGCCGCCGCCGCGGGCACCACCCTCGAGGCCGTGCGCCAGGAATTCGGCGGCCAGGTCTCGTCCCACGTGGCCTGCGACCTGTCCGCGGGCGCCGTGGTCACCCTGCGCTCCGGGGCCTTCAAGGCCGACGCGTCCCGGTCGGCGGCGGGCAGGGTCGTGGACCGCTCCGCAGAGGCCGCGGGCCTCACCGCGCGGCGGCGCTTCCTCGAACGGGTCCAGGCCGAGGCCGGGGACATCGACATCACCCGGGAGGAGGTGCTGGTGTCCGTGGGCCGGGGCATCGGCGACAAGGAGAACATCGCCCTGGTGGAGGAACTGGCCGAGGCCATGGGCGCCGCGCTCTGCTGCTCCCGCCCCATCGTGGACGCCAAGTGGCTGGAGAAGCCCCGGCAGGTGGGCACCTCGGGCCAGACGGTGAAGCCCAAGGTCTACCTGGCCCTGGGCATCAGCGGCTCCTTCCAGCACCTGGGCGGCATCAAGGGCAACCCCTTCCTGGTGGCCGTGAACAAGAACCCCAAGGCCCCCATCTTCCAGGCCGCCAGCGTGGGGATCGTGGCCGACCTGCTGGAGCTGGTGCCCGAACTGACGGAACGCATCCGGAAAGGCTAGGGATCGAAATAGCAGAACCGGATTGGCACGAACCCATCGGCTCGGCGCATGGTGTAGTGAGGTAAGGCTTCGCGTCTACGCACAAACCCGTCGCGCTGCGAATGCCAAGAAAAATATAAACGCTGGGGCGCAGAGGTCTCGCTGGGGCGTTGGGTAAAAAAAGGCAAATCACCCCAGCGCCCCAGCGAGACCTCTGCGCCCCAGCGTTTGATTTTTTCCTTGGATCCTCCGACCCGCCCCGGACCCTCCGTTCCGATCTTCACCCCGCCCCCATTTTCAATAAGCGGGTCGCACGCCTTCCCCCAAGGGCACCGTTCCCAACCGGACCCGCGGCGCCCCCTCCACCTTCCGGAAGAGGGCCAGTTCCCCGTCCTCCACCCAGGGAATTCGAACCAGGAAGGAAACCGGCCGGCCGTCCTCCATCCAGCGGCCCTGGATCCGGCCGGATTCCCCGGGGTGCTGGAATTCGCCGCGCAGGGGGGAGGGGTCCTCCAATCCCGTGCGGAACTGCACGTCGCCCCCGGGACCGACGACTTCGGCCTGCCATGCCCCCCGCCCCGCGTCCGGCGGCAACGGCAGGTCTACGACCCGGCGCTCCGCCACCTGGAAGCCCCTGGGCGTGCGGACGAGGCGCAGCACCAGATGCCGGGCAGGTTCCACCCTCGCGGCCTGCGGGGACCCGAAGGTCCAGGTCTGGACGGCCGTCAAACGCTCCAAGCCCTCCCGCACCAGGGGCGTGGTGTCGGTCACGGTGGCGGTGACCGTGTGGTTGCCCTGGAGCGGGGCCGGGAGGACCAGGGTGTCGCCGTCCCCCGCCACCGCCGCGCCATCCACCGCCCAGGCCACCCGGACCGTGTCCGGCACAGGCACCGGTCGCGCCACGGAAAGGCGAAGGGGGTTGGCGGCAAGGGGGGTGATGGGAGGATCCAGGGGGCGGACCCGGTCGTAGATCCGGCGCACGATGGCCTCGCTGCACACTTCGCAGAAACCGTCGCCCAGGGACCGCATGCGGCAGGCCTGGCGGGGCCTGAAGACGCCGGTGTCGTGGAAGTAGGCCCCCTCGAAGAGGCCCAGCCCGGGCACGCCGGCCGGGGTGGGCAGGGGCACTCCAGGGGCGATCCAGCTCCGCCACTTGATCTGGTCCGGATCCCGGCGGGCCGTCACATTGGGGAAGGCTTCGAGGGTGGCGGGCAGGGCGCTGGTGTCGCCACACTGGTACTCGTCGGCCAGCCCGCCGAAGGCGTGTCCGAGTTCGTGCAGGGCGATGAGCCCGGAGGCCGGGTTGGCGGAGAAGACGGGCACCGCTCCGCCGGACCCGCCGTACTTGGAATCATTCACCAGCACGAGGGCGACCGTGCACTCGGGTGCCAGGGCCATGGCCAGGGCCAGGACCCGGGCATTATCCACCACCAGCAGGCGATAGTCCGGCGCAACACCCTCGGGGCTGGCGTTCCGGAAGGTGGCCCCCAGGACGGTATCCCGGGTCACGCCCAAGCCGTGGCTGCCGTTGGAGGCGCCGTCCTGGGGGGAAACCACGTGCACAACCTTGACGTTGAAATAGGAGGCGTAGTTGGCGAAGGGCGGCGTCCCCACGAAGGTGGCCAGCCAGTTCCGGGCGTCCCGGGACAACTTCGCCTGGTCCTCAGCGCGGTAGCCATCCCCCAGCAGCACCACATGGATACGGTTCGCGGGGTCCCCGCTCCGTTGCAGGTCCTCCACCTGGGAGGCCAGCGCGGAGGCAGGAAGGTTGGCCGCCGGGTCCTCCCGACCGGGGCCGGCGCAGCCCGCCAGGAGGAGCAGGGCGACTAGGCTGGCCTTCAGGATCCAGGTCATGGGGCCTCGGGGAACGGATTCCCGGCCCCGCCTGGGTACCGGCACTTCCCTTGATCGGCAGGTCCGCGCCGGACCTCCGTCACAACCGGAGGGTCCGGAAATTGAAAACCGGATCTGGTGGCCCCCGCCGGAAACCGGAACCTGGGGGTGCGGGGGAGGACAAGCCCCCGAATCCCAGGAGGTTACCGTGACCAGCCTGTTGGGCCTCGCCCTGTGCGCGGCCGTGGTCCAGACCGCGCCCCCCGACCGGCCCCTTCCGGTTCTGCGGCACCTGTATGCGGAGAACTGCGCCCGCTGCCACGGCCTGGATGGTTCCGCCCGGTCGCCGGAAGGAACCCGGTTGAAGGGGCTGGATTTCACCTCCGCCCGGGACATGGAGGGCAGGACGGACCAGGAGATGGCCCAGGCCATCGCCTCCGGGCTGTTTTTCGGCCTCCGGATGCCCGCGTTCCGTTCCACGTTCTCCGAAACCGAGATCAGGACCCTGATCCGGGAGGTCCTTCGCAAGGCCCGCAGGGGGCGTCCCCTGGACGAACCCGCGGAACGGTGAGCGCCATGCTGCCCTGGAACCACCTCCATCCCCTGATCGTCCACTTCCCCATCGCCCTGCTTACCACGGCCCCCGCCGTGGTCCTGTTCGGGCTGCTCTGGCCCGCCCAGCGCCCGGGCATCCACGCCACCGCCCTGGCCCTGCTCGTCCTGGGCACCCTCACCGCGGGGGCGGCCCTGGTGACCGGGGAGGCCGGCGCGGCCCTGGCCCAGCGGACACCGGCCCTGCGGGCCGCCGTTGCCCGGCACGAGCAGATGGCCCAGGGCGCCGCCTTGGCCTTCGCGCTCCTGACCGCCTCCTTCGGGGCGCTCCACCTGGGCCCCTGGTGGACCCGGGCACCCCGCGGGGCCATGGCCCTCTGCGCCCTTTGGCTCGGTCTGTCGGCCCTGGGCGTGCTGCAGCTCACCCTAGCCGCCCATTTGGGCGGACGCATGGTCCACCTGTTGGGCCTCCACGCCACCCCGGAGTCGCCATGACCCTTCGCCCCCTGTTTCTCGCCTGCCTGCTAGGCCTGCCTTCCCGGGCGTCCGATGTGCCCCTGGGCCTGAACCTGCCCACGGCGGACCGCCTGGAGAACTGGGATCTGGCCGTGCGGTTCACCCACCGGTTCCTGGAACCCGCCCGGGGCGCCAGCAAGGACTTCTACGGCCTGGACGGGGCCAACGTGGCGGGCCTGGGCCTCGATGCCGGCATCGGCGCGGTGCCCGGCCTCAACGCCCAGGTCTACCGGACCTCCGACGGCAAGACCCTGGTGCTGGCCCTGCAGCAGCACCTCCTGGGCACGCCGTGGATCCGCATGGCCCTGCGGGCGGAGCGCTTCGACGAGACCGTCAAGCGGACCCCCCTGCCCCTGGGCACCGTGGGCATTTCCGGCGCCGCCTTCCAGGCCCCCACGGAAGTGCAGGCCGGTTCCCGGGTCACGGTCCTCCTGGTGCCCACCTGGCTGTCCCGCACCAGCACCGTGGATTCCGGGCTCTTCACCCTGGCGGGGGGCCTCCGCTGGCAGATGGCGCCCCGGCACGCCCTGCTGGCGGAGTACTACCCCCGGCCCTCGCGCCTGGATCCGGAGCACTACCAGGCCGGTTCCTCCCTGGGCTACCGCTTCGCCACCCGGGGCCACCGGTTCACGCTCCTGGCCACCAGCGCCACCGGCACCACCGCCCACCAGGTCCTGGGCGGCGACTACGGCGGCGGCCCCCGCAGCGTCAACCACTGGACCCTGGGCTTCAACATCGTCCGGATCTTCTAGTCCACCCGCCGCTCCGGCGGCATCAACCCCGGCACCCGGTGCCGGACCACGTTCGCATTCAGGAGGTCCTATGTTCCAGACGCACCCGAATCCCTTTTCCCGGCGGCCCTGGGCCGTGGCCCTGGGCGGGCTGACCCTCGCGGCGGCCCTGGCCTGCGGCGGCGGAGGCGGCGGCTCTTCCGCGCCCCCCCCTCCTCCCCCGCCTCCGCCCCCGGCTCCCTTCCTCAGCGGCGCCTCGCTGGACGGCGCCTCCGAGGTGCCCCCCGTCTCCTCCACGGCCACGGCCAGCGGTTCCGTCCGGGTCGACCCCGCCACGATGATCATCACGGGCGGCGTCGTCTCCACGGGCATCGCAGGCACCCAGGCCCACATCCATGACGGCGCGGCCGGGGTATCGGGGCCCGTGGTCATCCCCCTGAGCGGCGGCGCCGGCGGGGTCTGGACCATCGCCGCGAACACGGTTCTCACCAGCGCCCAGTACGCCAGCCTCCAGGCCGGCAACTACTATTTCAACATCCACAGCGCCAGCAATCCGGGTGGGGAGATCCGCGGGCAGATCGCCCTGACGACCCGCTTCGCCTCCCTGGACGGCACCCAGGAGACGCCGGCCACCGGGAGCGCGGCCACCGGCATCGGCGTGCTGTCGGTGAACGCCGCCACGGGCGTATCCTACGGCTCCATCCTCACCCAGGGCCTCACGGGGGTGGCCTCCCACGTGCACGACGGCGCCCTGGGCGCCGCCGGCCCCGTGATCCTGCCGCTCCAGGACGCCGGCGGGGGCACCTGGGCCCTGCCCTCCGGTTCCACGCTCACCGCGGCCCAGGTGACGACCTTCCTGGCGGGGGGCCTCTACGGCAACGTGCACAGCGTGGCCTTTCCCAACGGCGAGATCCGCGGTCAGTTCAACCTGGCCAGCCCCCTGGTGCGGAGCACCACGCTCAGCGGCGCATCCGAAGTCCCGGCGAACGCCTCCACGGCCACCGGCACGGGGACCTTCGCCCTCGACCCCAGGACCCTCGAGCTCAGGGCCGGAGTCGTCACGTCCGGCGTGACCGGGGTGGCCGCGCACATCCACATCGGCGCGTCCGGAGTCGCCGGCGCGGTCATCATCCCGCTCATCCAGGACGCCGATGGGGCCTGGGTGACGCCCGCGGGGACCTTCCTCACCTCCGACCAGTTCGCCAGCCTGCGCAACGGCGGCCTCTATGTGAACGTGCACAGCGCAGCCTTCCCAAACGGCGAGATCCGCGGCCAGATCCCCGGCGACTCCGGCTCCCCCGCCGGCGGTGGCGGGACCGGTGGCGGCGGCGGAACCGGCGGCGGCTACTGATACCCCTTCCCCCCCTGGAGGCCCCATGTCCCAGAATTCCTTCTCCACGCCCATGCAACGCAGGACCTTCTGCCTGGGAGCCCTGGCCGCCGCGGCCACCCTCGGGTGCGGCGGCGGAGGGGGCGGAATGACCGCGGCCCCGCCCCCGCCGCCACCGCCCTCCGGCGCGCTGCAGACGACGGACACCCGCAGCGGCCTCCTGGCCGAGCCCGTCCCCACCACCCGCGACTACCGGAACCTTGGCAACTTCCTGCTGATCCGGGACTCCGGCGGCATCTACGCCATGACGGCCATCTGCACCCACATGGGCTGCACCGTGGGCCTGCCCGCGGGTTCCCAGATCACCTGCCCCTGCCACGGCAGCGTCTACGACCTCGGCGGCGGGAACCTGCAGGGTCCCGCGGTGTCGCCCCTGGTCCACCTGGAGGTGACGGAGGCCACGCCGGGGGGCCTCCTCGTCGTGAACACCCTCAAGACCGTCGCGGCTTCGGTGCGCATCTGACCTTCAGGGGGCCAGGCTCCTGGCCTCCTTCAGGGCCGCGGCCATGCGGGTGCACGCCTCGTTCTGCTCGTCCAGGGTGTGCCCCGCGAAGCCGAGGCAGAAGTAGGGGATCTCGCGACGGTGGAAGTCGTACAGGTGCCCCGGATAGAAGATCACGCCCCGGGCGAGGCACCGCTCGGTCCAGAGGGCCAGGGGCACGTCCTCGGCCACCTTGACCCACAGCGAGAGGCCTTCCCGGGGATTCCGCACCTGGATGGCGGGGTCCAGGTGCAGCAGGAGCCGGTCCACCATGGTCTCCCGGCGCTCCTCGGTGATCTTGCGCGTCCGCCTCAGGTGGCGCACCACCTCGCCGTCCCGCAGGATCTCCTCGATGGCCGCCTCCTGCACCTGGTTTCCGGGCCAGTCCACCAGTTGCCGCTGCTGGGCGAGGACCTTGATGAGGTCCGCCGGGCCCGCGAGGAACCCCACCTGCAGCCCCGGGGCCAGGATCTGCTCCAGACCGCCGAAGTACAGCACCCGGCCATGGGGATCGTCGCTGGCCAGAGGCAGGCTCGGATTCTTCTCCCGGTGGAAGCCCAGGGAGGGATCCCCCTCCAGGATGCGGAAGCCGTGGACCCGGGACAGCTCCAGGAGGCGCCGGCGGCGCTGGGGGTCCAGGATCACCTGGGTGGGATGCTGGGGGCTGGCGGTGAGGTGCAGGAGCCTCAGGTCCTCCCTCACCAGCAGGGCCTCCAGCGCCTCCACATCCAGGCCGCGGGCGTCCACCGGCACGGGGAAGACCCGGGCCCCCGCGGCCCGGAAGGCCTCCGCCACCCGGAAGAAGCCCGGGTCCTCCACCGCCACCGCGTCCCCCGGAGCGAAGAGCACCCGGCACACGAGGTTCAGGGTGCTCATGAGGCCCCGGGTGAGGACGAGGTTGCCCGCGTCCACCGCCAGGCCGCGGAGGTCCCGCAGCATCTGGCACAGGGAGGCGCGCAGCTCCAGGAGTCCCCGCGGGTCCCAGGCGGGCTGGAGGAGGCGCTCCGGGTGCAGCTTCAGGATGCGCCCGTAGGCGCGGTGGATGGCCGCGGTGGGCGCCAGTCGCAGGTCGGGCAGGTCGGGTATGAGGCGGAAGGTGTCCAGGGCCGCCGCCGGCGGCTGGTAGAAGGGCTCGTTCCTGCGGGAGGCGCGCTTCCAGGAGGCCGAGTCCTGGGCGGCGATCCCCGCGTCCCCCTCCACGGAGAAGGGGAAGGTGTCGGCCACGAAGGTGCCGCTGTCCGGCGCGACCCGGATCCAGCCCTCGGCCTCCAGTTCCTTGTATGCGGCCAGCGCGGTGGTGCGGTTCACGCCCAGCAGTTCCGCCAGCCCCCGGGTGCCGGGCAGGGCGTCCCCGGGCTTGAAGCGCCCCCTGCGGATGCCCGCCTCCAGGGCCTTCACGATCTGGAGGTAGAGAGGATCCTTGTGGGTCCGGTCCAGACTGATCGCGAGATCCCAGCCGTCCATGCGCCCTCCGGGGTGCCCCAGCATCCGGCGGCGGCCCCGCCGCCGTCAAGGGCGCCTTGCGGGGCCGGCGATGCTACCCTTACCCTGCCCTTCGCCCGGGAGAGGGATGCCCATCCGCCGCTGGACCCCCATGCTGGCCACCGCCGCCCTGCTGGCACAGGACGCGCAGCCCTTTGCGGAGGAGAAGCCCGATCCCTGGCGGCCCGCGTGGGAACTCCGGCTGGGGGCCGACGAGCTGAAGGAGCCGGAGGGCCCCGGCGGGTTCCGGCGCGGCGGCGTCCAGCTGCGGCTCCGCTGGGGCGCGGACTGGGGGCCCATGCGCGTGGAGGCGGGAACCCGTTCCGCCGTGGGTTCCGATGGCAACCGACTCAACGCGCCCCGGTGGGACCAGCAGCCCTCCAACGGCACCCAGGCCGACGTGCTCCAGGCCACCCTTTCGAGGGCGGGGGAGCGGATCTTCGGGACCCTGCGCCTGGGGCTTCAGGGGAACGGCCTGCTGGTTTCCCAGGCCATGTGGGATCGCGATCTCCGCTTCACCGGGGCCGGGGCCACCGCCGGGTTGCACGGGGACGTCCTCCAGGAGGCGGGAGTGCGCGTGGCCGTGGGCCGGGTGCGCACCGTCCTGGGCGGGCGCACGGAGCTGGCCGCGGCCCAGGGGGTCCTGAAATTCGACACCGGCGCTTTCTCCTGGACGGCCCATGCCGGCCGGTGGACCCTCGCCTGGGACCCCGGCGGATTCCGGCGCCACGCCCTGCCCGGGTCGCAAGGCGGACGGCAGCGCCTCACCCTGGACGCCGCGGGCGCCGCGGGCGTCTGGAACGGCCCGCTGCCCCTGGAGGCCCAGTGGTTCGCGTGCCGGAACCGCGCCACCCGCGAAGACAGCGAGGAACTGCGCCTCAGCGCCGGCAGCCGGGAGCGGGCCTGGTGGCCCCAGCTCTCCTGGACGTGGCAGCGCCTCTCGTCCACGGGCACCCTCTACCCGGTGAACGGCGACGCCTGGTGGTTCTACCGCGCCGCCCGCGGCCCCCGGGTGGAGGCCGCCCTGACGCTCCCGGGCCGGTGGGTGGCCGCCCTGTCCATCGTGCGCCAGACCGCCGACGGCGAGGGCTACGCGGTCACCCGCCGCATGGTCACGCTGACGCGGAGGTTCTAGTAGCTGCGCTCGTCCTCGGGCGGGGGGTAGTCGCGGCCGAATTTGTTCTTGTGGGGCTCCACGGAGGGCAGGGAGACCTCCAGCTGCCACCCGCCCCGGGTGATGCCCGGGCCCACGGCCACCTCCCACTGGCGTTCCCCGGTCTCGGGATGCCAGAGCCGGAGGCGGTACCGTCCGGGGGGGACGCCGTCGAACTGCACCCCCGCGCGCCCCTCCAGGAGCTGGGCGAAGGGCGTGTCCACCACCCAGAGGTAGGCGTTCATCTGGTGGTGGATGTTGCAGTAGAGCTTCACCAGCCCGGGGTTCGCGACCTTCACCCGGGGCGCCTCGCCGGGCCGGTAGTGGCCCGTGTCGAAGCGGTTTCCCGGCGTGACGCTGAAGACGTTGTGGAGGATGTGGTCCAGGTTCGGAAAGGTCACCTCCGTGCCCGGGGTGACGAGGGTCACCCGGGGATGGAAGGCCTTGCCCAGCGTGCGGATGGTCACCGGCTTTCCCGGCCCCGGCACCGCCGCCGGCGCGGTCAGGGGCTCCAGGATGGCCACGCAGTCCTTCAGGTTCGGCCGGGGGTGCCCCTTGTCGAGGACCTGGACCGGCCCCGCCAGGCTCCCCGCCGCCGCCGGAACTCCCAGCGCCAGGGCCACGAGGAAAGGCAGGGGGCAACGAACCATTAGGAATATCCAGGGAGTGAATTTATAAAGAGTATAGCGTCCTTCCTGGGGATACCCATGCGCCCGACGATGAGCTGGTACCGAAGCCTGGGGTGGAAATTCTTCCTGCGGCAGGGCGTGATGATCCTGGTGCTGGTCTCGCTGATGCTCGGGGTGGCCTTCTCCGAGGCCGAGCACGGGGCCCGCGTCAGCGCCGATGCGAGCCTCTCCTCCGCAAGCCAGGTGCTCGAGCGTGCCTTTGAACAACAGGGGCGGTCCCTGGACGCCGGCCTGGAAGTTTTCACCCAGTATTCGGGCAACCTCGCCCTCGTGGAACAGGCCCTGGAAGCCGGCGCCGGCGGCAGCCTCAAGGACACCCTCGTGGAGAACCTCCCCCGCCTCGGCGCGGAGATCGCCGCGGTGGTCCGCCCCGACGGGACGCTCCTGGCGGGAACGGACCCGGGGATACCCGGGGAGTTCTCCGGCGTCGGCATCATCCAGATGGCCCTGGCCCCCGACGAGGCGCGGGCGGCGGGGTATCCAGGACCCTACTACCGCGGTTTCCTCCCCGTCGACTGGGGCGGCATGCGCGGGGTCTACCACGCGGTGGCCCGGCCTCTGCGCACCCCGGGCGGCGCCCCTCTGGGGGCCATGCTGGTGGGCGCGAGGGTGGACGGCAAGGCGGCCTCCGGCTTGCGGCGCCTGGCCATCGCGGCCCCCCGGCGCGGCGATCCCTCCGCCCACCTGGCCCTTCTCAGCCACTTCAGGACCCTCGGCAGCACCCTCGACAACGCCGGCCCGCTGGACCTCCTCCTCGCCCGGGACACGGCCTTCCTGGCCACCCGGGCCCGGATCCTCGACAGCCATTCGTCCCCGGTCCTCCCCTTCAAGGTGGATGGCCGGACCTACCTGGGCATGATCTCCCCCCTTCGGGGCGTCAACGCCCTGGACCTGGAAATGTCCGCCTTCCTCCTGATGCCCAAGGAGCCGCTCCTGGCCCCCTTCCGCACCCTCCAGAGGGCCATCCTCGGGGTGGGCGTCGGGGGCATCCTGCTGGCCCTGGGCCTCAGCCTCCGCTCGGCCCGCAGCGTCACGGCGCCCCTCCAGGCCCTGGCCACCGCCGCCGAAGCCCTTGCCGCGGGCGAGTCCCCCGAGGCCCTTCCCGCGAGCGCCTCCCTAGACGAAGTGGGCCTGCTGACCCAGACCTTCCGGTCCATGCTCGCGGAGCTCCGCGCCAAGGACCAGCTCCTCGCCCTGCTGGATTCGGCGCGCCGCCCCGACGGCGAGACCGGCACCTCCCCGGCCTACCTGCCCCCCGCCCAGGACGATCAGCTCCCGCCTGGCCTCCAGGACGGGCAGGTGTTCGCTTCCCGGTACCGCGTGCTGGGCCTCCTGGGCCGGGGCGGCATGGGCATCGTGCTGCGGGTCCAGGATCTCCAATTGGACGAGGAGGTGGCCATGAAGGTCATCCGGCCCGGGCTGGCCTCCCGGCCCCTCTTCCTGGAGCAGCTCAAACAGGAGATCCGCCTGGCCCGCAGGATCACCCACAAGTTCGTCCTGCGCACCCACGACTTCGGCGAATCCGGCGGCATCCCGTACGTGACCATGGAATACCTGAAGGGCGTCACCCTGCGCGCCCTCCTGGACGACCGCGAGCGCCTTCCGGTGCCCCTGGTGATCCGGGTGGCGCGCCAGGTGGCCGAGGGCCTCGAGGCCGCCCACGCCGTCGGCGTCGTGCACCGGGACATCAAGCCCATGAACGTGCTCTTCGATGTGCGCGGCGACGCCAAGATCATGGATTTCGGCCTTGCCACCCCCCTGGACGCCCTGCGGGCCGGCGACGAAGGCGGGCCCATGGGCACCCCCCGGTACATGTCCCCGGAGCAGGTGCGAGGCGAACAGGCTGGCGCCTGTTCCGATCTCTATGCCCTGGGCGTCATGATCTTCGAACTCTGCACGGGCGGCCCCCCCTTTGAGAACGCCCGCGTCGACGAGCTCCTGGCCATGCACCTGGAGGCGCCCATTCCATCCATGGCGGGCCGGGCCCCCGACCTGCCCCGGGACCTGGATTTCCTGGTGACCCGCCTCATGGCCAAGCGTAAGGAGGACCGCCCCCAGTCCGCCGCCGAAGTGGTCGAGATCCTGAAACTCATCGCCGCCGGGGGCGAAGGCAGCCTGTCCCGCCTCTAGCTACGTAAACGCACGTGTCCCGGGCTTTCAGGGGATGTGCAGGACCCGGTACCGGCGCGCCTCCCCGATGCGCCGGCACCCGGCCTTGGCCTTGAGTTCCCGGACGAAGTCGCGGGGGTCGGGCAGTTCATCCCACACCGAGGGCAGGAAGGTCGCCCGGAGGGGGCCCGCGGAGAGGACTAGGCCGTCCCGGCCGGGCACCAGCTGCCGGATCAGGTCCTCCTCGCCGGTGAAGGGCAGGGGCCGGGGGCGGGTCAGCAGGGAGATGGAAACCTCCAGGCCCTCCCATTCCCGGAAGCCCAGGGGCGGGAAGCGGGGATCCAGGAAGGCCGCGGCGAAGGCGTTTTCCGCCACGTCCAGGGCCAGGGGGCGCGTGGCCTCCAGGCGGCCCGTGCAGCCCCGGAGCCCGCCCCCGATCCGGAGGGTGACGAAGGTGGCCCGGGGCCGGCCCAGGGCGGGGGGCAGGCCGGCCAGATCCACCGCCAGGGGGGTCCCCTCCTCCAGGCCGTGGCGGATGGAGGCCCGGGCCAGGCCCAGCAGCAGCTCCCCGGCGCCGGCCAGGACGCGTTCAGGCGAAAGCGAAGGCGCCATAGCCCACCACCCGGTCCCGGCCCCCGGCGGTGTCGCCGGAATTGCGCAGGTCCAGGACCTCCCCGCGCAGCCCTCGCCGGGCCGCCGCCACCAGGAGGCCCCGCACCGGCGCGCATCCGCAGGCGGCCCCCTCGTCCAGGGCCGCGGCGTCCAGGCTCCGGATGGCCTCGGCGGTGGCCAGGTCCACGCGGCGCGCCTCGGCGGCTCCCAGGTAGTGGCTCAGGTCGGAGGAGACCACCACCACCGTCCCGGCCAGGTCCCAGAGCCGCTCCACCACCGCCGCCACCTCCCCGGGCCCGGCCCGGCCCACCACCAGGGGCACCAGGGTGAAGGCGCCCAGCGCCACCTGGAGGAAGGGCAGCTGGACCTCCAGGCTGTGCTCCCGGGCATGGGCGTCCTCCAGGGGCCGCACCGCCACCAGGCCCTGGAGGGCCTCGCAGGTCTCCACGTCCACGGGCACGGTCCCCAGGGGGGTGGCGAACCCCGCCGCGCCGCTCACCGCCATGCCCCGGAAGGCCACCTGGTGGGAAGGCCCCAGCACCGCCACCCGGGTGATGCCCTCCCGGCCAACCCCCAGCCTGGCAAAGGCCTGGGCCGCCACCGGCCCGGAGTAGGGGTAGCCGGCGTGGGGGGCGATCACCGCCCTGGGCGCCGGCCCCCCGGGGGGCGCCTGGGCCAGGAGGCCCTGGACCAGGTCGCGGAGCCGCCGGGGATCGGCGGGATAGAAGGAGCCGGCGAAGGCCGGCTGGCGAATGGGCCCCACGGGGACCTCCACAGCCGGACAAACAAGCAAGTCCCCCCCAAGATCCGGGTTGCGCGCCCCCCTGTCAATGACCGAAATTGGGCCCAGCCGAGGAAACCATGGTGCCTGCCACCCCCCTTCCCACCGCGAGGTTCTGGCGGAGCCTGGAGGGCGGGGCCGTGGCCTGCGGACTCTGCCCCCGCCGCTGCCGCCTGCGGGAGGGCCAGCGGGGCTACTGCCTCATGCGGGGCAACGAGGGCGGGGCCATGGTGCTCCACGGCCACGGCCGCTCCAGCGGCTTCGCCGTGGACCCCATCGAGAAGAAGCCCCTGCACCATTTCAGGCCGGGCCTCGCGGTGCTCTCCTTCGGCACCCTGGGATGCAATCTGGGGTGCCGGTTCTGCCAGAACTGGGACCTGAGCCGGGCCCCGGCCGGCAGGGACCTGGCCGGGGCCGTGCCGCCCGCGGCCGTGCCCCGCATGGCCCTGGACCGGGGCTGCGGGGGGGTCGCCTTCACGTACAACGACCCCGTCGTCTTCCACGAGTACGCGGTGGAGACCGCCCAGGCCTGCCGGGAGCGGGGCCTGGCCACCGTGGCGGTGACGGCGGGCTACCACAACCCGGAGCCCCGGGAGGAGTTCTACCGGCACATGGACGCCGCCAACATCGACCTCAAGGGCATCTCGGACGCCTTCTACCGGACCCACTGCGCCGGGCGCCTGGGTCCGGTGCTGGACACCCTGAAGTACGTCCGCCACGGAACCCGCACCTGGCTGGAGGTGACCACCCTCCTCATCCCCGGGGCCAACGACGCCCCGGCCGACCTGGACGCCCTCAGCGCATGGATCGCGGGCAACCTCGGCCCCGACGTGCCGCTGCACTTCACGGCCTTCCGCCCCGCCTGGAAGCTCAAGGCCCTGCCGCCGACCCCCCTGGCCACCCTGCTGGAGGCCAGGCGCCTCGCCCTGGCCAACGGCCTGCGCCACGTCTACCTGGGCAATGTGCGGACCCTGGAGGGCAGCGGCACCGTCTGCCACGGGTGCGGCCATCTCCTCATCGGCCGGGACGGCTACCGCCTGACCCGGTGGGACCTCACCCGGGAAGGCGCCTGCGCGCGCTGCGGCACCCCCTGCCCCGGCGTCTTCGGCCCCGGACCGGGCTGACCTCAGCGCTTCAGCGCCATCTGCCCCAGCCGGGAGACCTGGTAGCGGCCCACCTCCCGCTCCCGGATCAGGTCGTGCTGGAGGAGGTAGTCGATGTCCGCGGCCTGGACCCCCTTGAGGGTGAGGAGCTTCTCCCGCGCCGCGTCGGGGTGCCGGGCCACCGTCAGCAGCAGGCTCAGGCGCAGCGGCGTGATCACGTCAACCATGGGGGTTCCCTCCGGGGGCGCGGGTGCGCTCGAGCTTGAGCAGGGCCTGGATCTGGTTCTCCAGGGCGCCCAGGAACCGGGAGCGGTCCGCCGGCGCGTAGGGCTTGGGCCCCGTGCCCATTTCCCCCATGTCCCGCAGGAAGGCGCTGATCTCCCGGCTGGCCATGGCGTCGACGATGGAATCCTCGGTGAAGGGCCGCCCCTTGGGATCCAGCACCCGGGCCCCCTTCTTCAGGCAGCGGTCCGCCAGCGGGATATCGGCCGTGACGACGATCTCCCCCCCCGTGGCCCGCTCCGCGATCCAGTCATCCGCCGCATCGAAGCGCCCGCTCACCACCACCCCCCGCACCAGCGGATCCCGCGGCAGGTTCAGCCGGCTGTTGGACACCACGTGCACCACCACCCCATGCCGCCTGGCCACCCTGAACACTTCGTCCTTCACCGGGCACGCATCGGCATCAACATAGATCTGAATCAATCCCCCTCCATGCGTTCCCAACCATGATACCCCGCCGGATCGTGCGGGTCCCTGGCCGTCGCGCCGGTTCGTCATCGCCGGACAAGCCGGCGATGACGGGGGGTGGGGAGGGGACGAGGGGACGATGCTGCGCCTTCTGGCTCCGTTGGGCGGTTGGGAGGCATGCGCGCTCCGTCCCTCCGGAGAGTCCCATGCGTGGGACGTGACTTCCAAGGGACGAAGGGATTCGCTTCGAGTAGAAATTGTCGGCGCCGCCAGGCGCCGACGCTGACATGTTCCGCTACCCCCGATCCCCCTCGCAGCCCACCCCTACCAGTCAACGTCGGCGCACCCCCCCCGCTGCGCCCCCCCACTCGCAGCGAGCCCCATCCCCCCCAGGCCCCCCCGGAGGGCCCCAGCCCCCCCTGCCCCACCCCCCCCCCACGAAGCCGGAAGGTGAAACCCAGCCCCCTCGTCCCCTCCGGCACCCAACGAGGCCGGGCTTGCCCGGCCGAGTAACCCGGCGCGAAGGTCCGGAACCCGAGCGCTAGTTCAGGAACCGGTCGGGATTGAACCCCATCACCAGCGCTCCCCAGTGGCGACCCCCTATGTGGATGGGCATGGAGAGGTCGTTGAGGATTTCGCCGGTGTCGCGCATGTAGGTCTGGAAGAGGAATTTCTCCAGGTTGCGGGAACGGCGCTTCTCGGTCTCCACGTTGAAGTAGAGCCTCATGTTGCGGCTCTTCAGGAGGTCGACCTGGGGGTCGCCGGTCATGGGATCGCTCACGCCGGTGTGGTGCACGGCCAGGTACCCGTTCACGTCCAGGGCCACGGCGTAGATGGAGCCCAGGTCCTTGCGGGCCTCGTCGAAGACCGGCTGGAGGTCCCGGGCCAGGGCCTCGGTGTAGCCCGTGAGGAATTTCTGGGGATCGGTGCCGGGCACGGGGCGGTAGTTCCGGTCGAACATGTCCAGGCCCTGGCCCGCGAGGGCGGCGATGCGGGCCTGCATGGCGTCCCGCCAGCGGTAGCCCTTGGCGATGACCTCCTCCAGTTCGCTCTCGCCGGTGCGGAAGCCCGATACCAGTTCCAGCAGCCTTTCCGTGGCGCGGTTCATGTCGCTGGAGAGGCGGGTGGATTCATCCAGGCGCTGGGCCCCTTCCCGGCTGAGGCCCAGGATGTCCCGGGACTGGCCGAGGATGGCCGCGCTGGTGGAGGAGATCCCGTCCACCGCCGCGGTGGCGCCGCTGAGCTGGGAGGTGTTGTCCTCGAAATCCCCCACCAGCTTGCCGAAGTGCTCCGAGGCCCGGCCCAGGAGGGCGGAGGTGCCCTGGATGTCCCCGCTGATGTCGGCGATGCCCAGGGAGGTGCTCTCCGTGTCCTGGAGCATGGCCCCCAGGTTCCGGGAGATCTCGATGGCCGCCTCCCGGGCCCGGTCCGAGAGCTTTCGCACCTCCTCGGCCACCACCGCGAAGCCCCGTCCCGCGTTGCCCGCGTGGGCGGCCTCGATGGTGGCGTTGAGGGCCAGGAGCTTGGTCTGGTCGGAGATGCCCTCGATGAGCTGCGCGACCCCGCTGATGCGCTCGGACCGCTCCTTGAGCCGCGCCACCAGTTCGGCGAAGGCCGCAAGGCGCTCCCGGGTGGCGGCCATGCCCCGCTCGGCCTCCAGGAGCTCGGTGCGGGTGGACTGGGCCGTCTCCAGGTTGCCCAGGGTCGACGCGGCGATGAAGGACGTGGCCTGGGCCACCTCCCCGGCGGAGGACGCCACCTCCTGCCCGGTGCGGGTGATCTGCTCGGCCAGGTCCCCCTGCCGCTGCGCGTCCCGGGCGGAATCGGCGGCGAGCTTGTGGGTGCGGGTGGCCCCCACGGCGATGGTGAGGCCCAGGCGCTTGGACTGGTTGAGGATGTCCCGCACCTTGCCGGAGAACGCGTTGAAGTCGTCGGCCAGGCGCCGGATCTCGTCGTGGGTGTCCAGCTTCAGCTCCCCGGAGAAATCCCCCGCCTTGAGCACCCCGGTGATGGATTTCAGCGGCGCCGTGACCGAAAGGTGGAAGGTGAGGTAGGCCACCGCCGCCACCGCCGCGGCCAGGAGCGGCACGGCCACCGCCAGGGTCTGGGCCCGGCCCAGGGTCTCCAGGGCCTCCGGGGAGGCCCCCGCCTTGAGGGCGCCCGCGACGCGCAGGAGCTGGGCGCTCAGAAGAAGCATGAACAGGAAGAGCGGGACCATCATCCCCAGGACCTTGCGAAGCAGCGTATGGAAGAAGGTCCTCTCCAGGAACTGGTAGAGGAGCTTGAAAAGGAACATTTCGGTCCCCCTCGGTCGGAATGGGTGAATGGACCTCCATCCTGACCGATCAGCGCGCTTCTGCCTCCAATTTCCTTGGGGCCGGCGGATGGATCATGCCGTGGCGGAGGATCTCCGATACTTCCTTCATGGCCGTGGCCGTGTCCAGGCCGAACTGGTCGGGAATGCCGAAGAGGATCTCCACCGCGAAGTACTGCAGGAACACCCGGCTCGCCAGCATGGAGGCGGTGATGGGCTGGAAGCCCTCCCCCAGCTCGTGCTTCAGCGCCCCGTCCGGGAACCGCGTGTTCAGGAAACGCTCGAACCGGCCGGCCATCTCCGTGTAGAACTTCCGGATGTGGTTCCCTTCGAATTCCACCACATCGACATATATGAGAATTACATGACGCCGATAGGTGCGGACGCTCTCCTCCGCGGCCCGGGCCAGGGCCTCCAGGTCGAAGGGGAAGGCGCCGGCGGCCAGGGCCTTGTTGAAGGGGAAGTCGGGCCTTTCGATGGCCTCCCAGTACTGCCCCAGCAGCGTGGTGAAGAGGGTCTCCTTGTCCGGGAAGTGGTGGTAGACGTTGCCGGTGGACAGCCCGGCCTCGGCGGCGATCTCGCGGATGCTGGTGCCCCGGTAGCCCTGCTTGGAGAAGAGCCGCAGGGCCGCCTCCAGGATGGCCGTCCGGCTGCGCTCCGATTTTTCCTCCTGCGAAACTCTCAAGCCGCTGCTCCTCGTGGAAAATTCACCAGTCAGTGCACTATATCGAACATCCCTGGAACTCCATAAGCATGGCGCTCAGTTCGGTCCCCGCCAGGTCCAGCTGGGAGGTGACATAGGCGGTGCGGGGTTCCGCCAGGCCCGGCAGCTCCACCCCCTCCAGCGCCTCCCGGGGGCCCGCCAGCAGGGCGGGATCCGCCCCCTCCGCCACGGCCGCCATGGCTTCCAGCGCCTCCCCCGCGGCCCGGGCCAGGGGCTCCAGGCCGGGGATGGGCGGGGCGCCGTCCCGGAAATGCACCGCCGCCACGCTGAGCCACCGGGTGACCCGGAGGTTCTGGTTGGCCAGGGCCGCGTTGTGCTCGATGCCCTCCCGCATGACGTCCGGGTCGCCGGCCATGCGGTTCAGGGAGGAGAACACCAGGCTATTGGCCCGCTGGGCCTTGCGCTTGGCCTTGAGCATCAACTGGGGCGTGAGGTCCGGGTCGCCCCCCAGCCCGCGGCAGAGCCGGTCCAGGAAGAGGGCGTTGGCCCGCAGGGCCCCGGCCAGGAGCGGAGGGAAGCGGTCCCGCTCCCATACCGGCCAGAAGCTGAGGGCGGCCAGCAAGGCCAGGAGGCATCCCGACAGGGTGAAGGCCAGGCGCTGGAGGGTGAGCGAAAGGCTGATGGGCCCCGCGGCCTCGAACTGGAGCACCACCAGGAGCGTGATGTAGAACACGGCCACGGCGTAGTTGCGCTTCACGTAGTAGGTGAAGGTGGCGCACACCGCCGCCGTGGCGGCCATCAGCAGCCACAGGGGCAGGTGCAGCCAGAGCAGCAGGCTTCCCACCAGGCCCCCGGCGAGGGTCCCCACGGCCCGCTGGGTGGCCCGGAGCCGGGTGGCCCCGTAGTCCGGCTGGAGCACCACCATGACGCAGAGGGGGATCCAGTACCCGTGGGGCAGATGCCAGGTCCGCCAGGCCCAGGTGCCCGCCATCATGATCACAGCCAGGCGGAAGGTGAACCGCACCAGGGCCGGGTCCACCTGGAGGCTGAAATTCAGGGCCGAGGCCAGGGGGCGCAGGCTCCACACGCGCAGATCGAAGAGTTCGAAGGAGATGGGCCCCCGCTCCCGGGCGCGCTCCATGGAAGCGCGCAGGGTGGCGCGCAGCACCGGCAGGTGATCCTGGAGCTTGCCCAGCACATCCGAAAGGTGGGCCCGCTCCGGGGTGTCCCGCACCTTGGCGGCGGTGCGGGCCTGGAGCACCCGGAGGAGGCGGCCCAGGCGGCGCAGCCGGATCTCGAACCGGGCCAGGTGCCCCGCCTGGTGGGACACCACCGCCAGGGCCAGGGACCGGGTGGAATTCACGGTGGCGGCCAGAAAGGACCGGAAGGAGGCCGCCATGGGGCCGGGTCCCGGGGGTTCCATGAGCCGCTCGATGCTGGGGTTGAGGGCCATGAGGTAATTGGCCAGGTGGGCCGCGGCCTGGTTCAGGGCCTCCAGTTCATGGACCAGCGGCCGGCTGCTCTTGGCGTGGGCGCCCTTGAGGGCTTCGGTGGCCTGGTCCAGGGCGGCCCTCAGTTCGTTTTCGCAATCCACCACCCGGGCATGGCGGGCGGGGGCTTCCGCCGCGTCCACCGCCGGCAGGGCCTCCGCCAGGTTCGCCAGGGCCAGCCAGGCCCCCGCCACGGTGCGGCGCAGGGGATGCTGGGCCAGGAAGGGCCAGAAGGCCGCATGCACGAGGACGCTGAAGGCGCACCCGGCCAGGGTGGCGACCGCGGCCCCCGGGGGCGTGGCTTCCGCCTGGGAGATGAGGCCCAGGAAGAAGAGAAGGGCCGCCGTGGAGGCCACCGAAGGCCCGTACTCCCCCAGCCCGTGCCGCCAGGCCCCGGCCCCCAGGGCCATGAGCCCCGTAGCCAGCACCGCCAGGAGCACGCTGCGCCCCGCCTCCACCCCCAGCCAGGCGGCCCCGGCGAACATGAGGCTCAGGGCCACCAGGAGGAGAAGGCGGAGGGAATAGGCGCCCCTCACGTCCAGGCCCCCCACGGCGTGGCCCGCGAAGGAGGCCAGCACGGCCTGGGTGCCGGTGATCAGGCCCAGGGAGGCCAGGACCAGGGGCAGCATGAACGCCACCGTGGCCCGGAGGGCCCGGGAGGCGGAGGGATCAACCAGTTCCCGGGCGGCAACGCGTCCGAGCAGTCGTGAAAGGGCCATTCAGGATGGTATCAGGGCTGCCCTTCCTTCATGATCGCGGACATGGCCTTGAACTGAGGGTGGACCTTGTCCCGGCACCACTCGAAGGCCACGGACTCGTGGTTGGTGAGGGTGGCCCCCGCCGCCGCCATGCGCTCGAGGGCGTGCCGGCGGTGCTCCTCGCCTCGCCCGCTCACCGCGTCCCAGCACAGGTGCACCTCATGGCCCGAGGCCAGCAGCTCCAGGACGGTCTGGTTGACGCACACCTGGGCCTCGATGCCCGCCACCACGATCTGGCGATTCCCGGGCTCCAGGCCGGGCCGGGCCGCCCGCAGCAGCTTCTCGAAGCCCGGATCCCCGCAGCAGCCGAAGGAGGTCTTCTCCAGGTAGAAGGTGGGGGTGGAGAGGCCGTCGAAGGCGGCCTGGATGCTGGATTCCGTGGGGCCGATGCCCTGGGGGTACTGTTCCGTGAGCACCACCGGCACCTGGAAGAGGTCCGCCAGGCGCAGGAGCCGGCGGGTGGCCTCCAGGACCATGGCCGGCCGGTGCACCATGTGGACGAGCTTGCCCTGCAGGTCGATGACGACCAGGATGCTCCGGCTTGCGTCGAGAAGGGCCATGGGTGCCTCCGGGGTGATTCTCGCACGATCCTGAAGGGGCCGGGGCGGGACCGGGGATCGGAAAAAAAGGAGGCCCGGCAATTTTTCCTGGACCGCCGCACGTCCCCTGATATGTTCATATCCACTCAAACCAGGAGGCAAGTCATGTTGTCCGGAGCTCTCGTGGCTTCTCTGCCACTCCTTGTCCTCCTCATCGGCATTCCGCTGATGATGAAACCCGCGGCCAAGGTGGCGCCCATCGCCCTCGTCGTGACGGTGCTCGGGGCCATCCTCTTCTTCGGCCTGCCCACGAAGGTGGTGCTCCTCGCGGCCCTGCAGGGCGGCCTCACCGGCATCTTCCCCATCATGTACATCCCTTTCGGCGCCCTGGTGATCTACAACGTCCTCAAGGTCACGGGGTGGATGGACAAGATGCAGGGGGCCATGGCCAACCTCACCATCGACCGCCGCGCCCAGGCGCTCCTCATCGCCTTCGGCTTCGGGGCCTTCCTGGAAGGCATCTGCGGCTTCGGCGCCCCCGTGGCCATCCCCGCCATGATCCTGGTGGGCCTGGGCTACAACCCCATGATGGCCGCCATGGTCTGCCTCGTGGCCAACACGGGCCCGGTGCCCTTCGGGTCCCTGGCCATCCCCACCGTCACCCTGGCCAAGACCACCGGCCAGGATCTCATGGGCCTCTCCATGATGACCGGGCGCCTCATGGCGCCCCTGGCCTTCATCATGGCCTTCGCCACCGTCTACGCCATGAGCCGCGGCAAGGGCATGCGCGGCGCCCTGGGCACCATCCTCGTCACCGGCGCCAGCTTCGCCGTCACCGAATTCCTGGTGTCGAACTTCGTCAGCGCCGAATTGACCAGCGTCCTGGCCGCCCTGGTGTGCCTGACGGCCACGGCCATCCACCTGAAGTTCAAGGCCAAGGAGGAGCCCTGGCTCTTCGAGGGGGAGAAGGCCTCCGACAACGCGGCGCCCGAATTCCACCCCAGGGAGCTCTTCCTTTCCTGGCTGCCGTACCTGCTCCTGGCCACCTTCATCATCCTGGTGAACCTCAAGGCCACCAAGCCCCTGTTCGCGGGCACCGCCCCGGGCTGGCAGGCCCTTCTCATCAAGGTCCAGATCTACAACCCCGGCAAGCTCTACGCCTTCTCCTGGCTGCAGACCCCCGGCACCGTCATGCTCATCGCCGGCCTCGTGGCCTTCCCCTTCATGGGCGTGAAGTACGCCGTGGTGGGCGCGCAGTTCGGGAAGACCTTCCGGCAGATGATCCCCTCCTTCATCGCCGTGGCCTGCATCCTGGCCATCTCGGAAGTGATGAACGTCTCCCTGCCCATCGTGGATCCCAAGACCAAGCTGGCCGTGTGGGGCGTTCTGGGCACCAAGCAGATCTCCATGGTCGCCACCCTGAGCCAGAGCATCGTGCACGTGGTGAGCCGCTCCGTCTATCCCCTCCTGAGCCCCCTGTTCGGCATGATCGGCGTGTTCCTCACCGGCTCCAACACCTCGGCCAACGCCCTCTTCGGCAATCTGCAGGTGCTCACCGCCAAGGCCATGGGCCTCTCGGACATCCTCATGGCCGCCGCCGGCAGCGCCGGCGCCTCCGCGGGCAAGATGGTCAGCCCCCAGAGCATCGTCATCGCCGCCACCGCCGTGGGCCTGGCCGGGAAGGAAGGCCAGATCATGCGACAGACCATCAACTACACCATCCCCTACGTGATCCTCCTGGGCCTCATGGTCTGGGCTTTCGCGTTCCTGTTCCCGGGCCTGGTTCCCCTGGGGAGGTAGCTCCATGCGCATCGTCGTCGCCCCGGATTCCTTCAAGGGAAGCGTGTCGGCCCTGGGCGCCGCCGAGGCCATCGAACGGGGCATCCACGCCGTGTTCCCCGATGCCGAGGTGCGCAAGGTCCCCATCGCCGACGGCGGCGAAGGCACGGTGGAGGCCCTGGTGTCGGCCACCGGGGGCCGGCTGGTGCGCACCCGGGTGCCGGGGCCCCTGGGCGAGCCGGTGACGGCCACCTGGGGGGTCCTGGGCGACGGCGTCACCGCCGTCATCGAAATGGCCGCCGCCTCGGGACTGCCCCTGGTCCCCGGGGACAGGCGGGATCCCCGGATCACCTCCACCGCCGGCACCGGCCACCTCGTCAAGGCGGCCCTGGACGCGGGCCTGGACCGGCTCGTCATCGGCATCGGCGGCAGCGCCACCAACGACGGCGGCGCCGGCATGGCCCGGGCCCTGGGCGCGAGGTTCCTGGACGCCCAGGGGCTGCCCCTTCCGGAAGGGGGCGCCGCCCTGGCCCGCCTCGCGGCCATCGACACTTCCGGCCTCGATCCCCGCCTGGCCACGGCCAGCATCCTCGTGGCCTGCGACGTGGACAACCCCCTCTGCGGCCCCCGGGGCGCCTCGGCCATCTACGGCCCCCAGAAGGGCGCCACCCCCGAGGCCGTGCAGGAGCTGGACCGGGCCCTGGGCGTCCTGGCCCGGGTGGCCACCGCCGCCACCGGCCGGGACGTGGCCCTGCGCCCCGGCGCCGGGGCCGCGGGCGGCCTGGGCGCCGGCCTGATGTGGTTCACCCCCGCCCGGCTCCGCCCCGGCGTGGAGATCGTGCTGGAGGCCACCGGCTTCGAGGACCTGGTGCGGGGCGCCGCCCTGGTCATCACCGGGGAGGGCCGCACCGATGCCCAGACCGCCATGGGCAAGGCCCCCGTGGGCGTGGCCGCCGTGGCCCGGCGCCACGGCGTCCCGGTGGTCTGTCTATCGGGTGGACTCGCCGAAGGCGCCGACGAGGTGCTGGCCCAGGGCATCGACGCCCTGGCGAGCATCGTCCCCGCGCCCATGGCCCTGGAAACCTGCATGGACCAGGGCGCCCGGCTCCTGGAGGCGGGCGCCGCCCGGGTCTGCCGGCTGGTGAAGGTCGGGATGGCCCTTCAGGGGACCCTCAACGGCGCTTGAAGGGGAAATGGAAGACGAACTGCGCGGGGCGCCCCACCCCGCCGACCTTGGCGGCCTCGAAGGTGGCGTTCGCCGCGTACCGGACGCCGAAGGGCGCGAAGAAGCACAGGGCATATCCCGGAAGCGGACGGGCCCAGAGCGGCTTGCCCTTGGCGTCCACCAGGGTGCGCACATGGACGATTCCCGTGAAACCGCGTCGCTTGGCCTCCTCCGGGTACCTGGGGTAGGCCCCTCCCTTGAGGAGGCGGATCTGGTCGATGCCCAGTTCCACCAGGGTCTCCCGGGTCACGCCCCAGGAGGCCAGGCACCCGTCGGGGTTCTTCCAGAAGGCGTCGGCGGTCTCGCCCTCGCAGAACAGGTCCTGCACGGCGGGGGAGGCGTCCCAGAAGGCGGGCACCTGCCTGACCTGGTACTCCACGTCGTGGAGCGCGGTCTTCCAAGCGCCATCGGTGAGGCCGGAGGCGAAGGCGGCCCAATCCGCGGGCGCCCCGTACGCCAGCAGCCAATCCGTGCCGATCCAGAAGGCCGTGTTGTTCCAGGGCTCACCCGCCTGGCGATGCCCTTGGGCCGTGAAGGTCCCCAGGACCCATTCGCGATCCTCCGCCCGGAGTTCGGGGGCCATCAGGGCATAGAAGCTGGCCCCCAGGGCGGGAGCCTTGGGGCTGCGCAGCAGGGCCCGGATGGCCGGCCAGAAGGGGGCCTTGGGCCCGATGAAGCCCGGCGCTCCGAGTTTTCCCCAGGGGGACGACACCCGGCCCGTCATCCTGTTGCGGATCGTGTCGTAGAACTCCTTCAGCCTGAATTCCAGGAAGGCGCCCCAGGCATCGGGATCCCCCGGAGCCATCCGGGCGTTGGCTTCGACGAGGCGCGTGGCCGCCCAGGCCCGGAGCCTGGAATCCGGGTTCTTGACCAGGCCCACCAGCCAGCTTCGGTGGGGTTCCAGGGCGGCCGCGCCGAGGTCCTGGGCGCGCGCCTGGCCGAAGGCGACGAAGGGGGCGGGATCCATCCCCCCCGACCAGGCCCGGATCCGTTCCAGGGGGGGCACGCCGTGGGCGTCCTCCCGCTCCATGAGCTCCCGGCAGGCCTTGTCCAGCGGAGCCCCATCGCTTCCGGCAAGGAAGTCCTGGACCGTCCTGGCCCTGGAATCCAGCTTCACGACGGCCGGAAGGGAACGGATCTCCGCTTTGTCCAGGAGGGCCTGGGCGGAGGGATCCCCGGGCCTGGCCAGCCACACCTCCGATTCGCTGCGCAGCCGCGCGCCCTCCAGCGTGTTCAGGAAGGACAGGGCCGCCTGGAACCGGGTCTCGTCTTCGGGGAAGATGCCCAGCACCGGCCGCCGGGATTTCTCGGCGGCTTGCCGAGCGGTTTTGAGATCCCCGTGGACCTGGGCGAGGGAAGGGGCGGGCCTGGTTTCTGCGGGGGGAAGGGCGGGTGGAAGCATGGGGTAGGCACCCTTTCATCAGGAGTCCCTTCGCGACCCGGCGGAATGGCGCTCGAGCGGAGAACGCAAGGATGTCGGCGCCCAAGGTGGCCAGGAAAGGGAGGATCCCGGAAGTCTAGCAGGGCCAACCGGACTTCTTCAGCGGAATTCATCAGGCCAATGGCGATAACACGCATCTTCCGAATTTCAAAATCCAGGTGGATTGCGTCCATGGGTGAAACGGGAAATAAAAACCCCCGCCAGGAATCCGCAAAACAGTCCGATGCGGACGGAGGAATTGTCTGAAAATGCAATTGTCAGGAAAATTATGATATTACATATATCCAAAATCAAATTCTTGTAATTTGTTGAGATATATGACATGCAAAACTACCCGCCCTTGTTTGCTTTGGGACTGATGATGTTCGGGGCGCCCGGATCACGCATTAATTCCCATTCTTTCTTCATTGTTCCGCAATCATTGCATGTTCATAGCCATTAACCAAACATCAAGGCGGATGGACTTGCCCTACATATGCACACGGCCCGCCGAATGGAATGGATTCCCAGGCGTTGTATATGCTGCAATATTGGTCGGAACATGCGGCATTGGCGTATTCTTTATCACATTATTGACGCAATAACCCATTCCGCCAAGCAGCGCTCCTCCTGCGGCGCCGGTCGCCGCTGCCGCAGCCCCACCCGTCCGGGCGCCGCTAAAGCCCCCACCGATCGCGGTTTGGGTCATCGAACCCACCATATCTCGAGATGAAAAAGGACACGGATTGGGATTCGACATGCTCATACGCGTGCTGCCGCCGGAGTTGCAGAGAGTGACAAACATGCCGCCATGCACCTGGCTTAGCTCACGAGAGGAAAGGTAAGTGATGTTATTTTTAAGCTTCATTTCAACCTCTAGCTTAGAGATGGGGCATCACGGATACCCCCTGTTGTAGAGCTATTCATGGTTGTACCGGGCAATTTGTTCCATATAAAACGAGAATGAATTTGAATGAGTATCTAATTTTACACGTTTATAATTTTAATATACAATTATGTGCCTTCTCGCCTGAACGCAATCGAACTCGGACTGGGATCTGGTGAAGGGCATGATGAGTATGTCCGGAAACGAGTATGCCCGAGGCTACATCCGGCCAAACTTCCGCCCGAGGCATTCGCCAAGGCCACGCCTGAAACAACGGTCAGGGTCGTGCCGGAATCCATGGCCATCCAGGCACACCGAAGAGACTGAATCGGGAACGGGGCTTTCGACGGGCCGGTGGCACCTCGGTAAGGCCGGCAATGCGGCCATCCCTGCAAGACCTGATCGGACCATTCGATTTCTGAAATCGGATGTTTTCGCTGGATCCCCCGGAATACCGGGGCCAAATTGGAGCCCTCGCGGAGGTTTTCCATGGCCCTCGAATACCGCTCCGGCATTCTCGCCCAGTATCCCGATGTGCTCACGATCGAGGTGCAGCGCGCCCTGGAGGCCCTGGCGCCCCTGGATGCGCGGCGGCGGGAGCTCATGGCCGAACGCGCCGCGCGCCGGCAGGAGCGGGCCCGGAAGCGGGAGCCCATCGGTTTCCTGGATCCCGCGGCCACCATCCCGGGCACCGCCCTCACCGTCGCCGAGGCCCGGGCCGGGCATTTCGACGGGGGGGAGATCCCCGCGGACCTGCGCCGCCAGTGGATCCAGGGCACGGGCCCGGCCACGCGGCCCCGGGCCGATGTGCGCGCGGGGATCCGCAACGTGGCCTACGCGCTCCTGTCGGGGGCCGACGGGTGGATGTTCGACGGGGAGGACGCCCTGGGGCAGGTGGAGACCATGAGCCTGGACAACCATCGCAACCTCAAGCTCGCCCTGGGCCGGGATTCCCTCTTCCTGGACGTGGCCGAAGGGGTCGCCGGGGAGATGAACGCCTGGGCCCAGGGGTTCTTCGGGCGCCCCATCATCCAGGACTGGCGGACCCAGCTGGACTTCACCACCGTGCTCTACCGCGCCCGGGGCCTGCACCTGGACGACCGCCACATCCGCCACGCCGGGGGCCCCGCCCTTTCGGCCTCCATCGCCGACCTGGCCACCTTCGCGGTGAACAACGCCGCCACCCTGCGCCTGGCGGGGCACGGCCTCGTGTACTACCTCCCCAAGATCCAGACCGCCGCCGAAGCCGCCTGGTGGAACAGCCTCCTCCTGGCCCTGGAGGCGCACCTGGGCCTGGCCTCGGGCACCGTCAAGGCCTACGTCCTGGTGGAGCAGCTGGAGCAGTGCTTCCAGCTCATGGAGATCCGCGCGGCCCTGGCGCCCCACTTCGTGGGCTTCAACACCGGGCGTTGGGACTACATCAACAGCGTCTCGGACGCCCGGGCCTGGGATCCGGCCTTCCTGAACCCCAACATCGACACCATCACCATGACCTACGGCTACATGCGGAACTACGAGGACCGGGTGCGCCGGGCCGTGAACACCCCGGACCGCCTGGGCCGCTTCGCCCTGTGGCAGGGGGGCATGGAGCCCAATATCCCCGTGGGCTCGGAGGTGGGAGTGGCCGCGAGCATGCGCCGGGCCGTGGCCGGGGCCGAACGGGAGCAGCGGGAGGGGGCTTCGGGCAAGTGGGTGGCCCACTGGAAGATGGTCCACATCGTGCGCCCCGTGTGGGAGAAGGCCGGCGAGGACAACCAGGCGGGACGCCCCTTCCCCGCCCTCACCTACGGCCCGGAGGACGCCGCGGGCCTCACCCTCCTGGAGCCCGCCCCCCGCACCATCCCCGGCGCCCGGGACCTGCTGTCGGTGGCCATCCAGTACGGCAACGCCTTCCTCCAGGGCTTCCAGGCCGCGGCCCTTAAGCCCGCAGACCACTTCGGCAATGACGACGTGCTCTATCTCATGGAGGACATGGCCACCGGGGAGATCCGGCTCTCCATCCTCTGGGAGTGGATCCACAAGCAGGCCCCCCTCACGGACGGGGACGAGGTCCTGGGGGTGCGCCCCGGGGACCGTTTCACGCCCGCGCTCTTCAACCGGCTCCTGGAGGAGGAGTACGCCAAGCTGCTCGCCGCCCGCAGCAAGGACGTGCACGACGATTCCAAGGCCACCACCCTCCCCATCGCCCGGGCCATCGCGTGGGCCTATGTGCAGAGCGAGGTCAAGCCCCCCTGGTACGTGGATCTCCTGAACCTGAACCTTGGGGTGGAGCGGCTGGAGGCCGCCCAGGGCCGCATCGCCCGGTTCCTGGAGACTTTCAGGACCACCGGGGAGCGCATCACGGAGAACCTGGACTTCGCCTGATCAGCGGAAGGAGGTGTCCAGCCCCCGGAGGAAGCTCTCCCGCATGGGGGTGCCCTTGCGGTCCAGCTGGTGGATGGCCTGGATGTGGCGCACGGTGCCGCTGCTGGCCCGCATGAGGATGGAGTGGGTCTCGGCCTGGTGCCCGATGAGCTTGACGCCGGGCAGCAGCGAACTGTCCGTGATCCCCGTGGCGCAGAAGAGGGCGCTGTCGCCCACCACCAGGTCCCGCACGTGGAAGACCCGCCGCAGCTCGGCCGCGGGCACCTGGGCGGTGACCTCGGCATGGTGCTCGGGATGGCGCGCCGGGTCGAACCACATGCGCAGCTGGAGGTCCCCGCCCAGGCACTTGAGGGCCGCGGCCGCCAGGACCCCCTCGGGGGAGCCGCCCATGCCCAGGTACAGGTCCACCCCCGAAAGGGGCAGCGAGGGCGCCACGGCGGCCGTGATATCGCCGTCGGAGATGAGCCGCAGGGCCGAGCCCGCCTCCCGCACCTGGCGGATGATGGCGTCGTGCCGGGGCCGGTCCATGGTGACCACCACCAGGTCCCGCACGCGCTTGCCCAGGGCCTCGGCCACGAAGCCCAGCACCTCCGCCAGGGGCCGGTCCAGGAAGGAGGGCCCCGGGTGCCGGTCCAGGGCCGCCTTCACCGCGGGGCCGTAGGCGATCTTGTGGCTGTAGAAGCTGGGGAGGTTGCGCAGGGCGTGGGTGGCCCCGTCGGCCACCTGGGCCGCGGCGATCACCGAGATGCTGTTGGGCAGGCCCTTGGCGATGTTGGTGGTGCCGTCGATGGGGTCCAGGGCGATATCGAAGCGGGGCGCCCCCGGGCGCCAGGTCCCCAGTTTCTCCCCCACGAAGATCCCCGGGGCCTGGTCCTTGATCCCCTCCCCGATGACCACTTCGCCCTGGATATCCAACTGGTCGAAGACCCCCGCGATGGCCGCGCAGGCCACCGCGTCCGCCTTCTCCTTCTCGCCCCGCCCCGACCAGCGGATGGCCTGGAGGGCGGCATTCTCCGTGGCGCGCACGAATTCGAATTCCAGGGTCCGTTCGCGGTCGTACGAACCACCGTCGGGGATGGGGGGGACAAAGGCCATGCGGACACCTTTTATGAAACAGGGCTCACCTGGAACGGTACAACGGAACGGGCCCCCGGCGGCGGCCCATTCCTGGACGGCCGGCAGGGGTGCCGGGAGAAAATATGGAAAAATCATGAAACAGGCGCTACTTGGCCCCCGAATCCTTGCGCATGGCCTTGATCATGTTCTGGCGCTCCACTTCCACCGAAAGGCCGTCCAGGAGGGACTTGTACTGGGCCGGATCGGTGACGGCCGCCACGCCGGCCTGGGAACCGAGCATGTTGCTCTCCCCGTGGGTGATGTTGCACCGCACCTGGGTCGTGGCCTGGTCCAGGGCCTCGAAGGTGAGGGTGATCTCGAACTGATCGCCCTTCTTGGCGGTGTTGCCCACCAGGACGGTGCCCCAGAACTGCTTTCCGGCCGAGACGTCCTGCGCCTTGAAGGCGCTGATCATTCCGTTCTCCCGGCTGGCCTGGCGGATCTGGTAGAAGTTGTCCTGCAGGTAGGTCTTGGTGGCATTGAAGGTGATATCCAGGGACACCGGGAACGAGCGGGTCTGGGCCTGGCGCAGGGCCATGACCTGGTCCGGGGTGAGGACGGGGGCCGCACAGCCCAGGCCCGCCAGGAGCAGCGCCCCGGCCAGGGAACACATCGCGAATTTTCCGACCATGGCGGGGCTCCCTAGAAGGCCGTCTGCATGACTTTGTGGTCCACGACCACGTCGTTCCCATCGAAGCGCAGCAGCAGGTCGAAGCTGTAGGAGGAGGTCCCCGAGAAGCCCGTGGCCTTCTGGGACCCCCCGACGAGGAACCAGAGACCCATGGTGCTGGCCTTGAGCTCGGCCGCGGTTCCCTGGCGGGTGTAGTTCCAGACCTCCCCTTCCTTGGTCTTGGTGGCCAGGTTGGGCGATCCGAACCATTCCAGGATCTGGGCTTTGGTGGTGCTGCCGTTGACGACCTTGGTCTGGACGCTGCCGAGGGTCAGCTGGCCCTTCCGGGGCGCTTCCATATCGGGTTTGACCGCCGGCTGGGCACAGGCCAGGCCGAGCAGCAGAGTGGAAAAGAGGCAGAGCCTTCGCATGGAACCTTTCTATGAAATGGCCAACGGAAGTCCGCGGTGGCAGGATCCTGCCGGCGGACCTCCGTTGGGGAGCTTTCATGAATGTGTTATGTCTTGGGAGGAGGTTCCCGGGTTTTCCCGTTTCAGGGTTTCGCGAAGGCCGCCGCGGTGGCGCCGGCGATGCGCCCGAAGGTGATGGTCTGGGAGATGCTGTTGCCCCCCAGGCGGTTGGCGCCGTGGACGCCCCCGGTCACCTCGCCGGCGGCGAAGAAGCCCGGGATGGCCTTGCCGTCCTTGGCCAGCACGCGGGTGGCCTCGTCCACGGCCAGGCCGCCCATGGTGTAGTGGACGCCCGGGTTCACCTCGATGGCGTAGAACTTCGCCTCCCGCAGGGCCCGGGGCATGTCGGGGCGCTTGAACTGGGGATCCTGCCTGGCGTCCACGGCCGCGTTGTAGGTGTCCAGGGTGGCCTTGAGGGCGGCCCCGGGGATGCCCAGCGCCTGGGCCAGGGCTTCGGGCGTGGCGCCCTCCTTCACCAGCTTCAGGTGGAAGTAGCCGTCGATCTGCTTGAGGCTCCTGCGCACGCTTTCATCGAAGACGAGGAAGGCGGACTTGCCCTCCTGGTGGAGGATGGCCTGGGACACGGCGTCCCGGGTGCCGATCTCGTTGAAGAAGCGCACCCCCTGGCGGTTCACCAGGATCGCGCCGTTGCCGCGCACGGCTTCGGTGATGAGGATCCGGCTGCCCTTGGCGACGCTGGGATGGATCTGGATCTGCTCCATGTCCCGCAGCCTGCCGCCCTTGGCCTCGCCCAGGTCCAGGCCGTCGCCGGTGGCCCCGGGCTGGTTGGAGCTGGCCATGCCCTTGAGGGAGGGCTGGTAGCGCGCCACCCGCTCCGGATTGGCCGAGAAGCCCCCGGCGGCCAGGATCACGGACTTGGCCAGGATGCGGTAGGTGCCGCGGTGGAGCCCGCTCACCTCGACGCCCTGGATGGCGCCGTCCTTGCCCTCGAGGAGTTTCACCACCCGGGAGTTCACGCGCACGTCCAGCTTGCGCTCCGCGGCGTTGCGCCGGAGCACGTCCACCAGGTGGGCGCCCACGGGCAGGCCCCCCGTGGGGCGGTGGGCGCGGCTCACGCTGGCCCCGCCCAGGCGGCCCACGTCGGAAAGATCCGCGCCCAGCTTCTCCATGTAGTCCACGGAGGCCGAGGAGTTCCGGGCGAGGATCTCCACCAGGGAGGGCTCCGCCAGGTACTTGCCCCCCTTGAGGGTGTCCTCCTTCATGAGCTCCACCGAATCCTTGATCCCCTTCCGGGCCTGGGCCCGGGTGCCCGCGGCGTTCATGCCCCCTTCGGCCAGCATGGAATTGCCGCCGGTGAGGGGCTGCTTCTCCAGCACGATGACCCGCGCCCCCGCGTCGTGGGCCGTGATGGCCGCCACCATGCCCGCGGCGCCGCTGCCCACCACCAGCACATCGGCGCGGTCGACCCGCTTGTCCCGGCGCGTGGACATGGCCTGGGGCTTCCAGGCCGCGTCGCTCCCGCCGGGCATCTTCATTTCGAAATCGTGGCAGCTGAGGCAGTAGGACCGGGAGGCCTCGTGGCCCCGGTGGCAGATGGTGCAGCTGGTGGCGCCCAGGTGGGAGGCGTGGGGGCCCAGGGGATCGGCCGCGCCCTTGGCCATGGCCTTGAGGTCCCCGTGGCAGCGCACGCAGGCCAGGTTCGGCGCGGTCTCGTTGTCGTCCACCCGCACCTTGCCCTTGCCGTGGCAATCGGCGCAGGTCACGCCCTTGTCCGCGTGGAGCTTGGCCAGGGGCTGCGGGGCCGCGAAGGCGGCCGCCGCCAGGGCCACGCCGGCCAGGAATTTCCGGAGCTCTCGGTGCATGCTGCCTCCCAGGGTTGAATCGATATTTTTTTATCGATCTCAATTCCATGATTGCGAGGCCCGCCTCCGGGTGGAAGCTATTGGAAGTATTTTCAAGTTTTGAAATTAAAGAAAGGGACGGACGGCCTCCTCGGCCCCGGCCTGCAGATGATAGAGGTGCAGGGGCCGGCCGATGGCGCCGAAGGCGGATTCCCGGCGCAGCGCCTGGATGGTGGTGAGGAATTCCAGGTACTTGCGCACGGAGACCCGGGAGAGGCCCACCCGCTGCCCCAGCTCCTCGCAGGTGATGCCCGGGGCGCCGGGCGCCAGGGCCTTCCAGACGCTGCCCAGGGTGGAGCGGTCCAGGCCCTTGGGCAGGTCCGGGTGCGCCGCGGGCCGCGCGAAGACCCGGTCCAGATCCTCCTGGCTGGCGGGGCGGTCCTGGCTCATCATGCGGTGCGCCTGGGCGTAGTGCTCCAGGGCCTGCTTCATGCGCTCGAACTCGAAGGGCTTGATGAGGTAGTCCATGGCCCCCAGCTTCAGGGCGCGGCCGATGGTGCGGGTGTCCCGGGCGGCGGTGACGAAGATGACGTCCACCTCCAGGTCCGAGGCCCGGATGGTGGCCAGGAGGTCCAGCCCGTCCGGGCCAGGCATGCCGATGTCCAGGAGCACCAGGTCGAAGGGCCGGGTCCGCAGCAGCTCCAGGGCGGCGGCCCCGTCCCGGGCGCTGGCCGCGGCGCAAAAGCCCGGCACCCGGTCCACGTAGAGCCGGTTGACCTCGGCCACCATGGGATCGTCTTCCACCAGGAGCACCTGGATCATGGGCGGACCTCCTCGGGGAAGGGGATGACGGCCCGGAAGGTGGCGCCGCCCCCCTCCCGGTCCTGGGCGGTGAGCAGGCCTCCGGCGGCCTCCACCCGCTGGCGGGCGTGGTGGAGGCCGTAGCCCCGGTCGGGGCCCTTGGTGGAGAAGCCCTTGGCGAAGATCGGCCCCGGGGGCAGGCCCGGGCCGCGGTCCTCCACCCGGATCTCCAGGCGGCCCTCCTCCACCCGCAGGAGCACGCCGATCTCGCCGCCGGCGCCCATGGCCTCCGCGGCGTTCTCCAGGAAGTTGCCCAGGATGGTGATGGCGTCGTGCACCGCCCCGGGGGCCCCGGGGGCCGGCACCTCGGAATCGGGGGCCAGGGTAACCCGGAGGTTCTTTTCCCGCGCCGAGGCGGACCGGGCAAGGAGGAACCCCGCGAGCACCGGGTCCTTCACGGCCCGCACCACGGCGCCCACGTCGTCGTCCGCGGCCCGGGCCAGGTCCGCGAGGTAGGCCGTGAGCCGCTCCAGCTCCCCCAGGCGCGCCAGGCCCAGGATCACGTGCAGCTTGTTCATGAATTCATGGGTCTGCCCCCGCAGGGCGTCCGCGTAGAGCTTCACCCCGGCCAGCTGTTCCTGCAGGGCCGCGGCGATCTCCCCCGGCTCCATGCCCAGCAGGACCCGCTTGATGCGCCAGGCCACGGCGAAGGCCCCCAGGACGCCCGCGGCCAGGCCCAGCAGCAGGCCTCCCAGGACCATGCGCCGCACCGCCAGCAGGTGGTGGTCGATGCCCTTCATGAGGACCCCCACCACCACGGCCCCCACCTGGCGGCCCTCCGGATCCCGCACCGGCCGGAACACCCGCAGGGCCGTGCCCAGGGTGCCCTCGGCCACGGAGGTGTAGGCGCGCCCCCGGAACACCTCCCGGTCATCCCCCCCCTTGAAGGGGCCCCCGATGAGGGCCGGGTTGGGGTGGGTGATGCGGTTCCCGGCCAGGTCCAGCACCACCACGTAGTCCACCCCCGAGGCCAGGCGCAGGCGCTCCGCACAGGCCTGGGCCCCGGGCCTCCCCGCGGCCAGGGCCCCCACCACCGCCTCGTCCTGGGCGGCCAGGGCCGCGATCACCCCGGCCTTCTCCTCCAGGAGGGCCCGGGTGTGGCGCTCCATCTGCCAGCTCACCAGCAGCCCCGTCACCAGGAGGGCGGGGACGAGGGTGGCGCACACCAGGAGCAGGATCCGGGTGCGCAGGCTGGGGGAGGGGGGCTTCGTCATCTCGCCCCATTATCCCTTGCAAGTCCTGCTATTGTTTCTGCCATGTTCGTCCTCGTCCTGAACGCCGGGTCCTCCAGCCTCAAGTTCAACCTCTTCGATATGACGAAGGAGGTTTCCATCGCCGAAGGCATGGCGGAGCGCATCGGGCTGGCGGAAGCCAATCTGGAATGCACCCTGGCCGGCGACAAGCGCAGGGACACCCTGCCCCTGCCCACCCACCGGGAGGCCCTGGAGGCCATCCTGGAACGCCTTCGCGCCGCCGTCCTCCACGACACGCCCATCCACGCGGTGGGGCACCGGGTGGTGCACGGCGGGCCCAAGTACGGGGATTCGGTCCTGGTCACCGAGGAGGTGGTGGCCGACATCGAGCACTTCTCCCTCTACGCCCCCCTCCACAACCCCGCCAACGCCCTGGGCATCCGCACCGCCATGGAGGCCTTCCCGGACGTGCCCCACGTGGCGGTCTTCGACACGGCCTTCCACCACGACATCCCCGACTTCGCCCGCATCTACGGCATCCCCTACGAACTCAGCCAGAAGTACGGCATCCGGCGCTACGGCTTCCACGGCACCAGCCACGCCTTCGTGGCCGCCCGCACCGCCCTGCTCCTGTGCCGTCCCCTGCGCTCCCTGAAGATCATCACCTGCCACATCGGCAACGGCACGAGCATCTGCGCCGTGCTCAACGGCAAGAGCATGGACACCAGCATGGGCATGACGCCCTTGCAGGGCGTGATCATGGGCACCCGCTGCGGCACCATCGATCCCAGCGTGGTGGAGATGCTCATGGAGTACGAGAACCTCGACTACAAGGCCATCACCGACCTCCTCAACAAGAAGTCCGGCCTCCTGGGCATCTCCGGCGTCTCCTCCGATTTCCGGGAGATCGAGATGGCCGCAAACCAGGGCAACGAGAGGGCCCGCCTGGCCCGGGACCTCCTCACCTACAACGTGCGCCAGTTCATCGGCTCCTACGCGACGGTCCTGGACGGCGTGGACGCCATCACCTTCACCGCCGGCATCGGCACCCACAGCACCTTCGTGCGGGCCAAGGTCTGCAGCAAGCTCACGTTCCTGGGGGTGAAGCTGGATCCCGAGGCCAACGAGCACGGCAAGGGGGAACGGATCATCAGCACCTCCGATTCAAGGGTGGTGGTGACGGTGGTCCCCACGAACGAGGAACTGATGATCGCGCGGGAGGCGGTGCGGTAGGGGCCTGGCAACGTGGGGGTGCGGGTCCCGGATTGGCGCCCTGGTTTCCATCCTTCCTTATCTCATCCCCTTCATCCCCTCAACCAGGAACAGCCCCTTCATCTCTGTTTCATGGCAGCTAGGGTTTGCTGGCGCACCTAGAGCCCGAACTTCTCCATCTTCCGGTAGAGGGTGTTCCGCGAGATTCCCAGGTTCTGCGCCGCCCGGGTCATGTTCCCCTTGGCGGACCGCAGCGAGGCCAGGATCTCCTCCCGCTCCTCCTCGGCCAGGAGGTCCCTCAGCTTCAGGGGTCCCGAGGCAACGGCCGGGGGCGGGGGCGGGAGGGCCTCGGGGGAGCGCAGGAGTTCTTCCGGCAGATGCTCCAGGGTGATGCGGCTGCCCTGCACGGACAGGGCCATGCGCTCCACGACGTTCTGGAACTCCCGGATGTTGCCGGGCCAGGGGTAGGCCTGGAGCGCGGCCACGGCGGCGGGGTCCACGTCCAGGGCGGCGCGGTTCCCGCGCCTGGCCAGGAAGGCCTGCAGGAGCACGGGGACGTCCTCGGGGTGCTCGCGCAGGGGCGGGAGCTTGATCATGGAGACGTTGAGGCGGTAGTAGAGGTCCTGGCGGAAGGTCCCGCGCCGGGCCTCCTCCCGAAGGTCCTTGTGGGTGGCGCAGATGATGCGCACGTCCACCAGGAAGGCCCGGTCCCCCCCGAGGCGGGTGATGGCGCGGTCCTGGAGCACCCGAAGCAGGGCCACCTGCTGTTCCAGGGGCATGTCGCCGATCTCGTCCAGGAAGAGGGTCCCGCCCCCGGCCAGTTCGAACTTCCCGGGGCGGCCGCCCCGGGCGGCCCCGGTGAAGGCGCCGTCCTGGTACCCGAAGAGCTCGCTGGCGATGAGCTCCCGGGGGATGGCCCCGCAGTTCACGGCCACGAAGGGACCCTTTCGCCGGGAGGACTGGTTGTGGATGGACTGGGCGAACATCTCCTTGCCCGTGCCGCTCTCCCCGGTGAGCAGGACATTGCTTTCGTTCTCCGCCGCCGCCCGCCCCAATTGGACCGCCCGCACCAGGGCCTGCCCCTGGCCCAGGATATCCTCGAAGCGGAAGGTGGCCTGGGCCCCGGAGAAGCGGTTCACGAGCCGCTTGAGCTTGTTGATGGGGTTCACGAACAGCACGGCGCCCCGCACCGCCCCGCCGCCGCCCAGGATGGGCTTGCCGCTGGCCAGGCAGTGCTGCACGCCGGGGCCGCTTTGCACGTCCAGCTCCCGGTCCAGGAATTCCTGCCCCCGCTCCAGGAGCGCCGCCACCGGTTCCGGATCCAGGACCAGGTCCCGGATGGACCGGCCTTCGGCCCGGGCCCCGGGGATGGCCAGGATGCGTTCGGCCGCGGGATTGATCTGGCCGATGACGCCCTGGGCGTCCACCACCACCACCCCGTCGGTGACGGTGCCCAGCACCCGGGAGAGGCGGTCGTTCAGGAGCGTCAGTTCCTGGTTGCGCTGGCCCAGGATCAGGGCGTTCTGGATGGCGGCCACCGCGGCCATCACCAGGCCCAGGGTGTGGGAATGGGTCTCGTCCACGGGGCCGGAGAGGTCCAGGAGGCCGATGGCCCTGCCCTCCGGGTCCAGGATGGGCGCGCCCGAGCAGGTCCAGCGGTGGTGCTTGCGGCAGAAGTGCTCGGGACCCGAAACCTGGAAGGGCCGCCCCAGGATCAGGGAGGTGCCGGCCCCGTTGGTGCCCACCTCGTGCTCGTCCCACAGGGCCCCGCCGTTGAGGTTCAGGTCCTGGCAGGTGCGGATGCGCTCGGGGTCGCCCACCGTCTCCAGGAGGACCCCGTGCTCGTCGAAGAGCAGCACCACGAAGCTCCCCGCCACCAGGCCGAACAGGTTGTCCATGAAGGGCCTGGCCACCCGGATCAGGTCCTGCTTGCGCTCGCGCAGCTCCGCGAAGAGCGTGGGGCGCAGCACCCCCGGGGCCCGGCCCGCGAAGGGGTCCACCCCCGCCTCCAGGCAGCGGCGCCAGGAGGCCTCCACCTCCGGGGCCAGGACCCCCGGCTCCAGGTCCCCCGTGCTGACGAACTGCTCCCAGGCGGAGAGGATCCCCGGGGTGTTGATCTTCCGAAAGCCCATGGCCGCCTCCAGGTGCGTACCGAAGTGTCCCACATCGTTCGGCCGGCGGTACGCCCTGGCGCAGAATGTGACGAATGTGCGCAATCATGGAACGTTGATAAGTTCTCCTTTTTTCCAGGCGGGCCTCCGCTTTTGCCTGGGTTCCCCCGGCCCGGGGCGGCCCTGGCACAACTCCTGCCTTTCCTTGTCTTCCGCATCGCGGACCCAAGGGAGAAAACCATGGACAGGATTCTCAGGGTCAATCTGACCGACCTCACCACCCGCAGCGAGGAGACGCCTGCCGCCTGGGCCGGCCTGGGGGGACGCGCCCTCACCTCAACCATCGTGGCCAAGGAGGTCCCTCCGGCCTGCCACCCCCTGGGCCCCAACAACAAGCTGGTCTTCGCGCCCGGGCTCCTTTCGGGCACCTCGGCCTCCAATTCGGGCCGCCTCTCCTGCGGGGCCAAGAGTCCCCTCACGGGCGGCATCAAGGAGAGCAACGTGGGCGGCACCGCGGCCCAGATGTTCGCGCGGCTGGGCATCAAGGCCCTCGTCCTGGAGGGGGTGCCCCAGGGGGACGCCTGGTACGGGCTGCGGGTCACCAAGGACGGCGTGGAGATCCGGGAGGAGCGTGAGCTGGTGGGCAGCAACAACTTCGCGGTGCTGGACGTCCTCGAGGCCCGGCACGGGAAGAAGGCCGGGGTCATATCCATCGGCACCGCCGGCGAGATGCGGGTGACGGCGGCCAACATCTCCGTGCGCGACCCCTCCGGCAAGCTCCGCAGCCACGGCCGGGGCGGGCTCGGCGCCGTCATGGGCTCCAAGCGGGTCAAGTTCATCACCCTCGAGGAGGAGGGGGCGCCGGGCATCCAGATCGCGGATCCCGAGAAGTTCAAGGCCGCCTCCCGGGTCTTCACCAAGGCCCTCATGGACCACCCGGTGAGCGGCACGGGCCTGCCCACCTACGGCACCAACGTCCTGGTGAACATCCTGCACGAGGCGGGGGGCCTTCCCACCCGCAACTTCACCGCGGGCCGCTTCGACGGGCACGATTCCATCTGCGGCGAGACCATGCACGACACCATCGTGGCCCGGGGCGGCAAGCCCCGCCACGGCTGCCACGCGGGCTGCGTCATCCAGTGCTCCCAGGTCTACAACGACAAGGAGGGCAAGTACCTCACCTCCGGCTTCGAGTACGAGACCATCTGGGGCCTGGGCGCCAACTGCACCATCACCGACCTGGACGACATCGCCATGGCCGACAGCATCATGGACGACCTGGGCATCGATTCCATCGAGACCGCCGTGGCCTTCGGCGTGGCCATGGAGGCCGGCATCCTCCCCTGGGGCGACGGCAAGGAGATGCTGCGCATCCTCCGGGAGGAGGTGGGCCGGGGCACCGCCCTGGGCCGCGTCATCGCGTCGGGCGCCGGGGCCGTGGGCCGCACCTACGGCATCACCCGGGTGCCCGTGGTGAAGAACCAGGGCATCCCCGCCTACGACCCCCGCTCCGTCAAGGGCATCGGCATCACCTACGCCACCACCCCCATGGGCGCCGACCACACCGCGGGCTACACCATCGCCACCAACATCCTCAACGTGGGCGGCCAGGTGGATCCCCTCCGCAAGGACGGCCAGGTGGAGCTCAGCCGGAACCTGCAGATCGCCACCGCCGCCATCGATTCCACCGGCATGTGCATCTTCGTGGCCTTCCCCGCCCTGGACGTCCCCGAATGCCTGCCGGCGCTCATCGACATGATCAACGCCCGTTTCGGCGCCGCCCTCACCGGCGACGACGTGGCCGAGCTGGGCAAGACGGTCCTCAAGACCGAGCGCGCCTTCAACATGGCCGCCGGCATGACCCCCGTCCACGACCGCCTCCCGGAATTCTTCCGCACCGACCCCGTCGCCCCCCACAACGCCGTGTGGGACTTCAGCGACGAGGAGGTGGACGCCTTCTGGAACTTCTGATGCTCATCACCGTCAAGCTCTTCGCCCACTTCCGCAACGGCAGGTTCAAGGAAGCCGAACGGACCTACCCCGACGGCGCGGACTGCCTCCACGTCATCCACAGTCTCGACTTCACCGCCCGGGACATGGGAATCGTCATGGTCAACGGCCTCCACGCGGCGCTGGACAGGACGCTGCAGGACCGGGACACCCTCGCGTTGTTCCCGCTGGTGGGGGGCGGCTAGAGCCGTTCTAGGTATTCGTCCGTGTCCCGGACGTACGCCCTGGTTCGTCATCGCCGGACAAGCCGGCCATGACGGGTTGGGAGAAGGGGACAAGGGGCTGTGCTGCGCCCATTCCCTTCGTTGAGCGAAGGGAAGTCCGGGGCGGAAGGGCTCTCCTGGGGGCCCCAGGCAACGAGCGGCTACCAAAAGCCTATTGGATCCGCTTCGCGTAAACCGAATCGGTGCCGGTGGGCGCCGCAACTGGTCAGCCTCGGCGCGACCCTACCTTCCTGTCAACCCACGCGAAGCACGTCCTCAAGCTGGGTCGGGGCCAATGGGTGACAACACAGCCCCCCTGAAGAGGCGAGAGCCTTCCGTTGCTGCGTGCGGCGCACGCAGCAACGAACCGGGGCGAATGTCCGGGACCCGGACGCCTACTCTAGGCGACCACGTTGAGGATGAAGCTCAAGCTGCCTTTTCCGGTGTTGGCGAAGGCGTAGGGGGAGTCCGAGGGGAACGCGATGGACTCTCCGGCCTTGAGGACCTGGGTGGCGCCGGCCTGTTCCAGGGTGAGCTCGCCGCGGACCACGTAGACCATCTCGCGGTAGCCGGGGAGGTCGGGTTCGCCCTGGTAGCGGTCGCCGGGGGCGATGGTCCACTTCCAGAGCTCCACCGTGCGCCGCGCGGGGAAGCTCTGGAGCAGGTCCACCTTGGTGCCGGGGCGGCTGCCCTGCCACAGCTGGACGCCCCTGTCGGGGTGGGCCGGCTCCTGGGGGGCGTCCAGGAGTTCGGAGAAGGTGAGGTCGAAGGCGGCGGCGATGTGGCCCAGGGTGGCCAGGCTCACGTTGCTCTCGCCGCTCTCGATCATGCCGATCATGCGCCGGCTCAGGCCCGCGCGGTCCGCCAGCTCCTGCTGGCTCCACTTCAGGTCGTGCCGCTTTTTGACAATGTTCAGGGAGATGGGAAGGAAGAGTTTCCGGGGGTCGAAGGCCATGGGTACCTCGAAGGGTAATATATTGCACATCCCAAAAATGCGCAATATACTTGCCATGCCGAAAAGGAGAACCACCATGGCCGTCAACCTCAAGGGTCGCAGCTTCCTCAGCCTCATGGACTTCACCGTGGAGGAGGTGCGCTACCTCCTGGACCTCTCCCGGGACCTGAAGGCCAAGAAGCGCATGGGCGTCTACAACTACCTGCTCAAGGGCAAGAACATCGTCCTGCTCTTCGAGAAGTCCTCCACCCGCACCCGCTGCGCCTTCGAGGTGGCCGCCCTGGAGGAGGGCGCCCACGTCACCTTCCTGGACAGCAACAGCTCCCAGATGGGCAAGAAGGAGTCCCTGGAGGACAGCGCCAAGGTCCTGGGGCGCTTCTTCGACGGCATCGAGTACCGCGGCTACAAGCAGGAGGTGGTGGAGGACCTGGCGAAGTTCTCCGGCGTTCCGGTGTGGAACGGCCTCACGGACATCGACCACCCCACCCAGATCCTCGCCGACTTCCTCACCATCGAGGAGCACGTGGCCAAGCCCCTCAACAAGGTCAAGCTGGTATTCGCCGGCGATATCCGCAACAACATGAGCTACGCCCTGATGTACGGCGCGGCCAAGACCGGCATTCACTTCGTGGGCCTCGGCCCCAAGGAGCTCAACCCCAGCCAGGAGATCCTGGACCGCGTGCGGGAAGTGGGCAAGCTCACCGGCGCCAAGATCGAGATCACCGACGACGTGAACGCCGTCGCGGGCGCGGACGTCATCTACACCGACGTGTGGGCCTCCATGGGCGAGGAGGACCAGATCCCCGAGCGCGTGCGCCTCCTGACCCCCTACAAGGTCACCATGGACCTGGTCCGGAAGACCGCCAACCCCGACATGATCTTCCTGCACTGCCTGCCGGCCTTCCACGACTTCGAGACGAAGCTGGCCAAGGACATGAAGGACAAGGGCCACGACATCCGCGAAGTGACGGACGAGGTGTTCCGCAGCCACCACTCCAAGGTCTTCGACGAGGCCGAGAACCGCATGCACACCATCAAGGCCGTCATGGTCGCCACCCTCTAGACTGGAGCAACACGATGAGACAGGAAAACGTCAGGGTCTCCATCTGGGGATTCGGGGCCATGGGCGGCGGCATCGCCGAGGTGCTCCTGCGCAAGAAGGGCGTGGACATCGTCGGCGTCTGCGACATCCACCCGGACCGGGTCGGCAAGAGCATCTTCGAGGTCCTGGGGGTTCCCCGGGGCGCCCGCAGGGACGTGGTCATCTCCGGGGACATCGACCAGGTGGTCACCCGCGGCAGCGCCGACGTGGTGATCCTCGCCACCGACAGCTTCACCCGCAAGGCCTTCGACAAGATCAAGCTGATCGTGGAGCGCGGCATCAACGTGATCTCCACGGCCGAGGAGATGGCCTATCCCAAGGCCAAGGAGCCCGCCCTGGCCGAGGAGCTGGACCGCCTGGCCAAGGCCAACGGCGTGAGCATCCTGGGCACCGGCATCAACCCGGGGCTCATGATGGACCTGCTGGTGATCCTCATGACCGGCGCCTGCACCGACGTGGACTACATCAAGGCGGAGCGGGTCAACAGCCTGTCCCCCTTCGGCCCCGCGGTCATGGAGGAGCAGGGCGTGGGCCTCACGCCCGAGGAATTCAAGGCCCAGTCCGCCTCCGGGCACCTGGCGGGGCACGTGGGGTTCAACGAATCCGTGAACATGATCTGCGACGCCATCGGCTGGAAGCTGGACAAGCCCGTGGAGCAGTCCATGGCCCCCATCGTCTCCAATGTGCTGCGGAAGACGAAGTACGCGGAAGTGAAGCCCGGGAACGTCGCGGGCTGCACCATGCTGGGCTTCGGCACCGTGGGCGGCAAGCTGGCGGTGGAGATGGTGCACCCCCAGCAGATCGAACCTGAACTGGAAGGCACCGACACCGGCGACTACGTGGTGATCAAGGGCACGCCCAACGTGAACCTCTCCAACAAGCCCGAGGTTCCCGGCGGCATCGGCACCATCGCCATGTGCATCAATATGATCCCGCAGGTGATCAACGCCAGGCCGGGCCTGTTCACCATGATCGACCTGCCGGTGCCAAGGGCCATCATGGGCGACATGAGGGAGCAGATCCATCAGTAGCTTTTCCCAGCGACCCTCTGCGAGCCCTCAGCGCCTCTGCGTTTGATTCTTTTCATGACGTGTCCGCGCTGGCGGTCCATTGCCCGATCATCGGGGCATTACCAAGGAAAAAATCAAACGCGGAGGCGCAGAGGGCTCGCAGAGGCGCTGAGAAAAGAAATGAGAAGGGAGCACAGGATGAATGTCATTCCCAAGGGGACCTGGGTCGAGATCGAGCGGGTGCTGCTGCGGCCCGAGGACAGGGCGCCCAATCTGCCGGAAGAGACGCGGAGCTGTCCCTATGTGCTCCGGATCTCCGGATTCCTCCAGGAGGACGGGGAGATGGGGGCCGAAGTCACGGTGACGAGCCTCATCGGGCACGCCCACAGGGGGGTCCTGAAGGTCGTCAATCCCAGCTACACCCACAGCTTCGGCGCGACCGTGCCGGAGCTCCTGCACATCGGGGGGCGGCCATGAAGGACATGTCCTACCAGGCCGTCATGGGACGGCGCAACGAGATCATGAAGGCCAGCCTGGGCATCGATTTCTCGGACTACATCCAGAGCCCCATCGCCTTCGACTACGAGCGCATGATGCGCGAGACGGGGTACGGCCTGGAGGACATCGTCCGCATCCAGGCGGAGACCAAGGTGGGGAACACCCCTCTGTTCGAGCTGACGCGGCTCACCGAGGCGGTGCGGGAATTCGCGGGGCCCGGCAAGGGGGCCCGCATCCTCGTCAAGGACGAGGCGGCCAACGCCGGGGGGTCCTTCAAGGCCCGGCGCGCGGCCATCAGCGCCTTCGAGGCGAAAAAGCGCGGCTACGCGGGGCTCGTGGCGGCCACCTCGGGGAACTACGGCGCCGCCGTGGCCTCCCAGGCGGCCATGCGCTGCCTGAAGTGCATCATCGTCCAGGAGGTCTTCGACAGCCGCGGCGTGGGCCAGCCGGAGATCCTGGAGAAGAGCCGGGCCTGCGAGGCCTACGGGGCGGAGGTGCAGCGGCTTTCCGTGGGGCCCGAGCTGTTCTTCCAGCTGCTGCTCACCCTGGAAACCACGGGCTTCTTCAATGCCAGCCTCTACACCCCCTTCGGCATCAAGGGCGTGGAGACCCTGGGCGTGGAGGTGGCGGAACAGGTGCGGGCCCGCTACGGCAAGGATCCCGACGCGGTGGTCATCACCCACGCGGGCGGAGGCAACCTCACGGGCACCGCCCGGGGGCTCCTCTCCGCCGGCTGCGACAACACTCGCATCGTGGCCTGTTCCGTGGACCTGGGGGGCCTGCACATGGCCTCCGACACCGACTTCAACCGCAAGTCCTTCACCACGGGGCACACGGGCTTCGGCGTGCCCTTCGCCACCTGGCCGGACCGCGTGGACGTGCCCCGCAACGCCGCCCGCAGCCTGCGCTACATGGACGAGTACCAGCTGGTCACCCAGGGCGAGGTGTTCTACGTCACCGAGCTCCTGGCCAAGCTGGAGGGCCTGGAGCGGGGCCCGGCGGGCAACACCAGCCTCACCGCGGCCGTGACCCTGGCCCGCAACCTGGACCGGGACCAGATCGTGGTGGTGCAGGAGACGGAGTACACCGGCGCCGGCAAGCACCACAACCGCCAGCTCTCCTTCGCCCGGGAGAACGGCATCGAGGTGCGCGTGGGGGACCCGAGGGAGAACGTCCCCGGCAAGGCCATCGTCATCCCCGAGCGCCTGGACCAGGTGCGGGGCAGCGTCCAGGACATGGACAAGCTGCGCCTCTCCTACCTGCGCAACGCCGCCAAGGCCCTCCCCGTCGCCCAGTGGAGCGACGCCGACCGGGCCTTCCTGGCCGCCGACATCAAGAAGGACCTCGACTGGGTGGCCTCGGCCGCCGCGCACATCTGAACCCATGGAGACCCCGATGACCGACGAGACCCAGGCCCGGCACGACCGGTTCGCCCGACGCCAGGCCGAACTGGCCCGGCTCAGCGACGCCCAGCTCAAGGAACGCTTCTGGCAGCTCTGCAACCAGGTGGTGGAACCCATCGTGGAGCTGGCCCGCACCCACACGAGCCCCTCCATCGAGCGCTCCGTGCTCCTGCGCATGGGGGTGGACAGCGTCAGCTCCCACGGCGTGGTGGACCGGATCTTCGAGGCCGGGCTCCTGCCCAAGGGCGCGGGCAACGTCCTGCTGAAGGTCTCGGAGCGCACGGGAAAGGACGTGCGCGGCGCCGCCGCGGCGATCCTGGAGAACGCGGACGTCCTCAAGGGCCTCTTCAAGGGGGTGAACGCATGAGCCTCGAACCCAACGCCAAGCTGGACATCGAGAACATCCTGGAAGGGCTGGAGGGCTACCACCCCCCCCGCAAGGGCTGGACCTGGCGCGACGTGCCCACCGAGGGCGTCAACATGGGCCCCTTCCACTTCCGGGACATGTCCGCGCCCCTGAAGAACTCCATCGGCCTGCCCGCGTCCAAGTACTTCGACCACATCGACCCCCAGCCCTCCTGCGTCGTCACCACGGAGATCGCCTCCGGGCGCTTCGAGGACGACATCCGGCGCATGCGCATGGCGGCCTGGCACGGGGCGGACCACATCATGGTCATCCGCACCACCGGCCAGAGCCACATCGACGGCCTCCTGGAAGGCACCCCCGAAGGCATCGGCGGGGTACCCATCACCCGCAAGCAGATCCGCGCCAGCCGCAAGGCCTGCGACCTCATCGAGGAGGAGGTGGGCCGGCCCATCAACTTCCACTCCTACGTCTCCGGCGTGGCGGGCCCCGAAGTGGCCGTGCTCTTCGCGGAGGAGGGCATCAACGGCGCCCACCAGGATCCCCAGTACAACGTCCTCTACCGCAACGTGAACATGTACCGCTCCTTCGTGGACGCCGCCGAGGCCAAGGCCGTCATGGCGGGCGCGGGCATCTTCCAGATCGACGGCGCCCACAACGCCAACGCCACCGCCAAGGCGGGCTGGCTGGTCATGCCCGAGCTCATGGTTCAGCACGGCATCAACTGCGCCTTCTCCGTGGCCGCGGGCATGGACCGCAGCCTCATCGGCCTCTCCACCGTGCCCCCCAATTCCCCCCCGGCCCCCAAGCTCTGGTACGACCTGCCCTACGCCGTGGCCCTGCGGGACTTCTTCAGCGAATTCAAGATGCGGGCCCAGCAGAACACCCGCTACATCGAGGCCGACATCGAGGAGGCGGTGCGCACCCACACGGTGGACACCCTCATCTCCATGCTCACCCGCGCCGACATCCAGTCCACCATCACGCCCGACGAGGGCCGCAACGTGCCCTGGCACTACAACAACATCCGCGGCGTCCAGACAGTCAAGCAGACATGGGCCGCCCTGGACGGCATCAAGGAGCTCCTCACCCTCAACCACGAGGGCCCCCTGGGCGGCATGGTGCGCGACCTCAAGGAGCGCGCCGTGGCCTTCCTGGAGGAGGTGGTGGAACAGGGCGGCTATTTCGCGGCCGTGGAGCAGGGCTTCTTCGTGGATTCCGCCAAGTACCCCGACCGCAACGGCGACGGCATCGCCCGGGACGGCAAGGGCGGCGTGGGCGCGGGCTCCCTGGTCCCCCGGGATCCCGACTACTTCGCCCCCGTGTGCAGTCATTTCGGCCACAACCACGTGCCCGCGGGCCTGGACAAGGCCTGCGCCCCCATCCGGGGCTGCACCCTCTGCGTGCCGGAGAAGATCGTCTACATCGACGAGCTGGACCCCGAGGATTCCTGCGACCGCCGCCTGGAGCAGACCCGCCCCTACCGCAAGGGCGGCCTCATCCGGCCCGAGGCCGAGTGGGCCGGGGACGGCACGGTGCTCATCCAGCTCTTCGTGCCCGAGAACGAGGACATCGCCCCGGTGTACGCCGTGGAGATGGCCCGGAAGATGGGCCTGGCCGACCCCGAGGTGATCAACACCATGGTCCTGCACCCCTCCGAAGGCTGCTTCGTGGAGGTCAAGGGCAAGGTGGCCTTCGACATCGAGCGGAGCTCCCTCAAGATCCCCGAGAAGGAGATCATCCTCCCCGAGGAGGTGCTGCGCGCGGCCGTGAAGGCCACGGGCCTGCGGGTCGTCGCCGGCACCGTGGGCGAGGACGAGCACAGCGTCGGCCTCCGGGAGATCCTGGACATCAAGCACGGCGGCATCGAGAAGTACGGCGTGAAGTACACCTACCTGGGCACCTCGGTGCCCATCGGCAAGCTGGTGGACGCCGCCATCGAGACCGGGGCCCAGGCCATCCTCATCTCCACCATCATCAGCCACAACGACGTGCACCGCGCCCAGATGCGCAAGCTGGCCGAGCTGTGCCGGGAGAAGGGCATCCGGGACCGCATCGTGCTCATCGCCGGCGGCACCCAGGTGAACCGCGACATGGCCGCCGAGACGGGCCTGGACGCCACCTTCGGGCGCGGCACCAAGGGCATCCACGTGGTGAACGCCATGGTCAAGGTGCTCCGGGCCCGGGGCGTGGTGTAGCGTGGATCCGGTCCAGGTCCTGACCATCGAGGTGGGAAGCACGATCACGAAGGTGAACGGCTTCGCCCGCGATGGCCGGGACGGTTTCCGGCACCTGGCCCAGGGCTTCGCGCCCACCTCCGTGGCCGCGGGCGACGTGGGCATCGGGGTCCGGGAGGCCGTGGCCGACCTGGAGGGGCGCTTCGGGAGGCCCGTGGGTTCGCCCGAGACCTTCGTGAACAGCTCGGCCGCCGGGGGCCTGCGCATGACCGTGCACGGCCTCACCAAGAGCATGACGGCCCGGGCCGCCCAGGAGGCCTCCCTGGGGGCCGGGGCCATCGTCAAGCAGGTGACGGCGGGGCCCCTGGACGACTACGACCTGGAGGAGATCCGGGAGATCGCGCCCAACATGATCCTCCTGGCAGGGGGCGTGGACTACGGCGAGAAGGGCATCGTCCTGCGCAACGCGGAGCGCATCGCGGCCCTGGGCCTGGCGGTGCCGGTGGTCTACGCCGGCAACGTGGCCCTGCAGCGCCCCATCCGGCAGATCTTCGGGGAGGCCGGCATCGAGCTGCTCCTGGCCGAGAACGTCTTCCCCGACGTGGACATCCTCAACATCCAGCCCCTGCGCCGGCAGATCCACGATCTCTTCAGCCGCCACATCATCCACGCCCCGGGCATGGCGACCTTCGCCGGCCTCACCCGCTGGGGCATCCTGCCCACGCCCGGCGCGGTGCTGCGGGGGGCGGAGCTCTTCGCCGAGGGCATGGGGGACTGCCTGGTCTTCGACGTGGGGGGCGCCACCACCGACGTCCATTCCGTCACCGACGGCAGCCTGGAGTTCGCCCCGAAGCTGGTGGAGCCCGAGCCCCGGGCCAAGCGCACCGTGGAGGGCGACCTGGGCGTCTACGTCAACGCCCACCACATCATGGACACCTGCGGCACCGACGCCTGGCGGGACCGCCTCCTGGACCTGCAGGCCCTGCCCGCCACGGAGCGGGAGCGGGAGCTCACCCGCTGGCTCTGCGCCCGGGCCGTGGAGGTGGGCACCCGCCGCCACGCGGGGGCCGTCACCGACCTCTACACCCCCACGGGCCGCAAGCAGATCGTCAAGGGCAAGGACCTCACGGCCGTGAAGTGGGTGGTGGCCACCGGCGGCGCCCTCACCCGGGTCCCGGGCGCCGCGGAATGCCTGCGGGCCATCTGCACCGGCGCCGGAACCCACCTCCTGCCCCCGCCCGAAGCGCGCATCCTCATGGACCGCGACTACCTCTTCTCTGCCCTGGGCACCCTGGCCCAGGCCTACCCGGACGACGTGAAGACCACCTTCCGCCGCTGGGCCGAATCGGAGCCTTGATGTACTACCGGACCCCCCGCCTCGAGATCTACCCCGACCGCATCACCGCCAACGCCCGGTCCGTCATCGGCCGCTGCCACGCCCACGGCGCCAAGGTGGCCTGCGTCACCAAGGTGACCTGCGCCCATCCGGCGGTGGTGCACGCCCTGGAACTGGGCGGGGCCGACCTCATCGCCGATTCCCGCATCGCCAACCTCATGTCCATGGCCAACACCGGCCAGTCCCTGCCCCTGATGCTCCTGCGCATCCCCGCCCCCAGCCGCGCCGCGGACGTGGTGCGCTGCGCGGACACCACCCTCAATTCCAGCGTCGAGACCATCCGCCTCCTGTCCGAGGCGGCCCAGTTCCACAACGTCCACCACAACATCATCGTCATGGTGGACGTGGGCGACCTGCGGGAGGGCGTCTGGCCCGACCAGGCCATCCGCGTGGTGCGCGAGGCCAGCCGGATGCCCCACATCCACGTGGCGGGCCTGGGCTGCAACCTGGCCTGCTACGGCGGCGTGATCCCCTCCGTGGAGAACATGACCGCCCTCATCGAGGTGCGGGACGCCTGCCGCAGGGCCACGGGCCTGGAGCTGGCCACCCTCTCCGGGGGCAACAGCGCCAGCCTCCCCCTCCTGGAGTCGGGACACATGCCCAAGGAAATCAATCAGTTCCGCATCGGGGAGGCCATCGTCCTGGGCCGGAACGTCCTGGACCGCAGTCCCTGGCCCGGCACCCGCCAGGACACCTTCCGCATGGTGGCCGAGGTGGTGGAGCTGGAGCGCAAGCCTTCGATCCCCGTGGGGGAGCGGGGCCAGGACGCCTTCGGCGGCTTCGAGACCTTCGAGGACCGGGGCGTGCGCCTGCGGGCCATCTGCAACCTGGGGCGCCAGGACGTCACCGTGGACGGCATCCAGCCCGAGGACAAGGGCATCATCGTCCTGGGCGGCAGCAGCGACCACCTGGTGCTGGACGTGGAGGAGGCGGAAACGCCCGTGAAACTTGGCATGGAGCTGGGCTTCAGCCCCAGCTACAGCGCGCTTCTGGCCCTTTCCACCTCGCCCTACGTGCAGAAGGCGGTCATCCGGGGCTAGAATCGACGAGGGGAACCCATGCTCTATCAGACCCATGCCCGGGTGCATCTCGGGAACATCCGCCGGAACCTGGAAGGGATCCGCGCCCAGGTCGGCCCGGACCGCAAGGTCCTCATCGCCGTCAAGGCCAACGCCTACGGGCACGGGGCGGTGGAGGTCTCGCGCATGGCGGAGCGGCTGGGCCTCGCGGACGGGCTGGGCGTGGCCACGGTGCCCGAGGGCCTGGAGCTGCGGGAGGCGGGCCTGAAGCTCCCGATCCTGAAATTCTCCCCCGCCTTCCCGGAGGAGATGGCCGCAGCGGTGTCCGCCGGCATCGCCCTGGCCGTGTGCGAAAGGCCCAACATCGAGGCCCTCCAGGCGGTGGCCGCGGGCCTGGGGCGCAAGGCCCTGGTCCACCTCAAGATCGACACCGGCATGGGCCGCATCGGCGTCACCCCCGGGGAGGCGCCGGCCCTGGCGCTCTTCATCGAACGGCAGTGCCCGGACCTCCTCCTGGAGGGGGTCATGACCCACCTCCCGGTGAGCGACGAGGAGGGGGGGATCGCCTACACCCGGGACGAGATCGCCCTTTTCCGGGGCACCGTGGCGACCCTGGCCGCGGCCATCGGGCGCATGCCGGAGCTGGTGCACGCCTCCAATTCCGGGGCCGTGCTGGGCCACGAGGACGCCTGGCTCTCCATGGTCCGGCCCGGCATCATGATCTACGGCCACTATCCGGACGCCACCACGCCGCGCACGATCCCGCTCCACCCGGGCATGTCCCTCCTCACCCGCCTGGCCTTCGTGAAGAAGGTGGCGGCCGGCACCAGCATCGGCTACGGCCGCACCTGGGTGGCCCCGCAAGACACCTGGATCGGCACGCTGCCCGCGGGCTACGCCGACGGGTTCAACCGGCTCTTCTCCAACCGCGGGCGGGCCCTGGTGCGGGGCCGCTCCTGTCCCGTGGTCGGCCGGGTCTGCATGGACCAGTGCATGATCGACCTGGGCCCCGACGCCGGGGCCGCCCCGGGGGACGAAGTCGTGCTCATGGGCCGCAGCGGCGCCGAGGAGATCACGGCCCAGGAGTGGGCCGACGTGCTCGGGACCATCACCTACGAAGTCACCTGTCAGATCAATGCCCGCGTGGAGCGGGTCTTCGACGCCGAAACCGTTTGAGGGAGCCACCATGACCATGCAACTCAAGGACCTGGGGAAGGCCGTACTGGCCACGGAATACGCGGTGCGCGGACCCATCGTCGCGCGCGCCCAGGAGCTGGAGAAGCTGGGCCGGGAGGTCATCTACTGCAACATCGGCAACCCCCAGTCCCTGGGCCAGCGCCCCATCACCTACGTGCGCCAGCTCCTGGCCCTGTGCGAGTACCCGGAGCTGCTCACCGCCGCCCCCGGGGTCTTCCCCTCCGACGTGCTGGACACCGCCCGGGCCATCCTGGAAGGCACCCGGCACGGCCTGGGGGCCTACAGCGAAAGCAGGGGCGTGCGCTTCATCCGCGAGGCGGTGGCCCGGTTCATCGAGGCGCGGGACGGCGCGGCCGTGGACCCCGACCACATCTACCTCACGGACGGGGCCAGCAAGGGCGTCCAGAGCATCCTCAAGCTGCTCATCGCCTCCCCCACCGACGGCATCATGATCCCCATCCCCCAGTACCCCCTCTACAGCGCCACCATCACCCTCTACGAGGGTCGGATCGTGCCCTACGGCCTGGACGAGGCCGACCACTGGCGGCTCAACCCCGCCCTCCTGGAAGCGTCCCTGGCCAAGGCCCAGGCCGAGGGCACCCGGGTCAAGGCCATCTGCGTCATCAACCCCGGCAATCCCACCGGCGCCGTGCTGGACGCCGCGAACATCGCCATGGTCCTGGAATTCGCCCGCAAGCACGGCCTGTCCGTGCTGGCCGACGAGGTGTACCAGGAGAACATCTACCTCCCCGGCGACACCTTCGTCTCCTTCGCCAAGGTCCTCCACGACCGGGGCATCAAGGACGTCTCCCTCTTCAGCTTCCACTCCTGCTCCAAGGGCTTCCAGGGCGAGTGCGGCGTGCGGGGCGGCTACTTCGACCACCGCAACGTCCCCGCGGACGTGGCGGCCCAGATCCTCAAGCTCCAGTCGGTGAGCCTCTGCGCCAACCTGGCCGGCCAGGTCGCCACCTACGCCATGGTGAACCCCCCCCGCCCCGGCACCCCCTCCCACGCCCTGTTCCAGAAGGAGCGCGGCGGCATCCTGGAGAGCATGAAGCAGCGCGCCGTCATCCTGGCCGAGGGCCTCAACCGCATCGAGGGCATCACCTGCAACGTCATCGCGGGCGCCATGTACGCCTTCCCCCGCGTGGAGCTGCCCCCGGGCGTGAATGACGAGGCCTGGTGCATGGCGCTCCTGGAGGCCACCGGCATCTGCGTGGTGCCCGGTTCCGGGTTCGGACAGGCCGAGGGCACCGCCCACTTCCGCACCACCATCCTCCCCCCCACCGACAAGATCCGCGCGGTGGTGGAGAAGCTGGGCGCCTTCCACCGGGAGTTCGCGGCCCGGGTGTGAGAAGGGGCGGGATGGGGATGAACGGGGATCCACTCAACCTAACCTGGAGCAGCCCCTTTATCACGGTTCCGAGGCACCTTCGGTTTACCGACGCACCTTACCGGCCGGCCACCGCGAAGCGGCGCCGGTAGTCCCCGGGGGTGAGGCCCATGAGCCGCAGGAAGATCTTCCGGAAGGCCCCGGGGTCCCCGTACCCCACCCGCCAGGCGATCTCGTCCACGGCCAGGCCCGGGCGTTCCAGCAGCTCCCGGGCCTTGCTCACGCGGAGGTGCTGCAGGTAGTCCGTGGGGCGCAGGCCGGTGGCCCGGCGAAAGCGGCGCAGGAAGGTGCGCTCCCCCAGGCGGGCCGCAGCGGCCATGGCGGGCGCGTCCACCTTCTCCCCGAAATGGATCTGCAGCCAGGCCTGGACGGCCAGGACGGCCGGGTCCCCGTGGGTGAGGACCGGCGCGAAGGTGCTGTAGAAGCGCTGCTCCCGGCCGCCGGGATCCACCAGGAGCTGCCGGGCGGTTGCCAGCATGGCCTCGGGGCCCAGGAACCGGTTCACCAGCTTCAGGCCCAGATCCACCCAGGCCATGAGCCCCCCGGCCGTCAGGAGATCGCCGTCGTCGATGAGGATGCGGTCGGTGTCCAGGCGCACCCGGGGGAAGCGCTGGGCGAACCGCTCCCGCAGGCCCCAGTGGGTGGTTGCGGGGCGGCCGTCCAGGAGCCCCGTTTCCGCCAGCACCATGCCGCCCATGCACACGGAGCAAAGGAGCGTGCCCTCCCCATGCCGGGCCAGGAGCCAGGCTTGACGGAGGGGGTCCTCCGCCGGTTCCCCGCCCAGGGCCGGGGGCAGGATCAGCGCCGCCAAGGGCGCCTCCGGTTCCCCAAGGCCCTGGAGGACCCGGGTGTCCAGACCCTCCCCGCCCCGCTGCCGGTGGAGCCTGGCCGCCTGGTCCAGCAGATCCCTCAGCCCCAGCACCGCCGAGGCCTGGGCGCCGGGGTACTCCAGGATGCCGATGCGGATCGCCATGATTGTCAGTTATAACCCGGAATTGGTCCGTTCCGCCACTCCACCCCTGCCCGCCCCCCGCCTACCTTGAACCTGCCGGCTCCACTGCCGCGGGAGAACCCCATGACCCAAGCCCTGGTGATCATCGATGTCCAGAACGACTACTTCCCCGGGGGGGCCTTCCCCCTCTGGAACCCCGAGGCCGCCCTGGCCAACACGGAGAAGGCCATGGGCCAGGCCCGGGCCCAGGGGGTCCCGGTGATCCTGGTCCAGCACCTCGCGGATGGGCCCTCGCCCTTCTTCAACGAGGGTACGCCCGGGGCCCGGATCCACCCCCGGATCCTGGCCGCCGCCCCCGGCGCGCCGGTGATCGTGAAGCGCCACGCGGACGCCTTCCACGGCACGACCCTGGACCGGACGCTGCGGGACCTGGGCGCCACCGGGCTTAAGCTGGCCGGCATGATGACCCACAACTGCGTCACCCACACGGCCCTTTCCCGGGCCGCGGAGCCCTATGCGGTGACCGTGCTGGGGGACTGCTGCGCCACGGTGAGCGAAATCCTGCACCGCGTGGCCCTGAACGCCCTGTCGGTGCGGGTCGAGGTGCCTACTGCCTGAGGACGAAGTGGTCCCGGCGGTTCCGGCTCCAGCAGGCCTCGACGGAATCGGTGCACACCGGCTTCTCCTTGCCGTAGCTCACGGTGGACAGCCGGTCCTCGGCGATGCCCAGGCCCTTCAGGTAGTCCTTGGCGGCGCTGCTGCGGCGCTCGCCCAGGGCCAGGTTGTATTCCACGGTGCCCCGCTCGTCGCAGTTCCCTTCGATGCGGAGGGCCGCCTTGGGATAGGCCTTCAGGAAGGCCGCGATGCCCTGGAGCTGGGTCTTGGCTTCGTCGGTGAGGCCGGACTTGTCGTAGGCGAACAGCACGTCCGTGAGGGCCTTGTCGGCGGCCTTGCGGAAGGCCTCCTGCTGCTCGGCCTCGGCCTTGCGGGCGGCCTCCAGCTTGTCCCTCTCGGCCTTCTGGGCGGCCTCGGCCCGGCGGCGGGCTTCGGCCTCCTGGCGGGCCTTGTCGGCGTCCTGGGCGGAGGTGTCCACCTTCGGGGCTTCGGGGGCCTTCAGGGGTTCGGGCTTCTTGCAGGCGACGCCGGCCAGGACCAGGCCGCAGCCCAGGGCAAGAACGGTGAGGTTACGGGAATTGGGCATTTCGGGCCCTCCTACATGGGGCTGGCGTCCTCGGGACGCAGCCGGGGTTGAACGGGAAAGGGGTTCCGGACGGCGGACCTCATCGGGTCCGGGTCCAGACGGGGGACTGGCATCCGGGAAGGTCCAGGAGCTTGCGCTGGTTGGTCCCGGAAAGGTCGGTCACGAAGAGCTGGCGCCGGCCGTCCTGGTCGCTGGCGAAGGCGATCCAGCGCCCGTCGGGGGACCAGGACGGCGACTCGGAACTGACGGCGCCCCGGGTGACCTGGTAGGCCTTCCCTTCCGCCAGCTTGTACACGAAGAGGTTGAAGCGCCCGTCCATGCGGGACACGTAGGCGAGCATCCCCCCGTCCGGGCTCCAGGCGGGGCTGGCATTGTAGGTCCCCTCCAGGGTCAGCCGGCGCACATTGGAACCGTCGGGCTCCATGAGGTAGATCTGGGGGGACCCTTCCCGGTCGGAGGTGAAGGCGATCTGGTGGCCGGTGGGGCTCCAGGCGGGCTCCGTGTTGATGCCGGAATTCCCGGTGATCTGCCGGGTGCGGCCCTTGGCCGGGTTCAGGACCGAGATGTCGGAGTCCCCGCGGTGGTTGGGCAGGACCATGGCCAGGCGCCTGCCGTCCGGGGACCACGCGGGGGTGAAGGCCATGGCCTCCGCGCCGGGGAGCTGCGGAAAGAGGCACCGGAAGGGTTCCTTCGGGTCCAGCCGGCCCCAGATGCGCGGGAGTCCGGCCACGTAGGTGACGTAGGCCAGGCGCCCGCCTTCGGAAATGGACGGCGAAAGGGTCAGGCTCTCGTGGTGGGTGATCCGGGTCAGGTTCTCGCCGTCCGGGTCCACCTGGAACAGCTCCTTGCGGCCGTGGGCCAGCTCGTGCACGAAGATGATCCGGGAGCCCGCGACGCCCGGGATCCCCGTGAGCGCGCCGATGACGTCGTCCACGAGGCGGTGCGCGGTGCGGGCCAGGGTCTTCCCGTCGAAGGAATAGGCCTTGCGGAACACCTGGGATTCCGCCCCCAGGTCCGTCACTTCCACCCGGAGGATGAGCTTGCCGGTCCAGCCCGGCTTGACCATCGTCCTCAGGAGGAGGCTGGCTCCGGCCTGGCGCATGGCCAGGTGCGTCACCGGGGCAGGGAAGGCCGATTCCAGGAGGGGCTGGACGGCCCCGGAATGCGCGAGGTCCCAGTAGGCCACGTCCAGGAGCGTCTTCCCAAGGGCGGGGTCCTCGACGCCGCTGACCTCGGGCCGGGCGCACACCATCGCCATCTGGCCGGGCCGCCCCGCGTTGAGCACCACCTGGGGCTCGCCGGCCTTCAGGTGCCAGCCCAGCACGAAAGAGCAGAGGCCCCGCAGCAGCGAGGCCGCCCTTCGTCGTCCCAGGCCGGAATTGTCTCCACCCGTTTGCAGCATGGCTTCAAGTCTGCGCCGCCCACCTGATGGGTTCCTGACGCGGACCTGACCATTTCGTCAGGTTCGGGGGAGCAGGATGTTCGCCAGGGTCCCCCGGGGCACGGCGGACTGGATCTCCAGCTTGCCGCCGTGGAGGTTCACGATGCTCTGGACGATGGCCAGCCCCAGGCCCGTGCCCCCCGTGCCCCGGCTCCGGGAGGGATCGGAACGCAGGAATCGCTGCCCCAGGTTCTGCTTGTGCACCTCCGGGATGCCCTCCCCCTGGTCCCCCACGCACAGGATGGACGTGTCCGGGGATTCCCAGGCCCGCACCGAGACCGTGGAGCCCTCCGGCGCGTGGCGAATGGCGTTGTCGATGAGGTTGTGGATGGCCCGCCGCAGGAGGGTCGCGTCCCCCAGGATCCCCAGGCCCTCCGGGGCGGCGGCCGACAGCTGGACCCCGGCCTCCTCGGCCAGGAGCTCGAAGGGCTCCAGGGCGCTGCGCAGGAGGTCCTCCGCCGACAGCCGCGCCTTGACCAGCACGGCCCGCGGGTCCTCGATCCGCGCCAGGAAGAGCATCTGCCCGATCATGGCCCCCATGTGGTCCAGGGTCTCCAGCATTCCCGAAAGGCCGTCCTCCACGTCCGGGGGCAGGTCCCGCCGGGACAGCAGCCGCTCCGCCTCCACCTTGAGGCTGTGCACCGGCGTTCGGAGCTCGTGGGCCATGTCCGCGTTGAGCGCGGCCAGGCGCGAGAAGGCCGTCTCCAGCCTCGAAAGGGAGCGGTTGAGGGCATCCACCAGCGGCCTCAGCTCCTCCGGCGTCTCCTCCAGGTGCAGCCGGTTGCCCAGGGATTCGGGATGGATGGCCCGGGCCTGGCGCGCCAGGTGACGCAGGGGCAGCAGCCCTCGGCGCGAGGTCCAGAGGCCCACGATGGCCGCGGCCACCGAGGTGAGCCCGAGGGTGGCCCAGAGCACGTCCCGGAAGCGGTTCAGCCGGCGCGCCTCGGGGCGGAGATCCCGGGCAAGCTGCAGGCGCCCGGATCGCCACCCGGATTCCAGGATCATGTGGCGGGAATCCCCCTCCCCCACCAGGAAGAAGCTCCCGGGCTTCGCCCCGCGGGCCTCCAGGTCGGGCATGCCCGGGGTCTGCTGCACGACCCGTCCGGACCCGTCCAGGACCCGGAATTCGCACCCTTCCACCAGGTTCCCGGAAATCCCCGCCGGGCCCTCCATCCTGCGGAGGATCTCCGTGGAGGCCCTGCGGAGGTCGTCCTCCCCCTCCCGCATGAGAATGAGGCTCAGGGAGCGGTAGAGGTACAGCGAGCCCGCCCCCACCAGGACCAGGGTGGTGAGGGCGAAACTGGCCGAAAGCCTGACGACGAGGGAATTCCTAGTCATGGAGTTCCGCGATGAGGTACCCCACCCCGCGCCGGGTGTGGATGAGCTTGACCCCGAAGGGATCGTCCACCTTGCGGCGCACCCGCCGCACGGCGGCGTCCACCAGGTTGGCGCTGCTCTCGAAGGCCAGGTCCCACAGCTCCTCCGCGATGCGGGCCCGGGTGAGCACGTGGCCCTCGTGGCGCACCAGGAGCTCCAGGAGCCTGAATTCCTGGGCGCTCAGGTCCAGCCTCTGGCCCGCGCGGTAGACCTTCATGCGCACCGGGTCCACGGTGAGGTCCCCCACGCTCCAGGTGCTCTCCTTCACCGGCATGCCCCGGCTCAGGAGGTTCCGGATCCGCAGGACCAGTTCCGAGAAGGCGAAGGGCTTGACCAGGTAGTCGCCTCCCCCCGCGGCCAGCCCCCGGAGCCGGTCGGAAAGGGTGTCCCGGGCCGTGAGGAAGATCACGGGCACCTCGCTTCCGGAGGCCCGCAGCTCCCCAAGCATGGTGAAGCCGTCCACCCCCGGCAGCATCACGTCCAGCACCAGGCAGTCCCAGCGCGCGCCCCGGGCCATGAGCAGACCCTCCTCGCCGTCGGCCGCCACCTCCACGATGAAGCCCTCCTCCCGGAGGCCCTTGGCGATGGAGGCGGAGGCGTGGGGGTCATCTTCGACCAGGAGCAGTTTCATCGGCACGGGTCCCCGGGAACCATGATCCCAGATCCAACCCGGGACCGGATGGATACTTGCATGCCATTCGACCCCACGATCCTGCCGTTCGACCCCCCCGGGCTGCATCCGGAGCCCCCGGCTCCACGTTCCGGGGCGAACGGGCCTCCAATGCTGTGGACGGGGGATGATACCCCGGACCTCTGGAGGCACCCATGAAGAATCCCTTCTCCACCCTCAGCCGCACCCTCTGCGCGGGCGCCCTGGCCCTGGCCGTCCTGCCCGCCCTGGCCGCGGGCGGCCGCGGTCCCTGCGGGACCGCCGGCGGCGGCGCCTGCGGGACCCCCCGCGGCGGCGTCTGCGCGAACCTTCCCGGCGTCACCGAGGCCCAGAAGACCGCCTTCGCGGCCCTGCAGGCCAAGCACCGCCCAGCCATGGAAGAGAAGTGCAAGGCCGCCCGGGACGCCCACGACGCCCTGCGCCAGGCCATGGCCAAGCCCGACACGGACCGCGCCGCCCTGAAGGCCCTCTTCGACAAGGAGAGCCAGGCCCGCTTCGCGCTGCTGGAGATGCGCCAGGCCCACCGCCAGGAGATGGCCAAGCTCCTCACCCCCGAGCAGAAGGCCGTGTGGGAAAAGCGCTGCGCCGACGGTCCCGGCATGGGCAGGGGTCAGGGCTGCGCCGACGGTCCCGCCATGGGCAAGGGCCGGGACTGCGCCACGGGCATGAAGGGCGGAAGGCATCACGGCCAGGGTGCCTGCCCCCAGGGCGTGCGCTAATCTAGGTCATCATGAAGGCCGATCAGATCTACCGGACCACGGTCCAAAGGATGCGGCGCCCCTTGACCTGGGGCGCCATCCTTGTGTTCGGCCTCCTCTGGAACGTCACCCGGTGGGCCCTGGGGCACGAAAGCCCACCCCTGGACGGCGAGGCCCTGGCGCCCTTCGCCTGGGCCCTGTTCTTCCTGGTGCTCTCCCCCCTGCCCTGGCAGTGGACGGGCGGGCCTGAACCCGGGGCCCGGCCCTTCCGGGGCCTCCTGCAGGCCATCCCCTTCAACGCGTTCTGCGTCCTCCTGCTCCTGGAGGTGCTGGGGGCCGGCATGCCGGGCCACCTGGGGCCCCACGGCATGGGCCGGGGCATGATGGGGCGGGGCATGCACGGGATGCACGCCATGCCCGAGATGCCCGACTGCTTCCAGCCCCACCGGCTCCTGCTCCTCGCCGCCGCCTTCCTCTGTTTCGCCGTCCTTCTCGGGGGCGTCCTGGCCCGCATGGAACGGGCCGAGGAGAGCGAGGACCTGGCCGTGAAGGCCGCGGCCCAGGCCCGGCTGAAGGCCCTGCAGAACCAGATGAACCCCCACGTGCTCTTCAACGCCATCAGCGGCGTGGCCGAGATGGTCCGGGAGGACCCCGCCGGCGCCGAGAAGGTGCTGGTGGACCTGGCGGGCCTCCTGCGCCACCTCCTGGACCACGGCGACCGCACCTCCCTGACCCTGGCCCAGGAACGGCAGGTGGTGGAGCAGTACCTGGCCATGGAACAGCTGCGCCTGGGCCGGCGCCTCCAGATCCACTGGTCCTGGGACCCGGACCTGGACGCCCGGGAGGTGCCGCCCCTCCTCCTCCAGCCCCTGGTGGAGAACGCCATCAAGCACGGCATCGGCCCCGAGCGCGCCGGGGGCGAGCTGCGCATCAGCCTGCGCCCCTGGGGCCGGGGGCTGGAACTGGAAGTGGCCAACACCGGACGCTCCCCGGCCGGGGGCGCCCAGGACAGCATCGGCCTGCGCAACCTGAAGGAGCGCCTGGCCCTGCTGGGGGCCGATCCCGCCTCCTCCTTCCGGCTCTGGCGGGAGGGGGACTGGACCCGGGCCGTCATCCAGCTCCCCGGCGGGGGACCCGCCCATGTCTGAACCCCTGCGCATCGTCGTGGCCGAGGACGAGCCCTACAACCTCAAGCGCCTGGTGCGCCTCCTGAAGGGCCAGGGCTGCGAGGTGGTGGCGGAACTGGAGGACGGCATCGCCGTCATGGAATGGCTGGAGGGCGGCGGTTCCGCCGACGCGCTCTTCCTGGACGTGCAGATGCCCGGCCTCACCGGCCTGGAGGTCATGGCCGAGATCCAGGAGGGCCTGCCCGTGGTGCTGGTCACCGCCTTCGCCGAGCACGCCGTGAAGGCCTTCGAGCACGCCGCCCTGGACTACCTCCTGAAGCCCGTCACGGAGGAGCGCCTGGCCCTGACCCTGGAGCGGCTGAGAAGCGCGCGATCCAGTGCCGTGAGGCCGGTCCAGTCCGGTCCCTTCCGCTACCCGGTAAAGGCCGGGGAGGGCCTGGTGCTCCTGGACCTGGGGAAGACCTCCCATTTCGAATTCAAGGGCGGCGCCGTGTGGGCCCACGCCGGCGGCGAGTGGCGCACCCTCTGGAAGACCCTGGCCGAGGCCGAGCAGGCCCTGGAGGGCCGCGGCCTGATCCGGGGCCACCGGCACCTGCTCCTGCGCCCCGAGGCCGTCCTGGGCGCCCGCAACCTGGATTCGGGCCGCATGCTGGTCAAGCTCCAGGGCGGCCTGGAAGTGGAGATCAGCCGCGGCGCGGCGCCGGGGTTGAAGAGCAGGCTGGGAATTCCCTAGCGTACATAACCTCTTGCCGCCAACCGTGGGGCCCTATTCATCCCCTGCATCCTGTGCATCCATTTCATCCCTGTTCCCGCAGGGCCAGAGCTGGGATGGGTCGGCGCATGCAAATCAACCGCGCGCCACCCACCTCATCGCTGGCCCTGCGGTAACAAGGATGAAACGGATGCACAGGATGCAAGGGATGAAAGAGAGAACGTGCCGGCTCCCCCGCGCCCCGGCTGCGGTCTAGGAACCTGGGCCACGCTCCTCGCATTCCCTGAAGGCACCGCCAACGCGGCGGCGCCCAGGGCCCTGATTCCCAGGTCCCGCCATGGAATTCGGGGGAGGACCCACGTGACCAACCCCATGGATGGAGCCCTCCCCGCCGCCCTGATCCTCGCCTTCGCCCCGGCCTCCCTCCCCGCCCAGACCCGGCCGGAAACCATGACCTACATCGTGCAGGAGATCCGGTCCTATGAAACGGAGGCCCTGCCCATGCTGCAGGTCGCCTTCTCGGCCAACGGCGAGCAGTTCACCTTCCTGGCCGGAACCCTCCGGAATCCGGGCCGGTCCCTGGTGGTTCCCCTTCGGAACGTCGACGTCATCCTTGTGAGAAGGCGTAGCGCCGACGGCACGGAAGCCTTCGATCTGCAGGTGCGGTCCCGCGGCACCCGGGGCGAATTCCTGGTGGACGGGGCGGGGTTCCGCGGCACCGCGACCCTCATCTCCCTTTCCAGCCTCCGCAAGGCCCGGGCCCTGGAAAGGGCCTTCACGCATCTGACCGCCCTTGCCACCGGCCGAAAGGATCCCTTCATCCAGCAGGTCGTCCCAGCCGCGCCGTGAACCCCGCGGCGCGATCCCTTTCTCCTTCAACCTCCGGGCGCTTGGCCAGGTCAAAGGCGACACGATCCCCATTTCGAACAGATGCCCCTGGGCCATCGGAGTACCGCAATGCTCCTGCACCCCCCCCCGCCTCCCGCAGAGATCCTCCAGGTACGGCCAGGGATCCCCTTCTTCGAAGGTTCGGACCCCATGCTCCTGGGCGTGCTGGGCTGGACCCTGGAGCACGCTCCGAGCCTGGCCAAGGTGTTCGACCGGCTCCTGAAGGCGGAGCCGAAGGCCCGGTACCGCCTCACCCAGGGCTTCGACAAGAACTATGGCCGGCTCCTGGTCGGCTCCGACGACCAATTCATCCTCGTGGAGATCCAGGTGCCCATGCTGCCCTGGAAACGTTGCGGAGACGCGGTGGAGCCCTGGCTGGCCACCGCGATCTTCCTGGCCGCCACGACCGCGGAGCGGGGCGACCTCCGGGGCACGCCCAATCCCAACCGCTTCAAATTCCTTAGTGTCACCAAGAATGCCGCCTTCGCGCTTCAGAAGGAGGTCAGGAAGGAGCTTGAGGCGGCGGACCCGGTGCGCTTCAAGGACATGCCGTACGGCTGGACCTTGTACGAATCGGGTTTCCGCGCCGTTCCGGGCCGGACCCGGCCTTCCCAGCAGCGGCCCCTGCCCCCGGGCCTGAACTGATGTACCAGGAGTCCCCATGATGCCGTCTTCGCTGCTGATCCTGGCCATGCTGAGCCAGGTCCCTGCGCCCCCCCGACCGGGCGCGGCGGCCGAGGTCCCGATGGAGGGCCGGATGATCAACCTCCAGGGCATGCCGGAAAACGTCGCGGACGCCCGGTCCCGCCAGCCCGCCATCAGCAAGCAGAACCTGAATGCCATCAAGGAATTGGAACGGGACCTGCTGGAGCTTTACCGCATCAACGGCCCCATCACGCCCCTTCCTCCGGCCCTGCCGGTCCCGGCCGACCGGGGCGATGATGCCCGGGCCCTGCTGGGCATCATCGCCGACGTCCCCTATGCGTCGCTGCGGCGCACCTGCCTGGGCATCTGGAACGGCTGGCGCCAGGGACTGGTGGACAGCGGCCTCGCCGTTGCCGAACCCACGGCGCCAGGCACCCCCGCGCCACGGCCCGCCTCCGAAGTGGCCGGCAAGGTGAAGGCGGCCGTGGCCCAGAACCGGCGCTACTTCGCGCCCGCCACGACCCTGAGCGCCGCCAGGACCGACGAGGCGTTCGATCCGGGCCCCGGCCTGGGCGACCAGGCACTCACCTTCGAGCAGCGCAGGGTCTTCGCCGCGCAGGCCAGGGCAACCCAGGCCAGCCAGAGCGTCCTTCGCGCCGCGAACGCGGCCGTGCCGGACCTCCAGGTTGCCTGGAAGCCCCTGGTGGACCATCAGAATGCCCGCGCCCTCGAACTGGTCGAACTCGAGAGAAGGGCTCCGAACCCGGAACACCCGGGCCTGCTGATGCTGCGCCGGAGGGCCAAGATCGCCCTGCTGGAGCGGTTTCGAGCCGACCTGTGGATGTGCGAGGTCGTCTGGGCCCATCTGGCCTCGGCGCCCACCCCCGCGCCGCTGCAGCCGCTCCCGCCCGGACCCGGGACGCGCCCAGGCGCCAGCCGGGAAGCTCCGGCCGCGCCGTGAACCCCCTGTCCTCCCTGCCGAAGGCCAAGCCCCATCCCTCCCGCCGGGCCACCTGGCCCAGCACCGGCAGCCCCATGCCCCGGGCCAGGCCCGGATCCGGCTGTTTCAGGACGGCCGCGAGCTTCTTCCGGTCCTCGGCGGTGAACGATCATTCGAAGGCGGCCAGGGGCCAGGAGCCGCCCCGTCCCTTGGTCTGGGCGAGGCGCCCGATGGCTCGGGCCGTGGCCCGGCATGCGCGGTGGATCGCCAGGTCCACCGCGGCGTAGTAGTCCGAGGCGGCGGCGGTGACCACCACGAAGGCCCGATGGGGGAGGGCGATCTGGATGGAGCAGACCTTGTCCACCCCGCCCCGGGGTCCGTTGGCGTCCATGATCCGGACCACCGCGCCCTCGAGCCGGTCGCCCCAGTGCTCGAGGGCCGACCCCAGCCGCGAAACCGCGTGCTGATGCAAAGCTTCGCCAGCGTTGAAACCGAGGGATTTCAGCAGGATCTTCATGGATCACTCCTCGCACGGCGCGTGCACCTACAGGATGGGTCCAGAAAGGAGTAGGTTTTATATATTGTATTTAGCCATTCCATTCATTTAATAGATGTATCATCCAGGCATGGAATGGCTCAACTACCACCATCTGCTCTATTTCTGGACAGCGGCCAAGGAAGGGTCCATCACGTCGGCCGCCAGGACCCTGAACCTCTCCCAGCCGGCGCTCAGCACCCAGATCCGCCAACTGGAAGCGAGCCTGGGGGAACGGCTCTTCGAGAAATCCGGCCGGGGCCTGCGGCTCACCTCCGCGGGGCAGACGGCCTTCCGGTACGCGGAGGAGATCTTCTCCCTCGGAAGTGAGTTCCAGCACCAGCTCAAGGGGCACCCCACGGGCCGGGCCCTCCAGCTGGTGGCCGGCGTCTCGGACGTACTCCCCAAGCTGATGGTGCACCGCCTCCTGCAACCCGCCCTGGAGCTCGGGGAGCCCCTGCGGCTCGCCTGCCGCGAGGCGCCCCTGCCCCGGCTCCTCGACGCCCTCCAGACCCACGAGATCGACATCGTCCTCTCCGACGCCCCCTGGACGCCCCGGAGCGGGGCGCGGGCCTACAACCACGTCCTGGGCGAATCCGGCGTGGAGCTCTTCGGCACCCCGGCCCTGGCGGAACGCCACCCGGGCCTCTTCCCCGGCGGCCTGAACGGCGCGCCCCTCCTGCTCCCCTCCCCGGGCAACGCGCTGCGCCGCTCCCTGGACGCCTGGTTTGAACGGAACGCCGTCGTGCCCCTGATCGTGGGGGAATTCGACGACACCGCCCTTCTGGAAACCTTCGGGGCCCAGGGCCTGGGTTTCTTCGCGGCGCCCGCGGCCATCAGCCAGGAGGTGGCCAGGACCTACGGTGTGCGTTCCCTGGGCAGCCTGGACGGGGTCCGGGAACGGACCTACGCCGTCTCCGCCGAGCGCAAGCTGGTCCACCCGGCCGTGCTCGCCATCCTGAGGGCCGCCAAGGAGGAGATCTTTCCGTGATCCGGACCCGTCGGGTTACAATCGGCTCAACGAATCAGGCTCCAGGGATCGGGATGGCGGGCTTCCGGCCATCACCGAAGCGCGCGCACAGCCCTTTGCGAGGCATGCCATGAAGGTCGGATTGGTCGGATTCCCAGGCTGCGGCAAGACCACGGTGTTCAACGCCCTCACGGGGCTCTCCGCCGAGACCGGCTTCGGCGCGGCCCGGGGCAGGACCAACCTGGGGACCGTCAAGGTCCCCGACGAACGGGTCGCGGCGCTGGCGGGCCTCTTCCACCCCAGGAAGACCACCCTGGCCGAGATCACCTTCTGCGACGTGGCCGCGGCCTCCGCGGGGGGCCACGGCCAGAGCCTGGACGAGGCCACCCTCCGGGCCATGCGGGAGGTGGATGCGCTATGCCAGGTGGTGCGGGGCTTCCCGGGCGCGGCGGGCGAGGTCCCCGACCCCCTCGCCGAGGCCAAGGGCCTCGAGGACGAAATGAACCTGGCCGACCTCATCCTCATCGAGAAGCGCCTGGAGCGGCTCGCCAAGGAGAAGGCGAAGACCGGCGAGGCCGAGCTCCTGGGCACCCTCAAGGCCGCCCTGGAGGCCGGCGTGCCCCTGCGCAAGGTGGACGGCGTCGCCCCCGAAGCCTGGGCCTCCCTCGCGGGGTACCGCTTCCTGACCCAGAAACCCCTGCTCCTGGTGTTCAACGTCGCCGAGGCCGAGGCCGCCGCCCCCGCCCCCGGGGACCTGGCGCGCCACACCCGCGGGGCGGGCCTCGGCCTGGTGGTCCTGGCCGGCCTGATCGAGATGGACATCGCCCAGATGTCGCCCGAGGACCAGCTGGAGTTCGTGGCGTCCCTGGGCCTGGCCGAACCCGCCATCGCGCGGTTCATCCGGGGGGCCTACGCCCTGCTGGATCTCATCAGCTTCCTCACTGCGGGCGAGGACGAGTGCCGCGCCTGGCCCATCCGACGTGGCCTCACGGCCCCCAAGGCCGCCGGCAAGATCCACTCCGACATCGAGCGCGGCTTCATCCGGGCCGAAGTGACCCACTGGGAGGACCTGGTGCGCCTGGGGAGCGAGGCCAGATGCCGCGAGGCCGGCAAGCTCCGCAGCGAAGGCAAGGAGTATGTCGTGCACGACGGCGACGTGATCAACTTCCGCTTCAACGTCTGAAGGGAGCGAAGGCCCTCCCCTGACACTTCCTTACATTTCCATCCCCGGCCCCGGGATCTAATGGGAGGCGCCCCTTCCATCCGGAAGGCGCCCAGCCCGGAAGGATCCATGCCGATGAACTGCCGACCCGCCCTTCTGGTCCCGGCCCTGGCCGGGATGATGACCGCCTGCGGCGGCGGAGCGCCCGGAGCCCCGGCGCCTCCCGCCCTGGAAAACCAGGTCGTCACCACCCAGGTGCCCGGCTTCCCCCATGCGGTGACCTTCTGCATCCCCGCCGGCGCCACCCGGGCCATCGTGGCGCTGCACGGCGGCGGCGGCAACAGCAGCGCCATCGGATACCAGCTGGGCCTGAATTCCAGCACCACCGCCACCACCACGGGCACCGTCAACTGGACCTGGCTCGGCGCCCACAAGGTGATGCTCGTCCTGCCCCAGGGCCAGCACATCGACGGGTCGCCCGGCGCCACCACCTGGTCCAACTACGCCATGACCTCCGGGCAGGACGACAAGGCCTTCCTGCAGGCCCTGGCCGCGAAGATCCGCACCACCTACGGCCTTGCGGACGTGACCCTCATGGGCCACTCCATGGGAGGGACGATGGCGAACCGCATGTGGTGCGAATCCCCTTCCACCTTCAACGCCTATGTGTCCCTGGCGGGCCCGGCCTCCGCCCGGTTCCAGCAGGCCGCCACGCCCTGCGTCTGCACCCTGGGCAGCGCGACGCCCCCCTACCTGGGCCTTTTCGGGGACGCCGATTCCGTCATGCAGACCTCCGGCAACTGGACGCAGCCGAACTGGTACGTCAACCCCGTGGTCGTCTGGGCCGGCAATGCGGCCTTCCTGGACGGCACCATGATCGGGGAGTGGCACCAGCAGTGTGACCGGGTCCTGCAGGTCTGCGGCACCACCCTGGACCTCGCCGGCTGCCAGACCTCCGGCAACGTCGACACGTGGACGTCCTGCGGCGGGAAGCTGGTGCTCAAACGGGTGAGGGGGGCGGACCACGGCGTCGACGCCATCGCCGCCCGCATGAACCCGGCTTCACCCACCGTGGTCATGGATACGGTGATGGCCTTCCTGGCCGGCCAGAATTAGAGGGGCAGCCAAAGCCGGACCTGGAGGCCTCCCCCGGCGAGGTTCCCGGCCTCGATGGTTCCCCCGTGGCACTGGGCCACCTTCCGGCTGATGGCGAGCCCGACCCCGGCCCCGGCCCGGGCGGCGTTCCATTCGCCGGAACCCCGGTAGAAGGGCTCGAAGAGCCGCTCCAGGCCCTCCTCCGGCACGCCGGGGCCCCCGTCGCTCACGGCGACGAGGCACCCGTCGATGCCCGCGCGCGCCGCGAGGGCAAGCTCGACCTCCACCTCGCCATGGGGCGGGGTGAAGCTCAAGGCGTTCCGCACGACATTCTCGATACAGCGGTGCAGCAGGCCCGGGTCGCCCTGGAGCCGGACCTCGAAGGGGCCCGTCTGCATCACCGTCTTCCCCTCCGGCGCCCCTTCGAAGGAGGCGTCCAGGACCACCTGCTGGACCAGCCGGCCCAGGTGCACGGGCGTCCGGCGCGAGGCCGGCACCGACGCGTCGATGCGGGCGAGGGTCAGAAGGTCCGAGATCATGCCTTCCAGGATCCCGATTTCCCGCTCCATGCGCTCGGCGCCCGCCAGGTCACCCCGCTGGGCCAGCCCGGCGGCCACGCTTAGGCGGGAGAGGGGGGAACGCAGCTCGTGGGAGATGTCCCGGAGGAATTCCCTCTGCTGGTCCATCAGGGTCTGGATCCGCGCGGCCATGGAATCGAAGTCCTCGGCCAGGGCGGCCACCACCCCGGGGGCCCCGGCGGCCACCACCGGCCGCGCCCGGGCGGACAGGTTCCCCCCCGCCAGGTCCCGGGCCACGGCCTGGAGCCTGCCGATGGGCCCGGTGACGCTCTTGGCGAGCAGCCAGCTCAGGGCCGCGGAAATGAGCACGGCCAGCGCCAGCTTCAGCTGGGGGATGCCGGTGGTGAGGGACCGGGCCAGCAGCCGGCGGGGGCGCACCTGGGCGGCGAACACGTAGGTGCTCGCCCCCCGCTGGGAAACCACCGCCCCGCGCCAGGGCGACCGCAGCACATAGCCGGCCCGCCGCTCCGCCCGGGCCTTGGCGATCAGGTCCGCCAGTTCCGGCGGAGGGGGCGCGGCGCCCAGGTCCACGTCATCCTTCACCAGGGTCGCCTGGATCCCCGAATGGTCCCGGAGGGCGCCCAGGAAGCGGTCCAGCCGGTCCTTCCCCCCGAACTCGAACTGGTCGACCGCGGTGGCCCCCAGGGTTTCCACGGTGTCCACCATCCAGCGCCGGGCCACGGGCCTGGCGTCAGCGGCCTCGGTGACGGCCCAGAAGCCCAGGAGCATCAGCACCGAGGCGACCCAGAAGGTGAGGAAGACCCTCAGGAAGAAATCACGCATCCAGGAACCCGGTGTAGCAGTAGCCGAGGTTGCGGACGCTCCGGATGCGCTCCACGGACCCGGACCGGGGCCCGAGCTTGCGCCGCAGGTTGCTGATGTGGTTGTCGATGGTGCGGTCGCTGAAGCCGAGGGGCCGGCCCAGGGCCTGCTCGGAGAGCTCGTCCCGGGTCACGCAGGTTCCGCACCGCCGGAGCAGGACCAGGAGGATATCGAATTCCGCCGCCGTGAGGGGGAGTTCCCCGCCTCCCCGCAGCACCCGCCGGGTGGGCACGTCCACCTGGAGGTCCCCCACCACCAGGCGACCCCCGGCGGCGCCGCCCCGCCGGCGCAGGACCGCCCGGATCCGGGCGAGCAGTTCCCTGGGGACGAAGGGCTTGGGCACGAAGTCGTCGGCCCCGTCCTCCAGCCCGGCGATGCGGTCCCCCGCGTCCCCCTGGGCGGTGAGCATGATGACCGGGACCCCGGACCGGCCCCGGATCCACCGGAGCAGCTCCCGGCCGTCGCCGTCGGGCAGCCCCACGTCCAGCAGGACCAGGTCCCAGCCCCCCGCCTGGATCCCGGCCTCGCCCTCGCGCACCGTGGCCATGCCCGTGACCTGGAGGTCGTGCATGGCCAGGAAGCGCGCCAGGGACTCGCACAGGGCCAGGTCGTCGTCGATGAGGAGAACCGTGGTGGGCATGGCGTATGATGGTTCCCGCCGGCCTCAACCGTCAATGGCCCGGAGGATCGCGGCCCTGGCCTTCAGGAAATCGTCCCGGACCTTCGGGAGCCGGTGCTTCGTGAAGAAGATGCCGCACACGCCGCGCTTCCGGTCGATCCAGGGGTAGGTCCCCAGGGCCCCGGGGCTGGACACCAGGACGCCCTGCCCATCCGCGGACCAGGTTTCGCACCAGTTCCCCAAGGCGTACTGCGGGTCCGCCTCCGCCGGGATGCCGGGCGGAAGGTAGTCCTTGGGCAGGCCGAGGGTCTGGACCGTCTCCAGGGTCCGCACGGCCTGGGCCGACAGCACCCGTCGGCCGTCGTGGACGCCCCCCTGGGCCAGCATGGAAAGGAAGCGCATGTAGTCTCCGGCCGTGGTGGTCACGCCCCCCTGGAGCAGGGGATTGGAGGTCTGCCCCGAAGGCACCCGGCCCGGCGGGTGCTCCCAGGACGTGCGTTCCATGCCCAGGGGCCCGGCGATCCGTTCCCTGAAGAGGTCCGCCCACCGCCGGCCGGTCACCTTCTCCACCAGCGCGCCCGCCACCTGGAAGCCGGGCCCGCCGTATGCGAACACCGCGCCCGGCGGGTGCTCCAGGGGCAGCCGTGCCACCTCCGCGGCCGACTCGGCCAGGGTGAGCCGGGGATCCTGCCGGATGTCCACGCGGCCCTTCAGGCTGCCCTGGCCGGAGGTCTGGGCCAGCAGATGGCGCAGCGTCGTGCGGCCCTTCTCGCCCTGGAACTCCGGAAGGTGGTTCGCAATGGGCTCGTCCAGGGAAAGCCGGCCCTCGTCCACCACCGTCATCACCAGGGCGGCCGTCATCCATTTCGAGGCCGAGGCCACCGGATACCGGGCCTCCGGGTCGATCTTCCCCACGTCCAGCCGGAACAGTTCCTTCCCGTCCCGCATGACGATGGCCGTGACGCCCTTGGCGCCCCGCCTGACGGCGTCCGCCAGCGCCTCCCGGACCCCGGCCGGCACCCGGCCGGGATCGCCGCTGACCACCACGTCCGGGGTGGACACCTGGGCCGCCACGCGCCGCACGGCGCGCAGGCAGCCAGAAAGGCCCACCACCAGCAGGAGCGCGATCCCGGCCCCCGCGCGCTTCGCCCGATGCCCGCCCATGCTAGCGCCGGATCGTCCGGGACCGGCTCACCGTGGTGCCGTTGGGTCCCGTGGCGGTGGTGGTCACCGTTCGGCTTCCGGCATCCCGCGTCACGGTGCGGGAACGGCTCGCGGTCCTCCCGTTGGGCCCGGTGACGGACCGGGTCACGGTCCGCGAGGCGGCCAGGGCCGGCTGCACGGTTACGGCCAGCAGGACGAGGGTGGAAAGGAGAAGGTTGTGCGGGTTTCGCATGGGTAGGTCCTCCGGTCTCCCGGGCGGGGTTCCCGGAAGGGGAATCCTGCCGCGTGGTTCACAGAGCCTTGGACCCGGTTCGGCCCCGGGGGTATCGTCCGAGGATTGTCAGGAAATGTCAGGCCCAGGCCTCAGCCGGGAAGCTCCAGCCGCGCCGTGAACCCCGCGTCCTCCCTGCCGAAGGCCAGGCCCCATCCCTCCTGCCGGGCCACCTGGCCCAGCACCAGCAAGCCCATGCCCCGGCCCGGGCCCGGAGCGGGACAGGCCGGGGCGCGCCGGCCCAGGCCCTCCAGCACGGCCGGGGGAATGCCCTCCCCTTCGTCCGTCACGTCCACCCGCACCCCGCCTTCCGCCCGGGAGGCCTTCACCACCACCCGGCCCCGGCCGTGGACCAGGGCGTTCTCCACGAGGGTGTCCAGGGCGGCCCGCAGGGCGCTGGCGCTGCAGCGGAGGCCCACCTCGGCGCCGTACACCTCCAGGACCCTTCCCTGGGCCTCGAAGGCGGGGGTGAGGTCCTCGTCCATGCGCTCGAAGAAGGCCGCGTCCACCCGGTCCTGGACCCCTTCGGAGTAGCGGTCGCGCATCTCCTCCAGCCCGCCTTCGATGGACCGCACCAGGTGGTCCACCTCGCCGCGGATCTCCAGGAGGCGCGCCTCCTGCATGTCCCGGGACAGGTCGGGGTTGAGGACCGTGTCGCAGCGCAGCTTCAGGACGGCCAGGGGGGTCTTGAGGCTGTGGGTGAGGGAGGCCAGGCGGTCCGCGAGGAGGCGCTCCCGGTTGCGGCCCAGGATCACCAGGGCCACGGCGAGGCCGCTGGACAGGACCAGGAGGGCGTAGGCGCTCCAGGCCGCCAGGCCGCGCAGGAGGTAGGCCTTCCAGAAGGCCCGGTAGGTTTCCGGGGCCATCTGGAGCACGGCGTACCACATGCCCCCGAAGGATTGGCTCAGTTCCTTGTCCACCCGGAAAGGGGCCGTGTCCGGGCAGGTGAACTCCAGCCGGTCCTCCCCATCGCCCTTGCAGGCGCGCCGGAAGCTGGAGAAGGTGCGCGGCCGCTTCAGGTTCCCGCTGTTCTTGAAGCCCGAAACCATTCCGAACCGGTACGCGGCGCCGGGCTTCAGGGTGCCTTGCAGCCACCGCTCCACCTCGGGGCTGCCGGGCACCCAGGCCTTGATGAGGCACCATTTGCCATGGAAGGCCACGATGGAGCAGCGCTCCCGGTTCAGGGGGTCCACCGCGCCCACCAGCCACCAGGTGCCGGCGTCCGCCACGAGGCCCCTGCGGCTGGCCACGGCCCGGGCCCCCCGCGGCGTCCAGACGGGGGCCAGTTCCAGGGCCCTGCGGGCCCAGTCCGCCGGCTCCCGGGTGGCCTCGGGATCCGTGGACGGCCGGAGGCGGTCGCCCTCCCGGAGCCACACCCGGCCCGTGTCCGAATCCACCAGGGCCGTGACCAGGGCCTCCCGGGCCAGCCAGGCGCGCATGGCGGGTTCGTCGCCGGTGGTGAAGTCGGGCACGCCGACCGTCCAGTGCTCCCATTCCTGGGTGAGCCGGGCCGCCTGGGTGTGGGTGGCGCTGAACCACCGGTCGAGCGTCAGATCCTTCCAGTCGGAGAGCCACCACGCCGGCAGTGCCGCCAGGGCCGCACAAATGACGGCCCAGGCCACCAGCAGGGGCCACACGGACCCGCGCGGCCCCGGAAGGATCCGGAGGGCCGCGCGCAGGCGCCGGGTGCCGGGACGTGCCCGGGCGATCTGGACAAAGGGCATGGATGGAACCCTACTTGGTCTTGAGGAGCTTGCCTAGGGTCCGGTCCAGGTCCTCGCCCCGAAGCCCGTCATTGACGGTGATGATCTTCCCGTCGGGGCCCACCAGGATCACGTGGGGGATGCCCCTCACCTGGAAGAGGTTCATGAGGGCCTCCCGCTCCTTGCCCTCGGGAAAGGCGTGGTGCCAGGGCATGGGCGTGGCGGGGTTCCTGCGGAAGGCGGCGATGTCCCCCACCTTCTTGTCGCTGGACACGCTGAGGATCTCCAGGCCCGCGTCGTGGTACTTGGCGTAGGCCTTGTGCACGAAGGGCAGCTCCCCCTTGCAGGGGCCGCACCAGGTGGCCCAGAAATCCAGGATCCAGTACTTGCCCTTGAAGGTGGCGGGGCCCAGGACCTTGCCGCCCTTGCCCAGTTCCGTGACCTTGAAGGCGGGCATGGGATTGCCGGCCTTGGGCGCGATCTTGTCCTCCACCTCGGCCTTGACGAGCCAGGCGTTCCATTTGGCGATGGCGGGGGAGGCGGGCTCGAAGGCCTGGAGCCGGGCCACGCCCTTGCGCACCTCGGCGATCATGCGGGGCCGGGAGGACAGCTCGATGGAGGACTCCAGCGCCAGGAGCTTCACGGCGCGGCTGGGGTGCTTCTCGAAGACCTGGTCGAAGAAGGCGAAGGCCTTGGTGGCGGCCTGGGCCTCGGTCTGCTTGACGTACCCGCCCCCGCTGGCATGCCAGGCGATCCAGCCCAGGAATTCGGGATCCACCGCCGCCACCAGGTCCAGGGCGGGGGAATCGGGCGTCATCTGACCGGCCAGTTCGAGCATGGAGCTGGTGGTAAGGGTGAACTGGAAGTTGGCCAGGTTGTCGGGCAGCTTGCCGGACTCCGCCGCCTGGGACCGGAGCATGAAGTAGCGGGCCTGGAGCAGGAGCTGGCGCACCCCGGGGCGGGTCTCGTGGGCGATGAGCACCGAAAGGCCTTCGGGCGTGGCGTCCATGGGAAGGCGGGTCTTGGCGGCCTTGCCCTCCTTGAGGTGGGCGGCGTAGTTCTTGACGACGGCGGTGTACGTGGCGACCAGCGCCGAGGTGTCCTCCGCCGGGGCCTGGGCGACGAGCATCGCCGGTAGGAGGAGGGCTGTGGAAATCCGATAGGACATGAATCGACTCGCGAAAAGGGGCCTGCCCGGGGTTCCGGGCAGGCCGATGGGGATGGAAGGGCTAGAAGCGGAACCCTGCGCGGATCTGGATCTTGCGGGGGGCGGTGTAGTCGCCGGTCTCCCCATCCGCGAGGATGGAGGGATTCTTGTTCGGGTTCGGCGCGTTGTAGGCGACGGGCCGGAGCCTGGGATTGGAATACCAGTCCGGAAAGGCGGTGGCGATGGACGGATCGTAGGGCGCGAAGGTCCGGGTGCCGTCGGTGAGCGCCGTGCTGTAGTTCACGTACATGGGCTGCATGTGGTTGAAGACGTTCAGCACGTCCAGGGCCGTGAAGAAGGTGATCTTCCGGTAGAGCTCGATCTCGTATCCCACGTGCAGATCGAAGCTGAACTGCTCCGGCCACCAGGTGGGGGAATCCGCGTAGGCGCGGGTGACGCTGTCGGGGTAGCCGTAGCCCTGGATTTCAGCGGTGGTGGGGCCCGAATAGCTGCGGTAGCCCCGGAAGCTCTTGGACCAGTAGTTGCCGAGCATGGACACGTCCAGCTTCCCGGCCTTGCCGAAGGAGCGGGAGTAGGTGGCGTCCAGGTGCAGCGTGACCGGCGTGGAGGAGGAGGACCACTGCCCGGATTGGGGGCCGAAGGGATCCACCAGGTCGTTGGCGATGAAATCGCCGTACTGGTTGCGGGAGCTGGTGCCCACCCCCTGCCCCGCGTTGGCCCGCGTGTACGACCAGCTGAGGTTGCCCCCGGCCCGGAACCCGGACCCGATCTCGCGCTTGTACTGGATCTCCAGGGCCTCGTAGCGGGTTTCCATGCCCGAGTCCGTGAAGTACTGCTTGTTGGCCGCGCCCGCCGCGGTTCCGGCCGCGCCCAGGTACTTCAGGCCGACGTAGTTGTCCTGCAGCTTGTGGATCAAGGTGGCGGAAAGGGACTGGAGGGAGTCGGTGTAGCGGTAGGAGAGCGTGGCCTCCCGGGACCGGGGCGGCTTGATGTTCGGATCGGCCGTCACCGAACGGCTGGTGAGGGGATTGGGGGTGGCCTGGTAGGGGTTGGCCACGCCCAGGGCGGTGGCCGACTTGCCCCACACGTTCCAGTTGATGGAACCGTCCGCGTTCAGGGCGTCGCTGCCGCTGCCGGAGCCGTAGTACTTGTAGAGGCGCACGGGGACCGTGTTGGAGACGCTGGTGGCCGAGAAGGTGCTGACGTTGTACTGGCCGGCGTATTCCGCCAGGCTCAGGCCGAAGACGTGCCGGGTGTTGCCCTGGAGGTCGTAGGAGGCCGAGAGGCGCGGCGTCAGGGACGTGGCGGTGAAGCGGTCCCCCTCGGGATCCAGGTCCACCTGGTTGCGGTCGTAGCGCAGGCCCAGGTTGACGGTCCAGTGGTTGTCCAGGGTCCACACGTCGTTGGCGAAGAGTCCGAGGATCCGCGTGTCGGCGCCGCCCTGGAGGGGGTCGAACATCACCAGCCTGGTGCGCGTGGAGTCGTTGACGGCGAGGTTGCGGTAGGCGCGGTCCATGGAGGGCGGGGCCGCCACGTTCCAGCCGTAGAACTGGAGCAGGGCGTGGGAGGGGGTCATGGCGGCGTAGCCGCCGTCGGAACCGGAATAGCTGCCCATGGAGTCGATGCGGCTGTTGTAGTACTGCACGCCGCCCTCCAGGGAGTGCCCCGCGCCGTTCCAGGCCAGGTTGACGCCCAGGGTCCGGATCTTCTCCTGGCTGAGATTCCCGGCGTTGATGCCGTTGTCGTAGAGGTCTCCGTTGCCGGGGTTCTTGAGATCCTTCCAGGTCACCACCCCCGCGCCGCCCTGGGAGCCCGTGCCGGGGCCGCCGCTCTTGACGAGGGTCTCGCTGGCGATGACGTCCAGGAGCAGGGTGCTGGTCAGGGTGCTGGTCCAGCTCACGGCCTTGTAGCTCTTCTCGGTGCGCGACGGGCCGTTCCCCGCCGCGAGGGTGGAGATGCCCCGGCCGCTGGTGGAGCCGGACCGGGTGGAAAGGTAGCGGCTCCAGGATCCGGAAACCTTGTTCTCGGCATTGACCTGCCAGTCCAGGCGGATGTCCTTGAGCTCGCTGCCGCTGGTGGTGGAGAAGGTGTAGGGCGCGAAGAGGCCGCTGCCCACCGATCCCGTGAGCACGCTGGTGACGCTCGGGGTGGTGGTGTTGTAGCCCACCGCGAAGAACAGCTTGTCCTTGATGACGGGCCCCAGGAAGGTGTACGACTGCACGTCCGTGACCCGGCGGGGCACCCTCTTGCTGGTGGTGTAGGCGGACTGGCGGGGCAGCGCGTTCCAGGAATCGCTGGTGAGGTCGTGGCGCATGGACCCCTGGAAGGTGTTGGTGCCGCTCTTGGTGACGGTGTTCACCACCCCGCCCACGAACCGGCCGTACTTCGCGGATACGCCGGCGGAAAGCACATTGAACTGCTCGATGAGATCCGGGTTCAGGGGCACCAGCTGGGTGCCGCCGCTGGCGGACCGCGATTCCACGCCGTTGATGGCGTAGCCGTTGCCGCCGTCCTCGGAACCATGGAAGTTGTAGCCGCCCGAGGGCGTCCCGGGGAGGGTCTTGAGGGCGGCGCTGTAGACGCCGGAACCGATGTTCGGCAGGTTGGCGATGGCCTCCGCGTCGAAATTCCTGCCCGTCACGGCCACGCCGGGGTCCACCCCCACTTCCGGGTTCTGCACGGCCACCACTTCCACGAAGGCCTCCGCCACCTGGGCCAGGGGCACGGTGAGGACGACGTTCTGGTTGGCCACCACGGTGATCTGGGTCCGGAAGGAGGTCATGCCCTTGGCGGTCGCGTGCACCTTCACGGTGCCGGGAAGCAGCTGGGGCACCAGGAACTTGCCGTCCGCGCCGGAGCGGAACTCCCGCACGCCGCGGCCGGTGTCCACCTGGACCAGCGCGCCCGCCAGGGGCTTGCCGCCGGGTCCGGTGACCAGGCCCGTGATGTTGCCCACGGAGGCGCTCTGGCTGAACAGCAGGGTGGACGACGCGACGATGAGGGCGCAGAGCCTTCCTGGCCCCGACGGATGGCCGGGTCTGATCATGGGATTCCTCCTGGGGATCGGGTTGGGTTGGTTTTCCCTTGGTTGGTATCCATGGTCAGGGGTGGGCTACACCTCCATCAAGAAGAAATCAAGAGAATTGATTGTGAACTTTTAAGAATCGAAAAAATGCCTTCAAATATTCAAATACAACGATTTGTGCGCACGCGCCACATCCGGATGAACCAGGAGGCCGCATCCTCGTCCCGGGAGGGACTCACCATTTCACGGGGAGGGTCCAACGGTAGCCTTCCCGTTCCAGGGTCTGGATCGCGGGATTCTCGTCCGAGTCCCCCAGCTTCTTGCGCAGGGCGTTGATGTGCTTGTCCACGGTGCGCAGGGTGGGGTGGGCGTCGGCCTCCCAGGCCAGGTTCACCAGGTCCTGGCGGCCGTGGACCCGCCCCGGGTGGGCCAGCAGCACCTCCAGCAGCCGGAATTCCCGCAGGCTCAGCAGCGTATCGGTGCGGCCCCGGTGCACGGACAGGTGGAGGTAGTCGATGCGGTAGGGCCCGCTGCGGGCCATGCGCCGCCCCTCCTCCTCGGGCGCGGCCCGCCGGAGAATGGCCCGGATGCGGGCCGTGAGCTCCAGCATGGCGAAGGGCTTGGCCAGGTAGTCGTCGGCGCCGTAGGAGAGGCCCTGGATGCGGTCGTCGCTCCCCGAACGCGCGGTGAGGATGAGCACGGGCACCTTGTCCTGGCGCCGGCGCAGGGTCCTCAGGACCTCCAGGCCGTCCATGCCGGGCAAGGACAGGTCCAGGACGATGAGGTCCGCCGCCTCCCGGGCGTGGGCGGCGAGGCCCGCCTCGCCGTCGCCCTCCAGGGCCGCGTGGAAGCCTTCGGATTCCAGGTTGGCCTTGACCAGCGACCCCAGCGCGGCCTCGTCCTCGATGACGAGGACCCGGCGCGGTCGCTGGGCATTGGGACGCATGGCTACGATTCAACCACGAGACCGCCCCCGGGCGGAAGCGAGTGTAGGCCGCCAGAAAAACCCGCAACAATTCGCCCCACCCCCACGTACCGATCCAGAGAAGGTGGGGTGTTGACGAAGTGCGCGGGTCACCTTGGCGAAGATATCGTTCAATGGCGTTACAGGTATTTCTGGCGCCCTACACTAGGAGCCCAGCACCACTTCGATGCGCTCGATCTCTCCAGTCCGGTCGAAGAGGGCCCGGCTGGTGGGGAGGTCCAGGGAAAGGCCGGGGAAGGTCCGGCAGGACCCGTCCGTCAGGAGCGCCCGCAGGGACGGAGCCCCGGAGCGTGTGGCCACCACGGGCACCTGGCAGAGGGTGTAGGCCAGGGATCCCGGTTCCAGGTCCAGGGTCCGGGTGCGGCCCGCAAGGTCAACGTAGGTGAAGGCCCCGCGCCGGGTCAGGAACTCCTCACCGGGGACCCACGCGGGATGGAACGCGATGCGCCCCGCCTCCACCTGCACCCCCAGATCCCCGAAACGGGAGAGGAAGTCCTCCTTCACCTGGCCCGTCATGCCGGGCTGCTGGGCGCCGCCCTGGGCCGGGGTGTGGGAGTAGGGGTCGATGGGGATGGCGCCCACCTGCGCGGGGCTCCGGTGCACGCCCAGCCCCTCCCGGATCTCCCGGCAGTGGCGCTGGAGCCGGGGGAAGGCGGGGTCCTCCGGCGGGGTCGCGCGCCGGGCCTCGTCCGCGGCCAGCAGGAGCTTGGACACCATGTGCCAGTAGACGCAGCCCAGGCCCTCGTACTTGTAGAAGGTGCCGGAGCGCCCCGTGAAGGACCGGTGGTCGAAGACGGCCTCGTACAGCGCCAGCACCTCGCCGCGGCAGGCCTCGGCCGGACCTCCCAGGGCGTCCAGGGCGGCCTCCAGGGGCCTCCGGCTGCGGAAGTCGGCGTTGAAGTGCAGCCTGCCCAGCACGTCCCGCACCACGATGGAGGTGTCCCCGGCCTCCACCAGGGCGCCCAGCAGCGGGATCCGCGCGGGGGCGTCCTCCGGGAGGAGGTTCTTCTCCAGGAACCGGGGCAGCTCCCGGTCGGGATACAGCAGGTAGCTGCCCACGTCCTCCCGGCGCAGGGGGCTGCGCCGCAGGGCGTCCAGCAGGTCCGCGGCCTCGGCGGGGGCGAGGATGCCCGCGCTCAGGGCGGCCACCTGCCCTTCCAGCATCGGCTGCAGGCGGCGGATGGAGATGTCGCCCTCCTCCAGGCCCATGAGGTTGTAGGCGTGGTAGAGGCCGTCGTCCCGGCGGTTGGCGCGGATGGCGTGGTCCAGGTGGCCCAGGGCCCCCGCGAAGAAGGCCCGCAGGGCCGAGGCCGGGATCGTGGCCAGCCGCCCCGAGCGCCCCCGGGCGTAGAGGTCCTTCCGGTACGAGGACCCGGCGCGGCCCAGGGCCTCCAGCAGGGCCCGCCGGCCGGAGACGGTGTCGGCCGCCTCCGGGGAGGCCGAGGCCAGGGCCGCGGCGATCCCCCCGAACCAGGCCGCCACCTCCTCCGCCACCGGCGCGTCCCGTTCCAGGAGGCCGTCGCAGAAGGCCAGGAACCGCCTCAGGTGGCAGAGGGTCACCAGGGAGACGCCGTAGCCCACCAGGGCGTTGTTGGCGTCGTTCCATTCGGGCCGCTGGGTGTTCATCCAGATGCCGGCGCCGGGGATGAAGTTGGAGAGCTTGGCCAGGGCCACCACCAGGAGCTTCTCGGCCAGCCCCGCCCGCACGGGCCCGCCGGGCCCCTGGAGCAGCTTGCCGTCGGCGCCCAGGGCCTCGGCCCGGGCCAGGATGCGGTGATGGGCCTCGGCGTCGAATTCGATGGTCCGGTGGGGATCCGCCAGGAGCTCGTCGAAGGGCTTGATGCGGTAGGGCACGTCCGCGTACCCGAAGATCCGCCGGTCCAGGAGCGGCGCCAGGGCGCCGGGGTAGGTCCGTTCGGAGGCCTCCATGAGCCGCAGCAGGTACACCACCTGGTGATCCCCCCAGTAGCCGATGAAGGACCAGGGATCGTGGGGATCCAGGGTCTCCCACTCGAAGCCCTCCCGGAGCACCCGGTAGGGGTTGTGCCCGTCCGCGGTGGACCCCCCCAGGAACTTGGCGATCATGGCCTCCAGGAAGGTGGGGTAGCTGAAGCCCAGGGCCTCCCAGTTCTGGAAGATGTCCCGCCAGTTGCCCTGGTAGTTGTAGATCTGGGCGCCGCCGGGCTCCCGCACCTGGATGGAGAAGATGTTCCAGGGCCGGCTGGGGTCGCCGTGGCGCCGGCTGAAGGTGAGGGGGAGGTACTCCCGCCCCAGGCGCTCCAGGTCGGGATCGCCGGTGGCGGCCAGGGCCGCCGTGAAGGCCCCGCGGGAGGGGGCCTCCTCCAGCGCCGCCAGGAGGGCCCCGTGGCGCGCGGCCAGGTCCCGGTTGGACCGGGACACGAAGAGCCGGAAATCGTCCCGGGGGATGCGGGTGCCCAGGCCGGGCATGCCGCCCCTCATGATGTTGAAGAGGGTGTTGGAGAAGTGGCGGCTCGCGCTGCGCTCGTCCTCGCCGGCCTGGAGGCCGTCGGCCCCGGCCACCCTCTCCAGGAGGCCCCGGGTGCCCCGTTCGATGTCCTCCAGGAGCTCGGCGCGCAGGTCCCCGCCCCCGGCCAGCCGCGTCCGCAGGGCGACCACCGCCACGGCGTCCAGGGCCACGTCGGCCACCACGAACCACTCCCGGGAAGCCCCCGGTTCCAGGGCCAGGGCCCCGTTCACGAGGTAGGCGCCGCGCCGCCCGCGCACGTCGGTCTCCTCCGCCGGGGCCTCGCCCCGGCGGAAGGCGGCGATGCCCGGGGAGGAGAGGAGATGGCCCGGCGAATCCAGGCCCAGGGACCAGGCCGTGTTCACCCGCAGGGCCTCGCTGGGCTCGGGGCGGTCGGCGGGGATGGAACTGAGGCGGAAGAGGGCCAGGCCCGTGTCCGCGAGCAGCTCGGTGCGCTTGTACCCGTCGCACAGGGTGCTGAACTCCAGCTGGAAGCGCCAGCCCAGGCCCGCGGGCAGGACGTTCTGGAGGCCGTCCAGCACCTCCGCCTCCACCCGGCCGGACCCGAGGTTCACCAGCTCGCTGCGGCGCACGAAGCCGAAGCGGTGGCTGGTCATCCAGGCCACCCGGAAGGCCAGGCCCAGGTCCTCGTTGCGCTCCTCGAAGACGATCTTGTTGCCGCGGACGCTCTTGAGGAGATCCCGCCGGATGCGGTACAGGCCCTGGTAGCGGTCCGAGAAGGGCTCCCAGAGGCAGGCGCCGCCCTCCCGGGCCACCCGCACCAGGGTCTTGCCGCCGGTGTGCTCCAGGCTGTCGTGGATGCGGTCGTCGGCGTGGTAGGGGAAGAGGGCGTGGTCCGGGTCCCGCCGGCCCGCGGTGAGCGCGCCGTTGCTGGAGAGGAACAGCCAGTGGTCGGAGTCGCTCACCACGCTCATGAAGAAGGGCGGCATGCCGTCCAGGCCCGAGACCCGGAACCAGCGCTCTCCGTCGAAGTCCACGATGCCGCCGTCCACGTCGGGGGCCGCGGGGACCAGGGGGATGCGGGAAACGCAGGTGGCGGTCATGGGCGGTCCCCGTAGGCGGGGGAGGTGGGCCCCTCCGGGCGCAGCTCCGGGAACCAGCCCAGCACGGCCGGCTTGGCCTTGCGGCCCACGGAGAAGAGCCCCCAGTGGCCTTCCGTCCCCGTGCCCTTCCAGGGCTCGTCGAAGGCCTCGAAGATGAACGTCGTCACCCCCAGGGACCGGGCCCAGGCGCTCATCTCCTCGAAGTAGCGCTTCTGCTTGGCCTCGCTTCCCGCCCGGGGGGCGTGCTTGGGGCCCTGGGTGAAGGTGGCCCAGCCCACCTCCCCGAAGACGATGGTCTTGCCCGGGTAGGCCCGGCGCACCTGGGCGAACTTGTCCAGGGTGGTGGCGAAGGCCTCGTCGATGTCCTGGTTGCCCCACATGGGATAGCTGTGCAGGGTGATGAAGTCCAGGTGCTCCGCCAGGCGGTTCCCGGGCCTGATCCAGTACAGGAAATCGTCGGCCACGGTGACCCGGCAGGCCACGGCGCCCTTCACGCGGTCCACGAAGGCGATGACCTCGGGCTCGGTGAGCCTGTGGTCCGACCATTCCACCAGGGCCTCGTTGCCCACGCTCACGGCCACCACCACGTCCGGGTAGGCCCGGGCCAGGCGGATGCCCTCGGCCACCTGGCGCTCGTTCTCCGGAGCCTTGCCGGGCTTTCCGCTGAGCCACATGCCCAGCATGACCCGCAGCCCCAGCTTTCCGGCCCGGATGGCCTCCAGCACGTCCGCGGCGTGGCGGTCCGAGCCGTAGAGGCGGATGACCTTCCATTTGCGGTCGAGGATGCGCAGATCCTCCATCACCTGGGCGGGGGTTGGGTAGAGGCCCTTGTCGGGGTCCTGCCCTTCCCGGTATCCGGAATAGCACACGGCGTCGCCCCAGAAGGCCTGCCGGGCAAGATCGGGTTCGCCCGCGCCCAGGGATACGGAAAGGGCGAGGCACAAGGAGAGGATAGTACGCATTCGCATCTCAGGCTTGGGACTTGCGGTCCTTGAGGTCCTTCTCGATCCGCACCATCATGCGGTCGTCGAGGGGATAGAGTTTCATGAGCAGGGCGGAGAGGATGAGCAGCGCCCCGGGGAAGAGGCTCATGGAGAGCCGGATGCCCACCAGGGAGCGCGCGGTCTGGTCCACGTTGGCCACGTAGCCGAACCAGGTGAGGAGGATGCCCGTGATCCAGGCCCCCACGGCCAGGCCGATCTTGGTGCCGAAGATGGCCGAGGCGAAGACCAGCCCGGTGTTGCGCCGCCCCGAGCGCCATTCGGCGTCGTCGGCGGTGTCGGCGAACATGGCCCAGAGCAGGGGCGAATTGAACCCGATCACGAAGCTGGAGAGGATCTGCAGGGCGAAGATCCAGGCGATGTCCCCGGGCCCGGCGAACCAGAAGCCCAGGATGATCGCGCCGCCCACGCCGATGGCCGCCATGAAGATCACCTTCTTGTCGAACCTCCGGGCCACGGGCGGGGCCAGCATCACCGCGGCCAGGAAGGCCAGGGCGTTGCTCACCAGGAAGGGGCCCAGCAGGTCGTTGCGGTGCACGTAGTACTTGAAGTAGTAGGCCGACACCGACCCCTTGAGGACGAACGCGCTGATCATGGCCACGGCCACCACGATCATCACCACGAAGGCCCGGCTGCCCATGAGGGCCCTGAAATCGCCCCGGAGATCGGGATCCTGCCCCGCGGGGGGCGCCACCCGCTCCCGGGTGGCCAGGAAGCACAGGGCGAAGAGGGCCACCGCGATCAGGCCGTAGAGGCCCATGGTCAGCTGCCAGCCCCGGGCCAGGTCCGAAGGCAGGGCCAGGAAGTCCTTGGAGAGGAACCACCGGATCCACGCCCCGGGGTGGGCCAGCAGGCTGTGCTGGGCCCGCAGGGCGGGCGCCATGCCGAACCACTGGGCCAGGCTGGGGGTGCAGTACTGCACCAGCACCGCCACCGAGAATGCCCCCACGAACCGGAAGGAGGCCAGGGACGTGCGCTCCTTGCTGTTGGGCGTCATGACCCCCATGAGCGCGCTGTAGGGGATGTTCACGGCCGTGTAGAGCAGCATGAGGAGGCAGTAGGTGACGTAGGCGTACACCACCTTGGCGCCCTGGCCCAGGGCGGGCGTGGTGAAGGTGAGGACGCCCGCGGCCGCCAAGGGCAGGCCGAACCACACCAGGTAGGGGCGGAAGTGCCCCCACCGGGTGCGGGTGCGGTCCGCGAGGGTGCCCATGACGGGGTCCGCCACGGCGTCCACCACCCGGGTCACCAGCATCATGGTGCCGACGGTCCCCGCGGAGATGCCGAAGATGTCGGTGTAGAAGAAGATGATGAAGAACTCGAAGGTCTTCCAGTAGAAGTTGGAGGCGGCGTCGCCGAGGGCGTAGCCGGCCTTCTCGGCGAATCCGAGCCGGCCGGCTTCCTCGTTCATGGGGGTCGTGGTCACGGAGGCTCCGGGTTCAGAACTGATAGCGGGCGCCGAGCTGAAGCCATGCGGGATTGATGGCCCCCTGGCGGATCAGGGCGTCGTTGCGCTGGCGTCCGGCCAGTTCCGTGGCCTGGAGCAGGGCCTCCACCGTGACCCGGGACGTGAGGGCGTACTCCAGCCCCGCCCGGAGGCCCCCCTTGAGCCCCTTGCAGTCGTGGAAGGGGAAGTGGTGCTCGGCGTCGAAGATGGCCGGGCTCTCGTCCCCGCTGAAGGAGGCCTTGTAGCTGTTCAGGGAAAGCCCGAAGACCCCCCGGAGCCGGGGCACGCCCGTGTCCAGGAGCAGGTCCCCGGAGAGCTGGGCCAGGGTCAGGGAGGTCTTGAGGCCGTTCAGGGCCTTGCCGGGCATGGTGCCCAGGTTCAGGGCGACGCGCACGGGCACGTCGGTCTTGGCCAGGGTGGTCTCCCATCCGGCGTTGATCATGAAGCCGGTGGTGCTGTTCACGGCCTTCTTGTAGCTGTCCAGGCCCAGGATCACGCCGCCACCGGCGGAAAAGCCGGGGTTGCCGGCGGCCAGGGGAAGCGCCAGGAGGCCCATCAGGATGCTGCGGAGGTGTTTCATGGCATTCTCCATGTCGTTGGTCGCCTAGAACTTGAGCCCGATGCTGAAATCGCCCACCTTCCGGCCGCCGTAGCCCTGGTTGTAGTCGCCGTACTTGGCGCCCGCGTCGCCCGGGGTCTGGCCGTAGAAGCGGTTGCCATTGAACAGCGCCATGGGGCTCCCGGGGGCCACGTTGACGGTGGAGCTGGGGGAATCCCCCGTGAAGTAGCCGTACACGTTGGTCATGACGAAGTGGTTGAAGATGTTGTCGATTGACACGAAGCCGATGAGGCGCACCTTGCCCAGGCCCAGGGGGATGTCCCACTGTACCTTGGCCCCCACCTGGTAGTAGTCCACGCCGGTCTTGAATGCGCCCATGTCCCCGTAGTAGGTGGGGAAGTAGGTCTGCCAGTTGGAGGTGCGCTGGTCCACGTCGATGACCCGCTCGCCGTTGATGCCCCCGGGCAGCTGCAGGGCGGAAAAGCCCGCCAGGGACCGGTAGTCGGTCCAGCCCTGGGCCTGGATGACGCCGCCCGTCCAGGTGTCGCCCTTGAGGGAGAAGGAGACGTTGCCCTTGCCCACGGGGTGGGTGTAGGTGAGGAACACGTGGGCGATCTGGTTGCGGCTCAGGAGGCCCTTGCCCACGGCCCGCTCCTGCTGCTCGGGGCTGAGGAGCTTCTCGCGCAGGGTCTTGTAGTTGTAGTAGTCCAGGTCGTTGGTGCCCGTGGACTGGTCGTAGGTGTAGGACCCGATGAGGCTCCAGCGGGAGCTGAGCTGCTTCTGGAAGGCGATCTCCAGGCCCGAGTAGATCCGGTCGAACTTGGAATTGAGCCAGGAGGTCTTCTGCTTCCACATGCGCAGGGGGTCGTTGGGGTCCGGGCTGACCATGTGGACCATGGAATCCATGCCGTAGTCGTGGATGGAGCTGACGATGCTGTCCTTGTAGACCCGGCGGATGGCGTTGGCCTTGAAGTAGCCGGTCTCGTAGTTGCGCTGGTAGCCCACGCTGAACTCGTAGGCGTAGGGGGCGCGCAGGCCCTTGGCGATGTAGGTCTGGCGCGCGTCCAGCATGTCGTAGGCGGGGCCGTAGTTCTTGGGGTCGATCAGGGTGTCGTAGTCCACGAACCGCACGCCGTTCATGTTCTGGCCGGTGTACGTGTAGCCGTTGTGGAGGCCCGTGGGCGCGTCGCCGAAGGCGGCGCTGGTGTCGAAGCCGGGCTGGCCCCCGTCCAGGTTCGCCCCGTTCCACAGGTGGACGGTGCGCACCTCCCAGGCGTTGCCGCGGAAGTTGTTGGCCACCGCGTCCGAATAGGCCGAGGCCAGCTTGGCGGCCGAGAAGGACCACACCTCCCGGTTGCCGCCGTCGGGGTTGAACTTCACCAGGAGGCGGGGCTCGAACACGTTCATGTCGTCGAGCCTGTTGCCCCCCTGGTCCTGCATGGTGAGCTTGTTGTAGCGCGCGCCCACCATGACGTTCAGGAAGTTGTTGACGGTCCAGTTGTCGTTGACGTAGACGGAGGTGGTCCGGTTCTTGGAATCGCCGGGATTGTCGTAGAACTTCTCCATGTGGGCGCTGGGGCCGCGGATGGCCTCCCAGTGGAGGAAGGGGGCCTGGGTTCCAAGGCCGTTGGGCATGTTGGCCCAGGCGTTCCAGCCGTTGGCCACCGGGTTCTCGCCGGGGCCCATCTGGAGGATCTCGGTGGGGTCCGAGCCCGCCTCGCCCCGGTGGAAGGTGGGGTAGAGGTACTTGCCCGTGACGGAATCCCGGTACCAGCCGCCCGTGAACACGCCCCGGTTGCCGTACTTGGACCGCCCGAAATTGTAGAGGCTGGCCACGCTCTCGGCGCCCAGGTCGATGTCGTGGCTGCCCAGGAAGCTCTGGAGGGTCTTGACGTTGAGGGACCAGGTGCTGTTGCCCTTCTTCAGGGGGCTCACGTCGTAGGTGGACATGTTGGTGAGCAGCGGGCCGTAGTCGTAGCTGTCGGGGCTGCCCAGCCAGGAGTGGGGCCCGCTCTCGCCCCGCAGGAGCATGGCCGGGTCGGGGCTGGCGAAGTAGCCCGACACCGAAACGCCCGGGTTGGGGTTCTTCACGTCGTTGAACGTATTGGCGGCGTAGGTGGTGCGGGCCTCCACCGACCAGTTGGAGGCCAGCATGCCGTTCCAGCCCAGGGTCCAGGCCCGGGTCTCGGTGACCATGTCGCCGATGCCCCGCAGGATGTTCCCCTCCCAGGGGTCCGTGTTGCGCTGGCCCTGGACCCCGCCCTGGGTGGTCTTCTCCTCCAGGAAGGTGGCGCTGAGGGAATGGTTCGCCGAGACCAGGCCGGTGAGCTTGCCTTCGAACTTCTGGAACTTGATGGAGGAGCTGAGCTTGGTTCCCGCGTCCTCGGCGGTGTTGCCGTAGTTGCCGCCGGGGCCGGTGTTGATGACGTCGTCCACGTTCTTGTTGAGGCCGTAGGTGGCCATGGGCCGCAGCAGGCTCTGCACCTGGCCCCAGGGGATGTTGGGCTGGCCGGCCTTGACGCCCACCACGGTGTAGCCCAGCAGGCCCGAGGTGGCCTGGCTGGGGGTGACCCGGGTGCCGAGGGTGAACCACAGCCGGTCCTTGATGATGGGGCCGCTGAAGGTGAAATCGGTGGTGTGGGTCAGGTCCTCCCGCAGGAGGTTGGAGTTATTGTTGGCGTTGGTGAGGGGGAAATCCGCAGCCATGGAGGCCCGGCTCATGTTGGCCCGGATGGTGCCCTCGAAAGCGTTGGACCCGGTCTTCGTGACGATGTTCACCTGGCCGCCGCTCACGAGCCCGTTGCGGGCGTTCAGGCCCGAGGTCACCACCTGCACGTCCTCGATGCTGTCCGGCAGGGGCGCGTAGAGGGAGGAATAGGTGCCCGTGTCGTCCTTGACGTTGATGCCGTCGATGCTGTAGAGGATCTGGTTCATGTCGGAACCGCGCACCCGGGCTTCCTTGCCGTAGCCGGAGATGCCCGGGGCGATGTTGGTGATGGCGTCGAAGCCCTGCATGGACACGGGCATCTTCAGCAGCTGGTCGGCGGAGTAGTTCACCGAGATCTTGTCGCTGGTCTTGGCCTCGGCGGCGGCGGAGGTGCCCACCACCTCCACGGTGGCCGAGGCGGCCTGCACGGCCTTGAGGGCGAAATTCAGGGTCTGGTTGGAGCCCAGGCCCACCCGGACGTTCTTGGCCGTGCGCCCGATCATGCCGGCCGCGCTCACCTTGATGGTGTAGTTGCCCACGGGCAGGAGGAGGGCGTGGTACTCGCCCTTGGCGTCCGTGGTGAAGACCTTGGTCTGGAACAGGGCCGGGCTTTCCAGGGCGACCCGGGCGCCCCGGAGGGGCTGGCCGGCCTCGTCCGTGAGCACGCCGCTGAGGGCGCCGGTGGTGGTCTGGGCCATCAGGCCCGCGCCCCCGGTGAGCATCACCGCGACGCTGGAGCGAAACAGCAAATTGCGCATGGTCATCTGAGTCTCCGCGATTCTCTGTTGGGCCTAGAAATGGAACACATAGGCGACTTCGGCATGGGGCACCATCCGGTTCCGGCTGGTGAGCGCGTCCATGGGCCACGCGGCGCCGGGGTTGGAGCGGCGCCCCGGCGCGCCGGAGTCGTAGGCGGAGGCCGAACCCGCGTAGTGGTGGTATTCCATGGCCGAGTAGCTGAGCAGCACCACGTTGAACTCGACGCTGGAGTCCTTGTCGGCCTTCCACACCAGGCCCGCGTAGGGGGAGGGCACGTACTTCGCCTTCCGGGTGGAGCCCAGGTAGAAATCGCGCCAGGCCTTGTCGCCCGACGCCACGTCCCAGGGGGCGCTCTGGGCGTCACCCACGTACTGGTGCTTGAAGCTGCCGCCGAACTGGAGCCCCGCCTGCCAGCGCCAGGCGGTGTTGAGGGCCTGGCTGTACGAAGCCCGGAACGTGAGCCCGGCGAATTCGTTGCGCTTGGATTCCACCGCCTTGGCGGGATTCATGGGCAGCAGGGCCGGGTCCAGCCTGGAATCGTCCGGGACGGTGAAGTAGTCGTCGCCGGTCTTGTAGATGTATCCGATCTCCAGGCCCACGGTGCCGGGGCCGACGCCGTAGCCCACGTTGAAGCCCAGGCCGCTGTAGGGGGCCCGCAGGTGGTCCTGCTGCTTTCCGGCGATGCCGAACCGGAACTTGAAGCTCTTGGAGAAACCGGTCTCCTGGGCGCGAAGAGGGGCCAGCGCGCCGCAGAGGCACAGGGCCAGTCCCCCGCGAACCAGGTGTTTTGCTCCAATCATGACGTCCTCCGAATGGGGAAATGTCCGTGTGTGTCGTCGAAACCGGCGTGGGCGCGGGGCCGGCGTTCCGGCCCCGCGCCCTTGGGGTGGGTCAGGGCAGGAAGGCCAGGTCGTCCAGGTAGGTGACGGTGCCCGTGCCCGCGGCTCCGAAGCCGGGGAAGATGGAAACCTTGTCGTAGGTCTTGGTGGCGTCGAAGAGGCCCGTGAAATCGAAGGTCAGGGTCTCCCAGGCGCCGGCGCCGGTGGTCGTGGCCTGCTTCTCGCAGGAGACCGTGCCGTTGCCCTGGTCCTCCACCTTCAGGAGCACCGGGGTTCCCGCGGCCGGGGAATAGACGCGCAGGGTGAACTTGTTGAGCCCCGCGGCGGAGAAGGGGATGCGGCCGATGGAGAAGTTGGCCCCGGTGGAGACGGTCACCCCCGCCCAGGTCTGGGCGCCGGCGATCTTGGTCACCTTGGCGGCCAGGTTGGAGCCGCCCGCGGGATCCGCTTCCACCGTGGCCCCCTCGTCGCCGCCGAAGCCGGTGAGGACGTAGGTGGCCAGGAAGTTGTCGAAGGTGACCGGCCCCTCGAAGGCGTCGAAGGTGACGTCGTCGAAGTAGTAGGTCTTGCCGGTGCCGGCATTGCCGAAGTCGAAGAAGATCGAGGCCTTGTTGTAGACGGTGGTGGCGTTGAGGGCCGCGGTGCCGCTGGAGGGAGTGGCGAAGTCGAAGACCAGGGTCTCCCAGGCGTTGGCGACGGTGGTGGTGGCGTCGGTCTCGCAGGAGAGGGTGCCGTCGGCGGCGTTCTCCACCTTGAGCTTGACCTTGGCGCCCGCGTCGGGGGAGTAGGTGCGCACCAGGATCCGGGTGGTGCCGTGGCCCAGGGGGATCCGGGACAGCGCCAGGTTGGAGGCGCCCAGGGCGAAGGTGGTGCCGGCCCAGGTCTGGGCGCCGGCGGCCTTGACGACCTTCACCACCTTGTTGGCGCTGCTGGCGGGATCGGTGGCCACCGTGGAATCCTCGGCGCCCCCGAACCCAACCAGGGTGTATGCGAGGGCGGGGTTGTCGAAGGTGAGGGTCGTGAAGTGGTCGAAGGCCACGTCGTCGAAGTAGTAGGTGGCGTCGGCGCCCAGGGCGGTGCCGCCCACGCCGTGCATGAAGTTGAAGAAGATCGAGGCCTTGTCGTAGGTCTTGGCGAAGTCCAGCGCGGGCGTGCCGCTGGCGGGGGTGGCGAAGTCGAAGGTGAGGGTCTCCCAGGCGTTGGCGACCGTCGTGTTCACTTCGGTCTCGCAGGCCACGGTGCCGTTGGCGTGGTCCTCCACCTTGAGGCGCACCGGGGTGCCGGCTTCGGGGGAATAGACGCGCACGGTCATGCGGGTGTGGGCGGCATCGAAGGGGATGGCGTGGAGGAAGCCCAGGGTGCCGTTGGCCGAGAGGGTGGTCCCGCCCCAGAACTGGGCGGTGGTGGGCTTGACGACCTTCGCCACCTTGTTGGTCGCGGTCACGGGATCGGCCGCGAGGGACGAGGTGACGCCGCCGAAGTCCGTGAAGCCGTAGGCCACGTTGCCCGCGTCGAAGGTGACCAGCGGCAGGTCCATCTGGCGCATGATGACCCGGGTGTCGTAGTCCTGGGACCGGGTGGCGGCCGTGGTGCCGGCGTTGCCCGCCAGGTCGGAGTAGGTTCCGGCCGGGACATTGACCGTGATCGTGCCGGCGGTGGTGGCGGGCGGGGTCACCGTGAGGGTGTAGGTGGTGCCGCTGACCTTGGTGAGGGGGCCGGCGGTGCCGCCGGTGACGGTGACGGCGGAGTCCAGGAAGCTGGAGCCCACGTCCTCGCTGAAGGTGAAGGTGAAGGTCACCGGGCCGTAGGCGGTGGGGGCCGCCACGTCATCGGTGATGGCCAGGGTGGGCGGCACGGAATCGATGAAGGGGGAATTGTGGAAGAAGACGTTGTCCACGTAGACGGTGCCCGTGCCCGAGGGGGTGGCGCCGATGAACAGGAGCTGGGCGAGGTGCCTGCGGCTGGCCAGGTTGCCGAAGCTGGCCATGGGGATGTCCAGGGACACCCACTGCTTGGTGGCGTTGAGGGCGGGGGTGGTGGTGGCGTTCACCGCCACTTCCGATTCCGAGTCGTCGCCGCCGCCGTAGACGGTGTTGGCGCCGAAGTCCACCAGCTTGACGTGGAAGTCGGTGATGTCGGGGGTCCACACGTCCACGTGGAGGTAGGTCATGCTGGTGGCGTCGACGGCGTTGCCGGCGGCGTAGAACTCCACGCCCACGTAGGCGAGGTTGGTGTACTTCTTGACGTCGTCCCCGCCGATGGTGAGGCTGGTGAGGTTGGGGCCCGCGTTGCCGTTGCTCCAGCTGGTGCCCCAGGTGTCCACGGGAATGTTGGTGTAGGCCTTGGAAAGCAGGGAGATGACCTTGGAGGGATCCACCGTGGGCCGGGCCGGCGCCGTGGTGGGCACGATGGGGGTGATGACGGTGACGGTGCCGGACCCGGGCACGGCCAGGCCGCCCAGGGTGGCGGTGATTTCCGAGGTGCCCAGGGTGAGGCCCGAAACCAGGCCGCTGCCGTCCACGGTGGCCACGGCGGGCGTCGCGGAGGCCAGGGTGAACCAGCGCAGGCTGGCGTTGCTCACGGTGACGGCGGGGGTGGCATAGGTGATGGTGCCGGTGAGCCCCAGGGACCTGGACTTGGAGATCTCCACGCTGGTGGGGGCCCAGGCGATGGTGGCGGCGGTGGGGGCGGCCAGTTCGGCCGCGGGCAGGTTCTCGTAGCGGATGTCGTCGATCCAGATGCTGTAGGCGCCTTCGTCGGAGCCTTCCGCGAAGTGGAAGAGCCCGGCGGTGGCGGTGAGCTTGGCCTTGTCGGGAAGGGGGATGACCTGCTTGACCCAGGAGGTGGTCAGGGGAAGGTTGGCCACTTCGGCGGACCAGTCGGAATTGACCCCGTCGTTGCCCAGGCCCGCCACGTTCAGGGTGGCGCTCTTGCTGGCCTTCACCCAGAAGGTGACGGCGTTGTACAGCGAGAGGTTCTGGACCGCGGCGGCCTTGAGGGCCCCGCCGGTGTAGCCCGAGGACGGCACGTCGATGCGCAGGGAGGCCGCGCCCGCGTGGGGCTGGGCGGCGTCGGGGGCCACGGCGTTGGTGGAGCCCCCGAAGGGCACGAAGGTGACGCCCTTGGGATAGGCGTCCGTGAACACCGGGAAGAAGGCCGGCGCCACGTCGATGACGGCGTCGGCGCTCTTGTCGCCCAGGTGGGCGGAGACGGTGCTGGTGCCCGCGGCCACCGCCGTGATGCGGCCGGAGGCGCTGATGGTGGCCACGGCGGGGGCGGCGGCCTCGAAGGTGGTGCCGGAGGTCACCGCTTCGGTGGTGCCGTCGCTGTAGTGGGCGGTGACCCCCAACTGGGCCGTCTCCCCGGGGAAGAGGGCCACATGGGTGGGCGCCACGGACAGGAAGGTCAGGTCACGGCCCCCCTTGTGGGAGCTGGAGCAGGCCAGCAGCCAGATCAGGGGCATCAACGCCAGCAGCGCGAAGCTCGCCCGGAGTCGTGGGGTTGACATGATATCTCCTTTTTTTAGAAGAATTAGTTTCATCCTGACACAGGTCTGGAGGGGCGCGCCGGAACCGGATGCGGAATCCGGGTTCGGGGACCGTTGGGGCAGATGGACTCAAAGAGGACTTGAGAAGGTTGAGTTATTAGAAATCATAAGTAAATGGTCTTTTTTTATTTTTTCGGATAACCTTTCGGAAACCTCCCCAGCCCCTTGTCGCCCGTGATGCAAGCGCTTTTCCGCCCCTTTCCCCCACGCGTCCGAGGCAAGAAAGGACATACGATGGCCAGGATCCGTCACATCGCCCTCCTCGTCCCCGCCTCCGGCGGCTACAGCCGCGGCATCTGCCGGGGCGTGGCCAGCTACGCCCTGGAACAGGACAATTGGCTCATCTTCCCCTATGAACGGGCGGAGTTCATGAAGCTCCCCCACTGGCTCAAGAAGGGCCACATCGACGGCATCATCGGCTTCATCTCCACCGCGGACCTGGGCCGGCAGATCACCTCCCTGGGGGTGCCCCTCGTGGACGTGCAGGGCGAGGGCAACTGCCCCGACTACCCCTGGATCGACACCGACCCCGGGGTCGTGGCCGCCCTGGCCGACGAGTTCTTCACCAAGGCCGGCTTCAATCACTTCGCCTTCTGCGGCTACCCCGGCGTGTTCTTCTCCGACCGGCGCTCCGAAGCCTTCACCGCCCTGGTGCGGGAACGGGGCCTCACCCCCCACGTGTACGAACCGCCCCCCAAGGTCTCCAGCGCCATCCGCCAGCAGTTCCGGGAAATGCGGGGCCTGGAGTACGAACCGAACCTGGCGGCCTGGCTGGCCCGCCTCCCCAAGCCCGTGGCCATCCTCGCCTGCAACGACACCCGGGGCCAGCAGCTCATCACCGCCTGCCGGGACCTGGGCATCGCCATGCCCGGCGACGTGTCGGTCATGGGCGTGGACAACGACGAAATCCTCTGCCGGCTCTGCCGCCCCACCCTCACCAGCATCGCCCCGGACACCGAAGGCATCGGCCTCCTGGCGGGGCGGCTCCTCACCAGCATCCTGGACGGGGAACCGGTGGAGGCCCGGCTGTACAAGCAGCCCCCCCTGCGGGTGGTGGAGCGGGAATCCACGGACGTCACCACGGCGGAGAACCCCCTGGTGCTGGCCGCCTCCCGGGTGATCCGGGACCGGGCCTGCCGGGGCGTTTCCGTGGAGCAGGTGTGCGAATTGGCCGGCTGCTCCCGGTCCACCCTGGATGGGCTCTTCCGCAAGAACCTGGGCCGCTCCATCGCCGGGGAGATGGTGCGCGTGCGCCTGGGCACCGCCATGCGGCTCCTGGAGAACACCTCCGCCACCCTGGACGAGGTGGCCGAGGCCTGCGGCTTCCAGTCCGCCACCTACTTCTGCCGCTTCTTCAAGCGGGAGAGCGGCAGCACCCCCACCCAGTACCGGGCCGCCCACGCCCCCCGCTGAAAAGGGACACCTTTTACGAAATAAGACTATAGGCTATCCATCTTTCGCTTGGCACTCTGGTTCCGATTCCCCGCCAGCCCCTCCCCTCCCATGGAGCCCTTCCCATGAAGACCCTCACGGCCCTTCCCTTCGCCCTCGCCACCCTCCTGCTGGGCTGCGGCGGCGGCTCCTCCTCCAACGGCGGCACGCCCCCCAAGCCCAGCGGCACCTGGGTGCTGAGCTGGAGCGACGAATTCAGCGGCGCCGACGGCAGCGCCCCCGACGCCGCCAAGTGGGCCTTTGACACCGGCGGCAACGGATGGGGCAACAACGAGCTGGAGACCTACACCAGCCGCCCCGCCAACGCCCAGATCCAGTCCGGCAACCTGGTGGTCACCGCCCAGGCCGAAACCTTCACCGGCGCCGACGGCATCACCCGCAACTACACCTCCGCCCGGCTCAAGACCCAGGGCCTCTTCTCCCAGTCCAGCGGCCGCTTCGAGGCCCGCATCAAGGTCCCCACCGGTCCGGGCATCTGGCCCGCCTTCTGGATGCTGGGCACCGACGTGGCCACCAACGGCTGGCCCAACTGCGGCGAGATCGACGTCATGGAAGTGGTGGGCAGCCAGCCCTCCACCCTCTGGAGCACCCTGCACGGCCCCGGCTATTCCGGCGCCAACGGCCTCACGGCGAGCAAGGTCCTCGCCTCGGGCAAGTTGTCCGACGACTACCACCTCTACGCCGTGGAATGGGAGGGCACCCAGATCCGGTTCTACCTGGACGACGTGCTCTTCTCCACCCGGGCCGCCGCGGATCTGCCCAGCGGCGGCCTGTGGGTCTTCGACCACCCCTTCTTCCTCATCCTGAACGTCGCCGTGGGCGGCAACTGGCCCGGGAGCCCCACCGGCTCGACCACCTGGCCCCAGAAGATGTACGTGGACTACGTGCGGGTCTACCGCCGCTCCTAGGAGGCGCCATGCGAAGGCTCCTGCTTGCCCTGGCCCTGCCCTGCGCCGCGGCCGGACTGGAACTGAAGGACGGCTGGTACCACCTGGACGGCCACCGCTTCCTGGTGAACGCCCTGGGCTACGAGAGCGGGGCCCGCCCCGGGGAGGCCCCCTACGAGACCCGCGGAAGGGACCTGGACCAGGTGCGCCGGGACCTGGAGCTCATCAAGGCCGCGGGCTTCAACGCCATCCGCACCTGGTCCCAGATGTCGGAACCCGAGCTGAAAGTGGTGCAGGCCTCCGGCCTCAAGATCGTGTTCGGCATCTGGCTCAAGCCCGACGAGGACTTCGCCGACCCCGCCGTGGCGGCCCGGGACCTGGAGCTCATCCGCTCCACCCTGGCCTACACCCGCGCCTACGACTGCGTGATCACGTACCTCATCATGAACGAGCCCATGCCCGAGCACATCCGCAAGGTGGGCGCCGCGGCCACCCGGGACCTGTGGGCCCGCGCCACGGCGCTCATCCACGAGCTGCACCCCGGGGTGCCCGTGACGATCTCGGGCAATGCCGCCATCACCGAATGGGTGGACATGGGGCTCTTCGACGTGCGGGGGCGCAACGCCTACGACTACCGGGACAGCGCCAACTTCACCCACGGCTTCGCCGAGGCCCAGCGCATGCTCGCGGGCACCGACGGCAAGCCCGCCCTCCTGACGGAATTCGGCCGCTCCGTGTCCCGCAAGGGCGAGGGCCTCTACGGCGGCAACACCCTGGGCCAGCAGGCCGAGGCCATGACCCGGTACTACCGGGATTTCCTGGACGCCGGCGGCACGGGCCTGTGCCCCTTCTACTACGCGGACGGCTGGTGGAAGGCCGGCAATCCCGCCGTGCACGACGACGAGGCGGAGGAATGGTTCGGCATGCTGGGCTTCGGCTCCCTCAAGGACGCCGCCGGCCACCCCCGCCCCGCCTGGTACGCCCTGGCCCAGTACAACCTGGCCCTGGTGGCCTCCCCCCGGAACCACGCCTTCTACCGGGAGACCGTGCCCCTGGAGGCCCACTGCCAGCCCGCGGTGAAGCGAATCCGGGTGGTGTTCCGGGACCGGGTCCTGCTGGAGGCCGTGCCCGACGCCCGGGGCCGCGCCACGGGGGAGGTGCGCTTCCCCGGGGAGGGCCTCACGGACCGGGAGCTGGTGGTGGAGGCCCTGGACGCCGCGGGCCGGGTCCTCAAGTGGGAGACCCTCGTGGTGCTCACCGGCAAGGATCCCGTGGAATGGCCCCGCCTGGAGCTCGCCACCGGCGTGGACGGCCTCCGGGGCGCCCGGGAGGTGCCCGTCACCTTCCGCCTGGGCCCCACCGGCCCCTTCAAGGTGGACGGCGGCCTGCGCTACGCCTTCTCCCCCCACAAGGGCTGGGAGCCCGGGGAGACCCGCACCCGCCCCATCGCCCCCGGCGCCCCCGTGGCCGACGCGTACCGGCCCCCCGCGGGCTGCGCCGTCCTGTCCGTCTTCGGCGGCGTGGATGTGCGCTTCGGCAAGTTCGTGAAGACCCTCACCGCCCGCAGGTTCCTGTACGACGGGCCCTGGGCCGACCCGCTGCGGGTCCGGGAATGATCCCCGCCGCGGTCCTTCTGCTGGCCCTGGCGGCGCCCCCGGCCCCCTTCGTCCAGACCAGCGCCGCCGGAGAGCGCCTGCGGGAGCTGCCCCCGCCCCGGCTGCGCCGGGGCGCGCCCGTGCGCGGCACGCTGGTGGACATCCATCCCGGCGACCTTCGCCAGACCCTGGAGGGCATCGGCGGCGCCCTCACGGAAGCCTCGGCCTGGGTCCTGGCCCAGCTGCCCGAAGCCTCCCGCGGCCAGGTCCTGGACCGGTTCTTCGGCCCCGGAGGCGCCGGCTTCACCCTGGCCCGGGTTCCCGTGGGCGCCTGCGACTTCAGTGTGGAGGGCCGCTTCTCCTACGACGACGTGGCCGGGGACGAGGCCCTGGCCCACTTCTCCATCGCCCCCGACACCCGCGGCTTCAAGGGCGCCCGGGACCCCGCCTACGCCCTCCTGCCCCTGGTGAAGGACGCCCTGGCCCGGGAGCCGGCCCTGAGGATCGTCGCCAGCCCCTGGACCGCCCCAGCCTGGATGAAGGACAACCAGGACTTCTACGGCGCCGGCCGCGGCGGCACCCTCCTGCCCCGCCACCACGACACCTTCGCGCGCTACATGGTGCGCTACCTCCAGGCCTACCGGGACGCCGGCGTGCCCATCTGGGCCGTGACCCCCGAGAACGAACCCATGGGCAACGGCGGCCAGTGGGAGAGCATGGAGTTCACCGCCGGCGACCTGGCCCGGTACGTGGGCGGCCACCTGGGCCCGCGCCTGCGCGAAGCCGGCCTGGGCGCCGTGAGGATCATCCAGTTCGACCACAACCGCGACGCCGGCGCCCTGGAATACACCGCCGCCATGATGGCCGACCCCGCCGCGGCCCCCTTCGTGTGGGGCACCGGCGTACACTGGTACGAGCGCACCCGCGCCGGCGGCGCCGCCGTCCTGGACGAGCTGCGCGCGCGCTGGCCGGCCCTTCCCCTCCTGCACACCGAGGGCTGCGTGGACGCCATCTCCCTGGAGGAGAACGCTCCCGGCGGGGCCTTCCTGGGCTGGCGCAACGACGCCTGGTGGTGGAGCCCCGGGGCCGCCGACTGGGGCTACCGCTGGGCCCCCGGACCCGCGCGCCGGGACCACCCCCTCTACGCCCCCGTGCACCGCTACGCCCGGGAGCTGCTGGAGGGCCTCAACCACGGACTGGCCGGGTGGATCGACTGGAACATCGTCCTGGACCGGCGCGGCGGCCCCAACCACGTGGGCAACTACTGCGCCGCCCCCGTGATGGTGGACACCGCCACCGGCGACGCCTACCCCACCCCCCTGCTCCCCGTCCTGGCCCACTTCAGCCGCTACCTGCGCCCCGGGGACCGCATCGTGCGCGTGGCCACCCCCGGCGCCAGCCCCCTCCTGGCCACCGCCGCCCTGCCCCCCGACGGAGCCCACCTCACCGTCATCGCCTTCAACCCCTCCCCCCGCCCCCTCACCTACACCCTCCAGGTGGGCCGGGCCCGCGCCACCCTGGGGATCCCCGCCAACGCCCTCCAGTCCCTGCGCATCCCCCTCCCAGGAACCGCCTCAAGGCCCCCGACCCGGCCTTGAACCCCCTCCATCCCCTCCATCCCATTCATCCGATTTCATCCCTGTTCCCGCAGGGCCAGAGCAGGGATGGGTCGGCGCATGCGGATCAACCGCGCGCCGCCCCACCCCATCGCTGGCCCTGCGGAAACAGGGATGAATTTGGATGAACGGGATGAAGGGGATCAGCCGTGAATAATCGAATGGCTATCGGCTGGCTTCGAGGGTGTGGGTCGAAAACCCGATCTAGAACCCGAGATTGACCGTGGCCGTCGCCCCGGCGACCACGGCCGCCGGCACCACCGCGGAGGCGGAGGCGGTGGTGGTGCCGTCGGGGTTCTGGGTGGCGCGCAGGGCCTGGAGGCTGTAGGCCCCGGCCGGGAGGCCCGTGAAGCCGAAGGTCTCGGTGGCGGTGCCCAGGGCGGCCATGTTCGTCCTGACGATGAAGGTGTGGGTGCCGGAGGTGGGCGAGGCCAGGGACGCCAGCAGGTTCACGAGATCGCTCTGGTCGGCGGTGGCCAGGGGGGTGATGCCGCCGGAAAGGGAGCCGGTGGCGGCATCGGACATGAAGGCCGCGCTGTAGGTGAACACCGGCGACATCCCCGTGAGGGCGAAGGCGTCGCTGGCCTTGGCGTCGTAGGAGACGGGGGCGGCGGCGCCCACCTGGGGCTGGCTCACCACGTAGTAGGTGGCGCCCACCGGAAGCAGGTCCAGCGTGTAGGCGCCGGTGGCGTCGGTGACGGTGCTCCGGGAGATGCGGGCATTGCCGGAGCCGTCCAGGGTCTCGGCCAGCACCGCCACCCCCGCCAGGGCCGCGCCGGTGGCGGAATCGGTGAATTTGCCGGAGATCGACCCGGTGACCACCTTGTCGTAGGCCCACACCGTGGGCCTCAGCATGTACTTGCCCGAGGCCCCCGCCCCCACCACCTGGATCGAATGGGCCGCGTCGAAGTCGATCCACACGTCCTTGGTGGTGCCGGCGGCCACGTCGAAGCTCACGATGAGCTTGATCCCGGTCTGCATGCCGGAGGGGACGGTGAGGGCGTGGGAGGTGCCGTCGGCGAGCACGATGCTGTTCCCGCTGCCAAGGACCAGGCGCATCTGGTCATAGTGTCCCGCGGGCAGGGTGGCCCCGTGGGCCAGGGTCTCCTCGATCCCGCCCACCAGGTTCAGGAGATTGACCGTCTTGCCGGGGGTGCCCAGGGTGATCCAGGCGCCGCCGCCGGAGGAGATCTCCACGGTCTGGATGTTCAGGTCGATCTCCTGGAAGCCCGAGATGGGGCCGTCCACCAGGTGCACGTTCATGGCCGCGCCGGTGGGGGACGCGGAGGACGAGGTGCCGCCGCAGCCCACGAGGCCTGCCAGGCCAAGGACGGCGACCGCAAGGGGCAACGCGGTGGAATTCTTCATGGGGGCCTCCTTGAAAGGGTGGATGCGGGAACCCGGCCTGCTGGGCCGGTGTCCCGGGCGTCTTCATCAAGAACCGCGCCAACCGCAAATCCGGCCCTTTCCCCGGGAATCCGGGTCATCCTGACCCGGTCCCCGGGCCCGGGCGCGTCCAAAGGACCCGGCGGATCAGTGGCGGCCGGGGTTGGCGTGGGGATTCCGGTTCGTGCTCGCCCCGGGCACCTTGGCCCCGGGCCCCAGGGCCTTGCCGGGGCGCTCCCCCTGGGCCCAGGCCCGCTCCTCGAAGCCCCGGGCGTTGCCGTGCTCCACCTCGGGCAGGGTGCCGGGGCCGAAGGTGGACCATTCGCCGGCCTTCACCAGGATCGGAGCGGGGTGGGGCCGCGTGGTCAGCACCTCCACCACCCCCTCGAACACCGTGAGGGTCGAGGTGCCGTCCCCGGCCACCTCCAGCCCGTACCGGGTGCCCCGCACGGCCAGCAGGGCCCCGGGCACGGCCACCTTGCGCTCCCGCCGGGAAGCGCCCACCAGGGCCTCGAAGGTGGCCAGGATCCGCCCCCGCTCCAGGCGGAGCAGCACCCCGGGCTCCCCCCCGGCCAGCTGCACCCGGGTGGAACCGTAGACCACGAAGCGGCTCCCCCACTCCGGGGCCGAAAGCACCGTTTCCGCCCACCAGCCGGTGCGCACCCCGTCCCCGGACCGGGCCGGGGCCCCGGCCACGGCCTTCACGGCCCGGTCCCGGTCACCGCCGGGCCACAGTTCCACGGAGCGCCGCACCTGGTCGAAGCGGTAGGCCACGTCGGGCGCCGGGGCCTGCAGCAGGGCGGCGAGGGCGGGAACCAGGATGGGGATCAAGGGGCGCCTCCTTCGGCATCGTCCGTATCCATGCAATCGGCAGGCCGGAGCTTGCGGGTGAGCGTTTTGCGCTCGATGCCCAGGATCCGGGCGGCCTCGGTCTTGTTGCCCCGGGCGTGGGCCAGCACGGCCAGGAGGTACATCCGCTCCATCTCCTCCAGGGGCACGAAGGGCGCCCCGAAGCTGGCCGGGGACAGCGCCGGCGCCCCCGGGGCCGGCCCGTCCCCCAGGATCCGGCCCAGGGCCGCGGCGTCCCCCAGGGCTCCGGTCTCGATGAGGAGGCGGCGCACCACGTGCCCCAGCTCCCGCACATTGCCCGGCCAGGGGTGGGCGGCCAGGGCCGCCAGCACCTCGCGGGAGGGGGGGCCGGCGGCGGGCAGGCCCAGCTCCCCCCGGAACCGCTCCTGGAAGTGCTGGACCAGGTCCGGCAGGTCCGAGAGCCGGTCCCGCAGGGCCGGCAGGCGGATCTCGAATCCGGCCAGGCGGTAGTAGAGGTCCTGCCGGAAGCTCCCCGCCGCCACCAGGGCCCTCAGATCCCGGTGGGTGGCCGCCACCACCCGCACCTTCACCGGATCGCCCTTTTCGGCCCCCAGGGGCTGCACGATGCCGTCCTCAAGGAAGCGCAGGAGCTTGACCTGGAAGACCGGGGAGATCTCCCCGATCTCGTCCAGGAACACCGTGCCGCCGTGGGCCAGGGCCAGGGCGCCGCGCCGGTCCCGCTGGGCGTCGGTGAAGGCCCCCCGGCGGTGGCCGAACAGTTCGCTTTCGATGAGGGTGTCGGGGATGGCCCCGCAGTGCACCGGCACGAAGGGTCCCTCCGGGTGGCCGCCGAAGCGGTGCAGGGCCCGGGCCACCAGTTCCTTGCCCGTGCCCGTTTCCCCCAGCACCAGGACCGGCACCGCCATGGCCGCCACCCGGCCGGTGGCCTTGTAGGCCTCCACCATGGCCGGGTGGGAACCCACCATCATGCTGGCCGGGCCCCGCTCCGGTTCCGCCCCGGCCTCCACGGCCCCCCCCAGGGCCGCCCGCACCCGCTCCAGCAGCACGTCCAGGTCGAAGGGCTTGGCGATGTAGTCGAAGACCCCCCCGTTCAGGGCCAGGGCCGTGGTCTCCATGCTGCCCCGAGCGGTCATGAGGATCATGGGCGGCGGCCCGGGAAGGGCCCGCACCTGCTCCAGCAGGTCCAGACCGGTGCCGCCGGGCAGGTACAGATCGCACACCACCAGGCCCGGCGGAGCGGCGTCCAGGGCCGCCCGGGCCTCCGGGAGGCCCGGGGCCCGGTCCACCCGGTACCCGCATTTCTCCAGGGCCAGGGCCACCATTTCCCGGATGGCCAGGTCATCGTCCACCACCAGGATCCGGGTCATGGAGTCCTCACAGGTTCCGCCCATCCACCATGAGCGGGAGTCTAGCACGGAACAGGGCGCCCCCGCCCGGAGCCTCGTCCGCCTCCACCTCGCCCCGGTGCCAGGCCAGGGCTTCCGCCACCAGGGCCAGCCCCAGGCCCAGGCCCGGCGCCCCGCCCTGCCCCCGGGCGAACCGTCCGAAGATGCGGGTCCGTTCCTCCGGCGGGATCCCCGGGCCCTGGTCCCGCACCTCCAGCACCGCCCAGTCGCCCTGGCGCCGCAGCCCGAGGCCCAGGGCCCCCCCGGGGGAGAACTTCAGGGCGTTGCCGGTGAGGTTGTCCAGCACCCGCTCCAGGAGGGCCGGGTCCCCCAGCACCCGGATCCCCGGCTCCAGGTCCGCGGTCACGTCCCGCCCGCTGCCCCCCCGGAGGATCTGGACCCGCCCGGCCACCAGGGCCGAAAGATCCAGGGGCTGCGCGCTGGTCTCGAAGGGCCGCAGGGCCAGGCGTTCCAGGTCCAGGAGGGCGTCCACCATCTGGGCCAGACGGGAGGATTCGTTCATCACCATGCGGGCCACCCGCTCCCGCTCCGGGCCGGAAAGCTCGAACTGGGCCAGGAGCTGGGCCAGGCCGCGCATGGACGTGAGGGGGGTCTTCAGCTCGTGGGCCACCACCCGCCGGGCCTCGGTGTCCTGGAGCCGGGCCCGGGCGAGGCCGGCCTGGAGGCGTTCCAGTTCCGCGATGCGGGCATCGGCCGCGCCCATGGCCCGGCGGGCCTGGCGGGCCCGGTCCAGGGCGGTGAGGGCCCCCGCGGCCAGCAGGCCCGCCAGGATCCCCAGGGGCGCCAGCTCCAGCCGGGCCCAGGCCAGGGCGGCGGCCGCCAGGGCCATGGGCGCGAGACCCAGGCCCAGGGCCACCCAGGCGCGGCGCCACCGGCCCAGGGCCAGCCCCAGGCCGAAGGTCAGCAGGGCCGTGAGCAGGGGCGGCGCCTGCCCCAGGAGATCGCCGGAAAGCACCGCCTCGGCGGAAAGGGCTTCGATCACCACCCCGGGATCCGGGGACCCCCCCGGGGACACGGGGGAAATGAAGCGGTCCCCCACCCCGGCCGCATTGATGCCCAGGAACACGACGCGGCCCCGGAGGGCGCCGGGCGCGCCGTCCAGCACCGCCGCGGCCCCCACCGCCGGCACGGGGCGGTGCCGGAACCCGGGGCGCAGGGTGGCCCCCACCGGCACGGGCCACCCGGGATCCCACAGCCGCGCGGCCGCCACGGGCAGGGCCGGCAGGGCCCTGCCCCCGATCTCCTTGGTGGCCGCGAAGCGCCGCACCACCCCGTCCCGGTCCAGATCGAAACTCACGTGGCCCGGGCGGGCGGCGCCCAGGCCCGGGGCGGGCAGCAGCCAGGCCCCAGTGTCGTCCACCCCCGCCGCCAGGGCGCTGGGGCCCCGGCCCAGGGCGCCCGCCAACCGATCGTCGCCCTCCCGGGCCCCGGGCAGCAGGATGTCCACCACCACCCCCCGGGCGCCGGCGTCCACGATCCGGTCCACCAGGACGGCCAGGGTCCCGCGGCCCAGGGGCCACGGGCCCAGGCGCCGCAGGGCCTCCTCGTCCACCAGGACCACCGCCACGTGGGCCGGGGTCCGGGCGGGCAGCGCCCGCAGGAGGAGGTCCCGGGTGAGGAGCTCCACCGGCCCCAGGGCGCCCGAAAGGTGCAGCACCAGGGTGGCCAGGGCGCCCAGGGCGGGCGGCAGGGCCCGGTTCACGGGAAGTAGAGGAGGCCCACCCCCAGGTTCGAATGGGGGGAACCGTCCGAGAGCCCGGCGGCCCAGGAGGCCCGCAGGGCGAACCGGGTGCCCAGGGCCCGGTACACATCCAGGGCCAGTTCCCGGGGCGAGGGCGTGCCGGGGTACGGGGCCGCCCGCGCGGCATAGCCCAGGGAGACCTTGGTGCGGCTGGCATACCAGGCCATGCCGCACCCGGCCGTGTACTGCCCGTTCCGCTGCCCAGGCCGGGGCTGGCTCTGGATCCAGCCCCCCTGGACCGTCACCTGGAAGCGGCCCCAGCGCTGGTTCAGGGCCAGGAAGGCCTCGGCGTCCCCCTGGCCCGTGCCCAGGTCCGCGTCCGGGTCGGCGGTGGGGAATTTCACCGCCAGGCCGGCATCGAAGGAGAAGCCCCCGGGTTCCGCCACCACCCGCCGCAGGCCCCGCACCAGCACATCCCCCAGGCCCGAGGCCCGGCGGCTCCCGCCGCTGGACCGGGTTTCCAGGCGCAGGGCGGGGACGGTCACGTCCAGGTACGCGCGGGACCAGGCATAGCCCACGGTGCCGTAGGCCAGGTCCACCCGTCCGGTGTCCGCCGTTCCGAAATCCCCGGAAAGGCGCCCGGCCCCCGCCTCCAGGTACCAGCCGCCGGCCTGCGCCCGGGCCGGCGCGAGGCTCGCCGCCATCAGGAGCACCAGGCACGCGTGGATCCGGTTCCGCAACGCAAAGCCCTCCCTGGGAGAACGCTACCAGCCCTGGGGCGCCTTGCCCAGGATCCGCTCCCGGAGGCCCTTGTCCCGGAGGCGCTCCCCGGTGCGGGCGGGGAACCCCGGGATGGCCTCCAGGTCCTCCAGGAGCTTTTGCACCGCCTTCTGCAGGGAGGCCTCCAACTGGATGGCCCGGTCCGACCGCTCCGCCTTGGGCCGTTCCTTGAGGAGGGATCGTCCGGACAGCACGTAGTAGGTTTCGGTCCAGAACGGCTTGGCCTCCCCCGGAAGGTACAGCCGGGCTTCCAGCACGGCGGGCGCCGAGAAGGACCCGAACAGGGCGCTCCCCCCGATCCAGAAGGCGCTTTCCTCCAGCAGTTCGTACCCGCCCAGCCCCACCGCCAGGCGGGTGTTGTGCATCACCAGGCCCGTGCCCACGCCCCAGGCCACGCCGGAGGCGATGCCGTAGAGGATGTACGAGGTGCGGATCTCCCCCAGGTCCGTCACCGCCAGCTCCAGCCGGTAGGGCGCGTCCTCCCGGAAGGCGATGCCGCAGGCCTGGGCCTCCTCCCGGAAGGCCCACTGGAGCCAGCGGCCGTGGGCATCCAAGGCCGCCCGCCGGGCCTCGGGGGTATTGGCCTCCCCGGGCCCCTGGGGCCTCAGGCGCTTGAGCTGCCGGCTGTGGTCCTCCACCGTGACCGCCCCCAGGCGGAGGCTGGGACCGCCCTCCCCGGGCCTCAGCTTCGTCAGGGGGGACGCGCAGGCCAGGGCGAGCAGGCACAGGCAGGGGATGACCATTCGTCGCATCGTGGGGTTCCATCTGAAAAGAAAGGAACGTCCACGTTCTCGTACTCCCGCCCCATCGCCAAGCCCGGCCCTATACCGAGCGAACAGCCGAGAAGTGCAGCCTCACGGTGGTGCCTTCGCCCAGGGCGCTTTCCAGTTCCATGCGGCCGTGGTGGGCCCGCATGGCGCCGTACACCAGGGAGAGCCCCAGGCCCGCGGCGTTGCGGTGGCGCCGGGTGGAAAAGAGGGGCTCGGCTGCCCGCTCCAGCACCTCCGGCGCCATGCCGGCGCCGGTGTCGCTCACTTCCAGGAGCACCGCGTCCTCGGTTTCGTTGCGGGTGGCCAGGCCCAGGGTCCCGCCGCCGGGCATGGCTTCCAGGGCGTTGGCGCAGAGGTGGATCAGGCAGGTGGCCAGGGCCGAGGGGTCGCCGGGAATGAGCCTCAGCCCCGGGTCCAGGTCGGGGGCGACCCGCACCGCCGCGCCCTGGCCCTTGAGCAGGGTCATTTCGTCGCACACCAGGGCGTTGAGATCGATGGATTGCACCGTGGCCAGCCGCTCCTTGGCGAACCCGGCCAGGCCCAGGGCGAAGCCCCGGCCCATGCGGCACAGTTCCCGGATGGCCTCCAGGTCCCGGGCCAGGGCGCTGCCGGGGGGCGCATGGACCATCTGGGACTCCACCAGGGAGCGGATGGAGGCCATGGCCCGGGTGGTCTCCTGGGAAAAGCGCCGGGCCAGCCCGGTGAGCCCCGCCATGCGCGGCTCCAGGCGGACCTGGGGGGCCGGGGCCCGCTCCGCCCCGGTCCCGTCCATTTCCAGCAGGTTCGCCAGCAGGGGCGCCTCCGGCTGCGCCCCCATGGGCCGGCGGAGGGCCACGGCCACCGGCACGAAACGCCCCCCCTGGCGCAGCCGCACCCGGCACTGGCGGGAAGCGCCCCCCTGCACGGACCAGGCCAGGCACTTGGCGTAGGCGCCATGGTCCTCCTGCTGCACGAACCGCCCCAGGGGCCGGTTCCGCAACTTGCGGGACGGCAGCTGCAGGAGATCCTCCGCGGCCAGATTGCTTTCCCGGATGATCCCCTTGCCGTCCAGCACCAGGGAGCCCAGGGGGGCGCAGTGGAACAGTTCGAAATAGTGCTCCCGGGTGGCCTCCAGGGCCCAGTGGGCCTGGCGCAGCTCCTCGTTCTGGGCCTGGGTCTCCAGGTGGGCCACGATCAGTTCGTTGATGAGGTCCTGGACGTTCTCGTCCTCCCCGGGAACCAGGCTCAGGGGCGGCGACCCCGGGGTGAGGCCTTCGGCGAAGGAACGCACCTCCGGCCAAGGGTCATGCTTGTTCGGTCTATCGAAATCCGGTGTCCATCCATACATGCTCATGGGGAAGGCTCCTCTCCCTGGGGTGCCGGCGGCCCGTCCTGGCGGGTCAGGACAACGCCATCCAGCGTGGTGGTGCAGATGCCCGACTCCCGCACCGGAATGCGGGCCTCCGGGGTCTGTTCGAAAATCACCCGGCCGAGGGTGGTGACCACCCGCCGGTCCGCGCCGGCGGCGTACGAGGTGCTCCAGGTTTCATCCCGGTCCGCGGGAAGCAGCCGCGCCCCCTCAGGGTGCAGCAGGGCCGAGAGTTCCTCCGCCGTGAACTCCCGTCCGGCGGCCAGGCCCAGCATGGCGCGCAGGTGGGCGGAAAGGAAGGTCCGGCCGGACTGGTGGTCGATGCGGAACACCCCGAAGCCCGCTTCGTTCAGGGCCGTGAGCTGGTTTTCCCAATCGCCCAGATCCGTCTCCACCTGCCTGCGGCAGCTGATGTCCACGCAGGTGACCACCACCCCGTCCTGGGCGGGATCCAGGGGGGGCGACGGCCGCAGGTGCAACAGGTACCATGCGCCCTTCCGGGCCTGCACTTCGAAATCCGCGCTGGCGCCCGTGGCCAGGACCCTCCGGATCTCCTCGTCCAGCTGGAACGGACCCACCAGGTTGGTGGACAAATGCTTCAGGGGCCGGCCCACGTCCCCCGGCACGAGGTTGATGAGCTGCGCCAGGGCGGGGGTGAAGCGCACGATGCGCAGCTGCCGGTCCACCACCAGGATCCCCACCCCGGTTCCGCTCAGGAGGCTGTTGATGTCGCTGTAGGCCTGGGACAGCTCCGCCACCTTGTTCTGAAGTTCGGCATTCACTGTGCCAAGCTCCTCGTTGACGGACTGGAGCTCCTCCTTGGAGGTCTCCAGCTCCTCGTTGGCGGAGGACATCTCCTCGTTGATGGACTGCAGTTCCTCGTTGGCGGAATTCAGTTCCTCGTTGGAGGTGGCCATTTCCTCCAGGGTCGTCTGGATGTAGGCGTCCTTGGTCCGCAGCTCGTCCTCCAGGGCCGCCACCAGGGCCTCCACGGGGGCCTGCGGGGGATCCGGCGGGGCTTCCCTGTCCCGATGGGCTTCCCAGCGGTGCTCCTCCTCCAGGACCACCAGGAAGTGGTCCGGCGAGGTCAGGAGGATGGGCGAGGGCGGCAGGGCCCGCACCGTGATGCCCACGCGCATGGGGGGGGCTCCCTCCGGGCGGAAGGGAACGGATCGGCGGCCCACCTGCCCCTTGTTCCGGGACGCTTCCTGGAAGGCGCTGAGCATGGCGCTCTTGAGGCCCGGCCGGGCCATGGCCAGCACATTGAAGGCCGCGTCCCCCTGGGCGGGTTCCAGGTAGGCGCCGCACCGCCCCAGGACGTGGAGGATGTCCCCCCGGTCATCCGTGAGCAGGGCGGACTGGAGGTAGTGGTTCACCAGGGCCTGTTCCAGCATGCTCCGGTACCCCAGGCGCGGATCCCCCAGGCGCAGAGGCCCCGCCCGGTCCTCCCCCCGGCCCCGGAGTCCCATCTCCCGGGCGGGCCGGTTCATGGGGGGGAGCTCCGGCACCCGCAGGATCCCCTCCCGCCGCCGGAAGAGCTTGTGCTTGCGGTGGACGGTCTGGAACATCGGCCCGTTCTCCCCCAGGGTCTCGGAGGAGCCCAGGAACAGGATGCCCCCCGCGTTGAGGGCGTAATGGAAGAGCGGGATGATCTTCCGCTGCAGGGAGACGTTCATGTAGATCATGACGTTCCGGCAGGTGATGAGATCCATCCTGGAAAGGGGCGGATCCTTGATGACGTCCTGCTCGGAAAAGACCAGCATGTCCCGGACGGACGGATTGACCAGCAGCGTGCCGTTCTCCAAGTCCCTGGTGAAGAACCGGGCCAGGAATTCCTCCGGGATATCCGGCACGTGGCAGGTGGCGTACACGCCCTTGCGGGCCGTGTCGATGGCCATCCTGTCGATGTCCGTGGCGAACACCTGCACCCGCAGGTTGAGCCGGTGCTCCTCCAGGTGGTGGCGGAGCAGGATGGCCAGGCTGTACGCTTCCTCCCCCGTGGAGCAGCCGCACACCCACACCCGCACCAGCCCCCCGGGCTCCCGGCCGTCCAGCAGGGCGGGGATGACGGTGCGGCGCAGTTCCAGGAAGGCCTCCCGGTCCCGGAAGAAAGCCGTCACCCCGATGAGCAGGTCGTGGAACAGCGCGTCCACCTCCTGGGGATCGGTCTTCAGGAAGTCCAGGTAGGCCTCCACCTTCTCCAGGCGGTGCAGCACCATGCGCCGCTCCAGGCGGCGCAGGACGGTGCTTTCCTTGTACTGGGAGAAGTCGTGGGTGGTGCGGTGCCGCAGCACCGCGACAACCTGGGGGAGCGCCTGCACCGCCGAGGGGGTGGCGGCCCGGCTGCGCCGGTCCCCGAAGGCGTGGTCCACGTAGTGCCGCAGGGCCCCCATCATCTGGTCCGGCGGCAACACGTAGTCCACCAGGCCGGTGGAGAGGGCGCTGCGGGGCATGCCGTCGAATTCGGTGGTGTCGGGGGCCTGCACCATCACCATGCCCCCCTCCCCCTTCACCATGCGCACCCCCTGGGTGCCGTCGCTGCCGGTGCCGGAAAGGATGATGCAAATGGCCCTTTCCCCCAGTTCCTCCGCCAGGGTGCGGAAGAAGAAATCGATGGTGGTGCGGATCCCCCGGGGCTGGGCCGGCAGGAAGAGCCGCAGGGCCCCGTCGTGCAGGGCCATGTCCCGGCCCGGGGGGATCACGTAGACGCAGTCGGGCTGAACCCGGATGCCGTCCACCGCCTCGTGCACCGAAAGCTCCGTGTACCGCGCCAGGAGGCTGGCCAGGATGCTGGCGTGGTCCGGCGCCAGGTGCTGCACCAGCACGAAGGCCATTCCCGCCTGCCCATCCGGAAGGCCCGAGAAGAAGGCCTCGAAGGCCCCCAGCCCCCCCGCCGAGGCGCCCAGGGCCACCAGGGGGAAATCCAGCTTGGGGGGCCGCTCCTTGGGCGCGCCGGGGGAGCCCACCTGGAGCACGTCGTGCAGTTCCTCATCGGTGAGCCCCGCCTCCCCGCCCCTCACGACGGCGTCCACCACGTCGGGCGGGATGCGCTTGGGGGTTCGGGTGCTTCGCGGGGCCTTGTGCATGGGCATCCATCCTGGCGGCGGCCCACGGGCTGCCCTTCGCCACAGAGCCATGGATGAGGGCTCCGGCCCAATGGTGCCCGCCTTCCATCCATGAATGCGCGGGCCCCGGCCGGGAACCAGGGTGGCGCCTCCCGCATGGTAGGGGCAGCGGCACGGGACTCCGGAATGGTTCCGGGAACGCACACCGGCCGCAGGCTTGCCCAGGAGGATGCCATGACCCGAGGCGTCGGCGGAGAATCTCCGTCCAACATCGCGCTCCATCTCAAAGGAATCGATTTCCCCTGTCAGAAGGGGGATCTCGTCGCCCACGTCAGGAAGGGGGACCCGGACCCGGCGGTCATGAAGGCCCTGGACGGCCTGCCCGACCGGAAATACACCACCATGGCCGACGTCATGGAGGGCTTCGGGGAGGAACAGCGCTCCTGATCCGGAACCCGGAAGGGGGGCCCGGCGGGTCCCCCTTTCCCGTCCCCCCGGCGGATCAGCGCGGCGGCCGGGTCCGGTCCAGCTTCCGCTGCAGGGAGCGGCGGTGCATGCCCAGGCGCCGGGCGGCCTCGGAGACATTGCCTTCGCAGTCCGCCAGCACCCGCTGGAGGTGTTCCCATTCCACCAGGTCCAGGGAGGGGGTGGACGCCTCCTCCGGGGCGCTGGGGCCGCCGGTGAAGGCGGCCAGGATGCGGTCCACGTCCGCGGGCTTGGTCAGGTAGTGGGCCGCGCCCAGGCGCACCGCCTCCAGGGCCGTGGCGATGCTGCCGTAGGCCGTGAGCACCACCACCCGGGTCTCCGGGTCCAGGCCCTTCAATTCCCGCACCAAGTCCAGGCCCGAGCCCCCGGGCATGCGGAGATCCACCAGGGCCCACTCGGGGCTCTCCTCCCGGGCCAGGGCCAGCGCCTCGGGAACGCAGGAGGCCGCCTGCACCTCCAGGCCGCGGCGGCGCAGGGCCGTGGCCAGGCGCTCCCGGAAGGGCGCGTCGTCCTCCGCCAGCAGCAGGGAGGGCCCGGGCTCAGCCATGGCCGGGCCACCGCATCCGGACCCGCGTGCCCGCGCCCGGGGAGGACTGGAGGGTCAGGCCGCCCCCCAGCTGCTCGGCGAAGGTGCGGGCCAGGAAGAGGCCCAGCCCCATGCCCTCCCCCGCCTCCTTCGTCGTGAAGAACGGATCCCCGGCCCGGGCCAGCACCTCCGGGGCCATGCCCCGGCCCCGGTCCACCACCTCCAGGTTCCAGGCCCCGGGCTCCTCCCAGGCCCGCACCAGGATCCCCCCCGGCTCCGGGCAGGCCTCCAGGGCGTTGGCCAGCAGGGCCCTCAGGGTCCTCACCAGCCCCTGCACCGGCAGCGGGCCGGCGGTCCCCGCCGGGACCTCGAACCGCACCTCCGGGGGGGCCTGGGCCGCCACCAGGGCCGCCACCTCCCCCCAGGCCACGGGCCTGGGATCCTCCCCGAACAGGGCGCCGCTGGGATCGGCCATCTGGTCCAGGATCCCCCGGCAGCGGTGCACCTCCCGGCGGATGAGGGCCGCGTCCCCGGCCAGGGCCTCCCCGGGCCGCCCCATGGCCTCCGCCTCCCGCTGGAGCTCCCCCGCCGCCACCGCGATGGTGCCCAGGGGCGAGCCCAGCTCGTGGGCCACCCCCGCCGCGAGGGTGGTGAGCGCGGCCAGCTTGGCGTGGCGGGCGTCCCGCTCCCGCAGCCGGGCCAGGTCCTCCTCCCGGGTCCGCAGGGCTTCGGTGACCTTGCCCACGAACATGGCGATGAGGCTGGCCGTGATGGCGAAGGCCACCCACATGCCCAGCAGATGGAGCGACATGCCCTGGCCCCCGTGGTCCATGTGGCCCAGGGCGTGCACGTGGACGTTCCAGAAGAAGAGGAGCCCGTAGCCCGAGGCGGCCAGGAGGGAGAGGCCCCAGGCCCACCCCCCCCGCATCACCACGGCGGCCAGGGTGATCTGCACCAGGTACAGGGCCGTGAAGGGATTGGCCGGGCCGCCGCTGCCGTACAGGAGCCCCGTGAGCAGAAGGATATCCAGGGCCAGGGCCGCGCCGGGCAGGTGCCGGGGCGGGGGTTCCGGCCGGCGCAGGAACCAGGCCAGGGCGGCATTGCTGGCGGCCCCCGCGGCCACCAGGCCCAGGAGCGCGGGCACCGGCAGGGCGCCGGGCAGCAGCCGCGCCGCCAGGAGGATCGCCGCGGCCTGGGCGGCCACGGTGATCCACCGCAGCCGCACAAGCCAGGCGTAGGACAGGCCTGGGATCGGATAGGTCATGGCCCCCATGCTCCTACGATCCGCCGTCAATGGCACGCCCCGAATGCATAGGCCAGCTTGACCCAGAGGTTCCGGCCCGGTTCCCCCACCCGGAGGGTCTGCGGGGCGTAGCCGGGAACCGCGGTCGCCCCGCGGCTGACGTGCTCGGCGTAAAGGCGGTTGGCGAGGTTGTCCACCCCGAAGGAAACCACGAGGCCGGGGGCCGCGTTCCAGGCCCCGTTGAGGGAGAGCACCCCGAATCCCCCCGTGGGCCCCAGGTCCTGGCCCACGATGGTGCCCTGGTTCACCGCCACCCGGTCCTGGCGCGCCACCCCCCGGGTCAGCAGGCCTGCCGACCAGGTGTCCCCCTGGTAGACGATTCCCAGGCGGGCCTCCAGGGGGGGAATCTGGGCCAGGGCCAGCCCATCGGTGCGGTTCCGCCCCCGCACGTAGGCCAGGCTCCCATCCAGGCGAAGCCCCCCGGCGAAGCGCACCATCCCGGTGGCCTCCCCGCCGTAGCTGGCGGCGTCCACGTTGCGGGTGACGGTCGCCGCGCGGGTCCCCATCATGCCGGCGGGTTTCATCACATTGGACTGGATCAGGATGTAATCCGAAACCCGGTTGGCGAACACCGAAAGGGAGCCCTGGAGGGGGCCCGCGCGGCGGATCCACCCCAGGTCCACCTGGGTGGTGCGCTCGGGCCGGGTGCCGAAGGCGCTGACCGAGGCCAGGCTCTCCTTGGCGATGGCCTCCCAGTAGTCCGGGAACCGCTCGGCCCGGCCGATCCCGGCGTACCAGGTGGCTTCCTCCGGCAGGCCCCGCTCGTACCGCAGGAACCCGCCGCCCAGGGTCTCCTTCCGCCGGGCGCCGGCGGTGGGATTGGGCGAGCTGCCCATCATGCCCGTGGACACCCGCGGCCGCGGATCCTCCGCCCGCCACCGGTCCACCCGCAGGCCCCCCACGACCCGGTCCGCCCCGGTGAACGCGTGGCGCGCCTCCCCGAAGAGGCCCGCGTTCCGGAACCGCGCATCGGCCACCCGGGGCATCCCCTCCTCGGGCATGGACCACTGCATCATGCTCATGCGCCCCGTGTGCTCGTTGCGCTGGGCATCCAGCCCCAGGGTGGCCAGGGTCGAGGCCCCCAGGCGCAGCTCCCCCGCCAGCCGCCCCCCCGTGGTGGTGCGATCGGGATTCATGGCAGAGGGCTCCGGGGCCATCACCGTGGGCGTGAAGGTCCGCAGGGAGTAGTTGTCCATGATGTGGTCCACGTAGTTCCGGAAGACCTGGAACTCCACCTTCTCCAGCCAGGACGCCACCCGGCGGAACTCCGCCCGGAAGCCGGCGTTCTCCCGCCGGAACCGGGTGCCGTCCACGCCCCGGTCGGCGTAGGCGGCCTCGCCGTCGCTGCGGGCCGTGGTCACCTCCAGGCGGGTGTCGTCCCCGGGGGTCCAGCCCAGGGCCAGGTTCGCGCTCCAGCGGGTGTGGAAGCTGTGCACGGAGGCCCCGCCCCCGTCCCGGAAATCCCCCGCGTGGGACCGGGTTCCCGTGCCCCGGACGACGATGTCCCGGTTCCCGCCGGTGACGTCCAGCACCTCGTCGTCGCGCCCGAAGCTCCCGCCCATGGCGCTGGCGTAGCCCTTCACGGAAGGCCCGGCGAGCCGCTCCCGGGTGCGCTCGAAAAGGACCGTCCCGGCCGAGTTGCCCGGGCCGTGGAGCACCGTCTGGGGCCCCTTCACCACCGTGATGCGGTCGAAGCTTTCCGGGAAGACGTAGGCCGTGGGAGGGTCCATCCTCCCGCCGCACCCGCCCAGGATCTGCTCCCCGTCCAGGAGCAGGAGCAGCCTCGACCCGGCCATGCCCCGCAGCACCGGATCCCCGTCACTGCCCCCCTTGCGCACGACGGAAAAGCCCGGCACGGTCCTCAGGCCATCCGCTCCGTCCTGGGCGGGCACCGGCTGGCGCGCCCCCCGGGGATCCAGGACCGTCACCAGCGGTTCCGAGGGCAGCGGCGCCGTCACCTCCACCACCGCCGAGGGCGTCTCCCGGACCTTCCCCTCCTTCGGCCCCTCCGGCGCCCCCCCCGCCATCACCGGCAGGGAAGCCGCCACCATCCAGAACCCGCCCACGCGCCCCACGCCCACGGAAACCTCCAGGAGGGCCCGACTCCACCCTCGAAACAAGACTCGAACTGTCACGTTTCCTCAACCCTACCTCCTCCCGCCCCCCCCGTCCCTGCGGCAAAATGACGCAGGGGCGCGCCCTTCCGGGCGCCCCCGGGACCCTGCCATGCTCTCCCCCGCACCCCGGAGTCCCCATGCCCCTTCCCTGGCTCGCCCTTCCCCTCATCGCCCTGGCCACCCCTCAGCCCGCCCCCACGAACTGGTCTGCCCCACCTGCCCCATGAAGGTGGACACCAAGAGCCCCACCGTCGCCGTCCGCGGCCGGAGCTACCGCGTGTGCTGCGCCAACTGCGGCAAGGACCTGGAACGGAATCCGGACAAGTATCTGGAGAAGGACGGGACCCCGAAGAACGCCAAGGGGAAGTGAGGGCGGGCCCCTGACGGATTCTGAAAAACCTGCATCTTCCCCTTGCGGTTTGTATCCTATGGGATACATTACGTCATGAGAGAGGTTCTCGGGAGAGTCCTGACATGGCCACCGCCAAAGCTTCCACGGTTCCCGCTCTGGACCCGGCGAAGGTCCGTGCACGCACTCGCCCCTACGATGCCGCCCGCTATCTCCAAAACGATGAGCAGATCGCAGCCTACCTTGAAGCTGCTCTCGAGGACGGAGACCCGAAGGTCATTCTTCAGGCCATTGGCACCATTGCCCGCGCGAAGGGCATGTCAGAAATAGCTCGAAAGGCGGGCCTTGGCCGAGAATCGCTCTACAAGGCGTTGTCCGAGGATGGAAATCCAGAAATGATCACGTTCCTCAAGGTAGTCCGGGCTCTGGGGTTGTCTCTCCACGCAGCACCCACAAGCGCCTGATTCAGAAGGACGAAGCCGCGGTCTTCGGATCCGGATCGGCCTGGAGGGGGAACCTACTCGGCCCGCAAGGATTCCGCGGGGCGGATTCCCAGCACCTGGAGGGCGGGAAGGGTGCCGGCGGCAAACCCCGCCAGGGCCAGGAGGACCGCTGCGCCCCCCAACATGGCGGGATCGGCGGGATCCGTTCCGGGGAACTGGTACTGGAGGACCCGGCCCAGCCCCCATGCGAGGCCCATGCCCAGGGCCAGGCCCGGCGCCAGGATCCGGGCCAGGTCCCCCAGGACGTGGCGCACCAGGTGCCAGGGGCCGGCCCCCAGCGCCATGCGGATGCCCCAGTCCCGCCGCCGCCGGGCCGCGGTCTCCGCGAGGGTTCCCGCCAATCCGACCCCGGCCAGCACGGTGGCCAGTACGGCCGCGACCAGGGCCTGCCGGGACAGGAGCCGGGGTTGTTCGTATTCCCGGCTGGCCAGGTTTTCCAGGCGGTTGATGGACTGGATCCGGATGGAGGGATCCAGGCGCGTGAGGATGGATGCCAGGGGGCCGCCCAGGGCCCCCGTGGAAAGGCGCGTTCTCAGGTAGAGCCCCGGGAACCCAGGCAGGTCCTTGGCGATGGGGGCGTAAAGGGCCGGGACGGGGGCCCGGGCCAAGCGGCTCATGCGCGCCTCCCCCACCACCCCGACCACGGTCAGGGGCGGCCGGCCCCCCCCCGGGAGGCTCACGCGCCGGCCCAGGGGATCGGCGCCGGGCCACGCGCGTTCAGCGAAGGATCGGCTCACCATGCATGCGTCCTGGTCGCCGGCTTCCAGATCCCTCCCGGCCAGGAGCGCAAGCCCGAGGGTGGCCAGGTTGCCGCCACCCGTGCGGTGGTAGTCCGCATGGAGGGTCCCGGAGCCGCCCTCCGGCAGGAGATCCTCGCCGTTCCCCTGGTCCACCAGGGGCCACGAACTGGACAGGGCCGCCGCCTTCACGCCGGGGATGGCCTCGGCCTCCCGCACCAACTGGCGCTGGAGGGCCTCGTCCATTCCCCGGTCGCTCCGCAAGCAGGCCACGGCCAGGTCCTTGTAGGCGTAGCCGAGATCCGTCCGCCGCAGCCGCTCCAGGGCCCGAAGGGCCATCCCCGCCCCACAAAGCAGGGCCATGGCCAGAGCCACCTGGAAGATGGCCATGCCGCCCCGGAGCCGGCGGCTGCGCCGGGTGGCCGTGCTCGTGCCCCCTTCCTGCAGGGCCAGGGCGGGATCCGTCCGGGTGGCCCATCGCATGGGCAGGGCCGAGATCCCGGCCAGGGCCAGGATGAGGGCCGCGATCAGGGCCGGCAGGTTGAGCACCCGTCCCAGGGGCGGCAGATCCAGGAGGCCGGCTGCCCGGAGCCCCGCCAGGAGCGGCACCGCGAGGCCCAAGGAGGCCAGGACCAGGAGGGCCGCCTCGGTCAGGATGATGGACCCCATGCCCAGGAGGCCCGAGCCCAGGGCGGTGCGGATCCCCCATTCCCGCATGCGGGCCAGGTTCCTGGCCAGAAGGAGGTGGGCGGCGTTGGCGCATGCCAGGAGCAGGACGAGGCCTCCCGCCGCCAGCGTCAGGGCCAGGGCGGGCGCTTCCTGGGCCCGCCACTGGGCCACCAGGCCCCTCGCCTTGAGGCCCCAGGAACGATCGCCGGCGGGCCGGGTCGGTCCCAGGGACGGGGCGACCCGGTCCAGTTCCGACTGGAGGCCCGCCAGCCTTCCCCCCTGGGACAACCGTCCGAAAACCCAGCAGACCCCGCCGCCGGGAATCCGTCCGCCCGGCTCGAAAGCCAACGGTTTGAAGGCCACCATATCACCCAGGAACCACGGCTTGCGCCGCTGCGGGGCCAGGACGCCGACGATCGCGTGGGGCACGCCATCCAGGTTCAGGGTCCGCCCCAGCACCGCGGGATCGCCCCCGTACCGCCGCATCCAGAACCGGTGCTCCAGGATCACCGTCCGGTCCGCCCCCAGTCTGGATTCCCCGGGCTCGACGTCCCGGCCCAGGAGCAGCGGAATCCCCATCGTGGAAAAGAACCCGTCCGTCACCAGGGCGATCCTCACCGGCGCCTTCCCTTCGGGAAGGTCCGCCTCGGGAAACGCGTCCCGGCAGGCGCCGAGGCTCTCCGTCGCCTTCAGTTCCCTGCGGAGGGTCCAGAAATCGGAGCCCTTCATGGGCCTGATGAAGGTGCTGCCCTCGGGACCCTCCGCCGAAACGGTCACGATCCGTTCGGAATCCCGGAAGTCGAAGGGGCGCCCCAGGATGTCCCAAGCCGGCCCGAAGGCGGCCAGCGCGGCCGCCAAACCGAGGCTGAGGGTCAGGCAGGACGCCACCACGAAACCCGGGGCCCGGGCCAGGGACCGAAGACTCTGCGTCAGGCTGAAGTGAAGCGTCGGCATGCGGATAACCCCGGGGAAGGTTCCAGGACAGCAAGAAGGGAGCCAAACACCATCACCTGCAATATTAATACTTCAATCCATATTGATCGCCCTTGGATCCCGGAAATGGAACAAGGGGATCCCATCATCGGCACGCGGCCTTCCGCACGATGGAACCCGGTCGTTCCCGAAGCCCCATGGAGCCGGACCTGGGAGGAAGTTTTCAGGAATACGGATGGGGCCGCGGAAAGCAATTGAGGCTCAAAGCCAGTGGCTTTTCTAGGTCTTGCCATCCACGACATCGAGCCAGGCCTTGGCGGCGGGAGGAAGGAAGCCGTCGCGCCGCCAGATCAGGGCCATATGCCATTGAATCGAGGGCCCTCCGATCCGAATGCAGCGCGTCGCGGGGTTTGGCATCTGTGAGGCGATCATTCGAGGCAGGAAGGCCACGCCGAGCTTGGCGGCGACCAGCGCCATGACGAAGCCGACCTGGCTGGTCTGGGCGATGACCTTCGGCGTGAAATGATTCCGGCGGCAGGCGTCGAGGATGATGGGATTGAGGGCGAACCCGGGGGCATAGAGAATGACCGGCTCCTCGGCCACATCCTTGAAATGGACGCTTTTCGCCTCGGCGAACAGGTGATCCGCCGCGACCAGGAGATCGATCGGTTCCCGCCGCAGTTCCTTCCAGGCGAACACCTCCGGGACCGGCAGGAGCGAGGCGGCGACCTCCAGTTCGCCCGCAAGCACCAATTCCTCCAGTTTCTTGCTGCCATGTTCCGTCAGCTGGACCTCGATCCCGGGATAACGCCTGCGGAATTCAGCCAAGGGCTTGGCAAACAAGACATCACTGCCCACGAACGGAACTCCGAGCCGCAGCACGCCCCGTTTCACGTTCCGGAGTTCGTCCAACTCGGCCCTGAGGTCGTCGGCCTGGGCCAACAGGGTTGTCGCCCGCCGGTGCATCACCTCCCCTGCGGCGGTGAGTTTGATCCCCCTCGGGAGGCGCTCCAGCAGCGCCTGTCCAAATTCGTCCTCCAATTGCTTGACCGCTTTGCTGAGGGTGGATTGCGAGGCATGGACGACCGCCGCGGCCCGGGAAAATCCGCCATGCCGGACAACGTCGACGAACATGCGCAGCGGTTGCAGCTCCATTGTTATTCCCCTTTGGAATAAGACAAATTCATTATATTCACTTCCGGAATATCAACCGGAAACCTAACCTTCCAGACATGAACATGTCCTGGGTCCACCCCCGCCAAGCATCCCCCCACCGTCCCCGTGCGGCCAACGCCTCGCGGCGTCCGCGCTGGTTCCGGCTGGTCCGGACAAGGGTGCTCCAGGTGGCCGCCCTGATCGGGTTCTGGAGGGTTGGCGAGTGGATCGTCAAGCGAACGGGCGCCCCCATCCCTGGGGCGATCCTGGGGTTGTTCATCGTGCTCGCCCTGCTCCTCAGCGGCCTGTTGCCGGTACGGACCATCCAACTTGGCTCCAAATGGCTCATGAGCGAAATGCTTCTGTTCTTCCTGCCACCCATGCTGGCGCTCCTCAACTACCCCCAGTTCTTAGGCGTTCTTGGGTTGAAGCTGTTGCTCGCGATTGCCCTGGGCATCCTGGTCGTGATGGTCACCACGGCCTTTACCATCGAATTCTGCGTCTGGGCCGGCCGGTCAAGGAGGGCCCATGCCAGCAAATGACGCGTGGATCACGGCGGGCCTTTGGCTCGCGGCCACGATCGCGATGTATGCCGTGGGAAAACGCGTCCACCGCCGCTTCGGCGCCTGGTGGACCTCTCCCTTGATCCTCGCTCCAGCGGTGCTCCTTGGGGTCGCCCTCCTGCTCCACGTTGGCTATGGGGATTACATCCGCGGGCCGCGCCTGCTGGTTGGGCTGTTGGCGCCGGCGACGATCGCGTTCGCCGTGCCCATCTACCGCTGCCGGGCGCTCATCGCCCGGCATTGGCTGCTCCTCCTGGTGGGTGTCCTGGCCGGCAGTACGGCTTCCATGCTCTCCTCCTGGGTCCTTTCCGGCTGGCTGGGGCTTTCCGGGCCGGTCCGGCTCAGCCTGCTGCCCCGGTCCATGAGCACGCCCTTCGCCATGACCGTTTCCAGCGGCCTCGGCGGGGTGCCGGCCCTAACCGCGGTCTTCGTGCTCATCACCGGGGTGATGGGCGCCTCCCTGGGCGAGTTGCTCCTCAATGTGCTGCCCATCCGCAGCAACCTCGCGCGAGGCGCGCTGTTCGGCCTCGGCGCCCATGGCGTAGGCACGGCCCGGGCCCTGCAGCTCGATTCCGAAATGGGCTCCATCGCCGGTCTTGTGATGGTCTGCGTGGGCCTCATCAATGTCCTTGCCGCCCCAGGCATCGCGCATTGGCTGACCCGAATAACCTGAGCAGAAACAAGAACACCCTTGATTTCTCAAGGGTGTTTGCTGGTAGGGCCAACGGGATTCGAACCCGTGTTATCGCCGTGAAAGGGCGACGTCCTAACCCCTAGACGATGGCCCCCTGGGTTGGACTGCTGTGGATCTGCTGGTTTTCAAGGACTTCGTGGAGAGTGGTGAGCCCAGCCGGACTCGAACCGGCGACAATCTCCTTAAAAGGGAGGTGCTCTAACCAGCTGAGCTATGGGCCCATGCCGCTGCCGGCGAAAGATCAGTTTGCCTTTGAATGGGCGGAAGGTCAAGGGTTGGTTGCCGACGGCGAGGGGCCCCGGAAAGGGATCCGGGGCCCCTCGGACAGCGGGTCGGCTACTTGCCGAGGATCTCGTGGACGATGGGCTTGTCGGCGTAGACCTTGTCCAGGGACTCCAGGATGGCGCGGGCGTCCACGGCGATGCCGCGGTTGACCTTGCCGTCGTAGAAGAAGTGGCCGGGGAGGCTCTCGATGTTGCCGTCGAAGATCAGGCCGATGAGGTCGCCCTTGCGGTCGATGACGGGGGAGCCGGAGTTGCCGCCGATGATGTCCACGGCGTGGGCGAAGACGAAGGGGGTGTCGGGGTTCACCTTGGAGCGGTTCTCGATCCAGCGCTTGGGCAGGCTCCAGGCGCCGTTCTCGGCCTCGGGGCCCCAGGCCGCGGCGCGGTCGTAGAGGCCGCCCAGGGTGGTGAAGGGCTGGATGTGGGTGCCGTTGGCGGGGTACGAGGCCACGGGGCCGTAGGTCATGCGCAGGGTGAAGGTGGCGTCGGGGTAGACGCTCTTGCCGTAGGCCTTGAAGCGGGCCTTGGCGATGCGGCCGCCGTGCTCGGCCAGGACGGAGGTGACCTGGTCCTCCAGCTTGCGGCGGAACTCGCGGTTGGGGCCGTCGATCTTCCGGGCCAGGACGATCATGGGGTCCTGGCTGGCGTCGATGGCCTTCTTGCCGCCTTCCACCAGGGCCTTGCGCACGGCGGGGTCGTTCAGGCGGGAGCCGTCCACGGCGGCCTTGGCGAATTCGGCGGGGGTGCGTCCCCCCAGGATGGAGGCCACCAGCGGGGTGCCGGCGGATTCCGTGAGGCCGAAGGTGAACATGGCGGTCTCGAGGGCGGGGTAGAAGGGACGGTTCACCAGGAGGCGCTTGCGCACGCCCTCCAGGCGCGTGTCGCGGTACTCCTCCAGGCGCTGATCGGAGGGCTTGGCGGATTCCTCGGCCAGGCGCACCAGGGTGAGCGCGTGGCCCAGGAGGGCGCTTTCATAGGCGGCGCCGGAGCGGGCGTTGAGGGCCTGGCTCTCCTGGAAGAGGGCCTTCTGCACCTCCAGGGCCTTCTCGATGGCGTCCCAGCTCCCGGCCGCGTCGGAGTCGCGGTCGGCGGCCACCTTGGCCTTGAGGGTCGCCTCGGCCTTGGCGATCCGGGCCATGGCCTCCTGGTCCTTGAGGCCGGCGAGGTAGCCGTTCATGGCCTTGATGCCGTTCTCCAGGCCGAAGATGGTGGAGCCCACCTGGCGCTTGTTCTCGGGGGAGAGCTTGGCGTAGTCCAGGAGCGCCTGGCGCTGGCGCTCCATGCCCTTGATCCGCATGGGCAGGCTGAACCCGCCGGCGAAGGCCATCTGGGCGGAGGTGCCCAGGCGCTCGGTGCTGCCGGGGTGGCCCACCACGAAGGTGAGGTCGCCGTTCTTAACGCCGGTCTTCGTCCAGTTCAGGTGGTGGGCGGGGTGGTAGGGCTTGCCGTCCTCGTAGACGCGGAAGAGGGTGAAGTCGAGGTTGTGCCGGGGGTAGGTGAAGTTGTCGGAATCCCCGCCGAAGAACGCGATCTGCTGCTCGGGGGCCATGACGAGGCGGACGTCGGTGTGCTTCTTGTACTGGTACATCCAGTACTCGCCGCCCGCGTAAAGGGTCACGGCCTCGGCGGTGAGGCCGGTGCGGTCCTGGATCTCCTTGGTGATCTTCCCCAGCTCGTCCTTGCGGGCCTTGAGGGCCTCCTTGTCGTCGGAGCCGGGCTTGACGGCCTTGTTGACGCGGTCGGTGACGTTCTCCATGGCCATGAGGGTGTAGAGCTCGAGGCCGGGGACCTTCAGCTCCTCGCCGCGGGTGGCGGCGATGAAGCCGTCGCGGATGTAGTCGTGCTCCTTGCTGGAAAGCTGCTGCACGGAGCCGCGGCCCACGTGGTGGTTGGTGAGCACGAGGCCGTCGGCGCTGATGAAGGAGCCGCTGCCTCCGGGAAAGCGCAGGGAGGAGAGCCGCACGTGGTCCAGCCAGGCCTGGTCGGGGGTGAAGTTGTAGTCGGCCTTGAGCTTCTGCACGGGCAGATTGTCGAAGGTCCACATGCCCTCGTCGGCGCGGAGGCCGGGGGCGCAGGCCAGGATGGCTGCCAGGGGCAGGAGGAGGGATCGCGTCTTCATGGGGGCTCCAGGGTTACTTGGACTTGATTTCGGTGGCCAGGTGGTTGGCGTCGTAGACCTTGGACAGCGCTTCGAGGATCGCCGAGGCATCCACGGAAACGGCGCGGTTCACGCGGGGGTCGAAGAAGAACCGCCCGGCGTTGGATTCGATGTTGCCGTCGAAGACCAGGCCCACCACGCGGCCCTGGCGGTCCACCATGGGCGAGCCGGAATTGCCGCCGATGATGTCGTTGGTGGTGATGAAGTCGAAGTGGGTGCTCATGTCCAGCTTGCCCCGGGCCTTGACCCAGCGCTCCGGGAGCTCCCAGGAATGGTTCTCGGCGTCGGGGCCCCAGGCGTCGGCGCGGTCGTAGAGCCCGCCGAAGGTGGTGAAGGGCTGGGCCAGGGTGCCGTTGGCGGGGTAGGTCTCCACGGCGCCGTAGGACAGGCGCAGGGTGAAGGTGGCGTCGGGATACACGGACCGGCCCTTCACCTGGAAGCGGGCCCGGGCGATGCGGGCGCCCTGCTCGGCGATGACGGCCTCGGTCTCCTCGCGCACCTTGCGCAGGGACTCCTGGATGCCGAAGAGCCTGCGGCCCAGGACCACCAGGGGATCCGTGGAGCCCTTCACGCCGGCCTCCGCGGCCTTGGCCCGGGCGGCGGGATCCAGGAGCCGGGTGCCGTCGAAGAGGGCCTGGGTGGCGGCCTCGGGGCTGCGGCCGTCCAGGAGCGCCTTCACGAAGGGATGGTCGGGACCCAGGTCCTCCAGGGCGCCCTTGGCGGCGGCCAGGAAGGTCTCGCGCTCCAGGCCGGGGTTCGTCAGGCGGCGTCCGCCCAGGGCGGCCCTGCGGGCCTCGAGCTCCTTGTCGGTGCGGTACCCCGCGCCCCGCTGGGCGGCGGGGAGGGCCAGCTGCTCCTCCAGGCGGAGCAGGCCGTGCACGTAGCCCAGCAGGCTCCCGCCGGAGGCCGCGGATTCCCGGGCCACGGCGCTGCGCCGGGCCATGGCCTCGGCCACCAGGTCCCAGCTCCGGCCCGTGGAGGCCTGCAGGGCCGGATCCTTGGCCACGGCCTCCCGCAGCTCCTTCTCGGCGGCGGCCACCGCGGCCATGGCGTCCTTGTCCTTGAGGCCCAGGGTCTCGTTCACGAAGACCTTGTAGGAGTTCTCCAGCCCCATGAGCGTGCCCGAGACGATGCGGGCGTTCTCGGCGCCCCGGGCCGCGAAGGCGTGGAGGGCCTTGCGGGTGCGGTCCAGGGTCCGGATGCGCGCGGGGTTCAGGGCGTCCCGGTACGCCTCCATCTGGGCCAGGGTCTCCAGGCGGGAGGTGTGGCCGGGGTGGCCCACCACCAGGGTGAGGTCGCCGTACTTCGGCCCCGAGGGCGCGAAGGCCAGGTGGTGGGGCGGCACGTAGGGCTTGCCGTCCTCGTAGACGCGGAAGAGGCTGAAATCCAGGTCGTGGCGGGGGAAGGAGAAGTTGTCCCAGTCCATGCCGAAGGCCGCGATGGCGTACTCCGGCGCCATGACCAGGCGCACGTCCTTGTGGATCTTGTAGGAATAGAGCCAGGACTCGCCGCCCTGGTAGAGGGAGACGGGCTCGCAGCGCAGGCCGGTGCGGGCCCCGGATTCCCGGGCGAGGCGCGCCAGGGCCTCCCGGGGGTCCCCGGCGGCCTTGGCCACCTGGGCCGTGACGTTCTCCATGGCCATGAGGGTGGCCAGCTCCAGCCCGGGAACCTTGATCTCGGCCTGCCGGTCCTTGGCCACGAAGCCGTTCTTGACGTAGTCGTGGGCGGCGTCGGAGACCCGCTCGATCCAGCCGTGGCCCACGTGGTGATTGGTGAGGACCAGGCCGTCCCCGCTGATGAAGGAGCCTGTCCCCCCGGGGAAGCGCACCGTGGCCAGGCGCACATGGTCGAGCCAGGCCGCGTCCGGCGTGAAATCGTACTTCGCCTTCATGCGCGCGGCCGGAAGGTTGTCGAAGGTCCACATCCCCTCGTCCGCATGGAGCCCCGTGAGGGCGACAAGGGTGAAGGCGATGCCGAGGGCGCTGCGTTTCATGCCAGTCTCCAAAGATGCCTCAGTTTACGAGGCCCGGATTCCTCGGACAAGCGGGGTTTTGGGGAGGTTGGGTAGGCGCCCGTGTCCCGGACCTTCGACCCGGGTACTCGGCCGGACAAGCCGGCCTCGTTGGGTTGCGAAGCGGACGATGGGGCTGGGTTTCACCTTCCGGCTTCGTTGGGGGGCTCGGGTGGGTCGGACCTGGGGCCTTCCGGGGGGGCCTAGGGTGTGGGGGGCTCGCTGCGAGTGGGGGGCGTGGCGTAGGGGGCGCGCCGACGTTGAATGGCCGATCAGCGTCGGCGGCTTCCGGCGGCGGTCCGCCGCACGCGAAGCGGATCCAACAGGGCATTGGAAGCCGCGCACCTGCCTGGGGCTGGCCGGGGGGCCCCCGCGATCCGGCTCCGGAACGCCCAGCGAAGGAAAGGGGCGCAGCACAGCCCGCGCGTCCCTTCCACACCCCCCGTCATCGCCGGCTTGTCCGGCGATGACGACCCGGGGCGAAGGTCCGGGACCCGTACCTTCGACACCTAGGCGATGGGCAGCGTGAGGGTCATGGTCGTCCCCTTGCCCTCTCCCTCGCTCGCCAAGGCGATGGTGCCGTTCATCATTTCCATGAGGTGTTTGCAGATGACCAGGCCCAGGCCGGTGCCGCCGTACTCCCGGGAGTGGCCGCCGTCGGCCTGGACGAATTTCTGGAAGAGGCGGGTCTGGGCCTCCCGGGAGACGCCGATGCCGGTGTCGGCCACGCACAGGGCGATCTCGCCGATGCCCCGCTCCACGGCCACGGTGACGGCGCCCTCCTTGGTGAACTTCAGGGCGTTGGAGAGGAGGTTGATGAGCACCTGCTTCAGGCGCCCGGAGTCCGCCAGCACCTCGGGCATGGCCTCCAGGCCCTCGGGCCAGACCAGCTCCACCCCGGGGCTGCGGGGGTAGGCCTGGACGATGGTCCTCACCTCGTCCATGAGGCCCGCCAGGGCGCAGGGATCGATGCGGATCTGCATGCGGCCGCTCTCGATCTTGGCCAGGTCCAGGATGTCGTTGAGGAGGTCCAGGAGGTGCTTGCCGGAATTGTAGCTGTCGGCCAGCATCCGGTTCATCTCCTCCTCGTCGTCGTAGAGGCCGTCCATGACCAGGCGCGTGAAGCCCATGATGCCCGTGAGCGGCGTGCGCAGCTCGTGGCTGGTGAGGGCCAGGAACTCGCTGCGGAAGCGGTCCGCCTCCCGCAGGGCGGCGTTGGCCTTCTCCAGTTCCCCGGTCTGGCGCCGCAGGGTGTCCCGCTGGTTCCCGAGGTCCCGGAAAAGCCAGGCGTTGTAGATGCTGGAGGCCACCTGGCGCTGGAGGATGGTGAGGGAGTTCTGGTCCTCCTCCAGGGTCCGGCCCGCGTCCAGGCCGATGACGGCGAAGCCCATGAGCAGGAGCTGGTTCTCGAAGGGCACGTAGTAGAGGGCGGTGTCCTCCGTGGGCCGGAGGGGATCCAGATAGCCCTTGTGCACCGACGGGTCCAGCCACTGGTCCTGGAACAGCACCATGGGGGCGTTGGGGAAGGGATTGGGGGCGGGAAGGCGCAGGCGGGCCCCCACGGCCCGGGGCAGGCCGTGGGCGCTGCGGGGCTCGTAGCAGGCCCCGCTGTCCTCCAGCATCCACACGATGCAGGTGCGGGCCCCGAATTCCTGGACGAAGACGTCCTGCACCACGCTGGCCACCTGGGCGGCCTTGGGGGTGGCGGCCAGGATCTCGGCCACGTGCTGGAGCACGCCCATCTGGTGGGTCCTGCGGGCGAGCTTGGTCTTGAGCTCGGCAACCTCCTGGGTGAGCGTGGACACCAGGCGCTGGCCGTGGAGGAGTTCCACCAGCAGTTCGTTGTTCGCGCCCGGATTCAGGCCCGCGGGAACCGGACCGGCGGGGGCCGGGCGGTTGGGGGAGGATCCCGGCTTGAAGGGGTTGACGGGCAAGGAAGTCATTCGATTTAAAGGATGCCCGTCCGGGGCCGCATTGCAAGACCCCTTGTGGATTTCCCGCCGGAGGCCTCAGACTGTTTTTTCAACATGCTAAGCAATGGATGAAAGCGGCCCACCTCAAACCTCCCGCCACCGAGCGCCTCATTTTCTGGAGCGTCGCCTTCATTCTGCTCAGTCAGATGGCCTGGTGGATCAGCCTCCAGATCCGGGAATCCCGGAATCTGCAGAACGCCCGCATCGCCACCATGAGGGCGGGCCGGGCCGAGGCCTGGCAGATGGACAGCGTCGAGATCCTGCGCATCGTGTTCCAGGGCGACCCGGGCACGGCCAAGCCGGGCACGGTGGAGGCCAGGCTCCCCCAGTTCCCGCCCCTGGCCACCCGCAAGGCCGCCATCGAGGGACGCTTCCCCTACGTGGCGGTGGTGCCGGGCCCCGTGGAGCCGGACGATCCCATGCTCCTGGACCAGTCCGCCTTCCTGACCCTGCGGGTGGAGATCCTGGGGGCCATGGAACGGGAACGGACCCTGGCCCTGTGGAGGGCCGCCGGGGAGGCCGCGGTCATGGTGCTGGCCGTGCTCCTGGGCCTCAGCTACATCTACCGCAAGCTCAATTCCGAGATGGAGCTGATGCTCCGCCAGCGCAATTTCATCGCCTCGGTCACCCACGAGCTCAAGACGCCCATCGCCAGCCTGCGGGTGTGGATCGAGACCCTCTACACCCGGGAGCTGGGGCCGGAGCGCCGGGCGCGGATCCAGAAGCTCATGGACGGGGACCTGGTGCGCCTCACGGAGCTGGTGGGCAACCTGCTGGAGGTGGCCCGGGCCGACGCGGGCAGCCTCGACCTGAAGTTCGAACCCACGGAAGTGGCCCCGTGGCTGCGGGAGGTGGTCGAGTCCATGGACCACCGGCTGGGCACGGGTTCCCTGGGCCTGAACCTCCAGCTGGGAATCGGCATTCATGCGGACATGGACCGCAGGGCCATGGGCCAGGTCATGGACAACCTCCTCTCCAACGCCTTCAAGTACGCCCCGGAGCCCCGCTCCACGGAGATCACCCTGGACTCCGACGGGGAATTCGCCATCATCACGGTCACGGACCGCGGGAACGGGATCAGCGCCCGGGAGCTGCCGCGGGTGTTCCAGCGCTTCTACCGGGTGGGGGACGAGATGACCCGCCAGGTGCCCGGCACGGGCCTGGGGCTCTTCCTCTGCTGGGAGATCGTCACCCTGCACCAGGGCCATATCAAGGCGACGAGCCCGGGACCGGGCCTGGGCGCCACCTTCACGATCCGCATCCCCCTTTCGCCGCGCTAGGTTGCCTGGATGAACCCTCCCATCGAAAGCCAGCTCATCACCAGCGCCCAGGAGGGCGACGGCGAAGCCTTCAGCGCCCTGGTGCGGCCCTACCTGGGCCTCTTCTACGCCGGGATCCACCGGATCCTCCAGGACACCCTGGACACCCAGGACGCCCTGCAGGAGGCCCTGATCAGCATCCACACGGAGCTGGGCCGCTTCCAGGGGAAGAGCAAGTTCTCCACCTGGGCCTACCGCATCTGCATAAATGAAGCACTAATGTTACGCAGATCACGGATCCGCCGCCGCGAGGACGCCATTGAAGATTTCTTGCCACGTTTCGCCCCTGACGGGCATCTGATGAATACGGATAGGATGCGGGACTGGAGCCAGGACGCCATGGCCCTGGTGTCCGTGGAGCGGGACCAGATGCGGGCCAAGATCCGCGAAGGCCTCAACCAGCTTTCCGACGACCAGAGGGCGGTTTTCATTCTGAGGGACCTGGAAGGTATGAATACGGACGAAGTGGCCTCCAAGCTCGGCATCAGCCGGGGGCTGGTGCGGCAGCGCCTGCACCGGGCCCGCCTGGGCCTGAGGGGCTTCCTGGACGCGTTCATGACGGGGAGGCGGGGATGACTCTGTTCCTGACGTGCGAAGCTTCCAACGCCCTGCTCTCGGACTTCGTGGACGGGACGCTCTCCCTCTGGCAGACCTTCCTGGTGCGGCTCCACCTGCTCTTCTGCCCCTCCTGCCGGGCCATCCTGGCCACCCTGCGGGCCCTGCCGGCCCTGGTGGACGGCCTGGAGCCCCCCGCCCCCGAAGCCGCCGAGGCCGCCCTGGACGGGGCCCTGGCCGCCCTGGGCAGCGCCAGGCCCCGCGGGTGGCCCGCCACCCCCGTGCCCGCCGAGGCCCGGGACCTGCTGGAGGCCGGCCCCGACCTGCCCCTGGCCATCCTCGCCGAGGCCCACCACACCGTGGCCAGCGCCCGGGGACCCCAGCCCGGCCCCTACCACCTGCCCCCGGACATCCTCCACCGCCTCCCCCCCGAGGACCAGTGGCGCTGGGTGGACGGCGCCCAGGGCCGGCGCCGGGCGGAGCTGCTCAAGGACCCCCAGCGGGACCTGAGCCTCGTCCTGGCCTACTCCCCCACCGGCGCCCGGGCCGAGGCCCACCGGCACCTGGGTTCGGAAAGCATCCTGGTGCTGGCCGGCCGCATGGACGACCAGGGCCAGTCCCTGGCCGTGGGCGACTGGGTGCACCACGCCCCGGGTTCGGTGCACGCCCCCGAGATCCGGGACGAGGACTGCTGGTGCCTGATCCGCGAGGAGGGCGGCACGGAGGCCACGGGACCCCTGGGGTGGTTCCGGTCTTAGGATGTGCGGGATGAACCAAGGCGCCTTGAAACCGTGACGAAGGGGTTGTTCCAGGAAGGGCGGATCCCGATTCATCCCCTCCATCGGCGTTCATCCCGGGTTCCGCAGGGCCGGAGCTGGGATGGGTCGGCGCATGCGGATCAGTGGCGCGCCGCCCCATCTCGTCGCTGGCCCTGCGGGAACAGGGATGAAACCGGATGAACAGGATGAAGGGGATCAGCGGTCGAAAACGGACCGTTCACGGTTAGGGGGTGGGTCGGAGACGTGGGCGAGAGAGGATCCCGGAAGCCAGTTCCGCGGCCGTGAACACGCCCCGGTCCGTCACCAGGCTCGTCACCAGGTGCGCGGGGGTCACGTCGAAGGAGGGGTTGAAGGCGGGGGTTCCGGCGGCGGCCCAGGTGCCGCGCACCTCGGCGGGGTCCCGCTGCTCGATGGGGATGGCGTCGCCCCCGGGGCAGGCCAGGTCCACGGTGGACCAGGGGGCCACGGGGTGGAAGGGGACGCCGTGGTGGCGGCACTGCACGGCCAGGCCGTAGGTGCCCACCTTGTTCGCGAAATCGCCGTTGGCCGCCACCCGGTCGGCGCCCAGGAGCACCCGCTGCACCCGGCCCTCCCGCAGGAGGATGGCCGCCATGCTGTCGGTGAGGAGGGTGTGGGGAATGCCCAGGCGGGCCAGCTCCCAGGCCGTGAGGCGGGCCCCCTGGAGGAGGGGGCGGGTCTCGTCCACGAACACGTGGGTGACCCTGCCGGCCTCGAAGCCCCGGCGGATGAGGCCCAGGGCGGTGCCGATGCCGGCGGTGGCCAGGCCCCCGGAGTTGCAGTGGGTGAGCACCGCCTCCCCCTCCCCGAAGAGCCCCAGGCCCTGGCGGGCCATGGCCTCGCACAGGGCCACGTCCTCCACGAAGATGGCCTCGGCCTCGGCGATGAGTTCGGCCATCACCACGTCGTCCTTGCAGCGGCCCCCGTCCAGGATGGCCCCCATGCGGTCCATGGCCCACATGAGGTTCACGGCCGTGGGGCGGGCCCGGCGCAGGTGGGCCGCGGCCAGGCGCAGCTCGGCGGGACCGGCGCCGTCCTGGGCGAAGGTGGCCAGGCTGAGGGCCGCGGCCACGCCGATGAGGGGCGCGCCCCGCACCGCCAGGCGCCGGATGTGCAGGACCATGGCGTCGGGGTCGGGCACCTCCAGCCATTCCTCCCTATGGGGAAGGAGCGTCTGGTCGAGGATCCGGAGGCGGCGGCCGTCGTGGCGCAGGGCGAGGGAATCGGCGGTCTTCACAGGAGCTTCCTTCCGGTTTTCAGGCGGGCCTGGCGCAGGGCCTCCACTTCGGCGTCCGGCAGGGGCCGGGCGCCGCCCAGGTCCAGGGCGGTCTTGAGGATCTGGCACACGTGCTCCAGGCGCTCCATGCCGTTGTAGGCCTCCTCCAGGCTCTCGCCCCAGGCCAGGGCGCCGTGGCGGGCCAGGACCATGAGCCGATGGGCCGGGAGGAAGGGGGCCAGGACCTCGCCCATGGCGGCGGTGCCGGGCCGGGCGTAGGGCACGAAGGGGATGCTCCCCGCGGCCAGGATCACCTCCGGCAGGGCCTCCGAGGGCAGGCAGGCCCATTCCGGGTGGGCCAGGCTGAAGGCGATGGCCGTGGGGGGATGGGCGTGCACCACGGCCCGGGCCTCGGGGCAGGCCCGGTACACGGCCAGGTGCATGAGGCGCTCCGTGCTGGGCCGGCCCGAAACGACCCGGCCGTCCCGGGCCAGGTAGGCCAGGTCGGCGGGGGCCATGCGGGCCTTGGCCACCCCCGAGGGGGTGATGGCGATGCGCCCGTCATCCAGCAGGACGCTGACGTTGCCGTCGGCCGCGGCCAGGAGGTTGCGCGCGTGGAGCCGACGGCAGACGTCGCAGAGGTTGGCGAGGAGCTTGAACATGCCTCCAGTCTATTTCAGGACCACCCGTTCCGGCTCGCTCAGGGTGAAGACCACCGGCTTGGAGGCGGGAATGCGGATGACGGTGGAGGCGGTGCCCGCGGCGGCGGCGGTGCCGGCGGCGGCCCCGATGGCCGCGCCGCCCAGGGCGTGGTCGCCCCGGTTGTCCTTGCTGGAGAGGATGCCCACCAGGGCGCCCAGGGCGGCGGTGCCGCCGATGAACTTGGCGTTGCGCTCGCCGCGCTTGTCGCCCACCACCACGTAGGTGCCGGCCTCCACGTCGTTCCGGCCCACGGTGGACAGGCGGATGCCCAGCCCGCCCTGCCCGCTCTGGAGCCGGCCGGCCGGGGTGCTCTGGGCCACCACGCCCTTGACGGGGGTGCCCTTGGCCCAGGCGACCTTGCCGCCCACCGTCACGTCCTCGGCCAGGGTGCCCTCCCAGGCGTCGCCCGCCTGGTCCTTTTCGGTGTCCAGCTCCCGGGAGAGGGCCACGGCCACCTGGGTCTGGGCCGGCACCTCCAGGATCACGGTGCGGGCGGCCTCGGCCTTGGGGGCGGCGGCGATGGCCTGGACGTCCTGGTGGGCCTGGCTGGCGCTCCTCTTGGCATCGGCCAGGCGGCGGTCCAGGGCCTTGAGCTGGGCCTTGGACATGTGCTGGACGGTGTCCGCGTCGCCGGCGCCAGACTGCTTGCCAGCCTTGATATCGGCAATCTCCTTTTCCAGGGTGGCGACCCGGTCGTCGGCGGCCTTGGCGGCGGCCTGGGCCTGCACTTCGGCCTCGGTGGGCTTGCGGTCGCAGGAGACCTGCCCGCAGGCGAGGAGGACGGCGAGGATCGCGGCCGACGGAAGGGTTGGGGCAAACGTCATGGGGGACCTCCGGGAAAGGGCTGAAAATGAAGTATAGTTGGGTCACGCGCGGCGTGGACCGCCCGCGAAAGGGAATTTCCGACCTTGGCGCTCAACCTCTCTCCTCGCAGCGAATCCGTCCTCAAGGCCCTCATCGAAACCTACCTGGTGGAAGGGGAGCCCGTGGGGTCGCGCCTCCTGTCCAAACGCATCCCGGGCGCCTTTTCCTCCGCCACCATCCGCAACGTCCTGGCGGACCTGGAGGACGAGGGCCTCCTGTACCAGCCCCACACCTCCGCGGGCCGGGTGCCCACGGAAAAGGCCTACCGCTACTATGTGGACCACTTCGTCCAGCCCATCCGCCCCGACCCCATCCTGGGCCCCCAGCTCACCGAGGCCATCGGGGGGGTGGAGGGGCAGGCCGGGGACGCCCAGTGGCTGCGCAACGCCAGCCGGGTGCTCAGCGAGGCCATGAAGGGCATCTGCATCGCCCTGCCCCTGCACCTCACCCGCAGCCGCATGGTGCGCCTGGAGTTCGTCCCCCTGGGCCCCGAGAAGCCCCCCGCCCGCATCGTGGCGGTGTGGGTGGGCACCGGCGGCGAGGTGGAACACCAGATCATGGAGAACCGCTGGGGGTTCCCCGCATCGAAGTTGGTGGAACTTGGGAACTTCGCCACCATCCATTTCGCCGGTTGCTCCCTCCCCGAAATGCGGGACCGCCTCATCACCGATCTGGAGGGCCAGGCCTCCGACGCCCGGGAACTGAGCCGGCGCCTCTCGGAAGTGGCCGCCCGCATGACCCAGCCCACGGATTCGCCCCTGGTGGTCGCCGGCCTGGGCGAGATGGGGCGCTGCCCGGAATTCCTGGATCCCTCCCGCTTCCGGAACCTGGTGGAGGCCTTCGAGCAGCACGAGCGCCTGGCCCACCTCCTCAACGCCTTCGCCGTGGCGGCCACCTCGGAGGTGCAGCTGCTCCTGGGATCCGAGAACCCCTTCTTCCAGGAGATGCCCCTGGCCACCGCCCTGCGCACCGTCACCGTCAACCGGGGCGCCGAAGTGACCTTCGCCCTGGTGGGTCCCCTCCGCCTGGACTACCGGAAGGTGGCGGGCAGCCTGGCGTGGTGGTCCGACGAAATCCAGCGGCGGAAACCCACATCCGTTTGACGCATTTCCCCTAACATTTCATTATCGAGTACTCAATGACCGAAAAAATCCAACCTCCCATCCCGGACTTCCCCGCCGATTCCCAGCCGCCGGAAAACGACCTGACCGTCGATCTGACCCTCGAGGAATTTGGCGAGGGGGCCGACCTGCAGGCCCTCGCGGACGAGATCGGCGACTACGAGCCACCCGCGGCCGCGGCGGACCCGGCAACGGCCGGCATGAGCCGGGAGGACCTGGAAAGCGAACTGGCCAAGGCCCGGGCCCGGCTGGAGGCCCTGGAGAAGGCCGAATCGGATCACAAGGACAAGCACCACCGCCTCATGGCGGATTTCACCAACCACCGGAACCGCGTGGGCCGCGAGACCCAGCTGGCGGTGACCCTGGCCGAGCGCAAGGTGCTCCTGGAGCTCCTGCCCGTGCTGGACAGCTTCGAACGGTGCATCAACGCCACCTACACCAGCCTGGAGGATTTCCACGGCGGCGTGGTGCTGATCCAGCGCCAGATGCAGGAGGCCCTGCGCAAGGCGGGGGTGGAGCCCCTGGCCCTGAACGTGGGCGACCCCTTCGACGCCCAGCACGCCGAGGCCCTCACCACCACCAGCCAGGCCAATCTCCCCGACGGGTCCGTGGCCGCCGTCTACGAGCGCGGCTACTTCCTGCGGGACCAGCTGCTGCGCCCGGCCCGGGTCATCGTCAACAACCACCCGGAAGGGGAGCCCTCCCAGGCCCCCGCCTGAATCCATTAATGCCCACACCGCCCTCAGGGGAGTAACGCAATGGCCGGCAAGCTCATCGGAATCGATCTGGGGACCACCAACAGCTGCGCGTGCGTCATGGAGGGCGGGGAGCGCCGCGTCATCCCCAACCGGGAGGGAAGCCGCACCACGCCGTCGGTGGTGGCCTTCACCGACAAGGGCGACGTGCTGGTGGGCCACATCGCCAAGCGCCAGGCCGTCACCAACCCCCAGCGGACCCTGTTCGCCGTCAAGCGCCTCATCGGCCAGAAGTTCGGCTCCGAACAGGTGCAGGAAGCCATGACCAAGCTGCCCTTCCCCGTGGTCAAGTCCCCCAACGGCGACGCCTGGCTGGGGGTGGGCGACCGCGGGTACGCCCCCCCCGAGATCTCGGCCATCATCCTCAAGGCCCTGAAGGCCTCCGCGGAGGCCTTCCTGCACGAGGAGGTGTCCGACGCCGTCATCACCGTCCCGGCCTACTTCGACGACGCCCAGCGCCAGGCCACCAAGGATGCCGGGCGCATCGCGGGCCTGAACGTCCAGCGCATCATCAACGAGCCCACCGCCGCGGCCCTGGCCTACGGCCTGGACAAGAAGGGCCTCAAGAAGACCCTGGCCATCTACGACTTCGGCGGCGGCACCTTCGACTTCACCATCATGGAGATGAACGACGGGGTCTTCGAGGTGCTGGCCACCGCCGGCGACACCTTCCTGGGGGGCGAGGACTTCGACCAGGCCATCCTCATGTGGCTGGTGGAGCACTTCCGGGACGCCACGGGCATCGACCTCACCAAGGACCGCATGGCCCTCCAGCGCCTCAAGGAGGCCTCCGAGAAGGCCAAGTGCGAGCTCTCCACCCTGGACCGGGTGGAAGTGCGCCTGCCCTTCATCGCCCAGGGCCCCACCGGCCCCCAGCACCTGGAGTCCACCCTCACCCGGGAGGACCTGGAGAACATGGTGGCCGACCTGGTGGCCCGCACCATGGTCCCCGTGCAGGACGCCCTGAAGCAGGCCCGCAAAACGGCCATGGACGTGGACGAGGTGATCCTCGTGGGCGGCCAGACCCGCATGCCCCTGGTGCAGCAGGTGGTGAAGGACTTCTTCGGCCGCGAGCCCAACCGGGACATCAACCCCGACGAGGTGGTGGCCGCCGGGGCCTCCATCCAGGGCGCCGTGCTCACCGGCGAGGTCACCGACCTGGTGCTCCTGGACGTCACGCCCCTCTCCCTGGGCATCGAGACCCAGGGCGGCGGCTACGTGAAGATCATCCAGCGCAACACCACCGTCCCCACCCGGGACAGCCGCACCTTCACCACCGTCACCGACAACCAGAGCCGGGTGGAGGTGCACGTCCTCCAGGGCGAGCGCGAACTGGCCGAGCTCAACAAGAGCCTGGGCCGCTTCGACCTCATCAACCTTCCCCCCCTGCCCAAGGGCGTGCCCCAGATCGAGGTGGCCTTCGAGATCGATTCCAACGGCATCGTGAAGGTCTCGGCCAAGGACCTGCTCACGGGCCTGGAGCAGAGCATGAGCATGCGGCCCTCCTCGGGCCTGTCCGAACTGGAGATCCAGGCCATGCTCCGGGAGGCCCAGAACAACCAGGAGGCCGACGCCAGGCGCCGGGACGAACTCAAGTACATCGCCTCCGCCGAGGGCCTCCTCTTCTCCTGCGACCGCAGCTTCACCGAATGCGGGAAGTTCCTGGCCCTGGAGGAGCAGACCATGGTGCGCGACACCCTGAACGCGGTGCGCATGGCCGTGGCCAACAAGGACATGGCCGCGGTGAAGGCCTCCGAGGAGGAGCTCCTGGAGGTCCAGAAGCTGCTCACCAACGCCGTCCTCGTGGCCAGCGAGTCCATGATGAACGCCCTGGACGGCGAGGATGGAGCGGAAAACCGCCCCAGGTGATATTCTGATCGGATGAAGCGTGACTACTACGAAGTACTGGGCGTAGGCAAGGAAGCCACCCTCGACGAGATCAAGAAAGCCTACCGAAGGCTGGCCATGCAGTTCCACCCGGACCAGAACCCCGGGAACAAGGAAGCCGAAGAGAAGTTCAAGGAGGCCGCCGAGGCCTACTCGATTCTCTCCGATCCCGCGAAGCGCCAGCATTTCGACCAGTTCGGCTTCGCCTCCCAGGGGGGCCAGGGCCAGAACTTCCAGTTCGATCCCAACCAGTTCGCCGGGTTCGAGGATCTGCTGGGGTCCTTCTTCGGGGGGGGCGGCGGCGGGATCTTCGCGGACCTCTTCGGGGGCGGCGGCCGCCGGCGCTCCGGGGGCGGGGAACGGGGGTCCGACCTCCAGTACAACATGCGCATCTCCTTCAAGGACTCCATCTTCGGGGTGGAGGACAAGGAGATCGAGATCCCGAGGCAGGACGCCTGCGACACCTGCAAGGGGTCCGGCTGCGCCGCGGGCACCAGCGCCCAGGTCTGCCCCAACTGCCGGGGCAATGGCCAGGTGGCGGTGCGCCAGGGCTTCCTGCAGATGGCCGTCACCTGCCCCCGCTGCGAGGGCCGGGGCCAGATCATCCCCAGCCCCTGCCCCTCCTGCCGGGGCGCGGGCCGCGTGAACCGCCGCACCAAGGTCCGCTTCAAGATCCCCGCGGGCGTGGACCAGGGCCAGCGCCTGCGCCTCCAGGGCGAAGGGGAGGCCGGCACCGGCGGCGGCGGGGCCGGGGACCTGTTCATCCTCTTCGACATCGAGAACGACCCCGCCTACGAGCGGGACGGCTTCGACCTGCACCGCAAGCAGGAGGTGTCCTGGCCCCTCCTGGTGCTGGGCGGCAACCTCCCGGCGGAGACCCCCTACGGCACCGAGACCGTGAAGATCGCCAAGGGCACCCCCGCGGACAAGGTCATCAAGGTCCCCAACGCCGGCGTCCCGCGCCTGCGGTCCCAGGGCCGGGGCGACCTGTTCCTGCACCTGCGGGTGGCCGTGCCCACCCGGCTCGGGGCGCAGGAGGAGGCCCTGGTGCGCCAGCTCCTGGAGCCCGGCGTGGACGGCCAGCCCGCGGAGGAAGGCTTCCTGGCCAAGGTCTTCGGATCCGACAAGGGCAAGAAGAAGAAGAAACGGTAACACCCTCCCAGAAAGGAGCTCCTATGCGAATCGGCCTCCTCCTGTCCCTCCCCGCCGTGCTCGCCGCGGCCCAGCCCGCGGTGCGGGAGATGAGCCTCGTCACCCCCGACGGGTTCACCGTGAAGGGCACCCTCACGGTGCCGGCCCAGGCCGGGCGGCGCCCCGTGGTGATCCTGGCCCACCAGTTCGGCTACGACCGCACCGGCTGGAAGCCCCTCGCCGAGGACCTGAACGCCCGGGGCATCGCCACCCTGGCCCTGGACCTGCGCGGCCATGGCCAGAGCACCCGCAAGGGCGACGCCACCGTTGCCGTCACCACCGACTTCGCGGCCTCCTCCGCCGCCGTGCGTTTCGACCTCATCCCCGGCGACCTGGCCCAGGCCGCCCAGTGGGTCCGCAAGCAGCCCCGCATCGACGGCCGCCGCGTGGGCCTGGCGGGCGCCAGCATCGGCGCCTACTCCGCCCTGGTGGCCGCCCCCGGCGTCCGGCCCGTGGCCGTGCTGGCCCTGAGCCCCGGCGGCGGCTGGGGCGAGAAGCCCGAGGCGCGCATGGTCCGCGCCGTGGAGCAGGCCAAGGCCTCGGTCTTCGTCGCCGCGGCCGAGGGGGATCCCATCGCCCTGGCCAACGCCCAGGCCCTCAAGGGCGTCTTCGGCGTCTACGCCCGCATCCGCCCCGGCAAGGAGCACGGCTTCGCGTACCTGCCGGAGCTCACGGAAACCCTGGGCGGCTGGTTCGGCGAAGTCCTGGGCCGGCACCCGGTGGCCGTCCCGTCCAAAGCCGCCCCCCTGCAAGTCCCCGCGGAAGACCCCAAAGCCCAGCCCCAGTAACGAATATTGTTCATAACCACGTGCCGCCTACCTTGGGGGCATGTTCATCCCCTTCATCCTGTTCATCCTTTTTTCATCCCTGTTCCCGCAGGGCCAGAGCTGGGATGGGTCGGCGCATGCAGATCAACAGCGCGCCGCCCCATCTCATCGCTGGCCCTGCGGGAACAGGGATGAATCGGATGGACAGGATGAAGGGGATCAGCCGTCGAACTCAGCCCGTTCTCAGCTGAGGAGCTCCTCAAGCGAACTTGAACCGGATGAGCCGCTGGCGGAGATCCTGTGCCACGGCGGAGAGGTCCTCGATGGTGCGCCCCGTCTCCTCCAGGCTGGAGACCAGCTGCACCGTGGCGGTGGCGGTGCGCTCCGTGATGCCCAGGGTGGAGGCCATGCCGTTGAGGATGGCCTGGCTCTCGGCGGAGCGGGCCTTGAGCACGTGCACGGCGCCCATGGCGGAATCCGCCTGCTCCTTCAGGTTGCCTTCGATCGTCCCCAGGCTTTCGCTCACCCGGCGCACCGCCTGGGACCCCACCTCCACCCGCTCCCCGCTTTCCGTGATGAGGCCGTGGATCTCCTTGGCGGCGGTGGCGCTGCGTTCGGCCAGCTTGCGGATCTCCTCGGCCACCACGGCGAAGCCCTTGCCCTGCTGGCCCGCCTTGGCGGCCTCGATGGCGGCGTTGAGGGACAGGAGGTTGGTCTGGCGGGCGATGTCGGAAATGACGCCGTTGATGCGGCCCACCTTCTCGGAGCTGTCCAGGATCTCCCGCATGGCCTCCACGGAGGCGTCCACTTCCCCCAGGCCCCGGGCGCTGGCCTCCAGGGACGTGGAGGCCAGGGTGCTGGCGGAAAGGGCCACGCCCTGCACTTCGGCCAGGGAGGCCGCCAGGGCCCGCACGGCGGTGGTGGACTGGTCCACCTCCTCCCGCTGGCGTTCCGCCCCCTGGCTGATCTCGGTGGTGGCCGAGGCCAGCTGGGTGGCGGTGGTGGACAGCTCCAGGGCCCCCGAGGCGGAGCGGTCGGTGATGACCGCGATGGCCTGGAGATCCTCCCGCAGCTGGCGGAGGGCCTCCCCCAGGCTCCGGGCGATGAAGGCCAGTTCGTCCCGGCCCCGCACCTGGGGAACCCGGGTGAGGTCCCCGGTGCGCAGGGCGTCCATGGCCTCGCCGATGTCCTTGGCCGCGCGTTCCACCCGGTGGCTCAGGGTCAGGGTGATGAGCACGCCCAGCACCAGGGCCAGCACCACGGCGCCGGCGACGATGGCCTTCTGGGTGGCGGCGTAGGCCGTGTCGCGCACCACGATGTCCTGGGCCTTGCGCCGCTGGTCCTCCTGGAGGGTCTCCAGCTGGGTGCGGGCCTCGGCCAGTTCCGCCGAACCGATGTCCATGAGCACGGGCAGCCGGGAGAGATCCCGCCGGGCTTCGGCGAAGGCCCCCGCGAAACCGCTGCGGTAGGTGCCCAGGAGGCCCACCAGGCGGCGCACCTTGGCCTGGTCGGATGCGCCCCAGGCCTGGGCCTCCAGATCCGCCAGTTCCTGGACGAAGCGGGCGTCGACCTTCTCGGCCATGCCCGCGAGCTTCGCGGTGTGGTCGGGGAACCTGGCGGCGCCCAGCATGGCCACGTGCAGCACCCGGAGCCTGTTGGCGTCGCCGATGGCGGCGGTGATGCGGGAGGCCTTGTCCAGGCTGTCGGAAAGGACCACCTGGCTCTGGTGGAGCTGGGCCAGGCTGCGCCAGGCCAGCGCCGCCACCGACACCAGGAGGATGGCCTGGGTGGCCAGGATCAGGATGAATTTTGAGCGAAGCCGAAGGCCATCCAGGAATGAGGACACGAGGTTTCTCCAGATTGTTCAGGTTCAGGAAATGTCGTACTGGTGCATCTTCCGGTAGAGCAGCGGGCGGGAAATCCCCAGGAGCTTGGCGGCCTGGGCCTTGTTGTTGTTGGTGCGGGCCAGGGCGAAGCCGATGGCGCGGCGCTCGGCCTTCTCCACCACCTCGTCCAGGGGGCAGTCCTCGTTCTCGCACACGTGGCCGGCGCTGGATCCCACGCCCTGGAGGATCATGCGCACCTGGTCCTCGCTGATGAGGTTGTCCCGCACGATGGTGAAGGTGCGTTCCAGGACGTTGTGCAGTTCCCGGATGTTGCCGGGCCAGGGGTAGTCCTGGAGAAGGTGCTTGGCGCCTTCGGTGAGGAACTTGGTGGTGATGCCGTGGGTCTTCTGCAGGTCGGCCCAGAAGAGCTTGGCCAGGGCCTTCACGTCCCCCGGGCGGTCCCGCAGGGGCGGGATGACGATGGGGATGACGTTGAGCCGGAAGAAGAGGTCCCGGCGGAACTTCTTCTGCTCGACCATGGCCCACAGGTCCTGGTTGGTGGCGGCGATGACCCGGATATCCACGGGCATGGTGCCTTCGCCCCCCACCCTGTCGATCTCCCGTTCCTGGAGCACGCGCAGGAGCTTGGCCTGGGCGGAAAGGGGCATGTCGCCGATCTCGTCCAGGAAGATGGTGCCGGTGTTGGCCAGCTCGAACTTGCCGGCCCTGCCGCCCTTCCTGGCGCCCGTGAATGCGCCGTCCTCGTAGCCGAAGAGCTCGCTTTCGATGAGGGACTCGGTGATGGCCGAGCAGTTGACCCGCACGAAGGGCCTGCTGTACCGGGGGCTGAGGTTGTGGATGGCGTGGGCGTACACCTCCTTGCCCACCCCGCTCTCCCCCAGGAGGAGGATGGTGGAGGCGGTGGGGGCGCCCATCATGGCGCGCTCCTTGGCCAGGAGGCTGGATTCGCAGGTGGCGACGATGTCCTCGAAGGAGAACCGGGTGTCGGCGTGGGCCTTGCCCTTGCTCTTGCGCAGGGCCTCCAGCTCCATCTGGAGCCGCTTGGCCTTGAGGGCCAGGCGCTGGATCTCCTGGAAGTCCTGGAAGACGATCCTGCCCACGGCTCCCAGGCACTTGCCGTCCTTGAAGATGGGGATGCGGCTCACCACGTACTCGTGGCCGCCGATGGTCTGGATCTCGTCCACCTCGGAAACGCCCGTCTGCGCCACGATGTGCATGCGGGTGTTGTCGATGACCTCGGTGACGGGGTGGCCCTCGGACTGCTCGCGGGTGAGGTGGTGGATCCTCAGAAAGCTCTCGTTCACCAGGGTGATGACGCCCCGGGTGTCCACCACCTGGAGGCCCTCCACGGTGTTGAGCACCCGCTTGAGGACGTCCACTTCGTCCAGCGCCTCCTGGTAGCCCTTGCTGAGCTGGGAAGTGAGCTCGAAGAGCACCAGGGCCCCGATGCCGTCCAGGGCCGGCCGGACCCGCAGGACCATGAAGGCGCGCTGCTGGTTCTGGACGAACCAGAAGGACACGGCCCCGTTGTCCGCGTCCCGGCCCACGGGGTGGCCCGGGAGGAGGTCCGGGATGGTGACGGAGGGTCCCGGGAACAGGCCCGGGAAGGCGCCGCGCAGGGACGCGTTGGCGAAGAGCACGCGTTCGGCGCCGTCGGTGAGCGCCACCATGGGCTTTTCCGTCCCCGAAAGCATGGAGTGGAGCACTTCCCGCCAGAGGCTTCCCGCCTGGGCCGGGGGCTCCTCCCCGGGGGCTTCCAGATGCCCGCCGACGGCTTCGCCGGGACCGCAGGCGAGGCCCTGGCGGACGCGGAGGAGATGGGCCATGAGATCGAAGGTCCCGCAGGGGCCCCCGTCGCTCCCGGCCACCGTCACCGACGTCCTGCCGTTCACCAGCAGGAGCTCGATGACCTCGTCCATGGCGCAATCACAGGACACCATGGGAAAGCACGCCGCTTTCCCATGGGGGGAGTGGATGGGCATGGGATCCATTATCCCAGTCCGTCCACCCCCCTTCAAGGAACACCTGCCCGTGGCGGGAACCATCCTCAGATCCGCGCCTTGAACGTGTAGGTCACTTCCATGCGGAAGAAGTAGCCCGGATCCTGGGCGCCGTAGAAGCTGCCCGGCGTCAGGCGTTCGTAGAGCACGTGGCCCTTGAAGCTTTCGTTCACCTTGAGGTCGGCCCGCAGCTGCGCGAGGCCGCCCCGGTCCTTGCCGGAGCCGAACTGGCCGGCCACGGCCGCGGGGGCCTCCATGGCGGACATCTTGTAGTAGGTGGCCCGCAGATCGAAATTGCGGACGGGCGTCACGCGCACCTCCGCCTCGAACATGCCGGTGTTGGTCCAGTAGCCCACGCCCTTCTCGGCGGGCTGGGAATAGATGTAGAGCTCGCTCCACTTGGGCCAGCGGCTGAAGAGGGGGTCCCAGCCGCCGATCCTGTTGGAATGGGGATCGGTGCCGGAAAGGACGGTGTAGCCCAGGGACACCCGGGGCTTCCAGGAGGCCTCGAAGGCCTTCTTCACCCGGGCGTAGCCGCCGTAGGCGCCGATGTCCTTGGAGCCGACGTTCTGGGCGGGGTTGGCGGCCTGGGTCCCGAACTGGTAGGCCAGCTCGGCGTTGGCCGACCAGCCGCCGCCGAAGCCGCGGTCCACGCGCCCGCCCACGGTGCCCAGGTGCCGGTCGGGCTGGAACATGGCGTTGGCGCGGGCCCGGTAGTCGTTGGTCTCGGTCTTGTACACGGCGTAGGCGTCGATCGTCGAGTCCTTGATCTCCTTGCCCGTGTAGTACAGGGCCAGGGCCTGCTCGTCCCACTCGGTGAGCCGCTGGACCAGGTTCAGGTCGTTGGGATCGTTGAGGCGGGGGAGGTACTTGTCCTGGCGGGGATTGGAGATGGCGATGAATTCGAGCTTCGAGGCCGTGCCCAGGTTCCGCGTGAGATCGATGGCGTTCATGTAGGCGCAGCGGGAGCCGTCCAGGGCGCTGCCGTCCATGAACACGAAGCCCTCGCCCCGCATGATGTCCTGGCGCCCCACCTTCACGGCCCAGCCCGGGCTGAAGCGCCAGTTCACGGACAGGGTCTCGAAGAAGATCTGGCGGCCGTTGTAGGCCACGTCGGGCCGCACCACCTTGCGGTTCTCCTGGGCGATGCCCGCCGCCAGCTCCAGGTCCTTGCCGATGTTGTACTGGGCCCAGAGGCGGGTCCGCATGCGGTAGTGGAGGTGGCCGTCGTTGATCCGGTCGCTGTGGTCCGTGATGTTGTTCCATTCCTCGGACCTCACGCGCTCCTCGAAGCCCAGGTCCAGGGTGTTGGGGGCCTGGGCCGACAGCGCGAGGGTGGCCGACAGAGCGGTCACAAAGGTCCTGCATGACATTCGCATGTTCACTCCAATGGATTCGGGGGGACGGCTCAGAAGGGGGTCTCCCAGCCGGTGTAGCAGGTGATGCCCTCTTCCCTCACCCACTGGGCGAGGGGCGCCAGTTCCTCGCGGGGCATCCCGGGCACGTCCTTGAAGGCGTACTCCCGTCCCACCTGGCGCCACTTGGATTCGCTCAGGCGGTGGAAGGGGAGGAGGTTGATCACCTCCAGCCCGCAATCCTTGACGAACCGGGCGGTGGCGCGGATATTGGCCTCCGAATCGTTCCAGCCCGGGATCACGGGGATGCGCACCACCACGAAGCAGTCCAGGTCGGAGGCGCCCAGGAGCCGGAGGTTCTTCAGGGTGAGGGCGTTGTCGGCGCCCGTCTTCGCCTTGTGGGCGGCGGGGTCCATGTTCTTGATGTCCACGAAGATCCAGTTGAGCAGGGACGCGGCTTCCATGAAGTAGTCCGAGGGCAGGCTGGCCGTGGTCTCGATGCACGTGTTGATGCGGATCTCCCGGCAGCGCCGGAGCAGGGGGAGCATGAAGTTGCGCTGGAGGAGGGGTTCCCCCCCCGAGAAGGTCATGCCCCCGCCCGAACCCCAGAACTGCCGGTCCCGCTGGGCGATGGTGATGATCTGCTCCACGGTGTAGAGCTTGCCGCTCAGGACATTGCCCTCGTGGTAGCAGGTGCTGACGCATTCGTAGGTCGTGCAGGTCTCGCAGAGGCTCCGGTCGAAGACCTCCAGGCCGTCGGCCCCCAGGGAGATGGCTCCCCGGGGGCAGGCCTCCATGCACTTGCCGCAGTGGCCGCACCGCTGTTCGCGGTGCATGACCACGGGCTTTCTGTGAAGTCCTTCGGGATTGCAGCACCATTCGCAGGCGAAGGGACATCCATTGAGGAACACGGTGGTGCGCGTTCCGGGACCGTCGTGCACCGAGTGGGCCTGGATATCGAAGATGAGCCCGGTGGGCGTGGACGGATCGTGCTGGGTGTTCACCTTGCCTCCTTGCGGCGCGGAATCATGGGATTGGCTGGCTCACTTGCGGTTCTCGGCCCGCAGGGGCAGCGTGGACGCCAGGAGGATGGAGACGGCGAAGGCGCAAAGGGCGAACCAGATGGAGTACGTGTACTTGCCGGAGAAGTCCTTCAGCCAGCCGCCGATGTACGAACCCAGGAAGGGCCCGATGCCCATGACGATCATGGTGGCCAGGCCCCAGATCTTGCCCAGGGTCTTGCGGCCGTAGATGGCGCCGGTGTAGCCCACCACGCCGCCGGGGACGATGGCCCAGTAGATGGCGAAGATGACGCAGGCGATGTAGGCGAAGATGTCGCCCGAGGGGCTCGCCAGGAGCAGGAGGCAGGCGATGACGCCCGTGGCGGGGCCCACGAGGAGCATGATCTTGCGGCCCTTGGCCTCCAGGCCCACCTTCTGCACCACCAGGTCGGCCACCTTGCCCATGATGGGCATGGAGAAGATGCCCACCAGCCCGATGAGGGCGTAGATGTTGGTGGCCTTCTTGAGGTTGTAGCCCACGTCCTGGGTCCAGTAGCTGACGACCTGGGTCCAGATGAGGAATTCGCCCATCATGCTGGTGAGGAAGGTGAGGATGCCTCCCCAGATGGCGTACTTGGAGAAGGCCTCGCCGACGGTCCAGTCCACTTCCGCCGCGGCGGCGATGCCGGGGGCGGCGGGGATGGCGCCGAAGGGCTTCAGGCCGTACCGCTCAGGGGACTGCTTGGCCACGAGGACGGCCACCACCAGGGCGATGAGGACGATGACGCCCAGGATGGTCATCTGGTACCGCCAGGCATGCTCGAGGCCCTGGAGGGCGCTCTTCACGTCGGGCAGGGCCAGGACGGCGGGATCCTTGAGCTTGGCCGCGACGGCCAGGGCCATCTGCTTGGGGGCCAGGGCCGCGCCGCCTTCCACCAGGGGCCGGATGGCCCCGTCCAGCTTGGCCTGGCTGGCGGAGAGGGTGGGCTTGACCACCTGGGCCAGCACGAACTGGGCCATGGGCCCGCCGGCGAAGGCGAAGCCCCACATGGTGGCGTACGACTTCCCGATGTACCACTTTCGCACCGAGACGGTGGAGGTGACCCACAGCATGCCGGTGGCGATGCCGCCCAGCAGGCCGAAGGTGAACAGGTAGGCCAGGTGGGAATCGATGCGGGCCGTGAGGACGAAGCCCAGGGCGCCGAACACGGCGGCCACGGCATACACGGGCTTGGTGCCCCACTTGTCCAGGATCATGCCGCTGAAGTAGGCGGCCACGGCGTACACGACCATCATGAGCGAGTAGCCCAGGGTCACTTCCGCGGTGGTCCAGCCCAGGGTCACGGCCATGGGGCCCTTGAGGATGGCGAAGGTGGCGCGGTACCCGAACAGGCAGAACACGGCCAGCCAGGATGCGAACACCACGGACCATCCGTAGAATCGTGCGTTCTTCTCTTCCATATGGATTGCTCCCAAATGTGACGCATTTGATGTCGATTTTACCCCCTTCCGCAGACCTTCCCGGCGCCCGCGGGGTTTCCGCGGAGGCCAGGAAGGGGCTGGGTGGGGGCGCCTGGGATCAGTGGCCCTGGTACATCTCGCAGGTCGTGGCGACCATGTCAGGATAGGCGAAGAACTTGGGATCGGCCTTGGAGGCGCCGCAGACGCCCATTTCGAGCGCGCCCTTGGTGGCGGAGAACTGCTTGCAGCCCGAGCACTTGCGCAGGGGTGCGCAGTCCTCGCACTGCTCGGTGTCGGCCAGCACGATGTTCTTCGTCAGGTGGCAGATGCCCTTCGACACGTCGATGGCGGCGAAGTTCTGGCAGTCGCGGTGGTTGAGTTTGGTCGTCATGTTCAGATCCCTTCGTATTCGGTGCGGGCGATGAGTTCATCCTGGACGGGCTTGCCGATCTCGACCCAGTACTGGGTGAAGCCGGCCACGCGCACCATCAGGTCGCGGTAGTTCTGGGGGTTTTCCTGGGCGTCCTTGAGCACCTTGGTGTCCACGACGTTGAACTGGATGTGGAAGCCGCCCTTGCGCATGTAGGCCTGGCAGAGGTCCAGGAGCTTGCGGGAGCCGCTGGGGCCCTGGATGGCGCTGGGGTGGATCTTGATGTTGAGCTGGGAGTTCTGGGACTGGGTGTGGTCCCAGATGGCGGCGGAGTTCAGCAGGGCGTAGACGCCGTTGCGGTCCGTGCCGGGGAAGGCGGAGAGGGAGGCGTCGGCGTACGTGGTGCCGGCGAGCCGCCCGTCCATGGAGGCGATGGTCGCCGAACCCATGGCGCCGTGTGTGGACACGGAGATCTGGCAGGGATACATCGTATGGGCGAACAGCGACTCGTAGTTCGAGCAGTCGGGGCAGAAGAACTCTTCCCACTCGAGCAGGATCTGGTCGGCGAAGGCTTCGTCGTTGCCGTACTTGGGAGCCTGCAGGCACATGAAGTGCAGCTTGTCCCAGGCGCTGGGGCCGTCCTCGCGCTTCTCCTGGTCGGACAGGGAGAAGGAGTTCACTTCCTTGGCGGTCTTGAAGCCGAAGTTGTCCTTGACGGCCTTCTTCAGGTCCTCGAGGGTGACGGTCTTGTCCACGAACACCAGCTTCTTGATGGCGGCCAGGGAATTGACGGCGGTGATGGTGCCGGCGCTCTCCACGTTGTAGGTGGCGTTGTAGCGGTAGCCCTTCTCGTCGATGAGGTGGCCGGTGTCCAGGCAGTCGGGCTTCATGAGCGAGTTGATGACCGCCATGTTGTTCTTGCGCCAGATGTCGTGCTGGATGTTGTTGGTCAGGGCCAGGATGTCAACGGCCTTCTGCCAGTAGAGCTTGAACTGGTCCCACAGCTCCTCGTAGGTGTTGAACGTGCGGTTGTGGGGCTCGAAGACCTTCTGGCCGGTGCGCTGGTCCACGCCGTTCCACAGGACGGCTTCCAGGATCTTGGGCAGGGCCAGGAAGTGCACGCCCACGGAGGTGGGCTGGCCGGCGCCGCCGGGGATGAAGTATTCCTTGCCGTTCAGGTGCAGGGGCTTCCAGCAGCAGGCGGAGGACTCCAGGCAGCCGCCGATGGCCCAGGCGCGGGCCTCTTCGGGCGTCATGCCCTCGGGGCCGTACTGGTTCATCATGAAGGTCATGGCGCTCTGGTTGTTCATGAACGCGGGGTAGCCGACGCCCGTCTTGATGGTTTCCATGGCCAGCAGGAGGAAGTCCTCGGGGAGCTTCTCGTCGTACAGCAGGGCCAGGGTGGGCTGGGGCATGGCGTTGGTGAGGCCGGCCTTCAGGAGCAGGTACTCCAGCGGGTTGCAGGCGTGCTTGCCTTCCTTGTTGAGGCCGCCGATGCTGACCGTGTTGAAGGTGTTGCCGGAGAGCACGCCGCCCACTACGCCCGCGGAGGCGAAGCAGTCGATGGAGGAGATGCTCAGGCGATAGAGCTCCAGGAGCTCCATGACCTCGTCCTCGGAGATGCGGCCCGAAGCCATGTCCTGCTCGAAGTAGGGGTAGAGCACCTGGCCGATGCGTCCGGGGGACATGCCCGAGATGGCGTCCTCGTTGAGGACGGCCAGGTGGAAGGTGAGGATCATCTGGATGGCGTCGCGGAAATCCCGGGGCTTGCCGTGGGCCAGGTACTCCAGGCGCTCGGCGATCTGGCTGTACTCCCGCTTCTGCGCGGCGTTCTTCTCCAGGCCTTCCAGGCGGCGGGCTTCCTTGGCGTAGTTGCTGATCCAGGTGCTGATGCCTTCCAGGACCAGGATGATGGCCTCGTAGTTGAACAGGCGGTTGGTGCCCTTGATGCCGTCGCCGTCGGCGCGGCCCGCCACCTTGTCCTTGCGTTCCTTGGCCATGGCGATGAGGCCATCGATGCCGTACTCGAGGGGGTAGTAGTAGTTGATGACTTCCCGGCCCTGGGGCAGGGTGTAGCCGGAATCGAACATGCAGAAGATGTTCCGCATGAGGGCTTCCTTCACTTCGTAGTCGGGGACCATCTGCTCGTACTTGTGGCCCAGGTCGTCCACGGACTTGCCCACCCACTTCTTGGCCAGGTTCAGGAGGCCGGGGACCTCTTCCTGGCGCATGCCGAACTTGCCGGCCAGGGAAACCACCTTGCCGAAGCTCTTGGTGACGTTGCCGCCGCCGGTGCCGAACTTGGAGTGCTCGTCGGCCGAGGCGGAACCGCGCTTGAGGGCGTCCTGGTAGAGCTCGTCCTCCTTGGCCATGTAATAGCCCTCGGACAGCCAGGGCATGGGGAAGGACCCGCGGAAGAAGGGGGCCTTGTGCATGACCAGCAGCTCGCCGGGGTAGATGACCGGGGTCAGGTGGCTGAAGGCGGTCTTCAGGGACTGGGCGCGGCGGATGACGGGGATCTCGGAATCCAGGGAGAAGTACTCCCGGGAATACCAGTACGGGAACTCGTTGTTGGCCGAGGACAGCGTCTGCATGAAGATGTCCTTGAGGGCCTTCACGCGGGCGTGGGGCTCCTGGACGATCTCGCGGTCCGTGAGGTTCGCCGGGGAATGGCCGCCCGACTCGAAGTCCATGGGAATGCCGGCTTCGACCAGCACCTCTTTGAGTTTCTTGGGCATCAGATGCCTCCATAGGGATGGATGTGGGATTGGCCGGCGAATCGGCCGGAAAAGCATGGGAATGGAACTCCCCATGGGAGCAAGCCCTGTGCCAACCCCGCGCGAATCGCACTATTTGCTGTATTTAAAAATAGATATCAACTATGCCCATGGGCCCCGGATCTGAATGGCCTCTCAGAAATGAAAATGTGTAACGAAAATTGAACCCAATAAAACGCGCAGGGACGGACGCCAGTCCAGGGCAGGATCGAATTTTTCCGATATAAACATTGTAAACAAAACTTTTAAATTCACATTACAGGGGCCCGGATGGATGAACGTCTCAATTGCTGACGCACATGTCAGCAATTATTACACTCGATTTTAGTGCAATGGCTACGCTCCGTGACCAATATGGTATCTGTTCCGGTAAGGCCCACCCATGCCGAAGACTGAAAAACCCGCCCCGCCTCCGCGCTATGCCGAAGGCCTGCGCCGCCACAACGCCGGCGACCGGGAGGGGGCCCTGGCCTTCTTCGCGGAGCTCGTCCGTTCCTTCCCCGGGGACGCCCCGGCCCATTATTTCCACGGGCTCGTGCTCTTCCGCCTGGGGCGCTTCACCGAGGCGGTGGCGCCCCTTCGCCGCTCGGTGGAGCTCTTCCCGGGGGAGGACGCCTTCGTCAAGCTGGCCCTGGCCCAGGGGCAGACCGGAGACCTGCCGGCATGCCTGGAAACCCTGGAGGAGGCGGCGCGCCGCCTGCCGGCCTCGGCGGAGGTGCGGGCCTACCTGGGCACCACCCTGCGCTCCCTGGACCGGGTGGAGGAGGCCCTGGGGGCCTACGGCGCCGCCCTGGAGCGGGACCCGGACCACGTGCCGGCCCTGTGGGGCCTGGGCCTGGCCCTGGGCATGCGGGACCGCCACGGCGAGGGCATGGCCGCCCTGCGCCGGGCCATCGAACTGGACCCCGCCTTTCCGCCCCCTCATTTCCACCTGGGCGTCCTGGCCTTCGCGGCCGGCGACCCCGGCGAGACCCGCCGGCAGGAGGCCCTCCTGCGCACCCTCGCGCCCAGCTACGCCGGGCGCCTCATCCTGCTCCTCGAAGGGAAGCTCCCATGACCGCCAACCTCATCGACCACATCATCGACCTCGAATGGACCATGTTCCATTCCGTCAAGGCCAGCGAACCCGCCGCCTGCCAGGAGGCGGAGGGCACCTTCCGCACCATGCGCAGGATGAGCCATTCCGTGCTGCCCCCCCAGGTGCTGGAGCCCATGGCCGCCCAGTTGGAAGCCGCCACCGCCCAGGGGCGCAACCTCATGACCGAGAAGTACGCCCGCATGGCCAACCAGATCCCGCCCCTGAGCGACAGCCCCCTCATCGCCGAGGTGGTGGCCGCGGAGGAGGCCTGGATGCTGGCCCTCAACCGCCGCTACCCCCTCACCTTCCCCGGCAAGGGCGATGCGTTCCGCACCTACCTGGAGGCGGACCTGGAGACCTACGCCCCGGCCACCCTGGAGGCCTACGCCGCCTGCGTGCGGGAGGCCCTGGCCGCGGGGCGCAACCTCGTGGAGGAGCGCTTCGCGAACCTCTTCCGGCGCATGGGCTACGCCGACATCGAGGCCCGGGAGGCCCAGACCCGCCTCCAGGCCTTCAAGTGCTGCCAGTAGGCCTCGGCCTCTCCCGGCGCCTCTTCCAGCGCGAAGTGGCGCCCCGCCTGGGGGACCTGCCCGTGGCGGCGGGCCTCGTGGGGGAGGGCTCGGACTGCTTCGGCTTCGACGACGAAGTGTCCCGGGACCACGACTGGGGCCCGGCCCTGTGCCTCTGGCGCCGGCGGGAGGATCCCGCGGCCCCCCTGGAGGCCATCCTGGCCGAGCTCCCGCCCACCTTCGAAGGCTTCCCCGTGCGGGCCACGCCGGGCCGCACCGGGGTGCTGGAGACCGGCGCCTTCTACCGCCGCTTCACGGGCCTGGAGCGGCCTCCGGAAACCGCGGCGGAATGGCTCGCCATCCCCGAGCACGCCCTGGCGGCCTGCACCAACGGCGAGGTATTCGCCGATCCCCCGGGGGCCTTCACGGCCCACCGCGCCGCGCTCCTGGCCCACTACCCCGGCCCCGTGCGCCTCCACAAGCTCGCGGCCTGCCTGGAGGCCGCGGCCCAGTCCGGGCAGTACAACCTCCCCCGGGCCCTGCGCCGGGGCGACGCGGTGGCCGCGGCCCTGGCCCGGGCCGCCTTCCTGCGCCACGCCATGGGCGCCGCGTACCTCCTGGCCCGGCGCTACCGGCCCTTCTCCAAGTGGATGCACCGGGCCCTGCCCGACCGGGACCTGGCCGGGGAGCTGGAGGCCATCGCCCGGGGCGACGACGCCCGGGTGGAGGCCGCCGCGGCCCGGCTCATCGGGAGCCTGCGGGGCCTCACCGCCAGCCGCGACACCTTCCTCCTGGCCCACGCCCGGGAGTTGCGACGGGGCCTGGACCGCGCCCTCCTGGCCCTGAATCCGGGCCTGGAGGGCTGAGGGCCGGGGCAAAGTGATGTAGATTGGAAGGGACCACCCCTGGGCCCCACCTTGGTAGATACGACTTCCCATCCGGCAGTCCCACTCGCGGTAACCTTTCCGCCGAGCCGCTTCGAGCGCCTCGGCCTCCTGGGGCGGGGCGGGATGGGGGAGATCCACCTCGCCCTGGATCATCAGCTCGGCCGTCAAGTCGCCTTGAAATTCCCCCGCCTGGATCACCCCGACCAGGAATTCCAGATCATGGTGGAGGCGCGTTGCCAGGCGGCCATCCAGCACCCCAACGTCGTGCCCGTGCACGAAGTGGGGATCCTCGATGGGCGGGCCTGCATCGTCATGGCCTACATCAACGGCCAGGACCTGATGCGGGCGAAGGACGCCCTGCCCTTGAACGTCCGCGTGGGACTGCTTTCCGGGGCGGCGCGGGGCGTCCAGGCGGCTCACCGCGCCGGCCTCATCCACCGGGACCTGAAGCCCGAGAACATCCTGGTGGATGACCGGGACGGCGAAGGCCTGCGCGCCTACGTGACGGACTTCGGCCTGGCCCGGACCGGGGGCAAGGAACGCGGCGGCCAGGGCGGCCCCGTGGAGGGGACCCTGGCCTACATGGCGCCCGAGCAGGTCCTCGGCAACGGCCTCCTGGACGCCCCGGGGGATGTGTACAGCCTCGGGGCCGTGCTGTACGCCCTGGCCACGGACCGGCCGCCCTTCCTCGCCCTGCCCTTCCCCGGTCCCCTGGATTCCGAACCCAGGCTGCTTTCCCAGGACCCGCCCGGGGGCGGCCCTCCCGCCCTCGAGGACCTCGCGGCGGCCCCGCCCCGGCCGCGCGCGCTGGTCCCCGCCCTGCCCGCGGACCTGGAGACCATCATCCTCCACGCCATGGAGGTGGAGCCCCACCGGCGCTACGCCAGCGCCGGGGAGCTGGCGGACGATCTGGACCGCTTCCTGGCCGGAGAGCCCATCCGGGCCCGCCGCCCCACCCTCGCCTACCGGCTGTTTCGCTTTGCCGCCCGGAACCGGGCCCTCGCGGCCCTATCCCTGCTGGGACCGCTGGTGCTGCTGGCCGGGGCCGCGGCCTTCCTCAACCAGGCGCGGGTGGCCCGGGAGCGCACGATCCTGGCCCAGCGCTACGCCATGCAGGCCCAGCTCATCGAGCACCACCTCCGCCTGGGGCACATGATGCCGGCCCACGAGCGCACGCCCCACCTGGTGTGGGCCCGGGGGCGCATGGAGGAAATGCGGGGCCTGGCGGGGCGGGAAGGCGCCATCGCCCAGGGTCCCTTCGAATACCTCGCGGGATCGGCCCACCTGCTCATGGACCGGCCCCAGGAGGCCCTGGCGGAACTGGAGCGGGCCTGGAGCCTGGGGTTCAGGGCCCCCTTCGTGGCCCAGGCCCTGGGCGAGGCGGTGCTGGAGACCCGGCACCAGGAGGGCGCCCTGCGGCCGCCGAGCCTCGCCCGGGACGGGGACGTGGCCAAGGCCTTCCGCTACCTGAAGGAGGCCCGCATTCCCGGCACCCCCAATCCTCTCCTGGAATCCCGGATCGCCCTCCTGGAGGGGCGGGAGGACGACGCCATCGCCGCCTGCGAATCCGCGCTCCGCCAGACCCCCTGGGCGTACGAAGCCCACCTCCAGATCGGCGGCGTCTGGCTGGGCCGGCTGTGGCGGGCCGAACGCATCCAGGACGTGCAGGCCTTCCTGGGCAAGGCCATGGAGCAATTCGAAGAGGCCAGCCGGATCGCGCCCAGCGATCCCAAGCCCCTCCTCATGAAGGCCCTCGCCATCCGCACCCTGCAGCGGCGCGAGGTGGAGAACGGCCGTTCCCACCCGCCCGCCCTCCTCCGGGAGGCCATCGCCCTGTGCGACCGGGCCGACCGCCTCGATCCCGCCTACGCCCGCGTCTTCGCGGAACGTTCCCTCCTCCGCTGCGTGCTCATCAGCCACCGGGATCCCGCCGAGGCCTCCCGGAACCAGGAGGGGGAGATCGCCCGGATGCTGGCCGATGCCCATCACGCCTTCGACCTGGATCCCGGCCAGGGCATCACCCAGGCGGCCCTGGGCTGGGCCCTGAACACCCAATCCGAGCACGCCTTCCGGCGCCGGAGCCCCGGTCTCCCGGACCTCGTCTCCCAGGCCACCGGGGCCCTGCGCGACCTGGTCCAGCGCCATCCCCTCAATCCGTACCTGAACCGGGCCTACGCCTATTCCCTGTGGAACACCGTGGACCTGCAGCAGGAGGCGGGAATCGATCCCCGGCCGGCCTCCCGGGAGATGCTCGCCCACATGCGGGCCTCCCTGGACCTCCAGACCCTTCGCCAGCAGGCCCAGGGGGACCGGGCCCCGGAGATGGGCGAACTGGGGGAGCGCCTGACCTACCACGCGGAACTGGAGCGGCTGTGGGGGGACCCCGCGGCCGCGCGGGCGGCCCTTCGCGAGGGGCTGGCCCTGCTGGAGGGCCTGAACGAGAAGGCGGGCCTCCTCCGGAGCCTCCCCTTCGTGAGGTCCTGGAACCTCCTGGCCCAGGCCCAGCTCGATGCGGACGCGGGCGGGGATCCGGGGCCGGCCCTGGACCGGGCGGCCGCGTACGTGGCCGGCATCCCCGGCAACGAGCTGGAAAGCGCCTACAACCGCATCCCCCGGTTCCTGCCCTGCCACCGGGCCCTCCTGGAGGCCCAGCAGGCCTTCCGCCGGGGGAGGGACCCCCGCCCCGCCTTGCGGGCCTGCCGGAGGGCGGCCCTGGGGGAGGCCATGGGGCGGGCCAACGCGGGCTATCCCCTCTACGCCCTCGTCCTGGCGGCGGTCCAGGAGGTGCGGTACGCCCTCCCGCGGGGCCTGGACGCCTCCGCCGCCGCGCGCCAGGGCACCTGGGCCGCCCACCGCCTCCAGGCGCTGGAACTGCGCCGGTGGCCCGTGGATGCCCGCACGGGCCTCGCGGAATTCGGCCTCGCGCATTTCCGCCTGGTCCCCCCGGGGCCCCACCGGCCGTCCATCGACGCCCTGAAGGCACTGGGGTCCCGGCGGTCGGTCATGGCCGGAGCCCTGTTCCCGGACCCGGCCTGGGAACGGTGGCTGGACCCGGCCTCCCGGGGAGCGGCCTGATGCGGAACAAGCGGATCGACCTGAACCTGGACGCGGCCTCGGGGCAGCCCATCACCCTCCAGATCGTGGACGGGCTCAAGGCCGCCATCCGGGACGGCAGGCTCCAGCCCGGCGATGGCTTCCCCAGCACCCGGACCCTGGCCGGGAGCCTCGGGGTGAGCCGCAACACGGTGCTGGACGCCTACGCGGAACTGACCGCGGAAGGCTTCATGCAGGGGCGGGGCGGCAGCGGCAGCTATGTGGCCGACCCGCTCCCCCCGGACCACCGGGGGGCCGCGCCGCGGGGTGAGCGCCTGGGTTTCAGCCTCCCCGAGGCGCCCCGGGTCGAGCGCCTCCCGGACACGGTCTTCACCTGCCTCACCGGGCAGGTGGACCCCCGCATGCTGCCCACCCTGGCCCTGGCCAGGGCCTACCGCAAGGCCATGGAATCCCGCGCCTCGGCCCGCCCCCGCCAGCGGGACGCCGTGAGCGAGGCCCACCTGCGCACCTGCATCCTGGAACTCCTGGGACAGACCCTGGGCCTCGCGGGGGCCCCGGGCAACCTCCTGCTGGCGGGGGGCTTCGAGGCGGCCCTCCAGATGGCGGCCAGCGCCATCCTGGCTCCGGGGGACGTGGTGGCCGTGGAGGACCTGGGGTCCAGCCGGCACTGGGGCATCCTCCGCCAGGCGGGGGCGCGGCTCGAACCCATCCCGGTGGACGGCGGGGGCCTCTGCGTGGAGGCCCTCCAGGAAGCCTCGGCGCGGCTGCCCATCCGGGCCGTCCTCCTGTCGCCCCGGTGCCAGTACCCCACCACGGTGCCCCTGGCCCCCGCCCGGCGCCGGGCCCTGCTGGCCTGGGCGGAAAAGCAGGGGGCCGCGCTCCTGGAATGCGACGCCGAATCGGGGATCCAGTACGGCGCCGCGGCCCCCATGCCCCTGGCGGGGGAGGACCGGGGGGGCAACGTCGTGTACCTGGGCTCCTTCACCAAGGCCTTCTTCCCGGGCCTGCCCCTGGCCTTCATCCTGGGGCCCAAGCCCCTCATCGACCACCTGGAGGCGAGCCCCTGGCACCGGGAATTGGGCGCGGATCCCGTCTTCGAAGGGGCCATGACGGGCCTCTACCTGGAAGGCGAATTCGGCCGCCACCTGTCCCGGCTGAGGACCACCCTCCTGGCCCGGCGCAACGCCCTGGACGCCGCCCTGAAGGCGCACCTGGGGAATGCCGTGAGCCATGTCCTGCCGGAGGTGGGCATGGCCATCTGGGTCCAGGTGCGGGACGGCCTGGACGTGGGGCGCTGGGCGGAGCGCGCGGTCAAGCACGGCGTGGCCTTCTCGGCGGGCACCCGCTACCAGTTCGAAGGCAAGCCGGTGCAGGCCCTGCGCCTGGGATTCGCCTCCCACAGGGAGGCCGAGCTGGAGGAGATCGTCCGCCGCATGGCGGCCGCGCGCTGACCGCCGGTCAGGGATTCACGGTGAGGGTCCATTTCCAGGTGTGGGTTCCCCCGCCCCCGCCCGGGTCCGCCCCGGACACCGCCCAGGCGTAGGAGACGACCTTGATCCCTTCGTTGGGCCAGGGATCCATGAGGATCAGTTCCTCCTCCCCCGCCGAGGTGTCCCACCCCATGCCCGCCAGGATGTGGCCCCCGCCCGACGACCAGGCCCAATTGACGAAGAAGGGCCGGCCGGCGTCGATTTCCGCCTGGGCCTGGGCGAAGGTGAGGGCCGAGGCCCGGCCGGTTCCGGGATGCCCGTAGTGGCCCATGAGGGTGGAGACGCTGGGGGCCGGCCCGTACAGGGCCTCGATCGGGCCGTTGGCGGTGGTGTCCGCCCAGGCAAAGGTCGGGTTCCCGCAGGCGTAGGTGATGTTCCGGACCTGGTTCACCACCTCGCAGGGCTGGACGGGCGTCCCCAGGCAGGTCAGGATGCTGGCGCTGGAGGCGGCCCAGCACCATTCGCTGTGTTCCTGGATGCGTTCGGCGCACGCCAGTTGTTTGCGCCCGGGCGCAGGGGCGGCCGGGTCCTTGGCGCCGCCGCCGCAGTGGAGGGACAGGATGAGCGGAGCGAGGGCCAGGGCCGGGGCGGCCAGCCTCCTGAAGAAGACCATGGATCCTCCCGAAAGGGCGGGTTGCGTCAGGGAAGGAGATTCCGGAGCTCGGTCCCGGTGATGGCCTTGCCCGGGGGCGTGATCCGCTCATAGACCGGCGCGGCCCCGGACCGCGCCACTTCCAGGAAATCCTGGTGGAGTTCGGGGACCCGGACGAACCGCAGGCGGGAGGTGCCATCCCCCAGGTGGAGGCGGCCGAGGGAATCCAGGATGCCGGCCAGGGCTCCGCTCCCCACCTCCACCACCTTCGGACGGCCCTCCACGGTCGCCACGGTCAGGAGCCCCACGGTCCGGCCCCCGGCGAGCACCGCGAACCGGTAGATCCCCGCGGACTCCAGGGCGGCCTCCACGCCGCCCCGGGCCCGCAGGGCCCGGGCGGAGAGGGTGAACACCTCGAATCCGAACCCCAGGGCGGCGTCCTGGAGTTCCCCGGCGGACCGCACCCCGAAGGGGAGTCGGGCCCGGGAGGCCTCGGTACCGGCCAACCGGCGTTCCAGGTCCGCCTGGGCCACCCGCCGGCATTCAGCCATGCGGGGCGAAGGGGCCCCGTAGAGGCCCTCCACCGTTTCCTGGGCCCGGAGCCCCGCTCCCCCAAGGAGGAGCAGGGCCGCCAGGATCCCGGGAGCCCGGCGAGCGGGAAGGGAGCGGGGCGCCATCGCTAGAACCGGAGTCCAAGCGTCCCGATATAGGAGCGACCGTCATTCCAGAAATTGGAAACCGCCGGGTTGGCCTGGCCGAAGTTGGCGTTGTCCACGTAGAGGGCGTTGGTTCCATTGGAGTAGTACCAGATGCTCCCGGAGTCGTAGCCCGTCTGCAGGATGTGATTGAAGAGGTTCTGCACGCTCACGGACCCGAAGACCACCGGCAGCCCCGCGCCCAGGGGGAAGGACCATCCGAGCTTGAAGTTGCAGGAATAGTAGTCGTTGTTGGTGTAGGCCCCCCTTCCGTCCCAGTACTTGGTGTAGATCGTGGGGGCCGCCACGGTGTGGGCGGGGGTGGGCATGAGGCCGGCGAGGGGTGCCTGATTGGTCGCCGACCACGTGGTGCCGGCGTCGTACTGCAGCACCCACGACGCGGTCACGGTGCCCTTGCCCACGGGGTAGGTGGCCAGGAGGACCAGGCGGCCGCGGTTGCTCTGGTCGTTCATCAGCCGCCCGCTGGGGGCGAATTGGGATTCGGGAACCCCCATGGCCGTCAGGGCCCGGCGCTGGGAATAGTAGGCCGTCGTGCTCGTGTCCCGGAAGGACGAGGAGGAGCTCTGGCCGTCCTCGGCATTGCCCACGAGGCGTCCGTACGTGTAGCTTCCGGTCAGGGACCAGACCCGGGAAAGGGTCTGCTTGAATTCGAATTCCAGGTCGGTGTACCGGCGGTAGAGGTCGCTGGAGTTGAAGACGTCGATCCTGGGGGTGTACTGGGTGGCCAGCCTGCCGCTGGGGTCCTCGATGGCCACCATCGTATCGGCGGCGTAGTCCGTGGAGAAGGCCCAGATCTGCTTCCACTGGCGGTAGACGGCGGTGACGCGGGCGAAATCCCCGTTGTCGAAATTGCGGCGGTACCCCAGGGTGATCTCGTCCATGTGGGACGGCTTGAGGTTGTCCGCGAGCTTGTAGACCTTGGAGGAATCCCAGGCCTCGAAGGCGGTGGCGCCGTTGTTGCCGGTGTAGTTGGCCGGGTTCATGATCTGCGCGAAATCCACGAAGCGCACGCCGTAGGCCTGCGCCCCGTTCACCAGGTCCCCGGAGGTCCCCGGCAGGGCCTGGTTGCCGATGCCCGACCAGCCGAAGCCCGTGTAGGCGCTCCTGGCGCTCTTCACGAAGGCGGAGGTGAAGGCCGTCGTGAAGTCCCCCCCGAACCGCGCGGCGGTGAGGGTCACCAGGCGCTTGTTGTCGCCGCCCAGGTCGAAGCGCACCTGGAACCGGGGCGAGATCTCGGTGGCGGAAGCCAGGCGCGCCCCGTCGATGTCATACACCCGCTGGGCGTCCACCCGGATCCCCCCCATGACCTGCCAGTGGGCGTTGATCGTCCAGTTGTCGTTGAGGTAGGCGGAATAGGAATCGTTCTTGCTCGTGCCGTCCTTGCCGGTGTAGGTGCGCAGCGTGGGCGCGATCCCGATCCGGCCGTTGGGGCTCTGGCCGAACCGGTTGGTGCCCGTCCAGATGAGGGTCGGGAAGAGGTAGTTCTCGGTTCCGGCCTGCTGGTAGGTCCCGCCCACCCGGGCGATGACGTTGTCGGCGCCGAACTGGGTTCCCTCCACGTGGGAGGTGTTGTAGTACTCGAACCCCAGGTCCAGTTCATGCTTGCTGGTGCCCGCGTCCAGGAAGGCGTTCAGGTTCGCCCAGACGTGCTTGTTGTTGCGCTCTTCCCTGGGGGCGGTCCCGTAGGTGAACGGCGCGCCCAGGAAGTTGTACTGCTTGAAGCCGGTGGGCGCGTCGCCGTAGACGTACAGCGCGCCCTGGTTGCCGTAGGCGGGGTCGCCCTGGGGCGGCGTCATGCTCCACAGCTTCTGGTTGAAGCCGGCCTCCAGGAAGGTGCTGGAGGACAGGATGCCGCGGTAGTTCACGTTCAGGGCGCTGTTCTTGTCCTTCTGGGTCGTGGCGTTGGCCCGGCGGAGGATGGGCACGTCCGACCACCACGCCCCGCGGTTGGAGATGTCCAGGGTCCTCCGGACGTACGAGACCTCCAGCGTGTGGTTGTCGAAGATCTGTCCGGTGAGCTTGCCGTCGTAATAGGATTCCTTGGTCTGCTGGTTGTAGAAGTGGATGCCCGGGAACATCTGGGGGGCGTACCCCGAGGCGGATCCGAGGGCCGAAGGCCCCGCCGCCAGGACCCCGTCGATGTTGGCGTTCAGGGTGCGCTGCAGGACCGGGGTGGGCGTGACGGCGGACCAGGACGCGCTCTCCGTGCTGGCGGGGGTGGCGATGGTTCCCAGGGAGAACCAGAGCCGGTCCCGGATGATGGGGCCCGAGACCGTGAACTGGTACTCCCGGTTCGTGGGGCCCTCCTGGGTGTGGTTGGCGGAGGTGAAGGGGTTCGAGGCGTTCCAGCTGGCCTTGGAGACCGTGGCCCGCAGGGATCCCGCGAAGGTGTTGCTGCCCGACTTGGTGACGGCGTTGACCGCGCCGCCCGTGTTGCGCCCGAAGCGCGCGTTGAGGGGGGACAGCATCACCTGGACGTCCTCGATGTTGTCCTCGATGTAGTACTTGCCCACCACCGAACCCTGGTAGTCGTCCTGGATGTCGGTGCCGTTGATGCGGAAGGCCGTGTCCATGGTGGTGCCGCCGCGCACGGCGAAGTAGCCGTTGGCCCCCAGGTTCACGCCCGGGGTCAGGTTGGCCGCGCCCGCGAACCCGCGGTCCACCGATACGGCCTCCAGCTTGTCGGCGGAGAAGTTGACGTAGGTCTTGGTGTCGTTCTTGTCCAGCTCCTGCTGGCCCTCGATCACCTCCACCGTGGCCGTCGCCGCGGCCACGGCCTTGAGCTGGAGGTTCTGGGAGACGCTGGCGCCCAGGCCGAGGCGGACATCCCGCGCCTCGCTGCCGACGAAACCGTCGGCGAGGGCCTGGATGCGGTAGGTGCCGGGGGGCAGCCCCACGGCGCGCCATTCCCCCTTGGGGGAGACCTGGAGCGTGCGGGGGGAGAAGAGCGCCGGGGAGGAGAGGATGATCCGGGCCCTGGGAACCGGGGCCCCGGCCTGATCCCGCACCTCGCCGGTGAGCTGGCCCGTGGCCTGCTGTGACCAGGCGAAGCTGCCCGTGGCGAGGACCAGGGCGACGGAGGTGAGCTGGGCGAACGAACAATGTCTGCGCATGGGGTATCTCCTGGGTCGGGGGTCGGCTTAGAAGCGGATCGCGTAGGCGATTTCGACGTGGGGGATCATGCGGCTCTTCAGGGCCACGGAATCCGACCCGGTGTGCCCCTCGCCCCAGCCGGGGACGGTGCCCCCCACGTGCACGTAGTTGGCCGACGTGTACCGGAGGCCGAGGAGGTTGAGCTCGACGCTGGACCCTTCATTCACCCGGAAGACCAGGCCCAGGTAGGGGGAGACGGAGACCGTGGAATGGGTGAGGGTGCCGTGGTAGGTGTCCTCCCAGGTGGACCAGTTGGCGTCCGCCACATCGGCGAGGTACTCCTGGCGGAACCGGGAGCCGCCGATCTGGACACCCGCCTGCCAGGCCCAGGCCCCCCGGAGCTCCCGTCCGTAGGCCAGGCGCAGCGTGAGCCCATCGAGCTGGGTCTTGCGGCTGTCCACCGAAGCCTTCGGATCGGCCGGGTTGGCCCCCGGGGCCACGGGGAACGTGGACACGTCCTCGCGGTACTGGTCCCCGGGCTTGTACTGGTAGCCCAGTTCGGCGCTGAACCGGCCCGCGGAGGTGTTGAAGCCCACCTCCAGGCCGCAGCCCAGGGTTTTCCGGGTGAGATGGTCCTGGGAATGGGCGATGCCCAGGGCGGAGCGCAGCTTGAACTGCACCTCCACGGGGGAAGCCTCCGCGGGGGCCGCCGCGAAAGCGCCCGGCGCGAGGGCGAGACCGGTCAGGGCGAGGGTAGCCAAGTGCCGATGGAATGTGCTCATTCGCTTTCTCCTGTGGGTGGGGCGTTGGGCAGGCCGGGATGGAGGCTGGATGGGGGATCGCGGGGATGGGGAGATTTCTCCACGGGGGCGGTCCCCGGTGAAGGACCACTTCGCAGATTTCCCCTGGGCCACCCGTCATTGGCGCGTTTCCACCGTCCCGCCCTGCCTTAGGCTGACTTATCCGAAACGCACAGCGAGGTCCCCATGGGCAATCCCTTCCTCCTCACCCTGGCCGCCGGCGGAGCCCTCCTCGCCGGAAGCCCCGGGGGGTATTTCCGGCAACCGGCCCTGCACGGAAGCACCCTCGTCTTCGTGGCCGAAGGGGACCTCTGGCGCGTGGACGCTTCGGGCGGCACCGCCCAGCGGGTGACGGCCCATCCCGGGAGCGAGGACCATCCCGCCATCTCCCCCGACGGGCGGTGGCTGGCCTTCAACGGAGCCTACGAAGGGCCTTCGGAGGTCTACACGATGCCCCTGGGGGGCGGCCTTCCGGTGCGGAGGACCTTCGAAGGGGGCGGCGCCACCGTCGCCGGATGGACCCCCCAGGGCCACCTCCTCATCGCCACCCGGAGCCGGTCCACCCTTCCCGAAACCCAGCTCCTGGACCTGGATCCCGCCACCGGGACGACCCGGCCGATCCCCCTGGCCCAGGCCTCGGAGGGGGCCTGGAACAGCGGATGCCTCGTCTTCACGCGCTATGCGGCCCAGAGGAGCTTCACGAAGAACTACCGGGGCGGCACCGTCCAGAACCTCTGGGCCTTCGCCCCGGGGGACGCCGAGGCCCGCCCCCTGACCTCGGACCACCCCGGCACCAGCCGCAACCCCATGGTCTGGGAGGGCCGCATCCACTTCATCAGCGACCGCGACGGCACCCAGAACCTCTGGTCCATGGACGGGGCCGGCCGCGACCTCCGGCAGCACACCTTCCACAGGGGCTGGGACATCCGCGGGGCCTCCCTTTCCGGAGGCCGCATCGCCTACCAGCTGGGGGCGGACCTGCGCATCTTCGATATCGCCAAGGGCACCGACAGCCCCGTCCCGGTGCGCCTGGAATCCGATTTCGACCACCTCCGGGAGCGGTGGATCCGCAACCCGCTGGAGTACGCCACCCGGGTCCGCCTCTCCCCCGACGGCACCCGGATCGCCGTGACCGCCCGGGGAAGGGCCTTCGTCCTCCCCGCCGAGAAGGGCCGGATCGTGGAGGCCTCCCGGGACCTCGCCGGCGCCCGGGTGCGGGACGCCCTGTTCATGCCCGACGGGAAGCGCCTCCTGGCCCTCGCCGACGCGTCGGGAGAGGTGGAATTCTGGAACCTCCCCGCCAACGGCACCGGCCCATCCGAGCGGATCTCCAGGAACGGGACGGTCCTGCGCTGGGAGGGCGTCCCTTCCCCCGACGGCGCCCGCATCGCCCACACCGACAAGGACAACCGGCTTTCGATCCTCGATCCCGCCACGGGGATCGACAGGGAGGCGGCCCGGTCCGAATGGGGCCGGATCACGGACCTGCGCTGGTCCCCGGACGGCGCATGGCTGGCCTTCGTGCAGGAGGGGGCCAACCGCTTTCCCGTCATCCGCCTTCTCCGCCTGGCCACGGGCGCCGTCACGACCCTGACCTCCGACCGCTACGACAGCTGGAGCCCGGCCTGGAGCCCCGACGGATCCTGGCTCTACTTCCTGTCGTCGCGCGCCTTCAGGAGCCTCGTGCCGACCCCCTGGGGCCTCCGGAACCCGGAGCCCTTCTTCGACCGCCAGACCCGCATCTACGCCCTGCCCCTCCGCAAGGGCCTGCGGAGCCCCTTCCTCCCCGCCGACGAGCTCCACCCCGCGCCGGAAACCCCGGCCGGGGCCCCGGCGGTGGACCTGGACGGCATCCGGGAACGCCTGGTCCAGGTTCCCGTGGAGCCCGGCAACTACCGGGACCTGGCGGCCGGCGGCAAGCGCCTCTTCTGGATCGCCGAGGAGGCGGGGAACTCCGGCAAGGGCGCCCTCCAGACCCTGGAGACCGCGCCCGCGGCCCGGCCCGACACCGTCCTGGAGGAGGTGGCCAGCTACGACCTCACCCGCAAGCTGCTGGTGCGCAGGGGCAGGGACCTGCTGGTCTTCGAGCCCGGCCCCAAGGGCCCCGCCGATCCCGCCAAGGCCGCGGTGGACCTGCGCGACTGGACCTTCCCCCTGGATCCGGCCCGGGAATGGCGGGCGATGTACCTCGACGCGTGGCGCATGGAGCGGGACTACTTCTACGACCGCGGCATGCACAAGGTGGACTGGCCCGCGGTGCGGGACAAGTACCTGCCCCTGGTGGACCGCGTGACGGACCGCGAGGAGCTGTCCGACGTGCTGGGCCAGATGATCGGGGAGCTTTCGGCGCTCCACATGTTCGTCAAGGGCGGCGATTTCCGCTCCGGCCCCGACCACGTGCTGCCCGCGAGCCTGGGCTGCGAAGGCTCCCCGGTCCCCGGGGGCTGGCGCATCGAACGGATCCACGAGGGGGACCCCGATCTGCCCGAGAGCCTCGCCCCCGTGGCGAAACCCGGGGTGGAGCTCCAGGTGGGCGACGTGCTCCTGGCCATCGACGGGGCGCCGCTGGACGGGCTCCCGCATCCGGGCGGCCTCCTCCGGGACAAGGCCGGCAAGCCCGTCCTCCTGCGGGTGGCCCGGAAGGGGCGGGAATGGGAGGTCCTGGTGCGCCCCATGACCCCCCAGGCCGACGCGGACCTGCGGTACGCCCAATGGGAGCTCGGATGCCGCAGGAAGGTCGAGACCCTCGGCGGGGGGCGCATCGGCTACGTCCACCTGCGGGCCATGGGACCCTCCGACATCGCCCGCTGGTACGAGGACTTCTACCCCGTCTCCGACCGGCAGGGCCTCGTGCTGGACCTCCGCCACAACCTGGGCGGCAACATCGACAGCTGGATCCTGGAGAAGCTCCTGCGCAGGGCCTGGTTCTACTGGAAGCCCGCCGCCGGCCGCCCCCATCCGAACATGCCGGAGACCTTCCGCGGGCACCTGGTGGTCCTGTGCGACGCCTGGACCATGTCCGACGGCGAGGTCCTCTGCGAAGGCTTCCGGCGCCTGGGGCTGGGCAAGGTCCTGGGGGTCCGGAGCTGGGGCGGGGAGATCTGGCTCGAAGGCAACAATTTCCTCGCCGACGGCGGCCTCGCCACCGCCGCGGAGACCGGGGTCTACGGGCCCGAGGGCGCCTGGCTCATCGAAGGCCACGGCGTCGATCCGGACATCGTGGTGGAGAACCTGCCCCACGCGACCTTCCTGGGCAAGGACGCCCAGCTGGAGGCCGCCGTCGCCCACCTGGAGGAGCGGATCCGCACCTCCCCCTGGAAGGTGCCCGAGGTGCCGCCCTACCCCGACAAGTCCGCGGCCGGGAAGCCCTGAATGGAACCGGTAAGTCCCTTGACCCGGGATGAACCGGGCGGTATGTTGACCAAGACCGACTAGACGGTCTGTAGCCAGGAGGCCTCCCTTGAATGCAAAGAGCACCGGAACCCGGGACCTCATCCTCCAGGCGGCGATCGGGATCCTCCGGGAGGGGGAGGGCATCCTCACCCTCGACGCCGTGGTCAAGCGCTCGGGCGTCAGCAAGGGCGGCCTGATGCATCACTTCCCCACCAAGGACGCCCTCATCGAGGGGGTGGTGGCGGAGATCATCCACCAGTACGACACCCTCACCCGGAACGCGAGCCAATCCGCGGAGATCGGGACGCCCGAGGAGACGCGGGCCTACGTGGACACCGGCTTCGAGCCCGCCAGCCGGGAGGCCACCGCGGACCTGGCCCGGGGGATGATCCGGCTCTACGGTTCGGACTTCCGCAAGGACACCCCCTTCCTGGATCCCTGGCGGGCGATCTTCGCCCGGCGCCTGGAGGGATGCCGCCGGAACCGCGACGCCGGCGGGTTCGCCAGGACCGCCATCGTCACCCTGGCCGTGGAATGCCTCACCATGATCGACGTCTTCAACCTGGTCCAGTTCACGGAGGAGGAACGGGAGCTGATCAAGGGGGAACTGATCAGGTTCTACGGCAAGTAGCCGAACATGATTCCCTCGGTTCCCATGACTCAGATCCGGCGAAGGGCCTGGGGCCTGGCGGCGCTGGTGGGGATCCTGCTGGCGCTGATCGTGGACCTGGTCGTGCGGTAAGCCGGAATTGAACAAAAGAGCAGTTCATTCTTTTCCCAGCGCCCCAGCGAGCCCTCAGCGTCCCAGCGTTTATTCTTTTTCTGGGTTCCCTCGGCGCGACTAGGACAATCGCGCCGGAAACCCAAGGAAAAGATTAAACGCTGGGGCGCTGAGGGCTCGCTGGGGCGCTGGGAAAAGCAAAAGGAAATGGTTTCAAGGATTGACATTAAACATAACGCCCACCATGCGTTGGCCCGGATTTCAGGCCCGGCAGAGCCTGCGGGCTTGGCCCATCATGGGCTTTTCGATGAAACGGTAGGTGAGGGCCGAGAGGCCGAGGGTGAGGGCCAGGCCCAGGAAGAAGCCCGTCCAGGGGCCCAGCCCTCCGGGGGCGGCGTGGAGGAGGGCCTCCTGCACCAGGGGGTGGAGGAGGTACACCGAGTAGCTCACCTCGCCCAGGAACTTCCCGGTGGTCTTCACCCACGAATCGGGGAAATCGTAGAACGCGAACACGGCCACGGCGGCGAAGCACACCGCGCAGAAGTAGTAGCGGGGCCAGCCCACCATGATCACGAAGTCGTCGTAGAAGTTGCGGTACCTCAGGGTGAAGGCCAGGGCCAGGGCCAGGCACAGCCCCAGGAAGACCGGGGTGGATAGCCGGCCCCTCCAGGCCAGCCGGGCCTGGGCCACCACGCCGCCCAGGAGGAAGAGGAACGCGTGGTTGGCCACGTGGACGTAGGTGTGGAACTTCATGTCCCCGGCCCAGGAGGCCTGGGGCACGTACGTGAAGGACCAGGGCGCCGAGAGCGCCAGGAGGGCCAGGGTCGCCAGGGCCAGGAAGGGCTTCCACCGCGCCGCGGCCCAGGCCAGGAGCGGGAAGGCCAGGTAGAAGACGTACTCGAGCCCGATGGACCAGCCCCCGGTCACCAGGGAATGATTGGGGTGGATGAATCCGAAGAGGAAGCTGCCGTTCTCCGCCACCATGCGCAGGGTGTGCTGCGGCCCCGCGTTGAGGCCGAAGACGAGGTTGGCGCCCACGGCCAGGTAGTACAGCGGCGCGATGCGCAGGAAGCGCTTGATGTGGAAGTCCCTCAACCCCCGCCGCGTCAGGGTCTCCGCCCCGTACAGGTAGAAGAAGCAGAACCCGCTGATGATGAAGAAGCCTTCCACGCCGTAGGCCCCCACCTTCTTGGTGGTGTAGGCGGCGAACTGGCCCGCGGGGAACACGGGGTACCAGTTGGCGAAGTGGTAGATGGCCACGGCGAAGGCCATCAGGCCCCGGAAGATGTCCAGGGAATCGACCCGGGCCTTGGAGGAGGGCTCAGCGATAGGTCACCTTCCCGGTTCCCCGCGCCAGTTCGCCCAGCACCCAGGGATCCTCGCCGGCCGCGGCCAGGTCCTTCAGCACCGACGCGGCCCCGGCCGCGGGGACGACGAGCACCATGCCCACCCCCAGGTTGAAGGAGCGGCGGGCATCGTCCAGGGGCAGGCCCGCGCGGTCCATGAGGAACCGGAAGAGGGCCGGGATCTCCCAGCTGCCGGTGTCGATGGCCGCGTCCAGGTGGGAGGGGAGGACCCGGGGAAGGTTGTCCGTGAGGCCCCCGCCCGTGATGTGGGCCATGGCCACGAGCCTGCCGGCGCGCACCAGGGGCAGCACCGGCTTCAGGTAGCTGCGGTGCACCGCCAGCAGGGCCTCGGCCACGGTGCGGTCCGTGCCGGGGAGGAGGTCCCCCACGCCCAGGCCCGCCAGCTCGAAGCAGACCTTCCGGGCCAGGGAGTAGCCGTTGGTGTGCAGGCCCGAGGAGCGCAGGCCGATGAGCACGTCGCCGGGGGCCATGGCCTCCAGGCGGGGCAGGAGCTGGGGCTCGTCCACCACGCCGACGATGGTGCCGGCCACGTCCACCTCGCCCTCGGCGTAGACGCCGGGCATCTCGGCCATTTCGCCGCCGATGAGGGCCAGGCCCCCTTCGGAGCAGGCCCGCGCCATGCCCTTGACGATCTGCTCGATGACCTCGGGCTCCAGGCGCTGGGCGGCCACGTAGTCCAGGAAGAACAGGGGGCGCGCGCCCTGGACGAGGATATCGTTGATGCAGTGGTTCACCAGGTCGGCGCCCACGGTGTCCCAGATCCCGGCGAGGCGGGCCACCTTCATCTTGGTGCCCACGCCGTCCATGGAACTGACCAGGATGGGCGCCTGTTCCTCGAATTTCGCGGAATAGAGCCCCCCGAAGAGGCCCAGGTCGCTGCGCACCCCCGGCGTCCGGGTGGCCTTCACCAGGGGCTTGATGCGGGCCAGGGCGTCGTCCTGGCGGTTGATGTCCACACCGGAGGCGGCGTAGGTGACTTTGGCTTCAGACATGGAGCGCTCCCGGCTTCGATGATCCCACAAGAAAGCCCGGATTAGGCCTACAGGAACGCCCCCGACCTGCCGATGAACAGACCAGGTGGACCATGACCATCGACGCGACCGCAGCCCTCGGCACCTATGCCTACCAGTCCACCCTGGCCACCACGAGCCGGGCGAACGCGGTCTTCCAGGTGCTGGCCCAGGCCTATTCCAACAGCCAATCCACCTCCTCGGATCCCCTCTCCGCCCTGGTGAGCCAGGCCAACAACGCCCCCCTGGTCTCGGCCATCTACACCCAGGGCAAGGCCCTGCAGGCCTCGGGCACCGCCGACGGGACCACCCAGGCCACCGGGCTGCTGGGCCTCGACACGGCCCAGTTGGTCTCGGGCCTGTCCAGCGCCTCCAGCTCCTCCTCCCTTTCCGAACTCTTCGGGGACGCCACCTCGGGGTTCCTGGGCTTCGACGCGGCCACCGCCAGCGGTTCGACCCTCGCCCTCCTGGCGGCCCAGGCCCGCAAGGCCTACGGCTCCGGGACCCTCACGGCCGACGCCAAGGCCCAGGCCGCCGCCGGGGCCTCCGAGGCCGACGCCGCCTCCGGCGCGGGCACCTCCACCTCCCAGCCCTACCTGCTCCAGGCCTCTGCGGCGGCTCAGTTGGCCGCCATGAACAACACCTTCACCCTCCTGGCGTGATTGGTGGCACCCTGGACACCGGGAGGTGTCCATGGCGTTCGACACGGCGAGGGCGGCGGCGGCGGTCGGGGAGCTTCTCAGGGCCTTCGGGGCGGATGCCGCTTCCCCCGAACTGGCCGAGACGCCCCAGCGGGTCGCCGATTTCTGGGCGGAGCGCCTCAGCGGGTACGGGCAGGATCCCTCCCAGGAACTCCAGCCCCTCCCCGGGGTCCTGGCCCCCTGCCCCGTGATCCTGGACCGGGTGCCCTTCGTGAGCACCTGCGAGCACCACCTGGCCCCCTTCGAGGGCTTCGCCACCATCGGCTACCTCCCCGGCGAGGGCGGCACCGTGGGCCTCTCCAAGCTGGTGCGGGTCGTCCAGGGCTACGCCAACCGGCTCCAGGTGCAGGAGCGCCTCACCCACCAGATCGCCCAGGCCCTGGAGACCCACCTGCGCCCCGCGGCCTGGGGCGTGAAGCTGGTGGCGGTGCACACCTGCATGTCCCACCGGGGCCCCAAGACCCCCCAGGTGCCCGTGACCACCCAGGTGCTGGGGGGCCAATGGCTTACCCAGCCGCCGGCCAGCTTCCAGGCTTGAGCAATTTGTTTTTTTCCGTTCCCGACTTGTTTGGTAGGATATACGCGATGCGCTCGCGCATGTTGAGGAGGAATTCATGGCTTATGAACCCAAGAATTACGACCACCTGAAGGGCGGTGCCCTCAAAGGCTTCAGCGACAGCCAGCTGGACCAGCACTTCACCCTCTACAAAGGCTACGTGGCCAAGCTGAACGAGATCGAATCCAAGCTCGCCGAAGCCGACAACACCAAGCCCAACTACTCCTTCAGCGAGTACACGGAGCTCAAGCGCCGGGAGGCCGTGGCCTTCAACGGCTCCTTCCTCCACGAGCTCTACTTCGAGAACCTGGGCGCCAACGCCTCCATCTCCCCCGAGCTGCAGAAAGCCCTGGACGCCCAGGGCGGCAAGGACAAGCTCGTCGCCGACCTCAAGGCCACCGCCCTCTCCGGCCCCGGCTGGGCCCTGCTCACCCGCAACCGCCGCGACGGCAAGCTCCACACCTACTTCATCGCCGAGCACCACCTGGGCCTGCCCATCGAGCAGGACCTCCTCCTGGTGCTGGACAGCTGGGAGCACGCCTTCATGGTGGACTACGGCATCAAGCGCCCGGACTACATCAACGCGTTCAACGAAAACATCAACTGGGCCGAAGTCTCCAAGCGGTTCGCACGGTAGGTCGCACCCATGGGGCGCCGGGCACCTTCGGGGGCCCGGCGCCGTTGTTTCCAAGGGGGTGGACGGCCCCGATGATCCCTGCCGGTGGCCCCAGGTTCCCCCGGCCGTGTCCCCGATTCACCCCCCGGCCCACCGGTGTCCCAACCCAAGGCGCCGACCCACCGGTACCGTCGGATCCCAGTCCTCGCTTCGCTGCGGGCTGGATCCTCCGGTTAGCCGTAGCTCGGGATCGGTGCATTGGGCGTCGGGATTTCGAGCCAAAGGGAATGGGGCTCCCCATCCACCGACGCCCATCTTACGGCTAACCGGAGGATCCAGCCCGCAGCGAAGCGAGGACTGGGATCCGACGGTACCGGTGGGTCGGCGCCACCCGATGGAACCCCGCTGGGTCGAAGGGGGAATCCGAAACCCGGCCGCCTGGACCTGCGGCCACCGGCAGGAACGGGTCGGACAGACCGCAACGTTCCCGCCGCCGAGCACCCTTACCGCCCCCGCGCAGACCCGCGGGCTTCAGGGCCGGAAGGCGGCCAGTGCCGCGAGGTAGTGGGTAACCGCGTAGTCCAGCCAGCGGCGGTCGGGGAGGTTACGGGTGATGTAGCCCATGTGGCCGCCCGTGGCCTCCACGTGGAGGTGGACGGAGGGCGGGACCGGCCGGACCAGGAGGTCGGAGGCGGGGGCGAAGGGGTCGTCCCGGGAGGTGAGGATGACGGTGGGCACCTGGATGCCGGCCAGGTGGGGGCCGCAGGAGCAGAGGGCGTAGTAGGCCTCCCGGGTGGGGAAGCCGGCCTGGGGGGCGGTGTAGGCGGCGTCGAAGGCGCGCAGGGTGCGGGTGGCGCGGGCGGCTTCGCCGCCGGGGCGGCCCTGGACCTCCCGGCGCAGGCGCTGGAGGAAGTACTGGTCGTAGACGCGGTTGAAGCCCACGCCCAGGCGCTGGGAGCAGGCTTCCAGGTCGGCGGGGGGGTTCACGGCGATGGCGCGGTCGGGGAGGTCCAGGTGGCGGTCGCGGCCGGCCAGGAGGAGCAGGATGTTGGCGCTGATGGAGAAGCCCACGGCCACCTGGAGCTGGCCCGGGAAGCGCTGGCGGCCCAGGCGCAGCACGGCTGCCATGTCGGCGGTGGCGCCGCTGTGGTAGGTGTGCCGGGCCAGGCCGGCACCCTCCCCGGCGCCGCGGTGGTTGGCGGCCAGCACGGCGTGGCCCTGGGCGTGAAGGCGCGCGGCCAGCCTTCGCATGTAGTGGCCTTCCACGCTGCCGCCCAGCCCGTGGAAGAGGTGCACGGCCACGCCGGTGGTGCCGTCCAGGGCCCGCAGGGCCAGGGCGTCCCCGTCGCCCAGGTCCAGGCGCAGGGGTTGCCAGGGCAGGTCCGGGAGGGGATTGGGGAGGTACTGGGCCGCGAGGGTCTGCAGGTGGGCGCCCCGGGCCCAGGGCGGGGGGACGCAGGCCAGCGGGGGCCGGGCCAGGTTCATCAGCCGCCCCACCGGCGGGCATCCGCTTCGGGCAGGCCCAGCTGGTCCAGGACCCGGGTGGCGAAGGCCTGGAACAGGTCGTCCAGGGTGTCGGGGCGGTGGTAGAAGCCGGGCATGATGGGCATCACCACGGCGCCGGCGTCGTGGACCCGCAGCATGTTCTCCAGGTGGATGCGGTTCAGGGGCGTCTCCCGGAGGCAGAGCACCAGCGGGCGCCGCTCCTTGAGGCAGACGTCGGCCGCCCGGGTGACCAGGCCGTCGCTCACGCCGGAGGCGATGCGCCCCAGGGTCCCGGCGCTGCAGGGCACCACGGCCATGCCGTCCTGGCGGTGGCTGCCGCTGGCGATGTCCGCGCCCACGTTGCGTTCGTCCAGGTGGCGGAGCTTGGGGGAGAGGGCCGTGAGCTCCTCCACCCGCAGGCCGCATTCGTCCGCCAGGCAGCGGCGCCCGGTGGGGGAGAGCAGCAGGGAGACCTGGCCGACGAGCGGATTGGCCGCCAGGCGCCGGGCCACGGCCACGCCGAACCCGGCGCCGGTGGCGCCGGTGATGGCGAGGATGATGCGCCGGTTCTCCATGGGACCTTCAGGATACCTAATCCTCGTCGTCCTGGGGCGCGTAGGCCCCGAAGAACAGGGCGTTGTGGAAGGCGCGGGCGGTGAACGGGGCGCAGCCCCGGTGCACGGGATCCCCGGAGAAGAGGATGACGGCGCCCCTGCCCTTGCGTTCCCGCAGGGCGTAGGCGGATTGGCGCACCTTGGCCTCCAGGGGCCGGGGCAGGAGGCCGGAGAGGTTCAGGTCGCCCCCGCCGAAGCGCAGCGGGTTCTCCCCGCCGGGGCTCAGTTCCAGCACCGGGTCGCTGGAATCCAGCACGGCGCCTTCGGTGGCGTTGAGGCCCCAGCCCAGGGGGTGGGTGCCGTCGATCTCGGCCCTGAGCATGGCGCCGGGGATGGTTTCCCGCAGGGCCTGGTCCTCCCGCTGGGCCCAGGCCTGGGCGCGTTCTTGAAGGGCCGGGGGCACCGCCTCGCGCTTGGGGTCCTTCTCCCGGAGGCGGGCCTCCTCGTCCTTGCGGGCCAGGAAGCTCACCCCGGCCTCGCTGATGCCGGCGCGCGCGGCGTAGGCGCTGCCGCCCTGCAGGGCCAGGAGCACGCCGCCGTCCTGGGCGTAGGCCTTGAGCCGGGCCGCGCCGGCGGGCCCCAGCAGGGCCTGCCACTTGGCGCCCAGGCCGCTGTCGTCGGGCAGGATGAGATGGCTGTACCGGCGCAGGTCGGCCTGGGCCAGGCGGGAGGCGCGCACCTGGGTGAAGGGGATGCCGGCGTCCAGGAGCGTCTGCATCACGGCCCCCACGGCGGTGGGATCTGCCGGGGCGTCCATGACCAGGCCCACCCGGGGCGCCCGCAGGGGCAGCGACCGGGACGAACCCAGGTCCGGCCCCGAATCCACGGCGCTGGAATCCACGGTCCCCAGGACCCCGGGGGCCTGGGCGGCCAGTTCCCGGGCCCGGGCCTCGAGGCGGGAGGCGTCGTTGCGCAGGAGGGTGAAGACGGCGGTGCCCGCGGGGTAGGCGCGGCCCCCCGCCACGAAGGGCTCGGGAAGGGCGGAGCCCCGGAACCCGTCCTTCAGGAGGCCCTCCAGGACCCGCTCGCGGCCTTCGGCGCCCGAGGACACCAGGTACGCGTACCCGGCCCTGGGCAGGGGCGCCACGGGGGTCTCGCGCAGGGGCTCCGTCCCCACCGCGGGGCGCACCGGGGCGCGCCAGGCCGGGACGTTGAAGGCCAGGGGCAGGCTCCAGGCGGTGGCGTCATAGCTGGGCTTCGGACCGAACGCCGCCCTGCGCTCCAGGAGGGCCTCGGCCAGCCCGCCCCGGGGCTGGTCCAGGGGCACCAGGTAGCTGCCCGCGGGAATGCGGGCCGGGGGTTCGCCGGGAAGGACGGCTTCCAGCCCCGCCACGGGGACCTCCCCGGTGGTCCGGAGCACCTCGATGCCGTTGCGCCGCAGGGTGCGCACCAGGGCCAGGGCGCGGCCCGGGTCGGCGCCGGCGGCCAGGAGGAAGGCGCCCTTGGCCTGGAGCCGCTCCCGCCGCACCCGCTGGTAGTCCAGCAGCAGTTCCTCGCGCCGGGCCGCGGCCACCGACACCGTGGCGAGGCTGGCGGTGAAGTGGCGGCGCACCCGGGCCTCCAGGGTCAGGAGGTCGCCGTCCTTGCGCAGGTAGGCCAGGCCCCCGGGGCTGGGGCACTCGAAGGTCATGCCCACCGCCCCCTGGAAGGAGCCCCAGGAATCGCCGTAGCCGGGGTAGAAGAGATCGAAGACCTCCCGGGTGAAGTACGCGAAGCCCTGGGCGTCGAAGGCCCGGCCCAGGGCGTCGCCGAAGGTCTTCTGCCAGGCGCCGCCGAAGGCCGCGCCCAGGCCCTGGTGCACGGGGGCCATGCCGGGCGGGAAGAAGTAGTTGCCCTCGGGTTTCATCTCGTGGTGGTCCGCCAGGACCTGCGGGTTCCAGGAGAGGAAGAGCGCGGCCTTGGCCCGGGTCTCGCCCTGGGTCTGCCAGGCCCAGTCGCGGTTCAGGTCGAAGAGCCGGTGATTGAAGCGGCCCGAGGGCCACCGGGCCTGGTTCTGGGCGTCCTGGGGGTCGGGGGGGTTCGAGCCCTGGGTCACCTCCGCCACGGCCTGGAGGTGCCGGGCCCTGCCGTCGGGATTCTGGGCCACGTCCAGGAGGAGCACCGTGCGCCCCAGCTGCTCGAGCACCTCGGGATCCTGGCAGGCCGCGAAGTGGTAGGCCACCGCCAGCGCGGCCTCGGTGCCCGCGGGTTCGGCGCCGTGGATGGAGTACCCCAGCCACACGAAGGCGGGATTCCGGGCGGCCAGGGCCCGGGCCCCGGCCTCGGAGAGGCTGCGGGGATCGGCGAGGCGCGCGTTGTCGGCCTTCAGGGCGTCGAGCCTCGCGATGTTCTCCGGGCTGGAGATGGCCAGGAGCACCTGGGGCCGGCCCTCCTCGGTGACGTTGTAGGTGAAGGCGCGCACCCGGTCCCGGGCCGAGGCGATGCCCTCCAGGGCCGCCGCCAGCGCGGCGTCGGAGGTGTAGGCGCGGCCCACCTGGGGCCTGGGCACCTCGGGCCGGTAGGCCCTGCCGGGGTACGGGACCTGGGCCGCCAGCGGCAGTGCGACGAGCGCGGGCAGAATGCGCATGGATCGGCCCTTCAGAAGGGGCCCCAGTGGAACAGGACCGGAGGTACGAGCAGGAGGAATCCCATCACCAGGACGATGCCCAGGAGCGGGAGGAACCAGCCCGCCCACTTCTCCCAGGGTATCTTGGCGGCGCCCAGGACGCCCATGGTGACCGCGGAAGTGGGCAGGATGGGGTTCACGAACTCGCAGAGCTGGAAGGCGAACACCGCGGTCTGGCGCGTGATCCCCACCAGGTCCGCCAGGGGGGCCATGATGGGCATGGTCAGCGCGGCCTGGGCGGTGCCGGAGTGAATGAAGAAGTTGATGACGGCCTGGATGAGGAACATGGTCTGGGGGATGACGGGCCGGGGCAGCACGGACATGAGGTTCTTGCTGTGGAAGAGCATGGTGTCCAGGATCCGCGCGTCCTGGGCGATGACCAGGAGGGCCCGGGCGCAGGCCACGATGAAGACCACCCCCACCATGTCCTTGGCGCCGGCCACGAAGGACTGGGCGATGCGGCTCCCGCCCATGCCCGAGGCCAGGCCCAGCACGATGCCCATGCCCAGGAACATGGCGGCCATGGCGTCCATGTCCCAGTTCCGGGCCATGATGCCGTAGACCAGGAGCACGAGCGAACCCGCGAAGATCAGGAGCACCAGAAGGTGGCGGAAGGTCCAGGCTTCCACGGCCTCGGGGTTGCGGTCCACGGGGCCCCGGGCCTTGTCCAGCTCGTACACGGGGCTCCGGGTGGGGTCCTTCTTGATGCGGCGGGCGTAGACCATGACGTAGGCCGTGACCACGGCGGTGCCGATGAACCAGCTGAAGACCCGGTAGCCCAGGCCCGAGTTCACCGGCAGCCCCGCCAGCTTCTGGGCCACGCCCACGGTGAAGGGATTGAAGAAGGCCGCCGCGAACCCCGCCGCCGCGCCCAGGAAGGGGATGCACACCCCCACGATGGAGTCGTAGCCGAGGCTCCGGGCCAGGGGGATGAAGATGATGACGAAGGGGATCAGCTCCTCCGCCATGCCGAAGATGCTCCCGGCCAGGGAGAAGACCACCATGAGCACCGGGATCAGCAGGAACTCCAGGGTGGGGCGCACCGAAATGGCCTTGGTGAGCTTCTTGATGCCGAACTCCACCGCCCCGGTCTCGTTGAGGACATTGAAGGCCCCGCCGATGACCAGGAGGAAGGCGATCAGGAGCCCCCCGTCCAGGAAGCCCCGGATGGGCGCCAGCAGCAGCATGGAGGCGCTCACGTAGATCTTGGGCGCCAGCACGTGGTACGTGGCGGGATCCGGCACCATGCGGCCGTTCACGGCGATGCGCGTGAACTCCCCCGAGGGGATCAGCCAGGAGAGCACCAGCACCAGCAGCACCAGCCCTTCCACCACCACGAGGGTGTGGGGCATCTTCATCTTCTTCAGCGACTGAAGCAGTCCGCCGTGCATGCGACCTCCCAAGGTTTCCCCATTGATTTTCCGAAATCCCGGCCCCGGACCCAGCCCCTGGAAGGAACTCCGAACCGGACCCGCAACGTGAATGAGGCAGAGGGGCGGACGAATCGCAAAGGCGGAAGGGGGAATGGATTCCATTTTGCGGGATGGAATATTTTTTTCATCAAAAATTTTAAATGGAAATAATTATTTTAGGACAATCCACTCCGGAATTCATCCCTGGATTGGCATTGATCTTGATAACCTGATATCAGGATGCGGACCTCGAAAAAGCATCTATCCTGTTCACCCGGTCCACCCCGGCCCGCACGGGGGGCGACATTCCCAACGGAGGCACCATGCGCAAATCCACCCTCTTCCTCGCCGCCGCGGTCCTGGCCGTGGCCGTCCCCTCCCAGGCCAAGATGCCCTTCGTGGCGGCGGCCAAGGCTGCGGGCATCGACTCCGTCAAGAACTGCGCCTCCTGCCACGTGGGCGCCCCCAAGAAGGGCGGCGAACTGACCGCCATGGGCAAGTGGCTCATGGCCCAGAAGGCCTCCAGGAAGGCCGCCGAAGTGGACGTCAAGTGGCTCAAGGACTACAAGGGCTAGGCATCCACCCACAAGAAGGGAGAGCGGCCCGCTGAAAAGCGGGCCGCTCCTTTTCAGGGCAGGGCCAGGTAGGCGGGACCCGCGGTGGTGATCGTCCCGGCCCCCATGGTGACCACCAGGTCGCCGGCTTCCGTGAGCCCGTCCAGGGTCGCGGCCAGGTCCTCCACCCGGGGCACGTAGGCCGCGTTCCGCTGGCCGTGGGCCAGGATGGCGTCCACCACCGAACGCCCCGTGAGGCCGGGGATCGGCGGTTCGCTGGCGGCGTAGATGTCGGTGACCAGCACCACGTCCGCGTCGAAGAAGGCCCGGCCGAACTCCTCCAGGAGGGCCTGGGTGCGGGAGTAGCGGTGGGGCTGGAAGGCCACGACGATGCGCTTGTCCGGGAATCCCTTGCGGGCCGCGGCCAGGGTCGCGGCGATCTCGGTGGGGTGGTGGCCGTAGTCGTCGATCACCGTCACCCCCTTGCGCTCCCCCTTCTTCTGGAAGCGCCGGTCCGCGCCCGTGAAGCTGGCGAGGCTGGCGCGGATGACGTCCCGCTCCACCCCCAGTTCCAGGGCCACGCCGATGGTGGCCAGGGCGTTGAGGACCATGTGGTGCCCGGGGACGCCGATGGAGAATTCGCCCAGGTCCTCCCCGAAGGCCCGCACCCGGAAGAGGGCGCGCCAGCCCTCCATGCGGATATCCAGGGCCCGGATGTCCACCTGGGGGTTGGTGCCGTAGGTGCGCACCTGGCGCTTGAGGCGGGGCCTCAGCATGGCCACGTTGGGATCGTCCATGCACACGAAGACCGACCCGTAGAAGGGCACCTTGTTCCCGAACTGGGCGAAGGCGTCCATGATCTCGCCCAGGTCCCGGTAGTGGTCCAGGTGCTCCCGGTCCACGTTGGTGATGACCCCGATGGTGGGGGACAGGAGCAGGAAGCTGCCGTCGGATTCGTCGGCCTCGGCCACCAGGAAGGGGCCCTTGCCCAGCTTGGCGTTGCTGCCGATGGCCCCCAGCTTGCCGCCGATGACGATGGTGGGGTCGATGCCGCCCTGGCTGAGCACCTGGGCCACCATGCTGGTGGTGGTGGTCTTGCCGTGGGAACCGGCGATGGCGATGCCGTACTTCATGCGCATGAGTTCGGCCAGCATCTCCCCCCGGGGGATCACGGGGATCTTGGCCGCCCGGGCGGCCACCACCTCGGGGTTGTCCCCCTTCACGGCGCTGGAAATCACCACAACCTGGGCCCCTTCGATGCATTTCGCATCGTGTCCCAGGGCCACCTGGACCCCCAGGGAGGAAAGGCGCTGGGTCACCGCGCTTTCCCGGAGGTCCGAACCGCTCACCTGGTAGCCCAGGTTCACGAGCACCTCGGCGATGCCCGACATCCCGATGCCGCCGATGCCCACGAAATGGATATGCTGGATTTTCCCGAACACCTTCGACTCCCTGCGGATATATTCCAGAATACCTTCAAGGGACGTAAACCATGGCACCCAACCGCGGATCTTTTAACCCGGAACCGGAACCGACCCACCCCCGATTCCCCGCCCGGGAGCATGCCATGCGAAACGCATCCCGCCCCGCACTCGCCGTTATCGCCCTGGCCCTGGCCGGGACGGCCCTGTCCGCCCAGAAATCCGGGCCCGGCCCGGAAAGGCGCACCCAGGAACCCAGCTCCGCGCCCACCCCGTCGCCGCTCCGCTCCCTGCCGGCCTCGCAGGATTCGCCCCGGGCCCTGCCGCCCGGCGCCATGCGGGGGGAAGGCGGAGCCCACCACGGCACCCGCCACATCCGCGTCGAACCGCCGCCCCCTCCCCCCGGCATGGCCCGCGTCGACCGCCCCAGGACCCTGTTCGCGCCCTCCTCCAACCTGATCGTGGCCCCCCGTCCCCTGCCCAGGTGCCGGCTCTGGCCGGAGAGCTCGTACTGGAAGACCCGGGACCTCTTCCAGGAGATCCGGCTCATGGCCCGCAGGGGCTTCATTCCCGTGACTCCGGGCGGCGACGCGGCGGAGTTCCAGGGCTTCTCCTACTTCCCGGCGGGCTGGAGGGCCTACGCCTTCGTGGTCCCGGCGAAGCAGAAGATCCATGTGCGGCTCCACCACGGCAACGAGGGGTGGTTCCGCCTGGCCATGGTGGACCGCTGGGGCCAGCTGCGCGAAGGCATGCTCCAGAACCTCATCCCCACGGGCAACCCCGAGGTCTCCTACACGAACCCCGCGGACCTGGCCAACACGGTCTACGTCATCGTGGACGACCCCGGCTGGATGGGCACCCGGGAGAACCCCTTCACCCTCACCGTGGACCGCACCTGGAACCCGAAGGAGACCACGGCGCCCGCGCTGCCTGCGGTGATGGGCATCTGGGCCCAGGCCAAGGTCGAGGTGAAGGAGGACGATCCCGCCGGCGCCGGCGCCTCCAAGACCCCCGCCCCATGAGGAACTGCGGGGCATGAGGCCCTGGCTCCCGGCCCTGGCCCTGGCGGCCATCCAGGCCCACGGCCAGGGCACGCCCTGGATCCGGGACCACTATGTCAAGCGCGAAGCCATGGTGCGCATGCGGGACGGGGTGCGGCTCTTCACCGCGATCTACACGCCCCGCGCGGCCAAGGGCGCCCTTCCCGTCCTCATGGAGCGCACGCCCTACGGAGCCGGTCCCTACGGCGCGGAGGCCTTTCCGGACACCCTGGGGCCCTCGGAACTCTTCGCCCGGGAGGGATTCATCTTCGTCTACCAGGACGTGCGCGGGCGCATGCACAGCGAAGGCACCTTCGTGGACCTGACCCCCTCCCTGGACGGGGGGCCCGGGGTGGACGAGGCCACCGACACCCGCGACACCGTGGACTGGCTCCTGAAGAACGTCCCCTCCAACGGCAGGGTGGGCCAGTGGGGCATCAGCTACCCGGCCTTCTACGCCGCCGCCGCCCTTCCCGGCGCCCACCCCGCCATGAAGGCCGTGTCGCCGCAGGCACCCATCGCGGACTGGTTCATGGGGGACGACTTCCACCGCAACGGCGCGCTCTGGCTGCCCCACCTCTTCAATTTCATCGCCGACTTCGGCCGCCCCCGTCCGCACCCCACCGAGCACCGTCCCGAGCCCTTCCAGCACGGCACCCGGGACGGCTACGCCTTCTTCCTGGCCCTGGGGCCCCTCTCCAACGCCAACGCGCTCCACTTCAAGGGGGGCATCCCCTTCTGGAACGACGTGATGGCCCACGGCACCTACGACGCCTTCTGGAAGGCCCGGGATCTGCGGCCCCACCTCAGGGACGTGCGCCCGGCGGTGCTCACCGTGGGGGGCTGGTTCGACGCCGAGAACCTCTACGGCGCCCTGCAGGTGCACCGGGCCCTGGACCGCCAGAGCCCCGGCACCGACCACCGCCTGGTGATGGGGCCCTGGTTCCACGGCGGCTGGGGCCGCAGCTCCGGCCGCAGCCTGGGGGCCATGGACTTCGGCTCGGCCACCTCGGAGTTCTACCAGACCCGCGTGGAATTCCCCTTCTTCATGCACCACCTCAAGGGCGCCCCCGACCCCGCCCTGCCCGGGGCCTACGTCTTCCAGACGGGCTCCAACCGGTGGCGGCGCTTCGCGAGCTGGCCGCCCCCCGAGGCCCGGCCCGTGAACCTCTATTTCCAGGCCAAGGCCCGCCTGGGCTTCCGGGATCCCGGCCCCGATGGCGCAGCCGCCTACGTCAGCGACCCCGCCCGCCCCGTGCCGTTCTGGGACGGCGTGGACATCGGCATGCCCCGGGAGTACATGACCGCCGACCAGCGCTTCGTGGACGGCCGCCCCGACGTGGCCACCTTCAGCACGGGCCCCCTGGACAAGGATCTCCCCGTGGCCGGCCCCGTGCGGGCGGAGCTCTGGGTCACCACCACCGGAACGGATTCCGACTGGGTGGTCAAGGTCATCGACGTGCAGCCCGATGGCCGCCAGCAGCTGCTCCGCGGCGAAGTGATGCGGGGCAAGTTCCGGAACAGCTTCGAACGCCCCGAGCCCTTCGTCCCCGGCCAGCCCACGCGGGTGGCCTTCGCCCTCAACGACGTGTGCCACACCTTCCTCAAGGGGCACCGCCTGATGGTGCAGGTGCAGAGCTCCTGGTTCCCCCTCATGGACCGCAATCCCCAGGTGTTCACCGACATCTACAAAGCCCGTCCCGAGGATTTCCGGAAGGCGGACCAGGAGGTGCTGTACGGCTCAGGACACCCGTCCCGCCTGGAGCTGGGGGTACTGCCCTAGGATCTCCCAGTTTCCCCCGGGGATCGCCACCCTCAGCCGGGGCCTCCCCGCCCAGCGCAGCAGCGGGTCCCGGTAGGGGGGTTCCAGAGGGCCGGGGGGACGGAAGCGGTGGAATTCGTCCACCAGGCCCTGGGCCATGAGGGTGCGCGCCAGTTCCTCGCCCCCCTCGAAGAGCACCCGCCCCGCGCCCCGGGCCGCCAGGCCCCGCAGGAGGGCGTCGAGGCAGAGTCCGCCGGGGCCTGGGCCTGGGCGGAGGTCCTCCACCCCGCGGAGGACCTGGGCCACCTCCAGGGTGGCCCGCAGGGAGGGCTGGCCCTCCAGGGGGCGCCACGCCCGGCGGAAGGGGTCCAGGCGGGCTTCGGGATCCAGCACCACGCGCCGGAGGACGCGGTGGGGCGGAGCGGGGGCGGGCCACCCGTCCTGGAGATCGGGGTCGTGCACCTCCGCCGTCCTGCGGCCGATGACGACGGCGTCGGCGCACCGGCGCAGGGCGAGGCCGATGCGCCGGGACGCGGGCCCCGGCTCCCGCGGCGCCAGGAGGAAGGTCACCCAGGGCAGGCCCCGGGTCATGAACTTGAAGAAGGGGGCGTGGAAGGCCGCGCAGGCCCCGCCCAGGACGCCCTCGGTCACCGCGACCCCCCGGCCCCTGAGGGCGGCGATGCCGCCCCCGGCCACCCGGGGATTGGGGTCCCGCACGCCCACCACCACCCGGGCCACCCCGGCCCTGAGCAGGGCCGCGGTGCATGGGGGCGTGCGCCCCTGGTGGCAGCAGGGCTCCAGGGTCACGTAGGCGGTGGCCCCGGCCGGCGACTCGCCCCGGTCCAGGGCGTCGGCCAGGGCCAGCACCTCGGCGTGGGGGCCCCCGGCCTGGAGGTGGACCCCCGTGCCGAGGACCCGCCCGTCCCGCTCCAGCACGCATCCCACCGGAGGATTCGGGCTGGACAGCCCCACCCCGGCCGTGGCCGCCCGGAGCGCCAGGGCCATGAAACGGGCGTCGCCCCCGGCTAGGCCCGGATCAGGCCAGGGTCCGCCGGTGGCGGCGCTCCAGATCAGGTCGCCCTGCCCTTCCATCAGAACGCGTAGAGCAGGCCCATGCCGAAGCCCTTGGTGCTGGCCCCGGGCGCGACGGTCCCCGGGGAGGGGAAGACGGCGTACGAGGCGGAGCGGTCGTTGTTCATGCCGTAGTACGACACGAAGAGATCCGCGGTCCGGCTCAGGGCGTAGGTGTAGCCCAGGGAGAACTGCCTGCCGGCCAGGCCGTCGGTGGACGCGGGCGCGCCCCCCACCCGGGTGCAGCTTCCGTTGGAGGCCTGCCCGAAGGACGCGAAGACCTGGTGGGGCCCGAAGCGCTGCTGGACCAGGGTGTACCAGGCGAAGCGCTTGTACTGGTTGACGTTGCCCACGACCGTGTCGTCCGTGTCGTAGGTGAGGTTCTCCACGATGCCCGAGACCTTGGTGCCCGTGGGGAAGGTCCAGGAAGCCACCAGCTCCTGGCCCTCGTCGTGGGAGGAGGCGTTGGTGAGGGTGGCGCCGGCCGCGCCTCCCAGCTGCGAAAGGCCGAAGTAGTCGTTGTGGCGCTCGTACCCGAGGCTCAGGGTCAGGGGTCCGTTCCGGTAGGACACCAGACCGGAGAGGATATCGGGGCTGATGGACGGGGCCGTGGCGGAGGCCACCGTCCGCCCCTCGTTGACGGAATAGGCGACGCGCACGCTGAGGCCGCCCATGTCGGGGCTCCAGTACTGGACGCTGTTGCCCTGCCTGCGGTTGAAGGCAGCGTCGGCCTTGCCGTTGACGCGCCCGGACTGGGTGGTGGTGCCGGGCACGTTGAAGCCGGGGCTGGTGGTGAGGGCGTTGTCGAAGGGGCTCAGGCCGCGCAGGGGGCCCACGGCCAGGAGGGGGAACTTGTAGGGGGTGTCCCAGTTGCCGTAGAAGACGGTGCCCCAGGAGCCTTCCAGGCCCAGGCGGCTGTTGCGCCCGGCCAGCGTGTTGGGGGCGTCCCCGTCGGGGCTCACGGCGCTCTCGATCTGGAACACGACCTTCAGCTCGGATGTGATGGCGAAGGAGCCCCGGAAGCCCAGGTTCGAGGTGCCCGAGGTGATGCGGTTGCGGCTGGGAAGGTTGATGCCCGTGTAGGCGGAGGCCGGCACCAGGCTCGCGCCGCCCGTGGCGGGGGAGAGCCCGGGAGCGGTGGCGCCCGAGGTCTGGACGTTGTCCAGGAAGGGCAGGAGCGTGCCGTAGATCTGCACGGGGCTGGCCTGGGCCGAAAGCAGCACGGGGAAGGCCAGGGCGCCTGCCACGCGGAACGCGGTTCGATGGTTCATGGGTTTCCTCTCGAATGGGATCGGATGGATCGGGGCTACACCATGTTCAGGAGGTGCCCCATCTTTCGCTTCTTGGTGCGCAGGTACCGGATGTTGCTGGTGCGGGACTCCACCTCGATGGGCACGCGCTCAACCACCCGGAGGCCGTAGCCTTCGAGCCCGACGATCTTCTTGGGGTTGTTGGTGAGGAGCCGCAGGTCCACCACCCCCAGGTCCCGGAGGATCTGGGCGCCGACCCCGTAGTCCCGCAGGTCGGCCTTGAATCCGAGCTTCTCGTTGGCCTCGACGGTGTCGAAGCCCCGGTCCTGGAGCTCGTAGGCCTGGATCTTGTTGCCCAGGCCGATGCCCCGGCCCTCCTGGCGCATGTACAGCAGGATCCCCGTGCCCTCCGCCTCGATGAGCCGCAGCGCCGACTGGAGCTGCTCGCCGCAGTCGCATCGCATGGAGCCGAAGGCGTCGCCGGTGAGGCACTCGCTGTGGACCCGCACCAGCACCGGCTGGGCCGGGTCGATGCGCCCCTTCACGAGGGCGATGTGGGTCTCGCCTGTGACGCCGTCGTGGTAGGCGACGGCCCGGAACGTGCCCACCTTGAGGGGCATGGCGGTCTCGCCCAGGCGGGTGATGTTGCGCTCGTTGTGGAGGCGGTAGGCGATGAGGTCCTTGACCGAGATGATCCGCAGGCCGTGCTCGGCGGCGAAGACCTCCAGGTCCGGCATGCGCGCCATGGTGCCGTCGTCCTTCATGATCTCGCAGATGACCCCCGCGGGGGCCAGCCCGGCCAGGCGGGCCAGGTCCACGGAGCCTTCCGTCTGCCCCGTGCGCACCAGCACGCCGCCGTCCCGGGCGATGAGGGGGAACACGTGGCCGGGGTGCACGAGGTCCTCAGCCGTCGCCGCGGGGTCCACGGCCGTGAGGATCGTGGTGGCGCGGTCGAAGGCGGAGATGCCCGTGGTGACGCCCTCCCGGGCCTCGATGGAGATCGTGAAGGCCGTCTGGAAGGGCGAGGAATTGTCGCTGACCATGGGGGCCAGACCCAGGGATTCGGCCTTGGTCCGGGTCAGGCTCAGGCACACCAGGCCCCGGCCGTGGCGGGCCATGAAATTGATGGCCTCCGGCGTGACGTGCTCGGCCGCGATGGTGAGGTCGCCCTCGTTCTCGCGGTCCTCGTCATCCACGAGGATGACCATCTTTCCGTTGCGGATATCGGCGAGGGCGTCCTCGATGCGCGAGAGAGTCATGGGTCTTGGCCTTATGCGGGGCCGCCGCGGGCAGGGGGCCGGAAGGCCTCCCCGCCCGCGACGGTCATGGGAACCTACGCCTTGAGGGGCGGCACCGGGGGGATCACCAGCATGCTGGGGATGGTCTCGGGCTTGATCTTGAACTTGTGGTTATAGAGCTTGGGATCGGTCTTGTTGGGGGTCTCGGTGGAGCGCCAGGAGTAGGTGCAGGTCTTGCACAGGTACAGCTCCCAGACGTGGCCGACGGGCGACGTCGCCATGACTTCGACCTTGTCGGTATCGCAGCGCGGGCAGATCATGATCGTTTCCTTTCGATTCGGGGTTTCGGGTGGGGGCTACTTGCGGGCGGCCTTGACGAGCTGGGAGATGATCTCCTCCCACTTCTCGGTGCCGGCGGGGGGCGTGAGGAGCTCGGTCTCGCGGGAGACGATCTCCGGGGCCTTGGGCGTGGTGGCGTCGATGATGAGCTTGTTGTGCATGCCCGGAGGGTTGGAGGAGGGGTCCAGGGGCATGCCGGGGCAGTTCTTGATGACGCTCACGTCCTTGTCGGGGTCGACGCGGGTGGTCATGGCCCACATCACCTGCTCGAGGTTGAACGGATCGACGAACTCGTCCACGACGATGATGATCTTGTTGTAGGCCATGCCGTGGGGCGTGGTCAGGAGGCGCATGGCCACGGCCTTGCCGAAGCCGCCGAAGCGGACCTTGGTGGAGACGATGACGCCGATGCCGTGGGTGTACATCGCGTTGACGGCCTGCACCTCGGGGAACGTGTCCTTGAGCATCTTGTAGAGGGGCACGGACGTGTTCAGGGCCATGAGGTAGTCGATCTCGGACCAGGGGATGCCCAGGTAGAGGTTCTCGAAGACGGGATTGTTCCGGTGGGAGATGGCGGTGATGCGCACCACGGCCTGGAGCCGGGCGCCGGAGTAGGAGCCGGGGAACTCGCCGAAGGGGCCTTCGCACTCGCGCAGGCGGGGCTCGATGTAGCCCTCGATGCAGATCTCGCAGCCGGCGGGGATCTCCAGGCCCAGGGTGGCGGACTTGGTGATCTCCATGGGCACGCCGTTGTTCAGGGCGCCGACGTAGTCGTACTCGGACTGGTCGTACCGGATGGGGGTGGAGGCCATGAAGGTGGTGATGGGGTCGCAGCCCAGGCAGATGGCGATGGGCACGGGCTGGTTCAGGGCCTCGGCCTTGCTCAGCTGGAGGCCGATGTCATGGAACGGCAGGGCCTGGATGCCCAGCTTGTCCTTGCCCTTGACCTGCATGCGGTAGGTGCCGAGGTTGGTCTTGCCGTAGCTGGTGGGATCCTCGGGGTCGGCGGAGACGATGCAGGCCTTGGAGAGGAAGCACCCGGAGTCGTAGGTGTTGATGCGGTACAGCGAGATGATGTCGAAGATGTTGATGTTCTCGGTGACGGTGTTCTCGTTCACCGGGGCGGTGGGCACGCGCTTGGGGGCCACGGGATAGAGATCCCAGCGGCGGGAGAGTTCGAGGAACTGCTCCTTGACGGGCGTGTCCTTGTCCATGCCCATCATGAGGGCGTGGTTGGCCCAGCTGCCGTGGACGTTGGTCACCACGGGGTTCTTGTAGCCCTTGACCTTCTCGAAGAAGACGGCGGGACCGTTCTTGAGGTTGGCCGAGGCGCGCCCGGCGGCGCCGATCTCCTCGGGGTCCACTTCGTTCTTGACGCGGACCAGCTGCCCTTCGGCTTCGAGGGTGGCGAGGAAGCTGCGGAGGTCGTGGTAGGCCTTGGTGGTGCCCGTCTTGCCCGACGGGACCTGGATATCTTTCACACCGGCTTCAGACATTGAAGGTTCTCCATTTCTGGCTATTGGTTTGCGAGTCGATCCGTTTTTCGACGAACGTCCCCCCTGGATCTCCGGGGGCCCTCCTGGGAACTCAGCCCTGCTGTTCATGGATGCAGGACAAGAATTGGCCCGGGGTGCCGGAGCGTCCAATACATATTTGCGGACCGATTGATCACCAATTACGATCAACGGCGCCGCGGCGCGTTCAGCGCGGAAAGACCTCGATGAATTCCGAGATGAACTTCTGCAGGAGCGGCGTCTCGTTGTCCTGGCGCCACACGGCGCTGACCGCGATCTCCGGCGCGGGATCCACCAGGGGGCGGTAGATGACGCCCTTGAGCTGGATCTGGGTGAAGGACTCCGGGATGAGGGACACGCCCAGGCCGGCCTGCACCAGCATGAGGCCCGTCTGGATCATGCGCACGCACTGGATGTTCGCGGGCTTCACGCCGGCCCTGCGGTACGCGTCCGCCACCGTCTCGTAGTAGCCGCGGCGGGGGTGCCGCAGCGGCGTGATCACGGTCTCGCCGGACACGGCCCTGAGATCCACGCGTTCCAGGGCGGCGAAGGCGGGCGTATCCGGCAGGGCCGCGATGAGCGGTTCCCGGCAGATCTCCAGCACCCGGTAGCCCTCGTCCAGCACTTCGGAGATCGTGAGGCCGATGTCCAGGTGGCCCCGGGCCAGTTCATCCATCTGCTCGCCGGGCCCCAGTTCGCACAGTTCCACCTGGGCGGTGGGAATCACGTCCTTGAAATGGCGGAGCGCGGCGGGGAGCACCTTCAGGGCCGCGGTGCTGATGAACCCGATGGCGATGGTGCCCGCGTCGCCCCGGCCCACGCCGCGGGCCTCGCGCACCGCCATGCACGCGTTGTCCGCCATCACCTTGGCCCGCGCGTAGAACACCCTGCCCGCAGGCGTGAGGATCACCTTGCGGTTGGTGCGTTCGAAGAGCAGCGTCCCGATCTCCTCCTCCAGCTGGTGAATGGCCTGGCTCAGGGCGGGCTGGGCCACGTGGACCCGTTCGGCCGCCTTTCGGAAATGAAGCTCTTCCGCGGTGGCGACGAAGTACTTCAGCTGTCTGAGTTCCATGACTCACCGTGATGGATGTTCGATTCATCCCGAGGCTGGGGTTCTGAATCTTTTATCTTAGGCCATGGTCCTGGTTTCCCAGGGGAAAAGGAGCATGATCGGTTTTTTGTATCAATCAACCATCAAATTCCTATTGGACGACCAGGCGGCCTGCGCCCATCGTGCCTTACATACCCGGAAACCCGGGAGGATGTGCTTCCTCTCCGCGATGCTGGCCCGTGCCCCTGCGGCACGGCCCGGAACCAAAGTCAGGACCCTTGCTGATCGTGTGATGTGCGCCGCGCGCCCCCTCCGCGCCGGCGGCAATTCCATGCTCCACCCCGGCGCCCGGAAACCCGTTCATGGATGCAGAACGTGAACCCTTCCCGGCGCCCTTCCCCCGCAATGCCCGAATTTCTCCCCCAATCCATGAAGGAGTCCCACCGTGGCAAATGACCCCGCAACGGCTGGAGCGCCCCCCGCTCCGCCCTCGTTCTTCACGCGCTACAAACGCGAAATCGGCGCCATCCTGGGGATCGTGGTCTGTCTCCTGGTGTGGTTCGCCATGCCCGCGGGCCCCGGCCTCACCCCCCAGGGCCGCCACTGCCTCGCCCTCAGCCTCCTGGCCGTCATCTGGTGGGCCATGGGCGTGGCCCACCCCGGCTTCAGCGCCCTGTTCCTGTTGCTGGCCTGGGTCCTCACCAAGACCGCCGAGCCCAGCGTCGTGTTCCGCCTCTGGACCACGCCGCTCATCTACATCGTCGTGGGCGGCTACATGATCGCCACCGCCGTGGAGAACTCCGGCCTGGGCAAGCGCATCGCCTACCACTTCATCCTGAAGTACGTGAACAGCTTCACCAGCATCGTGGCCGCCGGCTACATCCTGGGCTTCATCCTCAGCGTCATGATCCCGCATCCCTGGCCGCGCTCGTTCATGATCATGGCCGTCATGGGCATCATCATCAAGGCGACGAAGCTTCCCGCCAAGTACGCGGCCTCCATCGGCCTGTCGGTCTTCGCCAGTTCCGTGCCCGTCTCCATGATCCTGCTCACCGGCGACAGCATGATCAACACCATCGCCCTGAATTTCGCGGGCCAGGAAGCCAGCTGGCTGAAGTGGCTCCTGTACATGGGCGTCCCCGGCGTCATCGCCAGCCTGCTCACGTTCTTCATGCACATCACCCTCTTCAAGGCCCCCGCGGACTTCAGGATCGAGAAGGACGAGATCCGCGAACAGCTCAAGGGCCTGGGCGGCATGTCCGGCGCCGAGAAGCGCGTCACCTTCTGGGTCTCCATCGCCCTGGTGCTCTGGGCGACCGATTTCCTCCACCACATCCACCCGGGCTGGGTGGCGCTGGGCACGGGCATCCTGCTTTCCATGCCCCGCATCGGCGATGTGCTCAAGGCCCCCGACTGGAGCAAGTTCGGCCTGGGGACCCTGTTCTTCCTCACCGCGGCCCTGGGCATCGGCTCCGTGGGCGCCGTGACCGGCATGAACAAGTGGCTGGCCGGGGTCCTCCTGCCCAGCTCCGTGCCCCACAACATCTACCTGCTGGCCCTGATGATCACCTGCTTCGCCGTCCTCATCCACATGTGCCTGGGCAGCGTCCTGGCCGTCATGGGCATCGTCACGCCCACGATCATCGCGTTCACCGCCGGCACGGGCCTCAATCCCCTGGTCCCCGCGCTCCTGGTGTACACCGCCGTGGGCATGCACTTCATCCTGCCCTTCCACCACATGAATGTCCTGGTGGGCGCCGGCGACTCCGGCGGCAAGTACGGCGACATGGACGTCATCAAGTTCGGCGTCCCCCTCACCGTCATCGTGCTGATCACCACGGTCCTCGTGGAGATCACCTGGTGGAAGCTCATCCACCTGATCTAAGGACGCGCGCCTTCCCCCGGGAGCCCCTCCCGGGGGAAGGCCCCCTTCCCTCCGGGAGCCCCATGGAATCCAACGAAAAGAAGCGCCTCGTCGTGGGCATCAGCGGCGCCAGCGGCGCGATCCTGGGCATCGACCTCCTGAAGGCCATGCAGGGCTTCCCCGACTGGGAGACCCACCTGGTCGTCTCCAACGGAGGCCGCCGCACCATCGCCCACGAGACCCCCTACAGCATGGAGGAGGTGGCCGCCCTGGCCACCCGCATGCACCCCATCGAGGACGTGGGCGCCCTCGTGGCCAGCGGCACCTTCAGGACCGCCGGCATGGTGGTGGTCCCCTGCAGCATGAAGACCGTGGCCGGCATCGCCACGGGCTATTCCGAGAACCTCCTCCTGCGCGCCGCCGACGTGGTCATCAAGGAGCGGCGCAAACTGGTCCTGGTGGCCCGCGAATCCCCCCTCAGCCCCGTGCACCTGCGCAACATGCAGGCCGTGACGGAAATGGGCGTGATCCTCCTGCCACCGGTGCTCACCTTCTACAACCACCCCGCCACCATCGAGGACATGACCCGCCACATCATCGGCAAGGTCCTGGACGTCTTCGGCCTGGAGATGCCCCGCTTCAACCGCTGGAACGACGCCCTCACCGCCATCCCGGCCCGGGGCTCCCAGGTGGACGGCGCCGGATACCTGGCAAGGCCCTGACCCGGCTCCGATCGCGGCTCGAGGGATCCGGCCGTCCAGGTTCATGGCTGCTTCTTTCAGTAGGCCTTGTCGTGGTCCGGCACAATGGCAAGCAGCATGAGAAAATCCCCGTCAACCGTGGCAATGACCCGAGCCGCACGGGTCGCCCGAAGGGAGTACAGAGGTTTCTTCGAGTCCGGATCGAGCTTGCCCTGCAGCTTTTCCAGGTGGAGCCCCTGATGGTTCAGTAGCTGGGAAAAGCTAAGTTCGCCGGCAATCCGGATCAGCTTGGACAGCCCCTCACGGACGGGACCCGCTTGCGAGAGCGCTTCCCGAACGAAATGGGGCTGGCAAACGACGTTCATTCAGCCGCCAGCTTCCGCAGGAACTCCTGCCCTTCCGGGCTATTGATGGCGATCCCCTCCCCATCCCGCCTTTCCTGCAGGGATTTCTCAACGGAAGCCTGAACCTCCGGACGCCAGGCCCAAAGCTGATGCGCAGGAATGGCGACCATGGGCACCAGCCGGAACGTCCCATCCTCCAAGGCCTCAAGCTCAACCGGCTGACCCGCCTTGAAGGCAGGCGGCAGCGTGACCCGCCGGCGGTTGTCAGGAACGAGCATCATGGGAGCCTCCACACCCCAAAGTATACCCTCAGAGGGTAAGAGGGCTACCCTATCCTATCTAAGGATAGTATGGGGCTTGTTCATCCCCTTCATCCTGTGCATCCGATTCATCCCTGTTTCCGCAGGGCCCGCCCTGGGATGGGTCGGCGCATGCAGATCAACTGCGCGCCACCCCATCCCATCGCTTGCCCTGTCGAAACAGGGATGCATCGGATGCCCAGGATGAAGGGGATCAGCCCTACGGCATCCCCCGCTCAGATCCTCAGATGCGCCAGGTGCTGCGCGCTGGAGATGGGCTCGTTGGGCTCGTCGTGGATGACCTGTCCGTCCAGGAGCTTGATGATGCGGTGGGCGTGGCGGGCGATGTCCTCCTCGTGGGTCACCAGGATGATGGTGTTGCCCTTCTGGTAGAGCTCCTCGAAGAGCGCCATGATCTCCACGCTGGTGCGGGTGTCCAGGGCGCCGGTGGGCTCGTCGGCCAGGAGGATGGAGGGGTTGTTCACCAGGGCCCGGGCGATGGCCACGCGCTGGCGCTGGCCGCCGGAAAGCTGGTTGGGCATGTGGTCCGACCGGGGGCCCAGGCCCACGGCCTCCAGGGCCTGGGTGGCCAGGGCGTGGCGCTCCTTGCTCTTGACCCCGCCGTAGATGAGGGGCAGCTCCACGTTCTGCAGGGCCGTGGTGCGGGCCAGGAGGTTGAAGGTCTGGAAGACGAACCCGATCTCCTCGTTGCGGATCTTGGCCAGGTCGTCGTCGGACATGGACGAGGCCAGCTTTCCATTAAGCTCGTAATGACCTGCCGAGGGCGTATCAAGACACCCGATGACATTCATCATGGTGGACTTGCCGGATCCGGAAGGTCCCATGATGGCCACGTACTCCCCCCGCCGGATGTCCAGGGACACGCCGTCCAGGGCGCGCACCTCCATATCTCCCATCTGGTAGTACTTCTTGATGTCCTTGAGCCGGATGAGGGGGGAGTCGGTCATGAAAACCTCAGGAAGATCGGTGCCTCGTGAATTGATGCTCTAGGGGGCCCGGCCCCCCTTGGGTCTTCGGGGCAGGCCGTCCCGGGTTTAGACCCGGATTCCGGCCCACTGTTTAAGGATAGCGGGGATTCCCGGGAAGGGATCGTTGACTCGAACCACCAAATCGCTAAGATGGTTGTCACAGTCAACCATCCGGGGCCTGCCATGGAAATAGAGCAGATCTGCAGGGTTTTCGGCGTCCTCCACCGGCATTCGCTGGACCACATCGCGGGCTTCGCCCGGGGACTGGATATCAGCGCGGTGGAGTGCATCTTCCTGCTCTTCGTCCTCGCCAACGAGGGGATCAACCAGGAGCGGTTGTCGGCCCTGCTGACCATCGACAAGTCCGCCACGGCCAAGGCCATGAAATCCCTGGAGCGGGCCGGCTACATCGAAAGGTCCCCGTCCAGCCGGGACCGCCGCGCCAAGATCGTCTTCTCCACGGCCAAGGCCCGGGACCTCCAGCCCCTCATCAAGGCCAATCTGAAGGGGTACATGGAAGCCATCACCCGGGAGGTGAGCCCCGGGGACCTGGAGATCACCCTGCGCACCATCGAGGCCGTCACGAACCGGTTGGCGGGCAGGCCATGACCGGCCCGGGGGGTTCCACCAAGTGGCTGGTGGGCTTCACCTGCCTGCTGGGGATCTTCATGGAGGTGCTGGACACCTCCGTGGCCAACGTCGCCCTTTCCAACATCCAGGGCTCCTTCGCCGCCGGCACCGACGAGGTCACCTGGGTCATCACCAGCTACCTGGTGGCCAACGCCGTCATCCTGCCCATCACGGGCTGGCTGGGCAATTTCTTCGGCCGCAAGCGCCTCTACCTCACCTGCCTGGCCATCTTCACCCTGGCCTCCCTGGGTTCCGGCGCGGCCCAGTCCCTGTCCTTCCTCATCCTCATGCGGGTGATCCAGGGCCTGGCCGGGGGCGCCATGGTGCCCCTGTCCCAGGCCATCACCTTCGAGGCCTTCCCCTCGGAGGAGCAGGGGTACGCCGCGGCCATCTACGGCATCGGGGCCATCTGCGGCCCCATCCTGGGGCCCCTGCTGGGGGGCTGGATCACCGACAACTGGTCCTGGCCCTGGATCTTCTACATCAACATCCCCGTGGGCCTCGTGGCCTTCGTGGCGGCCATGACCTTCGTGAAGGATCCCTCGTACCTGGAAAGGCCCAAGGGCAAGGTGGACTACTGGAGCCTCCTGTTCATCGCCGTGGGCCTGGGCTGCCTGGAACTCTTCCTCAACCGGGGCGAACGCTACGACTGGCTCGCGAGCCCCGTCGTCCAGGTGTTCCTGGGCCTGGCGGCGCTGGGCATCGCGCTCTTCATCTGGCGCTCCCTGACCGCGGAGAACCCCCTGGTGGACCTGCGCATCTTCGCCCTGCCGGAATTCTCGGGCGGCATGGCGCTCATCTTCGTGGCGGGCATGGGCATGTACGGCACCTTCATCTGCGTGCCCATCTTCGTGCAGACGTTCCTGCGCTTCACCCCCACCTGGGCGGGGATCGTCCTGGCCCCGGCCGGCGCCTGCTCCATGCTCGCCATGGCCCTGGCGGGGTTCCTGGTGGGCAAGGTGCACGTGCGGATCCTCGTGGGCGCGGGGTTCGCGTCCATGAGCGCGGGCGTGTGGTTCCTGACCCGCATCAGCCTCGCCACGGACGTGGCCTTCCTGGCCCTGGCCATGTGCATGTTCGGCTTCGGCATGGGGCTCGTGCTGGTGCCCATCGGCAGCGAATCCATCCGGCGGATCCCCCCGCAGCTGGTGGGCACCGCCACGGGCATGTTCAACCTCATGCGCAACGAGGGCGGCAGCGTGGGCATCGCCCTGTGCACCACGGTGCTGGCCCAGCGGGCCCAGTTCCACCACGCGCGGATCGCCGAGCACGTGACGGCCTTCAATCCCGAGCTGCAGCACCGCGGCGTCGCCCTGGTGCGGGGCTTCTTCCCCAGGGCCGGCCTCGACCCGGCCTCCATGCCCGGGCTCGCCGCGGGCCTGGTGGGAGCCGAGGTGAACCGGCAGTCCTACCTCCTGAGCTTCATCGACATCTTCGCGTTCCTGGCCGCGAGCCTCGCGGTGGCCCTGCCCCTGGTACTCCTCATGCGGCATTTCAGGAGCGACGGCGGGCACCGCCCGATGCTTCACTGAATGGCCAGCTCCAGGAGCGTGCCGATCATGGACCTCAGTTCCGCCTCGTCCCGGGCCTCGGCCTTGAAGCCCCGCGCGGAGGCCGCCAGCACCCGGGCGATGCCCGCCAGGGCCGCGGCGTCCCGGGCCGCGTGGGACGGGACGCGGGCCAGGATGGGGACCAGGAGGGCCTCGAAGGCGGCGAAGCCCCTGGCCTTGACGTCCTCGGCGAAGGCCAGGCCGCAGCTGGCCAGATCCCGGGCGTCGGGGGATCCCTGCATCATGAGGAAGGGCTGGATGATCCAGCATTCGAAGGCGAAGCGCAGCTGCTCCAGGGGGGTCTCCCGCTCCGGCAGGCCCCGCTCGATCTCCGCCAGGGTGCGGGCCATGAATTCGCCCATGGAGCCTTCGAAGATCTTCTCCTTGTTGCAGAACCTCAGGTAGAGGGCGGGCCGGGAGATGCCCGCGGCCTCGGCGATGTCCCCCATGGTGGTGCGGCGGAAGCCGTACCGCAGGAAGACGGAGGTCGCCGCCTCGATGATCTGCTGATCCCTTTCTTTGGCCATACCCAAGAGTTGACATTTTCTGAAGGAATGTCAATCTTGAACGCGGTGACAATTTTCGTTAAAACGTCAAGAAAGGATGAACCATGACTTCCAAGGGAATCCCCCGGGCCTGGAGCGTGCAGGACATCCCCGATCAGACCGGCCGGGTGGCGCTGGTGACCGGCGCCAATTCCGGCACGGGCCTGGAGGCCGCCAAGGCCCTGGCGGGCCGCGGCGCCCACGTCATCCTCGCCTGCCGCCGCCTGGAGCGGGCCCTGGGCGCCGAGCAGGCCATATTCAGCGCCCACCCCGGGGCCTCCCTGGAGCGCGTGGAACTGGACCTGGGTTCCCTGGATTCCGTGGGCGAGGCCGCCCGCACCGTGCTCAAGCGCCACGGCCGCCTGGACCTCCTCATCAACAACGCCGGCGTGATGATCCCCCCCTACGGGCGCACCTCCGAGGGCTTCGAACTGCAGTTCGGCACCAACCACCTGGGCCACTTCGCCCTCACCGGCCACCTGCTGCCCCTGCTCCAGGCCACCCCGGGCTCCCGGGTGGTGACCATGAGCAGCGGCGTCCACCGCGTCGGCCGCATCCGCTTCGAGGACCTGCATTTCGCCCGGGGCTACCGGGCCTGGGCCGCCTACGCCCAGTCCAAGATCGCCAACCTCATGTTCACCTTCGAGCTGCAGCGCCGGCTGGCCCGGGCCGGAAGCGGCACCCTGGCCGTGGCCGCGCACCCCGGCTGGTCCCGCACCGAGCTGCAGCGCCACGCCACCCGCAACCCGGTGATGCGGTTCCTCATGGCCGCCTTCGCCCCCTTCTTCAGCCAGGACGCCGCCCAGGGCGCCCTGCCCCTGTTGCGGGCCGCCGTGGATCCGGAGGCGGAAGGTTCGGCCTACTACGGTCCCGCCCAATATTCCGAACTGGTCGGCCCCCCCGTGCGGGTCCAGCCCGGCGTCCGCGCCCGGGACGAGGAGGTCCAGGCCCGGCTCTGGAGGGTTTCCGAGCGGCTCACCCGGGTGGCTTACCCGGTCTAGCCGTACCCACATCGGCTATCATGGGATTCCACCCCCCAGACACCCCGCGTTCCGGCCCACCCCCTGGGCCCGGGCCCGGCCGGTCCAGGGGCTACCCGGAGAATCCATGCGCATCGGTCCCTTCCTTGCCGCTTCCCTCCCCTGCGCCATGGTGCTGGCCGCGCCCGCGGAAACGGACTGGCACCTCCTGCCGGCCCTTTCCGCGGATCCGGCCCTCCTCCTGAAGGCGGCCTCCGCCCACAAGGTCCGGGAAGGCCAGGGCATCCTCGAGCTGCTGGAGGACACCCGGGTGGCCTTCGACGCCCAGGGGCGGAGGACGACGCACTACCGGTACGTGTTCCGGGTGGACCATGAATCCGCGATCCGGTCCTGGCGGAACGTCGGGACGGTGTGGGTCCCCTGGCACCAGGAGCGGCCCCGCATCCGCGCGCGGGTCATCACCCCCGACGGCCGGGCCCATGAACTGGACGGGGCCACCCTGGGCGAATTCCCCGTCAACGAGGACGACACCACCCTCTACGATGACCGCAAACGCCTGGCCGCGCCCCTGCCCCAGCTGAGCGTCGGCTCGGTGGCGGAGGTGGAGATCGTCACCCGGGAGACGGCTCCCGTCCATGCTTCCGGCACCCTGCTCAACCTGTCGCTCCACCAGCCCGTGCAGGTCCTCCGCACCCGGGTCCAGGTGGAGGTCCCCGAGGCCCTGCCCTTCCGGTGGAAGATCGACGGCCTGGGCCCCATCCAGCCCCAGCTCGCCCGGGAGGGCGGCATGGTCCGCCTGGCCCTGGATCTGGGCCCCATGGAACCCCCGGAGGAACGGGAACCGGCCATGGATCCGGAAGCCAGCCCCCGGCCGGAGCTCAGGCTCTCCACCGTCACCTCCTGGGCGGCGGCCGCCTCGGCCTACTCGGCCATCGCCAACCGCCAGTTGGAAGGGGCCGACGTGGGCGCCTGGGCCCGGGAGGCCGCCGGGGACGCCACGGAGCCGCGCGCCCGCATCAACCGGATCCTGGGCCGCCTGCACCGCTCGATCCGCTACACCGGGGTGGAATTCGCCGAGGCGGGCATCGTCCCCCGCACGCCCGCGGAGACCCTGAAGCGGGGGTTCGGCGACTGCAAGGACCAGGCGACCCTCCTGGTGGCCCTCCTGCGGGAGGTGGGCATCCCGGCCCGGCTGGCCCTGCTGGGGACCGGGCCCGGCCGGGACATCGATCCCGAACTTCCTGGCCTGAATCATTTCGACCATGCCATCGTCGTCGTGCCGGGGCCCCAGCCCCTCTGGATCGACCCCACCGCCGCCTACGCCCGGGCCGGGGAGCTCCCCTTCCCGGACCAGGGCCGGTGGGCCCTGGTGGTGGACGGCGCCACCACCGCCCTGGTGCGCACCCCCGCCGCGGCCTCCGGGGACAACCTGACCCTGGAGACCCGGGAGGTCTTCCTGCCCGAGCCCGGCAAGGCCCGCATCGTGGAGACCTCGCACCCCTCCGGCCTGGCGGAGATGATCCTGCGGCATGACTTCAGGCCCTCGGACCCCAAGCAGCTCCGGGAGAACCTGAAGCGGTACGTGCAGGGCATCTACAATGCCGGAGACCTGGGCGACATCGACACCGGGGACCCCTCGGACCTGGAGCGGCCCTACACCCTGCGCCTGGAGGCCAAGGACTGCGCCATGGCCGTCACTTCGGACGTGGACGCCGTGGTCACCCTCAACGCCTGGGCCATGACGTCCCGCATCCGAAAATTCGTGCCCACCTCCTATGACCTCAAGGAGAAGGAAGCCCCGACGACCCGCAAGCAGGCCCTGCTCCTCCCGGAACCCCATGCCATCGAATGGCGCTACCGCATCGTGGCCCCAGCCGGTTTCGAGGCGCGGCCCCTGCCGGAATCCGGGCGCCTGGACTTCGGCCCGGCCAGCCTCACCCGCACCTACGCCCGGAGCCCCGAAGGGCAAATCCTGGCCACCTTCCGCTTCGATTCCGGCAAGGCCCTCTGGACCGCCGCCGAGGTGGAGAAGGCCCGGGCGGGCCTCGAAGCCTTCGGGCAGGCGCCCCCGCCCCGGATCATTTTCGACCAGGTGGGCGAGGGGCACCTGGCGGCGGGCCGCATCCGGGAGGCGATCCAGGCCTTCCGGTCCCAGACCACCGCCCAGCCCGGCAAGGCGGTTCCCCTCAGCCGGCTGGCCATCGCCCTCCTCCGGGGGGGCATGGGCGAAGCCGCCCGGGACGCCGCGCGCCGGGCCTGCGCCCTGGATCCCACGAGCATGTATGCCCAGCGGGCCCTGGGCTGGGTGCTGCAGCACGACCTGGTGAACCGGGCCTATCACACGGGCTGGGACTTCGCGGGCGCCGTGGCCGCCTTCCGGAAGGCCAAGGAACTGGATCCCAAGGACGCGCTCAGCCGGAGGAATCTGGCCATCCTCCTGGAGTACAACCCCGCGGGCCTCCGGTACGGCCCCGGCGCCGACCTGGAGGCGGCCGCCAGGGAATACCGCCAACTGCGGGCGGACCTCAAGGTCGAGGATTCCAACACCAACCTCCTCATCGTCCTCTGGCGGGCCGGGCGCCACAAGGAGGTCATGGACCTGGCCACGTCCCTGCCCAGGCCCCAGGACGGGTATTCCTGGCTCCTGGCCGGCACGGCCCTGACCCAGGGCACCGCGACCGCCCTGAAGCAGGCGGCCACCACCATCGCGGATGTGGGCCAGCGGAGGACCGCCCTGCTGGATGCGGGCAACCTCCTGGTGAACGCCCGGCGCTACGTGGATGCCGCCACGCTCCTTTCCGCCGGGGCGGACGGCGCCCCCAACGCCCCCGCCATCCGGAGCCGGATCGCCGTCCTGGCGCGCATGCGCCGCTCCGAGGACCTGGCCAAGGAGCCGGAAACCCCCGCCTCCGTGGTGTGGCGGTTCCTGGCGCTCCTGCAGGATCCCGCCGGCTCGGGCGAGGATCCGGCGCGGTTCTGCGCCCCCGCCCTGCGGGAAATCCTGGCCAAGGACGGGTACCTGGCGGCCCTCAGGGAAGCCATGGGGTTCGAAGACCTGCCCCTGGACGGCACCGGCGTGCCCTACGCCGTGGCCCTGGACAACCTCCGCGCCCTGACCCAGGTCGTGGTGAACCGCGGGGGGGATTCGGGCTTCCGGGTCGCCATGAAGATGGCCAACAGCGGGAATGGGGCGAGCCTCTCCTTCCATGTGATCCAGCACCAGGGGCGCTTCCTCCTGGCCGCCACCGACCTGTCCTACGGCACCTTCGGCGCCGAAGCCCTGCGCCGCCTGGAGGCCGGGGACGCGGCTGGGGCCGGCGCCCTGCTGGACGAGGCCAGCGAAGGCGTGCTCAAGGGGAAACAGGATGACCCCTTATCCGGCCATCCGTTCAATCGTTTCTGGAAGAAGGGCCAGGGAGGCACCCCGGCGGAAATTCGCCTGGCCGCCACCACCCTCCTGGTCCCGGAGAAGGGATACGAGAAGGCCGTGCCAGGCCTCCTGGCCGCCGGCGAAACCTCGGAACGGATCGATCTGGCCCTGCTCTGGGCCCACCGGGCCCGGAACGAATTCCAGCCGCTCCTGGCGGTGGCGGAGCGCCTGGTCAAAGCCCATCCCGCGTCCCGGCTGGCCACCACCACCCAGGCCTATGCCCTGGCCAAATGCCGGAAGTGGCCCCAGCTCCTGGCGGCCTGCGAACGGGCCCTCGAAAAGGAACCGGACGACGAGATTTTCGTGGAATCCCGGTCCCAGGCCCTTGGCATGGTGGGGCGGTTCCAGGAACGGTCCGAGGCCCTGAAGGCCTACATCGCCACGGGAAAGGCCTCCGCGGGGTTTTTCAACAACCTGGCCTGGTACGAGCTGACCCAAGGCCGTACCAACGAGCAGACCGTTGACCTTGCCCGCCGGGCCCTCCTGCTCCAGGCGCAGAAGAACGGGGCCGCCCAGCATACGCTGGCCTCCATCCTGGCCGAACGGGGCGAGGTGGAGGAGGCCCTGGATATCTTCCTCAAGGAAACCGGCGCCCTGGGCAAGGAAGAGCCCCGTTCCCAGGATTGGTACCTGGCCGGCCGCATCGCCGAGCAGTTCGGTGAGCCGGCCGCGGCGGCCGCCTGCTACAAGCGGGTGACCCCGGACCCGGACCGGGAGGAAGCCGAAGGGGATTCCTGTTTCGCCCTCGCGGCGCGCCGGATGAAGGCAATGGGAGTCTAATCCCCCTCCCCGGCCCGCCGGAGGTGCAGCAGGAATTCCTTGTTGCCCTCGCCCCCGAGGATCGGACTCACGTCCCAGGCCATCGGCTCCAGGCCGCTGCCCTGGAAGAAGTCCCAGATCTCCCGCCGCACCCGGTCGTGCACCTCCGGGTCCCGGACGATGCCGCCGGCGCCCACGTCGTCCCTGCCGGCTTCGAACTGGGGTTTCACCAGGAGGATGGCGTCGGCCCCGGGGGCCAGGGAGGGGAGGATGGGGGGGATGGCCAGGCGCAGGGAGATGAAGCTCAGATCGGCCACCAGGATCGTGCAGGGTTCCGGAATGCGGGCGGGGTCCCACAGGCGCAGGTTCACCTGCTCCATGGACACCACCCGGGGGTCGCTGCGGAGCTTCCAGTGGAGCTGGTTGGTGCCCACGTCCACGGCGTAGACGCGGACGGCGCCGGCCTGGAGCAGGCAGTCCGTGAAACCCCCGGTGGAGGCCCCCGCGTCGAAGCCCACCCGGCCGGCGGGATCCACCCCGAAGGCCGTCAGGCCGTGGGCCAGCTTCAGGCCCCCCCGGCTCACGAAGGGCAGGGCCTCGCCCCGCAGGCGCAGGGTGGCCTCCTCGCCCACCAGGGCCCCGGCCTTGGTGACGGGGCGGTCGTCCACCAGGGCGTCGCCGGCCATGATGCGGGCCGCGGCCTTGCTGCGGGTTTCGCAGAGCCCCCGCTGGACCAGGAGGAGATCCAGGCGAACCTTAGCCATGGAGGGCCCGTTTCTGGCGCTTGATCTCCCGGCGGTAGACCCCCACGTTCCGGTTGTGCTCGGCCAGGCTGGGGGCGAAGCTGTGGCCGCCCTTGCCGGTGGCGACGAAATAGAGGTCCTTGCCCATCTGGGGGACCTTGGCGGCCTCGATGGCCGCGGCGCTGGGGATGGCGATGGGGGTGGGGGGCAGCCCGGCCACGGCATAGGTGTTGAAGCGGCTGGGGCGCCGGATATCCTCCGGGCCCGGGGCCGTGAAGCGCAGGTCCCCGGCCGCCCACCGGGCATACAGCGACGTGGGGTCGCACTGGAGCCGCATGCCGATCCGCAGGCGCTGGGCATAGACGCCGGCGACCTTGGTGAGCTCCTCGGGCACCCGGGTCTCCTTCTCGGCCAGGCTGGCGAGGATGAGGGTCGGGTAGGGCGGAAGGGCCCCCCCTTCCAGGCCGGGCAGCACCTTGTCCCGGAAGGCCTCCACCATGGCCAGGAGGATCTCCTCGGGTTCCTGGGCGTGGTTCACCCGGTAGGTGGCCGGGGCCAGGAGCCCCTCCAGGGACTCGGCTTCGGGGAAGCCCGCGGTCCTGGCCAGGCGGGGGCTCTTCCAGAGGGTCCAGAAGACGTCCTCGGGGATGAAGTCCCGGAGCCGGCGCTGCACGGTCCAGGCGTGGGCCCCCACGGGCAGGATGATGTTGGTGTAATGGATATCGGCCCGCCGGAGCTTGCCCGCCACGTCCGACAGGGAGGCCCGGGGCTCGATGGTGTACTCGCCCCGGATGAGCTGGAGCTTGCGGGCCCGGGCCCAGAGCTTGAACATGGCGGCGCTGCGGATGAGGCCGTCCCGCTCCATCTGGTCGGCCAGGGCGTCCACCGTGGTGCCCCGCTTCACCAGGAGCATGGACGGGGGGTGCTGGGGGCCCTGGCGCTTCCACAGCCAGAGGCCCGACAGGGGCAGCAGGGCCAGGAGGGCCACGGCGGCGGCAAGACGGGTGGAAGTGCGGGATCGGGCCATGATTCCAGCCTAAAGGGAATTCCCCCGGGCCGCCATGGAACCTGGGGGCCCGGCCGAGCATATGATTTATTTATGAGTGCCCCATGGCGAACGTCTACCACCGCCACATCGGCCCCTTTTCAGCCACCATGCTCATCGCCGGGTCCATGGTCGGAAGCGGGATCTTCATCGTCCCGGCGGAGATGATCCGCACCGGGGGGACGGGTTCCTTCCTGCTGCTGGCCTGGGGCCTCACGGCCGCCCTGACCCTCCTGGGAGCGCACGCGTACGGCGAGCTGGCCGGCATGTTCCCACAGGCGGGGGGGCAGTTCGTGTACCTGAAGGAAAGCTATGGGCGCCTGGTGGCCTTCCTCTATGGGTGGACCACCTTCCTCATCATCGAGACGGGGGCCCTGGCGGCGGTGACCATGGCCTTCGGGAAGTTCCTGGGGATGTTCCTGCCCGGGGTGAACGAGGCCCGCTTCCTGGTGGGTCCCCTGGAGGTGCGGGCCCTGGAGGTGGTGCCCGGGATCGTGGTGGGACCCTACCACCTGGGCCTGACCCCCGCGCGGCTGGTGGCCATCGCGGTCATCCTCCTGCTCAGCGCCCTGAACGCCCGGGGAGGGCGCCTGGGGATCTGGATCCAGAACGTCTTCACCGTGGCCAAGCTCGGCAGCCTCGCCGGCCTCATCCTCGTGGGGCTGCTGGTGACGGCCCCGGCCCACCCCTCCGGGGCGGTGATCCCCCCCGGCCCCGCCCTGCCCTTCCTGGCCGCCCTCCTGGTGGTCCAGAGCGGCAGCCTGTTCTCCTCGGATTCCTGGAACTCCGTCACCTTCATCGCCGCGGAGATCCGGGAGCCCCGCCGATCCATCCCCCTGGCCCTGCTGGTGGCGCCCCTCCTGGTGCTGGGCCTCTACCTCCTGGCCAATGCCGTCTACCTCCGGGTCCTGGGGCCCGCGGGCATCGCTTCGGCGCCCGGGGACCGGGTGGGCACCGCCACCCTGCACGCCCTGTTCGGACCGGCCGGCTCCAGCGCCATGGCCCTGGCCATCCTCGTGAGCACCTTCGGCTGCGCCAACGGCCTGGTGCTGGCGGGCTCCCGGCTGTACCAGGCCATGGCCTCGGAAGGGTTGTTCTTTCCCATGGCGGCCCGCCTGAACTCCGCCGGGGTCCCGGCCCGGGCCCTGGGGTTCCAGGCCGCGTGGGCCTGCCTTCTCACCCTCACCGGCAACTATGCCCAGCTCCTGGAATTTTCCATGGCGGCGGCAACCCTGTTCTATGTACTGACGGTGGCCGGGATTTTCGTGCTCCGGCGCACACGGCCCACCCTGGAGCGCCCGGTGCGGATTTTCGCCTATCCGCTTCCTCCCCTCCTCTACCTGGCGGGGGCCCTGGCCTTCATGGCCGCATTGCTAATTTATAGACCCTCCTTCACCTGGCCGGGCATGGTCCTGGTCCTCCTTGGGGTCCCCGTCTACCTGGTGTCCTTCCGTCGCGGGTAGATTCCCCAAAAGAGGATGGTGCGGTCACCAAAAATGAATTACTTTTCATGAGGTATCCGGTCCCAATGAATTGATTGGGCGCCCATACGGTGATGCTCCCCGGCCTCCGCGCCGGGCGGACAAGCGTACCGGCAAAAATCCCACCAAACGACTTGGCAAAGCAGGCGGGCCCCCAAAATACCGCTTGCCACAAAAGGTCTGGTATGAAGAATAATTCAAGACCTACCCGCCGAATCCGATTCCCACAGGCCCCGTCGCAGCCCCCGTCCCTTCCTCCCCCACCCAAAGCAGTCCTGGATCCAACAGGTTCACCGATGGCGCAATTTCATGAAAGACATTGGGCGCCCCTTTCCGGAACGGCTCGTTCTTTGAGGTCTGGAGATCCTTGCCATGGTTGAATCGAACGACCCTCCCCAGGCCGATGAAGGACAAGCCCGCAACCCGTTCCTGAAGGGTCCCCTGGTCCGGAAGATCGTGAAGATCGCCCTGGACACGCTGGTCGCCTGCGTGGGTTTCGTGGCCGCGTCCAGCGTCCTCCTGCAGGGCCTGAACGTCGGGCGCGGCATGGTCGCCTTCGTGCTCATCGCCATGTTCATCAACCTGGGCCTGCGCTTCCACACCCAGCACTACCGGGCCATGGACATCCACGATGCCCGCTGGCTCGTGCTGGGCACCGCCACCCTGGCGGGCACCACCATGACCCTGTGCCTCATCCGCGGCGGCTGGACGGACAACGTGCGCCCCGACGTGGTGCTGGGCGCCAGCCTCATCACGGGCCTGCTGTGGGTGGTGGTGCGCATGGCCGCCCTCGCCATCCACCAGCGGCGCCATGCCCGGCCGGCCATCGTCGCCGGCGGGACCCTTGCCGAGCGAACGCTCATCATCGGCGCGGGGCGCGCGGGCGTCCTGCTCTGCCAGGAGCTGCGGGAGCACCCGCGCCTGCGCTGCAACGTCCTGGGCTTCATCGACGACGACCTGGAGAAGCAGGGGCTGCGCATCCTGGGCATCCCCGTCCTGGGTCCCACCGCCCTCCTGCCCCTGATCATCCGCGAACAGAGCGCCACCCAGGTCATCCTGGGCATGGCCGGCGTGCGGGGGGCCCGCCTCCGGGAGCTGTCCAAGGTCATCATGGCCGAGGGCATCAAGCTCAAGACCGTCCCCGGGATCATGGACCTGGTGGGGGACCGGCCCTGGAAGCCCGAGGTGCGGGACATCGCCATCGAGGACCTGCTGCGCCGGGATCCCATCACCCTGGACACCGAAGCCATCCGCAAGGCCCTGGACAACGAGGCGGTGCTCATCACCGGGGCGGGCGGTTCCATCGGCAGCGAACTGGCCCGGCGGGTGGCCGAGATCCACCCGGGGCGGCTGGTGCTGCTGGGCCGGGGCGAGAACAGCCTCTGGGAGGTCCAGCGTCAGCTGGTGAACCTCTACCCCAACCAGGAGGTGGAGATCGCCCTCTGCGATATCCGCAACCCGGCGCGCCTCCACCAGGTGTTCCAGAAGTGGCGGCCCAAGGTCGTCCTGCACGCGGCGGCCCACAAGCACGTGCCCTTCCTGGAAGCGAACCCCGAGGAGGCCATCGAGAACAACATCTTCGGCACCCGCAACGTCATCGAGGCCGCCAAGGCCTGCGGCACGCGGATCTTCGTGAACGTCTCCACGGACAAGGCGGTCAATCCGGTGAACATGCTGGGGGCCTCCAAGGCCGTGGGCGAGCTCCTGGTGGCCCGGGCCGCCGTGGAGGTGCCGGCCTCCAAGTTCGTCAGCGTGCGCTTCGGCAACGTCCTGGGCAGCCGGGGCAGCGTCATCCCCCTGTTCCGGGACCAGATCCGGGGCGGCGGGCCCGTGACCATCACCCACCCGGACATGGTGCGCTACTTCATGACCATCCCCGAGGCGGCCCAGCTGGTGCTCCAGGCGGGCATCCTGGGCGATTCGGGCAAGGTCTTCGCCCTGGACATGGGCGAGCCGGTGCACATCGTCAACCTGGCGGAGGAGATGGTGCGCCTTTCCGGGTTCTCCCCGGGGGTGGACGTGGACATCCGCTTCACGGGCGTCCGCCCCGGCGAGAAGCTGGTGGAGGAGCTCTTCAGCGAAGGCCGGGTCTCCCGCACGACCGTTCACCCCAAGGTTTTCGAAGCCAAGGAGTACCCCGTGGACCCCGCCACCCTCGAGGAGGGCCTCGCCATCCTCCGGGAGATCCAGGACGGCCGGGGCGAGGAGGGCTACCCGAGGATGCTCCGGTGCTTCATGAAGCTGCTCCCCACGTTCCAGCCCTCTCCCCATGGCCTGGGACGGTACCTGGACGCCGAGGCCGACCCGGACAACCCCAAGGTCGAGCCCCTCACCGCCCCGGTGGATTTCAGGCCGCCCGAAAGCCTTGGCCTGCGCGCCTACATCTGATGCCATACTGGAACCACATCCCATCACCTGGTCGTTTTTTTCTTCGGAGCGCATCGTGTTGCAAACCCTGGGGCACGCAGAAGTTCCTTCCACCCTCGCCACCCGCGCCCGGTCCGGGCTGACCCTCGGCCTCCTGGCCCTGACCCTCGCCGTCGGCTGCAAGGCGCCGGGCATGAAATTGTCCTCCCGGCCCAACAGCCACGAGCGGCCCGAGGATGTGGGCGGCCTTTCCGTCACGCTGCACCCGCTCTCGCCGGACCTGGTGAATCGCCAGGCCACCCGCCCCCCGACCCCGGTGGACATCTCCGCCCTGGTCGCCGACCGGGCGCAGCCCTACCGCCTGGGCTCCCAGGACGTGCTCCTGGTCACCGTGTGGGACCACCCCGAGATCTCCCTTCCCATGGGCCCCAACCGCACGGACACCTCGTACGGCAACCTGGTGGACGAGGAGGGGAACATCTTCTTCCCCTACGTGGGCAAGCTCAAGGTCGCGGGCATGACCGTCAGCCAGGTGCGCGACAGCCTCACCACCCAGCTGGCCAAGTCCCTCCGCAATCCCCAGGTGGACGTGAAGGTGCTGGTGTACCGCTCCCAGAAGGTCTACGTGGGCGGCGAAGTGCGCAACCCCGCCGTGTACCCCGTCACCGACGTCCCCTTCACCCTGGCCGAGGCCATCAACCGGGCCGGAGGCCTGAATCCCGCGGCCGATGACAGCCGCATGGTCCTGACCCGGGGTTCGAAATCCTGGACGCTGAATTTCCAGTCCATCCTGGCCATGGGCACGGCCTCCGGCCAGATCCTGCTCCAGGACGGCGACTCCCTGCAGATCCCCAACGCCAGCGAGGAGCCCGTGTACCTCATGGGCGAACTCATGCGCCCCGGGAACATCCCCCTGGTGCACGGCAAGCTCACCCTCGCCAAGGCCATTTCCGAAGTGGGCGGGGTCCAGGTCACCAGCGCCGACGCCACCTCCATCTACGTGATCCGCTCCGCCGGCGCCTCCAACAAGGTGGACGTCTTCCACCTGGACGCCCGGAACCCCGCCTCCATGATCCTGGCGGACAAGTTCGCCCTGAACCCCCGGGATATCGTCTACGTGGACGCCGGCACCCTGGTGCGGTTCAGCCGCGTCATGAACCTGCTGCTGCCCACCATCAACGCCATCACGGCCGGCACCGCCACCGGGGCCCAGGTCTACTACTTCAAGAAGCGCCTCTAACCCCCCACTTCGCCAGAGGTCCTACCTGATTTCGCCGCTTAGGGTCACATCCGTTCTCGTCGTCTGTGAAGGCAATCACTGCCGGAGCCCCATGGCCGAAGCCCTGCTCCGGTCCGGGGCGGGGCCGGGCGTGGAGGTGGGTTCCGCCGGCCTTTCGGCCCTGGAAGGCCTCCCGGCCGACGGGGACGCCCAGCGCCTCATGGCGGAGCGGGGCCTGGATCTCTCCGCCCACCGCGGCCGGCAGTTCACGCCGGCCCTGGCCATGGCGGCCGATCTCATCCTCGTCATGGACGAGCGGCAGAAGCGGGATTGCGAGAAGAAGGCTCCCCGGGTCCGGGGCCGGGTCTTCCTCCTGGGCCACTGGCAGCCCCCCGAATCCCGGGAGATCCCGGACCCCTACCGCCGGGGCCCGGAAGCCTTCCGCCGCGCCCTCGATCAGATCCAGCTGTCCGTCGGGGACTGGCTGCCCCGTGTGAATGCAGAGCAAAGGTCCCTATGAACAATGAAATGACTCCCGATCCCAGACACCCCGCGGCGCCCCAGCGGCATGGCCCGGGCCCGGACAGCTCCAGCCGGGGCGCCGAGTTCAACCTCAGCGAGGCCTTCGCGAACCTGTGGGAGGGGCGCGGGCTGATCCTGGGCTCCCTCCTGCTCTTCGTGACCGTGGGGCTCATCTACGTGTTCGCGGCGACCCCCGTGTACCAGGTGGAAGGCCTGCTCCAGACCGAGGTTCCCAAGAGCTACGGCTCCCAGAACCAGGAGTTCACCAAGATGGAGGGGGTCTACACCCAGCTCACGGTGGCCCAGGGGGAGATCGAGATCATCAAGAGCAACCTCGTCCTGGGCCGGGTCGTTTCGAACCTGGGCCTGGACGTGGAATGCGCCCCGGTGCTCATGCCGGTGATCGGGCGCATGCTGAACCGGAATTCCCGCACCCCGGCCCGCCTGGACATCGAAGCCTTCGAGGTGCCCGACAAGCTCCGGGGCATCGTCTTCAAGGTCACGGCCCTGGGGGGCGGGGTCTACCGCCTTTCGGGCCCCGATGGCAGCGAGCTGGTGCAGGGCAGGCCCGGCGAACGGGTTTCCGCCTCCTGGAACGGCATGCCCATGCGGCTGAAGGTGCGCAACCTCCGGGGGAAGACCGGCCAGGTGTTCACCCTGTCCATGACCCCCATCGTGGATTGCATCACCAACCTCCGCCTGGCCCTTTCGGTGGAGGAGCGGGGCAAGAACATGAACCAGTCCTCCAATATCCTGGGCCTTTCCCTGCAGGCGCCGGACCCGGAGCAGGGGGCGCTCATCCTGAACGAGATCCTCAATCAGTACGTGCGCCAATCCATCGAGCGCAAGGCCGGAGATTCCTCCAAGGCCCTGGCCCTCCTCCAGAGCCAGCGCCCCGCGCTGCAGCAGCAGCTTTCCGAAGCGGAAAGCCGGCTCAACGAGTACCGCCGCCAGAATGCCGCCGTGGACATCGCCCAGGAAGGCAACCTCTTCCTCCAGCAGGGCGCCAACCTGGAAGCCCAGATCTCCACCCTCAAGCAGCGCCGGCAGGAACTGCTGCGCACCTACACCGAGCATTCCGACCTGGTGACCACCACCGACCAGCAGATCGCCCACCTCCAGGCGGAGGCCAACAAGGTGAACTCCAGGGTCACGGGCCTGCCCAGGACCCAGCAGGAGATCGTGCGCCTCACCCGGGACGCCCAGGTGAAGTCCGAGATGTACACGTCCCTGCTCACCAGCATCCAGCAGCTCCAGAACACCCTGGCGGGGGCCGTGGGCAACGCCCACGTGGTGGACTACGCCATCCCGGCCTACGATGCGGTCGCCCCCAAGAAGAAGGTCCTGATGGTGCTCTTCACGTTCATCGGGCTGGTGGTGGGCGTCGGATTGACCGTGGCGCGCCGCCTCATGCGCCGGGGCATCCAGGATCACCGCATCATCGAGGCCAAGCTGGGCCTCCCCATCCTGGTCACCATCCCCCACAGCGAGGGCCAGAAGAACTTCGACAAGCAGATTTCCAAGAAGAGCCCCGGCATCCACCTCCTGGCCGTGGGGGACCCCGAGGACATCGCCACGGAGAGCCTCAGGAGCCTCCGGACCCTCCTGCACTTCACCATGGAGAAGGCCGAGAACCGGATCATCCTCGTCACCGGCCCCTCCCCCGAGGTGGGCAAGTCCTTCGTGAGCACCAACCTCGCCACGGTCTTCGCCCAGGGCGGCGCCCGGGTGCTGCTGGTGGACGGCGACCTGCGCAGGGGCAAGCTGCACCGCACCTTCGGCGCCAAGGGCCGGGCGGGCGGCCTGGCCGAGATCCTGGCCGGCAGGGCCGACTGGAAATCCCAGATCAAGGAGACCATGGTGCCCGGCCTCAGCCTGCTGAGCACCGGCATCCTCCCCCCCGATCCCCTGGTCCTCCTCATGTCCGCCAAGTACGCCGAATTCGCCGCCCAAGTCTCCGAAGCCTTCGATTTCGTCATCATCGACGCCCCCCCCATCCTGCCGGTGAGCGACGCCACGGTCCTGGGCGCCAAGGCCGAATCCATCCTCCTGGTCGCCAAGTACGGCGCCCACCCCCTGGAGGAGATCCGCACCTGCCAGAGCCGCCTGAAGCACCTGGAAGGCAAGCTGAAGGGTTGCGTCTTCAACGATATCGAACTGGTGAAAGTGGGCGGACTGTACGGCTACTACCGCTACGAGTTCGACTACAAGTACCGCCGCGGCGAAAGCTGACGAGGCCGGACGTTCCGGGACCCCTCGGCCCGCCCAAGGCTGCCCTGCCGGGGGCTGCCGGGGCGGGCCTCGAGATTCCTGGGGGACGGGGTCGGCCCATGGGGTCCCGGACTGTTGCGCCGACCCAACGGTAGCGCTTGCGCAGCAGCGAGCTGCTGCTGGCGCTTGCCGTGATCCATTGACTGCAGATGAAGGAGACGTGGGGTGCGCGTGCCACGCACGGTTCCATCCGCCGGAGGACAGGATGCCCGCGCCTGACGCCTCCGCCACCTGTTGGCCAATGGATAACGGCAAGCGCCAGCAGCAGCTCGCTGCTGCGCAAGCGCACCTGTGGGTCGGCGCAACAGTCCGGGACCCCAATGGGTAGAGCCCGCCAGATGGGAGGGCCAAATGGAAATTGCGCTTTTTCCCCAAACCATCCGAGGCCCCGGTCCGGAACCGCCCCCCAATCCCGACGTACCGGGAATCGCGACCGAGCTACGGCTAACCACCGATTCCAGCCCGCAGCGCAGCGAGGACTGGAACCGGCGGTACCGGTGGGTCGGCGCGCCGGATCGGGACCCCGTGGGCCGACCCCACCCCCAGGAACCCCAAAGCCCAACCCGCGGCCCCCGGCAGGGCAGGCCCGGACCGGCCGACCCGCCCCGCACCGCGAAAAGGCCGGCCTGGATTCCAGGCCGGCCCCCCCCCTTCAGGTGGTTACGGTTACTTGATGGTGTTGGTTCCCACCGTTGCGGTGCCGTCGGCGTTGTTGATGGCCGTGCCGGTGTTGCCGCTCAGGGTGTTGCCGCTGACCTGGGTGCCGGTGCAGTAGGCCACGTAGATGCCGTCGCCCTGGTTGGAGGTCACGGTGTTGCCGGTGATCTTGAAGTTCATGGAGTAGTAGTCGATCCAGATGCCGTCGCCCTTGTTCTTGCTGATGGCGTTGTTGCTGAAGACGATGTTGCTGGATTCGTCCCAGGCGATGCCGCCCAGCATGTAGTTGCTGCCGCCGTTGCCCGTGATGGTGCAGCCGGTGATGACGCAGTTGGTGCAGAAGGCGGTGCCGTTGCCCGTGGGGCCGTTCTTCGTGGAGCCGCCGCCGGCGATGCCGCCGCCCAGGTTGCCGAAGATGTTGCAGCCGATGACCTGCACGTTGGTGACGGTGGAGCCGGAATTGGGCTCGAAATCCAGGCCGCAGGCGGGGTCGTTGCCGTTGGTGTTGCTGAAGGTGCTGTACTGGATCACGATGCCGTTGCAGTAGACCAGCGAGCAGCCCTGGCGGCGGTTGTTGTCGGAGACGCAATCGGACAGCAGGACGTTGGAGACGTTGTTGTAGATGTAGAAGCCGTCGTTGCAGTTGTTCTTGGAGGTGGTGCCCAGGATGGTCATGCCGCTGGCGTTGCCGATGGCGACCCCGTTGCCGATCTCCACGTCGGAGCCGGTGCCGTTGATGTAGGTGCCGAGGTTGCGGGCCACCCGGTCGCCGATGATGGTGCCGCCCACCAGGGCGATGTCGGATTCCTTCATGCCCACCACGGAGTAGCCGCCGGAGGTGGTCATGGTCTTGCACTGCAGCACCGCGCCGGGATCCAGGAGAAGGGTGTTGCCGGGGTTGAGGTAGAGGCCGAACTGGCTGGAGGTGGCGATGGGGTTGATGAGGTAGGTGCCGGCGGGGACGTAGCAGATGCCGTTGCCCGTGGCGGCCAGGGCCTTCATGATGGCCGCGGTGTCATCGGTGGTGCCGTTGCCGGTGGCCCCGTACTGGGTGCGGGCGTTGAGGGTGGTGTTGCTGACCACCGTCAGGATGCGGACACTGGCCTTCACGGAGGGGTTGGCGACGGAGGTGGCGGTGATGGTGCGCACCGTCTTGGCGGAAACCGACGGGCAGGTGTAGACGCCCGAGGAGGAGATGGTGCCCACGGTGGAATTGCCGCCCGCGATGCCGTCCACGCTCCAGGTGACCGAGTCCGACGTGGAGCCCGCGATGGACGCCGCGAAGGCCTTCTGGCCGCCGCTGCCCACGGCGGTGGGCACGGAGGGCGTGAGGGTGATGCCGGTGGTGGTGCCGGAAACGGCCACCACCGAGATCACCGCCGAGGCGGACTTGGTGGGATCGGCGGCGCTGGTGACGGTCACGGTGTGGTTGCCGCTGGCGGAGGGGGCCGCGTAGGTGACGGAGGTTCCGGAACCGCTGAGGGTGCCCACGGTGCTGTTGCCGCCGAGGATGCCGTCCACGGACCAGGTGACGGCGGTGTTGGTGGTGCCCGTCACCGCAGCCTGGAAGTTGAAGGAACCTGAGGCGCTCACGGAGGAGGTGCCCGCCGGGCTCAGGGACACGGCCACGGGGGCGGCGACGGTCACCGCCACGGAGGCGCTGTAGGCGGGGTTCGCGGCGCTGGTGGCCTTGAGGGTGTGGCTCCCGGCGGCGGCGGGGGCGGTGTAGGTGACGGTGGAGCCGGTCCCCGACAGGGTGCCCACGGTGGAATTGCCGCCGGTCACGCCGTCCACGGTCCAGGTGACGGCCGTGTTGGTGGAACCCGATACGGAGGCGGTGACGGAACCCGAGGCCGACACCAGGAGGCACAGGGACGAGGGGCTGGTGGTCACCTGGACGGCGGGGGCCGAGACGGTGACGGCCACCGTGGCGCTGGAGGCGGTGTTCGCGGCGCTGGTGGCCTTGAGGGTGTGGCTCCCGGCGGTGGCGGGGGCGGTGTAGGTGACGGTGGAACCCGTCCCGGACAGGGTGCCCACGGTGGAATTGCCGCCGGTCACGCCGTCCACCGTCCAGGTCACGGCGGTGTTGGTGCTTCCCGAGACCGTGGCGGACACGGAGGCCGCCGCGCCCGTGGTCATGGAAAGGGAGGAGGGGCTGGCGGCCACGGTGATGGGCGTCGCGGTGGGCGTACCCGCCAGGACGGTCACCCCCTTGGAACCCGCCGTGTAGTGGGAGGAGTCCTGGGTGGCGATGGCCAGGATCGTGTGCTGGCCGGCGCCGGTGGGCGACTTGTACACCGCGGCGCAGGGGTTGCTGGTGGGCACCAGGGTCCCCACCGTGGAGTTGCCGTTCTGGATGCCGTCCACGTACCACTTGACCGTGTAGGTGGAGAGCCCGGAAACGGTGGCCCCGTACGTGACGGATGTGCCCCCGGTGATGGTGAGGGAATCCGAAGGGGACACCTTCAGCCAGGTGGACGTGGTGGCGGCGGCCAGCGGAAGGCTGGAGGATCCGCCGGCCACCAGGGCCAGGGCCAGGGCGGCGCTGAACATTACGGACGAGCGGAAGGCGGTGCGGCCGTTGAACAGGCCTCCGGCCAGGAGCTTCTCGGACATGCGATCTCCAACCCACAACCCGCCGGCGGGAGCCGGCGGGTTGTGGAGCTAAGGGTGGGGATTTTGGCAATCCTACCCCCTGCGGGTTGGAGTGCCGTTGGACGCTATGGGGTTGGTGGGTGACCCAGTCGCTCTGTTGGGAACCGATCAGAGGACCAGATGCAGGGAGTATCGGATTGCGCCGGAAGGCGCGCCAGCGAAAATCGTAATGCCGGTATTTTCTGATATATTATTCATATTCAATAAATGAGCATTTTGGGCACATATGCCCTTAAGCCACGTTTAAACCTGCATGCGCAAGAAGGATTTGATAAACGTTATAACGATTTCGCTAAAAGTTCTCTGATAAGCGGATCGATTTTTAACCAGCGATTTGACCCCCGTTTGGGGAAAATTCGAGGTCACCCGAGCCCTGCGACCACGCCCTCCAGAAGGGCCTCCGTATTCCTCGCCAGGGCCTGGACGCTGAAATGGTCACGGATCCGCGCCCGTGCGTCTGAAGACCTGTCCGCTTTTGCCGGGGGTTCCTCCCCCAGCAGGGCCAGGACCGCGGCCGCGATGGCCCCGTCATCCCCCACCTCGCACACGTACCCCGTTCCGCCCACCAGGAGGGCGGCGTCCCCCACCCGGGTGGTGACACAGGGCACCCCACAGGCCATGGCCTCCCCGAGGACATTGGGGAAGCCCTCGTCCGTGGAGGTGAGCAGGAGGGCGGAAAGGGCGTTGTACACGTTCCCCATGTCCGAGCAGGTACCGGGCCAATGGACCCGCTCCCCCAGCCCCAGGGACCCGGCCTGGGCCTGGAGGGCCTCCAGGTAGGGCCCGGGGCCGCCCCCGGCGCACACGAAGTGCGCGTCGGGGCACTGGCGGATCACCCGGGCTGCGGCACGCAGGAAGGTGGGGTGGTCCTTCACGGGATCCAGGCGGCCCACGATGCCCAGGAGGGGCACCCCTTCGGGGATCCCCTGGGACCGCCTCCAGGCCCCTCCGGCCCGGGGGTCGGGATGGAACCGTTCCATGGAGAAGCCGTTGGGAACGACGGCCATGCGGGGGCCCTTCATGCCCATGGCCCGGTGATTCCGCAGGCCGGCTTCGGAGTTGAAGATGACCAGATCGGCGAAGCCCGACAGGGCGATGGTCAGGCGGAGGAGGGCCCGGGAAAGGAGGTCCATCTTGGTGTGGTCCACGCTGCTCCGGCGGATGCCCCACACCGCGGGCTTCCGGAGGAGGGCCCCCGTCAGCAGGACCGGCAGGTTGCCTTCCATGTACCCATGGAGCACGTCGGGCTCAAAGGCCTGCACCAGGCGGAAGAGGCGGGGCAGGCTCCGGGCGTAGCCCAGGGCCCCGTGGCGCTTGTGCAGACAAGCGAGGGTTACCCCGGGCACGGCGGCCACCTGCCGGTAGAACCCCTCCTTTCCGGGTCCGGCGGCATCGTAGGTGACCACCACCAGGGTTTCGAACCGGGAGGGGTCCAGGTTGGACACCAGTTCCGTGAGCTGCCGCTCGGCTCCCCCGGGATTGAGGGAGTTGATGAGGAAGAGCAGGCGGCGCTTGCGGGGGCTCATGCCCCCTGCCTGGAAGGCATCACGGACCGCCTCAGGGCCCCCAGGGCCGGAATGACCCGGTGGTACCACATCAGGTTGTGGAAGGCGCTGATGCGATCCACCAGGGTGAGCGGACGGCCGGCATGGTCCGCCATCACCGTGGGCACATCGGTCAGGCGGGACGCGTACCGGGCCAGTTCGCTGCGGAAGTGCTTCAGGGTCTTGTCGGACCACTTGTTGTGATGCAGGCACACCGTCCAGACCCCCGCGGGCCGGGGGCTGAAGCGCCAGAGCTGCTGGGGCACCCAGAACATGCCTTCGGGGTCCCGGTGGGGCCAGGGCCAGAGCCCGTCGCTGATGACCTTGATCCCCACCTCCCGGAGGGCCTTCAGGGTGTTCAGGTCGAAGGAATGGGAGGGGGCCACGAAGCCGTCGGCCCGCACGCCGTTGGCCTGGAAGATGGCCAGGGCGCTGCGCAGCATATCCAGCTGGGTGTCGTAGGGCAGGCCCGCGAATTCGCTGTGGGGCGTGAGCCTCATCAGCCCCTTTTCCTTGTTGATGTACTGATGCCGGTACCCGTGCACCGCGATGGTGAACCCCATGGCCTGCCATCGCCGGACCCGCTCCCAGAAATCCGCCGCCGGGGGATCCGGCATGAGGCCGGGGTCGCGGTTATCGGGGACCACCGCAAGGATGGGGCGCACCTTGTGAAGGACCAGTTCCCGTTCAATCGCCTCCCAGATCGCCCAGTTCATCGTGGGGCAGATATCGTCGAAGCGCAGAAGGTAGCAGTTCTTGGCCATGGATGGATACTCCTTCACCTGAGAGCTTCGAAGGCGGAATGCGTCATGAGGCCTTCTTACCGCGAGCGGTCAGGACGGCTAATTCTATTGCGGATTCCCACTGGGTCAGGACACTGGATTCGCTGAACCGCGTGAGGACGTCCGGCGCGGCCGCGCCCAAGCGGGCGCGCAGGTCCGCGTCGCCCATGAGCCGGGCGAGGGCTGCGGACAGGGCCGGCACGTCCAGGGGGGGCACCAGCAGGCCGTCCACCCCGTCCCGGATCAGTTCCGCGGGTCCGCTGTGGCAGTCGAAGCTCACCACGGGAAGCCCGCAGGCCATGGCCTCCGCCAGCGAATTGGGGAAGCCCTCCGCGCGCGAGGTGAGCACGAACACGTCCGCCTCCCGCAGGCGCGCCCCCACTTCGGTGGTGGCGCCGGGGAAGAGGATCCGTCCCTCCAGGCCCAGCCCGCGGGCCTTGTCCACCATTTCCTGGCGCGTGGGCCCGTCGCCGTGGATCACCAGGTCCCAGTCCGGGAAGGCCCCCTGGATGGCGGCGAAGCCGTCGATGAGCATGTCGTGGCCCTTCACGGGGTCCATGCGGCCGAGGGTCACCAGGCGGCGGCGCCCGGGATCCCGGACGGTGGCCGGGCCCGGGGGCGGCAGGAGGACGGGGTTGGGGATGACCCGGGTGCGGGCCTGCACCTTCAGGGAGAAGAAGGCCTTGGCGTGGAGCGTCTGCACCACGAGGCAGTCGGCCATGGGGTAGGTCCTGCGGCGCAGCCATTCCCAGGGCCGTCCAATGGATCGTTCGCTCGGATCCGTGCGCTCGGAGACCAGGATGGGGATCCGCGGCAGGGCCCGGCCCGCCAGCAGGGACAGGATGTTGTTCTTGTCCAGGAAGGACACGAGCACGTCCGGCCGGCTATCGGCGATGGCCCGCCGCAGGCGCGCGAGCCGCCGCAGGTTGAACAGGAGCCCCTGCAGGGGGTTCCTGGAATTGCCCATGAGGCCCAGGGCCCGGTGGGCGACCCGGGGATGCAGGGGGAAGGAAGGGGGCCGAAGGCCGTCATCCGTGGTGAGGATGGTCACGGAGCGCCCCATCTCGGTCCAGGCCCTGGAGAGGTTCACCGCGACCCGCGCCGCCCCGCCCACGAAGAGCTGGTTGACGACGAGGGTCAGATTCCTCGGTGAGCCCTCGTTCACATGAACTCCCAGACCTTGAACATGGAATTGCCTTTTTTTGCCCCCAACCGGGAGGATCCGCCCATGAACCGACCCCAGGTCCTGCCCTGAGATATAAAGATGTTCATGATTTGAGCTTAACGGACGACCACACCCGGGGGCAAGGAAACCCTTCCGCAAGGTCTGAAATGACCCACCCCGTCCCCCCCGAGGGGGTTCCCGTGGCCGGAGCGCCCGTTTATGAAAAAACAGATATCAATCCAGAGAAAGCATGGGGAATGCCCATCCCCGGGACCCGGTCCCGGGAGGGCCCAAAGGGCCTCCCCCAGGGTCCAGCCTTATGAAAATACAGATAATGCTCTTATACCTTCCCACATCGATTTAATATCTTCATGGTGCCGGATAGGGACAACATAACTGTTAACAACAATAGTCCCAAAGGCCCGCATTCGCTCCCCAAGGAACGAATCGAATTAATCTTTATAGTACTTACGGTTTGTATTAGATTGATTAATAGGACGTTATGATCTCTGAATCGAGAATAAGACCCCGCGGTCCCCGCCCTCTCCGGGGGGCCGCCCACTTCCACCGAAAGGTCCTCGAATGCGAGAAAAATTCCTTCAATTCAGCCCCCCCTCCATCGGCGACGGAGAGCGCTCGGAGGTCCTCGATACCCTCATGTCGGACTGGATCACCACGGGGCCCAAGACCCGGCTCTTCGAAGGCAACCTGAAGGCCTACCTGGGCGCGCCGGATCTGGCGGCCTTCAATTCCTGCACGGCGGGGCTCCACGTGGGCCTGGCCGTCCTGGGGGTGGGGCCCGGGGACGAGGTGATCGTCCCCAGCCTGACCTTCTGCGCCACGGCCAATGTGGTGGAGCACGTGGGCGCCCGGCCCGTCCTGGTGGACGTGGATCCCGCCACCCTGACCCTGGATCCCCAGGCCACCGCCCGGGCCCTCACCAGCCGCACCAAGGCCATCATGCCCGTGCATTACGCCGGGCACCCCGCCCAGCTGGATCCGCTCTTCGACCTGGCCGGCAAGCACGGCCTCCACATCCTGGAGGACGCCGCCCACGCGCTCCCCGCCCGCTACAAGGGCCGGCTCGTGGGCTCCCGGGGCAACCTGGCCTCCTTCAGTTTCTACGCCACCAAGAACCTCACCACCGCCGAGGGCGGGGCCCTCACCGGCGACCCGGAGCTCCTGGCCAAGGCCCGCATCATCGGCCACCACGGCATGGACAAGGAGGCCTGGAAGCGCTTCGACCGGTCGGGGTCCTGGTACTACGAGGTGCTGCTCCCCGGCTTCAAGTACAACATGACCGATCTCCAGGCCGCCATCGGCCTCCACCAGCTGGTGCGCCTCGAGGCCTTCCAGGCCCGGCGGCGCCAGGTGGTGGACCGCTACAACGCCCGCTTCGCCCTCCTGCCCGAGCTGCAGATCCCCGTGGAGGACCCGGACGTGGAATCCAGCCTCCACCTCTATGTCCTGCGCCTGCGCCCGGAGCGGCTCACCCTCGGCCGCAACGAGTTCATCGAGGCGCTCAAGGCGCGGCAGATCGGCACCTCCGTGCACTACCTCCCCGTGCACATGCAGCCCTTCTACCGTGACAAGTACGGCTACCGCCCCGAGGATTGCCCCGTGTCCGCGGACGCCTTCTCCCGCATGCTGAGCCTGCCCCTCCACCCGGGCCTGACGGACGCGGACGTGGACGACGTGTGCACGGCGATGGAGGAACTCGTCGCCGCCCACCGGGCCTAGGGATGTTCCGGCTCTTCGACCTCTTCTGGTCGATCCTGGGCCTCGCCCTGCTCTCCCCCCTGCTGATCCTGGTGGGCCTCGCCATCCGGATCAGCGACGGGGGGCCGGTGTTCTACCGCCAGGAGCGCATCGGCCAGGGGGGCCGGCCCTTCCGGATCCTCAAGTTCAGGACCATGCGGGTGGGCGCCGACCGCCAGGGCGACCTGCTCACGGTGGCCGTGGACGACCGCATCACCCCTTTGGGCAAGTGGCTGCGGGACTTCAAGATCGATGAGCTGCCCCAGCTGGTGAACGTGCTCCTGGGGCAGATGAGCCTGGTGGGCCCCCGGCCCGAGGTGCCCAAGTTCGTGGCCCTCTACACGCCGGCCCAGCGGCGGGTGCTGGATATCCGCCCCGGCATCACCGACGCGGCGTCCATCGTGTACCGCCACGAGAACCAGATCTTCCGCGGCGGCGAGGAACCGGGCCGCTTCTACGCGGAGAACATCCTTCCCAACAAGATCCGCATCAACCTCGAGTACGCCGCCAAGGCCACCCTGTGGGGCAACGTCCGGATCATCCTCGCCACCCTGGGGCTGGTCCGCCCACCCATCGAATCCCGCAAACCCGGGGACCGCAGGGCCTTCGACCGGGGGCCCCGGCCCGCCGTGCCCGTGGCCGTGGAAGGCGGGCCGTCCGCGCGCCTCGTGAACCTCGGGCCGGGCGGGCTGCTCCTGGAGGCCGAGGGCACGCAGCCGGTGGGATCCAAGATCCAGGTGACCCTCCCCGCCCCCGGACCCGGTGGCGGACCCGTGACCCTGGAGGGTACCATCGTGCGCAGCGACGACCAGGGCACGGCGGTGCGGTTCCCCGAACCCCTGCCCTCCCTGCCCTACCCTGAGGAGAAGGCTTGATGGAATGGACCCGGGACGAATCCCCATGGCTGGCCTTCGGCGCAAGCGCCATGGCGTTCCTCATGGGCCTGGTGCTCGCGGGCGCCCTGCCCTTCCTCTCCTTCTTCTTCCGGGGCTTCACCTGGATGGTGTGGGGCCTGGTTCTCGCGCTCCTGGTGGCCAGCGCCACGAAGCTGAGGTACGGGCGGCTGCTCTCCCCCGTGGTGCCCTACATGGCCTGGTTCACCTTCTACTTCATCTGGGGCCTCATCGTCGCGCCCAGCCGGGACTACCCCTTCGCCATCAAGGCCTGGACCATCACGCTCCTGCTGGCCGGCGCCGTGGCCTACCTCACCTCAAGCGCCAAGGCCCTGCGCAGCTTCGCCAACGCGGCCCAGTTCGCGGTGGTGGTCAACCTGGTGCTGCTCTTCCTCATCCCCCTGAGCTCGAAGGTGGCGTCCATCCTCTACGCGGTCACCCAGCGCTCCGGCGTCCTGAACATGGAGGGGGGGGCCGGGCGCTACGGAGGGCTCTGGGGGAACCCCAACGTGGGCGGGTACATCGCCCTGCTCGTCCTGATCCTTTCGGTGTTCGCCACCCCCCTGCTGGGCTGGATGGGCCGCCTGTGCAGCGTGCCCATCATCTACCTCACCGCCAGCCGGCGGGCGGGGCTCTTCCTCGCCCTCCTGGTGGTGCTCTACCTCTTCATCGCCAAGCGCAAGGATCTGCGGTGGTGGCTCGGCGGCATCGTGGCCGCGGTGTCCCTGGTGATCGCCTTCTCCCTGAGCCAGGCCATGCGCCACGAGGTGCGCAGCGCCTCCAACCGCGGGGCCCTGTCGCGCATGCTGGACATCGAGGAGAAGAACACCGCCGCCAAGGGGGGCGTGACCCGGCTGGACCTCTTCGAGGAATGGTCCTCCCAGCTGGACCAGGAACCCTGGTACGGCTACGGCATGCAGGCCATGTCCGGCACCCGGGTGGACGACGACACCATGAAGGTGGTGGGCCTGGGGCGGATCATGCTGGGCACCCACAACACCTACCTGGGCGTCTGGATCGACATCGGGCCGGTGGGCTTCTTCGCCTTCCTCGCGGTCATCGCCTTCTATGCCAAGCGGACCCTCACCTACCCGGGCTCCGCCCCGGTGCGGTGGGCGCTGGTCTCGCTGTGCCTGGTGAACCTCACGTACCTGTTCTTCAGCCACAGCCTCCTCTTCAGCTTCGAGGGCCAGGTGGCCTTCGCGCTCATGTTCCTCCTGCCCGTCAGCCCGGCCTTGGAGGAATGGGAGGCCTCCTGAGCAGGGCGGGTCGGCAAACCGTAGGTCGTGAACGGATACCGTGGTGACACGGCCCCAGGTTTGACCTGACGTTCTTTATCCTGCCTTTTCCCCTGGATCCTATCCATCCCCGTTTGAACCATGCTGGAGCGTGTCGCCACCTCTGGGTCAAGGGGGCCGCCCATGCCCATCCAGGCCCCGATCGCGAAGCAGATCACCGGCCTCAGCTGCCGTGTTGAAAACCCCTGCGCCATGGATTCGCAGAGGTGGACGTCGAGGACCTTGTGCTCCGACCCAACCCCGCGTCAGCCCTGCGAAAACAGGGGTGAACGCCGATTGATGGGATGAACAGGGATCCGCTCAACCTGGAAAAGCCCCTTCATCACGGTTTCAAGGCACCTTGGGTTTGCCGAGCTACCCTACTGCAGGTATTCCGGCAAGTTCAACACCGGCTTCTTCCGCAGGCGCCGCAGTTCGTCCGCGCGCCCCTTCATGAAGAACCACCGCTTCAGGGTCCGGAAGGTCACGTAGGCCCACCCGCGCAGCGTCAGGGCCTCCTCGCAATCGAAGCCGTGGGAGAGGCGGCCCCGGAAGGCCTCCTTGAACTTGTTGATCTTCAGCCGCTTGGCGTCCTCGGAACCGGTGTACCAGCCGTTCAGGTCATAGTGGGCGTAACCCTGCTCCTTGTAGTACACGAATTCCTGGTAGTACAGGACCCGGTTCGCCCGGCCCGTGGTGTTGGCGCTGGCCTGGTCCGCGGACTGGTGGTAGTTGGAGATCTGGTACACCGGCTGGGCGATTCCCGCCCGCTTGTGGCCCAGGACGCCGTGCCACACCAGGATCGTGCCCGAGGCGTCCCGGCATTCCGAGATCTGCAGATTGCCCGCGGAAAACAGTTCCCGCAGCCGCTCCCGCTCCAGCCGGGGCGCGTCGGAGTGGATGGGGTGGGCGTCGTAGGCGTCGGCGAAGGCCTCCATCTGCGCCTCGGTGGGCGAAGGGATGAAGGTGCAGGTGAATTCCCCGTCCTTGATGGACTTGCGGATCTCCTGGCGGGCGGTCTTGTTCATGCGGGCCAGGATCTCCTCGGCGGAGGCGGCCAGGTCCACCATCAGGGTGTAGCGGTAGTGCCAGCCCCAGGGGGTCAGGCGCTCCGGGCGCTGGTGGGCGATCCACACATCGACGCCGTCCAGGCTCGGGGGATCGTCGTTGAACCAGGTTTCCACCACCCGGATCCGCCCGCCCCGGCGCGCCGTGCGCACCTGGCCCACGGGCGCGGGCTCCCGGGTGAGGGGGACGGGCCGGATCCAGGGAAGGAATTTCATGCGCCAGCCTCCAGGGCCTTCTTCTTCAAGAGATGGTTCAGCGCCCAGCCCAGGCACACCAGGGTCACGATGCTGCAGAGCGACGTGGAAAGGGTGATGCCGGCGATCCCGTACCGCTGGATGAGGAGCCAGTCCAGGAAGGCGTTCAGGGCGAAGCTGCTGAAGGACATGATCAGCAGGAAGTGCACGGACTTGAGGGCCGTAAGCGTCCGGGTGACCAGCACGTGGCAGGTGGCGAAGGGGATGCGCAGCAGGTGGAAGATCTGGATCTGCACCACCAGGTCCGTGTCGGCGGCGGTGAAGGAGCCGTGCTGGTACATGATCCGCACGAGGAATTTCGAAAGCACGATGAGCATGAGGGTGGCGGGCACGGTCACGGCCAGGATCATCCCGCCGTACACCCGCAGGAACCGGCGGATGCCCGTCCAGTCCCGCAGGGCCACCATCTTGGACAGGGCGGGCAGGATGGCCGTGGACAGGGCCGTCACCCCCAGGGACAGGGCGAAGGCCTGCAGCTTGCTGCCGTAGCTGAGCGCCGAATTGCTCCGGGGGCCCAGGGTGGAGGCGAAGGCCTGGTCCACCAGGGTCATGCCGTTGACGATGAAGGAGGCGGCGATGGCGGTGGCGTACTGGCCCCGCACCTTGCGGAAGGCGGCGGTGACCCCGTGCCAGCGCGGCATGAGGGGGTGGCCGCGCTTCTTCAGCAGGTAGCCCTTCACCCCCGTCTCGCCCACGATGCCCACCAGGGAGCCCGCCAGGAGGGCCCAGATGCCCATGCTTTGGAAGCAGAGGGCCAGCAGGAGGATCACGCCGAGGGATTGCAGGGCGGGCGCCAGCGCGGCCCCGGCGAAGCGTTCCCCGGCGTTGAGCAGGGCGCCCCACACCGTGGAGAAGCCCGTGAGCACCACGATGGGCAGGGAGGCGAACACCAGCTTGCGGGCCAGGGCCATCTTGGCCGGATCAAAGCGGGAGGCCAGGAGGGGGAGCCACAGGTCCACCGTCAGGGCCAGCAGGCCCACGGTGCCCACCAGGACGATGGTGTTCCACAGGAGGATGGTGGCGTAGAGCCGGTGGGCCGCTTCGTGGTCTTCCGTCTCGCGCACCTCGATGTAGGTGGGGATCAGGGCCGCGTCCAGGGAGCCGGAGAGGATGGCCGCCAGGGAGGCGGGAACGATCATGGCGATGATGAAGGCGTCGTAGTCGTTGCCGGTGCCATACCGGGCGGCCACGAAGGATTCCTTGAGCAGGGCGAAGACCTTGATGCCCAGGGTGAGGATCCCCACCACCAGGGCCGCCCCGAAGACCCGGCGGTTCACGCTGCCGGTGGTGAGCCGCTCCCAGGAGGCCCGGGCCCTGCCCACCAGTCCGGACGCCGCTGCGGTTTCAGTGGGCTCCATGGGCCTTGCCTTTCCCGCAATTCATGAAATCGATGATATCGGCCGTCACCAGCCGCACATCGTACTTCCGCTCGGCGAGCCGGCGCCCCTCCTGGGCGAAGCGCGCGATGAGTTCCGGGTCCCGGGCCAGGTGTTCCATGGCGTCCGCCAGGGCCGTGGCGTCCCCCACGGGCACCCGGTGGCCGTTGACCCCTTCGGCCACCACCTCCTTGCACCCGGGGGCGTCCGTGGTCACCACGGCGCGGCCCACGGCCAGGGCCTCCAGCACGGACCGGGGCGTGCCCTCGCCGTACGAGGGGAGCACCATCACATGGGCCGCGGCCAAGGCGGGCCGCACATCGGCCAGCTCCCCCAGGTAGGCCACGCTCCCCTCCCCCACCCAGGCTTCCAGCTGGCCGGCGGTGATGCCGTTGGGATTGGTATCCAGGGGCCCCAGCATGCGGGCGTGGAAGGGCACCCCCCGCCGGGCCAGGATCCGGCAGGCCTCCACCAGTTCGAAGACGCCCTTGTTCTTCAGGAGCCGGCCCACGAAGAGGAAGGTGGCGGTCCCTTCCGGCAGGGGCTGCCGGGCGAAGTGGTCCAGGTCCACGCCCGAGCCGTTGATGATGCGCCGGGGCACGGAGGCCGGGAGCATGCCCAGCTCCCCGAAGAAATCGCAATCATCCTGGTTCTGGAAGAGGACCCCCTGGGTGCGGGGCAGCGCCATGCGGTAGAGGCGCGTGACCACGGCCCGCACCAGCTTCTCCTGGGTGCTGGAGGTGGCCCCCTGCAGGGTCGTGCCCCGCCCGGTGATCATGGCGTAGCGCCGGGGCACCCCCGCCAGCCGGGCCGCGAGGGTCCCGAAGGCGACGGATTTCAGTTCGTAGCACAGGAGCAGATCCAGGCGCAGGCCCCGCAGGGTGCGCCAGAGCCGCAGGAAGCTCAGGGCCTCGCCGAAGGGGTTGAGGCCGGTGCGGTCCAGGCGGATGGGCACGTACGTGGCCCCCAGGGCCGCCAGCGCGTCCCGGGTGGCCTCATCGCCCCCCGGCGCGATGCCGAAGGCCTCGTGCCCCGCCTTGGCCAGTTCCGAAAGCAGATGACCGCGGAAGTTGACCAGATCCCTGGCCTGGGTTCCCAGGACGCCGATGCGCATCAGGAACGGGCATGGGCGGCGGCGAACCAGGGCACCAGCTCGTCCAGGCCCTGGGCCACCGAATGGGTGGGGTCGTATCCCAGCTGGGTCTTGATGCGGGTGAGGTCCGCCTGGGAATGGCGGATGTCCCCGGGCCGGAAGGGCGCGTACACCGGGTCCCCCGGCTTGAGCCCGGGCAGGATGGCGGCCAGCCGCTCCGCGATCATCCAGTACAGCTGGGTCAGGGAGGTGGTGCCGCCGAAGGAGACGTTGAAGACGTCCTCCAGGCCTTCCGCCGGGGCGGTGGCGGCCAGGATATTGGCCTGGACGGCATTGGCCACGAAGCAGAAGTCCCGGCTGGTCTCCCCGTCCCCGTGGATCTGGCAGGGCTGGCCCTTCACCAGCGCGTCGATCCACTTGGGCATGACGGCGGCGTAGGGCCCGTCGGGATCCTGCCGGGGGCCGAAGACGTTGAAGTAGCGCAGGCCCACGGCCTTGAAGCCGTAGGAGCGGCCGAAGACGGCGGCGTAGGCCTCGTTGATGGCCTTGGTGACGGCGTAGGGGGAGAGTGGGTTGCCCACCCGCTCCTCCACCTTGGGCAGCTGGGGATCGTCGCCGTACACCGAACTGGAGGAGGCGTAGACCATGCGCGAGACCCCCGCGTCCCGGGCGGCCACGAGCATGTTCAGGAAGCCGTTCACGTTGGATTCGTGGCTGGTGATGGGTTCCTTGATGGAGCGGGGCACGGAGCCCAGGGCCGCCTGGTGCAGGACGAGCTCCACGCCTTCGCAGGCGCGCCGGCACATGGCCAGGTCCCGGGTGTCCCCCTCGTGGAAGGTGAACTTCTTCCAGGCGCCGGGCTTGGCCGTCTGCCGCACGTTCTCCAGGTTCTCGGGCCTGCCGGTGGAGAAGTTGTCCAGCCCCACCACCACCTGATCCAGCGCCAGGAGCCGTTCGAGAATATTGGATCCGATGAAGCCCGCCACGCCCGTCACCAGCCAGGTGCGGGGGTGGTCCATGAGCTGCCGGGAGATCTCCGCGTACTTCGGCATCAAAGGCTCCAGTAGGCGACCTGTTCGGGGAACCGGCCGGGGTCGAAGCAGGATTTCACATCGATGAACACCGAGGCGGGCTTCATGCGCTTGAGGAGGGACTCCACCCCCGCCTCCAGGAAGGCGGAGTGGTTGACCGCCAGCACCAGGGCGTCCAGGTCCTGGAAGTCCTCCAGGGGCTGGAGGTCCAGGCCGTACTCGTGGAGGGTCTCGGCGTGGTCGGCCATGGGATCGTGCACCAGGGGCGCGATGCCGAACTCCTTCAGCTCGGTGATGATGTCCGGCACCTTGCTGTTGCGGATGTCGTGCACGTTCTCCTTGAAGGTCAGGCCCAGGATGCCCACCTTGGCGTTCTTGACCTTGAGCTGCTGCTGGATGAGCAGCTTCACCAGCTTCTGGGCCACGTACGAGCCCATGCTGTCGTTGATGCGCCGGCCGGCCAGGATCACTTCGGGGTGGTAGCCCAGCTCCTGCGCCTTGGTGGTGAGGTAGTAGGGATCCACGCCGATGCAGTGGCCGCCCACCAGGCCGGGGCTGAAGGGCAGGAAATTCCACTTGGTGCGGGCGGCCGTGAGCACCTCGCTGGTGCGGATGCCCACCTTCTCGCAGATGATGGCCAGTTCGTTCATGAGCGCGATATTGATATCCCGCTGGGTGTTCTCGATGACCTTGGCGGTCTCGGCCACCTTGATGGAGGAGGCCCGGTGCACGCCGGCGGTGATGACGGCGCCGTACACGCCCGCGATGGTCTCGGCGCTTTCCGCGTCCTGGCCCGAGACGACCTTCACGATCTTCTCCACGGTGTGGACCTTGTCGCCGGGGTTGATGCGCTCGGGGGAATAGCCCAGCTTGAAGTCCACGCCGCATTTGAGGCCGGAGACCTTCTCGAGGATGGGGCCGCAGATCTCCTCGGTGACGCCGGGGAAAACGGTGGATTCGTAGACGACGATGGAGCCCTTGCCCAGCACCTTGCCCACGGATTCGGAGGCCTTGATGACGGGGGTGAGGTCGGGGCGGTTCCAGTCGTCCACGGGCGTGGGCACGGCGACGATGAAGAAGTCCGCGCCGCGGAGATCCTCCAGGACGCTGGTCATGGTGAGGGTGGTGCCCTTGAGTTCCTGGGGCTCCACTTCGCGGGTGCGGTCGATGCCGTCCCGCAGCTCCTGCACCTTGGCCTGGTGGATATCGAACCCCAGCGTGCCGGGGAATTTCTTGGCCAGCGACAGGGCCAGGGGCAGACCGACATATCCAAGACCCACTACGGCGATACGCATGGAACTCCCTTTCAATCCGGTTTCCGGCGGTGTTAGGAAGGAATCATCTCATGCACGGCTGGTTACGGGTAGGATTTTTAAGGCACGATTCCGGCACCCGCCCGGGAAGTTCCTCGGGGCCGGTTCAGGCGCCGAACCGTTCTCCCACCTCGCCCATGGTCATGGGTACGACCCCGTAGCGCTCCCGCAGCGCCACGTGGAACCGGAGCAGTTCATCCAGGATCGCGAGGTTCTCCCGCAGGTGGGTGCCGAAGTTGTGGGGATGCCACCACAGATGGAAGGATTCCCCACGCTTGGCCGCGCGCTCCATGGCCGTGCGGATGCGGGCCACCCGCATTCCGTCCAGGGGCGCGAGCCGCGGGGAGAAGGGACGCAGGAAGCGGCTGGAGGGGCAGTTCACCAGCCCCGTGTCCAGCCAGGGCCGGGGCACGAAGCCATTGGGGCCCGACAGGTCCAGGTAGTGGTCCGCCACCCGGGCGCCCCGGGTCAGGAGGGACTGGCCGGGGCCCGAGCCGGATTCGTACATCCAGGCGGCTTCGTTGCCCCGGAAGACGGTGAAGCCAAGTTCTCGGCAGGCGGCCAGGTAGGCCTGGTTGAACTGATTGCGGGGGAAGACGAAGCTGGTGCCCGCGCCCAGGGGTTGCGCGGCCTCCTTCCAGGCGGCCAGGTCCGCCTTGAACTGGGGGGCGTCCTGGCCCTCCTCCAGGCAGTAGAAATGGGAAAAGGTGTGGCTGCCCAGTTCCATACCCTCGCAATCCAGCACCTGGCGCACCAGGGAGAGCCCGAAGTGGTAGGGGTCGCTCCGCTCGTCCTCCCCGATCTCGTCCAGGGCCAGGTAGGGATTGAGCTCCCGCCGGGCATAGGCGGGGCGGAGGTCCGGCAGGTGGGCGAGCAGCTCCTTGCGGGTTTCGAAGAGGGCCATGCCCACCGCCGCCCAGGTGGCGCGCACGCCGTGGCGCTTGAAGAGGGCCAGCATGGCCGGGATGGCCTCCCGCTCGCCCAGGATGTGGGGGCCGTACCCCTCGACGCTCCGGCCCCCCCGCACGCCCCACATGAGCTCGAAATCCAGGGAGATGACGAAGGCGGGCGGGGGCGTCGCGGCCGCCCGGGGCGCCGCGGCCTCCACCCGGGGAGGGGCTCCGGTGGCGGCGTGCGCCACCTGGCGGATCAGGGTCTCCCACCGGTCCACCACGCGCTCGTTGTCGAAGTGGGTCTCGATGCGCGCCCGCCCCGCGGCGCCCAGGGCCAGCCGCTCGGCGGAAGGCAGGGCCATGACGGCCCGCAGGGCCCGGGCCAGGGCTTCCGGGTCGCCGCAGGGGACGATGTGCCCCGTGACGCCCTCCACCACCAGTTCCAGCACGCCCCCGGCGTCGGTGCTCACCACGGGGACGCCCGCGGCCATGGCCTCCATGACCGTGTTGGGCAGGCCCTCCCAGGCCGAGGAGAGCACGTAGGCGTCGCAGCCCTTGAGCAGGCGCGCCACGTCCGTGCGGGAGCCCAGGAAGCGCACCCGGCCGTCCAGGCCCCGGCGGGTGGCGTCGGCGCGCAGGGCCGCCTCGTCCTCCCCGTCCCCGGCGATGAGCAGGTGGCCTTCGCCGCAGCGCTCCATGGCGGCCAGCAGCGTGGGATAGTCCTTGGCCGCCCGCAGATTGCCCACCGCCAGCCACAGGAAGGTCTCCGGCCCCAGGCCGAACTCCGCCCGCACCTCCTCCCGGGGGACCGGGGAGGGGAAATCGGCGGCCTCGATGCCGTTGGGGATCACCAGGGTCTTGGCGGGGGTCAGCAGCCCCCGGGCCACCATGTAGGCGATGCCCGCGTGGGAATTGGAGGCAGTGAGGGCGATGAGGGGCTCGGTGCGGCGGTACAGCTGCCGGCGCAGGCCGTTCTTCACGTAGGCGGTGCGCAGGGAGGACACCACGGCCCGCACCCCCGCCAGGCGTCCGCACACGCGGCCCATGATATCGCCGTGGTAGTTGAAGGTGATCACCACGGAGGGGCGCCAGCGGCGAAGCTGGAGGGTCATGCGCAGGGCCACCCGCAGGGCCATGGCGGGCGGCCAACCCATGGTGGGCGAGCATTCGTGCACCGCCACCCCCGCGGCCCGCATTTCGTCCAGGTAGGCCACCGACGGCAGCATGGTGATGACGCCCACCCGCCACCCGCGCCGCTGCAGGGTGGTGGCGATGCGGTGGAGCTGCCGGTCGGCGCCTCCGCGGATCAGGTGGTCCGTGATGAATACGACGTCCATGGCGGCGGGTTCCTGGAGAGGTCCGGGGGCGGCACCGGCCCTCAAGGCGCGATCCCGTTTCCGGAAAGGGTGTTCCCGCTCAGGGTAGCGCCACTGCCGCTGCTGTTGCGAATCCCGTACTGCCCGTTGCCGGTGCAGGTGTTGCCGGAAACCACCGTGCCCGCGCAGTCCTCCAGGTGGATCCCGTTCACCGAACTGCCCGTGACGGTGTTGTTGGAGACGGTGGTGTTGGTTCCCTTGGCCACCACCATGATGCCGTGGCCGGTGGTGGTCGTGACGGTGTTGCCCGTGAGGGTGTTGCCGTCACAGGCGGAAAGGGCGATGGCCGCCGGGTTGCCTGAGAGGCTCCCCACCCCGTTGCCGTTGTAGGTGCAACCCGTGACCACCGTGCGGGTCACGGAGGACGTCGCGAGGTTCACGTAGGCCGGCCCCAGGGCCGTCCCGTACCCGGCGTTGGCCGTGAAGACGCACCTGGAGACGGTCACGCCGTCGACGGAATCCCCCGCGTTGGGCTCGATGTCCAGCCCGCACTCCGGGGCCGTGCCCCGGGTGTTGCTGAGGGTGGTGTCCTTCACCTGGATATCGCTGCCCTTGACGATGGACATGGCGTTGCGCCGGTTGTGGTCCAGGGTCGACGCGCAGACCACCAGGGCCGAACTGGACCCGGAAATGTAGATGCCGTCCCCCCAGCACTCCTTGACGGTGACCCCCTGGACCACCACGTTGGTGGAGCTTTCGATGGCGATGCCGATGCCCCATTCCCCGCTGGTGCCCGTGTGGGCGCTCCGCTCCCCGGCGATGGTCCCGCCGGTGATGGTCACCCGGCTGAGGCCGCCCAGGTACAGGACGTTGTAGTTGCCCGCCGAGGTGGGGATGGCCTGGAGCACGGCGCCCGACCCCAGGGCCAGGGTCATGCCGCTGCGCAGGGAGACCCCCCCCGCCGCCGCATTGATGAGGTAGGTCCCGTCGGGGACCACCACGGATCCCCCCGACCCCGCCGCCGCGTTCACCGCCTTCTGGATGGCCGCCGTGTCGTCCGAGACCCCGTCCCCCTTGGCGTTGTAGGGGGCGTTCCGAACGTTCACGGTGAAGGTCCCCACCGCCGGGGCGCAGGGATCCGCCACCACGGGCGGCGGGGTGGGCGTCCCGGTCGTCCCGAGGGCCTTGGCGCCCCCCGCACAGGCCACCAGAAGGCCGAGCACCGCAAGGGCAATGCCGGGGGGACCCGGCCAGGCGATTCGAGGGGGCATGGGCAGCTCTTAGAAAAAGGCGAGGTCGTGGGCGTACGGGATCGGTTCGTGTCGGTGATGGTACTCCCCTTGCCCGCTTTCCACATCCAGAAACTCCCAAAAAAAGGGGGATCGCAAGCGATCCCCCTTTTCCTGTTGAACTTGCGTTTCCGTTAGAAGGCCACCTTCAGGACCGCGTCCGGGACGACGATGTACATCGTGCCCAGGTCGGCGGGCACCGCGATCCCCACGGGGAAGGCCAGGGAGGCGGCCAGGGGCGTGGTGGCGTTGGCCAGGATGTTCTTCATCGTTCCGGGGATGCCGATGATGGTGGTGACCTCGCCGGCGGGGGTGATCCTGCGGATGGTGTTGTTGTAGGTGTCGGCCACGTAGACGTTGCCGGCCCCGTCCACCGCGAGGGCGTTGGGGTTGAGGAAGGAGGCGCCGGTGCCGGTGCCGTCCGCGGAGCCCGGAGTCGCCTGGCCCGCGAAGGTGCTCGCGGTGTTGGTGTCGAGGCTGATCAGGCGGATCGCGTTGTTGCTCTGGTCGGCCACGAACAGATTGTTCCCGGAAAGGGCGAGGCCGGTGGGGTTGTTGAAGGTGGAGATGCCGGCGGCCCCGTTCACGAAGGAGCCGACGCCCAGCTGGCCGCCGATGGTGCTGACGGGGTTGTCGGTGGCGGAGGAAATCCTGCGGATCAGGTGATTGCCCTGGTCGGCCACGTAGACGTTGCCGGTGGCGTCCACGGCGATACCCGTGGGACCGTTGAACGTGGAGGTGATGCCGGTGGTGCCGTCGGTGGCGCCCGGGGTGCCGGAAATGCCGGCCAGGATCACCGGGGTCCCGAAGGAGGCCGGGTTGGTGACGTCGCCGCCGGTGTAGGTGACGCTCTTGACCAGGTGGGTGGCGGTCTCCGTGAAGTAGATGGTGCCGCCGGCTCCGGAAACCTGGACGGCGATGCCATTGGGGGAGGCGCCGGGAACCTGTGCCACGTCGCCGGTGAGCCCGGTGGAGAGGTCGATGGCCCGGATGTAGTTGCCGCTGGTCTCGGCCACGAAGGCGAGGTTGTGGGTGTAGTCCACGGCGATGCCGCGGGGGCTGTTGTACAGGGCCGTTTCAGCGAGAATCGAACGGTTCCGGTGGGCGGCGCCGCCGGCGACGCCCTGGATGGTGTTCACGGCGCGGGTGCCTCCGAACGCGACGGTGCGGATGGTGTTGTTGGCGAAGTCCGCGACGTAGAGCAGATTGGCCGCGTCCAGGAGGAGGGCGGTGGGGTACTGGAAGCGGGCGCTGGTGCCGGTGGAGTTATCGGTGCTCCCCACGGCATTGAGGGCCCCGGCGATGATGGTGGTCTGGCCAGGAACCGCGCCGTAGAAGGAATCGACCGATTTGACCACGCTGGTCTCGTAGTCGGTCACGTAGAGGGTTGCCGCGTCCGCCGAAAGGGCCAGGCCGACCGGGTTGATGAAATCGGAGGAAAGGGTCGTGGCGAGGGCGGGACTCCCCGTCAGATCCAACCCGATGACCGAGTTGGACCCCTTGTCCGTGACGTAGAGGATGCGGTACACGGTATCCACGGCCAATCCGGTCACCCAGTTGAACGCAGCTCCGTTGACGGCGAGGGTGGTCATGGCGCCGGTGTTCTTATCGACCACGCGAATGGCGTTGTTGAGGTGATCGGCCACGTAGAGGGTGGTCCCGTCAAGGGCGAGGCCCACGGGGACATTGGCCTGGCTGAAATGGAAATGGGTCGCGTCGTTGCCCGGGACGCCGGGCGTTCCCGCCAGGGTGCTCACCTGACCGTTGGTCGTATTGATCTTTCGGATGGTCTGGTTCCAGGTGTCGGCCACGTAGAGGAAGGTTCCGTCGAAGGCCAGGCCGCTGGGTCCGAAGAAGGTGGCGGCGGTGCCCACCAGGTCATCGTTGCCGTGCTTGCCGGCGGTGCCGTACGGGGTGCTGACGACGCCCCCGGAGGTGATCATGCGGATGGTGTTGTTGTCGTAGTCCGAAACGTAGATGTTGCCCGATCCGTCGAAGACCATGCCGTTGGGTTCCCAGAACCGCGCGTCGGGGTAGGACCCGTCGGTGTTGCCCTGGCCCGAGGGGATGCCGGAGTAGGCATTCAGGGATCCCACCAGGACCTTGACCGTGGCCGGGGTGGTGTCGCCGGCCTGGTTGGAGACGGTGAGGGTGAAGCTGGTGGTGCTGGCCAGGTTGCCGGTGGCCAGGGGGGTGCCGCTGGTGATGGCGGCGTCGGCGAGGGCGCCTCCGTTGACCTTGGCGCTGGAGCCGGTGAAGACGGCGTTGAGCGTCGTGGCCGCGTTGGTGCCGATGATGGCGGCGCCGGGGGTGAAGGAGGTCACCGCGGGAGCGGCGACGCAGGTGATGTCCTTGGTTGCGGCGGTGGCCGCCAGGCCCGCGGCGTTCGACACGGTGCAGGTGAGGGTGACCGTGCCGACGGTGCTGGGCGTGAAGGTCGGGGCAACCGTGGTTTGGCCCGCGGTGAAGGAGCCGCCTGTGATGGACCAGGCGTAGGTGGAGTTGTTCCCCTGGTCGGGGACGGAGGCGGTATAGCCCCCGACCTTGTTCTGGGTCACGTAGTCGGTCACGGTGCTGGCCACGGTGATGGTCGGCGTGGTGGCGAGGGGGACGATGGTGCTGTCGGCGGCGCCGGGGGTGGCGGCGGTTCCGGCCTGGTTGCTCACCGTGCAGGTGAGGTGGACGGTGCCGGAGGCATCGGCCGTGAAGGTGGCGGAAGCTGTGGTTTGGCCCGCGGTGAAGGTGCCCCCGGTGATGGTCCAGGCATAGGTGGAATTGGCCTGGGGCGTGATGGAGGCGACGTTGCCCGTGGACAGGGTGGTGACGTAGCTGGCCACGCCGATGGTCGGGGTGCTGGCGGCGGCGACGATGGTGCTGGAGCCGGTGCCCGGGGTGCTGGGGGAGCCCGCGCCGTTGGTAACCACGCAGCTCAGGCCCACGGTTCCGCTGGCATTGGCCGTGAAGGTGGCGGAAGCGGTGGTTTCGCCCGCGGTGAAGGTGCCCCCGGTGATGGTCCAGGCATAGGTGGAATCGGCCTGGGGCGTGACGGAGGCGGTGTTGCCGGTGGAGGACGCGGTCACGTAGTTGGCCACGACGATGGAAGGCGTGCTGGGCGCGGCGTAGATGGTGCTGGAGGCGGTGCCCGCCGTGCCGGCCAGGCCCGCGCCGTTGGTGACGACGCAGCTCAGGTCCACGGTGCCGGTGGCGCCGGCCGTGAAGGTGATGGTGTCGGTGCCGGAGCCGGCCGTGACGGTGCCGCCGGTGAGGATCCAGGCGTAGGTGCTGCCGGCCTGGGGGGTTGCGGTGGCCGTGAGGCCCGCGGTCAGGGCCGTCACCTTGGAGGCCACGGTGATGGAGGGGGTGACGGGCGCGGGGTAGATGGTGCTGGAGGCGGTGCCCGCGGTGCCGGCCAGGCCCGCGCCGTTGGTGACGACGCAGCTCAGGTCCACGGTGCCGGAAGCGCCGGCCGTGAAGGTGATGGTGTCGGTGCCGGCGCCGGCCGTGACGGTGCCGCCGGTGAGGATCCAGGCGTAGGAACTGCCGGCCTGGGGGGTGGCGGTGGCCGTGAGGCCCGCGGTCAGGGCCGTCACCTTGGAAGCCACGGTGATGGACGGGGTGACGGGCGCGGGGTAGATGGTGCTGGAGGCGGTGCCCGCGGTGCCGGCCAGGCCCGCGCCGTTGGTGACGACGCAGCTGAGGCCCACGGTGCCGGAGGCGCCGGCCGTGAAGGTGATGGTGTCGGTGCCGGCGCCGAACGTGACGGTGCCGCCCGTGAGGGTCCAGGCATAGGTGCTGCCGGCCTGGGCGGTGGCGGTGGCCGTGAGGCCCGCGGCCCCGGCGGTGACCTTGGAGACCACCGTGATGGCGGGGGTGACGGGCGCGGGGTAGATGGTGCTGGAGGCGGTGCCCGCGGCGCTGGGGGTGCCCGCGCCGTTGGTGACGACGCAGCTCAGGCCCACGGTGCCGCTGGCCCCGGCCGTGAAGGTGATGGCGTTGGTGCCGGCGCCGGCGGTGACGGTGCCGCCCGTGAGGGTCCAGGCGTAGGTGCTGCCGGTCTGGGCGGGAACGGAAGCCGTGAGGCCCGTGGCGCCGGCGGTGACCTTGGAGGCCACCGTGATGGTGGGCGTGGCGGGCGCGGCGTAGATGGTGCTGGAGGCGGTGCCCGCGGTGCTGGGGGTGCCCGCGCCGTTGGTGACGACGCAGCTCAGGCCCACGGTGCCGCTGGCCCCGGCCGTGAAGGTGATGGCGTTGGTGGTGCCGCCGGCGGTGATGGTGCCGCCGGTGAGGGTCCAGGCATAGGTGCTGCCGGTCTGGGCGGGAACGGAAGCCGTGAGGCCCGTGGCGCCCGCGGTGACCTTGGAGGCCACCGTGATGGTGGGCGTGGTGGGCGCGGCCAGGACCGCGACGGTGGCGGTGCCGGGCGCGGTGGTGGCACCGGCGAGGTTGGAGGCGACGCAGCTCAGCTGGAGGGAGCCCACGTCCCCGGCGGTGAAGGTGACGGTGTTGGTGTCGGCCCCGGCGGTGAGGGTGCCCCCGGTGATGGTCCAGGCGAAGATGGCGCCCGTCTGGGCGGGCACGGAGGCCGTGAGGCCCGCGGTGCCGGCGGTGGCCGCGGTGGGGGCGGTCACGACCGGCTGCACGAGGGTCGTGGTGATGATGGTGGAGGAGGCGGTGCCCTTGGCGCTGGCGGTGCCCGCGGCATTGGTGACCACGCAGCCCAGGTCCGTGGTGCCCGAGGCTCCCGCGGTGAAGGTGACGCTGGCGGTGGTTCCGCCGGCGGTGATGGTGCCGTTGGCGATGGTCCAGGCATAGGTGCAGCCGGTCTGGGCCGGAACCGTGGCCGTCAGGCCCGTGGCGTTGGGGGACACGTTGGCGGGCGTGGTGATGACCGGAAGGACGGGCGCCGCGACGATGGTGGAGGTGGCGGTCCCGGCGGCGCTGGCGACCTTGTCGGCATTGGTGGCCACGCAGGAAAGCGTCACGGCGCCGCTGGTTCCGGCGGTGAAGGTGACGGACGTGGAGGTGGCTCCCGCCGTGAGGGTGCCGTTGGTGATGGTCCACGTGAAGGTGCAGTTCGTCTGGGCCGGCGTGGACGCGGTGAGATTCGTGGCCCCGGAGGTCACATAGGCCGGAGCCGTGACCACGGGGGTGGTGGGCGCGGGCGCCGGGGTGGAACCTCCACCCCCGCCGCCGCTGCAGGAGGGCATGAAGGCAAGGGCCAGGGCGGCCGCAAAGGGGAACAGGACCCTGGGCACCAGGCCCTGGTGGGGAGGTCGATCGAGGACGGCAGCGCCCATGGGTTACTCCTAGAAAGTCATCGTCGGCGAAGGCGCCCGGGGTGCCTTTGCAGGTGTGATGCATTGCGGACCAGGTTCAGAAAGCTTGAGGAACACCCTAGGATGCATGTTTTCTACAATTCAATCAATATCCCAATTAAAAGATTTTTGACGGGGCGGAGCCGGGCGATTCCCGGCCGGAATCCCCAATACATAAAATTTCTATTTGTGAGCTTTAGCGTTCAGGATTCCGAATCGACCCCATCGACCCGGGGGGGTTCCGCGGGGGGGGCCGGGCGCGGCTTCAGGGAGGAGCCCCGCATACGCATGTTCATCAGGAACGCCTTCTTGTCCCGGTGGTAGGCGTCCTCGTCGTAGGCGGGGGTGGAAGCCAGGGACCATTCGGCATACTGGTGCAGGGTCATGACCGGTTTGGCCGGATTGCCCGCGGCCAGCACTCCGGGCGGGACATTGCGGGACACCACGGCCCCCGCGGCCACCACCGAATTGGGGCCGATGGTAACGCCCGGCAGGAGGATGGCGCGCTCGCCGATGACGCAGTTGTCCAGGATGTTGATGCGGCCGTACTTGATGACCTTCCGGTACCGTTCCTGATGCCGGAAGGCGAAGGTCCCGCCATCGTGCGTGATGAAGACGACATCGGAGGCGATGGCCACATGGTTGCCCAGGGTGATGAGATAGGGTTCCGTTCCGAAGGTGGGGATCCGGGCGAATCGGCAGCCTTCGCCCATGACGAGGCCCGCTCGACGAAATTGCCAAAGCCGTATTTTCTTATATAAATTCTTGAGCTCCCGGATAATGCCCATGAGTAACACCTGTGGTTGCCCTCTGGATCATGCACTCGAAGCCTTCGACCAATCAAGGCTATTTTTTCAAGCCGGGCCCTTGCCCTGGAAGGGATGGCGGGTCACCAGGGGCGGGGGAAGAGCCGGAGCAGTTCCGCCACCTTGTCCCGCCGGTACGCCTCCCGGTCGTACGGGGGATTGACCGCCAGCAGGTTCTCCGCGTAGGAATCGATGTCCCGCAGGACCCGCGCGGGAACCCCCGCCACGACGCTGTTGGGGGGCACGTCCCGGGTGACGATGGATCCGCTGGCCACCACCGCGTTGGGGCCGATGCTCACCCCGGGCATGAGGAAGGCGCCCTTGCCGATGAAACAGTTGTCATGGATGGTGATGCGGCCGTACCGGATCACCTCCTTGAACCGGGGCCGGTCCCGGATGACCCAGGTGCCGCCGTCGTGGGTGATGAAGGTGACATTGCTCGCCAGGGTCACGTGCCTGCCGATGCTGATGAGGTAGGGCTCGGAACCGAAATCCGGAATGCTCACCATGCGGCAGTCATCCGCGACCTGGAGGCCCTGCTTCAGGTATCCCCTCAGTTTCCATTTGTGGATCAGGGATCCGAGCATGGTTTGCACCTTTCCGGTGAGGCCCGCCCATTGTAGTGGATGAAACCCCGGGGCGGAATCCCGCCCTCCTTTTCATCCCCGGAAGGGGCCGAAGAAATTTCATATTCATTTAATTTCGCCCCTGCAAGGGCGATTTATTCCCTTTTTCTTTTTTTCCCCCTCTTTTTCGCAATGAATCTAAAATTACTTTGATCTCACGACTAATGGGTTCCGGTCATTGACCCGATAGAACGGGCGTGAGGGCGGAGGAGCCCATGAACGGTATTGGCATTCAAATACGCCTCCTGGGATTGCTCGTCATCGGCACCGTCTGTTCCTTCATCGCCTGCGGGGGCGCGGGATCCCCCAATTCCGCCCTGACCCCGGCGACGACCGCGGCCCTGTCCGTGAACCTGGACTACATCGACACGAACGGCAACGACGTGGTGACGGCCACCGTGGCCAACCCCGGTGCCCAGGACACGGCGATGACCTGGTCCGTGGACAACATCCCGGGCGGGGACCCCACCGTCGGCACCATTTCCGGCACCGGGACCTCCGCCACCTACGTGGCCCCCACCAATCCCGGCACCCACACCATCACGGTCGTGAGCCAGGCGGACGCCAAACGGGTGGGCACTGCCCCCGTGCGGGTCTTCGCCCCGTCCATGGACGTGGCCCTGGATCCCGCCTCCGGAACCCTGGCCCCCTCGGAGACGCTGGCCATCTCGGCCGCGGTGACGGGCACCCGCCACACCAGCGTGGTCTGGTCGGTGGATGGGGTCGTGGGCGGCAACACCACCACCGGCACCGTTTCCGGAACCGGGTCGAAGGTCACCTACACCGCCTCGGCCGCCCCGGGCACCCACACGATCCGGGCCGCCAGCTCCGTCAACCCCCTGATCTACGACCAGGCCGCCATTACCGTCCTCTCCCCCGGTTCCATCGTGGTGGGGGTGAGCCCGGCCAGCGCCTCGGTCCTCAACGGGGGCTCGCTGTCCCTCACCGCCACCGTCAGCGGCTCCACCAACACCGCCGTGACCTGGGCCGTGGACGGCATCCCGGGCGGCGACGCCACCACAGGGACCCTCGCGGGCTCGGGCGCCACGGTCGTGTACAACGCCCCCGCCGCCGCCGGCACCCACACCGTCACCGCCGCCAGCGTCGCCGCCCCCGCCAGCACCGGCGCCGCCGCCATCACGGTGAGGCCCCCGGTGCAGGTGGCCCTCACCCCCGCCTCGGCCAGCGTACCCCCGGGCGCCACCGCCTCCTTCACCGCGACGGTCGCCGGAGCGGCCAGCACGGCCGTGACCTGGTACGTGGATTCCGTGGCCGGCGGCAACGCCACCGTCGGGACGATCACCGGCACCGGCGCCACCGTGACCTACACCGCGCCTTCCACCGCCGGATCCCACACCGTCTCCGCCACCAGCGCGGCCGATCCCACCCAATCCGCCTCGGCGGTCGTCACGGTCCAGGCCCCGGTGGCCGTGACCCTGAGCCCCTCATCGGGCAGCCTGAGCGCGGGCGCCACGGCCGCCGTCACCGCCACCGTCACCGGCGCCGCCAACACGGCCGTCGCCTGGACCGTGGACGGCGTGGCCAACGGCAATGCCACCGTGGGCACCCTCACCGGAACCGGCAACACCGTCACCTACACGGCTCCCGCCGCCGCGGGCACCCACACCATCCTGGCCACCAGCGCCGCCGACCCCACCAAGTCCGCCTCGGGGACCGTGACGGTGCTTTCCGGGGTGGCGGTCACCCTCACCCCCGGCGCCAGTTCCCTGGCCACCGGAGCGGCCCTGTCCTTCACCGCCACGGTGACCGGCACCACCACCACGGGCGTCACCTGGACGGTGGACGCCGTCGCGGGCGGCAACAGCACCGTGGGGACCATCACCGGAACCGGGGCCACGGTCACCTACACGGCGCCGGCCGCCGCCGGGACCCACGTGGTCTCGGCCAGGAGCACCGTCGACACCACCAAATCCGCCTCCACCACCGTCACGGTCACCGCGGGCGTGACGGTGGCCCTCACGCCGGGAGCCACCACCGTCACCGGCGGCACCACCAAGACCTTCACCGCCACCGTCACCGGGTCCACGTCCGGGGTCACCTGGACCGTGGACAACGTGGCGGGCGGCAACGCCACCACCGGGACCCTCTCGGGCACCGGCACCACCGTCACCTACACCGCGCCCACCGCCGCCGGGACCCACACCCTCATGGCCACGAGCGTCGGCGATCCCACCCGGAACGCCTCCGCCACGATCACCGTCACCGCGCCGGTGGTGACCCTGGCCCTGAGCCCGTCGGGAACGGCCAGCGTCGCCACCTCCGGCACCGTGTCCTTCACGGCGACGGTGACGGGCGCGAGCGATACCGGGGTGACCTGGACCGTGGACTCCGTTTCCGGAGGCAACGGCACCGTGGGCGTCATCACCGGCTCCGGGGGCTCGGTCACCTACACGGCGCCGGCCACCGGCGGGTCCCATGTGGTTGCGGCCCAGAGCACGGCGGATCCCACCCGCTCCGCTTCCACCACCGTCACCGTCACCGCGCCGGTGGTGACCCTGGCCATGACCCCTTCGGGAACGGCCAACCTCGCCACCTCCGGCACCCTGTCCTTCACGGCGACCGTGACGGGCGCGAGCGACACCGGCGTCACCTGGACCGTCGACACCATCACCGGCGGCAACTCCACGGTGGGAACCCTGTCCGGGACGGGCGCCACGACCACCTACACGGCCCCCGCGGCCGCGGGCACCCACACCGTGAAGGCCACCAGCACCGCCGACCCCACCAAGAGCGTCTCCACCGTCGTCACGGTGGCCGCACCGGGCACCACCACGGCCATCATCCTGACCCCCGCGGTGCCCACCGCCGTGGGCAGCGGGGGCCAGCTCACGTTCTCCGCCGCCATCACGGGCTCGAGCACCGATTCGGTCACCTGGAGCGTGGACGGGATCGCCGGGGGCAATGCCACCGTGGGCACCATCTCCTCCGCGGGCGTCTACACCTGCCCCTCGGTTTCCGCCAAGACCATCCGCCGGATCACCGCCACCTCCGTATCGACCCCCTCGGTCTCGTCCAGCGTCCGGATCCTCACGGTGACCAGCAACACCACCGTCAACGCCAGGACCCAGTACGGCGCCACGGGGGACGGATCCACGGACGACACCGCGGCCATCAACCGGGCCCTGGCCGCCACCGGCAACGGCATCTGCTACGTCCCGGCCGGCACCTACCGCATCAACCCCACCGCCTCCTCCAGCCAGTTCGGCCTCTACCTCAATCCCGGCAATACCCTCCTGCTGGATCCCGGCGCGGTGCTGCAGTGCATCACCATGACCACCTCCAGCGGCTACTCGGTGGTGGGCATGAAGGAGTCCAACATCGCCCTGGTGGGCGGCACGATCATCGGCGACCGGGTGGGGCGCAACCTCGGCACCTACATCAACGGCACCGGCTCGGACGTGGAGATCGGCAACGGGGTCGCCATCGGCAACGCCAGCGGCATGACCATCCTGGGCACCACCTCCAAGAACAACTGCAACGACGGTTTCTACATCTACAACAACGTCTCCAACGTGGTGATCTCCGATTGCACCGCGGACAACAACCGCCGCCAGGGGTGCTCGCTGGTGTACTGCAACGGGATCGTCATCCAGTACAGCACCTTCAGCAACACCAACGGCAACGACCCCGCCTGCGGCCTGGATTTCGAGCCCAATTCCGGCTCCACCGTCGCCAATGTGCAGGTGATCGGCTGCAACATCTTCGGCAACGTGGGCGGCGGCATCGCCGGCGGCGGCTCCACGAAGAACGGGCCCACCGGCAACGGCACCGCCTTCTGCACGGACTGCGTGGTCACCGGCTGCAGCATCACCGACAACGGCGGCAGCAACTACATGCTCGGCGGCATCGCCTGGGACGAGTCGGAACGGATCTCCTTCACCAACAATTTCATCAAGAACAACAAGGGCGACGGGATCTGGATCGACTACTACTCCCTGAATTTCGTCATCACGGGCAACACCGTGACCTCCAACCAGGGCGACGGCATCTACCTGGCCTACTGCACCGGCACCACCGTCAGCGGCAACACCGTCACCGGCAACACCGGCACCGCCATCCGCAATGCCGACGGCACGGCCACGGTGGGCACCAACACGACCAAGTAGACTTGGGGGATGATGAAACCCGGGATCCTGATCCTCGCGCTGACGCAGCTGGCCATTCTGGGCGCAGGGGCCCCGCCCCGCAGGCCTCCGCCCCAGGCCCAGGTGCGCAGGGCGCCCTATGCCGCCAAGGGCGACGGGGTCGCCGACGACACCGCCGCCATCCAGAGGGCCATCGACGCGGTCGCCGGCACGGGGGGCACCGTGGAGATCCCCGACGGCACCTACCTCATCAACGCCACCGCCCGGGAGGGCAAAAGCGGCCTGCTCCTGGGCAGCCGCATGACCCTGCGCCTCGCCCCCCGGGCCGTGCTGAAGGCCATGCCCTCGGCGTCCCCGGGCTACGCCATCGTGGCCGTGGACAAGGCCACCGACGTGACCATCCAGGGCGGCCGGATCCAGGGCGACCGGGACACGCACCAGGGCCTCGCCGGGGAATGGGGCATGGGCCTGTCCATCACCGCCTCCGCCCGGGTGCGGGTCCAGGGGCTGACGGTCTCGGACTGCTGGGGGGACGGGTTCTACGTCGCCCGGGCCTGTTCGGACCTCAGCTTCGACCAGGTGGTGGCGGACCGGAACCGCCGCCAGGGCATGTCCATCGTTGGCGGCCAGGACATCCAGGTGCGGTCCTCCACCTTCAGGAACACCCAGGGCACGCCCCCCGAATGCGGCATCGACGTGGAACCCAACGCCGGCGAGACGGTGACGCGCCTCCTCATCGCCGACTGCACCATCACCGGGAACCGGGGCGGCGGCATCGCCGGGGGACCCCCGGCCCGGTACAGCAATTCGGCCTTCTTCAACAATTCCCAGATCGTCCACAACCTGATCGCCGGGAACCGGGGCTTCGGCATCGGCATTTCGGCCTGCGACGGGAACCTCATCAAGGACAACACCATCCAGGCCACCGACGGGTACGGCATCCACCTGCGCACCAACGCCACCGGCATGACGGTGAGGGGCAACACCGTCACCGGCAGCACCCGGGACGGCATCTACCTGGAGTCGTGCCCGGGGACCGTGGTGGAAGGCAACACCGTCCGCGGCAACAAGGGCCGCCCCATCCGCCAGGACCGGGGCTGCGGCGCGACGGTGGGCGCGAACTAAGGAGTGTTCGGCATTTTGTAGGCTCAATGAATAGTCAGGTTGTACTCATGGCTCAAGCCTCGTGCACCAGGATTTTCGTCCCGGAGGAACGATGGTAAGAAGCTTCTTGACCGATGAGATGTGCGAAAAACGGGCGCCCCTGCTGCCTCCTGAGCAGGGAAGGATGGGACGTTCGCGGCTTCCCAACCGCCCGATGGTGTAGGGGATCCTCTGGAGGCACCAGACGGGAGCGCCATTCGATGGAACATCAGAAGCCTCGCGACCCGCTTTGATGAGACGGCTCGCAGTTATTCAGCACAGGTTGCAATAGCCTGGCTCGTTGTGTGGTTGAAGCTCTGAACGGCTTGTCCTGGGCGGATCGGAAGGCCCATCGAAAAGCTGAAACGCTGGGGCGCTGGGGACTCGCTGGGGCGCTGGGAAAAGAAGGAGAAGCTGGCGCATGCGCACTTCGCCCAGGTCTATTCACAGTTGCGTGTCTCCGGTCTCGAGGTTGGCCTGCTTTTGAACGTCCGCGGCTGGCCCCTCAAGGATGGCGGAATCCGCCGGGTCATTCACACCCGGGCTTGAACCCCCAGCGCCCCAGCGAGATCTCTGCGCCCCAGCGTTTCATCTTTTCGCCTGGATTCTCCGGCGAAAAACAGGTTCGTAGGTTGCCAGGAAACTCACCTTCCAGGCACCATGCCCCGAGGGGATCGGGTATAAGCCATCCTTGTCCACAGATTCCGGACAGACCTTAATTCCGGCTTTCCACCTTCGACCGGAGGGTCCTGAAGATCGTCAGGTCCACGAGCGGCTGCAGGACCAGGAGCCAGATGGCGCCGTAGGCGAAGGCGGCGAGGATCTTGCCCCAGTCGGGGATGTTGTTGGGGATGTAGGCGCGAAGCGCCCAGACGGGCAGCACCGCGGCGGGGATGCAGGTGATGAAGGAGATGGTGGAGACGGTGCGGAAGGTCCTGGCCGTCACGCCGAAGACGCGCTCGCTGTCGAAGCCGATGCGGCTCTGGCTCACCCTGAAATAGTTCACGTAGGCGTGCACCAGGGAGGAGCCCCAGGATTCGGACGCCGGCTGGGCCAGGACCTCCAGGGTCTGGTCGCCGAGCATCTTGGCGAACTGGATGGCGGTGCCGTTCTCGCCGCTGCGCACCACCCGGCCCAGGGTCTGGAAGCTGTCGGCCCCGGATCCGCCCCGCAGGCCGATGGAGACCTCGCACTGGCTGCCCACGGGGAGCGGCTCCGCCGCGTTGAGGAGGATGCCGCCCATGCTGATGTTCACGGCGATGGCCGCGAGGATGACCTTCCCCTTGACCAGGACCTTGACGGGGGCGCCCAAGGGAATCCGCTTGGCCGTTCTCGACTCGATGGTTCCGCTCATGGTGGACCTCCCCCGGAGGAATGCTGAACGAAGACTACCCGATGCGTGCGCTGTTTCAATCTCCATTCTTGCAAAAACTCGGCAATTGACCAGAGAGAAATCGCCCTGCTGAAAGGGATATCGTCACAATTCCGGGTTTTCTTGAATCCCTAGTTTCTCCCCTCCGGACTCGCCGGAGGGTCCTCTAGCCGTGCAACTCGCGGTGTGTCAACACTAGCTTCGGGATGTCCCGGCGCAGGCGCTGGGCCAGCATCTCCACCAGCGCCACGCTCCGGTGCTGGCCGCCGGTGCAGCCGATGGAGATGGTGTGGTAGGCCCTGCCCTCCTGCTGGATGTAGGGCCAGGCCCAGAGGATCCAGTTCTCCGTGAGGGCCAGGAAGGTGCCGAAGATGTCGGATTTCAGCAGGAAGTCCCGGACCGGGATATCCTTACCGGTAAGCGGCTTTAATTCAGCAACATAGTGGGGATTGGGCAGGAACCTGGCGTCCAGGACCATGTCCGATTCCGGGGGGACCCCGTGCTTGAAGCCGAAGCTGATGAGGCGCAGGGTGGTGCCCTCCACCGGGAGGTCCGGCAGCAGCTCGGAGATGCGGCGGCGCAGCTGGGACAGGGTCAGGTTCGTGGTGTCGATGATGGCCGTGGCCATCTCCCGCACGGGCACCAGGCTCTCCCGCTCGCGCTTGATGGCCTCGCTGAGGGCGCCGTCCTTGGCCAGGTAGTGGGGGCGCCGGGATTCCGAGAAGCGCCGCAGGAGCGCCTCGTCCTGGGCCTCCACGAAGACCACGTACACGGGGATGGAACTGTCCAGGAGGCGATCCACCAACGCCGGCAGTTCCTCGGCGAACTCGGGGTGGCGGTTGTCCATGCCCACCGCCAGCCGGGGACGGCTGGGGTTGAGCTTGGCCTCCAGTTCCAGGAGCGGCTCCAGGAGGCGCGCGGGGACGTTGTCCAGGGCCGTGCAGCCCGCATCCTCCAGCGCGCTGAGCACCGAACGCCTTCCGGCCCCCGACATCCCTGTGACGATCACCAGTTCCATAGAACTAGCGAACCATAAAGCGCTTGGGATGTCAGCCGGAATTTTCCTGCTGGCCCTACTCTTCCTCCAGCCCGCCCGCCGAGAAGCGCATCACCCGCTTCACCGCGTCGCCGGGAAGGCCCATCTCCATGAGGGAACCCAGTTCGTCGGGACCCAGTTCATGCATCCCGGCGGGTTCGCGGAAGAAGGACTCATCGTCGGGGATATAGGCGGGCTGGGGCTCGACCCGGTACAGGTAGCTGATGATCTCGTCCTCGTACCCGAACCGCATCTGCTCGAAGTATTCGTAGCTCTCCCGCTTGTATTCCACCAGGGGGTCCTTCTGGCCGTAGCCGCGGAACCCGATGGCTTCCTTGAGGTGGTCCATGACCAGCAGGTGGCGCTTCCAGGCGGAGTCGATGATCTGCAGGATGGCCACCCGCTCGTGCCAGCGCAGGACGTCCTCGCTGCCCAGGCGGCGTTCCTTCTCCTCGTAGGCCTCCGTGACCATGGCACTCAGCTGTTCGATGGCCTGGGCGTGGCCCATGCCGGCGTAGGCGTCCAGGTCCACGCCTTCCAGGGCGTAGAGCTGCTCGAACCGCTCCTTGAAGCCCGCCACGTCCCGCTCGCCCTTCTCGGGGAGGTAGTCGGTCACCAGGCCCTCCACGATCTCGGCGGCCACCCGGAGCACGTACTCCTTGGTGTTGCCCCGCAGGATCTCGCAGCGCAGCCCGTAGAAGAAGATGCGCTGCTTGTTCATGACGTCGTCGTACTCGAGCAGGTGCTTGCGGATCTCGAAGTGGTGGGCTTCCACCCGCTTCTGGGAACGCTCGATGGCGCGGGTGACCATGCCCGCCTCGATGGGCTCGTCGTCGTTCATGCCCAGGGTGCTCATCATGCTCTTGATGCGGTCCCCGCCGAAGATGCGCATGAGATCGTCTTCGAGGCTGAGGTAGAACCGGGAGGAGCCGGGGTCGCCCTGGCGTCCCGCGCGGCCGCGGAGCTGGTTGTCGATGCGCCGGCTCTCGTGGCGCTCCGTGCCCAGGATGTGGAGGCCGCCGGCCTCGATGACCTCGGCCTTCTCGGTCTCGGTCTGGCGGGCCATCTCGTCCACCAGGGCCAGGAACTCCGCCGTCTCGCGGCCGTCCTCGTGGTAGATCTCGATGCCGCGCTTGCCGGCCTCCATCTTGGCCATGCCTTCGGGGTTGCCGCCCAGGACGATGTCGGTGCCGCGGCCGGCCATGTTGGTGGCGATGGTCACGGAGCCCTTGCGCCCGGCCTGGGCGATGATCTCGGCCTCCTTGGCGTGGTGCTTGGCGTTCAGCACGACGTGGCGGATCTTGGCGGCCTTGAGGGCCTCGGACAGGTCCTCGCTGCTCTCGATGCTGGCGGTGCCCACGAGGATGGGCTGGCCCTTGGCGTGCAGCTCCTTGATCTCGGCGATGATGGCGGCCTTCTTGCCGTTCTTGGAGGCGTAGACCGTGTCGGCGTAGTCCGCGCGGATCATGGGCATGTTGGTGGGGATGACGATCACTTCCAGCTTGTAGATCTGCAGGAGCTCCCGCGCCTCGGTCTCGGCGGTGCCGGTCATGCCCGCGAGCTTCTCATACATGCGGAAGAAGTTCTGGAAGGTCACGGTGGCCAGGGTCTGGTTCTCGGCGTTGACCTCCACGCCCTCCTTGGCCTCGATGGCCTGGTGGAGGCCGTTGGACCAGCGGCGGCCCGGCATCATGCGGCCCGTGAACTCGTCCACGATGACCACTTCCAGCCCCTTGCCGTCCTCCTTCTCCCGGACCATGTACTCCACGTCCCGCTTGTAGAGGTTGTGGGCCAGCAGGGCCTGGTTGAGGCCGTGGAGGGTCTCGATGGCGGAGGGGTCGTAGAGGTTGGCCACCCCCAGGATCTGCTCGGCGTGCTGGATGCCCTCGTCGGTGAGGGTGACCTGGCGGTCCTTCTCGTCGACCTTGAAGTCCACCTCGGGCTTGAGCTTGGGCACCACGGCATCGATGCGGAAGTACTTGGAGGTGTCCTCCTCGCTGCTGCCGGCGATGATCAGGGGGGTGCGGGCCTCGTCGATGAGGATGGAGTCCACCTCGTCCACGATGGCGAAGGTGAAGCCGCGCTGGGTGAAGTCCTCCAGGGACCACTTCATGTTGTCGCGCAGGTAGTCGAAGCCGATCTCGTTGTTGGTGGCGTAGGTGATGTCGCAGGCGTAGGCGGCGCGGCGCTCGTCGTCCGTGAGGCCGTGCTGCACGACGCCCACGGTGAGGCCCAGCCAGCCGTAGAGACGGCCCATCCACTCCGCGTCGCGCCGGGCCAGGTAGTCGTTCACGGTGACCAGGTGGCTGCCCTTGCCGGCCAGACCGTTCAGGTACAGGGGCAGGGTGGCGGTGAGGGTCTTGCCCTCGCCCGTGCGCATCTCGGCGACCTTGCCGTAGTGGAGCACCATGCCGCCAATGAGCTGCACATCAAAATGGCGCATGCGAAGCACCCGCCGGGAGGCCTCCCGCACCACGGCGAAGGCTTCGGGCAGGATGTCCTCCAGGGTCGCCCCGTTGGCCAGCTTTTCCTTGAAATAAGGAGTCTTGGCCTTCAGGTCGTCGTCCGAGAGCTCCCGGATCCCCGCCTCGAGGGCGTTGATCGTCTGGACCTTGGCCCAGAGGCGCTTCAGCTCGCGGTCGTTCTTGGAGCCGATGAATTTCTTAAGGAGGTTGTCAAGCATGCTGGGTTCCAGTTCCGTCAAGCCCTCCATTTTACATGCGACGCGGCGAATTGCCCACCATACGTCGCGAAATCACCGGAGGGTCGTATTCCTGACCCTTCCGCTTGAGTACTCAAGGGGGCTGGGGCAAACTGTGGGATTGTTTATGGAGCATCAATGAGCATTGAACAGACGTTTGGGATCATCAAGCCCAATGCGGTCCAGGACGGCAACATCGGCAACATCCTTTCCGCCATCGAAAAGGCCGGCTTCACCCTGCGCGGCATGCGCATGGCGCGCCTGACCCCCGAGCTCTGCCGGGGCTTCTACGCCGAGCACGTCCACAAGGGGTTCTACCCCGAGCTGGAAGCCTTCATGACGGAAGGTCCGGTGGTCCTCCTCTGCCTGGAGGGCGAGAACGCCATCCTCCGCTGGCGGGAACTCATGGGGGCCACCGATCCGGCCAAGGCCGCCGAAGGCACCCTCCGCAAGCTCTACGGCCAGAACATGGGGCGCAACGCCACCCACGGCTCCGACTCCCCGGATTCGGCCGCCCGCGAAGTGAGCTACTTCTTCAGCGCCTTCGACCGCATCTAAAAAGACCCGCCCCCCGGCATCGTTCGGACGAACGTTCGAACGATGCCTTTGTTTTGGCCCTCCGGGGAATGTTAATTAATTGCCCGCTTGACGATCCCAACCCGTTTTGTCACAGTGGCCATTAATCAATACGCCCACCTTTCCCCTCGAAACCCGGTGCAGACAGACGACATACCTGCCAAGGCGATCGAGCTTCCGGAAGTTCCCCGGCGGAGGCCAGGCCCATGAGCGATCCGCAATCCCTGCAGCACCGCACCCGCTCCCTGGGCAGGCGCCTGGGGGACGTGCTGCGCCGGATCCCCCCCTTCCTCGGCGACCTGGTGCGCAAACTGCGCACCCTGGGCTTCCGGGCCGCGACCGCCTACCTCTGGAGCCGGGTCACGGAATTGACCGAGAACCTGCTCTATGAATTCCGCACCACCGGCCCCGGCCCGGAATCGGTGCTCCCGGAAGGGTGGACGGTCCGGACCTTCACCTCCGCCGACGACCCGGACCTGGACCTGCTCATCCGCGCGGGCGGAGGGGAGGGCCTCTCCAACTTCCGCCGCCAGGCGGTGGCCCACGTGCTTTGCATCGAAGGGGAACCGGTGGCCTGCGGGTGGCAGTACCCCTGGGACCCTGTGGCCCGGTGGCTGGGCCCGGATGCCGTGTACCTCGGCGGCGCCTGGGTGCGGCCCGAATGGCGGGGCCGGGGCATCAATGCCGTCCTCCTGGCCCACGTAACCGGGAACCTGCCGGTGGGCTCCCGGGTGGTGATGCTGGTGGCCGTGGAGAACCGGTCCTCCCAGGCCTGCCTCGCCAAGGGCGCGTCCACCTGCCGGGGCCTCCTCCAGGTGCGGATGGTCCTTTCCATGGTCTGGAAGATCCGGCTGCTCCCCATTCCCGAGGGCGTCGTGCCCTCCCGCAGGGGGGCCGGTGGGAATGCCGTCGCAACCGAACCCTAGACCTTTCTCCCCATGTCGAACCTGATCTACACGTGCCGTCCCCACGGGCTTGCGGGATTCTCCGGCGAAACGCTCGCGCGTGTGGCGGACCGCATCACCCCGGCCCTCCTGCGGGGGGAGTTCCCGCACCACCTCCACCTGGGGCCCGGCGAGGGGCTGTGCGTGACGGGCCCCCACGGGGCTGTGCAGACCGAGGGGGCTTCGGCCTGCCTGGGCGCCCTGGTGGGGGACGGGGAGGCCTGGGCCCGGCCGGGAAGCCCCCTCCCCGACGGCACCTACGCCCTGGTGCGCGCCGACGGCCACCTCACGGAACTCTGCTCGGATTACGCCGGGACCCGCACCCTCTGGTACGCCTTCACGGAACGGGAGTTCCTGGCCTCCACCTCCCAGCGGGCCCTCATCTGCCTCCTCCGGGGGCTTTCCTTCAACCGGTCGGCTTTCGCCTGGTTCCTGTCCTCGGGCTCCCTGGGCCCTTCGGATTCCTGGGACACGCGCATCCGCCGGCTTCCCCGGGGCGCGCGCCTCACCCTGGACCGGGGGGCCTGGACCCTGGACCTGCACACCTCCCCCGTCGTCTTCCAGAACCTCAGCATGAGCCGCGCCGAGGCCCTGGAAAACCTGGGGTCCCTCGTGGGCGGCGCCATCCGGAACTGCCACACCCGGTCCCCGCGGTGGGTGGTGCCTCTGTCCGGAGGCTACGACAGCCGGATGGTGCTCGCCGCCCTGGAGGGCTCCGGGTTCCGGCCCCGCACGGTGACCTGGGGCCTGGCCTCCACCCGCCTCCAGCGGGGGAACGACGCCTTCGTGGCCGAAAAGCTCGCCCGGCACTACGGCCTCGTGAACGACTACTTCCTCACGGAGCGGTCCGGGGCCCCTCCGGCGGAGGTGGTGGACGCGTTCATGGCCGCCCACGGCGGCACCACGGAGGCCCTGTTCCCCTACCTGGACGGCCTCAGGATGTGGGCCGGGCTCGCCCGGGAGGGCGTGGGCGGGATCATCCGGGGCGACGAGGGCTTCGGCACGATCTCCCGGCCGGAGACCCATCACCGGTATGCCCAGGACATGGTTCTCCTCAGCGAGATCCTGGGGGAGGAAACCGCCGGGCTCATCTCGGACGGCCGCCAGATCCTCCCGGACGACCTGAAGCGGCGCCCCGAGGAATCCCTGCAGACCTACGGGGACCGCCTCATCCACACCTGCTTCATCCCCATCTCGCTGGCCGCCCTGTCGGACGTGAAGACGCCCTTCGTGGAGGTGGCGAACCCCATGCTGGCCCGCACGGTGATGGAATTCGTGCGGCAGTTGCCCGATCACCTGCGGGTGCGGCGGAACCTCTACGAGCAGCTGGTGCGGAGCCTCAGCCCCCCCATCCCCTTCGCGACCCTGGCCGCCGACGACAGCCGCAACCGGTACCTGCACGACGAGGACTACCGGTCCTGGATGGCCGGCGAACTGGAGGGCCCGGCCATGACCCGGCTCCTCCCGCCCCCCTTCCGGGCCTCCCTGGTGGCGGCGCTGCGCAGCGACGCCGGCCCGCTGCGCAGCTCCGCCCACGCCCGGGCGATCCTGAAGCGCATCGTTCCGGCCCCCCTCATCTCGGCCATCCGTACCCTGGGCCGGCCCGCGGGTCCCACCCTCCGGGTCATGGCCTTCCGGTGCGCCCTGGCCAGCCGGCTCCTGGGAATCCTCGAGCAGGACGCCCGGACCCTGGAGCCCGCGGAAGCCGGGACCCCGGCGGGGTGAAGGTTCCTAGCCGTTCATCTCGGGGTACAGCGCGCTCGAGCACTCCGGGCAGATGCCGTGGGTGAAGTCCACGTCGGCGTGGGCGCAGAGGTAGTTCTCGATCTGGTTCCAGTACCCCTGGTCGTCCCGGATCTTCTTGCACTTGGCGCAGATGGGCAGCAGGCCGGAGAGCACCTTCACCTGGGCCAGGGTGGCCTCCAGGCTCCGGCGGAGTTCCCGCTCCCGCTCCAGGGCCTGCCCCAGCTTGACGTGGGTGGCCACCCGGGCCAGGAGCTCGCCGCCCCGGAAGGGCTTGGTCACGTAGTCCACGGCCCCCAGGCGGAAGCCTTCCTGCAGGTCCTCCAGCTCGGCCTTGGCGGTGAGGAAGATCACGGGAATCTCCCGCACGGATGGGTCGGCCTTGAGGCGGCGGCACACTTCCAGGCCGTCCAGCTCGGGCATCATCACGTCCAGGAGGATGAGGTCGGGGGGCTCCACCTGGACCATCGCCAGGGCCTTGGCGCCGTCCATGGCCATGGACACCCGGTATCCCGCCTTGTCCAGGAGCAGGGCCAGCACCTGGAGATTGCGTGGGACGTCGTCCACGATGAGGATGTGGGAGGGGGCTTCGGGCACGTTGGGAATCCGGGGGTCCATCAAGTCTAGCCGCAGAGCCGGCGGATGGCGTCCACCACGTCGGGGAAACGCCGGAAGGTGGCGGGGAGGTTCTCCATGTCGAAGGCGCCGGCCTGGTCCAGGACCTGGCCGGACCAGGCCTTGAGGCCGGGTTCCCCGTAGGTGTCGGCGAGGGCCGCCATGCGCGCGGCGAACCCGGTCATGCGGTCGATGAAGAAGGAATCCTCCAGCTGCCTCCATTCCGCCTGGGCCTCCCCCTCCAGTTCGGCCAGGAGCCGGGGGAGGGCGGCCCGCACCTCGGGGGAGGGTTCCCGGGCCCCGCCCGGGGCCGCCTCCCCGCGGCAGGGCAGGAACCGCGCGATTTCCGCGGCGAGCCTGGAACGGGAGACGGGCTTTCGCAGGAAGCCGTCGGCCCCGCTCTCCCACACCGGAGCCTCGTCGGACTGGGTCGTGGAGGCCGTGAGGATGATCACCGGGATGGCCTTGAGGCGGTCGTCGGCCTTGAGGATCCGCGTGGCCTGGATGCCGTCCAGCACGGGCATCCGCAGGTCCATGACGATGAGGTCCGGGAGGACCCTGCGGGCCACCGCCACGGCCTCGGCGCCGTCCTGGGCCTCCTCGAACCGGAAGGGGAAGCTCTCGAAGAAGTGCTTGAGCAGCTCCCGGTTGGGCTTCACGTCGTCCACCAGGAGCAGGGTGGCCGGCAGGAATTCGCCCCGGAAGGGCGCTTCCAGGTCCTCGTGCACCGCCTCCTCGCTGGAAACGGCCACCCCGTGGAGAAAGAGGGTGAAGGTGCTGCCCTGGCCCTGGGCGCTGGCCACCCGCAGTTCCCCGCCCATCATGTCCGCCAGGCGGCGGCAGATGGCCAGGCCCAGGCCCGTGCCGCCGTACCGGGACGCGTCCTGGCCCGAGACCTGGTGGAAGGCGTCGAATATGGTCTCCCGCTGCCCTTCGGGGATGCCGATGCCGGTGTCCCGCACCTCGATGGCCAGGTCCACGCTGTCGGGGCCCCGGCCCCATTCCTTCAGGGCCACGGAAACCGCGCCCCGCTCCGTGAACTTCACCGCGTTGCCCATCAGGTTGAAGAGGATCTGCCGCAGGTGCACCTGGGAGACCACGAGGATCCCGGGCAGCGCGGGGTCCTCCTCCACCTGGAGGTCCAGTCCCTTCTCCCGGCAGCGCAGGGCGAAGGTGCGCACCACGTCCCGCACAAGGTCGCCCACGTGGGCCGGGGCGTACTCCAGTTCCATGCGGCCCGCCTCGATCTTCGACAGGTCGAGGATGTCCCCGATGATGCCCAGGAGGGCCTTGCCGCCGCTGGAGATCGCCGCGAGGTGCTCCCGCAGGCGCGGCTCCTCCACCTCGTCCCGGAGGATCTCGGCGTACCCCAGGATGGCGTTCAGGGGGGTGCGGATCTCGTGGCTCATGTTGGCGAGGAATTCGCTCTTGGCGCGGGTCGCGGCCTCCGCCTCGGCCTTGGCCAGTTCCAGCTGGGTGGTCTTCCGCCTGAGCTGCTCGGTGCGTTCCACCACCTTGCGCACCAGGACCTTTCGCGCCAGGCGGCTGCGCCAGAGGCGCCACTGGACCAGCGCCTGGAGCGTGAGGGCCCCCAGCGCGACGTACACCAGGTAGGCCCACCAGGTGCGGTAGAAGGGCGGGAGGATGCGGAAGCCCACGGCGCTGGCGGGAGTCACCTGGCCGTTCCCGTTGCGGGCGGCGACCTGAAACCGGTAGGCGCCTTCGGGGAGGTTGGTGTAGTCCCGGAAGGTCTCCGAGGACCAGGGGGACCAGGCCCGGTCGTAGCCCTCCAGGCGCACCCGGTACTGGGTGGCCGATTCCGGGGAGCCGCCGGGGGCCGCGAACTCGAACCGCAGGGTATTGGAGGCGAAGGGGAGCCGGCCCGCGCCGTTCCACGCGCCGGCCCCGCCATGGAGGGTCTGCCGGCCGGGGCCGGTGATCCGCCGCACCAGGGGCCCGGAGCTCCAGGGCAGGCTGAACTCCTCGCCGGGATCGTAGCGCACGAGGCCGTCGGGCCCGCCCATCCAGACGGTGCCGTCCGCCTCGGGGAGGATGGCGTAGATGGTGGAGTCGGCCAGGCGCTTCCAGGGCCCCTTCTCGAACCGGAAGGGGTGGCCGGGGAGGGCCTCGGCGTAGCCGGTGTCCCGCTCCAGGGTCGCCTCGTCCTGCACGTGCATCCAGATCCGGCCCCCGGGCCCCTCCACGACCCCGTCGGGGTACCGGGGGCCCTGGGGGAACAGGGCCGCGAACCGGGGATCGGGCTGGAAGCGGCGGGTGGCCTCGTCGAACCGGTAGAAGCCCGCGTGGGTCGTGAAGACCAGGCCCGTGGAGAGCTCGCGCACGAAATCGTGGGCCAGGGAGGGCAGGCCCTGGGCGGGGCCGTAGGTCTCCACCTCGGGGGGCCCCCCGGGCCGCGGGATCACGCGCCGCACGCCCGAGGACTGGGTGCCCACCCACAGGGAGCCGTCCCCGGCCTCCGCCAGGGTGCGCGCCTCGGCCTTGAGGCCGGGGATGCGCCCCTCGTCCTTCCACCGGACACCGTTCCAGCGCAGCCGCGCCACCCCCGTGGCCAGCCCCAGGTAGAACCGGGAGGGGTCTCGCCGGGAGCGCGCCAGACACAGGGCGTCCCGGTCGGCCTCGGTGGACAGGGCCAGCGCCGCCCGGTCCCCCCGCGCCTCGTAGAGGCCGGAGGCGTTGCACACCATGAGCCGGTCCTGGACGGTGCTGAAGCCCCACACCTGGCCGTGGATGTCCTCGACCCTCCGGAAGCGCCACAGGGGCCCACCCACGGGGGAGGCGCCGGCCTTGGGCCGGCTGCGGCCCAGGACGAACAGGCCCTTGCTGGTGCCGGCGTACAGCAGGCCCCCGTGGCGGGCCAGGGCGTTGACGGTGCCCTCCAGGCCCGAATCCTCCCCGAAGGCGGTGAAGGGCGACGGCCACTCCACCCGCGCCATGCCGCGGTTAAGCCCCAGCCAGAGCCGCGAGCGCCGGTCCACGAAGAGCCGGTTGACGAAATCCTCCTGCAGCCCCCCCTGGCGGTCCAGGCGCATGCGCAGGCGCCCCTGCCGGTCGAAGATCCAGCAGCCCCCCCGGATGGCCCCCACGGCCAGGTTGCCGTCCCGCAGGAGCACCCCGTGGCTGATGGTGATGCGGGCCAGTTCGGCGTCGGCGTCCGTGGGGAACGGGAGGATGTCCCACCCGTCGTACAGGAAGAGCCCCTGGTGGCTGGTGCCCAGGAGGATCGACTGCCCCGCCCCCCAGGGCAGCATGAAGTTCACGAGTTCCTTGGTGAACTTCCCGGCCCCCGCCAGGGGCACGAAGCGGCCCCGGTCCAGGACCACCGGCCCGATGCCGCGCTCGTAGAGATGGATCCGGCCGCGGACCTTCCAGGCCAGGGTGAAGGAGGTGTCGGCCTTGAAGGTGCGCACCGCCTTCCCGTCGTAGAAGAACAGGTACTCCCGGGTCTGGAAGTAGACGCCTTCGGGCGTGGGCAGGACGTTCCACACGTCGGCGAAGGCCCGCGCCGCGGGCTCCACCAGGTCCTCCAGGGGGACGTAGCGCATCAGGCCGGAGGCGTCCGGGGCCAGGTAGCCGAACTCGTTCTTGGCGCCCACGAACACCCGTCCCCCGGCGTCCAGGCCCAGGGACCTCACGGCGGTGCGGTTCCGGGTGGGGATCATGCGCCAGGCGTTGCCGTCGAATTCCAGCACGCCCGCGGTGTTGCCCACGAAGACGATGCCCCGGGCATCCTCCACGAAATCCCAGTTCTGGGGCGGGCCGGCGTACTCCCGGGGACGGATGTTGGTGATGAAGGGCAGGCCCAGCTCTCCCGGGGTTCCGGCCCACAGCCCCAGGGCCAGCGCCAGCGCCGCGAGCACCCGCCTCACGGCTCCCCGCCCACGAACCAGGGGTGGGCCTTGTAGTGCTCCAGGGCGATGCGGGTGGCGATCTTGAGCACGATCATCAGGGGCACGGCGAAGATCAGGCCCACCACCCCGAAGGCGTAGCCGAAGGAGAGGATGGCCAGCAGCACCTCCAGGGGGTGGAGGCCGCTGGCGCGCCCCACCCACACCGGGGTGAAATAGACGGTCTCGGTCTTCTGCACGAGGGTGAAGACCAGCGCCACCAGCAGGAGCCCGCCGCCCGAGGTCCCGTTCACCGCCGCGAAGAGCAGCGCGGGCGGCAGCGCCGTGATGTAGGGGGAGTACGGAACCACGTTGGAGAAGCCCGCCACCAGCCCCAGGAGCCAGGCGTTGGGGACCCCCAGGATCTGGAAGGCGAGGCCCTGGAGGAGGGACATCACCAGGGATACCGCCAGTTGCCCCCGGATGTACCCGCCCAGCCGGTTGTTCACTTCCCCCGCGATGCCCTTGGCCCGCTCCAGGTGGCGGCTGGGCACCAGGTCGTCCAGTTCCTGCAGGAGCCGGGGCCCTTCCACCAGGAGGTAGTAGAGGATGAGGGGCACCAGGATCAGGGTGATGAGCGACAGGAGCCACCCCAGGAGGCCCGCCCCCGCCATGCCCACCTCCTTCACCAGGGCCATGGGATCCAGCCCGTCCAGCCCCTGGCGGAGCTTGGCCAGGACCAGGGGGTGGGCCTGGAACCAGGGCCCCAGGCGGTTCTCCAGGCGGCCCTTGAGGGAAGGCAGGGAGGTTATCAGGCGATCGACCTGGTCCCACAGGAGGGGGAGCAGGGCCCAGGCCAGCAGCACCGCCACGGCCACCGCCCCCAGGATGACGAGGATGGACGCCCATTCCCGCCCCAGCTTCCGGGCAAGGCGGTCCACCAGGGGCTCCAGGACGTAGGCCAGCACCAGGGCCAGGAAGAAGGGCGCCAGGGCGCTGCGCAGGAACCAAAGGGCCAGGAGGCCGGCCCCGGCCAGGGCGACGAAGCCCAGGGGGATCCGCACCTTCCCCTGGGCGCTCACGTGGGTTCGGCCACGTGGGTGGCCCGGAAGAAGTAGTGGACGCCCGAGGCGATGACCATGGCCGCGATGAGGTAGAAGATCCAGGGCACCAGGTAGCGGTACCAGCCCCGGGGGCCCAGGTGGTTGAGCAGCAGGGCCAGGGAGATGGCCACCAGTTCCACGAAGGTGGTGGCCTTGCCCAGCCAGGAGGGGGCGAACTTGCTGGGGTCGAGCCGCTCGTAGGCCACCAGGGCCACCAGGGAGATCAGCACGTCCCGGGAGATGGCGAGGATGGCCACCCAGGCCGGCACCCGCACCGCGTACGCCTCCCGGGGGAAGGCGAGGAGGACGAAGGCCGTCGTCATCAGGAGCTTGTCCGCGGCCGGGTCCAGGATGGCCCCCAGGGTGGACTTCTGGTTGAAGCGCCGCGCGATCCACCCGTCCAGGAGATCCGTGAGCCCCGCGCAGGCGAAGAGGACGCAGGCCTCCGCCGTCCGCCCGTACCAGACGGCGATCGCGAAGAACGGAATCGCGCAGATGCGCAAGAACGTCAGGATGTTGGGAAAAGTGATGACCATGGGTGCCGTTAATACAAGCATAGTGGAAAGGTGTATGGGCGATCTTGTGATTAGTGTCGCAGCATTCCCGCTTGTTTCAGGAGGCCGTTGTTCTAGACTGGAATGACGGAGTTGAGATCATGTCTCATGTTCAAGCCAGAACCCTAAGCGACCTCCAGCCCGGGGCCGAGGCCATCGTTACGGAAATCCTGGCGACGGGGAAGATTCGCCATCGCCTCCTGGAGATGGGCTTCATCCGGGGCGCCCGCATCCGGGTGGAGAAGCTCGCTCCAATGGGTGATCCCATGGAACTTGTCATCAAGGGCTACCACCTGTCTCTGAGGCGGGAAGAGGGTCAATGCATCCTCGTGTCCGAGGAGACCTAACATGACCACCCTGGCGCTGGCGGGCAACCCCAACTGCGGAAAAACGACCATCTTCAACGCCCTCACCGGCTCCCGGCACCACGTCGGCAACTGGCCCGGGGTCACGGTGGAGCGCCGCAGCGGCACCTTCGAGGCGGCCCAGGGGCCGGTGGAGGTGGTGGACCTGCCCGGAACCTACTCCCTCTCGGCCCGCAGCGAGGACGAGCGCATCGCCTCCGAGTACGTGGCCGACCCGGCCGTGGACCTCATCGTCAACGTGCTGGACGCCTCCAACCTGGAACGCAACCTCTACCTCACCACCCAGCTCCTGGAGCTGGGCCGGCCCATGGTCTTCGTCCTGAACATGATGGACGACGCCGCGGAAAAGGGCCTCCGCATCGACCTGGCCGCCCTGGAGAGCCTCCTGGGGGGCCCCGTGGTGCCCACCGTGGGCAACCGCGAGGAGGGCATCCAGGCCCTCAAGGACGCCATCCTCCGGGTGGCCGCGGCGCCCCCGGCCAAGCTGGCCTCGGTGAACTACGGCCCGGACATGGAAGGGGAGCTCCAGAAGATCCAGAAGGAGATCCTGCGGGACGAGCATCTGGCCCAGGCCCAGCCGCCCCGCCGGCTCGCCCTCCAGCTCCTGGAGGGCGTGCCCCACGCCATGGAGCGGGTGGAGCGGAGCCACGCCCGCAAGGCCGTCGGAGCCCAGGTGCAGGCCAGCCTCGCGTTCCTGGAGCCCCACCTGGGGGCGGACGGCTCCGCCCTGCTGGCCGAGGGCCGCTACGGCTTCGTGCACGGCCTCGTGGAAGAGGTGGTGGAGCGCACGGACCGCAAGCACGCGGACATCACCGGCCGCCTGGACGCGGTGCTCACCCATCGCTACCTGGGCATTCCGGTCTTCATCGCCATCATGATCGGCGTGTACACCCTCACCTTCGTGGTGGGGAAGATCCCCCAGGACTGGATCGCCGCCGCCTTCGGATGGCTCCACGGCTACGCTTCGGCCCACCTTCCGGCCGGGGAGCTTTCCAGCCTCCTGGTGGACGGCATCATCCCCGGCGTGGGCGCGGTCATCGTGTTCGTCCCGGTGATCATGCTCCTCATGGGCTGCATCGCCTTCCTGGAGGACACCGGGTACATGGCCCGGGCCGCCTTCATCATGGACCGCCTCATGCACCTCATGGGCCTCCACGGCAAGAGCTTCATCCCGCTCATCATGGGCACGGGCTGCAACGTCCCCGCCGTGCAGGCCACGCGCACCATCGAGGCCCGGGAGGACCGCTTCATCACCATCCTGGTGGCGCCCCTCATCTCCTGCTCGGCCCGCCTGCAGATCTACATCGTCATCGCCGGCACCTTCTTCCGGCCCGTGCAGGCGGCCTTCGCCATCCTGGCCATGCACTTCCTGGGCTTCTTCCTGGCCATGGCCATGGGCAAGCTCCTGCGGCTCTCCCTCTTCCGGGGGGAGAACGCGCCCTTCGTCATGGAACTGCCCCCCTACCGCCTGCCGGTGCTCAAGAGCACGGTCATCCACATGTGGGAGAAGGGGAGCGTCTTCCTGAACCGGGCCGGCACCGTGATCCTGGCGGGTTCCACCCTGGTGTGGTTCCTGTCCCACTACCCGGGGATCGCCAACAGTTCCTGGAGCGCCGAACTTCAGTCCCAGCACGCCGCCGTCCAGGCCCTGAACCTGCCCGAGGCGGACCGGGACGCCCGGCTGGCCTCCCTGGACCTGGCCCACGAAAGCCGCGTGGTGAACTCCAGCCTCGCCGCCCGCTTTGGCAAGATCATGGAGCCCACCCTGGCCCCCATCCTCGACCCGTACCACACCCGCGCCGAGGCCTGGAAGGACACGGTGGCCCTCACCGCCGGGTTCGTGGCCAAGGAGATCGTCGTGAGCACCATGGCCGTCATCCACCAGGCCCAGCCCGGGGAGCGCGGGGAGGCCAGCGCCCTGCAGGAGGCCCTCAAGCAGCGCTCGGGCCTCACCCCCCTCACCGCCCTGGCCTTCATGGTCTTCACCCTCATCTACACCCCCTGCCTGGGCACGGTGGGCATGATCATCAAGGAGACCCGCAGCTTCCTGTGGGCCGGCTTCACCATCCTCTACGGCTCCGGACTGGCCTGGCTCATGGCCTGGCTCACGGTCCTGGGCGGCCACCTGCTGGGCTTCGCGTGAGGTTGCCATGACGATTCAACATTGGCTCATGCTCGTCCTCACCACCCTCGCGGGCGCCTACATGGCCCGGGGCTTCTTCAAATCCGCCTGCGGTTCCGGCTGCGGTTCCTGCAAGTCCGGCCAATGCCCCGCGAAAAAGCTGGAGGCCATCCGGGTGCGGCTGGAGGACTCGCACTCGGAGGTTTAGGTGGATGGTACGTGTCCCGGACCTGCGCCAGGGATTCGCTGACGCAGGCAAGCTGCGTCAGCGCAGGGCTCACGGCGCGGGGTTGAGCGGGAGTGTTGCCACGCTCCGGCTTCGATGGGGCTTGCCGCCCGTTGGAAGATGGGGGCTCCCCGGGTGGGCCTATGGCCCTGCGACACGCTTCAAGTTCCCCGAAAAGGTCACCGGGTCGCGCCGACGCTGAACGCCTACCGTGAGAGCCACATGGATAGGGAGCTTGCGGACGATGCAAACAGATCAACGTCGGCGCGAAGCCGCTCCCATCCCTTTAACTTGAAGCGGGCCGCTGGGGCATAGGCCCTGGAGGGGAGCCCAGCTAACCGCCCCAGACCCCAGCGTCCATCGAAGCCGGAGTGTGCCAACACTCCCGATCCCCCCCATGCCGTGGGCTTTCCGCTGACGCAGCTTGCCTGCGTCAGCGAATCCCTGGCGCCGGTCCGGGACAAGGGCGATTAATTAGAGCTGCTGACTGGTACTCCCCCCGGGGAGTTCGCCGGCTTCTACGAGGTTGGCGATGTAGCGCTGGAGTTCGTCGGTGCCCAGGATGCCCCGGCGCTGGAGGAGGCGGATGAGGCCCAGGAGGAGGGCCCGGGAGGGGATGCGGTCGATGGGCTGGATCTGTTCGCCCATGGCGGAGCGGGCGTGGATGATCTGGTGGGGGTCGGGGGATGGGGCGGCCTCCGGATCCACGAAGAACTCGAAGGGGCCGGCCGGGGGAGGGTCGGCCTTGAAGGGGAGGCCGTCGAAGAAGGGGTCCCGGGGGAAGGCGGGGGCGGGCAGCTTGAGGGTCGGGACGGAGGAGGGCAGCTCGAAATTCACCGGCAGGCTCTCGTCCACGGGGGTCCGGTTCACGTCGATGGTCACGCCCAGGGTGCCGGATTCCAGCTTGCGGTACTGGTCCGCGATGGCCAGGCGCAGGGCGGAATGGGAGGCCACCATGGGCTCGATGGTGAGCCCCGAGGCGAACCGCGCGCTGTCCACCGCGTTCAGGTCCGACGGATCGGCCATGGCCAGCACCAGGGACTTGGGCTCCTTGAAGGCCACGGGGAGGATCGTCATCTGCTCGGCCAGACGGCGCGGAATGCGCTCCAGCACCGAGGGGAGCACGTCCAGGTGCTTCACGTCCAGGCGGGGCACCCCCGTCTGCTGGGCCAGGAAATCCATCAGGGAATCGTCGCTGATGATGCCCATGGCCACCAGGTTGCTGCCCATGCGCCCCCCCGCGGCCTTCTGGTAGCGCAGGGCCTCCAGCAGTTGGGCCGGCGTCATGAGGCCGGCGTCAACGAGGAGTTCTCCCAACTTCTTGGTGTCGGAGTGCATCGGGTTCGAGCCTTTCCAGGTTACTATCCCAGAAGTTTAATCGCAGTCTGCCCCGTTGCCCAGAAAGTTTGAACATGGAAAAACAAGCGGAACTTCTCATCCGGGCCGCCCTTCATGACATGGCCAACGTCCTCGCCGGCATCCAGGGGGTTCTGGAACTGGCGGATCCCGCCCGGCCCCTGGGCACCCGGGACAAGGACCGCCTGGACGCCGTGGTGGAGGAGGGCATGGCCACGCTGGTGCGGGCCCGCCACCTGGCCATGGGCACCCTGCCCGAAGCCGGGCTCCAGGAGGGCCCGGACTGGCGCGCCCAGGTGCTGGACGAACTCAAGGCCATGGGCCTCCTGTTCAAGTGCGAGTTCGTGCTCACCTTCGAGGACCGGGGCGGTCCCGACCGGTGGCCCGGCGCCCTCCTGCGTTCCTACGTGCGCTCCGCCGTGCGCCAGGCCCTGCCCTACGCCCAGGGGCACGTCCTGAACCTGCGGTGCGCGTCCGAACCCTCCGGCTGGTCCATCCGCATGGATCCCGTCAGCCTCCTTCCGGAAGGCCTGGTCTTTCTGGCCGACGATCACCCGGGCGACATCACGAGCCGGTGGGCCAAGACCGCGGGACAGGCCCTGGGCGTGACCCCGACCTGCCAAGATGGAATCCTGTCGCTGCAGGTTCCCCGACCTTGACCCCTTCGCCCGGCCCCAGAAAGAAACGCGATCACCGGCTCCGCACCCGGCTGGACGAACTCCACGACCGGTACGTGGGCCAGGCCTCCCTGGCCCTGGACCCCCTGCTGATCCCCCGCCGGTACCCGGGCGCCGCGGACCGGGAACTGGCGGCCTTCGTGGCCGCGCACCTGGCCTACGGCCGGGTGGCGCCCATGCTCACCGCCATCGAGGCCGCCCTGGCGCCCCTGGGGGACCATCCCGCGGCCTGGGCCGCGGAGCCCGGGGCCCTGGACAGGCTCCGGGCCGCCCTGGGGGGCTGGGCCTGGCGCTTCCACACGGGGGAGGACCTGGCCCAGTGGATCCTCGCCTGGGTGCGCCTGGACCGGGAATCCGGGGGCCGGGGCCTGGAGCCCCACCTGGTCCCCGGGGACGGCGCCACCGCCGACCAGCGGCTTTCGGCCCTGGTGCTGCGCCTGCGCCGGGAGCTGCCGGAGACCCCCGGACTGAGATTCAATCTGCCGGACCCCCTCCAGGGCGCCGCCTGCAAGCGCTGGCGCATGTTCCTCAGGTGGATGGTGCGGGACGAATGGCCCGACCTGGGCCTCTGGCGGGACTACCCCCGCGGGGACCTGGTCATGCCCCTGGACACCCACGTGGCGCGCATCTCGGGGTTCATCGGCCTGGCGGGGCGCAGGACCCCCGACGGGAAGCTGGCCCGGGAGATCACCGAGGCCCTCAAGGCCATGTGCCCGGAGGACCCCCTGCGCTACGACTTCCCCATCGCCCACCTGGGGATCCTGGGGGACTGCCCCGGGGTGAGGCGCCTCCCGGGATGCGCGGCGTGCCCCCTGGTGGACCTGTGCCGAGCGGGCGGGTGATCTTGCTCAAAAGTGGGCCGGCCGGGTGGGGTTCGGGCCCCTATTCGGTTTAGACTTAGGAGAATCGAATTAACGATAGGAGTGTCTTGTGTTGATCCTGGTCCTGAATGCCGGCTCGTCCTCCCTGAAGTTCAACCTGGTCGATATGGAGGAAGAGAAGACCCTGGCGGAGGGCATCGCCGAGCGCATCGGCATCTCCGAGGGCTTCATCCGCTGGACCATCCAGGGCGAGAAGGGGCGCCTGGAACTGGACATGGCCAACCACAAGAAGGCCCTGGCCGCCATCATGGAGCAGCTCAAGCACACCGTGCTGGGCGAGGACCAGGACGTGGACGCCGTGGGGCACCGCGTGGCCCACGGGGGTCCCAACTTCGGGGATTCGGAGGTGATCACCCCCGCGGTGCTCAAGGAGATCGAGGAGCTGGCCTTCTACGCCCCCCTGCACAACCCGGCCTCGGCCTCGGGCATCCGCACCGCCCAGGAGCTCTTCCCCGGCGTGCCCCAGGTGGCGGTGTTCGACACCGCCTTCCACCACAGCATGCCCGAGTACGCCTACACCTACGGCCTCCCCTACGAGCTCTGCCAGCGCCTGGGGCTCCGCCGCTACGGCTTCCACGGCACCAGCCACCGCTACGTGGCCGAACGCACCGCCGCCCTCATCGGCAAGCCCCTGGAGGCCTCCAAGATCATCACCTGCCACCTGGGCAACGGCTCCAGCATCACGGCCGTGCACAACGGGCACAGCGTGGACACCTCCATGGGCCTCACGCCCCTGGAAGGCGTCGTCATGGGCACCCGCAGCGGCAACCTGGATCCGGGGGTCCTCACCACCCTCATGGAGCAGGAGAAGCTGGACGGCCCCGCCCTCTCCGCCCTGCTCAACAAGAAATCCGGCCTGCTGGGCATCTCCGGCGTGTCCTCCGACTGCCGCGAGGTGGAGGAGGCCATGGACAAGAACAAGCGCGCCAAGCTCGCCCACGACGTGCTCTGCTACGGCGTCCTGAAGTACGTGGGCAGCTACGCCGCGGCCATGAACGGCGTGGACGCCATCTGCTTCACCGCCGGCATCGGCGAGAACTCCCCGGGCCTGCGCAGCTGGATCTGCGACCGCCTGGGCTTCCTGGGCGTCGCCATCAATGAGGAGATCAACGGCACCCGCAGCAAGGCCGATCGCTTCATTTCCACCCCCGATTCCAAGGTGGCGGTGGTGGTGGTGCCGACCAATGAAGAACTGATGATCGCCCGGGAAGCCAAGCGTCTGACCTCCAACAATTAGGGCCTGTTCGGAATCTGTGGACAAGGATGGCTTATACCCGATCCTCCCGGGGTAGGGTGCCTGGAAGGTGGGTGTCCTGGCAACGTACGAACCTGGTGCGCCGGAGAATCCAGGCGAAAAGATGAAACGCTGGGGCGCAGAGATCTCGCTGGGGCGCTGGGGGTTCAAGGCCGGGTGTGAACGACCCGGCGGGTCCCGCCATCCTTGAGGGGCCAGGCGCGAACGTTCAAAAGCAGGCCGCCCTCGAGACCGGAGAAACGCACCTTCTTTTCCCAGCGCCCCAGCGAGTCCCCAGCGTCCCAGCGTTTGAGTTTTTCGATGGGCCTTCCGATCCGCCCAGGACAAGCCGTTTTCTAAATTGTTAAAGGTTTTTCTGGCGGCCTTCACTTGGGTTTGCCGACACCCCAGCCCCCACGGGCCATTCCCCGGCAATTCGGGCCCGTTGGCCGATTCCCCCCCCGTGGCTGCCGAATGGACGGTTCCCTGCCCCCTAAACGGGGGCAGACTTGGCCCGTAGTTCAAACAGTTCCAAGTTCATGGATACGTGGGAGAGGTCATGAGAAAGCTCTGGTGGATCGTCGGCGTCGCGGGCTTCGTGGTCGCGGGCGGCTTGCTCGTGGCGGCCAAGAGCACCCACAAGCCCAAGGGGAACCAGGAAACCCCCTTCCGGCTGGGCAAGGTGCAGGCCGAGGACCTCCAGGTGAGCGTCCGGGAAGTGGGCGTGGTGGATCCCTTCGTGAAGGTGGACATCAAGTCCACGGTTTCCGGCCGGGTCCTCTCCTACAAGGTGCGCGAAGGCGACATGGTCACCGCCGGCGAGGTGCTGGCCGAGGTGGAGCCCGACGTGAACCAGGCCCAGACCCTCTCGGACGTGCAGGGCAGCGTCTCCACAGCCAAGGTGTCCTTCCTGAACGCCGACAAGGACTTCAAGCAGCAGGAGGCCCTCTACAAGGACGGCCTCGTGTCCGAGCAGTCCTTCCGGGCCTCCCGCACCGTCCGGGACATGGCCCAGGAGACCCTCAAGTCCGCCCAGACCCGGTACCAGATCGTGGAGGACCGGGGCATCCCCATCGCCGGCAACGCCTCCACCCAGCACGCCAAGGTCATCAGTCCCATGAGCGGCATGATCATCAAGAAGGGCGTGGAACTGGGCGACACCATCATGTCGGGCGTGAACAGCTTCAATTCCGGAACCGTCGTCTACACCGTCGCCGACCTCAAGTCCCTGATCATCAAGGTCAACGTCAACGAGGTGGACGTGGCCAAGGTCCAGGTGGGCCAGCCCGTGCGCATCACCCTGGACGCCTTCCCCCAGCGGACCTTCAACGGCCGGGTGCGCTTCGTGTCCCCCGCCGCCGAACTCGTGGACAAGATCAAGGTCTTCAAGGTCGAGGTCAAGCTGGACGAGCTGAGCGAGGCCTACCGCACCGGCATGAGCGCCAATGTGGAGATCCTGGGCGAGAAGCGCGACAAGGCCGTGAGCGTGCCCCTGGAGGCCCTGCAGCGCCGCGATGGCCAGACCGTCGTCTTCCGCCTGAAGCCGAACCTCGCCCCCGAGAAGATGGCCGCCGCCAAGGAAGGGCTCTCCGGACGCTCCAAGTTCGTGTGGCTCTCGGACCACTGGCGCGACTACTTCGACGTGGTCCCCGTGAAGGCCGGCATCGCCACCCTGGAGCGGGTGGAGATCCTCTCCGGGCTGAACAAGGACGAGCAGGTCTGCCTCGAGGACCCCACCCGCAAGAAGGTGGAAAAGGACGAAGACAACTTCTAGCTGGAGCCGCCATGCCGCTCGTCATCGAAACGCGGGAGATCAAGAAGGTCTTCGGCGCCAACGGCACCGCCGTCCATGCCCTGCGCGGCATCGACCTGGAGGTGGAAGCCGGCGAATTCATCGCCCTCATCGGCCCCAGCGGTTCCGGGAAATCCACCCTCATGGCCATCCTGGGCTGCCTGGACCGCCCCACCGCCGGAAGCTACGAGCTGGACGGCCACCCCGTCCAGGGCCTCTCGGGCTCGGACCTGGCCCGCATCCGCAACACCAAGATCGGCTTCGTTTTCCAGGCCTACAACCTTCTGCCCAAGGCCTCGGTGGTGCGCAACGTGGAGCTGCCCATGCTCTACGCCGGCGTGGGCCGCAAGGAGCGCCGGGCCCGGGCCCTGGAGCTGCTGGACCGGGTGGGCATCGCCGACAAGGCCCTGAAGCTCCCCGGGGAGCTCTCCGGGGGCCAGAAGCAGCGCGTGTCCATCGCCAGGTCCCTGGCCAACCGCCCCACCATCCTCCTGGCCGACGAGCCCACCGGGGCCCTGGATTCCCACACCGGCGCCGAGATCCTCGAACTCTTCAAGGAGCTCAACCGCCAGGGCAACACCGTCATCCTCGTCACCCACGACCTGGGCATCGCGGCCATGGCCCAGCGCAAGGTGGAGATCCGCGACGGCCTCATCGCCACGGGCGCGCCGGAATGAGCGGCTCGGGCGCCTTCCGCGAACGGCTCCTGGAATCCTGGGTGGAGATCCGGGAGAACCTGGGCCGCTCCGTGCTCCAGGCCCTGGGCGTGATCCTGGGCGTGGCCTCGGTGCTGGGGGGCTTCTCCATCTCCGACAGCCAGCGGGCCCAGAGCGACCGGCTCTTCGTGAAGCTGGGGGGCCTGGACAAGCTCAACGTCCAGCCCAACGCCATCGTCAAGGACGGCCAGGCCACGGCGCTCCAGACCGCCAACCGCGGCCTGCGCAACGACGACGCGGAGGCGGGGTCCGACCTGGACACCAAGGCCGTGGCCGGGGTGAGCGTGCGCAAGAATGCCCGGGCCCGCACCAAGTCGCCCTACGCGGACCAGGACCGCCAGCTCACGGGCATCGGCGCGGACTTCATCCCCATGGAAGGCTACGCCGTGGCCACGGGCCGCTCCTTCAGCGCATCGGACATGGACCAGGGCGAGGCCGTGGCCATCCTCGGCGCCGAGGCGGCCCAGACCTTCTTCCCGTCGGGCGACGCGCTGGGATCGGTCCTCACCATCGGCGACATCCCCGTGACCGTCATCGGCACCTTCCAGGAGCGCGTGTTCCGCTTCAGGGAGGGCCAGGGCAACATCTTCCAGTGGCGCAACCGAATCATCGCCCTGCCCTCCTCCTTCGTGCAGAAGCGCATGCAGGGCGACCAGTACCGCCGCACGGACCGGGTCACGTTCCGCCTGCCCGAGGTCAACGCCATCCAGGGCTTCGCCAAGAACCTCACCGCCTTCCTCAAGGCCAGCCACCGCCAGCAGGAGGACTTCCGCCTGGACGACGTGGCCGCGCGCATGGCCAAGCGGCGCAGCCAGGGGGACGTGTACAACATCATCTTCCTGCTTTCGGGCATCCTGGCCCTGCTGGGCGGGGGCATCGTGAACGTGAACATCCAGATGGCCTCCCTCAAGGAGCGCGTGCGGGAGGTGGGCGTCAAGATGGCCATCGGCGCCTCGGGCCGGGAGGTCTTCAAGGGCTTCATGACCGAGGCCCTGCTGCTGACGCTCCTGGGCGCCTTCCTGGGCCTGACGGCGGGCGTCCTCTTCTCCTGGTCCATCACCCTGAGCCTGGGCGTGCCCCTCTACATGCGGGCCTCCAGCTTCGTGTGGGCCTTCCTGCTGGCGGCCGTCTTCGGCTTCGCCTTCGCCCTGTATCCGGCGTGGAAGGCCAGCCGGCTCTCCCCCATGGAGGCGCTGCGCTATGAGTGAATCGACGACGCCCGTGGCCGCCCGGGGACTGGGGCACCAGGCCGCCCTGGCCTGGGAGGTGGTGGTCAGCGGCCTCACGGAGCTGTGGGCCCACAAGATGCGGTCCATCCTCACCCTCACGCTCCTCATGCTCGGGGTCTTCGCCCTGGTGGTGATGACCTCGGTGCTGGACGGCATCCTGGACAAGATCGGCACCGGGTTCTCCGGCATGAGCTGGGACGGCACCCTCGTCATGGCCCCCAAGACCCCCGAGACCTCCGACGAGCAGAAGCGCTTCGCCATGAGCCCGGGCCTGCGCATGGAGGACGTGCCGCGCCTCACCGCCCCCTACGACAAGGTGATGGCCTTCATGCCCCGGTCCGTGAAACAGACAAGCGTGCGTGTGGCCGGCGGCAACGAGCGGATCATGGTCTCCGGCAACGTGCCGGACTACATCCCCGTCATGAACCGCAAGATCGCCTCCGGCCGCGGCCTCACGGAGGACGACCAGAAGCGCCGCTCCACGGTGGCGGTGCTGGGCGCCAGCCTGGCCTCCAAGTTCCTGGGGGGCGCGGACCCCGTGGGCAAGGACATCATGGTGGACGGCATCCCCTTCCGGGTGGTGGGCGTGCTGGCCCCCCTCATGATCTTCAACGAGGACTCCTGGGTGGACGCCAACGGCATGCTCATCCCCCTGGAAGCCTACATGGACCGCCTGGACCCCACCCACAAGCTGGCCCAGCTGGGGGTGAAGCTCAAGGCCAAGCGGGACGCCAAGGACGTCACCGCCCTGGTGCTGGGCCGGGCCAAGCAGGCCCACCACGGCATCGAGGACGTGGAGATCCTGGACCTGGACGCCGAGGCCGCGCGCTCCTGGCAGAACTTCATGCAGCAGATGCGGGGCTGGACCATCGTCCTCATGAGCCTGGCGGGCACCGTGCTCCTGGTGGGGGGCGTGGGGGTGCTGTCGGTGATGCTCATCTCCTTCTCGGACCGCCGCTACGAGATCGGCCTGCGCAAGGCCCTGGGGGCCTCGGACCAGGAGATCTTCGTGCAGTTCCTGCTGGAAGCGGCCGTGCTGGCGGCTCTCGGCGCCCTGACGGGCACACTGGCAGGCGCGGCCCTGTGCAAGGCCCTGTCCGCCAACTTCCCCTACGGGCTGGTGGTGAATATGTATGGCCTTCTCATGGCCTGGGCCGTGGCGCTGGCCCTCTCCCTGGTGTTCGGCATGTATCCGGCCTTCCGCGCCATGCGCCTCAGCCCCATGGAAGCCATGCGCTGATCATGGGAGCCGGAGACGGGCTTCCGCTGCGACCTTGACGCAACTCCGGTTTGACCTACCTTGGCCTCGGTTTACCAGCGAGGGCACGAACGTGACCCCCCATCGGACCGGCGCGCGCACCCCATCCATGCGGGGCGGCCAGGGCGCGTACCCATGGACCGGCCGCCCCCGAGGAGGCGAAATGAGCACGATGCAAGCGACCCACAACGGTGTTTCCGTGGACGAACTCACGGCCCTCATGGACAAGGTCAAGGCCACGCCCTCCATGGGCAAGCTGCAGTTCAGGTCCAAGTCGAAATGGATCAACGGCGCCCATTCCCAGAGCACCTTCGATTCGCACTTCGCGCTGGGGAAGGAACACAAGCGCGCCACCCCCATCTTCCTGGAGGGGGACGAGCCCGCCACCCTCCTGGGCACCGACGTGGCCGCCAACGCCGCCGAGGCCGCCCTGCACGCCCTCACCAGCTGCCTGAACGTCACCTACGCCTACAACGCAACGGCCATGGGCATCGACATCCACAGCCTCAGCTTCGAGCTGGAGGCCGATACCGACCTGCGGGGCTTCATGGAGCTGGACAAGAAGATCCGGCCGGGGCTTTCCCAGATCCGGGTGAAGGTGAACCTCACCTGCAACGGGACGCCGCAGCAGGTGAAGGAGCTCCACGAAGCCGTGGCGCGCACGTCGCCGCTCATGGATACCTTCAAGAACCCGGTGGAAATCAAAATGAAATACTAGTTCATCCCCTTCATCCCTTTCATCGCCCTTCATCCCCGTTCCGCAGGGCCAAGGCATGGATGGGTCTTCAGGGACAGGTACTGACCGCGCCTACCTAATCCATCCCCGGCCCTGCTGGAACAGGGATGAAAGGGATTAAGGGGAAAAAGCAGGATGATGCCGGGCGCTACCTTCCGGGATCGGCGGCGTCCGCGTGGGTGGGACGGAACGCGACGCCGGCGAGTCCCTTGAGCAGTTCCCGGTGGAAGGCCTCGGGGTCCTGGTACTGGGGGGCGTGGCCCAGGGCGGGGAACTCCACCAGCCGGGCTCCGGGGATCAGCTTCGCGGCGCGCCGTCCCAGCTCGGGGTAGTGGCCGATGCGCGCGGCCACCTCGGGGGGGGCGGCGTCCTTGCCGATGGCGGTGGTGTCCTTCTGGCCGATGAGGAGGAGCGTGGGGACCGCCACCTTCCCGAATTCGTAGAACACCGGCTGGGTGAAGATCATGTCGTAGATCAGGGCGGAATTCCAGGCCACCCGTTCCCGGCCGGGGCCCCGGAAGAGGCCCGCCAGCATGGTCACGGGGGCCTCGAATTCGGGGCGCCACTGGCCGGCGTAGTAGGTGGCCTGCTCGTAGGCGCGGATGCGCTGGGCGGTGACGCCCCGTTCCCGCTGGTACCACTGGTCCACGGACAGGGACGGGACCCCTTCGGCCTTCCAGTCCTCCAGGCCGATGGGGTTCACCAGCACCAGCTGGTCCACCTCGGCGGGGAACATCAGGGCGTAGCGCACCGCGAGCATGCCCCCGGTGGAGTGGGCCACGAAGGCGGCCTTCTTCACGCCCAGGGAGGCCAGGAGGGCCCGGGTGTTCCGGGCCAGTTCCTGGAAGCTGTACTGGTAGTGGGCGGGCTTGGTGGATTTCCCGAAGCCGATCTGGTCGGGGGCCACCACCCGGTAGCCGGCCTTGGCCAGGACCCGGATGGTGGCCTCCCAGGTGCCGGCGGTGAAGTTCTTCCCGTGGAGGAGGACGACGGTGCGGCCATTGGGCTTTTCCGGGGCCACGTCCAGGTAGGCCATGCGCAGGGCCTCGCCCTGGCTGGTGAAGGCGAAGCGCTGGACGGGGAAGGCGTACTCGAAGCCCTCCAGCTCCGGACCGTACACCGGCTCCCGGGGCGGTTCCGCGCAGCAGAAAGCCGCAACCAGGCAGAGCAGGGACGCGCGAATTGGGATCATACTGGATCCTCCCACGTCCAACCTCACCCCGGAGGCCCGCCATGTCCACAACAATCCGCATCGCGTCCATCCCTGGGGACGGCATCGGCAAGGATGTCATGGTCGAGGGCATCCGGGTCCTGGACGCCGCCGCCACGAAGTTCGGTTTCCGCATGGACTGGAAGCACTTCGACTGGTCCTGCGAGTACTACGCCAGGCACGGCGCCATGATGCCCGCCGACGGCATCGACCAGCTGCGGGACTTCGATTCCGTGTACCTGGGCGCGGTGGGCTTTCCGGGGGTGCCCGACCACATCTCCCTGTGGGGGCTGCTCATCCCCATCCGCCGCGAATTCGATCAGTACGCCAACATCCGGCCCGTGTACCTCATGCCCGGGGTGAAGTCCCCCCTGGCGGGGCGGGAGCCCGGGAGCATCAACATGATGATCGTCCGGGAGAACACCGAAGGGGAGTACGGCACCCAGGGGCGCTTCGAGAACAGGGGCACCGAGGACGAGCGCGTCATCGGCGAGGCCACCTTCACCCGCAAGGGGGTGGACCGCATCCTGCGCTACGCCTTCGAGCAGGCCATGACCCGCGGCCGGCACGTGACCTCGGCCACCAAGTCCAACGGCCTGGCCATCACCATGCCCTACTGGGACGAGCGCTTCGCCCTCATGGCCCGGAACTACCCCGAAGTGCGCACGGACCAGTTCCACATCGATATCCTCACGGCCCAGTTCGTGCGCAACCCCGACTGGTTCGACGTGGTGGTGGGCTCCAATCTCTTCGGGGACATCCTCTCGGACCTGGCCCCGGCCTGCGCGGGCACCATCGCCATCGCCCCCTCGGCCAACCTGAACCCCGAGCGCATCCACCCCTCCATGTTCGAGCCCGTGCACGGCTCGGCCCCGGACATCGCCGGCAAGGGCATCGCCAACCCCGTGGGCCAGATCTGGGCCGGATCCATGATGCTGGACCACCTGGGCCAGCCCGAGGCCGCCGCGGCCATCATGCGCGCCATCGAGACCGTGCTGGCCGAAGGCCCCCGCACCCCCGACGTGGGCGGCAAGGCCACCACCGTGGAAATGGGCAAGGCCATCGCCAGCGCCCTCTGATTGGAAAAACCCGGATATTCGCGGCCGGGGCCGTAATTGGCCTTGGCCGCGCTTTCGTACGGGGGTAGGCTTGAGGACTGGGCCCGGATGAGGCCCTTTGGGAGTCGTGTCGACACATGAGCAAGCAGCGCGGCCTTGGAAGCCTGGCGGACCTCGCCAAGATCCTGGAAGAAGCCTCCGATCCTGAATCCGATCATCGGGAGGATAAGAGGGAGTTGAAACCCAAGCCCACGGCCACGCGCAAGGGGGGCGGCGTCAAGCAGGTGCGCGTCCTGGATCCCAAGCGCAAGCTCTGGTACGAGAAGCGTCTCCGGGAACAGGCCGAAGCGGCCACCGAGAGCGTCGAGACCCCCAAGGGCCCCGAGCGCGTCCACACCCCCGGCATGACCAAGGCAGCGGCCACCCGTGTGGGCGGCAGCCTCCTGGAGAGCCTCGCCAACGCCGCCAAGGACGCCAAGACCAAGAACGAGGGCGGGAAGAACCGCGCCGAGGCCTGGCGCCGCAAGCCGGGCGACCCGATCTTCTAGGAGCCTGTCCAAGTAATATTCGGCCCGTCCGGGACCCGGGCCCTTCGGGCCGGTTCGGTCATTCGGGGGACAGGGCGTTCCGGTAGGTTTTTTCGACCTCGAGGGCTTTTTCCCGGAGTCCCAGCAGGCGCAGGGTCTCCGCGAGGGGTTGGACCAGGGCTGGCCCCATGGCCTGCCACTCCGGCCGCTGCCAGGACGGGAGGCCCCTTCCGACGGTGGCTGAGCGGGCCTCCCAGGCCGCGCCCAGCCACCGGGCGAGTTCGGGGTAGTTGCGGTCCCGGCGCAGTTCTTCGGTGACGGCCTGGAGCACGTCCAGGGGGAGCTGGCCCATCCAGCGCTCCTCCGGGGTCCACAGGACCAGGGTCCGGGCCAGGGCCACCACCGAAGGGCGGTCGGGGTGGAAGCGGGCCCAGGCCAACCAGGCTTTCCAGGGATCCGGAGCGCTGGGCCAGGAGCGCAGCAGCCGCTCCAGGCCGGGCAGCACCTGCTGGGCGGACCACTGCCAGAGGGCCGGGTCGGGCTTCCAGGCCGCGTCCGGGCCGAAATCCAGGCCGTAGGGGGAAGAGCCCGACATCCCCGGCAGGTGGGCGGCCCGGGCATCCTCGGCCAGGAGGGGCTCCAGGCGCTTGTCGGGCATGCGGGCCTTGAGCAGGCCCAGCCGGGCCTGGCGCGCCCCCAGGTGCCCGGGGTGGCGTTCCAGGATCCCGTCCAGTTCCATGAGCTTGGACGGGCGCTCCCGCTGGAGGATGCCCGCCACCAGGGCCGGCGCGGGGCACCGGGTGCCCGAGGCCACCGGTGCGTCTCCCAGGAGGAGGGCCCACCGGGGCTCCGGACCCCACCCCATGCGGGCCCTCAGGGCCTCGGCCGGGGCGGGGGCCAGTTCGGTCCAGCCCAGTTCGGCCGGGGACCACGGAAGCAGGGCCCCGGAAGCCCGAAGGGCTTCCCAGTCCCGGCGCCAGGGGGGAGCCCCCAGCAGGGCCAGGCGCGGCGGCGGGGGCAAGGGCGGCCGGGGCGGCCGGGGCCGGGCGGGCTCCTTCAGGGCCTCCCGGATCGTGGGGTCCCCCAGGGCCTTGGCGCCGAGGAGGAAGCCCAGGATTCCATCCAGGCCGCCGTCGAGCCCCCAGAAGCGCGCTTGGTTGACCGCATCCCGGGCCTCCCGGATCCGGCCCAGCTCCACCAGGGGACGGGCTTTCCAGGCCTCGATGTAGCCCCTGAAAAGGCACCGCTGCTCCCAGCCCTCGGCCGAAAACCACGCGTCCTCGCGCAGACCCAGGTCGTCCAGGAAGGCCAGCATCCCCAGCCAATCCTTTTCGACCGCCAGGGTGTTGAGGCACCCCCGCACGAGGCCGAAGGACGGCCGTTCCAGGTCGCGGATCACCACCTGCCCGGGAAGTTCGCGCAGGGGCCGCCCCGCCAGCACCCGGAGGCTGGGCAGCCATTCCTCCATCGGGAAGCCCCTTCCCCCCTGGGCGAGGGTCCCTTCCAGGTCCGCGGCGAGCCGGGCACACACCTCCCGGATCCGGGGGGAGGCCTGGGCCCCCTCCATCACCAGGGGCCCCGCCGCGTTGAACCAGGTCCTCCACCAGCCTTCCACGGAAAACGCGCCTTCCAGGGCCGACGCCACCTCCCCGAAGACCTGGTCCGCCAGGCGCTCCGCGGCTTCGGGATCGGCTTCGGCGAAGGCCATGGCCTTCCCGGGGAAGTCCAGGGATTCGGCCCCGGATCGGGAGGCCCTGCCCTGGGCGGCCAGGACGAGCATGTGGGCATGGGCCAGCCGGTAGGCCCGGTACAGCTCCTCCCACCAGGCTTCGCCGTTTTCCGGATGCTCCTTCAGGAAGGCCCGGCGCGCCTCCCAGCGGGGCACCACGCCCTTTTCCCGCAGGGCGGCCAGGACCCGGGCGCCGTACCCGAGCCCGAGGCCGGCGTCCAGTTCCCCGCCCCGGGAATCCACCAGGATCCAGCCGGGGCCGGTGCCCCAGCCGTGGTCCTTCCAGAGCCCCGCGGCGGCCCGGGGCCCCAGGGGGATCCGCGGTGCCTGGTTCTCCAAGCGCAGCCGCAGGGCGTCCTCGTCCCACAGGGCGGCCAAGGCGGCCGTGTCCTCCTGGCGGACCAGGACGGCGCAGGCCCCCGGATTCAGGCGCCGGAGGGCCGCTTCCACCGTGTCCTGGGCGCGCGCAGGGCCGGGCAGCAGGCTCACCAGGGCCAGGGCACGAAGCGCTTTTTGCATGCCCCAGTCTACCGCCGGAGGGGGATTCCCGCGGTGCCCAGAAGGTCCTTGAAGGCCCCGGGCGGCATGAGCCCGGCGGGGTAGGCGATGCCGTCGGCCCCGCTGGCCAGGGCCTCCGCGGCCCGCGCGGGGTCGGCGCAGCGCAGGAGGATGGGGGTCGGCAGGTGGGCCGCGCCGGCGCAAAGGCCGGCCATCCCCGGCCCCTCGCCGTCCAGGAGGATCTCCCCTGCCCCGTCCAGGGTCCGCAGGTCCTCCAGGGTGGTGGATCCGCCGGCCTTCAGGAGGGCGGTGACGCGGGCGCGGCCGAAGCGCGCCGCCTCCAGGGCTTCCAGGTCCCCCAGCACCACCCGGTCGGCCCCGTCCTCCAGGGCCTCCCGGATCTCGCCGGCGTCGGCGAAGGACGCCTCCAGGGCGAAGGGGATGAAGAGGGTCCGGGCCACGTCCAGCATCCAGCCCCGGCGGAGGCGCCGGCCCCGTTCCACGAAGAGGATGCCGTCGGCGCCCTCCAGTTCCAGGCGCCGGGCCCAGTCCGCGGGGGCGCCCAGGTCGGCGGCGTCGGCGGGGTCCACCACGCGGCCTTCCTGGACGAGGAGCGTGGGAACCACGCGCCGGGCGTCCATCAGTTCGACCCCGGGGGGGCGGCGGGGTATTCGCCCAGGCCGGCCAGGAGCTTTTCCAGGAAGGCCAGGCCGAAGGACCCGGACTTTTCCGGGTGGGCCTGGAGGCCCAGGGTCTGGCCGCGCATCTCCAGCACCGAGAAGGGGCGGCCGTGGACGGCGGTGTGGAAGGTGAGGGTGCCGGGTTCCAGGGCGTGGGTGTGCTTGAAGTACATCCAGGCCCCCCGGGCTTCGGGGATGGCGGGGTGGGACCGGTGCCGGGTGATGACCGTCCAGCCCTCGTGGGGGAGCTTGACGCCGGGGCCCAGGCTCCGGACGATGCCGGGGATGAGGCCCAGGCCGGCGCCCCGGGGGCATTCCTCGCTGCCTTCGGCCAGGAGGTGGAGGCCCAGGCCGATGCCCAGGACGGGCCGGCCCGCGGCGGCCATCTGGGGCAGTTCGTACCACCAGCCGCTGGCCTTCAGGGCGGCGCAGGCCGCGTCGAAGGGGCCGGAACCCAGGAGCACCAGGGGGCCCGCGGGGGCCGCGGCCCCGGGGCCGGGGGCCCGCAGGTGGCGGAAGCCCAGGTGGTCCAGGGCCCCCTCCAGGGTGTGCAGGGTTCCGGCGCCGGGCTCCAGGAGGGTGATCACCGGGCCGGGCCCAGGGCGGGGAGGAGGTCCTTGAGGCGGGGGGCCTGGAGGTCGCCCTCCCCGGCGATCCACTGGCGGTCGGGGCCCACGGCGGCGAACACCCACTCCACGCCGGGGCACAGGGCCCGGGCCTCCCGCAGGGCCGTGGCGTCGTCGCAGGTGTCCCCCACGAAGACCACCCGGGTGGACCGGAAGGCGTCGGCCAGCTGGAGGAGCCCCTCGGCCCGGGGCTTGCGCAGGTGGGGAGCGCTGTCGGCCACGGCGGGGATGCGGAAACCCAGCACCTGGAAGGCCAGGGTCAGCTCGTCCGGGGGACGCCCGGTGAAGATGGCCAGATCGCCGGGGAAGGCGTCCAGGTCCTCCCGGGTGACCATGGGGCGCTCCATGCGCCGGGTGCGGGCGTAGTGCTTCTGCACCACCTCCCGGCACCGGGGCTCCAGTTCCCGGATGCGGGGTTCCAGGTGGGGGAAGCCCTTGCCGGTGGCGTGCCGGAGCCCGTCCAGTCCCCCGATCTCGGCCAGGGCCAGGGCCCCGGCGGTGAGGCGGAAATCGTTGTTGAAGCCCCCCACCCGCTTGAAGGCGGCGAAGTGGTCGTCGTCCCAGGGGAGGTTCGGGGCCAGCTCCGCCAGGGCGGCCGCCACCGCCTCGGAAAAGGAACGGCCCGGATCGATGAGCACGCCGTCCACGTCCAGGGCCAGGAGCTGGCGGCCCCGGGTGGCGGTGGCGAAGGTCCCGGGGAGGGAACCCCCCGCCGCGCCCGCCAGGGCCGCCAGCACCTCCGGCTTGCCCAGGGCGCAGGCGCCCCAGGGGCCTTCCCGCAGCAGCAGGGCGATGCCGTGCCGGTCCACCGCCAGGCGCAGGGTGCGCGGCAGGCCCGGGGCGTCATCGTGCAGAAAGACAGCCAGGGGGGGGTGGGGCCGGGTGGCGGCGTAGGCCAGGAAAGCGTCCAGGCTCAGCAGATCCATGTGGTCCAGGGCCGGACTCCGATCCAGGTTCAGCCATATCTGTTCCTGGGGACCGCACTGGGAGGAGGCGTCCATGAGGGTGTTCAGCACGTCCCGGCCTTCCAGCCGGAGGGAGCGGCATTCGGCGCCCGCGGCCCGGATCCGGTCCCCCCAGGCGGCGCAGAGGGATTCGGCCACCCACACCCGCTGGGGGGTCCTTTCCCGCAGGAGGGCCTCGAGCATGGCATCCAGGGAGACGCCCGCCAGGGCCCCGCCCCGGGGCGCGCCCAGCGCCGCCGCTTCCCGAACCTCCACTGCGCCTCCTCCGGTAGCCTTCACCCCTCCAGCTTAGCCCAGGGCCGCGGGGACGGGTGCGGGGAAATCAGGCGGGGATGGGGTGGGCGGCGGGGAGCCCCTGGGCAAAAAGCTTCCGGGGCCGGGTTTCCGGCTCGGAATCCGCCCAGGTCCAGGCGGAGGGATCGGCGAGGATGGCCTTGGCCAGCGCCACGTGCACGGCGTGGCCGGCGCAGTGGGCCTCCACGAAGCCTTCCAGGGGCGCGCCCAGGAGGACCAGGTCGCCCACCAGGTCCATCATCTTGTGGCGCACGGCTTCGTCCTCGAAGCGCAGGGATTCGTTGAGGGGGCCCTCGGCCCCGAACACCACCGCGTTGTCCAGGCTGCCGCCCTTGGCGAGCCCCCGGGAACGCATGAAGGTGATGTCGCTCTCCAGGCAGAAGGTGCGGGCCAGGCCCAGTTCGCGCACGTACTTCTCGGCGGTGAGGGTCAGCTCCCGGCTCTGGCGCCCGATGTAGGGGTTGTCGTAGACGATGGTGTAGGCCAGGCGCAGCCCGTTCCAGGGGGATACGCGCATCCACTTGTCGCCCATGCGCACTTCCACGGGCTTGAGGATCCGCAGGGCCCGGGGCCAGATGGCCATGGGGCGGATGCCGGCTTCCAGGATGAGGCGCACCCAGGGCTCGGCGCTGCCGTCCAGGATGGGGAGCTCTTCGCCGTCCACCTCGACGGTGACGTGGTCGATGCCCAGGCCCGCCAGGGCGGAAAGCAGGTGCTCCACGGTCTGGAGGCGGATGCCGTCCCGGGTCAGGGAGGTGGCCAGGCTGCAGTCCCCCACGAACTCGGCCCGGGCGGGGATCTCCACGCCGGAGGGGGTGTGCAGGAAGGTGATGCCGGAAGCCCGCTCGGCAGGCCGCAGCACCACGGTGCAGGGAAGATCGCCGTGGAGCCCCCGGCCCGACAAGGTGGCGGGCTGGCGAAGCGTCTGGGCGTGGCGATTCCGGTGCATAAATTCCTCGACCGGAATAGAGCAAGAACCATGCCTTATCGTTATTGCATGAAATTAAACGACTTGATTTCCATTCGAGGCGCCCTGACTGTGGGCCGATCCACCACACCCTGTGGTCCCGGGGTGCCAGCGGTCCCAGTCCTCCGGGGTGGTCAGCTTGAGGTTGGTGGGGGGCGAGGGGACGAGCTTCACCCGCAGGCCCATGGCTTCCAGCAGGGACACATCGTCGGTGGCGGCGAAGCCCCTCGCCTCCGCCCAGCGGAAGGCCTCCCGCCAAAGGCCGAGCCGGGCGACCTGGGGGGTCTGGGCCCGGAAGATGCCTTCCCGGGGTTCGGTGCCCAGGATCAGGCCCTGGGCGTCCACCCGCTTCAAGGTATCGGTGGAGGGCTCGCCCAGCACCGCCCCGTCCCAGGTTTCCAGGGCGGCCAGCGCCCCGTGCACCGGGAGGGCGGGAGGAAAGGGGCGCACGGCGTCATGGATGAGCACGGGGGCCGAAGGCACGTCGGGCAGGGCGGCCAGGGCCAGGGCCACCGAGGCCTGCCGGGTGGCGCCGCCCGCCACGGCCCAGTGGGGGACGGGGAAGCGCCAGGCCCGAACTTCCGCCAGGCGATCCTCCGGCACGGCCAGGGCGATGCCCGCCAGGTCCGGCATGCCCGGGGCCAGGAAGGCCCTCAGGGTCGCCTCCAGGAGGGTGACGCCCCCCCAATCCCTGAACTGCTTGGGCGTGCCGCCGCCCATGCGCACTCCCCGCCCGCCGGCGGGGATCACCAGGAAGGGCCGTTCAGTTCTCACGGGTGATGAAGGGCTCCAGGCCCCGGTCCCGGAACAGCTTGGAGATGAGGTCCGAGGCCTTCTGGGCCTCGTCCTGGGTGGCGTAGCTGCCCACCCGCACCCGCTTGACGGTCACGCCGCCCCGGGTCCGGGCCTCCACCAGGTTCACGGGCCCCACGGCGGATTGCAATTCCTTGGAAATGCGGGCGATATTGGCGGGATCCGTAAGAGCGGCCACCTGGACCGTGTAGGCGTCGCCCACCATGGCGGCGGGGTCGATGGGGGCCGGCTTGCCCTTGGTGTCCACGGAGCGGATGCGCACCCGGGAGGTGCCCCGGCCGTGCATGCCCAGTTCCTTGGCCGCCTTCTCGGACACGTCCAGCATGCGTCCCCGGATGAAGGGCCCGCGGTCGTTCACCCGCAGGATGGCGCGCTTGCCCGTGTCCAGGTTCCGGACCTCGAGCTTGGTGCCGAAGGGCAGGGTCCGGTGGGCGCAGGTGAGGTCCATGGGGTCGAAGGTCTCCCCGTTGGCGGTGGCCCGGCCGGTGAACCCGTCGCCGGCCCCGTACCAGCTGGCCTCGCCGGTTTCGGTGTAGACCTTGGCGTCCGAATGTTCGTTAGGCTCATCGGCCGCCTCCGGCGCCTCCGCCTCGGGGACGGTGACCACCGGGGTGGCCTGGGGCCGGGTGCAGTGCAGGGAGAAGAGGAGCACCACCACCATGGCCGTGTAGCGGCTCAGGGAGCGGGCCTTTCGCAGGACGTTCACCTGGATCTGGAAGGGCGCCGTGACGACGGGGTGGCAGACCACCTGGATGTCTTCGATCCAGATGCTGAAATGCCTGCTCCAGTTCTGAGTGCACAGCGCATTGAAGTCCATGGTTCTCCGGAAAGATCGTGGGGTGGTTTCCAGCCCAAGCTTCCATAATAACCATTTTCCCCCATTTGTAAATTGACATCCGGCCGGCCGAGGTATCTAATTTACAAATTCCCCGCCTTATTCCAGTATGTTGCGTAATATACTGCAGAAAGTTTTCTACTGCTCCTTCGGGATTTCGGTGAAGCGGAAGACCCTGGGACGGTCCTTTTCGGCCTGGAAGGCGGGGGGGAGGCGCTTCGCCTCCCTCTCGGCCGCCTCCTTGCTGGGGAAGTTGCCGTAGAGGATCTGGTAGCAGGTCCTCCCGTCCCGCAGGGTCATGGGCAGGAGGAACAGGTCGGGCTTGCCGTCCCGGAAAAGGTCGGGGACCCGGCGGATGGTCTCCCCCTGGCAGGCGATTTCCAGGCGCAGGGAGAAGTGGCCGGCCGGCGCTTCCTTGACCCGCTGGGCGCCCTGGGCCACCGCCCGGGTCAGGTCGCCCTTGCGCAGGGCCTCCAGCCGCTCGGAAATGGAGGCGCCGATGGGTTTGGCCTTGGGCTCAGGCTTGGGTTCCGGCTTGGCGGCGGGCTTGAGCTCGGGTTTGGGCTCGGCCTTGGGCTCAGCTTTGGGGGGTTCGGCCGGCTCGGCCTTGGGGGGCTCCGGGGCGGGCGGCACGGCGATGGAGGGGGCCGGCTCGACCGGAGGCTTGGCGGGCTCCGCCTTCACCGGTTCGCCGGGCAGGGGCTTGGGGACGGAGGCGCGGCCCCGGCGGCGCATGAGGAAAAAGCCGCCCAGAAGACAAGCGGCCAAAACCAGGCCCACCACCGGCCAACGGAGGCTGGAGGAGGCCGGCATTTCCGGTTCGGGGGGCGGCAGTTCCTCCGGGGCCTCCCCCGGGGGGACCGTCAGCAGGACCCGGGGAGCCTCCTCCACCGCCTCGGGCAGGGGGGGCAGTTCCACGGAGGGGGTGGGGAGTTCGGCCTGGCCGGTTTCCGCGTGGACGTCCGGTTCGGGCGCCGGGTCGGGGATGCCGGGAAGCTGCAGGTTGTCGGGCAGGTACAGGGGTTCGGGGGCCGGGGGCGGCACCTCGTCCAGGGCCTGGGAAAGGTGCTCCAGGTTCGTGGTCGGCCTTGCGGCTTCCTGGATGGTCTCGAAGAGGGAGGGGGCCACTTCCGCCGGGGGCTCGGGAAGGGGTTCGGAGAGGGGCTCGGGTTCCGGGGACAGGGCCAGGTCCAGGGCCTGGCGGTCCACGGGGGGCATCTCGTGGAGGCGGGCCCAGCCCATCTCCCGCAGGAACAGGGCGAAGGCCCCCACCCGCATGGGTTCGGCCTGGGCCTCGCGGCTCAGTTCCAGCAGCGTGTGGGTGCCGTCCAAAAGGGAGGTCAGGCGACCGAGGTCCGGCGGCAGGGAGAGGTCCAGGAGGCTCCTGCCCTGGAGGACCACCACCTGGTTGAGGGGGCCCAGCAGTTCCAGGAGGGATTCCCGGTTCTGGATGGCCAGCATGCCGCCCAGGAGGAGCTGGGCCGTGTTCAGGGGCAGGCGGACCACGTGGGCGTCCAGTTCCCGGGCCTCGAAGACCGGTAGCACGTCCGGTTGGCCCAGGCAGCCGAAGATGATGCGCTCCACCTGGATCTTGGCCACGTCCAGCAGGTCCCGCTGGGTGATGAAACCCATCTCGATGAGGTTCTTGCCGATGCTGATGCCGGGCTTGAGGTTGGCCAGGGCGTAGTCCATCTGCGCCTGGGTGATGCGGCCCCGCTCCACCAGGATGGTGGTGAGCCGGTCCGCCAAGTGGGTGCTCTGGGCGAAGACGGTGTCGCCGTAGTCGAAATAGATGGTGCGGCTCGGCTCCTGGCCCAGCTTCCAGACCCCCGTCGCCCTGTCTCGGTACCGCCGGAAAAGATCCTGGAGGGCCAGCAAGCTCATCGCACCACCCACCTCTGAAGTTTCAGTTTGCCCGCCTTCACCAGGAGGGATTGGCCCGCGGCCAGGTCAACGGCCAGCCGGGGATCCTGCACCTTGACGCCGTCCAGGCTCACGGCCCCCTGCTGGATGAGGCGCTCGGCCTCCTTGCGGGAGGGGGCCATGCCCCGCTCCGCCAGGAGCTTGGCCAGGCTCTCGCCCCGGAAGGCCGCCACCTCCACCTCGGGGGCGTCGTCGGTGCGGCGCTCGGAGAAGCGCTTCACCCACCGCTCCTGGGCGGCCAGGCCCTCCTCCCGGCCGTGGAACTGCGACACGATCTCACGGGCCAGCCCCTTCTTGGCGTCCATGGGGTGGCCCTGCTTGAGGACCTCGATCTCCCGGGGCAGCAGGTCCGTGAGGAGCAGCCACCAGCTCCACATGTTCTCGTCGGAGATGCTCATGGCCTTGCCGAACTGGGTGTCGGCGTCCTCCATGAAGCCGATGTAGTTGCCCAGGGACTTGGACATCTTCTCCACGCCGTCCAGGCCCAGCAGCAGGGGCACCGTGAGCACCACCTGGGGGGGCTGGCCCAGGGCGGCCTGCAGGTCGCGGCCCTTCATGAGGTTGAAGAGCTGGTCGTTGCCCCCCAGTTCCACGTCGCATTCCAGGGCCACGGAATCGTAGGCCTGCACCAGGGGGTACAGCAGTTCGTGCAGGGCGATGGGCTCATTGGCGTTCATGCGCTTTTGGAAGTCGTTTCTTTCGAGCATCTGGGCCAGGGTGAACCGGCTGGCGAGGCGGATCCAGTCCTCGCCGTGGAGGCCGCCCATCCATTCGCTGTTGAAGCGGATCTCGGTGAGGGCGGGGTCCAGCACCTTGAAGACCTGGGTCTTGTAGGTCTCGGCGTTGGCCAGGACCTCCTCCCGGGTGAGGGGGGGGCGGGTGGCCTTCTTGCCGGTGGGGTCGCCGATCAGGCCCGTGAAATCCCCGATGAGGAAGATGACCGTGTGCCCCAGTTCCTGGAACTGGGCCATCTTGCGAAGGAGGACGCCGTGGCCCAGGTGCAGGTCGGGGGCGGTGGGGTCGAAGCCCGCCTTCACCCGCAGGGGCTTTCCGGCGCGCAGGCGCGCCAGGAGCAGTTCCTCCGTGTGGCACGTCACCGTGCCTTTCTTGAGCAGGTCCAGGGCATCCAGGGGAGAAGCATTTACCATGCAAGCATATTGGCTTATCCAGCCCATTTTCTCCAGCGGTTCAGTCCACCTGGATATCCGTGAGCCTGTCGTTCTCCAGTTCCACGGTCAGCGTGGCGCCGGTGGACATGCGCATGCTGACGGTGAGCGACTTGCGCCCGCCGGCGTCCCGGCGCCGGATGTTGATCCCCCCGGGGCCCTTGCCTTCGAAGAGCTGCTTGAGCTCGGGGCGCTTTTCGGGGATGTCGCCCAGCTTGCCCCGCCACTCCGCGGAGGCCTTCACGAAATCCTCCTCCGTGGGGTAGTTCTGGGCGAGGCCGGGGTTCTCCCGGTAGAGGGCCCGGGCCCCCTCTTCGGTGCGCAGGCTCCGCAGCTCGGTGTGCAGCTCGGCCCAGCCCTGGTCCAGCGCCTTGGTGGCCTTGCTGAAGACGATCCAGGCCATGGCCCCGATGGCCAGGAGGAAGCAGAGCATCGCCCCGCCGCAGCCGATGGCCACCTTGCCCAGGAGGGAAAGGCCCTTCTTGCGGGGTGGGGGTGCCGCTTGGTCCCAGGCGGAATCGGGCATGTCCAGGCTCCTACAGAAGATTGCTGGCCAGTTCGGCCATCCTGCTCCGCTCGCCCTTCACCAGGGTGACGTGGCCGGAGAGCTCCAGGTGCTTGAAGTGCTCCGCCAGGTAGCTGAGGCCGTTGCTGGAGGCGTCCACGTACGGGTTGTCGATCTGGAAGGGGTCCCCGGTGAACACGATCTTGGTGCCGTCCCCGGCCCGGGTGAGGATGGTCTTCACCTCGTGGGGGGTGAGGTTCTGGGCCTCGTCCACGATGATGTACTGGTTGGGGATGCTGCGCCCGCGGATGTAGGTGAGGGGCTCCACGGCCATGTAGCCGCCCTCCTCCAGCTGGGCGGGGGTCATGGAGGAGCGGCGGCGCTGCTCCATGTTGGCGGCCACGATGAAGTCGAGGTTGTCGTAGATGGGCTGCATGTAGGGCCGCAGCTTCTCGCTGATGTCCCCCGGGAGGAAGCCCAGGTCGCGGCCCAGGGGCATGACGGGCCGGCTCACCAGGAGCTTGTTGAAGCGCTCCTCGTCCACCACCTGCTGGAGGCCGGCGGCGATGGCCAGGAGGGTCTTGCCGGTGCCGGCCTTGCCCATGAGGGTGATGACCTGGATGGAATCGTCCAGGAGCAGGTCCAGGGCGAACTGCTGCTCCCGGTTGCGGGGCTTCACCCCCCAGGGGGGCATCTCCAGGCGCTTGAGGGGATGCACCCGCCCGTCGGAGGCGTAGAAGCGGCCCAGGGCCGTGTGGGTCTCGTTGGTGGCGTCCACCAGGGTCACGAACTGGTTGGGGTTCAGGGTCTGGTCCGCCTCGGGCAGGAGCCCGCCGTCAAAGAGCTGGTCCACCTTCACGGGCTCCACGGTCCAGGTGCAGGTGCCCGTGTAGAGCTCGTCCAGGGCCACGCGGTCGGTGGTGTAGTCCTCGGCCGAAAGGCCCAGGGCATCGGCCTTGATGCGCAGGTTGGTGTCCTTGGACACCATGACCACCTTCTCCTTGCGCGTGCCCAGCAGCGCCAGGGCGCAGGCGAGGATCTGGTTGTCGGCCTTGTGCTTGTCCAGGGTCGTGATGGTCAGGTCCAGGGGGTGGTGGGCCACGTCCACCTTCAGGGACCCGCCCCCTTCCAGGGGCACCCCGGCGGCCAGGTTCCCCCCGGCCCGGAGCTTGTCCAGCTGGCGCGAGACGTTGCGGGCGTTCCGGCCGATCTCCGTCTGGTCCTTCTTGAAGGTGTCGATCTCCTCGATGACCACGATGGGGATGACCACTTCATGTTCCTGGAAGTGGAAGATCGCCGTGGGATCGTGCAGGAGGACGTTGGTATCCAGGACGAACACTTTCTTGCTGGACGCGACCATCAAGGAACCTCCATCAGTTCGGGCTGCTCAGGTGAAGCCTAGCACTGTCCGCGCTTGGGAGTGCCGCCCAATTGGACGCTTGAAATGCCGGGCCGCGGCGCGCTAAGCTGATCGTCCTGTCCGACAGGACCAGCCGGTATAGCTCAGGGGTAGAGCAACGGTTTCGTAAACCGTAGGTCGGGGGTTCAAATCCCTCTACCGGCTCCAGATCAGCCCTCTCCGGAGGGCTTTTCAGTTCCGCCTGGAAAAGGGGCGGGGCCGGTGTGAAACTGGGGGAATTCCCAACCGCAACCCAGCCCACGCGAGGTTCCCATGCCCCTTGGAAGGATCGAACTGGCCGGCAGGATCGTCCTGGTCGGCACCACCCTGCCCTTCTCCGCCTTTGCGCAGACGCCCGCATCGGGCTACCGGCAGCCCCCCAAAACCATCCTGGACGTCATGCGGGCGCCCTCGGCCCCGGTGCCGTACCTCAACCCCACCCGGGACCACATGCTCCTGGTGGCCTGGGAGGCCTACCCCTCCATCGGCCGGGTGGCGACGCCCTTCCTGCGCCTGGCGGGGGTGCGGGTGGAGCCGAAGAACCACAGCCGCCACGACACCCCCGGCGGCTACGGCATCACGCCCTCGGCCACCAGCTACGACCTGGTGCGCCTTTCCGACGGCGTCTCCATCCACGTGGACCTGCCCAAGGGGGGCTGCCCGGGCGGGCCCGCCTGGAGCGCCGACGGGAAGCGCTTCGCCTTTCAGAACGTCGCCGAGGATTCGGTGGAGCTGTGGGTGGGCGACGGTGCCACCGGCGCCGTGCGCCGCATCGCCGGCGCCCGCCTCAATCCCATGCTGGGCAGTGAGCTCCAGTGGATGCCCGACCAGAAGACCCTCCTGGTCAAGCTGGTCCCCGAGGGCCTCGGCGCGCCCCCCAGGGAACCCGTGATCCCCGCGGGTCCCAGCATCCAGCAGTCCATCGGCGGAAAGGGGCAGAGCAGCACCTACGAGAACCGGGACACCCTCGCCAACGCCCACGACGAGGACCTCTTCGATTACTACGGAACGGCCCAGATCGCCCTGGTGGACACCCAATCCGGCGCCATCACCCCCCTGGGCAAGGCGGACCGCCACCTGGGCCTGAGCCCGTCCCCGGACGGCGCCCACATCCTGGTGACCACCCTCCAGAAGCCCTATTCCTACCAGACCACCTTCCAGCGCTTCCCCCGGAAGGTGGAGGTGTGGGACCTGGAAGGCCGCGCCGCGGCGGCGACCCATCCCATCGCGTCCCTGCCCCTGGCCGATCGGGTTCCCATCCACGGGGAGCCCCTGGGGCCGCGCCACTTCATGTGGCGCCCCACGGACCCCGCCACCCTGGTGTGGGCCGAGGTCCTGGACGGCGGCGACTGGGACGTGAAGGTGCCCCACCGGGACCGGATCATGACCCAGAGGGCCCCCTTCACCGCCCCGCCCGCGGAGGTCTTCCGCACCGAGCAGCGGTACGCGGGCCTCGCCTGGGGTGAACGCCCCGGCACCGCCCTGCTGCACGAATACGACAACAACCGCCATTGGACCCGCACCTTCATCGTCAATTTCGATGCGCCGAAGCAGGCGCCCCGCCTGTTGTGGGACCTCTCCTCCGACGAGCAGTACGGAGACCCCGGCAACCCCGTGTGGCGCCAGCTGCCCAACGGAACCTCCGTGCTGCGGCAGGAGGGGGATTCCATCTTCCTGGCCGGGGCCGGCGCCTCCCCCGCCGGGGAACGGCCCTTCCTGGACCGCCTGGATCTCCGCACCCTGAAGACCGAGCGCCTCTTCCGCAGCGGCAAGACGGAATTCGAGCGCTTCCTGGCGTTCACGGGCCCGGGCTCCCGGACCTTCCTCACCTGGCACCAGACCCCGGCCGATCCCCCCAACGCCTTCCTGCGCACCCTGGGCGCCGCCCGCAAGGCCCCCGCGGGCGAAGCGGCCTTCGAGTCCACGTCCCGGCCCTTCACCCACATCCCCGATCCCACCCCCGCCGTCCGGGAGATCAAGAAGCGCCTGGTGACCTACAAGCGCGCCGACGGCCTGGACCTCTCCTTCACCCTCTACACGCCCCCGGGGTACAAAGAGGGCACCCGGGTGCCCACCATCCTCTACGCCTACCCCCTGGACTACGCCGACCCCTCCAAGGCCGGGCAGATCACCGGATCCCAGTACACCTTCACCCGCCTGCGGGACTACCGCCTCCTGCTCATGGCCGGCTACGCCATCATCGACGACGCGTCCTTCCCCGTGGTGGGCGATCCGAAAAAGGCCTACGACACCTACCTGGAGCAGCTGGTGGCCGACGCCAAGGCCGCCGTGGACAAGGCCGTGGAACTGGGCGTGGCCGACCCCGCGCGCATCGGCGTCACCGGCCACAGCCACGGCGCCCTGATGACCGCCAACCTCGTGGCCCACTCCGGCCTCTTCCGCGCCGGCGTGGCCACCAGCGGCTCCTACAACAAGACCCTGACCCCCTTCGGCTTCCAGAACGAGCGCCGCTCCGTGTGGGAGGCCCCGGAGGTGTACCGCCAGGTGTCCACCTTCTTCTTCGCCGACAAGCTCAAGACCCCCCTCCTCATCGTCCACGGCGCCGACGACGCCAACCCCGGCACCACCCCCCTGCAGGCCACCAAACTCTACGAAGCCATCCGCGGCAACGGCGGCACCACCCGCCTCGTCATGCTCCCCCACGAGCCCCACTGGTACACCGCCCGGGAATCCAACGAGCACCTGGTCTACGAGATGCTCACCTGGTTCGACACCTACGTGAAGAACGCCCCGCCCCGCCCATAGGTGTTCCAACAGGTAGGGCCGGCCCACCCTTGGCGCCCGCGGCAAGCCCGCCGCGGGCGCCTGCCGTATCCAGGGTAGAATCCCCCCATGTTCCACCTTCGCCCCTTCCCCACGCTGGCCTTCGCCCTGGGGGTGTTCACGTCGCTTTTCTCGGTGATCAACCCCACCAGCGCCGCCGTCATCTTCTCCGGGCTCACCGCCGGGTGGGACCGGGCGCGGGTGCGCCAGACCGCGTTCCGGGCCAGCTTCACGGCCACCTGCGTCATGGTGGGCTTCGCCCTGCTGGGCAAGGTGGTCTTCGGGGTCTTCGGCTTCACCTCCCTGGCCATGCGGTTCGTGGGGGGCTTCCTGGTGATGTGGTCCGCCTTCGGCATGCTCTACGGCGAGGACCCCCACGTGAAGGACGCCGAAGGCACCGCCCGCGAGGACATCGCCATCATCCCCCTGGGCATCCCCATGCTGGCCGGCCCCGGCACCATCTCCACCGTGATGGGCTTCATCGCCGGCCTGAGCATCTCCGAGGCCCTGGTGCTCCTGGCCGCGATCCTCGTCAACGGATGGCTGATCCACCTGTTCCTCCTGCAGGCCCGCTGGATCACCGACAGGCTGGGCCCCACCGGCACCAAGATCGTCACCAAGCTGATGGGACTGATCCTGGCCGCGGTGGCCATGCAGTTCCTCATCAACGGCGTAAAGGAAGTCGCCAAGGAGATCCGGAATCCCGTTGTGACGGCGGAAAGTTAACCTAGGTCCTGAATCGCTAGTGATCTGGCTCCAGCTCTGACCTGACGTTCCTTATCCTGCCTTTTCCCCTGGATCCTGTTTATCCCCGTTTGAACCTCGCTGGGAGTTGTCGCCACCTTTGGGTCGAGGACGTCGAGGGACATGCGCTCCGACACACCTCTGCGTCAGCCCTGCGGAAACCGGGATGAACGCCGATCGAGGGGATGAACTGGGATCCCCTCAACCTGGAACAGCCCCTTCATCACGGTTTCAGGGCAGCTAGGGTTTGCCGACCCACTCTAGATCATCCAGGACGACCAGGAGGGGCTGTACGCGCCGTGGATCTGGGTCGCGGTGTACTGGGAGAGCTGCGTGACCATGGCTCCCGCCGGGACGCTCTGGGTGAGCCAGACGTTGCCGCCGATGGTGGAGCCGCGGCCCAGGGTGATGCGGCCGAGGATGGTGGCGTTGGAATAGATGGTCACTTCGTCTTCCACGATGGGGTGGCGGTCCACGCCCTTGATGGGGTTGCCGTGCTCGTCCAGGGGGAAGCTCTTGGCGCCCAGGGTGACACCCTGGTAGAGGCGGACCTTGCGGCCGATGATGGTGGTCTCGCCGATGACCACGCCGGTGCCGTGGTCGATGAAGAAGCCCTCGCCGATGCGGGCGCCGGGGTGGATGTCGATGCCGGTGACGCTGTGGGCGTGCTCGGTGATCATGCGGGGGATGAGGGGGACCCCCAGCACGTGCAGTTCGTGGGCGAGGCGCTGGCTGGTGATGGCCAGGATCCCGGGGTAGCAGAAGATGGCCTCGTCGGGGTTGGTGAGGGCGGGGTCGCCCTCGTAGGCGGCCTCCACGTCGGTGCCCAGCATCCGGCGCACGTCGGGAAGGCGGGAAACGAAGGCCTCGGCCAGGGCGCGGGCGTGGTCCTGGCCGTCGCAGGCCTCCCCGCCGTTGCCGGAGGTGGCGCAGAAGCCCCTGCGGATCTGTTCCTGGAGGCCGTGGAGGATGCGGTCCAGGGTCGCGCCGGCGTGGAAGCCCATGGTCTCCGCCGTGAGCTCCGAGGGGCCGAAGTAGCCCGGGAAGAGCACGGACCTCAGGTCCTCCACCAGGTCCACCACCGCCTGCCGGGAGGGGAATTCCCGGCGGAGGTTGGGCTTGGAGTGGGCCCCCTCCCAGCCCATGCCCGCGCAGCAGAGGGCTTCCACCAGGGGACCCAGCGCAGCGGGATTCCCTGGTTCCGGTCGCGTTCCTGGGTTCATGGGGATCCTCGGGGAAGTTGAGGATCCAGAATACACAACGCGCCAAGGAACACCGGGGCGGGCCTTCGCGATTATGAAAATCATATTATTTCGAAATTCAGCAATAGCGGCAAAGGTGCATCCAGAAGATATTTTGTTCCCTGCCCCTCGCCAATTTTTGCGGGGAGACTATTATTGGTTTATTAAGTCCCCAGGCAGGACCCCATCGGCTCCAGGAGGAACCATGCCCATGCGCACCGGGTGGATCATGCTCTACCTCACCACCACGTGGATGCTCCACCCCCACCTCCGCAACGGCCCGCCCTGGGGGGACCTGCGGCCGACCCCGGCCCAACGCCCCATCGCCCTCACCCAGGGCCATGGGGAACTCCGGCGCCCGGAGAAGCCGGGGGAGGCCTTCCACCTCATCCTCCCGGGCCTCCAGAGGTCCCCCCGGGACCTTTCCGGCCCCCCGGGCGGGTTCCGGTTCTGATCAGGCGCTTACGGGCCGGGCGCTCAGCACATAGGCATGGATGGCCGCGGCCACCTGGCGGGCGGTATGCCGTTCGTTGTTGAACACCGCATCATAGTAGGCGGGATCGGCCACATTGGCGCCCAGGCGCTCCGCGATGAACTGCTCCCGCTGCCGGGATTCCTGCTTCATGAGGTGTTCCGCTTCCGCCCGGCTGATGCCCGTGCGGCGCACCAGGGATTCCACCCGCCACCCGTGGCTGGCGTCCAGCCTGAAGTGGAACGCGTTGTCCAGGCCCCGGCACAGGATGGCCCCGCCCCGCCCCACGATGATGGCGTTGCCCTGGCGGGCGATGGCCAGGACCGCCGCGGCCACCTTGTCGAACAGCTCGTCGTGGGTGATGCCGCCCCGGGGATGGAAACCGAAGGCCTCCAGGGACCGGGTCGCGTCCCCCAGGTCGTCCAGCAGGGCCAGGGCGATGCCCTCGTCCTGGGCCACCTTGTCCAGGAGGGCCTTGTCGAACACGCTCCAGGGCTCGCCGCCCCCTTCCGCGAACAGCTCCTGCAGGCGCTGCGCCACGGCGAAGGCTTCGCACCCGTAGGACCGGGACAGGGTGATGACCGGCCCGCACCGCACCGGGAGGGGGGCGCGCATGCGGCGCTCCTGGATGGCCACCCATCCCGACATGCGTTCTTCCACGCTGGAAGGCAGGTTGGATCCGGGCTTCATGGCGCGCCTCCTGGGATGCAGGCAGGGACTCGTTCCGTAGGACCACCGCTATTATAGGCTCCTAGGCGGCGCCATCCACCTCCACCCGGTCGCGGCCGCCCTGCTTGGCCCGGTAGAGGGCAGCGTCGCTGCGGGCCAGGAGGTCCTCCAGGGGATCCCGGGCCTGGGCACGGCTGGCGGCCAGGCCCACGCTGACGGTGTAGGGCACCGTGGCGGATCCCGCATGGCCCACCTCCTCCCGGATGCGCTCGGCCACGTGGAGGCCCTCGGCCAGCGAGGAATTGGGCAGGAGCAGCACGAACTCCTCCCCGCCGTACCGGCAGTGGAGATCGAATTCGCGGATGGTGCGGCGCAGCACCGCGGCCAGGTGCAGGATCACCCGGTCCCCGGCGGCGTGCCCGTGGCGGTCATTGACGGCCTTGAAGTGATCGATGTCGATGAAGAGAAGGGAGGCCTCCAGGCCGTACCGCTGGTGGTAGGCCAGGACCCGGGCGGCCTGGGTGCTGAAGCTGCGGCGGTTGGATAGCCCGGTGAGGGAGTCCTGGGTGGCCAGTTCCCGCAGCTCCCGGTCCGCGTCCTCCTTGGCGATGAGCAGGACCACCGCCCCGCCCAGCACCATCATGAGGATCAGCAGGAAGAAGGTGAGGCTCTGCACCAGGCCCGTGGAATAGAGATTGAAGGAAGGGTCGAAGCCGGCCAGGACGCCCCGGGCCGCCAGGACCCCGATGAAGGTGAGGTTGCCCGCCCCCAGCACCCGGCGGAACGCCGATTCCCGGGGATCCACCACGAAGAGCACCGAGGGGATCGCCATGCAGACCGCGACCCCCAGGCTCGTGGCCGCGGTGCGGTAGCCCGGGGCCCTCAGGAAGGCGGTGGCCAGGTTCATCGCCAGGAACGCCGCGAAGGAAAGGGCGAAATGCATCCGGCGCGCACCGGGGTGGTGGATGCGGGCCAATTCCAGCGCCACCAGGGATTCCATGAAGAAGCCCGCCAGGAGCAGGTTGTTGGCCGCCAGGACGGTGAAGGCGCCCGGCAGCACCCCCCGCTGGAGCATCAGCAACCAGGCCAGGGACTGCAGGAGCCGGGCCAGGGCATAGCAGCGCAGGGGATGCCGGTGGCCGGATTCCGCCGTGAACCCCTCGAACACGAAGATCAGCCCGGCCATGGCGGCGTTCCCGGTGAAGAGGAGCACCAGGACGGTTCGGACGTCCAGGGCGAAGATGGCCGCGAGCGGCGGGGTCATGGGGTTCCTGTGGGGTGGCCGGCCTTTGAACGTGTGGAAGTTCAATATTCGGTTCCGCCCCTTGCCAGGTCAATAGCCCCAATGACGCCACGGTAAAAAAAAGATGTTATTTCCAGCTCATATCCATTTCGTCCGAGACGGGGCCTCACTCGCTTCGCTTGAGGGCCGAGGCGGCGTGCCCCGTCAGGCCCTCGGCCCGGGCCAGGGCGGCGGCCTGACGGGCCAAGGGCTGGCGGCCCCCGGGAAGCGTGCGCTGCCAGGTGAGGAGTTTCAGGAAGGTGGCCACGGAGACGCCGCCGGTGAAACGGGCGGCGCCCGAGGTGGGGAGGATGTGGTTGGTGCCGCTGCCGTAGTCCCCGAAGACCTCGGCGGCGTCCTCCCCCACGAAGAGGCTGCCGTAGCTGCTGAAGCGCCCCTCCAGGGCCTCGGCCCGGGCCCCCTGGAGTTCCAGGTGCTCGGGGGCCAGGGCGTCGGCCAGGGCCACGGCCTCGGCGTCGTTGGCCAGGAGCACGGCGAAGCCGTTGCGCAGGCTGTCCCGGGCGGGGGAATCCGGGGGCAGGGCGGCCAGCTGGCCCTTGAGCTCGCCGTTCACCGCGGGAATGAGGGCGGCGTCGAAGACGGCCAGCAGGGGGCGGGCGTCGGGGTCGTGCTCGGCCTGGGCCAGGAGGTCGGCGGCGATCCAGGCGGGACGGGCCCCCTGGGAGGCGATGACCAGGAGTTCGCTGGGGCCCGCGGGGAAGTCGATGCCCACGTCGCCGTAGAGGAGGCGCTTGGCGCCGGTGACGAAGCGGTTGCCGGGGCCCACCACCAGGTCGGCCCGGGGGACCCCCGCCAGGCCCCAGGCCACGGCGGCCATGCCGTGCACCCCGCCCAGGTCGAAGACCCGGTCGGCGCCGGCCAGGGCCGCGGCGGCCAGGGTCACGGGGTGGAGGCGGGGGCTGAGGACGAGGACCTCCTTGACCCCCGCCACCCGCGCGGGGACCACGCCCATGATCACGGAACTGGGCAGCGGGTAGCGGCCCCCGGGGGCGTAGCACGCGGCGCGGCCCACCGGCAGCACCCGCTGGCCCAGCTCCATGCCGTCCACCTCGGTGCTGAAGTCCCGGAAGCTCTCCTTCTGGGCCCGGGCGAAGATCCCCACCCGGCGGATGGCCTCCTCCAGGTGGCCGCGCAGTTCGGGGTGGAGCTTGCCGGGGGCCTCCCGGACCTTGTGGGGATCCACTTCGAAGGGGCCGCCCTTGAAGCCGTCCAGCTTGCGGGCCCAGTCGAACACGGCCTCGTTGCCGCGCCGGCGGATATCGTCCAGGATGGTTCCCACCTCGGGAGGCACGGGCGGGAACACGGTGCCGGCCTGGTCCATGGCCTTGGCGAAGGAGAGGGTCTTCAGCATCGGGGCGCTCCTTTGGCGTTGCCGGGCTTGCGGGTGTCGGTGGTGGCCCGGCGTTCCAGTTCGCGCAGCACCTGCTCCATGCGAACCCCGCCCTTGGCGAGCCGGACCATGAGGAAGTAGAGCAGATCGGCCCCCTCCCACACCAGTTCATCGGGCGTGGCGGCCTCGGCCATCTCGGCGGCCTCCTCCTGGAGCTTGGCGGCCAGGAGGCCCTCCTCCCGGTAGAGGCGGGCGGTGTAGCTGCCCGGGGCGGCCTCCTCCAGGCGGGAGCCCAGGGTGGCCTCCAGGTCGGCCAGGGCGAATTCGGCCCGGCCGAAGCAGGTGCCGCTTCCGGTGTGGCAGGTGGGACCCTCCTGGCGCACCACGAAGCGCAGGGTGTCCCGGTCGCAGTCCGCCTCCACCCGCAGGAGCTCCTGCCCGTGGCCGCTCTGTTCCCCCTTCTCCCAGCGCCCGCCCCGGGAGCGGGACCAGTAGACGCCCCTGCCCCGCTCCAGGGCCTCCCGGAGGCACTGGGGATTCTCGTAGGCCACCATGCGCAGCCTTCCGGCCTCGTCCATGACCGCCGCGGGGATGAGCCCGCCCTGCTTGTCCCAGTCCAGGCAGGCCAGGAAGGCCCCGGCGGGATCCAGGAGGCCCTTGTACAGGGCCATGCCCACCTGGGCGTCCACCCCCAGGCGGTCAAGGGCGGCCACGTCCTCCACCGTGGTGACGCCGCCGGCGTAGACGATGGGGAGCTTCGTGGCGGCCCGGGCGGCCTTGGCGGCCTCCCAGTCCACGCCCTCCAGCCGGCCCTCCTTGTCCACGACGGTCATGAGGAAGCCCCCGCAGAAGGGGTCCAGGCGCCGGAGGCGGTCCAGGGGGGCCTCGGCCTCGTCCTCCTTCCAGCCCCGGGACTGGAGCTTTCCGGCCCGCTGGTCCACGGCCACCAGGGTTCGCTCCCGGGGGAGCTTCTTCAGGAGCTCCTCGGAGGCGGCGGTGCCCAGGATGATGGAGGCCGCGCCCGCCCGGAGCAGCTCGTGGGCGCGCTCCGGGGTGCGAACGCCGCCCCCCACCCGGCACCGGGCCACGGCGCAGAGCTCCTTCACCAGGCCCAGGTTGTCGCCCTGGCCCAGGGCGGCGTCCAGATCGATGACGGCCAGGTCGCCGTACACCCGCCAGCGCCGGGCCAGCCCCAGGACGTCCTCCACCTCCAGGACCTTGGTGCGGCCCCCCACCAGTTGCACGGCCTTGCCGTCCATGAGATCGATGCTGGGAATCAGCATGGGCGCACCTCCACGCCCTCCCGGGCGAGCTGTTCCTTGAGCCGGCGCACCGTGAGGCCGCCGGTGTGGAAGATCCCCGCCGCCAGCACCGCGTCGGCGCCGGCCCCGAAGGCCTCCACCGCGTGGGCGGCCTCCCCGAAGCCGCCGCTGGCGATGAGCGGGACCCGCAGCCCCCGGGAGGCCCGGCGCAGCACGTCCAGGTCGTAGCCCGATCCGGTGCCGTCCCGGTCCATGCTGGTGAGCAGGACCTCGCCGGCGCCCCGGTCCTGGGCCTCGGCCAGCCACGCCCCCAGGGTGAGCTGGGTGAGGGTCCTCCCCGCGTCCACGGCCACCAGGATCCCGTAGGCCGGGCGCCGCACGTCCACGGCCAGGACCACGCACTGGCTGCCGAAGCGCGTGGCCAGTTCGGTGATGAGCTCCGGGCGGCGCACGGCGGCGGAATTCACGGCCACCTTGTCGCAGCCCGCCATGAGCAGGGCCTCGGCGTCGGCCACGGTGCGGATGCCGCCCCCCACGGTGAAGGGGATGAACACCTCCCGCGCCACCGCCTCCACCATCCTCACCGCGGTGTCGCGCTTCTCGATGCCCGCCGTGATGTCCAGGAACACCAGTTCGTCGGCGCCCTCCGCGTCGTAGCGCGCCGCCAGTTCCACGGGGTCGCCGCTGTCCCTGAGGTTCTGGAACTGGACGCCCTTGACGACCCGGCCGTTCTTCACGTCCAGGCAGGGAATGATCCGCTTCATGACCATGCGAGCGCCTCCTTGAGCAGGTTCAGGCCGTAGGCGCCGCTCTTTTCGGGGTGGAACTGGAAGCCGGCGAGGCTCCCGCTGCGGAAGCCCGCCAGGAAGGGGCGGCCGTACCGGGCCGTGGCCACCTGGGCGGGGCGGTCGCCGGAGAGGCCCGGCAGGAAATAGGAGTGCACGAAGTAGGCCGCGCCGGAGAGCTCCCCGAATTCCACGGCGCTCCAGCCCATGTGGGGCACCTTGAGGGCCGGGTCCGCGAAGAGCTCGCTGCGCCCCGGCAGGAGCCCCAGGCCCTCGGTCTCCGGCGCCTCCTCCGAGCCTTCGAACAGGAGCTGCATGCCCAGGCAGATGCCCAGCAGGGGCCGGCCCAGGCCGGCCCGTTCCCGCAGGGAGGCGCCCAGGCCCCGCCGGGCCAGTTCGGCCCCGGCGTGGCCGAAGTTCCCCACACCCGGCAGGATGAGCCGGTCCATGGCCAGGACGTCCTCCCGGGCCGAGACGCGCCGGGATTCCAGGCCCAGGAATTCCAGGGCGTTCTCCAGGCTCCGGAGGTTCCCGCAGCCGTAGTCGACGATGCCGATCACCGCAGCACCCCCTTGGTGGAGCGCAGGCCGTCGCCTTCGCCCATGGCCTCCCGCAGGGCGAACCCCACGCCCTTGAAGGCGGCCTCGGCCATGTGGTGGGCGTTCTCCCCGGTGACCTTGAGGTGCAGGGTGAAGCGGCCCTCCAGGGCCAGGGTGCGGAAGAAGTGGATGATGTTCTCCGTGGCCAGGCCGCCCAGGACCGGGGCCGGGAACGGGATGTCCACCACGGGGTAGGGCCGGCCGCCGATGTCCAGGGCCACGGTGGCCAGGGTCTCGTCCATGGGCAGCAGGCGCTGGCCGTAGCGGGCCCGGCCCTCCCGGCCCCCCAGGTGCGCGTCCAGGGCCCGGCCCAGGGCGATGGCCACGTCCTCGGCCAGGTGGTGGCCGTCGCCCAGGGGCATGAGGTCCTCGGCCTCCAGGGCGAGGCCCAGGCCCCCGTAGAGGTTGAGCTGGTCCAGGAAGTGGGTGAGCATGGGCAGGGACGTGGTAACGGCGCCCCCGGACCCCAGGGTCAGGACGACCCGGGTCTCCTTGGTGATGCGTTCGAAGCGGGTCATGGGCGGCCTCCCAGGAATGCGGTCTCGAAACAGGCGGCGTCCGCGGTGGAGGCCACGCTCACCCGGCACCAGCCGGCCATGGACGGGCCCATGTCCCGCACGAGGATGTTGGCCTCCCGGAGCCTCGCCGCGGCGCCCGGGCCGAGCTCCGCCAGGAAGAAATGGGCGTCCGACGGGATGGTGCGGTACCCCGCGCCCTCAAGCCGGTCCTGCAGGGCGCGCCGCGCGGCCACGGCGGCGGAGACGCGGTCCCCGAACCGGGTGTCCCGCTCCAGGAGGCGGACCCCCAGGGCCGCGGCGACGGCGTTGACGTTGAAGGGGGAGCGCACCGCGTCCAGCCTTTCCGCCAGTTCCCGGGAGGCGAGGATGAACCCGCAGCGAAGGCCCGGGACGCCGTACGCCTTGCTCAGCGTCCTCACGATCACCAGGTTGGGCCAGGCCCCCAGGAGCCCGGCGAAGTCCTGCCCGCAGTAGGGACCGTAGGTCTCGTCCAGGAGCACGGGCCGGCCCTGGGCCAGGATCCGCAGGAGGGCCTCCTCGGAGATGCGGCGCCCCGTGGGGTTGTTGGGGCTGGTGAGGGCCACCATGGAGCCCTCCGCGGCCAGCACGCCCTCCACGTCCAGGTCCCAGTCCGCGTCCATGGGAACCTCGGTGATGGGGACCCCGAGCTGGTCCGCGTAGACGCGGTACATGGAGAAGGCGGGCACCGGCAGCACCATTCCGCCCCCGGCCAGGATCCTCTGGAGGAGCAGGATGCCCTCATCGGCCCCGTTGACGGGCACCAGGCATTCCGGTTCCACCCCGTAGGCCCGGGCGGCGCATTCCTTGAGGGCGCCGTACTCGGGGTAGCGGGAAAGGCAGTCGCCCAGGTCCACCGAAAGGAGATCCGGCCCGGGCGCGGGCCCCTCGTTGAAGTCCATGCGGATGAAGGACCCGCGGCCCTCGGGGTAGCGTTCGCCGGCGCTCATGACACCACCTTGCTGAAGGAGAATTCCAGGATATCGGTGGCGCCGGCGGCCTTGAGGAGGGGGATGAGGCGGCGCACCTCCTTGGCGGGCACGGCGGACTTCACCGCGAAGCCGCCCTCCCCCGCCAGGGGCATCACGGTGGGCATGCGCATGCAGGGCAGGATCCCCAGGACGGCGTCCAGGTTTGAGGCGGCCACGTTCATCTCCAGCATCACCCGCTTGCGGGCGTCCAGGACGGAATTGAGGAGCAGGAGGAGCTCGTCCACTTCGGCCCGCTTGCCCAGGCGGGGATTGGCGATGAGCCGGGTGGAGGAGGTCAGGAGGGTGTCCACGATCTCCAGGTCGTTCTCCACCAGGGTCCTGCCCGTGGCGGTGTTGTCCACGATCATGTCGGCGTCCTCGGGGGGGAACACCTCCGTGGCGCCGTGGCTGCGCACGAAGAGGTAGTCGAAGCCCTCCCTGTCCAGCCAGGTGCGGGTGATGCGCTCGTACTCGCTGGCCACCACGATGCGCCGGCTCCGCAGGGTGGAGAGGCCGGTGCGGGGCGCGGCGGCCACCAGGCGCACCTTGTCCAGGCCCGTGTCCAGGATATCGTCCACCTCGGCGCCCAGTTCCACCACCCAGTCGTGGCCCGCGAAGGCCAGGTCGTGCCGGCCCAGCTCCACCATCCGGACGATGTCCTGGGGCTTGAGCAGCTTGAGCTGGAAGCGGGGATCGGCGCACGCGGGCCGGTAATTGCGGCCGTTGGCCAGCACCTTGAAGCCGGCGTCCTCCATGAGGCGAAGGACCCCCTCGGCCATGCGGCCCTTGGGAATCGCCAGGTTGATCGTGTCCATGTTCTCTCCAGAAAAGAAAAAGCCCCGGAGGTTCTCCGGGGCGAGGGTTCAGGCTTGCAAGGCCCGGCCTAGCCCGGATGGGGCGAATGGGCGTGATGGTGGATGGGCTGGTTCATGAAATGTCCCTTGAATGCGAGAACCCCCCGGGGGTCGGCCGGGGGGTTCGTGCTGGGTCGCCTTGTTTCGTTCAGCGCCTGCCGCATGCCCCTGCCGCCCCGTGGGAGGCGCGATGGTGGGGATGATGGAGGGCGAGGACGGTCACGGATACCTCAGAAGGTCCCATCTTGCGCCACGGGAACCTGCCCGTCAAGTCAGAAGCGGAACTTGGCGCCCAGGGCGATGATGGTGGCCCCCACCTTGTAGCTGCCGGTGAGGCCGCCCCGGAAGAAGTTGGGATCGCTCTGGGAGACGCCGGACACCTGGCCCAGGGGGACCTGCTGCCCGAAGATCTGGGTGGCGCCGAAGTCCACGGTGGTCATTTTCGAGACCGTCCAGGACACGCCGGCCGAGACCCACTTCCGGTCCGCGTCGGGGATGCGGGGGGTGCGGTGGGCGTTGTCCACCGGGGAGCGGTCGTAGGCCAGCCCGAAGCGGAAGGCCCATTCGGGCGAGATCCTGCACAGGGTGCCCACGGACACGAACCAGGAATCCTTCCAGCTCTCGTCCACGGCGGAATCGGGCTGGCCGGAGGCGAACTTCACCCGCAGCTCCTTGAAGTCCGACCACCCGGTCCAGGCCGCCTCGCCCTGGAGGCTGAAGGTGGGCGTCACCTGCCAGGTGAAGCCCGCGGAGGCCGTGGCGGGCAGGTTCACGTCCGCGGCCCCGCCGCCGTTGACGAAGGTGGTGTTGAAGGGGGCGGGGACGGTGTCGTAGGTGATGTTGCCCTTCACCTTCAGGGTGGTCTTGCCCTGGTAGCCCACCCCGAAGCGCAGGTCCGTGGACGGCTGGTAGGTGAAGCCGGCCTTGTAGCCGTAGGCCCAGCAGTCGCCCTTGAGGGTGGCGACCCGATCGGCGCTCCCGGGCGTGAAGCCGGGAACCCCCAGGGCGTTGCCGATGGCCCCGAAGTCCACCGCGTTGCTGAGGGTGGCGTCGGCCTTGCGGGCCACGAAGGCCACGCCGAAGGTCCAGGCGTCGTTGGCCCGGAAGGCCACGCTGGGGGCGATGTCGTAGGTCTTGAGGTCGGTGCGCAGGCCGTGGTACCGGCCGATGAAGTCGTCGGGGTAGTTGGTCACCAGCCCGAAGGGGACGTTCACCGACAGGCCCAGGTGGACCTTGTCGTTGGGGGCCCAGTGGGCGTAGATGCCGGGGAGGATGGGCTGGCTGGTGGCGTTGGGCAGGTCCGGGGGCCCGGAAATGGGCCGGGAGGACGGCTGGAACACCGGCGAGCGGGAGCCCGCGGCGCCGGAGAGATCCATGTGGATGCCGATCCAGGACCCGCTCAGGGAGACTTCCCCCCCCTGGAAGAGCGGCAGGACCGCCGGGTTCCAGAAGAGGGACGAGATGTCCGGGGCGCCCGCGCTGGCGCCGGCGAAGGCGTTTCCCAGGCCGGAGGCGCTCTGCTCCCGGAGCATGAAGCCCGAGGCCGAGGCGGTGGAGGCCATGGCGAGGAAGAGGGTCAGGGAGGAAAGGACGCGCTTGGTCATGGGAAGGGGACTCCGGGTTCGCATGGGGGGATCGGATCAGTGGCCGAGGATGGTCCAGATGGCCGGCACCTGGACATCCGCGGAAATCCCCTGGACCAGGCCCGCGGCGGTCTGGGTGGGATCCAGCGCGATGGAGGTCCCGGTCACGCCCAGGAAGAAGAGCATCTGCTTCTGCATGAGGGCCGCGTTGGCGGGGTGGGTGGGATCCAGCAGCCCGCCGTGGCCGATGCCGGCCTGGTCGAACTGGAAGTACCCCTCGACGGGGGTGGTGTCCGTGGGGAGCTGGGCCGCGGGCTGGGTCTTGGGCGCGGGGGCGGTCCCGTTGAGGGTGTAGAGGAAGGTCGAGGGGATCCGGTCCGCGGTGCCGTAGCCCAGTTGGAAGAAGCCCGGGGCCACGGCGGCCGCGGCCGGCGTGCCCAGCACGGCCCGGCCCCCCAGGGCGTTGCCCAGGTAGCGGGTGAAGGGATTGGTGATCACCAGGTCGCCGTCGGTTGGGTTGCCGCCGGCGTCGAAGGTGGCGGAGGTGGCCTCCTGGATGAGGACCCGCCCGGAAAGCCGGCTGGGCAATCCCGCCGCCAGGGGGGTGGTCATGGTGGCCGGATCGGCGGTGTCCACCACGGTCTGGGTGGCCTGGAAGAAGGCGTTGTAGGTGACGCTCCCCTTGGCGATGCCCGCCTGGGCCAGGCCCGCGTCCACGGTGGCGCCGAAGGCCGGACTGGCCTGGATGAGGTAGGCGGTGCGCGCCCCGGGGACGCTGAGGAAGCCCTTCATGTCGCCCGCGAGGGTGGCCTGGGTGTAGGGGGCGGGGGCGGTGGTGGAGAGGGTGGTGTTGCCGGCCAGGTAGTAGGCCCCCACGATGGAGCCCAGGCTGATGCCCGCGAATTTCGCCTTGGTCGTGGCCGGGGCCTTGGCGCCCAGGACGTCGAAGCCGTGGGTGGCCAGGACCAGCTCCAGGCGGTGCAGGTCGAAGGCGGCCTGCTGGATGTTGGACCGGGTGGCCAGCGGCGCGCCCACGGCCATGAAGGCCTGGCCCCATCCGGCCTGCTTCTGGGCCTTCACCGCGGCGCTGTCGCCGGCGGCGATGGCCAGGGCGGGGGGCGCCAGGGCGCCATGGAGCGGGAGGTCCACGGCCAGGGCCGCGAAGCCGCCGCCCGTGAGCGTCTGGGCGAGACCCACGACGGTCTCCTTCTGGCTGGTGATGCCGTGCTGGTACAGGACCACCGGGTACCCGCCGGCGGGGGCGGCGGCGTCGGGGGCGATGTAGATGAAGGGGATGTCGGCGGCCACGTGGTAGTAGCCGGTGAGCGCGCCCCCGGCGCCCCGGAAGGGCTGCACGACGCCCGAGGCCGGGTTGAAGGCGCCGGTCACGGCGCCCAGGTCCATGGAAGCGGCGTTGGCCCGGGCCAGCACGGGGTCGATGTTGAGGAAGGCGGTCTTGAGGGTGCCCAGGACGACGGTCCCGAGGGTGGCGGGCACGGAGCTGGCCGGAGCGCCCGTGGCGCCCTGCCAGAAGGCCCCCACGTCCAGGAGGGGATTGGCGTTGCCCTTGGTGAAGGTGGCGGTGACGGTGACCGAGTTGTCCCAGGTCTTGCCGGGAAGTCCGCCCAGGGCCGCGCCGGCGGCGAAGGCCCGCAGGGCGGACTCCACCGGGATCAGCGTCGAGGGGCTGGCGGGGTTGGGGGCGATGAAGCCCGCGCCCGAGGTGATGAAGCGGCCCATGAGGGCGATGTCGCCCCGGGAGGTGATGGTGGTCGTCCCGGCGGCGGCGATGAGGTCGTCCATGACCTTGGCGTAGCCCGACAGGAGGATCGCGGGCCCCGAGGTCACGTTGGCCCGGATGGGCTCCAGGGCCGCGGTGGCGCCCGTCAGGGGCGCCGTGGACTTGAGGTAGTTGAAATAGACGGAGGGGATGACGGCGCCGCCCGTGGCGGCGTCCTTCACGCGGCTGGTGACCACGTAGAGGTAGCGGGTGCCTGGCGTCAGGGGGAAGGACGGGAAGAGCCAAAGGTCCGTTCCGCCCGCGGGGTACTTGAACGTGAACATGCCCGTGACGTCCGTGAAGCCCAGCGCATTGTTCTCCGTGCCCCCCGCGTCCGGGGTGAGCTGGAAGACCTTGATATTGGCCGCCGTCACCGTGGAGGCCTGCAGGGGGTACGAGAAGTGGAGGTAGATGGGCGCGTTGACCCCCGCCACCGCGTTGGTGCCGCCCACCTCGTACTTGTTGATGTAGGCCATGGCCTTGGCGGGATCCATGGACGTGCCCGCCGTGAGCGTGGCCAAGGGGTCCGCCGCCGCCGCCGTGGCCAGGATATTGGGCAGGGGCACGTCACCCGTGGAGGGATCGAAAGCCGCCGCGTTGGTGCTCACGTCCGGAGCCGGGTTCGGCACCGGTTCCTGGCGGGAGGAACAGCCCGCCAGGGCCAGGAGGAACGCACAGATCATCGATGTTCGAAGGAGGGAATTCATTCTTCACCTCGGGAGGCGGGTTGATGGATTGGGTCCCGAGCGTAAACGGCTTCCGGGGTCCGTTCCACAAAAAAATCCCGAAAATCGGCTTGTTTTTCAAGGCGATAAGACGATGCATTGGTCGTTTTAATCTCGCCTCCGCGATTCAAATTGATATCTGGTAGAATCCCTGCCCAATGAATCCGCCCTTGACGCCTTTGAGCCGAGAACCGTTCGACACGTTCCTGGAGGGGGGGATGTCGGTGTTCCTCTCCCGGAGCCAGGCCGTGGACCTGGTTCGTGACTGGATCGGGTCCTTGCGCAAGCCGGACGGGGACCGTACGCTTCCCCCCGGAACCGCACAACCCGGCCCATCCGGTTCGAGGGGGGCGCCATGAACGTGGAACTTGTCGAGCAGGAAGCGGAACTCCTGAAGCTCCTCCTGGTGAAGGAGCTGGAGGAGACGCGGGTGGAGATCCACCACGCCCGGAACATGGACTTCAAGCTGGGCCTCGAGGTCCGCGAAGCGAACCTCAAGACCCTCCTGACCCGGTTCCAGCCCGTGGGCCTGGCGAAGTAATCGTCCGTGTCCCGGACGATTACTTGGCCGGGATCCTAGGGTTCCACCTGCGTCATGCGGGTGGTATGGCCCTTGACGCCGTCGCTCCACACCAGGTCGAGGGACCGGGCCGTGGTGCGGAAGGTCTGCTGGCCGCCCTGGAGGATGGCGATGACCTCCCCGGTGCCGCCGTCCCGGACCATCACGGCGGGCCGGGTGGAGGCGTCCCAGGTCAGGGCCACCTCGGCGTCCGAGATGCGGCGCAGAGAAGGTTCCGCCGCGGCGGCCACGGACGGGACGCCGGTGGCCACCACCTTGCCGTCCCGCAGGACCCGGAGGTCGGCCAGGGCGTCCAGGTCGGCCGAGGCCACGGGCAGGGCCACGAAGAAGTGCCGTTCGTGGGGACCCGGGTCGCAGCCCGCTTCCTCCGTGGCCAGGGGGGTGGTCAGGACCACCTTCCCGGCGGCGTCCCGGCCCTCCAGCCGCAGATCCCCTTGGGCAACCGCGGTGGACGGCACCGCCCGGGTGCGGAATCCGGGGAGCAGTTCGACCGTGCCGTCCTTGTGCACGATGCCGCGGGCGATCAGGCATTCCTGCGCCACATCGCCGGCGGCGGCCACCAGGGCGCCGGTGGCGGTGCGGGTCGCGAGGACCTTCTTGTAGTTGTAGTCGCTCACCCAGACCGGGCTGCAGTAGCTCATGACGTCCACCACCGTGGTGGGGGATTCCAGGACGTTCTTGACGCTGTCGTAGCCCCAGACGCCGATCAGGGCATTGGAGTACGGGTAGCTGGTGTCGTAGGTGGTGACCCCACAGGGGGCGTGGGAAAGCCCCAGGTTGTGCCCCACCTCGTGGGCGAAGACTTCGGGATAGAGTCCGCCGTCGGCGTATCCGGAAGCCTTGTCCCACCCGATGGCCGTGCGCGCGGAGTAGTCGGAGGTGACCCCGGCGACGTACCCCAGCCCGGCCGTGCCGCTGGCATACGGGGTCGTCACGGCCCCGTAGTAGTACCGGTCCGTGGCGCCGTCCGCCTGGTGTTTGGTGCGGAGGTCGCTCAGGAGGCGGCTCCAGGTGGTGTCATCGGTGGAGCTGAGGGTGGCCACCGAACTGGTGAAGGGGCTCCCCACCTGGACGTCCACGTCGGCGACCGGCCACATCTTCGCGAACCGGGCCACCCAGGTGCTCTTGTTGGTCTCGGTGACGCTGGCGGTGCCGCTGGTGAGCACCACGGGGAAGATCGTGGTGCGGAAGGTGGGCACCGTGTTGAGGGCCAAGGCGACCTGGGAGGTGTTGTTGGTGGTGTCCCCCTCGGGCACGAGCCCAGCGGGGTCGACGGTGGCCTGGATCCCGAAGCCGCTGCCGGTGGGGGAGGTCAGGTCCGAGCCGGGGATGGCCAGGTTCCAGCTGGAGGCCAGGGCGCCCTCGCTCAGGGCCAGGGGGGTGCTGGTGCCCGGAGCGGGGATGGTCTTGGGATACCCGGCGACGGCGGTTCCGTTGTTCGTGAGGGTGACCCGCACCGAGGGCGCCGCGGAATTGGCCTGGTTGGCCACCACGAAGACCCGGACGAGGCCGTTCTTGCCCGCGATGATGGGCACCGTGTTGCCGGGGGTCTGGGTGCTCTGGGTGAATTCGATCGCCGCCACGGACAGGTCCAGGGTGGGGCCGGGGGGGTAGACCACGATGGTCAGGGCCGCGGAGGAGGTGCCGCCCGAATTGGAGGCAGTGACGGTGTAGGTCGCCCGGGCCGCGGTGGCGCTGGGGGTTCCGCTGATGACGCCGGTGACCGGGTCCAGGCCGATTCCGGCCGGCAGGGCCGGATTGACCGAGTAGGAGGCCACGGTGCCTCCGGTGACCGAAGGCGTGTTGGGCGTGATGGGGGTGCCCACCGCATAGTAGGCGTTGGTCACGGCGTAGGTCAGGCCCTGGGGCGGCGGATCCACCACGGAAAGGGTGAGGGTGGCCTGGGAGCTGCCGGCGGGGTTGGAGCCCGTGACGACATAGGCGGCCGGGGCGGTCACGGTCCTCGGGGTTCCCGTGATGACGCCGGTGGCGGGATCCAGGGCCAGGCCCGCGGGAAGGGGCGGAGTGACGGCGTAGGCCGTGGGCGCGCCCCCGCTGAAGGACGGCCTGTTGGGCGCTATGGCGATCCCCAGGGGATAGGCCGCCGAGGTAACCGTGTAGGTGAGGCCGGCGGGGGCCACTTCCGCAACGGCCAGGGTGAGGGTGGTCGTCACGGAGCCGGCATCGTTGGAAGCCGTCACGACATAGGAGGCCGCCGGAGTGACGGTTGATGGCGTGCCGGAGATCACGCCCGTGGCGGGGTTGAGGGTCAGGCCCGCGGGAAGGGCCGGCTGGACCGCGTAGGCATTGGGCGTGCCGCCGGTGGTGACCGGGGCGTTGGCGGCTATGGCGGCGCCCCGGGGATAGGTGGCCGACGGGGTGGTGTACGCCAGGCTCGCGGGCGCGGCGTCGTTGACCGTGATGACGAGGTCGGCGGTGGTGCCGCCCGCGGAATTGGAGGCCGTGACCGTGTAGGTGGCCCTGGGGGTGACGGCCTTGGGGGTTCCGCTCACCGCCCCGGTGGTGGCGTCCAGGTTCAGGCCCGCCGGCAGGGTGGGCGCGACGCTGTATCGGGTGGGGGCCCCTCCCGTGGAGGAGGGCAGGTCGCTGGTGATGGCCAGCCCGACGGTGAAGACCGCCGGATTGGTGGCGTAGGCGAGGCCGGCGGGGCTCTTGACGGGCGGAGTGGACGTCCCGCCTCCGCCGCCGCAACCGGGGTGAAGAAGGACAACGCCGGCCAGGAACAGGCCGGTCCAAGGGAAACGTCGCATTGGGCCCCCGCGGCAGAGATCGCCAATCCAGTATAGGAATTCCAGGGTGCCATTTCCCATATTAATTGTTTATTGATCAGCCGCCAGGGAAAACCGGGCCATTGACCTCCGTCAAGGCGGCCCCCCCGGCGCCGCCCGATAGTGGGATCCAGGACGGGAAACATGAGCGAACTCATCAACAACCAGGAATTGCGAATCAAGACCCTCAAGGAGGTCATCCTCCACCTCCACGCGGGCGAGGCCCCCGAGGCGGTGCGGGAACGGCTCAAGGGGATCGTTTCCGAGGTGGACGCCAACGAGATCGCGGCCATGGAGCAGCAGCTCATGGCCGAAGGGCTCTCCCCGGAGCAGGTGCGGAGCATGTGCGACCTCCACGCCGACGTGCTCAAGGACGTCATGGCCAAGCCCAGCGCCCCTCCGGCCCTACTGCCCGGGCACCCCGTGGACACCTTCCAGCGGGAGAACCGCGCCCTGGAGCAGGCCGCGGACCTGGCCCGGCGGCGCGCCGCGGCCTGCGCGGCCCTGCCCGATTCCGGGACCCCGGCCGCGGAGCGCCTGGCCCTCCTGGAGGCCCTGGCCCCCCTCATGGACGTGGAGAAGCACTACAGCCGCAAGGAGCACCTCGTCTTCACCATCCTGGAGCGCCACGGCAACACCGGCCCTTCCAAGGTGATGTGGGGCAAGGACGACGAGGTGAGGGCCCAGCTCAAGGGGGCCATGGCGGGCCTGCGGGAGGAGACCCTCTGCGGGGCCGAGCTCAAGATCCTGGCCGCGTCCGCCGTGGCGCCGGCCCTGGATGCCCTGGAATCCATGATCTACAAGGAGGAGAAGATCCTCTTCCCCATGGCCCTGCACCTGTTCACCGAGGAGGAATGGGGGGAGGTGTTCAGCCAGAGCCAGGCCTACGGATGGTGCCTGGTGGCCCCGGCCGAAGGGTGGCGGCCCCCCGAGTCCACCCTGCCCCAGGACCCGCTCCACCTGCCCGCGGCCAAGGCCGTCCAGTTCCCCAGCGGCACCCTTTCCTTCGAGCAGCTGCTGGGCATCTTCAACGCCCTGCCCGTGGACCTCACCTTCGTGGATGCCCAGGACCGGGTGGGCTTCTTCAGCGAGGGCCCCGAACGGATCTTCGCCCGCAGCCGGGCCATCATCGGCCGGGACGTGCAGAACTGTCATCCGCCCAAGAGCATGGCCATCGTGGAGAAAATCCTCGCCGACTTCCGGGAGGGCCGCCAGAGCGTGGCGGAATTCTGGATCCAGATGGGCGGGAAGTTCGTCCACATCCGCTACTTCGCCGTGCGCAACGAGGCCGGCGAGTACCTGGGGACCCTGGAGGTCACCCAGGAGCTGAGCCGGCTCCGCGCCCTGAGCGGGGAGCGCAGGCTCCTCCAGTACGACGAGACCGTGGAGGCCCTATGACCCTTCCCCCCTGGTTCGATCCCGCCCAGGTGATCCTTTCCGTGGATGTCACCGCGATGCTGGCCAAGGGGGTCCACCCCCTCCAGGCCGTGCGGGACACCCTCGACGCCTGCGCCCCCGGGTCCATCGTGGAGCTCCGGAGCACCTTCGAGCCCGCGCCCCTCCTGGAGGTCTTCCGCGGACTGGGCATGGAGGTGTGGTGCGAGGGGGGGCCCGGGGCCTTCCACACCTGCATCCGGAAATCAGGCTAGGATCATCCACGGAGGCTGGGCGGCATGAAGGTCATGGGCATCGTCGGGTGGAGCGGCAGCGGCAAGACCAGCCTCCTGGTGCAGGTGCTGCCCCTCCTGCGGGCCCGGGGCCTCAGGGTCTCCACCATGAAGCACGCCCACCACCGCTTCGACGTGGACCGCCCCGGCAAGGACTCCTTCCAGCACCGGGAGGCCGGCGCCTCCGAGGTGCTGGTGGTGACCTCCAGCCGCTGGGTGCTCATGCACGAATCCCGCGAGGAGCCCGAACCCTCCATCGAATCCCTGATCCAGCGCATGACCCCCGTGGACCTCCTGCTCATCGAGGGCTTCAAGACCCATCCCCACCCCAAGCTGGAGATCCACCGGAAGTCCGAGGGCCGGCCCCTGCTCTGCCCCGGGGACCCGGACATCGTCGCCGTGGCCACGGACCAGCCCCTCCCGGACCTGGCCCTGCCCCAGCTGGACCTGAACGACCCCGCGGCCATCGCGGATTTCATCCTGGCCCACACGGGCCTCGCCTGAAGCGAAGGAACCCCATGCAAAACTTCACCTTCTGCAATCCCACGAAGATCCTCTTCGGCAAGGGCCGCATCCAGGACCTCGCCAAGGAGATCCCCGCGGGCCAGCGCGTGCTCGTCACCTACGGCGGCGGCAGCGCCCTGGCCAACGGCACCCTCGGGGAGGTGCGGGAGGCCCTGCGGCACGCCGTGGTGACCGAATTCGGCGGCATCGAGCCCAATCCCAGCTACGAGACCCTCTGCAAGGCGGTGAAGCTGGCCCGGGAGACCGGGGCGGAATTCCTCCTGGCGGTGGGCGGGGGGTCCGTCATGGACGGCACCAAGTTCATCGCCGCCGCCGTGCCCTTCACCGGGGAGGACCCCTGGGACCTGGTCACCCGCAAGGCCCCCGTGAAGGCGGCCCTGCCCTTCGGCACGGTGCTGACCATGCCCGCCACCGGGTCCGAAATGAACAGCGGCGCCGTCATCACGCGCCGCTCCATCGGGGCCAAGCTGCCCTTCGGAAGCCCCCTGCTCTTCCCGCGCTTCTCCGTGCTGGACCCCGAGAAGACCTACTCCCTGCCCCCGCGCCAGATCGGCAACGGCATCGTGGACGCCTTCGTGCACACCGTGGAGCAGTACCTCACCTATCCCGCCGATGCCCCCATGCAGGACGAATTCTCCGAGGGCATCCTGCGCACGCTGATCCGCGTCGGCCCCAGGACCCTCGCGGAACCGGAGAACTACGAGGCCCGGGCCGCCTTCGTGTGGGCCGCCACCCTGGCCCTCAACGGCCTCATCGGCGCGGGCGTGCCCCAGGACTGGGCCACCCACATGATCGGCCACGAGCTCACGGCCCTCCACGGCCTGGACCACGCCCAGAGCCTGGCCGTGGTGCTGCCGGCGATGCTGGAGGAGCGATTCGAGGCCAAGAAGGCCAAGCTCGTCCAATACGCCGACCGCGTCTGGGGCCTGGAATCCCCCGCCGAAGCCATCGAAGCCACGCGCACCTTCTTCGAGAGCCTGGGCGTGAAAACCCGCCTCAAGGACTACGGCGTCAGCCCCGACGCCATCCCGGCCCTGCTGGAGGCCCTGAAAACCCACGGCATGACCGCCCTCGGGGAGCGCAGGGACGTCACCCTGGAGGTGTCGCGCCGCGTCCTGGAAAGGGCGCTCTAAGCGCACGTGCCCAGGCCTTTCGGCCGTCTTCGATGGGCATCGGAACTCCATCCCGTTCATCCTTTACATCCTGTTCATCCCGGTTGAGCAGGGCCGGCGAAGGCATGAGTCGGCGCAGTCGTCACCCGCGGGCGCCGACCCATCCACGCCTTGGCCCTGCGTAACAGGGATGAACGCCGATCTCGGGGATGAAGGAGATCGGAATAGGCCGGCGATTTGAAATGTCGATTTACAACCGGCGCGCAGGGGCGAAAACTGGGAATGGAGGCGTCCATGACGAGCCACCCCGCCATCACGATTTCCCGCAGCCTCGGCAGCGGCGGCACGGAAGTGGGCTTCCTGGTGGCGCGGCGCCTGGGGTGGCACTTCTGCGACCGGCGGATCCTCCGCCTCGCCGCGGGGGCCATGGGGCACTCCGTGGCCAGCCTCGCCCACCAGGAGGACCATCCCTGCGGATTCAAGGACTGGCTCATGACGATCTTCGCCCTGGGTTCGCCGGAGGCGCCATTCACCCTGCTGAAGGAGGTGCCCATCTACAGCCGGGATCTCTTCGACGTGCAGCGGGCGGTGATGCAGCGCATGGTGGAACACGCCCCCTCGGTGATCGTGGGGCGGGGCGGCTTCATCGCCCTGAAGGACCGGCCGGACGCCCTCCACGTGAGCCTCCACGCGGACCTGGAATTCCGCATCGAATCCCTGATGCGGCGCCACAAGGTCGCTGACCGGCGCGCGGCCCTGGCGGCCATCGAGGACTCCGACCGGGGCCGGGCCGGCTTCATCCGGGCCATATCCGGCGCGGACTGGCGGGATCCCCGGCACTTCGACCTGGTGCTGGACCCCTCGGCCCTGGGCCCCGAGGCCTGCGTGGAGGCCATCGTGAAGGAGGCCGGCCTGCGCTTCGGCCTGGGCCGGGAGGCCTGATCACTCCCGCCGCTGTTCCAGCATGTGGAACAGCTTGGCCTTGGCCAGGGCGTCCTCGCCGCGGTTCACCAGCAGGCCCACCTGGTGGGCCACCTCCTCGATGAGGTTGCGCTCCTCCTGCAGGAAGGGGCCCTCGTCGAAGGCGGGCATCTCCCGCAGGTAATGCACCCGCACGGCGCCGCGGAGCTTTCCCGCCACCACCAGGCCCGCCTCCTGGCGCCAGGGGGTCTCCTGGAAGCCCGGGGTGTCGAAGCACCTGCCATTGAGGAGGATGCGCGCGCAGGTGAGCTCGGGGTACTGCCAGGCGGGTGGCAGGAGCTCCACGATGGCCTGCATCTGGTCGTCCAGGGTGCCGCCGTCCCGCTGGGAAACCTGGGCGATGCCGTACAGGCAGTCCAGCTCCTTGACCCGTTCCCGCAGGGCCCACTGGGCGGCCTGGAAGGCCACCGCCACGCCCAGGGTCTCCCCCACGCCCTCGAAGAATTGCACATCGTTCCGAGTGAAGTGGTCCGCCTTGCGGCTCCCCAGGTGCAGCACGCCCCGGATGCGCTCGTCCACGGGCACGGGCACGAAGGCCAGGGAACGGTAGTCCCCCCCGATGACCACGGAATGCGCCTGGGCGTCGTGGCGGCCGTTCTCCCGTAGAAGCACCGGGCGGGAGGAATCGCTGGTCCAGAAGCTCCCGGCCCGGGTGGAGAAGGGGGAGGCGGCCAGGAACTGCCCCCGCAGCACCGAGGCCAGGATCTGGTCCGGGAGCTGGGCAGGGTCCCCCGCATCGAGGCCGGAATAGAAGCGCAGGCCCCCCTCCCCCGCCTCCGCCCGGCAGCGGTACCGTTTGCCGCCCTCCTCCAGGCACACTTCCAGCACATCGCAGGCCAGGAACTCCAGGATCGAGCCCGTGGCCATCTGGAGGAACTCCAGGCGCAGGAAGCCCTGGTTGGCCATGGAGAAGAGCCGGTGGAGCAGGTCCCGGAACCGGAAGTGGGGCGCGCCCCCCCAGGTGAGGAGCGGATTGCCGTCGTGGGTGGACTCGATCATGCCGGAACCTCCGGAATGGACGTCGCCAGCAAGTATTCTGCCCGAACTTCGATGCTATGATGCGGTCACCTTCCCGGAAATGACCATGCGTGACCGGATCCTGGACGACCTCCTCGGCATCCCGGAACAGACCGAGACGCTCTACGACTCCCTCATCCCGAAGCGGGTCAACAACCTGCTCCTGGTGACGAGCCTCTACGACAGCTACACGTTCATCGAGGACGGACGGCTCTCGGAAATGCTGCTCAACGAGTTCATGGAGCTCAACCTGCAGTACTCCCCGCATATCCAGCGGGTGTCCACGGCCCTGGAGGCCCTGGACCTCATCACCCGCATGGACTTCGACCTGGTGATCTCCATGCCCCGGGTGGGGGAGATGAACGTCCGGGAATTCGGGGAACGGGTGCAGGAGAGGGCCCCGGGGCTGCCGGTGATCCTCCTGGCCAGCAGCCTGCGGGAACTGGCGCAGCTGCAGCCCCTCACGGACCTCAAGGGCATCCACGACGTCTTCGTGTGGCTGGGTGACGTGCGCCTGTTCCTGGCCATGATCAAGCTGGTGGAGGACCACCTCAACGCCTGGCACGACGCGCGGCTCGCCGGGGTGAAGTGCATCCTGGTGGTGGAGGACAGCGTCCCCTTCTATTCCGCCAACCTGCCCGAGCTGTACACCGAGGTCATGAAACAGACCCTGACCCTCATGGCCGAGGGGGTGAACCGCTCCCAGCGCATCATCCGGCGCCGCGCCCGGCCCAAGATCCTCCTGGCCCACACCTTCGAGCAGGCCCTGGAGCTCTACCGCACCTTCCGGGAGGACCTGGTGGGCGTGATCCTGGACATCGCCTTCCCCCGGGAGGGCCGCATGGACCCCGCCGCGGGCCCGGCCTTCGCGCGGATCGTGGAGGAGGGCTCCCGGGACATCCCCATCCTCGTGCAGTCCACCTCCGAATTCTGGAGCCCCGGGCCCGGCTCGGCGGTGACCTTCGTGGACAAGCGCTCCCCGGACCTCCGCCAGGAGCTGCGCACCTTCATGCAGGACTACCTGGGCTTCGGCGAATTCATCTTCCGGGACAACCTGGGGACCGTCGTCTCCAAGGCCGACGACCTCCGCAGCCTGGAATGGTCGGTGCAGGCGGTGCCCCTGGAGAGCCTGGAATTCCATGCCGCCCGGGGCGACTTCAGCAAATGGCTCCGGGTGCGCACGGAATTCGAGCTGAGCGGGACCCTGGCGCGGATCATCGCCCGCACCCCCTCCGGGGAGGAGCTGCGCCGGGGGATCCTCCAGGCCCTCCATGCGCACCGGGCCCGGGTGGGCGCGGGGGTCGTGGCGGAGTTCTCCCCCACGGGCTTCGAGGGGAGCAGCCGCTTCGTGCGCCTGGGCACGGGCTCCCTGGGCGGCAAGGGCCGGGGCCTGGCCTTCGTGAATTCCCTGATCACGTCGTACCACCTGGAGAACCGCTTCCCGGGCATCCGCATCGCCGTGCCCCCCACCCTGGTCCTGGCCACCAGCGTCTTCGACCAGTTCATGGACGGTTCCGGGCTGCGGGCCTTCGCGCAGCAGGAGCAGGACAACGACGCCATCACCCGGGCCTTCCTGGCGGCGGACCTGCCCCGGGAGGCGGTGGACGCCCTGTGGACCTTCCTGGACTGGATCCGCTACCCCCTCGCGGTGCGCTCCTCCAGCCTGCTGGAGGACGCGTCCTACCAGCCCTTCGCGGGGATCTACGAGACGTACATGATCCCCAACAACGAGGAGGACCCCGAGCTGCGCCTGGCCCGGCTGGGCGACGCGGTGAAGCGCGTCTACGCCTCCACCTTCCACTCCGAGGCCAAGGCCTACCTCCAGTCCACGCCCAACCGCGTGGAGGAGGAGAAGATGGCGGTGGTGATCCAGCAGATGGCGGGGTGCCGCCACGGGCGCTACATGTACCCGGATTTCGCCGGGGTGGGCCGCTCCCTGAACTTCTACCCCATGCCCGGCATGAAGCCGGAGGAGGGCGTGGGCTCCGTGGCCCTGGGCCTGGGCAAGACGGTGGTGGACGGCGGGCGCTGCGCGCGCTTCTGCCCCGCCCAGCCCGCGAAGCCCCTCCAGTGGTTCTCGCCCCGGGACTACCTGCAGAACGCCCAGCGGGAGTTCCTCGCCCTGGACCTGGAAAGCCACGGATCCGGCCAGGGCGGCATGCTCAACCTGGCCACCCTGGACCTGGCCGCGGCCCGGGAGCACGGCACCCTCTACCCCGTGGGGGGCGTCTACTCCCCGGACAACGACGCCATCTACGACGGCTGCTCCCGCCCCGGCGTGCCCCTGGTGACCATGGCCGGCGTGTTCAAGGGCGGGGTCTTCCCCCTGGGCGAGGTGCTCACGCTGCTGCTCAAGGCCGGCGCCGCCGCCAATTCCTGCCCCGTGGAGATGGAATTCGCCGTCACCCTCTCCCGGAGCCCGGGCGAACCCCACGCCTTCGACTTCCTGCAGATCCGGCCCATGGTCCTGGGCACCGACGCCCAGGACATCCCCATGGCCGCCCTCCGCCCCGGGGACGCCATCTGCACCTCGCGCATGGCCATGGGCAACGGCTTCCTGGAGGGCATCCAGGACCTGGTGTACGTGCGCCCCGGAACCTTCAGCCGCGCGCGCACCCGGGAGATCGCGGCCGAGGTGGGCGACCTGAACCGGCGCCTCAAGGGCCGGCCCTACCTCCTGGTGGGCCCTGGCCGGTGGGGCAGCGGCGACCCCTGGCTGGGCATCCCCGTGGCCTGGTCCCAGATCGCCGGCGCCCGGTGCATCGTGGAGACCGACATGGGGGACATGCACGTGGACCCCTCCCAGGGATCGCACTTCTTCCAGAACCTCATGGCCTTCGGCGTGGGCTACCTCACGGTGGAATCCCAGGGCAGGGAGGACCTGCTGGACTTCCCCTGGCTGGAAGCCCAGGAGGCCGCCCACGAGACGGAACACCTGCGCCACCTGGCCTTCGCGGCGCCCCTGGAGGTGGCCCTGAACGGCCGGCGCAACCGGGGCGTGGTGCTCAAGCCCGGGTGCAGCCTGAGGGGTGGGTGAGCCTCAGGTCACTCCGGAAACCCCGTGGCCAGCCCCGCTTCGATGCCCGCGTAGGCCCGGTCCAGTTGCTCCCCGGTGACGCAGTAGGGCGGCATCAGGTAGACCGTGTTCCCCAGGGGCCGCAGAAGCAGCCCCCGCCGCAGGAAGTGCCGCTTCATGCGGGCGTTGAGCTGCGGATCCTCCCCCAGGACCTCGAAGGCCGCGAGGGTGCCCCGCACCCGCATGCGGGCGGCATTGGGGCTCGCCTCCACGATCCCCGCCAGGTCCGTGCGGTGCCTGTGTTCGATCCCGCTCCGGGCCTCGGCGCAGGCCGGGTCCAGCAGCAGGTCCAGGGAGGCCAGGGCCGCCGCGCAGCCCAGGGGGTTGGCCGTGAAGGAGTGGCCGTGCAGGAAGGCCCTGCCGGTGTCCTCGTCCAGGAAGGCGTCGTGGACGGCGTCGGTGGTGACCGTCAGGCTCATGGGGAGCGCGCCCCCGGTGAGGCCCTTGGACAGGCAGATGAAATCCGGCTCCACCCCCGCCCCCAGGCACCCGAAGAGCGGCCCCAGCCGCCCGAAGCCCGTCATCACCTCGTCCAGGATCACCAGGATGCCCCGGGCCCTCAGGCGCTCCACGGCGCCCCGCAGGAATTCCGGCCGGTGCATGCGCATGCCGCTGGCGCCCTGCACCAGGGGCTCGATGACGGCCGCGGCCGTGGACGCGCCGTGCAGGTCCAGGTGCCGGTCCAGGGCGGCCAGGGCCGCGGCCTCCTTGGCCTCCACGTCCCCGTCCCCCTCCCACGTGGCCGGCACGGGCAGCACGTCCACGGGGAACAGCATCGCCCGCCACGCCTCGAAGAACCGCGAGGACACCCCCACCGACATGGCCCCCACCGTGTCCCCGTGGTACCCGCCATCGAAGGCCAGGAAGCGGCCCCGGGCCTCCCCGCGGTTGCCCCGGGCCTGCAGCGCCATCTTCAGGGCCACCTCCACCGCGGTGGAGCCGTTGTCGGAAAAGAAGCAGCGCCGGAGCCCGGGGGGCAGCAGGGACGTGATCCGCCCGCAGAGCTCCACCGCCGGTTCGTGGGTGAAGCCCGCGAAGATCACCTGCTCCAGGCGCAGGGCCTGCTCGCCGATGGCCCGGGCGATGGCGGGGTGGCCGTGCCCGTGGAGGGTCACCCACCAGGAGGAGATGAGATCCAGGATCTCCTGCCCCTCGAAATCCGTGAGGACCGCGCCCCGGGCGGAGCGCACCGGGATGGGCGGCGGCGCGGTGTGCGCCTGGGTGAAGGGGTGCCACACCAGGGCGCGGTCCCGTTCCATGAGCGTGGTGCGGTCCATCAGCGGCCTCCCAGGGAGGAAAGGTCGAGCCCCGCCGCGGCCCCGGCCAGGGCTTCGGGGGTGAGGGGGTCCAGCCAGGGGATGCGGCCCAGGATGGGGGCCCCCCCAAGCCGGGCGATGGTCTCGATGTTTCGGGGATGGTCCGCCCCGCTGAAGACCACCCCCGCCACCGGCAGCCCCCGCCGGTGCAGGGCCTCCAGGGACAGCAGGGTGTGGTTGAGGGTGCCCAGTCCCGTGCGCGCGGCCAGCACCACCGGAAGGCCCAGGCGGGCCGCGAGGTCGATCATGAGGGTCCCGCCGTCCAGGGGCACCAGGAGGCCCCCCGCCCCCTCCACCACCAGGGGGCCTTCGGGCAGGACGATGCGCCCGGGATCAAGGCCGAGGCCCTCCTCGGCGGCGGCCTGGTCCGGGGAGAGGGCGGCCATGAAGGCGTAGACGGGGGGCGGGAAGTCCCCGGGCCGGCGCCCCGTGAGCCGGGCCACCACGCCGGTGTCGCCCCCCGGGGCCTCCCGCAGGCCGCTCTGGATGGGCTTCCAGTAGCGCGCCCCCAGGGCCAGGACCAGGGCGGCCGCCACGACGGTCTTGCCGGCGTCGGTGTCGGTCCCCGCCACGAAGACGCTTTTCATGGGGCCCTCCAGATCACGGTCAGCACATCGTAGGTGGCCAGGAACTCGCCGCCCCCGGCGCGCAGGAGGCGGCCCAGGGCCGCCGGGGAGAGCGCCGCGTGGCCCGGCGCGGCGGTGCGGGCCCCGGTGAGCTTCAGGTGATCCAGGAAGCCGTGGAGGTTCCCGCAGCGCATGGGGTAGGACCGGCGCTGGACGGCGCTGCCGGGAAGGAGCGCGGCCAGGGCCTCCGGGCTGGGATAGGCCGGGGTGCCCGGCTCCACCCCCGCGGCCCGGCACCGGCCCCGCCACTCGGGGAAGGTGCCGGCCCCCAGGGTGGTCACCGCCAGGACGCCGCCGGGTTTCAGCAGGCCATGGAGCCGGGCGAGGCCGGCCCCCAGGTCCCCGAACCACTGCACCGCCAGGCTCGAAACGATCAGGTCGAAGCGCCGTCCCCCCAGGTCCGGAGCCTCCCCGTCCAAGACCCGCGCCTCCACGCTGGGCACGCGCCGGGCGCAGGCCGCCACCATGGCCGGGGCCAGGTCCGTGGCCAGCCACCGGCACCCGGGCAGGGCCGGGGCCAGGGCGGCGGTGAGGAAGCCGGTGCCGCAGCCGATCTCCAGCACCTCCGGGGCCGGCCCCGGGGGCAGGGCCAGGATGCCCGCCGCGAGGTCCCCCGCCACCCGCAGCTGGGGCCCCGCCTGGCCATCGTAGGTGCCGGCCGCGGCGTCGAAGCGCCGGAGGATGGTGTCCTTCCAGGCGCTCATGCCGGGAGGGCCCTGGCCAGATCCCCGGGCCGCGTCAGGGGCAGCACGTGCCCGCCGGTGGGCCACGGGCGGCCCCCGAAGGCCATGGGCACCAGGGGGTCGTCGGCGGCGCCCAGGGCGAGCACCGGTTGCCGGAGCCCGCGGGCGTCCTCGTCGCGCATGCGCAGGAGATCGGCCCGGAGCCGCGCCACATCGGGTTCGCCGGGGGGCGGCTCCGTGCCGAGGCGGGCGTGGAAGGCCCGCAGCACGCCCCCGGGGTCCGCCTGGAGGCGGTCCAGCATGCGGTCCAGGACCCGCACCGGCGTGCCCTCCGGATAGTCCGCCGCGGCGGAAAACCGCGCGAATCCGTTCACCGCCACCAGCGGCACCCCGTCCAGGGCGGGCTCCCGCAGGGCCCAGAGGCACCCGAAGGAATGGCCCACCACCAGGTCCAGGGCCGGGGGCAGCTCCAGCCGGGCCGGGCCGAAGTACCCCAGGTCCAGGGTGAACCACCGGGGCCCGGGCAGGGCCTCCCGCAGGGGCTCCCACAGGGACGGGCCGAAGCCCCAGCCGTGCACCAGGAGGATCCGCTTCACGCGCCGGCCCTCCCCAGCCCTTGCAGGGCGCCGATGAGCAGGCCGATGTCCTCCTCCGTGTGGGCCGCGCTCAGGGCCAGGCGCAGCCGCCCGGTGCCGGGGGGCACGGTGGGGGGCCGGATTCCCACCGCGAGCACGCCCCGCTCCTCCAGGAACCGCGACCCGGCCAGGGTTTCCGCGTCCGAGCCCAGGACGGCGGGGATGATCTGGGTGTCCGAACCCAGGGTGTCGAGGCCCAGCCCGCGCAGGGCCTCCCGCACCTGGGCGGAATGCCGGTGGAGCCGCTCCCGGGCCCCGTCCAGGTGCTCCAGGAGGCCCAGGGCCGCCAGGGCCGCCGCCGCGGAGAAGGGCGGCAGGGCGGTGCTGAAGATGAAGCCCCGGCAGGTGTTCACGAGCCAGTCCACCAGGACGCCGTCGCAGGCCACGAAGGCCCCGTAGCCGCCCAGGGCCTTTCCGAAGGTGCCCATCACCAGGTCCACGCGCCCCTTCACCGCCGCCTCGGCGCAGAGCCCCGCGCCGCCGGGGCCCAGCACCCCCGTGGCGTGGGCCTCGTCCACGTAGAGGAAGGCCCCGTGCGCGGCGGCCAGGTCCGCCAGGGCCGGCAGATCCGCCCTGTCCCCGTCCATGCTGAAAACGCTCTCCGTGAGGATCATGCGGAAGGTGCCCCCGCCCCGCTCCAGCAGCTCCCGCAGGTGCGCCACGTCGTTGTGGCGGAAGCGCTGGGCGCGGATCCCGGCCAGGCGCAGGCCTTCGTACATGGACGCGTGGGCCAGGCGGTCGATGAACACCCGGGGCGCGTCCCCCGCGGCCCGCGGATCCAGCAGCGCCGCCAGCACCGCGGCGTTGGTCTGGAAGCCGGAGCCCATGACCAGGGCCGCCTGGGTTCCCTTCAGGGACGCAAGCGCCGCCTCCAGCCTTTCGTGCACCGGCAGGGTGCCGCACACCAGGCGCGAGGCGCCGGCCCCCGCCCCCTCCGCGGCGGCCCGGGCCAGGCGCGGATCCCGGGCCAGGCCCAGATAGTCGTTGCTGGAGAAGTTCACCAGGCGCCGGCCGCCGCGCTCCACGGCCATGCCCTCCAGGGGCGTGACGGGCGCCAGCGCGCGGCGCCGGGAGGCGCGGCCCAGCTCGTCCAGGGCCCGGACCAGGGAATCGCGGTAGGCGTCCACGCCCCTAGACCCGGGCGCCTTCCACGCGCATGCCCAGGGCTGCCAGCAGGCGCCGGTCGTGGTTCTCGCCGGGGTTGGGGGTGGTGAGGAGCTTATCGCCCGTGAAGAGGGAATTGGCCCCCGCCAGGAAGGCCAGGGCCTGCATCTCGTCGCTCATGGCGGTGCGCCCCGCGCTGAGGCGGATCCGGCTGGCCGGGAAGAGGATCCGGGCCGTGGCGATCATGCGGATGAACTCCAGGGGCGGCACCGGGGGCAGATCGGCCAGGGGGGTGCCCGCCACGGGCACCAGGTGGTTGATGGGGATGCTCTCCGGGGGCGGATCCAGCTGGGTCAGCTCGTGGAGGAAATGCACCCGGTGATCGATGGTCTCGCCCATGCCCACGATGCCGCCGCAGCACACCTCCAGCCCCGCCTGGCGCACCGCGTCGATGGTCCGCAGGCGCTGGTCGAACTTCCGGGTGCTGACGATGGTTTCGTAGAAATCCTTGCTGCTGTCGATGTTGTGGTTGTAGACCTTGCAGCCGGCCTCCTTGAGGCGCCGGGCCTGGGTGGCGTCCAGCATGCCCAGGGTCACGCACACCTCCATCCCCAGGTCCGCGACGCCCCGCACCATGGCCAGCACGGCCTCGAACCCCGCGTCGTCCCGCACCTCGCGCCAGGAGGCGCCCATGCAGTAGCGGGTGGAGCCCTGGTCCCGGGCGGCCCGGGCCCCTTCCAGGACCGCGTCCAGCTCCTTCATGGGCTCCACCTTGAGCCCGGTGTCGTACCGCGCGCTCTGGGGGCAGTAGGCGCAGTCCTCGGGGCAGGCCCCCGTCTTGATGGAATCCAGGGTGCAGAACTGGATCTCCTCGGGGTCCCAGTGGGCCCGGTGCGCCGCGGCGGCCCGGAAGAGCAGCTCGGGAATGGGCAGATCGTGGATGGCGCGGATCTCGGCGGGCGTCGTCATGGGTGGTCCTTGGAACAAAGGACCCAGGCTAACATGACGGCTGTTCCAGCCTCCTGAGGTGGCCCACCAGGGCGTCCAGCTTCGATTTGAGGTCGGCGAGGGCCCCTTCGGGGATGCCCAGGGCCCCGGCGAGGGTCTCGGGGACGCAGGCGCACGCCCCCTTGAGGGCGGCGCCCCGGGGCGTGAGGTCCACCCGCACCACCCGCTCGTCCTTCCGGCTCCGGGTCCGGGTGATGAATCCGGCTTGCTCCAGGCGCTTGAGGAGCGGAGTCAGGGTGTTGGTGTTGAGCAGGGCCCGGTCGCCCAGGTGCGAAACGGGGCACGGAGCGTCCTCCCACAGGATCATCAGGATGATGTACTGCGGGTACGTGAGCCCCAGCGGCTCGAGAAGCGGCTGGTAGAGCCGCGTCACGAGCCGCGAGGCCGCGTAGAGGGGAAAGCAGAGCTGGCGGTCCAGGCGCAGGAGGTCCGCGCCGGCGCCGCTCACAGGAGCACCAGCTCCACCGGCACGTTGCCGCGCACGGCGTTGGAGTAGGGGCACACCTGATGGGCCTGTTCCATGAAGGCCTGGGCCTGGTCCCGGGGCAGGTCGGGGAGGTACACCTCGAGCTTCACCGCGAGCTGGAAGCCCCCGCCGTCCTTGGGTCCGATGCCCACCGTCGCGTCCACGCGCTGGGTGCCCAGCCGCACCTTGGCGCCCCCGGCCACGAAGCCCAGGGCGCTCTGGAAGCACGCGGCGTACCCCGCCGCGAAGAGCATCTCGGGATTGGGCTGGGCGCCCCCGGGCCCGCCCAGCCCCTTGGGGAGCGCCAGCTGGAAGTCCAGCACGCCGTCTTCGCTGGTGACGCGCCCGGCGCGCCCGCCGTTGGCCGAGGCCTTGATTTCGTAGAGAGGGTTCATGGCTGATCCTTTTTGAGTCGGCAACGATTATGTCGCTTGCGATATATTTATCTCTTTCCGGGCTCCCGTCAAGGGTCTTTTTCCTCCGGCCGCCGGCGGCGGTCCGTTGCGCGGCGGAGCCGACCGGGGCAGGATCTTGGGCAAGGAGTCCACCATGCTTCTCCAGGGCCGTACCATCCTCGTCACCGGCGGAGGCCGGGGCATCGGCGCCGCCACCGCGCGCCGCCTGGCCAGCCACGGCGCGGCCGTGGCGGTGAGCTACGCCACCAACGAGGCCGCCGCCAAGGGCGTCGTGGAGGCCATCGCCGCCGCGGGCGGCAGGGCCGCGGCCTTCAGGGCGGACGCCCGGGATCCGGGCCAGGTGGAGACCCTGTTCCGGGAGGTGGAGGCCGCCCTGGGCCCCGTGGACACCCTGGTGCTCAACGCCAACATGAGCTTTCCCGTGGCCCCCTTCACCGCCATGCCCTGGGAGGGCTTCCAGCAGAAGCTCGTGGGCGAGCTGGCCTCGGCCTTCCACGCCTGCAAGGCCGCGGTGCCGGGCATGATCGCCCGGGGCAAGGGGTGCATCATCGCCGTGAGCAGCGGCCTCTCCCGCCAGCCCGGGGAGGGCTTCTCCGCCCACACCACCGCCAAGTCGGGCCTGGACGCCCTCATGAAGTCCCTGGCCCTGGAGCTGGGCCCCCACGGCATCCGCGTGAACGTCGTGGCCCCCGGCCTCACCGAGACCGACGCCACCGCCCACTTCCCCGAGGCGGCCAAGGCCGCCGCCGGGAGCCGCCTGCCGCTGCGCCGCATCGGGCAGCCCGATGACGTGGCGGGGATCATCGCCCTGGTGGCGTCGGACGAGGCGGGCTATCTCACGGGTCAGTACCTCTCGGCGGGCGGCGGCGGGATGATGCTCTAGAATGGGTCGGCAAACCCCAGGTGCCTTGAACCCGTGATGAAGGGGCTGTTCCAGGTTGAGCGTATCCCGGTTCATCCCGTTGATCGGCGTTTATCCCTGTTTCCGCAGGGCTGACGCAGCGGGGATCGGAGCGCAGGTTACTCGACGTCCTTTACCCAAAGGTGGCGATAACTCCCGGCGAAATTCAAACGGGGATAAACAGGATCCAGGGGAAAAGGCAGGATAAAGAACGTCAGGTCCATGCTGGAGCCAGACCATCGAGAACAATCCCGGGATTCATTACCTAGGGGTTGCCGACACACCCGAGTCCGCTTCTTTGCGCTCCGCCAGCAGGGCCTTCGTCGCATAAGCCGACTCCTCCGTCAGCGGGTAGGCCGCGAGCAGGAGGATGCCCGCCACGCACAGCGCCGTGGGCAGGCCGATCTCCCAGAACCGGACCCAGAACATCGTGGAAGCCGTCTGGGTGCCCATGCCCTCCAGGAAGCCCGTCCACCGCAGCAGGTAGCCTCCCACCACCGAGGCGATGGAGACGCCCACCTTCCACCACCAGTTGTAGACGGCGAAATAGACGCCTTCCTGGCGGGTGCCCACCCGCGCCTCCTCCTCGTCGCAGATGTCCGAGATCATGGAGTTCACCAGGGAGAAGCAGAACACCATCCCCAGGGAGAGGCAGATGGTGGGGATGAACGTGAGCCTGGGCCAGGCGCGGTTGTAGCACACCAGCTTGAGCAGGTTGCCGCCGGCGATGACCGCGAAGCTGAGGATCACGGTGCCCTTCTTCCCCAGGTGCCTGGAGAGCCAGAGCATGGGGAACACGCCGGCGATGCCCACCGCGGCCCAGAGGGTGCCGTTCTGGGCCATGAGGCTGCTGGCGGCGTCCTTGTCGCCCCCGTAGAGGTAGAAGATCGTCGTGAAGTTGCTGAAGCCCATCACCACCTGGAACCCCACGATCAGCAGCGTGAAGGCCGCCACCAGCTTCAGGAAGGCGCCGTTGCGGTAGGTGGCCCGGAAGCCCTTGAGGATGGGGATGTGCTCCTGCTTGCGGGCCTGGTGGAGCTTGCCCTCCTTGCACACGAGGGCGCACACCAGGGCGGAGCCGGTGAGGAAGAAGCTCATGCCCAGGCACACCCACTTGATGCCCGCCACCGTGTCCCCGTGGAACACGGGCCGGTTGGCCAGGTAGTACACCCAGGGCAGGAAGAAGGCCCCCACGTTGCCGATGAAACTGGCGTAGGCGAAGATGCTGGTCTTCTCGTGGTAGTCCTCGGTCATCTCCAGGCCCAGCGCCCCGTGGGGGATGGAATAGATGGGCACGACGGTGTAGAAGAACAGCGACGTTGCGATGAAGTACGCGAACATCGCCGGCCGGCTCCAGTCCCTGGGCACCGTCCACAGGAGCGTGAAGGCCACGCCCAGGAGGATGCCGCCGACCACCAGGAAGGGGATGCGCCGGCCGAAGCGGGAGCGGCTGTTGTCCGAAAGGTTGCCCAGGATGGGGTCCACCAGCGCGTCCCACAGGCGCGGAATGGCCTGGGCGTACCCGATCCAGATGGCGCTGATGCCCAGCCCCACGACGTACACGAGGCTCGTGAGCTGCACCACGGAATTCACGGCCACGATGGTGACGATCGCCCCCAGCCCGTAGGCGATCTTCTGCCGGACGGGAACCCGGTCCGCGGCGAGGGTCGTGTGGTGGGGGTGGCTGGCCATGGGGGATCCTGACGGGAGGCGGCGGCGGGGAGCAAAAACCGGCATCCAGCCCCGGATATCCAAGGGTCATGCCGCTTTTTGCCAGGCTGCGAGCTGCGTTCGTGGGCGTCCTGCAACCATTTTCGTTTCGTTACAGGGTCGTTACTTTCTTCTTGCAGGTTTCAAGGTCAGGGGTATATTACTACTTGTCCCAGACTTGTAAACGTTTTCATTTCCTCTCCACCGGAGAACCGAGCCATGACGCAGCGCCCCCAGGAAGGTGCCGCCCCCCCGGATGACCGGGCGGAGGTGACCATCCATGACGTGGCCCGCATGGCGAACGTTTCCATCGCCACCGTGTCCCGGGTGCTCAACGGCACCAACCCGGTGAAGGGCGCCACCAGCGACCGGGTCCAGGAGGCCATCGAGGCCCTGGGCTACATCCCCCACAGCGGGGCCCGGAGCCTGATCAAGAAGGAGACCCGCACCATCGGCGCCCTGCTCCCGGACATGTTCGGCGAGTTCTTCTCGGAGGTGATCCGGGGCCTGGACCAGGTGGCGCGCAACCGCCACTACAGCCTCCTGGTGACCTGCACCCACGGGGACATGGAATCCGCCGAGGCGATGCTCAGGACCATGCACGGCAAGGTGGACGGACTGGTGATCCTCTCCTCGGAGATGGAAGTGCATGCCGGCATGGCCCGCCTCCTGAAGCGCACCCCGGCGGTCTTCCTCAGCCAGGTGGCGGGGGGCCTGGAGGAGCGCTTCGATTCCATCAGCGTGGACAACCACGGCGGGGCGCTGTCCATGGTGCGCTACCTCATCGGGCTGGGCCATTCGCGCATCGCCTTCATCCGCGGCCCCGAGAACAACACCGACGCCCAGCAGCGACTGAGGGGCTACCGGGACGCCATGGCCGGCTTTCCCGGAACCCAGGGCCGCGGCCTGGAGGCCCAGGGGGATTTCGGGGAGGCCTCAGGCTACCGCGCCGCGTGCCGGCTCCTCAAGACCTCGCCCCGGCCCACCGCCATCTTCGCGGCCAACGACGACATGGCCATCGGGGCCCTGGCCGCCCTGAAGGACCAGGGCCTCCGGGTCCCCGAGGACATCTCCCTGGCGGGCTTCGACGACGTGCCCATCGTGCGGTACCTGACCCCCGCCCTCACCTCCATCCGCGCGCCCATCTCCGACCTGGGCGCCAGGGCCGCCGAGAGGCTGCTGACGGTCATCGAAGCCGGGGGCGCCGTCCAGCCCCGGCAGCAGACCCTCGAAGTGCTCCTGGTGCCCCGCGGCTCCACCTGCCCGCCCCTTCCCGGGAACGGGGGCCCATGAGCCTCCGCCCCTTCGCAGCATTACCGTAAGTCAAATTTTTCCACCAAAAGGAGAGAACCATGAGCCGAACCCTCCGAGCCAGGGTCAGCGGAGCCTCTATCCCCGCCTTCGCGGCGGCCCTCATCGCCATGGGCACAGCCCCCTGTCTGATGGCCCAGACCACCACCGCCATCCTGCGCGGCCACGTCCTCATGGGCGGCAAGGCCGTGGGCGGCGCCACCGTCACGGCCGTGGACAAGGCCAAGGGCTTCACCACCCGGGCCGTGGCCAAGGCCGACGGCACCTACCACCTCATGCTGGACCCCGCCACCTACACCCTCACCGCCACCGCCCCGGGCGGCGGCACCGCCGTGAAGTCCGTGCGGGTGCAGGTGGGCCAGGCCCTGGATCTGGACTTCAACCTGGCCCCCCAGGCCGCCGCGGTGGTGGAGGTCACGGGTTCCCTCACCGAGCTCCGTTCCGCCGAAGTGGCCACCAACATCAGCCTCGAGCAGCTCGAGGGCCTTCCCCAGGGCAACCGCAACTTCCTGAACTACGCCGCCCTGGCCCCCGGCATCAAGCTCTCCAACGACGAGTTGAACCAGTCCTTCTCCTCCGGAGGCCAGACCAACCAGCGCGTCAACATCTTCATCGACGGCGCGAGCTACAAGAGCGATGTCCTTTCCGGCGGCACCGTCGGCCAGGACAGCAGCCGCGGGAACCCCTTCCCCCTGGGCGCCGTGCAGGAATTCCGCGTGATGACGGAGAACTACAAGGCCGAGTACCAGAAGGCCTCGGGCGCCGTCATCAGCGCCGTCACCAAGTCCGGCACCAACGACTTCCACGGCGACCTCTTCGTGTACTACCAGAACAAGGACCTGGTCTCGAACAACTACTTCGCCGAGAAGCGCGGCCAGCCCAAGCCCGAGTACTCCCGCACCCAGGAGGGGTTCAGCGTCGGCGGCCCCATCCTCAAGGACAAGATGCACTTCTTCCTGTCCTATGAAGGCAACCAGCAGAACCGCGACAACCAGGTCTACCTGGGCGGCGGCAACCTCAGCGGCGCCTCCGCGGCCCTGGTGAACCAGCTCAAGAGCTACGCCGGGAACTACGCCTCCCCCTTCCGCTCCAACCTGGTGTTCGGCAAGGTGGACTACCAGCTCAACCCCGCCCACATCCTGGAGTACTCCTTCAACTACCGCTCCGAGCACGAGAAGCGGGACTTCGGCGGCCAGACCACGTACGAGAACGGTTCGGACATGTCCAACAGCGTCCTCACCACCAGCCTGAAGGACAAGTTCACCACCTCCAGCTGGGTGAACGAATTCATGATCACCTACCAGAAGTCCGAGTGGAATCCCAAGGCCATCAACCCCGATCTCGTCGCCAAGAACTACTACGGCATCCTGATCACCGGCGGCCACACCGATCAGCAGGACTTCGTCCAGAAGCGCATCTCCCTGCGCGACGACTTCTCCTACGTCGCCGTGGCCAACCACAGCTTCAAGTTCGGCGGCAACATCGACTTCATGGACTACGGGATCAAGAAGTACCAGCTGGGCAACCCCGTCTTCAACTTCGACCCCAATCTCGACCCCACCCTCACGATCCCCTTCCAGGCCCAGTACGGCGTCGGCAACCCCGACCTGAGCGCCACGAACCGCCAGATCGGGTGGTACGCCCAGGACGACTGGAACGTCACCCCCCGCCTCCTGGTCAATATCGGCCTGCGCTGGGACTACGAGTCCGACATGTTCAACGACGACTACGTCACCCCGAAGTCCGTGGTGACGGCCCTGGGCGGGATGTACGACTCCAAGTACTTCACCGACGGCACCAAGCGCAAGCCCTACTACGGCGCCTTCCAGCCGCGCCTGGGCTTCTCCTATGACGTCAAGGGCGACGGCACGGCGGTCGTGTTCGGCGGCGTGGGCCGCTACTACGACCGGGAGTCCTTCAACAACGTGCTCGACGAGCGCTTCCGCCTGCAGTACGCCGTGCGCACCTTCACGTTCTCCAAGGACGGCTCGCCCGTGAACGGCACCCCCGCCATCAAGTGGGATCCCAGCTACATGTCCAAGGACGGCCTGAACGGCCTCATCGCCCAGGGCGTGGCCCCCAATCCCGAGGTCTTCCTCCTGGACAACAACGCCAAGCCCGCCCACTCCGACCAGATCAGCCTGGGCATGCGCACGAAGGTGGGCAGCGTCAACGCCTCGATCACCTTCACGGACGTGCGCAGCTTCGACGCCATCACCTGGAAGTGGGGCAACCGCGACGCGCAGCTGAACTACATCTCCGTCCCCGGCTATTCCAACGTGCTGCTCAGCGACACCAAGAAGACCTGGTACGACGCGATGTACGTGGTCGTGGAGAAGCCCTACACCGAGGCCTCGGGCTGGGGCGCCGGCATCCACTACACCCTCTCCAGCGCCAAGCAGACCGGGAACGATCTCTTCAGCCTGGACTTCGTCAACGCCGACGCCTACGGCAAGCACCCCACGGCCGACGACGAGCGCAACCGCCTGGTCATGGACGGCATGGTGAGCCTGCCCTACGGCTTCCGCCTGAGCGGCCTCATCACCCTCTCCTCCGGCCTGCCCTACACCATCTGGGACGTGACCAACGGGTGGGGCTACAACCAGCGCCACTTCCACTACAACGCCGGCCGGCCCCAGAAGTACAGCTTCATCATCCCCAACGCCTGGGGCTACCGCTCGGTGGACCTGAAGCTCCAGAAGGACTTCCGCATCGGCAAGAGCAGGCTGGGCCTGAACGTGGAAGCCCTCAACGCCTTCAACTACCACAACTGGATCTACGGATGGGATTCGGGCTACATTGACGGGTCCGCCGGCGCGGCCGCGAAGTTCGGCCAGCCCGTGGACGCCATGGTGGGCCGCCGCATCCAGTTCGGCGCCACGTTCCAGTTCTGAGCAGGAAGGTCCAACCGGTATGGGAACGTTTACATTTTTTAACAAGGCGTCCGTAGGCCTGTCGCTGCTGCTGGCGGTTTCCACCGCCTGCGGCGGCGCCCCGCCCGCCCAACCCGTGCCGGAGCTCTCGGACCAGGCATTCATCGAACTGCTGGAACAGCGGACGTTCCAGTTCTTCTGGGACACGGCGGATCCGGGGACGGGCCTCATCCCGGACCGCCATCCCAGCCCCTCCTTCGCCAGCATCTCGGCGGTGGGATTCGGGCTCACCGCCTACGTCATCGGCGCCGAGCGCGGCTACGTCACCCGGGAGCAGGCCGCTCAGCGGGTGCTCCTCACCCTGCGCTTCCTGGACCGGGCCCCCCAGGGCCCGGACCCCGTCAACGCCACGGGCCACCACGGCTTCTACTACCATTTCCTCGACATGAAGACCGGCCTCCGGTTCAAGAACGTCGAGCTCTCCACCATCGACACCGCCCTGCTCATCGCGGGGGCCCTCACCTGCCAGGCCTACTTCGACCGCCCCGCCGAGGCCGAGATCCGCGCCATCGCCTCCCGCCTCAACGAGCGAGTGGAGTGGACCTGGGCCATGCCCCGGGCCAACCGCGTGAGCATGGGCTGGACCCCCGAGGAGGGCTTCAACACCTACGACTGGCACGGGTACATGGAGGCCATGCTCCTGGAATTCCTGGCCCTGGGCTCCCCCACCCACGCCATCCCCGCGGCGGCCTGGCCCGAGTACACGAAGTCCCAGGCGTGGGCCACCTTCCAGGGGCAGGCCTGCTACCAGTTCGGGCCGCTCTTCGGACACCAGTTCTCCCACGTGTGGGTGGACTTCCGCGGCGTGCGCGACGCCGCCACGGCCGCCCTGGGCATCGACTACGCCGAGGAGACCCGGCGCGCCACCCTATCCCAGCGCGCCTACGCCCAGGCCAATCCCGGAAACTGGAAGGGCTACGGTCCCAATATCTGGGGCATCTCCGCCTGCGACGGCCCCAGCGACGCCGTGCTCCAGGTGGACGGCGTCCGGCGCACCTTCCTCACCTACGCCGCCCGGGGGGCCGCCGCCAACGGCATCCTGGACGACGGCACCATCACCCCCAACGCGGCCGCGGGCTCCCTGCCCTTCACCCCGGAGGTGTCCCTGCCCGCCCTGAAGGAGATGCGGCGGCGCTTCGGGGACAACCTCTTCTCCAAATACGGCTTCCTGGACGCCTTCAACGAGACCTTCCCCGAGGGCGCCCCCGCCCACCACGGCCGCACCATCAAGGGCCTGGGCTGGGTGGACACCGACTACCTGGGCATCGACCAGGGCCTGATCCTGGGCATGGTGGAGAACTACCGCTCGGGCCTAGTGTGGCGCCTCCTGCGGAACGATCCCACCCTCCGGCGCGGCATGGTCCGGGCCGGGTTCAAGGGCGGCTGGCTCGACACCCCCGCGGCGAAAAAGCCATGAGGGGGCCCATGCGCGGACTCCTCCTGGCCCTGGCGGCCGGGGCGGCCCTGGCCGCGCCGCCTCGGATCCTGGACGGGTTCGAGACCGTCCGGGCCTGGAAGGCCGTGCCTTCCGACGGCGTGCTCCTGGCCCTGGGCGGCGCCGGCAGCCTGCGCATGGATTTCGATTTCCAGGGCCGGGGCGGCTACGCCGCCGCGCGCCGGGACCTGCCCCTCACCCTGCCCCCCAACTACGAGATCACCTTCCTGGTGCGCGGGGACTGCCCCCCGGAGAACCTGGAGTTCAAGCTGGTGGACCCCTCCGGGGAGAACGTCTGGTGGGTGCGCAAGCCCGCCTTCGCCTTCCCCCGGGAATGGACGCGGGTGACCCTGAAGAAGCGCCAGGTGTCCTTCGCCTGGGGCCCCGGCGGCGCGGACCCCACCCGCATCGCGTCGGTGGAATGGTGCGTCACCGCCGGATCGGGGGGCAAGGGCCGCGTGGAGTTCCGCGACCTGGCCATCCGCGAGCTCCCGGTGGAGGTCCCCTACGACCGCACCCCCGCGGCCACCTCCGGCCCCGGCTGGAGCCAGCTGGACTTCCGGATCCCCCGGGAGTTCGGCGGCCTGCGAATCGACTGGGCCGACCCGGGCCCCCGGGACTTCCGGGTCCTGGTATCCCCGGACGGCTCCGCCTGGACCCCGCTGCGCGAGGTGCGCGGCGCAGCGGGCCCCGCGAGCCATCTGCTCCTTCCCGAAACCGAGGCCCGGTTCCTGCGGGTGGAGGGCGGCGCGGCGAAGGCCCTGGCCGTGCGGCCCCTGGCCTTCGGCGAATCCTGGAACGCGGCCTTCGAGACCCTCGCCCGGGAGGCCCCCCGGGGCGACTACCCCCGGTGCTACCTGGGCGAGCAGCCCTACTGGACCCTGGTGGGCGTGGACGGCGGCCTGGATTCCGCGCTCCTGTCCGAGGACGGCGCCCTGGAGGCCGGCGTCGGCGGCCCCTCCGTGGAGCCCTTCCTGTGGAGCGGCGGCCAGCTCCTCGGCTGGGCCCAGGCGGCGTGCGCCCAGTCCCTGGAGCGGGGCGCCCTGCCCATCCCCACCGTCACCCGCACCCACGGCGACCTGACCCTGCGCGTCACGGCCTTCGGGGCGGGCTCCCCCGCGGCCCCGGTGATCCGGGCCCGCTACCGCCTCTCCTCCGCCAGCCCCTGGAAGGGCACCCTGTTCCTGGCGGTGCGCCCCTTCCAGGTGAACCCGCCGGTGCAGTTCCTGGGCACCCCGGGCGGCGCCGCCGCCATCGGCACCCTGGCCTTCGGCGGCGATTCCGCCACCGTGGACGGCAAGGTCCTGCTGCGCTCCGCCACCCGCCCCGACGGGGCCGGCGCCGTTGGCTTCCACGGCGGATCCATCGTGGACTACCTCCACCGGGGCGCCCTGCCCCCCGCGGCCACCGCCACGGACCCCGCCGGCCACGCCTCCGGCGCCCTGCGCTACGACGTGGACCTGGCCCCGGGCGAGGTGCGCGACATCCTCGTGGACCTGCCCCTGCTGGGGGCCGGCCCCCGCCCCCCCTTCGAGGCCGATCTGCGGGAGGCCGTCGCCTCCTGGGACGAGAAGCTGAACCGCGTGCGGGTGGAGCTGCCCGAACCGGGGGCCGCCGACACCCTCCGCACCTGCCTCGCCCACATCCTCATCAGCCGCAAGGGCCCCGCCCTCCGGCCCGGGACCCGCTCCTACGCGAGGTCCTGGATCCGCGACGGCGCCATGATGTCCGCCGCCCTCCTGCGCATGGGCCACGCCGACGAGGTGAGGGACTACATCGAATGGTACGCCCCCTACCTCTACCCCAACGGGAAGGTGCCCTGCGTGGTGGATGACCGGGGCGCCGACCCCGTGCCGGAGAACGACAGCCCCGGGGAATTCCTCCACCTGCTGGCCGAGTACGCCCGGTGCACCGGGGACCGGGCCTTCCTGGCCCGCCTCTGGCCCCAGGGCCGGCGCGCCGCGGACTACCTGGAGGGCATCCTGGAGAAGAACGGCCTGGTGCCGGCCTCCATCAGCCACGAAGGCTATTCCGCCAAGCCCATGCACAGCTACTGGGACGATTTCTGGAGCCTGCGGGGCTTCCGGGACGCGGCCTGGATCTGCGGCGAACTGGGGGATTCCGCGGGCGCCGCGCATTTCGCGGCCCTGGAGACCCGGTTCCGGGGGAGCCTCCTGGCCTCCATCCAGGCCACCATGGCCGCCCACCGGGTGGACTACATCCCCGGGTGCGCGGAGCTGGGGGACTTCGACGCCACCTCCACCACCGTGGCCCTCATGCCCGGCGACGAGCTGGGGAACCTGCCCCGGTCCGCGGTGGAGGCCACCTTCGCCGAGTTCTACCGGCAGTTCCGGGTGCGCCGCCAGGGCGGGGCCCCCGGGGACCGCTACACGCCGTACGAAACCCGCACCATCGGCGCCTTCGCCCAGCTGGGCTGGGTGGACCGGGCCCAGGAACTGCTGGGCGCCTACCTCGAGGACCGGCGCCCCCTGGCCTGGAACCAGTGGCCGGAGGTGGTGCAGCGCGACCCGCGCAGCCCCGTCTTCCTGGGGGACCTCCCCCACGCCTGGGTGGGGTCGGACTACATCCGCTCCCTCCTGAGCCTCCTGGTGCGGGAGCGCGGGGACGCGCTGGTGCTGGGGGCGGGGGTTCCGGCCACCTGGCTCGCCAAGGGCGTGCGCCTGGAAGGCCTGCGGGTCCCCGGCGGGGAACTGGGCTTCTCGGCCCGCACCGAAGCCGGGCGCGTGGTGGTGGAGATCACCGGCACGGCGCCCTGCCCCCGGGGCGGCGTCGTGGTGCGCTGGCCCCTCCCAGGCGCCTTCCGCCGGGCCCGGGTGGACGGCAGGATCGTGGAAGGATCCACGGGAACGGAACTGACGCTGCGGCGGATTCCCGCCACAGTGGTGATGGAGCCATGAAAGGAACGTGCAGTCTATGGACAGCAATCAAGACGGGGATCGCGGGCAGCTTCTCTCCAACGGCAGGTACCAGGTCCTTCTCACGCCGCGGGGAACCGGATACTCGGTGTGCGGGGACCAGGCCCTCACGCGCTGGAAGGGCGACCGGGTTGAGGATGGCGACGGCTTCTTCATCTACCTGAGGGACATGGACGGCGGCAGGGTGTGGTCCGCCGGGCTCCAGCCGGTGCCCGTCCCCCCCGAAGCCGCGGGCAGCGCCTTCACCGGGCGCCAGGGGACCCTCACCCGGCGTGACGGCACCCTGGACACGACCCTGGAGGTGGTGGTCCTGCCCGGCCAGGACGCGGAACTGCGCAGGCTCACCCTCACGAACCACGGGGCCGCGCCCCGGCGCATCGAAGTGACCTCCTGCCTGGAGGCCGTGCTCAACACCCGCGACGCCGACTTGGCCCATCCGGGTTTCTCCAAGCTCTTCGTGCAGACGGAGTGGGTACCCGGGGCCCGGGCCCTGCTGGCCCGCCGCCGGCCCCGGGGGGCCGACGAAAAGCCCCGGTGGATGTTCCACTGGCTGGCCTCGGGCCCCGTGGGCGGCCTCTCCTTCGAATCGGACCGCGCCCTGTTCCTGGGCCGGGGCCGCACCCTGGCGGCCCCCGCCGCCCTCCTGGCTCCGGGCCCCCTCTCGGGCTCCGCGGGTTCCGTCCTGGATCCCCTGCTGGCCCTGCGCTGCGTCCTGGAACTGGAGCCCGGCGCCAGCGCCACCCTGGCCCTGGGCCTGGGCTACGCCGCGGAACGCGCGGAGGCCCTGGCCCTGTGCGCGGGCCTGGCCACCGCCGCGGCCGTGGACGCCGCCTTCCCCGGCAGCGGCCCGGCCCCCCTGGCGCCGGTGGCCGCCCCCCGCCCGGCCTTCATTCCCCGGGCCCCGCGTCCCACCCCCGCGGCCCAGGCCCCCACGATCCTGGACAACGGCCTGGGCGGCTTTTCCCCGGATGGCAAGGAATACATCATCCACGTCCGGCCGGGAGCCGGCGGCCACCCCGTCCTCCCCCCCATGCCCTGGTCCAATGTCCTTGCCAACGAAACCTTCGGCCTCATCACCACGGAGCGGGGCATCAGCTGCACCTGGAACGCCAACAGCCGCCTCCACCGCATCACCCCCTGGCACAACGACCCCATCGCCGATCCGCTGCCCGAGACGCTCCACCTCCGGGACGAGGACAGCCGCGAATTCTGGTCGCCCATGCCGGGCCCCAGCGGCGAGGGCCTGGCCTTCACGGTGCGCCACGGCTTCGGCACGACCCGCTGGGAGAGCTCCGTGGACGGCCTGGAGCAGGAGGTCCAGGTGTTCGCGGCGCTGCGCGCGCCCAAGAAATTCATGACGGTGCGCCTGACCAACCGCGGCCCCCGCGGGCGCCGCCTGACGCTGTTCTGGCACGCGCACCTGGTGCTGGCGGAGACCCCCGGGGCGCCGCTGGAGACCCGCATCGAGGGGGATACCGTCCTCGCCTGGAACACCGCCCCCGGCCCCTTCCAGGGCCTGGTGGCCTTCGCCGCCGCCGAAGGCGCCGTGGCCGCCACCACGGACCGGGGCGCCTTCCTGGGCCGCCCGGGCCGCCCCGAGGCCCCCGCCGCCGTCACCACCGCCGGAGCCCTGGACGGGGCCGCCGGCACCATGGCGGACCCCTGCTTCGCCTTCCAGTTGGACCTGGTCCTGGAGCCCGGGGAGACCCGCACCTGCGTGCTGGTGTCCGGCGAGGCCGCGGACGCCGGGGAGGCGCGGCGCCTGGCCCGGATCCGCGACGCCGCCCCGGCCCTGGCCGAGGTGCGGGCCCACTGGGACCGCACCCTTTCGGGCCTCCAGGTGGAAACCCCCGAACCGGCCATCGATCTCATGGTCAACGGCTGGCTCCCCTACCAGAACCTCGCCTGCCGCATGTGGGGCCGCACCGCCTACTACCAGTCCGGGGGCGCCTTCGGGTTCCGCGACCAGTTGCAGGACGCCGCGGGGCTCCTGTACCTGCTGCCCGGCCTCACCCGGTCCCAGATCCTCCTGCACGCCGCCCACCAGTTCGTGGAAGGCGACGTGCTGCACTGGTGGCACCCCCCCATCGAGCAGGGCATCCGCACCCGCTTCTCCGACGACCTCCTGTGGCTGCCCTTCATCACCGCCCACTACCTGCGCAGCACCGGCGACTGGGCCATCCTTTCGGAAACCGCCCCCTACCTCCAGGCCAGGGCCCTGGCGCCGGGGGAGGACGAGGCCTACCTGGCGCCCGCGGATTCGGGCACCCGGGGCGATCTCTACGAGCACTGCTGCCGGGCCCTGGACCTGGCCCTGAGCCGCACCGGCGTCCACGACCTGCCCCTGATGGGCACGGGCGACTGGAACGACGGCATGAACCGCGTGGGCCGCGAGGGCAAGGGCGAGAGCGTGTGGATGGCCTTCTTCCTTTACACCATCCTCGATGCCTTCGGGCCCGTGTGCGCCCGCCGGGGGGACCTGGCCCGGGCCACGCGCTTCAGCGAGCGCATGGGCACCCTGTCCGCGGCGCTGGAGGCGGCCGGCTGGGACGGCGAATGGTACCGCCGGGCCTACTTCGACGACGGCACGCCCCTGGGCTCCGCCCAGAATCCCGAATGCCGCATCGATTGCCTGGCCCAGGCCTGGGCCACCCTCTCCGGCGCCGTGCCCGCCGCCCGGGCGGAACGGGCCCTGGAAGCCATGGAGGCCCAGCTGGTGGACGAAGGCGCCGGCATGATCCGGCTCCTGACCCCCGCCTTCGACACGTTCCCCAACGATCCCGGCTACATCATGGGCTACATCCCCGGGGTGCGGGAGAACGGCGGCCAGTACACCCACGGCGCCCTTTGGGCCGTGAAGGCCGTGGCCCAGGCGGGCCGCAGGGGCCGCGCCGCGGACCTCCTGGCCATGCTGAGCCCGGTGTCCCACGGCAAGGATCCCGCCACCTACCAGACCGAACCCTACGTGGTGGCCGCCGACGTCTACGGCGTCGCCCCCCACACCGGGCGCGGCGGCTGGACCTGGTACACCGGTTCCGCCGGGTGGATGTACCGCGTGGCGGTGGAGGACGTGCTGGGCTTTCGCCTGGAGGGCGGCGCCATCCGCCTGAGCCCCGGGCTCCCCCCGTCCTGGGACCGGGCCCGCATCCGCTACCGCGACCCCCAGGGACGGGGCCGGTGCGACATCACCCTGGTGCGGGATCCGGGGCTGCCTCCGGGTGCCGTGGCGGCCCTCATCGACGGCCACGACCACCCGGCGGACCCGGATATCCGGGTGCCCCTGGACCGGGACACCACGGTCGTCATCCGGCTGGGGGCCTGACCATGGCCTTCCCTCCGGATTTCCTCTGGGGCGTCTCCACCTCGGCCTACCAGATCGAAGGGTCCCCCCTGGCCGACGGCGCGGGGCCCAGCAACTGGCACCGCTTCTGCCGCCCCGGCGGGGCCGGCGCCCACCTCGCCCCCGGCGGCGACGTGGCCTGCGACCACTACCACCGCTGGCGGGAGGATATCGCGCTGATGAAGGAACTGGGCTTCCAGTCCTACCGGTTCAGCGTCTCCTGGAGCCGGGTCCTCCCCGGCGGGCGGGGCCCCGTGAACCCGGCCGGACTCGATTTCTACGCCAAGCTGGTGGATGGCCTCCTGGAGGCCGGGATCCGGCCCCTGATCACCCTCTTCCACTGGGATCTCCCCGCCGCCCTGGAGGACCGGGGCGGCTGGCTCGACCCCGATCTCCCGGGCCGCTTCGCCGACTACGCCCACACCGTGGCCTCGGCCCTTTCGGACCGGGTGGAGATGTGGTCCACCCTCAACGAGCCCTGGGTCGTCATGCACGAGGGCCACCTCCAGGGCTCCCACCCCCCCGGCCACCGGGATTTCCGGGAACTCCCCCGGGTCTCCCACAATCTCCTCCTCGCCCACGGCCTGGGTGTCCAGGCCTGCCGCGCCGCCGGCGCGCGCACCGTGGGCCTGGTGGTGAACATCGAGCCCAAGCACCCCGCCACGGACCGCCCCGCCGACGTCGCCGCCGCGGCCCGGGCCGACGCCTACATGAACCGGCACTACCTGGACCCCGTCTTCTTCGGGCGCTACCCGGAGGAGTTCCCCGCGCTCTTCGGGGAGGCCTGGCCCGCGTTCCCCGAGGCCGACTTCAGGACCATCCAGGAACCCATCGACTACCTGGGCCTCAACTACTACAGCCGGGGCATCACCCGCCACGACCCCGCCGTCCCCTTCGGCCAGTGGTCCAGCGTCCCCCACCCCAGCCACCTGCGCACCGACATGGACTGGGAGGTGTACCCCGAAGGCCTGACCGAGACCCTCCTGTGGCTCCAGGACCGCTACGGCCCCATTCCGGTCTACGTCAACGAGAACGGCGCCGCCTTCCCGGACCCCGCCACCGCCCCCCCCGGCGGCGTGCGGGACCCCCTCCGGGTTGAGTATTTCCGCACCCACCTCCAGGCCGTGCTCAGCGCCATGGCCCGGGGCGCCGACGTGCGCGGCTACTCCGCCTGGTCCCTGCTGGACAATTTCGAATGGGCCCTGGGCTACGCCAAGCGCTTCGGCATCGTCCACGTGGACTACGAAACCCTCAAGCGCACCCCCAAGGCCAGCGCGCGCTTCCTGTCGGAGGTGGTGCGCTCCAACGGCCAGGTCCTGGGGTAGGGTGTGTCGGCAATCCCTAGGTCATGAATCGCAAGGTTGTTCTCGGTGGTCTGGCTCCACCTTGGACCAGACGTTCTTCATCCTGCCTTTTCCCCTGGATCCTGTTTATCCCCGTTTGAGCTTCGCTGGGATTTGTCGCAACCTTTGGGTCAAGGACATCGAGTAACATGCGCTCCGACCCACCTCTGCGCCAGCCCTGCGGAAACCGGGATGAACGCCGATCGATGGGATGAACGGGGATCCGCTCAACCTGGAACAGCGCCATCATCACGGTTACCTCGCTTCAACCGCCCGTGGCGCCGCACCGCGAGGACCGCCGCGATCCAGAGGCCCAGGGCGGCCATGAAGCCGGCGATCCCTCCCCCCAGGGGCGACGGCGCAACGAAGCCCAGGATCCCCGCAACGGCCAGCGCCGCCCCCAGGATGTAGAAGGGCCGGAAGGACGCCGCGAACGCCATGGGCAGGAAATGGAGGCCCACCACGATGGCCATGGCCGGGATCAGCAGATCCGGGCGGTGCACATTGATGACGATATTGGCGGCGAGGAAGAGTCCGATGCCTTCCCCGAAGGAGCTCCAGTACATGGCCCGCCTAGCTCGCTCGGAAGGGACCGGATCCTCGCCGGGCAAGCGCAGCACCCAGACCGCGGACACCCAAATCAGCATGGCCACGAGGAAGGGCAGGACCCAAAGCTCCCAGGGCAGGTGCCATTGATGGTGCATCGTCAAGGCGGCGAACACCGACCCGAAGAATCCCATGATCACGGCGCCCCACGCTCCCATGCGGTGTCCCCCAGCTGAATGTGATGGGGAATTCTACTGGATTCAAGGAATGACTCAATCCCCAAAACACGGGAGTTCATGGCTTTCAGACGGCCGGTCGCTTGTTTTCGGTCAAAGCCTATCGATGGTGGCGTTCCGAATCCTCGTCCACGTTTTTCCGGAAGAAGGAAATCGGGCAATGCCTGACCATCAATATCAAAATCCATACAAATGCCGTAACAAATGTTTCCTCTCCAACCGTTGATTGTCGATTCAACATTGATTGTCTCCCACGATTTCGATGAGGTCTTTTCCACTTGATTCCGTGGGCGGTCAATCCCCTTGACCGGTCCATCAGCGGATCCCTTGCGTTCAAGGGCCATTCCCATGCCTTGTGCGGTCTTGCTTCGCCTTTAGAGGTCGGCTCACCACCCAGCCGTTCGATCCAGCACAGCCTCCGGTGACTGGTTCCTTTTCGCCGGCAGGAAATGGAAGCATCATTCGAAACACACACATGAAATAGCTTCCAAGCATGCAAAAGTTAAATAGGGTAGCCAGCAATCTCATTCTTAAATTTTTCATAAACTTCCGGACATATCAATTTGGCGACACTATAAACCATGGTACCCCATATATAGATTAATCCAATTACGGTAACTAATTCAAATAGCATCTTATTAAAAAACCTAAAATCATGCAAAATTGGATCCAAACCCAAAACAGAATTTAGATTTTTCTTCAAAATCAAGCATGACAAAATGATAATAATACGAAATGAATTTATTATTTTCAAATCGCACTCCAACTATTTTGAAATTTTTGAGTTTACATTTCGATTACTACTCAGAGAAATATTAATTTGGTCTTCCTCTTGCTGAAAACGCTTAGAACCAACAATTGTCCAATTACATATATGGTATGGAATAGAATGAACCAAATACCTAAGACAGAAATTAGCGCCAAAGCAAAATTTTGAATCAGTGACAACTTTTTGATCGGATCAGCAATTCCAAGAAAAATATAAAATGGCCTCTCAAGGGATAATGCCACTACAAATGCCAACATTTTAGTAAACAGTACAGATATTTTGAAATTTGCCTTTGGCGATTTCAGCATGGTTATTGATACCTAGTTTCTGGTGGTTCACCAATGCAGTTAATATCCGAATAGCTTTGGACAGCTCTATAATCAGCTTCCCAATTTGATTTTATAACATTTAATGTTTTTTGCAATTTAATGCCTTCAGTCACCCCCGTATAACTCATTGCTCCGACCCCTGCAATGATTGCACCTCCAGCCGCACCGACCCCACCCAGGGGAGGACCCCCTACCCCGAATCCGAGAACAGCCCCGATCGCCACCGCAGCTTCACCACAAATAATCCCGCTTCCAATGGCCGCCTTAATGGTCTCGACACCCACGGATGTCAAATACTCTTTAATTGCTTGCGAATCCATTTGAGATTTCATGGTGTCATTTTTCAATTGCAGGCCTCTGATTCGGTCCTCATTGGTCGGCGATGGCGATCCGCCTTGGCCCATGCCCGAATTTCCGTTCCCTGGACCATCCGTGGAGCCGGCCCCGCTGACCCATGTCTGGACAATTTCGCACCTCACCCCGGTTCCGTGCGTTTCCGTACCATGCCATACCTGGCCACCCTGTCCGCCGCAAGATCCGCGTCGGGTCCGGAAGGCTCCCTGGTTTTGGGCAGGAACGCCGCGTGGAAACGGATGGCGACGGGAATGGACACGCTGCCGGGGATCCTGAAAAGGGGGAATTCGAAGGCCGGATCCCCATTCTGCACGTTCGTTCTCCAGCCCCTGATACCAAGGCCCTCTTCGGCCGGCGGGGCGGTAATGAGGGAAGACTGTGCGGACAAGGGGATGGTGACGGACAGGGAAGCACCTATTAATAGATATATGAAATTTTTGTGCAACATTACTCAATATGCTGGTTTTTTACCTGCCATCCCAGTCTAGATCTTTTCAAGAGCTTCGCAAGAGCCCCCGCGGAATCACTTCCCCTGCCGCACGCTGCGAAACCGGGCCTCCCTTTCCGGGGGCCCCTACCCCCCCAGGTAGGCCTCCTTCACCCGCGGATCCTTCGCCAGATCCTCCGCGGCGCCCTCCAGCACCAGGCGCCCGTTTTCCAGGACATATCCCCGGTGGGCGATCTTCAGGGCCATGTGGGCGTTCTGCTCCACCAGGAGGATCGTCGTGCCCTGGGCGTTGATGGCCTGCAGGGCCTTGAAGACCTCCTTCACCAGGAGGGGGGACAGGCCCATGGACGGCTCGTCCAGGAGCATCAGGCGGCAGCCTGTCATGAGGGCGCGGCCCACGGCCAGCATCTGCTGCTCGCCGCCGGAGAGGGTGCCGCCCTGCTGGGAAAGGCGCTCGGCCAGGCGCGGGAAGATGCCGAAGACCTGGTCGTAGGCCTGGCGCACCCGGGCGCCGTCCTTCTGGGTCCAGGCCCCCAGGGCGAGGTTCTCCCGCACGGTGAGGCTGGGGAAGATGCCTCGGCCCTCGGGCACGTGGGCCATGCCCAGGGCCACCAGGCGGTGGGCGGGCAGGTCCCGCACGCTGCGGCCCCGGAAGCGGATATCCCCCTCGCGGAAGGGGATCATGCGGGAAAGGGCCCGGAGGGTGGTGGATTTGCCGGCCCCGTTGGCGCCCAGCAGCGAAACGATCTCCCCCTCCTGGATGACCAGGTCGATGCCGTGCAGGGCCCGGATGGAGCCGTAGGCCACGTGCAGGTTCTCCACCTCGATGCAGGTCATGGCTCCTCCACGCCGAGGTAGGCCTCGATCACCAGCGGGTCCCGCACCACGTCCCGGGGGGCGCCGGAGGCGATGGTCTGGCCGAAGTCCAGCACCTGGACCCTTCCGCACAGTTCCATCACCACGGGGAGCTGGTGCTCGATGAGGAGGATGGCCAGGGGGAAATCCTCGTGCACCTTCCGGATGAGCCGGATGAGCTGCTCCACTTCCCGGGGGTTCATGCCCGCGGCGGGCTCGTCCAGGAGGAGCACCCGGGGGCCCGTGGCCAGGGCCCGGGCGATCTCCAGGCGCCGCTGCTCGCCGTAGGGCAGGCTTCCGGCCAGTTCGTCGCGGCTGTCCGCGAGGCCGAAGCGCTCCAGGTGCTCCAGGCTCGTGGCCCGCAGCTCCGCCTCCCGGCGCCGGAAGGGACCCGTGCGGAGCGCGGCCTCCCAGAACCGGTACCCGGCCGAGGCGTGGAGGGCCATGGCGATGTTGTCCAGCACCGTCATCCGCGCGAAGAGCCGGATGTTCTGGAAGGTGCGGGCGATGCCGGCCCGGGCGATGGCGTCCGGGGAGAGGCGGGTGAGGTCCAGGTCCCCCAGGGTCATGGTGCCGCTGTCCGGGGGATAGACGCCGGTGAGCAGGTTGAAGGTGGTGGTCTTGCCGGCGCCGTTGGGGCCGATGACGCCCTGGATGTCCCGGGCGCCCAGGTCGAGGCTGAAGCCGGCCACGGCGGTGAGGCCGCCGAAGGTCTTGGTGAGGTTCTCCAGGCGCAGCACGGTCATGCGGAGCGCCCCGGGCGCAGCCAGGACCACTCCCGGTTCCCCATGAGCCCGTAGCGCCGGGTGAGCATGATGAGGATGAGGATCAGGGGGCTGATGAGCATCCGCCATTCCGCCAGCTGGGGCGCGAAGGCGCTGAGGAGGTTGCGCAGCACCTCCATGAGGACCGTGTAGGCCACCACCCCCAGGATGGACCCGGAAAGGCTCGCCATGCCGCCCAGGTAGAGCATCACGAGGATCTCGGTGGTCTTGATGTAATCGAAGCTGCGGGGAGTGATGAACTGCTGGTTCTGCGCCCAGAGGCCCCCGGCCAGGCCCGCGAAGGCCGCGGCCACCGTGAAGGCCATGTTCTTGGCGCGGTTCACGGCCACGCCCATGAGCTCGGCGGCGATGGCGTTCTCCCGGATGGACACCCACACCCGGCCGAAGCTGGACTGGATGAGGTTGCGCAGGATCGCCAGGGTGAGCACCGCGCACACCGCCACCGCGAAGAAGGTGGTGTTCTTCGGGATCCCCGTGAAGCCCCGGGGCCCGCCCACGAAATCGAGGTTCTGGATGGCGTTGACGATGATCATGTTGAAGCCCAGCGTGATGATGGCCAGGTAGTCCCCCACGGTCTTGAAGGTGAGCAGGCCCACCAGCCACCCCACCAGGGCCGCGGCGGCCATGGCGCCGCCCAGGGTCACCACCAGGACGCAGAAGGGCCCCACCACCGGCGGCAGGTCCGCGGCCGGGGGCAGCACCTTCGTGGCCAGCAGCGCCGCGGTGTAGGCCCCCACCGCCATGAACCCCGCGTGCCCCAGGGCGAACTCCCCCAGGTAGCCGTTGAGCAGGTTCAGGCTGGCCACCAGGATGATGTTCATGCCGATGACCGTCAGCAGGTGCAGGTAGTAGGGATTGAGCAGGTCCGGGAGCACGCCCCCGTCCACGGCCAGCTGCAGCAGGAGGGACGCGGCCAGGGCCGCGGCGCACACCATCCAGAAACGCGCGCGCCCCACGCTACACCTTCCTCATGGCGGGCTTGCCCATGATGCCCCAGGGCCACACCAGGAGAAGCAGGATCAGCAGGCCGAAGGCGATGCCGTTCTTCAGGTTGGAGGAGAGGTAGGCCACCGTCGTCACCTCCACGCCGGCCAGCAGGAAGGAACCCAGCACCGCCCCCTCGATGGAGCCGATGCCGCCGATGACCGCGGCGATGAAGGCCTTCCACCCCAGGTCGATGCCCATGTACGGGTCCAGGGCGTAGGCCTGGCCGTAGAAGATCCCCCCGGCCGCGGCCAGCGCGGACCCGATGGCGAAGGTGCCCGCGATGATCAGGTTCAGGTTCACGCCCATGAGCGGCACCACGTCCTTGGCGTCGGCCACGGCGCGCATGGCCGTGCCCACCAGGGTCCGGTTCACGATGAGCCACAGGACGGCCATGAGGGTGAGGGACACGAGGATGATCAGCACCTTGTCCCAGGTGACGTAGACCCCCAGGTGCCCCTGCAGCCAGGTCACGGAGCCCGTGGGCAGGCCGGAACGGATCTGCCGGGTCTCGGGGCCCACGGCCAGGCGCACCAGGTTCTCCAGGAAGATCCCCACGCCCAGGGTCGTGATGACCACGGACATGCGGTTGGCGTCGCGCAGCCTGCGGTAGGCAACGCGCTCCACCAGCACCCCGGCCAGGGCGGTGAGGACCATGGCCAGGGGCATCATCACGTACACCGGCAGCCACGCCAGGTGCACCCCGATGAGCAGCCCCAGGAATCCCCCCAGCATGAAGATGTCCCCGTGGGCGAAGTTGATGAGGCGGATGATGCCGTAGACCATGCTGTAGCCCAGGGCGATGAGGGCGTACACGGCCCCCAGCTGCGCGACGTTGAGGAGCTGCTGGACGAGGACGCCCATTCAGGGATTGACCGCGCTGTCGAAGACGAACCGGCCCTTCTCGATGCGGATGATCACGGCGCCCTTCACCGGGTCCCCGGAGCCCGCGAAGGAGATGGCGCCCGTGACCCCCTGGAAGCCGGAGGTGGCGGCCAGGGCGTCCCGGATGGCCCTGGGATCGGCCTTGCCGGCGGCGCCGATGGCCCGCAGCACCAGGCGCGCCGAATCGTAGGTGAGGGCCGCGGCGGCGTCGGGCACCGCCTTGAACCGGGCGGTGTACTTCGCGATGAACTCCTTGGCCACGGGGCTGTCGGCGTCGGGGGAATAGTGGTTGGAGAAGTAGGCGCCGTCCATCACCGCGCCGCCCAGCTTGACCAGCTCGGGGTTGTCCCAGCCGTCCCCGCCGAGAAGCGTGGCGGTGAGCCCCAGCTTGCGGGCCTGCTGCGCCTGGAGGGGCACCTCGTTGAAGTAGTTGGGCAGGAAGAGGACTTCGGGATTGGCGCCCTTGATCTTGGTGAGCTGGGCCGAGAAGTCGGTGTCCTTGGTGTTGTAGGTCTCGTAGCCCACCAGTTTCCCGCCCAGGCGGGTGAACTCGTCCCGGAACACCTCGGCGATGCCCTTGTTGTAGTCGCTGGCCACGTCGTAGACCACCGCGGCGGTGCGGGCCTTGAGCTTGCCGATGGCGAACTGGGCCACCACGCGTCCCTGGAAGGGGTCGATGAAGCAGGCCCGGAAGATGAACTTCCGGCCCCGCGTGACGTTGGGGTTGGTGGACCAGGGCGTCACCTGGGGGATCCGCGCCGCCTCGGCGATGGGGGCGCCCGCGTTGGAGCACTTGCTGGACTGGGAGCCGATGATGGCCACGACCCGGTCCTGGCTGATGAGCTTCTGGAAGACCGTGGCCGTGGCCTCGGGCTTGTTCTCGTCGTCCTCCACCAGGAACCGCACCTTCACCTGCTTTCCGCCCAGGGGGATGCCGGCGGCGCACTCCTCCTGCACCAGCGTGATGGCGTTCCGGGTGGACTGCCCCAGCGCCGAGATGTCCCCGGTGAGCGGGGCCGAGACGCCGATCTTCACTTCGTCCGCCTTGGGCTTGCAGCCGGCCAGGACCAGGAGGAAGGGCAGGAGCAGGAAGACACGTTTCATGCGGAGGGTCCTCGGGTCGGGGGGCGTTGCCGGGTTGGGGCGATTGGGATCGTTGGCCAAGAATACCCTGAAATTCCAGGTTGGGTTCTTCAAGCGGCGCTCATCCTCCGGCGGCGGTCTTCACGAAGGTGACCAGGTCCCCGTCGGCGAGGCGGACCCCCTCCCGGCGGTGGGCCACCAGGACCCCGTTCACGGCGATGGCCGCGACCCCGGCCATGCGCTCGAAGTCCCCTTCCCTGCCGGCGAACCGCTCCCGCGCCGCCCGGAGGGCCTCCGCCACCGTGCGGGCCCCCTCCACCTGGAGGGCGCGGGTGCCCAGGGCCTTGGCCATGTCGTAGGTGAGTTCGAGGGTGACGGTCATGTGCGCACCTTGAGTTTTCGAAGGGTCTCCGGCAGGGGCACCCCGTGGCTGTCCCAGCCGCGGATGCGGTAGTACCGGGGCAGGAGCTGGTCCAGGGGGTGGCCCGAATCCATGCCCTTGAACAGGGGCTCGCGCAGGATGCGCTCCGGCAGCGTGTCGTCGGCCCCGGTGAGGCCCTCCCGCAGGTTGTACATGCGCTCCAGGTTGAAGATCCGCGCGCCGATCTCCTGGAGGTGCCCGGGGGTGAAGCGCAAGCCCGTGATCCGCGACAGCCACGTGTCCAGCCAGGTCACTTGCAGGAGCTTGCTGCCCATGATCAGGCGGTAGGCGGGCCCGCTGTTCTCGAAGATCACCCGGGCCAGCCGGTGCGTCCAGCCCCCGGGCTTGAGGGCGTGCACCTGCCGGGGGATGAGCCCATAGGTGGTGAAGATGCACAGCACCATGGAATTCACCGCGCAGGCCAGGTTCTGCTGCACCACCGGGAGCTCGGCCTTGAGCTTGAGGTTCTGCGGGTTGATGGTGAGCGGGCCCGTGCTCTCGAAGTACATGCTGGCCCCCTGCACGTGGCAGCCGCCGCGGTTGGTGGTGGCGTACTCCACGCCCTGGGCGTACGAGCCCCGGGGGTCGTAGGCCGAAAGCTCCAGCCCCTTGACGTGCATGGCGAAGGCCTTGCCGCCGTACTTCTCGCTCATGCGCCGGGTGCCCTGGGCCAGGTCGTCGCCCAGGCCCCGCCGGTGGGCGATGGCCTCGATCATCTCCGCCACCCCCTCGGCGCGGCCGAAGCGCAGGCCCGTCTCCAGCATGCCGCGCTCCTGGAGCTCCATGGCGAAGCCCAGCGTCACCCCCAGGCTGATGGTGTCCAGACCCAGCTCGTCGGCCATCCAGTTCCAGTGGCTCACCTTTTCCAGGTCGGTGACGCCCAGGTTCGTGCCCATCATCCCCACGGTCTCGTACTCGGGCCCCTTGACCCGGCCGGCCCCGGGCACCTCCACCTCCCGGCCGCAGGCCACGGGGCAGTGGAGGCAGCTGGAGCGCACCCCGGCCAGGCCGTGGTCCTCCAGGTACTCCCCCGAAAGGCCCATGGCGTCCGGGTGGTGCCCCTCCTGGAAGTTCCGGGTGGGGATCATGTTCCGGCCGTTGGTGGTGTTGACGATGCCCATCGTCCCGAAGCGCCGGAGCTTCTCGCCCAGGACGGGGTGGCCCTTGAACACCTGGCGCACCCACTGGGTGTATTTCTTGAAGCCGGCCTCGTCCTCCATGTCCAGCTTGCGGGTGCCCTGGATGGAAAGGGCCTTGAGGCGCTTGGAGCCCATGACCGCGCCCACCCCGCAGCGCCCCGCGATGCGGGCGTCGGAGACGATGCCGGCGTAGAGCACGAGGTTCTCCCCCCCGGGGCCGATGACGGCGTGGTGCATCCCCTTGCCCAGGGCCTTCTGGGCGGCCCCGGTGCCCAGGCCCCAGAGGTCCGAGGCGTCCAGGAACCGCACCTCGTCCGCGTCGCCGTCGATCTCCAGGCGCACCGCCCCCGCGGACCGGCCCCGCACCACCAGCACGTCGATGCCGGCCTTCTTCATGCCGAAGGCGAAGGAGCCTCCGCAGGCCGAACTGCCGATGCCCCCCGTGAGGGGGCTCTTGCACACCACCGCGAAGCGGTTGGACTGGGGCGCCAGGGATCCGTTGAGGGGCCCCGTGGCGAAGATGAGGGGATTCTCCGGCCCCAGGGGATCGATTCCCGGCGGGGTGAGGTCGTAGAGGAGCCGGGTGCCGTAGCCCTTCCCCCCCAGGTACAGCCGCGCGATCGCCTCGTCCAGGGGCCTGAAGACCGCCGTGCGCGCTTCCAGGTCCACCTCCAGCACGCGCCCGGCGAATCCCTTGATCACGGTCTCCTCCTGAACCCAAGTATGGGGGCTGGAAGTGTATCCTCCTGGATATTCCGGCGCCAGGGACAGGACGTTCGACCGATCGCCCATGGACCCTGCGCCCCCGATGCGCGAAGATGGCTTGATTGGACGGGACCCTTGATGGAAAACGCAACCCACGACACCCGCACGGCTTTGCTGCTTTCGGCCCTGGCCTGTTTCGCGGAGCACGGGTTCGACGGAACGAGCACCCGGATGATCGCGGATCACGCCCAGCGGCCGCTCTCCCTCCTGGCCCACTACTTCCGCAACAAGGAAGGGATGTACCTCGAGGTCTTCCAGTACCTCTTCGAGACCAAGCTCATGCGCAAGGGGAAGCCCCCCATTCCCGATGAGGGCTTCCAGCCCCGGGACAAGCAGGACGCCATCCGCATCCTGCGGGAGCTGATCCACGACCTCTTCGCCGATATCGTCCGGGACCCCCGGAACCAGGATCCGCTCCACGAACTGGGCTCCCGCCTCTGGATCCAGGAGGTGCGGGCCCCCCGGGAAAGCCTGCGGCCCCTGCTCACGCAGCACCTCACCCCCGTGGCCGCGACCATGAAGAGCTGCATCCAGACCCTCCGGCCCGACCTTTCGGAATGCGAGGCCCGCTTCGCCGGAGCCTCCATCATGGGCATGATGACGGGCCATGGCTTCATGAGCGGCCTGAACCGGGTGGTGTGGGGCGAAAGCCTGAACCCCGCCAGCCAGTTCGAGGCCTGCGAACGCCTGGTGGACCTGGCCCTGAACGGCCTGCTGAGCGGGACCAGGCCCTAATCCCCTTCATCCTGTACATCCTTTTCATCCCTGTTCCCGCAGGGCCAGCGATGAGGTGGGGCGGCGCGTCGTTGATCCGTAAGCGCCGACCCATCCCGGCTCTGGCCCTGCGGGAACAGGGATGAAAAGGATGTACAGGATGAAGGGGATCAGCCCTCGAATCCGGCCCATTCCCGGCGGCGGGGGTCGCCGACGCTGAGTGGATTGAACGTCCGATCAAAGAGGCGTCGGTCACCTGCCCGTTACCGGGGTGTGACGGAGGAGGCGGGATTGTCATTTAAATATGACAAATATCCATCTTGCGCGAAGGAAGCGGCCGCCCGATCATGGGAATACGAATTGAACGAACGACCGATTAAGCTTCACCCCGACCCAGCCGTCCCCATGGCCCCTGGAGCCAGCCCATGAACCACCGACTCGTCGCCTTCACCTACCACACGCCCCCGCAGGGCATCAGCCCCAACCGCCTGCGGGGCCACCAGGAGCTCCTGAAGGAAGGGGAGCGCCTCGGACTCTTCCAGCTGGTGGGGTCCGCCGCCGGGGATCCGGCCATCATCGCCCGGGCTCCGGCCACCTCGGGCGCCGCCCTCATCGCCTTCCTGGCCTGCGATCCCCTCCTCGCCGGGGGGCTGGCCAGCTACCATTTCACCGCCGGCGCGGGGCCAGAGGCCACCGAACCATCCTGGGGACGCCTGCGCAAGGGTGCCTGACCATGGGCCCCTCCCTGGGGGCCCTCGGCCTGGCGGCGGCCCTTTCCCTGGGGGCCCAGGATCTGGAGCTCGGACCGGCGCCCACCCGGGAGATGTTCCCCCTCTACCTGGCCACCCTGGTCTACAAGCCGGTGGATCCCACGCCCCTGGGGGCGGGCCGGTGGCGGGTGGACGTGGACCACATGCGGGCCAATGTCTTCGAATTCTCCGATATCTTCAAGGCCGACGCGCCGCCGGCCGATAGCCGGGTGGCGGTCACCCGGGAGACCGCGCAGGCCATGGCCGCCGCCCACCCCGGCCTGCCCGTCCTCTTTTACTTCGACGAGGAGGTGGTGCGCACCTCCCTGAGCGTCCGCCTGGGCCTTTCGGACCGCACGGACGTCTGGGCGGAATTCCCCTTCGTCAGCCAGACCGGGGGCGGCCTGGACGCCCCCATCGAGGAGTTCCACCGCCTGGGCTTCGAACAGTTCGGCCGGGACCGGGTCCGCCGGGACCAGGTCACCGTGGCCATCATGGCCCACGGCCAGCTGCAGTTCTACACCGACCAGCCGGTCCGCGCCCGCACCCAGGACCCCACCTTCGGGCTCACGCACCGGCTGGTGGCGGGGCCCGCCCTGGAGCTATCGGTCTACGCCGCCCTGAAACCCCCGCTCACCACCCAGTACGGGGTCTTCCGCTCCGGATGGGACCACGGCCTGGGCCTCACGGCCCGGTGGCGGGCGGCGCCGGACCACGTGCTCTACGGCGGCGTGGGGGCCATCCGCCGGCCCCGGGGCACCCTCGCCTACAGCAGCATCGCCTTCGGCCGCATGTCCGGCGGCTGGGGGGCCCACGCCACCTGGGAGTACCGGCGCTGGAAGCGGTTCCGGCCCTTCATCCAGCTCTACGCCCAGAGCGGCTTCCTGCCGGAACAGCCCTACCAGAAGCTGCACCGCCCCAGCCTCCAGCACGATCTGGGCTGCCGCTGGTTCCTGGGCGCGAAGACCGCGCTCACCCTCCGGTACCTCAACAACATCACCCATAACGAGAACACCGCGGACATGGGGATCGGGATGAGCCTCACGGTCCTGCTCTAGGAAAGGTCCGGCGGGGGGCTTCCAGGTGGATAAAAGAGCTTTAATCGTACGTACGAACAAGCCTGGCCCGGTCCAGGAATGGCCCTACCGCTCCCACTGGCGAGCGATGGGACCCTGACGGGGAAAACGTCCTTGCTTTGTTTGATCGACCGAGCTAGATTTTGAATCGGTCGTACGACCAATACCGAGGTTCTCCATGGGCACCTCCGCCCCCACGCCCCACCCCGACACCCGGGATTCCCTCCTGGAGGCGGGGCTCGCCTGCTTCGCAAAGTATGGCTATGACGCGACTTCCATTCGGCTCATCGCGTCCATGGCCGGGAAGAACTCCTCCCTCATCGCCTACTACTTCAAGAGCAAGGAGGGCCTCTACCGGGAGGCCTTCAAGTACATGCTGGACCGGTTCCGCGGGTGCGAGCGCCTGGAGCCGGTGGAGCCGCCCCTGGCGGATCCCAAGGAGCGGCTGGCCCGCCATTTCCGGAGGCTCCTGAACCAGGTGGAGGATCACCTGCGCTCCCGGAACCCCGTGCAGCAGCAGGCGGCGAGGCTCTTCCTGAGCGAAATGCAGTGCCCCAAGGAGGAGGTCAAGGACCTGATCCTGGAACGCATCGCGCCGGCGGTGCAGGAGATCCGGGACTGCCTCAAGGCCATCCGGCCCGGGATGGCCGAGGCCGACCTCGCCTTCTGGGGCATCACCCTGCAGGGCATGTGCATGGCCCTCTCCCTCCACCGCGAAATGAACAAGCTCGCATGGCCCTGCGCCGATCACACCCTTTCCTTGGAGGTGACGGCGGACAGGCTCGCGAGCTTCGCCTGCAAAGGGCTCGGCGAGCCCTGACCCTCCCTTCCCACGACCCGCACAAGGAGTTCCTCCATGCCAAGAACCTTCCGCAACCCAGCGATCCTCCTCTCCGGCGCGACGCTGGCGTGCATCCTTGCGACGGGGTGCGGCAAGGAGGCCCGGCCCGCCTCCACCCCCGAAGTGGCCGTGGTGACCCTGGCCCCGGAGCGGGCCGTGCTCACGTCGGAACTGCCGGGGCGGGTATCGGCCTTCCTGGTGGCCGAGGTGCATCCCCAGGTGAACGGCATCGTGCAGAAGCGGGTCTTCACGGAGGGCGGTCTGGTGAAGGAGGGTGACCTCCTCTACCAGATCGACCCGGGCCCGAGCCAGGCCGCCTACGACAACGCGGCGGCCGCCCTCGCCCGGGCCGAGGCCAACCTCCCCGCGGTGCGCAAGCGGGCCGAGCGCTTCAAGGAACTGGTGGCCGTCAATGCCGTGGGCCAGCAGGACTACGAGGACGCCGCCGCCGCCCACAAGCAGGCCGAGGCCGAGGTCCTGGCCGGCAAGGCCGCGGTGGACGCGGCGCGCATCAACCTGCGCTACACCCGCATCACCGCCCCCATCTCCGGGCGCGCCGGCAGGTCCACGGTGACCCCGGGCGCCCTGGCCACCGCCTACCAGGGCCCGGCCTTCACCACCATCCAGCAGCTGGACCAGGTGTACGTGGACTCCCCCCAGTCCAGCGCCATCCTCATGGACCTCCGGCGCAACCTGGAATCCAGCCGCATCAAGGGCGGGGACCAGACCAAGGTCAAGCTCCTCATGGAGGACGGCACCCCCTACCCGAAGACGGGCATCCTGAAGTTCTCCGACGTGACCGTGGATCCCACCACGGGCTCCCAGGTGCTGCGCATGGTCTTCCCGAACCCCGGGCAGGTGCTGCTTCCGGGGATGTACGTGCGGGCCATCGTGGAGCAGGGCGTAGACGAGCAGGCCATCCTCGCCCCCCAGCAGGGCGTCACCCGGGACCCCAAGGGCACGCCATCGCCATGGTGGTGGACCCCGCGGGCAAGGTGGAGCAGCGCACCCTCAAGGTTGACCGGGCCATCGGCACCCGGTGGCTGGTGCTGGAGGGCCTGAAGGCCGGGGACCGGCTCGTCCTGGAAGGCCTCCAGAAGATCAGGCCGGGCATGACCGTCAAGGTCGTGCCCTTCACCGCAGCGTCGAAGTAGAGGAGCCGGAACCATGGTCAATTTCTTCATCGACCGGCCCATCTTCGCCTGGGTCGTCGCCATCGTCATGATGCTCGCGGGGCTCCTGGCCATCAAGACGCTCCCGGTATCCCAGTACCCCCCCGTGGCGCCCCCGGCCATTTCCGTGGACGCCTTCTACCCGGGCGCCTCCGCCAAGACCGTCGAGAACACCGTCACCCAGATCATCGAGCAGAAGATGACCGGCCTGGACCGGCTCCTCTACATGTCGGCCAACAGCGACAGCGCGGGCCACGGCAGCGTGACCCTCACCTTCCAGCCCGGCACCGACCCCGACGTGGCCTGGGCCAAGGTGCAGAACAAGCTCGAACTGGCCAAGCCCCTCATGCCCCAGGTCGTGCAGCAGATGGGCATCACGGTTTCCAAGGCCACCAAGAACTTCTTCATGATCGTCTCCCTCACGTCCAGCAACGGCAGCATGAACGCCGACGACCTGCGGGACTACATGGCCTCGAACATCGAGAACGTGCTGAGCCGGGTGGAGGGCGTGGGCGAGGTGACCTCCTTCGGCACGCAGTACTCCATGCGCATCTGGCTCAACCCGGACCGCATGGTGGGCTACAAGCTCACCCCCGACGACGTGCGCCAGGCCGTGAAGGCCTACAATGCCCAGGTCTCGGCGGGCCAGGCCGGGGGACTCCCGGCCCTCAAGGACCAGCGGCTCAACGTCACCGTCAACGTCCAGGAGCTTCTCCAGACCCCCGAGCAGTTCGGGGCGATCCCCCTGCGCATCAACCCGGACGGGTCCACCATCCGCCTGAAGGACGTGGCCCGCACGGAGCTGGGCACCGAGTCCTACGAGAGCGACACCCAGCTCAACGGCAAGCCCGCGGCGGGCATGATCATCCGCCTGGCCTCGGGGGCGAACGCCCTGGACACGTCGAAACTCATCAAGGCCAAGATGGACACCCTGGCCACCTACTTCCCCGACGGCGTCCGGGCGGAATACCCGTACGAGACCACGCCCTTCGTCTCCGTGGCCATCGAGGAGGTGGTCAAGACCCTCGTCGAGGCGGTGGTCCTGGTCTTCCTGGTCATGCTGCTCTTCCTGGGGAACTTCAGGGCCACCCTGATCCCCACCATCGCGGTGCCGGTGGTGCTCCTGGGCACCTTCGCGGTGCTGCAGTACGCGGGCATGACCATCAACATGCTCACCATGTTCGCCATGGTGCTGGCCATCGGGCTCCTGGTGGACGACGCCATCGTGGTGGTGGAGAACGTCGAGCGCATCATGCACGAGGAGGGGCTGTCGCCCCTGGAGGCCACGCGGAAATCCATGGGCCAGATCACGGGCGCCCTGGTGGGCATCGGCCTGGTCCTTTCGGCGGTGTTCGGCCCCATGGCCTTCTTCGGCGGGTCCACGGGCATCATCTTCCGGCAGTTCTCCTTCACGCTGATCACCGCCATGATGCTTTCGGTGGTGGTGGCCCTGGTGCTGACGCCCTCCCTGTGCGTGAGCTTCCTCAAGCCCGTGGCCAAGGGGCATGAGGCCGCCGAGACGGGGTGGTCGGTGACGCGGCCCTTCTTCCTGTGGTTCGACAAGGTCTACAACCGGCTCAACGCCTTCTTCGTCGCCCAGCTGGGGCGGGTCCTGGCCAACCGGGTGCGCTACGTCGTCATCTACGGCCTCATCGTGGCCGGCACCGGGCTGCTCTTCAGCCGGCTGCCCACCGCGTTCCTGCCCGAGGAGGACCAGGGCATCCTCATGACCATGATCCAGCTGCCCGCGGGTTCCACCATGGAGCAGACCCAGAAGGTGATGACCGAGGTGCAGCAGCACTTCCTGGTGGACCAGAAGGACGCCGTGGCCTCGTGCATGACCGTGGCCGGATACAGCATGGCGGGCCGGGGCCAGAACAACGGCATGGCCTTCGTCAAGCTCAAGGACTGGAAGCTGCGGAACCGTCCGGACCTCAAGGCCGAGGCCGTGGTGGGCCGGGCCATGCGGGCCTTCGGTCCCCGGCGGGACGCCATGGTCTTCGCCTTCGCGCCCCCGGCCATCCTGGAGCTGGGCAACGCCACCGGCTTCGATTTCCAGCTCCAGGACCGCGGCGGCGTGGGCCACGAGAAGCTCATGGCGGCCCGCAACCAGCTCCTGGGCCTCGCGGCCCAGAACCCCGCCCTCAAGGCGGTGCGTCCCAACGGCCTGGACGACCAGCCCGAGTACAACGTGCGGGTCAACCAGGACCACGCCGGCGCGCTGGGGGTCTCCCTTCCCGTGATCAACGACACGCTGGCCAGCGCCTGGGGCGCCTCGTACGTGAACGACTTCATCAACCGCGGCCGGGTCAAGCGCGTCTACATGCAGGCCGACGCCCCCTTCCGCAGCCAGCTGGAGGACCTGAACAAGCTCTACGTCCCCAGCCGCTCCGGCACCATGGTGCCCTTCTCGGCCTTCTCCACCGGCGAGTGGTCCTACGGCTCGCCCAACCTGCAGCGCTACAACAGCTTCCCGGCCATCGACATCCTGGGCGAACCCGCCAAGGGCAAGAGCACCGGCGAGGCCATGCTGGCCATGGAGGAACTCGCCGCCAAGCTGCCCCAGGGCATCGGCTTCGAATGGACCGGCCTCTCCTACCAGGAGCGCCAGGCGGGTTCCCAGGCCCCGGCCCTGTACGCGGTGTCGGTGCTGGTCATCTTCCTGTGCCTGGCCGCGCTCTACGAGAGCTGGACGATCCCCTTCTCCATCCTGCTCATCCTGCCCCTGGGCGTCATGGGCGCGGTGGCGGCCACCTGGTCCCGGGGGCTCTCCAGCGACGTCTACTTCCAGATCGGCCTGCTGACCACCCTGGGCCTGGCCGCCAAGAACGCCATCCTCATCGTGCAGTTCGCCCAGGAGCAGATGGCCCAGGGAGTGGGTCTCCTGGAGGCGGCGATGGAGGCCTCGCGCCTGCGCCTGCGGCCCATCCTCATGACCTCCCTGGCCTTCACCTTCGGGGTGCTGCCCATGGCCATCACCCGCGGGGCCGGGGCCGCCGCCCAGAACGCCATCGGCACCGGCGTCATCGGCGGGATGATCTCGTCCACGGTCATCGCCGTGTTCTACATCCCCCTGGCCTTCATCCTGGTCACCCAATTCTTCAAGAAAAAGCGCCCGGCTTCCGGGTCCACCGGAGAGGGACAATGCTGAAACCGATCCAGGGTCTCCCCCTTATCCTCCTCGCGGCCCTGGGGGGCTGCATGTCCATGGCGCCGCGGTACAAGACGCCGCCCCGGCCCACCCCGTCCCAGTGGCCGGAAGGCCCCGCCTACGCGCCCTCCGGCGCCCCGGCGAAACCGGCCGCGGACGTGGCCTGGCAGGACTTCTACGTGGACGCGAAGCTGCGCAAGGTGCTCACCCTCGCCCTGGCCCACAACCCCGACCTCCGCATCGCCGCGCTGAACACGGAAAAGGTGCGGGGCGCCTACCGCATCCAGCGGGCGGAACTGCTGCCTTCCATCAACGCCGCGGCGGCGGGAACCCGGCAGCGGGTCCCCGCCAGCGTCTCCTCCACGGGCAAGGACCTCATCGCCGAGCAGGACTCGGTCACCGTGGGCGTCACCGCCTGGGAACTGGACTTCTTCGGCCGGGTCCGGAGCCTCAAGAACCAGGCCCTGGAACAGTACCTCGCCACCGAACAGGCCCAGGCCAGCGCGCGCATCTCGCTCCTGGCCGAGGTGAGCAACCTGTACCTGACCCTGGCCGCGGACCGGGACGCCCTGCGCCTGGCCAAGGAGACCTTCGCCAGCCAGGAAGCGACCCACACGCTCACCCAGCGCCGGTTCCAGGCGGGCATCGCCTCGGAGCTGGACGCCCGCCGGGTGGAAGTGAGCATGGAAACCGCGCGGGTGGATGTGGCCAGCGCCACCCGCCTGGTGGCCCTGGACGAGAACGCCCTCACCTTCCTGGTGGGCGCGCCGGTTCCTGCGGACTGCCAACCCGCCGGACTCGAGGGCGTGGCCCCCCTCCAGGACTTCACCCCCGGCCTCCCCTCGGACGTGCTCATGGCCCGCCCGGACATCCGCATGGCCGAGAACCAGCTCAGGGCGGCCAACGCCAATATCGGCGCCGCCCGGGCCGCCTTCTTCCCGCGCATCTCCCTCACCACCGGCATCGGCACCATGGGCAGCGAACTTTCCGGCCTCTTCAAGTCCGGTTCCGACACCTGGTCCTTCTCGCCCCAGGTGGTCCTGCCCCTCTTCAACACCGGCGCCACCAAGGCGGGCCTGGATGTGGCCAAGGCCGACCGGGACATCCGCCTGGCCCAGTATGAGAAGGCCGTGCAGGCGGGGTTCCGGGAAGTGGCCGACACCCTGGCCCAGCGGGGCACCCTGGGTGAGCAGCTGGCCGCCCAGGAGTCCCTCACCCGGGCCCTGGAGCGCACCTTCCAGCTGGCCAAGGCCCGCTACGAAGCCGGCGCCGACGGCTACCTGGGCGTCCTGGACGCCCAGCGGTCGCTCTTCGGGGCGCAGCAGGGCCTCATCGCCCTGCGGCGGGCCCGGGCCGCGAACCTGGTGACCCTCTACAAGGTCCTGGGCGGCGGCCTGCGCGAGAAGGCGGCGGGAACCGGGAGTCACTGACGGAGGCACCCATGGCATGGAACCTTTTCAACCCACCCCCACGAGGCGTCCACGGCCTGATCATGACCGAACTGGGACGGCTGGAACGGGACCATGCCCAGGGGACCCTGAGCCGGGACGCCTTCATCGGCGCCCTGGCCGGGGTGCGGGACCTGGCCTACCGCCGGGAGATCCGGCCCCTCCACACCCGGGCCCTGCGGGCCGCCCTGGCCGGCGTCCTCCTGATGGCCGCCTGGGCGGGCGCCGAGTACGCCTTCCCGGAGGTGGCCGATGCCCTGGGCGCCTGGCCAGAACTGCTGGCCGTGCTGGGCATCGCCGCCCTCCTGGCTTCGATCGGCCTGCTGGGCGCTTCCTTCCTGAGGGAAGCCGAGGATTTCCGGTGGTTCGAGGGCCTGCAGCGGAAGCTCCAGAGCGGGGGACGGCTCATGGATTACCTGGAGGAAGGAGCCCGGTCTACCGCCCGGAAGGGAAAGGCCTGAGTCCGATCTGCCGGAATGCCGCCGCCCCTTGGGCATGTTCATCCCCTTCATCTTGTTTATCCGATTTCATCCCAGTTCCCGCAGGGCCAGTGCCAGGATGGGTCGGCCCATGCACATCAACGTCGCGCCGCCCCATCTCATCCCTGGCCCTGCGGGTACAGGGATGAAATCGGATGAACAGGATCAAGGGGATCAGCCGTTGGACTCAGGCCGTTCCCGGCTGAGGGGCCTGACCAGAGGTTTCATGGGATGGCTATCGGACGGCTTCCGTCCTGATGGTTCGGGTGGGTCGGAGCCTTGGACTAGCGTCCCCGCCCGAAGTCCACGCCCAGCTGCAGGGTCATCCAGGACATCGCGCTGATTCCGAAACCCTGGCTCCCGGACTTGTCGGTGCTGACCTGGTGGTAGGCCACTTCGCCATGGAAGCGCCGGTTCAGCTGGTAGCCCAGGCCCAGGCACAGGGCGAGCCTGCCGTGCTGGGTGCGGCTGCGGGTGCTGCCCACCCGGGGGCCCCCGGGGTACAGCAGGCCCCAGGTGGTGGTGCTCTCCCGGGGGCTGGCCAGACCCAGGCCGGCGGTGGAATACCATCCCGTGTCCCCGCCACTCCACAGGCGCCGCCAATCCACGGCGGCCTCCCGGGAGGTCCATTCGGTGCTCAGGGTGATGGGCCCCAGCTGCGGGTCCTGGTCCAGGAGGTTCTCCCGGCCCTCCCCCGTGCCCATGAGGCCGAAGCGGAGGCGCAGGGCGTCCCGCCGGCTCACCCCCCATTCGAAATGGAGGTTCACCGCGGACCCGCCAAGGGTCGTGCCGGTGCCCAGGATGGCGTGGTTCTTCAGGTCGCCCTGGGGGGCCAGGATCCCGGCCTGCAGGCCCCAGCTGAAGTCGGCCGCGTGGAGCCCGGCCGCGGCCAGGGCGAGCAGGATCGGGAGTCGTGCTGAAAGAAGGTTCATCTCAGGGCCTTGGAGTAGATAGGGGTGGGGGATGGCCCAAGCGTAACATGGGCCCGGGGGGCCCCGGCTCAGATGCCAAGGTGGAGGCGCAGAGCCCACAAGGTCACGGGGCCCCGGTCCTCGTTGTAGCCGGGGTTCCAGCACCGCTGGACATCCAGGCTGGCGGTGAGGTACCGGCCCACGGCGAGGGCGTAGGTCGCTTCGGCGATGCGCTCCGGGCCGTAGGTGAGCCGGCCGTCCCCCAGGAGGAACCCCAGGCCGCCCGCCGCCAGGTAGTCCCGGTGGTCCGCGCTCAGGCCGTTCTGCACGAAGGCCAGGCCCAGGCGATCCTGGGGCCGGCCCCAGGCCGCGCCCCGGAGGGAAAGGCCGGCGGATACCGACCGGTCCACTTCCGTGAAGGCCCAGGATTCGGTGCGGCCGTCGCTCCAGCTCCACCGGGCGAAAAGGCCCGCCTCCGGGGTGACGGCCTGTTCGGCGTTGAGCCCCCACCCGGATTTGGTGCGGCCATCGGCCCGGGTGGACGTGATATCGGGGGGGACGGCGCCGGCCAGGCTCTCCCGGTAGTTCCCCATGCGGGCGGTGTTCCGGAAGGCCATCACCCGCAGGGCGCCCGGGAGGCCGCCGAGGCTGTGGTCATGCTCCATTTCCAGGGCATCGCCGTGGGCCCGGACCAGGCTGGGGTCCATTTCCAGTTGGTTGGCTTCCCGGGGTTCGGCGAAGCGGCCCCAGCGGGCCGCCCAGTCATCCCAGTACAGTTCCGCCGCGGCGCCCCAGGTGTAGCCCCGGGTGTCGGCCGGGTAGTCCCAGGCGCCGTGCCCCATGAGCGTCCAGTTGAGGAACTGGGTGCGGGGGTCGTGGGCGTAAGCGTTGGCGTCGAACACGTCCATGACGCTGAACTTGCCGGCGTGGACCACCAGGCGCCGCGCGGACCGGGGGCCGGCAAGCTGGTGGGCGTCGTCCTCGACCTTCCGGGCTTCGCCGCCCAGATCGAAGGTCTGGCGCACCAGGACCCGGGCCACGGAGGCCCGGAATCCGGGGTTGCCCACCCGGTAGGTCTCCCCATTGGGGGCGCCGGCCATGCCCAGGACGCTGCTGACCCCCTTCCCCGCGGCGCCCTCCAGATCAAGGTACAGCTCGGTGCCCCCCAGGGGCCGCCAACCGGTCATGAGGGTGGTGGTGAAGGAGGTGGCCTCCTCCCGCACCGGCCGCAGGGAATCGGGTCCCTGGTAGGGGCTGGGGAAGGCGCCGTGGGTCTGGGTGACGGTGGTGGCTTGGCCGTGGACCTGCCAGGCACCGGGTTCCTGGGCCAGGAGGGCGGGCAGGGCGCAGCAGAGGGCGAACAGGAGCTTCATGGGCTCCTCCATGGATGGGAATCGAAGAAGGGGCGGGGCCGGAGGCCATCGGATGGACGATGGGCGGGGACCGGTCCTCGGGGACGCTGGGGTTCAGGCGCGGCGCGGCGACGGAGGTTCCGCGATCGGCGTTTCACGTTGCATCGCAGCCCCCTTTCCGAAGTCCAGAGGGTCAGCCTAACCCCCGCCCCCCGGGCCTGGCCAGTCAAGATTCCGTCAAGACCGGTCCTTCCCTCAGTAGGCCAGGGACGGGGGATGGCTCCGGGCCCAGCGGAGGAAGGCCTGGGCCTCCCCCGCCAGGCCGCCCCCGCCCTGGACCCAGGAGAAGGTGCGGTGGATGGCCAGGTCCGGAACGGGGATCACCTCCAGTTCGCCATGCCTCAATTCGCTCTGGATGCTCCACCGGGACAGGAAGCCGATGCCCAGGCCCGCCAGGACGCTGGTCTTGATGGCCTCGGTGTCCCCCAGGATCAGGTCCCCGTCCCGGGGCCTCACCCTCAGGCCGGCCTTGGCGAAGGCCCGCTCCACCACCGTGCGGGTCCCGGAGCCTTCCTCGCGCCAGAGGAGGGGCGCCGCCACCAGGGCCCGCAGGGAGCGGATCTCGGCGAAGGGGCCGTGGACCGGCCGCACCGCCACCAGTTCGTCCCGGAGGAAGGGTTCCAGGGACACGCCCGGCGCCCGGGTCAGCCCCTCCACCATGCCCAGGCCCACCCGGCCCTCCCGGACCCAGGCCAGGACCTCCTCGGTGTTGCCCACCTCCAGGCGCACGCTCCCGCAGCGGCGGTGGGCCCCGTAGCCCTGGAACAGCCCCGGCAGGACGTGGCCGGCGGTGGTGGTGCTGGCGGCCAGGTGAAGCTGCCCGCCGGGGGTGCCGGCCAGGGCCGCCGCCGCCACGGCCTCCTCCAGCAGCGCGTGGATCCGGCGGGCGTAGTCCAGGAGCCGCAGCCCCGCCTCCGTGAGCCGCACGCCCCCGGCATGGCGGGTGAACAGCGGCTGGCCCGCCTCGGCTTCCAGCAGGCGGATCTGGGCCGTCACGGCGGGCTGGGACAGGTTCAGCAGCCTCGAAGCGGCCGACACCTGGCCCATGTCCGCGACCACCCGGAAGGTTTCCAGGCGGCGGGGGTCGAGGGCGGAAGGGAGGGTCATGGGTGATATCAGCTATTTTTATAAGATATCAGCCTTCGCGATTCGATTTGCTTCTACCTTCCGGGCATCCTGGAACCTTCCCCCGAAGGGCGGACCCCCTCAGGGCCCCCCATGCAAACCCCCAGCCCCGGACCGACGATGCCTGACGCCACCCATCCCCCTTCCCGCCTCGCCCTGCCCTTGCTTTTCGCCGGCGGCGCCCTGGCCCTGGCGCCCTTCACGTCCGCGGCGGCCGGCCTCCTGGGCGGCGCCCTCCTGGGCCTGACCCTGGGCAATGCGCGCACCCGCGAAACCCAGGTGTGGACCCATCGGCTCCTTCCCCTGGCCGTCATCGGACTGGGCGCCCAGATGAACCTCGTGGCCGTGGCCAAGGCCGGGCTCCACGGGCTGGGCATCACGGCCCTGAGCATCGTCCTGGTGCTGAGCCTGGGCCTCTGGCTGGCCCGCACCCTGAAGGTGGACCGGGATGCCGGCCTGCTCATCGCCGTGGGCACGGCCATCTGCGGCGGGAGCGCCATCGCCGCCGTGGCCCCCGTGGTGCGGGCCCGGGCCCACCAGGTCTCCGTGGCCCTGGCCACGGTCTTCCTGCTGAACGCCCTGGCCCTGCTCCTCTTCCCCCCCATCGGCCACGCCATGGGCCTGGGCCAGGACGGCTTCGGCCTCTGGGCGGCCCTGGCCATCCACGACACCAGCTCCGTGGTGGGCGCGGGCCTGGCCTACGGCCCCCGGGCCCTGGAGGTGGCCACCACCGTGAAGCTGGCCCGGGCCCTCTGGATCGTGCCCCTGACGCTGTTCATCGGCTACCTGGATGCCCGGCGGCGCCGCAAGGCCGCCGGCGGGGTGCCGGAGGCCCCGGACGCCCTGCCGGTGAAGAAGCCCTGGTTCATCGCCGGCTTCCTCGCCATGGCGGCCCTGGTCACCTGGATTCCCGCCCTGCGCACCCCCGGCCACTGGATCGCCTTCGCCGCCCAGCGGGCCCTGGTGCTCACGCTCTTCCTCATCGGCGCGGGCCTCAGCCGCAAGGCGTTGAAGGAGGTGGGCATCCGCCCCCTGCTGCAGGGCGTTCTGCTCTGGCTCATCGTCTGCGTCGTGGGGCTGATCGCGGTGCGGAGCGGCGTGCTGGCCTGATGGGGAGGGCCTCGTCCCCGAGGTGATCCAGACGCGAATGCCGCCGGTGGAAGATGTCGGAGATTTATAGCTTCAGGGCAACAACCTGCGCGATGTCATTCGCGCAGGCTTTTCTTTCAGCTTCAGCCAGTTCCCGGATGGAGAAGAGATGTGGATCGAAATGGGCCCCCTCCAGGTGGAACACCTCCACCTGCAAGCCCGGCAGAACGGCTCGCATCATGCGGGAACCGCAGTCCGTGGGGCAACCTTCAATGGCCACGACCCGCTCCGCCAAGCGCGCCAGGTTGCGCTGGCCCGTGTCCTTGGTGAAGGCCCCGCCCAGGCAGAGCCGTGCCGTGCGATCAGGGGCCAATTCGTCGCAGATCAGGTTGGCCGCGAGCCGGGCCAGTTCCCCCCTCAGGCAGGCTCCTTCGCAGGACATGACGACGATGGGCTTGACGGATTCCCTTGTGGCGTAGGCCTCGCAGAGGCCGCAGGAGGCCTTGGCGGGCTCCAGGGTGATGGTTTCGGACATGGTGTCCTCCTTTCACCCTTTAAGACGAGGGTTCCCAAGAAAGGGATACGGAATTTCGTCAGGGGGCCTTCCGGTCGCACTGGAGCTCGGCCCGCTCATCCAGCAGGATGCGGCAGCCCTTCTCCATGCGCGTCCGAAGCAGGGCCCGGGCCCGGTGCAGGCGGATCTTGGCGGCGCCCTCCGAAATGCCAAGGAGGGCCGCGATCTCCCCGATGCGGAATTCCTTGAGTTCGCAGAGGCTGAGCATGATCCGGTAGTCCGTGGGGAGGGCAGCGACCATGTCCCGGACGCAGGTGTTCATCTCGTCCATGACCGGTCCGGCCTCCCCAGGGGCCGGCGCGCAGTCGAACTCGGCCTGGGGCTGGACGCACGGGGCGACCCGGCGCCGGAGGTGGTCCAGGGCGTGGCGGGCGGCGATCTGGAACACCCAGGTGGACACCTTGCTCTCCCCCCGGAATTCAGGGAGTCCCCGGTGGACCTTGAGGAACACCTCCTGGGCCAGGTCCTCGGCTTCTTCGGGCCCAGCCAGGCGACGCAGAAAGGAGACGACCCTGGGCCGGAGGGTGGCATGGATCGTCTCGAAATCCTGGGCTGGCATGGTCCGATTATAGGATGCGCGCGGGCGCTCCCACCGCCGTCCTGCCCGGAGGGACCGAGGCGAGGACCACCGACTGGGCCCCGATCCGGGCCCCATCGCCGATGGTCACGGGGCCGAGCACCTTCGCCCCCGCCCCCACCATGACCCCGTTCCCCAGACGGGGATGCCGCCGGCCCGGCCTGGCATCCACGCCGCCCAGGGTCACGCCGTGGTAGAGCAGGACATCTTCACCGACGATGGCGGTCTCCCCGATGACTACCCCCATGCCGTGGTCGATGAACAGCCCTCGCCCGATCACCGCGCCAGGGTGGATCTCGATGCCCGTGAGGAACCGGGCCGCCTGGCTCAGGAGCCGGGGCACGAAAGGCAGGCCCAGGGCGTGCAGGGCGTGGGCGATCCGGTGGAACAACAGGGCCCAGAAGGATGCGTAGAGAATGATCTCCAGGGCCTTCAGGGCGCCTCCCCGCAGGGCGGGGTCCCGGCGCCAGATGGCCGCGGCGTCGGAGAGGAAGTAGGGCAGCCTGCTCAGGGCCGGGCTTTCAGGCTGGTACGGCAGGTGACAGCACGCGGCTTGGTTCATTTCACGCTCCTTATTCGGTTTTCATGCCTTTGCCGGTGCCCACGGCCCAAAGGGCCAGGGCGATGGACGCCGAGCCGGTTGATGAGGGTCGATTCATGGCCAAGGTCTCCACAGACAAATATGTCAACTTTTTTTGACATGTCAAGAAAAGTTGAAATGACTGTGCTCCGCCCTAGGATTCCAGATATGGACGAACGCGTCAACCTTGTGGCTGCCCTGGGAGGCCCTCTCCGACTGAAGGTCCTCCGGCGAGCCGTGAGGCACGCATTTGGGAGCCCTTTGTGGAGCACGCGTCCCCATCATCCTTTGGCATGCCGATATATAAACAAAAACACCCCTGATTTCTCAAGGGTGTTTGCTGGTAGCCCCAAGGGGAATCGAACCCCTGTTAACGCCGTGAGAGGGCGCCGTCCTAACCGCTAGACGATGGAGCCACGGTTATGCCGAACCTTGATTCTAGCGCAGGTCCGGGGAATGGGGAAGACATTTTCAACGGCGGCGGAGGGTGATGAGGGTGATTTCGGGGGGGGCGCCGATGCGCACGGGGAGGGCCACCACGCCCAGGCCGCGGTTCACGTAGAGGACGTCGCCGTCCTTGCGGTAGATGCCCTGGGCGTAGGGGCCCAGGAGGAGGGCGCTGTTCACGAAGGGGATGAGGTTGATCTGGCCGCCGTGGGTGTGGCCGGAGAGGGTGAGGCGGGCGCCGGTTTGGCGGGCCAGGGGCCAATCGCTGGGGCGGTGGCTGAGGCAGAGGCGCCAGGTGTCGGCGGGGAGGCCCTCGGTGGCGATCTTCGGGGAGGGGCCGGGGCCGTAGCGGATATCCCGGAAGTGGCCGTGGCGGGCCATGGGGTCCTGGAGGCCCACCAGGGCCATGCGGGAACCGTTGCGGTACACGTAGGCCCAGCGGTTCTCCAGGCACTGGAAGCCGGTGCGCTCCAGGATCTTCCAGATGGGACGGGGGTCCGTGAAGTAGTCGTGGTTGCCCAGGATGGCGTAGCGGCCCAGGGGGGCGGGGAAGTTGCGGAAGGCCTCTTCCACGATGCCGGCCTCCTCGGGGATGCTGTCGGTGACGTCCCCGGTGAGGAGCAGCATTTCCGGCCGCTCGGCCTGCACGAGGGTGCGCCAGCGGGCCACCAGGGGGGCCTTCACCAGGGGGCCGGCGTGCAGATCGCTGATCTGGGCGATGCGCAGCCCGTCCATGCCCGGGGGGAGATCCGGAAAGTAGAGCTGCAGATGCACCACGTCCGGATCCCCGTGGGCCTCGCGCCGGCCGGCGAGGACGCCGTACGAGGCGAGGCCCACGCCGGCCGCCGTGGTCTGGCGCAGGAAGGTGCGCCGGGCGGGGTCCTCGGGGGGCTGGCCCGGCTGGGGCTTCCACAGGTGCCGCAACCGCCAGAGGCCCTCGGAAAGCAGCCACATGACGAGGTTGAAGGCGCTCAGGATCTGGAAGTAGAGGCCGGCCCGGGACAGGGGGCGGAGCCACTGGAGCCAGCCGGCGTTGCCGGTGAGGCGGATCCCCATGTACAGGGCCAGGGGAACGTGGATGAGGATCAGCACGGGGGTGACCCAGCGGTCGTACCCCTTGGGAAGCAACCGGTGCAGCAGCTGCCTGTGGAAGTACTGCAGGCCAAAGATCAGGACGATGAATGTCAGAGCGAGCAAGTGCGGAGTCCCCCAGGCAGCCGGACCGGAAGGGTTCTCACTTCCCGGCGGCCCGGGTCTTATCGTAGAGGGTCTCCATGCGTCCCACCAGGGCATCGAAGGCCTTCAGGGCCTCGTCCACGGGCCGGGGCGACGTGAGGTCCACGCCGGCGGTCTTGAGGGTGTCCAGGGGGAAACGGCTGCCGCCCGACCGGAGGAAGGCCAGGTAGCGGTCCCGGGCGGCGGGGTCCTTCAGGGCGGCCTCGGAGAGGGCCATGGAGCTCACGATCCCGGTGGCGTACTGGAAGACGTAGTAGTTGTAGTAGAAGTGCGGAATGGAGGTCCACTCGGACTTGATGTAGTCGTCAACCTTCATGACGCCCTTGTCGTGGCCGTAGTAGAGGCGGGTGAGCTCCAGGTACTTGGCGTCGAGCCAGTCGGGGGTGAGGGACTGGCCCTGTTCCACCCGCTCGTGCATGGCCAGTTCGAAATCCGCGAAGAGGGTCTGGCGGAAGAGGGTGCCGCGGATGGTCTCCAGGTAGCTGTCCAGGAGGTAGAGCTTGAGGGTGTCGTCGGAAACGGTGTCCAGGAGGTGGTGCATGAGCAGGTTCTCGTTGAACGTGCTTGCGATCTCCGCCAGGAAGATGGGGTAGTCGGCCATGGGGAAGGGCTGGGCGGCGTCCGAGAGGTAGGAGTGCATGGCGTGGCCCAGTTCGTGGGCCAGGGTGGACACCTCGTGGAAGGAACCGTCGAAGTTCATCTTCACGAAGGGGTGAACGCCGTAGACGCCGTCGGAGTAGGCCCCGGACTGCTTGCCCTTGTTGGGGTAGATGTCGATCCAGCCGTGGGTGAAGGCCTGCTCGAGGCCCTTGCGGTAGTCGGGGCCCAGGGGGGCGGTGGCCTTGAGCACCAGGTCGCGGGCCTCCTCGAAGGTGTACTTCTTGTCCACGGACCGCACGGCGGAGGCGTACACGTCGCCGTAGTTCATGTCCGTGAGCCCCAGCATCCGCGCCCGCAGGCGCATGAGGCGGTGGAGGGGGGCCAGGTTCGCCTTCACGGAGGCCACCAGGTTCCGGTACACCGCGGTGTCGATGGCCTCGGGGTACAGCGCGGCGTCGAGGCAGGTGGGGTACCTGCGGATCTTCGCCTGGAAGAGGTCCTTCTTGGTGTTGGCGTCCAGGAGGGTGGCGAAGGTGTTCTGGTACTGGGCCTGCTCGCGGAAGTGGGCCTCCATGACCATGCGGCGGTCCGCGGGGATCTTGGAGGCGCGGAGCTTGTTGTAGTTCGCGGTGGTGAGGACCACCTTCTCGCCGGTGGAGAGGGTGACGGTGGCGTGGGGCATGTCCACGTTGTTGAGCATGCCGGCGGCGCCCGAGGGCGCGTCGGAGAAGAGCCCGGCGGTGGCCGCCACCCGCTCCTCGCCTTCGGGGAGGATGTGGGCCTTCATGCGCAGGGTCTTGAGGAAACCCACCCGGTGGGAGGCTAGGCGGGGCTCGGCCTTGATGAAGGCCTCCACCTTGTCCTGGCCCAGGGCCATGAGGTCCGCGTCCATGAAGGCCAGCTTCGCGCCCAGGCCCACCAGCACGGTCTGGATCTCGCCCTTCATCTTCTGGTAGTTGGTGTCGCCCAGGTCCATGTCGCCCTGGTGGCTGGCGTAGCGGTACAGGCGGCCCCCGCGGAGGTTCACCTCGTCCAGGCGCTCCATGAAGTCGCCCATGGCCTTGGGGGACCCGGTCCAGCCCTTGGCCAGGGGATCCAGCGCCGCGATGAGGCCCTTCACGGCGTCCAGCTCGGCGTGCCAGGCCGCGTCGGTCTTGTACATATCCGAGGCGCGCCACTTGTAGATCTCGGGCACCTTGGCGCGTTCGGTCTGGGAGAAGTCGGGTATGGGTTGACCTGCGATCATCGTGGCTCCGGCAAGCAGGGGGAGGATTCGGCGCATGGGTGGGGCTCCTTTTATCAATAGGTCCAGCTGAGGGCGCATCCCGCTTCCTTGGCCACCTTTTCGGAAAGGTCGGGGTCGAAGCGGACGTTGAGTTCGCCGCTGGCCCTCACCCGGGCGAGGATGCCCTGGGGACCGCGGTACTCGAGATGGAGGGGAAGGTTGCCGTGGTAGAGGCGCAGGAGGGGCACCAGGCGGCTGGGGTACTCCCCCCGGGGCAGGCGGATCAGGGCCCCGGAGAAGCCCTTGCCCTGGAAGTCCTCCAGGGGCTCCAGGGACGTGACGAAGAGCTTGATGGTGGTCTGCTCCTCCTCGTCCTCCTCGCCGTTGTTTCCGGTGGTCTCGATCTTCAGCTCCCCGGTGACCCGCAGGAGGGCGTCGGGCAGGGCCAGGTGCCGGAACAGCTCGAAGGGCCGGCCCCGCTTGCGGGTGGCGGGGTTGTAGCTCCCGGCCATGAGCAGGGCCTCCACCTTGTCGGTGAGGTCCTCCAGATAGAGGATGGCCCAGGGTTCCCCCTTCTGGTTGGTCTTGAACTGCACGTTGCTGACCATGACCCCGATGGACACTTCCTCCCGGTCCCGGTGCCGGCCCGCCGCGGCGGCCTCCTTCAGGGAGGCGATGGTGCCCACGGTGTGCACCTTGATGGCGTCCTTGAACTCCTCCAGGGGGTGGCCCGACACGTAGAGGCCCAGGGACTCCCGTTCGTAGCGCAGGCGGTCCTTGCGGCTCCAGAACTCCACGTCCTCGGGCACGGCCCAGTTGTCGGCGAGGCTCGCCATCTCCGCCTCGTCGAACAGCGACACCAGGCCCAGGTCCTGGCCCCCCTTCCCCGCGTTCTCCAGGGCCGAGGGCAGGCCCTCCATGAGGGCGGCGCGGTTGGGCTCCATGGAATCGAAGGCGCCGGCCTTGATGAGGGATTCCCACACCCGGCGGTTGGCCTTCTGGAGATCCGTGGCCTTGAGGGCGTGGAAGAAGTCCTTGAACCCGCCCTCCTCGGCCCGGGCGGCGAGGATGGCCTCCAGGGCGGCATCGCCCAGGCCCTTGACCGCGGCGAACCCGAAGCGGATCTGGCTGGGGCCGGTGATGGTGAAGTCCAGCTGGCTCTCGTTGATGTCGGGACCCAGGACCTCCAGGCCCATCTCCTTGCAGTTCTGGATGTACTTCACCACGTCGTCGGTGCGCTGGGCCTTGGTCGAGAGGAGGCCGGCCATGAACTCCGTGCGGAAGTTGGCCTTGAGGTAGGCCGTCTCGTAGGCGACGAGGGCGTAGGCCGCGGAATGGCTCTTGTTGAAGCCGTAGCCCGCGAAGTACTCGATTAGGTCGAAGAGCTCGGAGACCTTGTCCCGTTCGTAGCCGCGCAGCACGCCCTGCTCGATGAACTTGGTCTTCTCCTTGGCCATCTTCTCCTTGTCCTTCTTGCCCATGGCGCGCCGGAGCATGTCGGCCTCGCCCAGGGAGTACCCCGCGATGAGGCTGGCGATCTGCATCACCTGCTCCTGGTACAGGATCACGCCGTAGGTGGGGGAGAGGATGGGTTCGAGGGTGGGGAACATGTACGTCACGGGCTCGCGGCCGTGGCGGCGGTTCACGTAGGTGTCGCCCATGCCCGCGCCCAGGGGGCCGGGGCGGAAGAGGGCGTTGAGGGCGATGAGGTCGTCGAAGCGGTCCGGGCGCAGCTTGCCCAGGAGCGATTTCATGCCGCCGGACTCGAACTGGAAGATGCCGTCGGTGTCGCCCTGGGTGAAGAGGTCGAAGGTCTTCTTGTCGTCGAAGGCGCGGATGAGGGTCATGTCCACGGGGTGGCCCTGGGTCTTGGCGATGTACCCCTGGGTCTTGGCGATCTGGGTGAGGGTCTCCAGGCCCAGGAAGTCCATCTTCAGGAGCCCGGCGCGCTCGGCCTCGGTCATGGTGTACTGCACCATCACCTTGCCGTCCTTGTCCCGGCTGAGGGGGGCGAAGCGGGTGAGGTCGTCGGGGGCGATGATCACGCCCGCGGCGTGCACGCCGGTGTTGCGGGCCAGGCCCTCCAGGCGCGCGGAGATGTCCAGGATGTTCTTCACCTCGGGCTCGGAGTCGTAGAGCTCGCGCAGCTTGTCGCTCTGCTCCAGGGCCTGGGCCACGGTGATGGGCTTGCCGGGCTCCTGGGGCACGAGCTTGGTGAGGTTGTTGGCGAAGGCGAAGTCCTTCTCGAAGACCCGCGCCACGTCCTTGATGACGGCCTTGGTCTTGAGCTGGTTGATGGTGACGATGTTGCTGACGCGGTCCTTGCCGTAGGCCTCGGTGACGTAGTCGATGACCTTCTGGCGCCCGTCCCGGCAGAAGTCGATGTCCACGTCGGGCATGGAGATGCGCTCGGGGTTCAGGAACCGCTCGAAGAGCAGGTCGTACTGCATGGGATCGATGTCGGTGATGTGCATGGACCAGGCCACGATGCTGCCCGCGGCGCTGCCGCGGCCCGGACCCACGGGCACGCCCATCTCCCGGGCCTTGCGGATGAAGTCCCACACCAGGAGGAAGTAGCCGGGAAAGCCCATCTTCAGGATGGTGTCCAGCTCGAACTCCAGGCGCGCGCGGTACTTCTCCTCCGAGTGCTTGAGGGCCCCGGCCTGCCAGAGGATGCGGCACTCCTTCAGCCGCTCCTCGAAGGTCTCCCGGGCCACCTGCACGAAGTAGCTCTCCAGCGTGTGCCCCGAGGGCACGGGGAACTGGGGGGTGATGGGCTTGCGGGTGATGGGGAAGAGATCGATCTTGGAGGCGATCTCCAGGGTGCGCTCCAGGAGCTCGGGGTGGTCCGGGAAGACGGCGGCCATCTCCTCGGGCGACTTCACGTAGAACTGGTCCGTGGAGAAGCGCATGCGCTTGGGCTCGCTCTTGAACCGCTTGGTGCCGATGCACAGGAGCGTGTCGTGGAGGTCCGCGTCGTCGTGGTTGAGGTAGTGGGCGTCGTTGGTGGCCACCAGCGGGATGCCGGTGCGCCGGGCCAGCTCGAACTGGCTGGGGATGATCAGGCGCTCGGCCTCGAAGCCCTGGTCCTGGATCTCCAGGTAGAAGTCCTCCCCGAACATGCTCTGGTAGTCCCGGGCCACGCGCTCGGCGGCGTCGATGTTGCCGGAAAGGAGCCGGGCCTGCACCTCCCCGCCCAGGCAGGCCGTGAGGGCGATCAGGCCCTCGCTGTTCTCCCGCAGCAGTTCCTTGTCCACCCGCGGCTTGTAGTAGAAGCCCTCGGTGAAGCCCTTGGAGACCAGGTTGGAGAGGTTGCGGAAGCCCACGGGGTTCTTGGCCAGGAGCACCAGGTGGTAGCCCGCGTCCCGCTGGCCGGAGGGGTCCACGCAGTCCTCCAGGCCCTCGGCGTTCAGGGCGGCGTTGTCCAGCTTGCGGTCGTGCCGGGACCGGGGGGCCACGTAGACCTCGCAGCCCAGGATGGGCTTGACGGCCCAGTTCCCGTCCTTGTCCGCGGTCTTCTCGCAGGCGTCGAAGAGCTTCATCATGCCGAACATGTTGCCGTGGTCGGTGACCGCCACCGAGTTCATGCCGGTGGCCTTGCATTTCTTGACGAGGTCGGAGATGCGGGTCAGGCCGTCGAGAAGGGAATATTCCGTGTGAAGGTGGAGATGGGCAAAGTTCATAGAGGGCCATTGTCGCAAGCCTGGGTCGCCTTGGGGAAAGTTGCTCGGGTGTTGCAGTTGTGAACAAGCGTGCGCGCGGGCTTGCGAGGCCTAATTAATAACTCATACTGGGTCTCGCCCCATTCGCCGGAGGGTCGTGATCCATGCATAGGAACCTCGCCCGGGGCCTGGTGGCCCTCGGCCTCGCCCTGCCCTGCCGTGCCGCGGACCCCTGGACCGCTCGCGACACCACCTGGGAGCTCTCGTACGCGGCGGTGGTCGCCATGGACTGCAGCCAGAGCCGCCAGATCGAGAACGGGGGCCGCTACGAGCGCAACCCGCTCCTGCCCCGCCACCCCAGCGCGAAGACCATCACGCAGCTCTGCGTCCTCAACGTGGCGGGCCACGCCGCCCTCAGCTGGGCCCTGCCCCGGCCCTGGCGGCGGCGGTTCCAGGTGGTGTCCGTCGTGCTGGAGGCCGGGGTCGTGGCGGACAACTACTACCGGGCCGGGGTGAAGGTCAGGTTCTGACCAGGGCCAGGGGGATCACCTCGTCCATGGTCTTCACCAGGTGCACCGTGAGGTCCCTGCGCACCTCCTCGGGGAGCTCCTCCAGGTGCCTGGCGTTGTCCGCGGGGATGATGACGGTGCGGCACCCCATGCGGTGGGCGGCCAGGAGCTTCTCCTTGAGCCCGCCGATGGGCAGGACCATGCCCCGCAGGGTCAGCTCGCCGGTCATGGCCACGTCCGCGCGCACCGGCGTGCCCGTGAGGGCCGAGATCAGCGCCATGGCCAGGGTGATGCCGGCGCTGGGGCCGTCCTTGGGGATGGCCCCCTCGGGCAGGTGCACGTGGAGATCGGTCTTCTCCAGGAAGTCCGGGGCCAGTCCCAGGCTGTCGGCGCGCATGCGCACGAAGCTCAGGGCGAGGTTGGCGCTTTCCTGCATCACCTCGCCGAGCTTGCCGGTGAGCTTGAGGACGCCCTTGCCGGGAAGGCGCGCGGCCTCGATGGTGAGGAGGTCGCCGCCGGTGGGGGTCCAGGCCAGGCCGTTGACCACGCCCGGGGCGGGCTGGCCCCCCAGGGGGGATTCCAGGAAGCGCTCGGGGCCCAGGAGGCGGGGAAGCCGCTCCGCGGTCACCACGGGGTCGAAGGGATCGGCCTGGAGGCTCAGGCGGGCCAGCTTGCGCAGCACGGCGGAGATCTCCCGCTCCAGCTGCCGGACCCCGGCCTCCTTGGTGTAGGCCTGGATGATCCATTCCAGGGCCCGGTCCTCGAACACGATGCCCAGGCCGGTCATGCCGTGGCGGTCCAGGGCCTTGGGCACCAGGTGGGCCTGGGCGATGGCCCTCTTCTCCCCCAGGGTGTAGCTGCTCAGCTCGATCACCTCGAGGCGGTCGTCCAGGGGCTGGGGGATCTGGTGGCGCACATTGGCGGTGGTGAGGAAGAGCACCTGGCTGAGGTCGAAGCCCACGTCCAGGTAGTGGTCCTGGAAGGTCTGGTTCTGCTCCGGGTCCAGCACCTCCAGGAGGGCCGAGCTGGGGTCGCCGCGCCAGTCGGAACCCATCTTGTCGATCTCGTCCAGGAGCATGAGGGGATTGCGCACCCCGCCCTTCTTCAGGAGCGAGATGATGCGCCCCGGCATGGAGCCGATGTAGGTGCGCCGGTGCCCCCGGATCTCGGCCTCGTCCCGCACGCCGCCCAGGGAGAAGCGCAGGAAGGGGCGGTTCAGGGCCCGGGCGATGGACCGCGCCAGGCTCGTCTTGCCCACCCCCGGAGGGCCCACGAGGCAGAGGATGGGGCCCCGCAGGGGCGCGCCCGCGGCCTGGTCCCGGAGGCGGCGCATGACGGCGAGGTACTCCAGGATGCGGGCCTTCACCTTCTCCAGGCCCGCGTGGTCCTCGTCCAGGATGCGCTCGGCCTCCTCCAGGTCCAGGTGGTCCTCGGCGAGCTTCGTCCAGGGCAGCGCCAGGAGCCAGTCGATGTAGGTGCGGCTCACGGTGGCCTCGGCGCTCTGGGGGGGCATGCCCTCCAGGCGGTCCACCTCCTCCAGGGCCTTGCCTTCGGCCTCCTCGCCCATGCCGGCCTTGAGGATCCGCTCCCGCAGCTGGGCCAGCTCGTCCTTGCGGCCTTCGGGGAGCACGCCCCGCATCTTCTCCCCCAGGACGAAGGCCTTGTGGTCCTTCTCCAGGTTCTGGGCATCCTCCCTGCCTTCGGCCTGGTGGCTGGCGGCGTCGGCCTCCAGGAGCTTGAGGAGGGTGTGGAGCCGGGGCTCGATCTCCAGCTGGTCCAGGACGGCCTGCTTCTCCCTCACGTCCCCGGGCATCACCGCGGCCACCGCGTCCACGGCCTGGCCCAGGGGAAGGGAGGGATCCAGGCTGAGGGTCCGGGCCAGTTCCGGGTTGCGCTGGAGGAAGCCCTCCACCGCCGAGCCGAAGGCCTCCTGCAGGGCGGATTCCCCCGGCGCCGCCGGCTCCGCCAGGATCTCCACCTCCGCCTGCACCACGTCCCCTTCGTCCAGGTACCGCTCCAGCCGCACCCGGGCGACGCCCTTGACGCCCACCTTGTAGTAGTCCCGGGGCAGCGGGATGAGCGACTCCACCAGGGCCAGGGTGCCCACGGCGTGGATGGACTCCTGCTTGGGCTGGTCCTCCTTGGGGTTGCGCTGGGTGAGCAGGAGCAAATGGTCGCCCACCTTGATCCCCAGCTCGAGGGTCTTCACCGACGCGCGCCGCCCCACCATGAAGGGCACCCGGGCCCCGGGAAACAGCACCATGTCCCGGATGGGAATGGCCGGAAGCGTGATGGTCTTGCGAAGCGGATTCGTCATGGCGTCCTACCGTTGCCCAATCATGACATACGCATACATTCCCCCGCGATCGGCGATGGCCCGGAGCCCGGGGCGTTCCGGCCGGTTCCAACCGTCCCCGCCGGGGGCCGCGGGGCATCGGGACCGGGTTCCCCTTTGTTCCGTCGACCCACAGGGGTTCCTTCCCATCGCGCCGACCCACCGTGGCGCTCGCAGGCAAGCTGCCTGCGAGCGCTAGCCGTATCCAGGCAAAGGACTGGTGGGCCTTCTGAATCTGAGAGCCCCACGTCCGTGAAACCCTGGCCGACCTGGATGACGGCAAGCGCGAGCAGCAGCTTGCTGCTCGCGCTACCGATGGGTCGGGGCAAGGTGTTGGAACCCCTGTGGGTCGGCGCCCACCCCCGGAACCGGGTCCGGATACTCCGCAGCCCCCGGCGGGGACAGCTGGAACCGGCCGGGGCGCCCCGGTGCGCCGCTACCCCGCCGCGGGAATCGGGAGGCTCGCGATGCCCAGTTCCTTCTCCACCATGGCGCGCGTCAGGTGCAGGGTGGCCTTGGTGGTGCGCTCCTCGCTGGGGAGGTCGAACATGGGTTCCAGGAGGATCTGCTCGAGCATGGAGCGCAGGCCCCGGGCGCCCAGCTTGCGCAGGAGGGCCTGGTCGGCGATGGTGTCCAGGGCGCCGGCCTCGAAGGTCAGCTCGATGTCGTCCATCTCGAAGAGCCGCGCGAACTGCTTGGTGACGGCGTTCTTGGGCTGGGTGAGGATGGCCACCAGGGCCTCCCGGTCCAGGGGCTGGAGGGTGGCCACCACGGGAAGGCGGCCCACCAGTTCGGGGATGAGGCCGAACTTGATGATGTCCTCGGGCTCCACCAGGGCCAGGAGGTTGTCCTTGCCGCCCTTGGAGGTCACCTTGGCGCCGAAGCCCACGGCCTTGGCCCGCACCCGCTGCTTGATGGTTTCCTCGATGCCCACGAAGGCGCCGCCGCAGATGAAGAGGATATTGGAGGTGTCCAACTGGATGAACTCCTGGTGGGGGTGCTTGCGGCCGCCCTGGGGGGGGACGTTGGCCACGGTGCCCTCCACCAGCTTGAGCAGGGCCTGCTGAACGCCTTCGCCGGAAACGTCCCGGGTGATGCTGGGGTTCTCGCTCTTGCGGCCGATCTTGTCGATCTCGTCGATGAACACGATGCCCCGCTGGGCCCGCTCCACGTCGTAGTTGGCCACCTGGAGGAGCTTGGTGAGGATGTTCTCCACGTCCTCGCCCACGTAGCCGGCCTCGGTGAGGGTGGTGGCGTCGGCCATGGCCAGGGGCACGTCCAGCATACGGGCGAGCGTCTGGGCCAGGAGGGTCTTGCCGGTGCCCGTGGGCCCGATGAGGAGGATATTGCTCTTGGAAAGCTCCACTTCCGTGGCGCCCAGGCTCTTCTGGGGCGCGAGGATGCGCTTGTAGTGGTTGTACACCGCCACGGCCAGGCGCTTCTTGGCGCCCTCCTGCCCGATCACGTAGTCGTCCAGGAAGGCCTTGATCTCCTTGGGCCGGGCCAGGCGGGGCTCATGCTTGCCGGCGGGCTTGCCCTGGCGGCTCATGCGCAGCTGGAGCTGGCCGGCCTCCACGCACTCGTTGCAGATGTACGCATTGGGCCCCGCCAGGAGCTGTTCCACCTCGTTGGGGGCCTTGCCGCAGAAGGAGCACTGCTGGTCACGCTTGGGCTTCGTCATGGGGTCTCCTACCACTGCGTCGTTCATTGTGGGGCCGGAACGCCCCCCTGGCACGTGCCATTCCAGTGCCGAAGATCACTGCTGGTGGACGGTGACCAGTCCCAGGACCTCGAAGCGCTTGGTGCCCGCGGGAATCTTGATCTTCACCTCGGCCCCCTCCTCCAGCCCCACCAGGGCCATCCCGATGGGGGAACTGATGCTCAAGTGGTCGGGGTGGTCCCCCAGCTCCTCGGGCAGCACCAGTTTGTAGGTGACTTCCTTCTCCGAGTCAAGGTCCAGGAGGGTCACCCGGGTGCCGTAGGCCACTTTGTTCTTGGGCAGGCGGTCCAGGTCCAGGCTCGCCACCTCGGCGATGCGCTTTTCCAGCACCACCACCTTGTTCTGGAACATGTCCCGCTTGGCCAGGGCCTGTTCGTATTCGGCGTTCTCCGAAAGGTCGCCCTGGGAGGCGGCGGTGGCGATCTCCTTGGGGATATCCACGAGGAGGGCTTGCTTGAGGGCCTTCAGTTCGACCTCGAGCTTGGCGAGAACGTGCTTGGGCATAGGAAAGTCCATGGTCGGGGGGCCGGAGCCCCGGGAGGGATTCAACGGCTGTTTAAAAGCCATTCATCAGGAGGTAGCGGTGCCGGGAGGGGATTCCCCTCGCCGGGCCGCGTCTTGAAACGTCGATGCATCCAGAACCACCACCGGGGCTCGCGCCGGATCTCGTCCTCGATCTTCCGGGTCATGATCTGGGTGGCGGTCCACACATCCCGGTCCAGGTCCCCGGTCACGGGCACCTGGAAGGGGGGTTCGACGGACACGGTGATGGTGCCGTCGGCGTTGGGCCAGCTGCGGAGCTGGACCACCGGCAGGCCGTACTTGACCGCCAGAAGCCCCGCGGAGGGGAAGGTGGAGGCCCAGCGGCCCAGGAATTTCACCCAGACTCCCGCGGTGAGCGCGTCCTGGTCCAGGAGGAAGCCCACGGCCTTGCCCATGCGCAGGGCCTTGAGGGCCCCCCGGAAGGCGCCGGCCTTGGGGATCACCTCGTTGCCGAACCGCCCGCGGAGCTCGCGGAGCCGGGGCTCCAGGAGGGGGTTGTCCAGCTCCCGTCCGATGACCGAGAGGGTGCGGCCCAGGGCGCTCAGGGCCAGGGCGGTGGCCTCCCAGTTCCCGTAGTGCCCGGTGAGGACGATGAAGCCCTTCCCGCCGGCCTTGGCGGCGTCGTAGTTCTCGATGCCCAGGACCTTCACCCGCCGCCCCAGCTCCTCCTCGTCCATGCGCAGGAGGTGGATGGCGGTGAGGGCCAGGGTGCCGAAATGCTCGAAGCAGTCCAGGGAGATGGCCCGCACCTGGGCTTCGTCCAGGCCCATGTCCGCGGCCCTCAGGTTCTCCCGCACCACCGCGCGGTGGCGCCGGTCCAGGGCGTGGGCCAGGCGCCCCAGGCCGCGGCCCAGGGTCAGGGTGGTCTCCCAGGGAAGGCGGCTCACGATGCCCTCCACCAGGTGGTACAGGCCCGCCTCCGCGCGATGGCGGAAGGAGGGGCGGGAGTCGGGGGAGGTGGGTGCCATATAAAAAAAGGTGCGCCCCGTTGGTGAGGCGCGAACGACCATCGTAGCAGATTCCGGCGCCGGCCGGGCCATCCCGATTTGCAACATGAGTCTCATTCGCAGATGAATGCGGGAACGATCCACTAAAGTGACTTTTCTTACATGGAAAAAACCCTAGACTGAGGTTTCAGATTTTCGGATGGAAAGGTCCTTTGATGAACGTGGGAATCGTACGATCGTCGCTGCTCGCCCTGGCCGCAGCCCTGACCCTCTCAGCCCAGCCCGCCGGGCCGGACGCGGCCTGCTTCGCCTGTCACGGCCGCAAGCCCGCCGCCTCGGCCAAGGGCAAGCAGCCCCCCTTCGTGGACAAGGCGAAGTTCGAGGCCTCCATCCACGCGGGCAACGGCTGCACCAGCTGCCATGCGGACCTGGACACCGCCACCCACCCCGGCGCCAAGCTGGCCCCCGTGGATTGCGCCAGCTGCCATGAGAAGCCCTCCAAGACCTACGCCGTCAGCACCCACGGCCGGGCCCGCAAGGCCGGCAACGCCGGCGCCGCGGGCTGCGCGGAATGCCACGGCACCCACGACATCGTCAAGGCCACCGCCCCCACCTCCCCGGTGCGCCGCGAGAACCTGCACCTCACCTGCGGCCAGTGCCACCCCGACGTGGTGGCCCAGCTGGACGCCTCCGTGCATGGCCAGGCCACGGCCGCCGGCGTCCAGGAGGCCCCGGTCTGCACCGACTGCCACTCCGACCACGCCATCGAAGGCCTCAAGAGCGCCTCGCCCATGAAGGTCTCCCAGCAGGTCTGCAGCCGCTGCCACGGCTCGGCGCGCATGAACGCCAAGTTCGACCTTCCCGACAACCGGGTCACCACCTTCTTCGAGAGCTACCACGGCATGGCCGCCAAGATGGGTTCGCCCAACGCGGCCAACTGCGCCAGCTGCCACGGCTACCACCTGGTCCTGCCCGCCTCCGACCAGCGGTCCTCCGTGAACAAGGCCAACCTCGTCCAGACCTGCCAGAAGTGCCACCCCAACGCCACCGAGAAGTTCTCCCTGGGCAAGATCCACGTGGACCGCAAGGAGGCCTCGGACATCGGCGGCAAGGTGGACCACTGGGTGCGCTACACGTACCTGTCGCTGATCTTCATGACCATCGGCGGCATGGCCCTCCACAACATCCTGATCCTGCGCAAGAAGGCCCTGGCGGCCCTGCGCGACCCCAACCGCACCGTGGTGCGCATGAACACCCAGGCCCGCATCCAGCACGCCCTGCTGGCGTCCAGCTTCATCTTCCTGGTGGTCAGCGGCTTCGCCCTGAAGTACCCCAACTCCTGGCTGGGCTGGTGCATGGGCTCCAGCGAAGTGGTCCGGCGCATCGGCCACCGCATCGCCGCCGTCGTCATGATCACCGGCGCCGTCATCCACCTCATCTACGCCATCTTCACCAAGGACGGCCGCAAGTTCGTCAAGGACATGCTGCCCGAGCCCAAGGATCTCTTCGACGTCTTCACCCACCTGAAGTACCTGGTGGTCCCCGGCGCCGCCAAGCCCCAGTTCAAGCGCTTCGGCTACGCCGAGAAGGCCGAGTACTGGGCCGTGGTCTGGGGCACCTTCCTCATGGGCACCACCGGCGGCCTCATCTGGTTCAAGATGTACTTCACCCGCTGGATGCCCCGGTGGATGGTGGACGTCTCCATCACCGTCCACTACTACGAAGCCATCCTGGCCACCCTGGCCATCATCGTGTGGCACTTCTACTTCGTGATCTTCGACCCCGAGGTCTACCCCGTGAACTGGGCCTTCCTGGACGGCAAGGTGACCCCCCACCACCACCACGAGGAGCACCCCCTGGATCACCAGGGCGAGGAGCCGAGCCCCGACCCGGACGAACCCGCCGAATAACGCGGGCCGGCTGAAGTCAAGGAAACGGGCGACCAAACGGTCGCCCGTTTCCGTTGCGCCCTCCCGTCCCCCTCCGGCCGGGTCCCCACGGGTTGATATATTCAAATCTCATGATCAAGGTCGGATTTTTCTTGCATGCTGTCCATTCGGTGACACCTTATAAAGCCATGGAGGAACCGCGGATGCCGCAGGGTGTTGGGTGTTGTATCAATATAATTGAATTATAGCGATTCGGCATCCATGCCCCCGGACCCCCCTCCGATTCAACCGTCGTGGCTGAGCCCCAGGCTGCCGCGGGAGGGGCGCTACGTGCTCGGGCCCCTCCTGGGCAAGGGGGGCGCGGGGGAGGTCCTGGAGGCCTGGGATGCCCTGCTCTGCCGCACCGTGGCCCTCAAGGCCCTGCGGGACATGGACCCGGGGGCCCTGATCCGCTTCATGCACGAGGCCCAGCTCCAGGCCCGGGTGATCCATCCCAACATCTGCCGCATCTACGATATCGAGTCCGCGGGCCGCACCCTCAAGATCTCCATGCAGCTCATCAAGGGACCCAACCTGGAACAGGCCGCCCCGCAGCTGTCCCCGGCGGAGGCGGTGGGCATCCTCCGCAGCGTGGCGGAGGCGGTGCACGCCGCCCACCGGGTGAACCTCATCCACCGGGACCTCAAGCCTTCGAACATCATCCTGGAGCGGGGGCCCGGTGGGGCCTGGATCCCCTACCTGTGCGACTTCGGCCTGGCGGTGTCCCTGGGCGACCCGCCCCTGACCCTGAGCCAGGTGGCGGTGGGCACACCGGCCTTCATGGCCCCGGAGCAGAGCCGCGGCGGCCGGGACCGCATCTCCCCGGCCACGGACGTCTTCGCCCTGGGGGGCACCCTCCACTTCGCCCTCCTGGGGTTTCCCCCGGGTCCCCCGGGAACCCCCCCGGGTCCGCTGCGGTCCGGCCAGGGCGATCTCCCCCGGGACCTGGCCCTGGTCATCCGGAAATGCCTGGAACCCGACCCCGGGGACCGCTATGCCACGGCCCTGGCCCTGGCCGCCGACCTGGACCGTTTCCTGCGGGGGATCCCCGTGCACGCCCGGCCCCGGGGGCCCCTGGGCCGGTTCCTGGGCTTCCTCCCCGGGCGCGGCTCCCGGATGCTGGCCCTGGGCTGGTTCCTGGCGGCCCTGGGGCTCACCCTCGCGGCGGGGGCGGGGCTGGCCCTCCTGGGCCGGACCCGCGAGGAGGCCCTGGTGAGGGACCTGGAGGCGGCCAGTGGCGTCCAGATCTGGAACCAACCCGCGGACCTCGCCCTCCCCCTCCATGATCTGCGGTCCTCCCGCAACCGCCTGAGGACCCGCATGGCCCAGGTGAGGGCGCACATGGGGGAGGTGGGTCCCGGTTTCCGGGGGCCGGCGTGGTTCGCCCTGGCCCAGGCGCACCTGCTCCTGGGGGAGGAGGCCGAGGCCTGCGCCGCCCTCCGCAGCGCCGCCGCCCTGGGGTACGACGAGGAGCTCCTGGCCCCCCTGATGATCCGCGCCCTGGCGGAGGCCGCCTACTGGCGCCCGGGGGCCGCCCCCGATCCCTCGGCGCGGCGCTGGGCCCGCCTGGGCAGCGCGGCCGCGGACCCCGGCCCCCTCCAGGAGGGGCGGGCCGCCTTCATCCTGGGCGACTATTCCACCGCGGCCCGCCTGTCCCGCGAAGCCGCGGAAGCGTCCCCCGATTCGCCCGAGGCCGCGGCCCTCCAGTGCGCGGCGCTCTGCGCCCTGGGCCGCAGGGCCTTGGGCGCGGGGGAGGTCACCGGGGCCCGGACCCTTTTCCAGGAGGCCGCGGACACCGCCTGGCGCAGGGTCGCGGTCTGGGCCAGCAGCCCGGGACTCCGGCACGCCTTCGCCCGGGCCGCGCTGGCCCTGGCGGACCTGGAGATCGGCCGCGGCACCCAGTCCCCGGAGGCCCTGCGGGAACTGTCCCGCCGGTGCGAGGAGGCCCTGCGCATGGACCCCGGGGACCGGATCCTGCGCGAGGACTGGCTGGCCTCGCGCTTCCTGGTGGGACGGCACCGGGCCACCCTGGACCTGGATCCCAGGCCGGTGCTGAGGGAGGCCCTGGCCTTCCTGGAATCCCGCCCGCAGCGCAGGGAGGCCCCGGGGCCCGACGGCCTTCGCATGGCCATCCTCTGGCAGATCGCCGACTGGGAGTTCACCCACGCCGGGAATCCCGGACCGGCCCTGGGCGAGGCCCTCGCCTCCCGGGGCCCGGCCCCGGCCTTCGGCCGGGACTACCAGGCCGCGCTCCTCGTCCTCAGGGCGCGGGTGGACGCGGCCCGGGGCCAGGATCCGCGCCCCGCGGTGGAGGCCGCCCTGCGCCACCTGGGCGCGGCCGACACCTGGGACCTGGCCCAGGCCGCCGCGGAGGCCTGGTACCTGCGCGCGGTCTGGGAAGCCGCCCATTCCGTCGACCCCTCCGCAAGCCTCGGGAGGGTGCGCGCCCTGGCGGACCGGGCCCTGGGCGACTGGGCCGGGGCCCCGGAGGCGGCCGCCCTCAAGGGCCTTGCGGAGGACCTGGAAAGGAAGGCCGGCCCGGCCCGGGGGACGCTCCTGGCCTCGTCGGCGATCCCGCCGCAGAAGCCGGCCCGGGCCTCCGCCCGGGGACCGGGGGCCGGGGTCCACCTGGAGCGGGCGCTGCCCGGGCTGCCATGAGCCGCCCCCTGCGCATCCTGTACCTCGAGGACAGCCGCGAGGATCTGGAACTGGTCAAGGCCCAGCTGGACCGGGAGTACCTGGCCGCCGAGGTGACCTGGGTGGACGGGCGCGAAGCCTACATCTCGGCCCTGCGGGACAGCTGGAATTTCGACCTCCTGCTGGCGGACTACGCCCTGCCCGACATCGGCGGGGACGAGGCCCTGGAGCTGGCCCGTAGACGGGCCCCGGGCCTGCCGTTCATCTTCGTTTCCGGAAGCCTCGGGGAGGAGCGGGCCGTGGAGTGCCTCCGGAAGGGGGCCACGGACTACGTGCTCAAGTCCAACCTGAACCGCCTGGCCCCGGTGGTGCGCCGGGCCCTGGAGGAGGCGCGCGTCGCCGGGGTCCACCGGGAGGCCCAGGCCTCCCACGCCCGGGTGGCGTCCCTGCTGCGGGCCACCCTGGAATCCACCTCCGAGGGCATCCTGGTGGTGGACCTGGCGGGAAGGATCTCGGCCTACAACCGCAAGTTCCTGGCCCTGTGCGGCATTCCGGAATACGTCATGGCGCCCATGGACATGGGGGACGTGATCCACTACCTCACGGGGCAGCTGGGGGATCCCGGCGTGCTCCTGGAGGAGGCGCGGCTCCTCCGCGCCCGTTCCGACCAGGAGAACCGGGGCCAGGTCCCCGTGAACGGACGGATCCTGGAGGAGACCAGCCGTCCCCACACGGTCGGCGCGGAAACCGTGGGCCGGGTCCTCGCCTTCCGCGAACCCGTCCCCCGGGAACCCGCCCCCGGCCTGCTGGGGGCCATCGGGGCCGGACGCCAGGGCTTCACGGAGGCGGCGCTGGCCGTGCGGATCGTGCCCTGGATCCTGGCCGGGGACCGCCTCTCCATGCCCGAGGCGGCGGCGGAGATCCTGGGTCTCGCGCCCCTGCCCGCGGACCTGGAGGGCCTCATGGCCATCCTCCACCCCGGGGACGCGGAGCCGTTCCGGGAGGCCCTGGAGCGCAGCCGCAACGTGGGCTTCAGGGCCCGGGTCCGCCAGGCCTCGGGGGCCTGGCTGTGGACCCGGTGGAGCGTGGACCGATGCCCCGAGGGCTACCGCGGGGCCATCCAGGACATCTCCGAGGAGGTCCACCTCCAGGAGCGCCTGGACCGGCGCCGGCGCCTGGAAGGCGCCCGGGATCTGGCCAGACGCTTGGCGGCCCGGCTTCCGGAACCCCTGGGGGACGCCCTGCGCGCCTTCGCCGACCCGCGGCCCCCCGCCCCGGTCCCCACCCCGCCCAACGCCTTCGTGGAGGCCCTCCTGCCCCGGGCCCGGGAGGCCGCCGGCCCCGGCATCCGCATCGACTTCGAGCCCGCCCCGGGCCTCCCCGCGGCGCGCCTGGACCCCGGCGCCCTGGAGCAGGCCCTGGACGCCCTCCTGGCCAACGCCCGCGAGGCCATGGGCGGCGCGGGGGTCATCCGCCTGGCCACGGGGATCCTCTACCCCCGGGACCACCGCCCCGGCGGTTCCCCGGGGCCCATGAGGACCCGGGTCTTCTTCGAGGTGCGGGACGCGGGCCCGGGAATCCCCGCCGCCGTGGCCCGCCAGGCCTTCGAGCCCTTCTTCACCACCCGGGCCGGGGCCGGCAACGCGGGGCTGGGCCTCACCCTCGCCCGGGAGATCCTGGAGGCCCACGGCGGCTCCGTGCAACTGGAAGGCGCCACGGGCACGGGCACCACGGTCCGGCTCATCCTTCCTGCGTAGCCTCCACCGGCACGGCCCCCACGGCCCGGGCGAGGTCCGCCGGGGCCAGCCCCGCCAGGAAGCCCCGGCTGCCGGCGTTCACGAAGACCCGCTCCAGGCCGAGGATCCCGCGCTCCATGTAGACGGGCATGGCCTTGCGGGTGCCCAGGGGACTGGTGCCGCCCACCAGGTACCCGGAGTGCTTGTGGGCCACCTCGGGCTTGCAGATGTGCACGGTCTTGCAACCGAGTTGCCGGGCCAGGGCCTTGGTGCTCACCTCCCGGTCGCCGTGCATGAGGACGACCAGGGGCCGGGCGGCCTCGTCCTCCATGATGAGGGTCTTGATGACGGCGTGCTCGTCCACCCCCAGGGACTGGGCGGCCACGGCGGTGCCGCCGTGCTCCTGGTACGTGTACAAATGCTCTGTATAGGGGATCTTGAGTTCCCTAAGCAGACGGGTGGCCGGGGTCGAGGGGGTCTTGGACATGCCTCAAGTATGTTGCACATCCCCGGGCTTTGTGCCACGGTGGAAAAACCGATGGAGGAGCGATTCCCATCAGTAGGCCGGAGGAGGGTTGATGGACCCGACGAGCCCGTCCGAAAGGGGAGAATCGCCGAAAGGGTTGCGAATCATCAGCGCACTCCTTGGACGTCAGGGCTAAATCCCGGCGGCTGTCGCGGCGCCAAATCGCCGCGGAGTGCCTTAGGACGGCGAGCCGGTCCCCGGGGACCGGGGAGGGGTCAAGGGTCTTCATCCGTTTCCTGACGGAGGCCCTCGTGACAAACCTGCCCAATCCCGTTCCGGCGCCCTGCGGGGGTGCCCGATGATCGTCATGAAATTCGGCGGCTCCTCCGTGGCCGACGCCCCCTGCATGCGGGAGGTGGCGGCCCTGGCCGCGGCGGCCCACGCCCGTTCCCCCCTGGTGGTGCTCTCGGCCACGGCCCGCACCACGGACCAGCTCTTCGAGGCGGCCACCGCCGCCGAGGGCGGGGACCTGCCCGGGGCCCTGGCCCTGCACGCCGCCCTGGTGCGGCGGCACCGGAACCTGGCGGAAGAGCTCCTGCCCGCGGGGCTCCCGGCGGACCTGGACGGGGCCCTGGCGGACCTCGCCGCCGAGCTGGACCTCCTGCTGCGGGGCGTGGCGCTCCTCAAGGAGCTCTCCCCCCGGAGCATGGACGCCATCGCCAGCATCGGCGAGCGGCTCTCCACGCGCATCCTGGCGGCGTACATGGGCGCGGCCTGGGTGGATGCCCGCACCGTCCTGCGCACCGACGCCGCCTTCGGATCGGCCCGGCCCCTGGTGCCCGACCTGGAGGGCCTGGCCGCGTCCATCCTCGCGCCCCTGCTGGGCCCGGGCCGGGCGGTGGTGACCCAGGGGTACATCGGCGCCACCGCCCAGGGCCTCACCACCACCCTGGGCCGCGGAGGCAGCGATTTCAGCGCCGCGCTCTTCGGCGCGGCCCTGGGGGCCGAGGACATCCAGATCTGGACCGACGTGGAGGGGGTGCTCACCAGCGATCCCCGCGTGGTGCCCGGGGCCCAGCCCATCCCCGAACTGAGCTTCGCCGAGGCCGGGGAGCTGGCCGCCTTCGGCGCCAAGGTGCTCCACCCCGCCACCATCCAGCCCGCCGTGGACAAGGGCATCCCCGTCACGGTGCGCCACACCCGCAAGCCCGGGGGCCGCTTCACCACCATCACCGCCGAGGTGCGCACGGGCCGGCCCGTCACCGCCCTGGCCCACCGGGGCCCCGTCACCGTGCTCACGGTGGCCTCGGCCCGCATGCTCAACCAGAGCGGGTTCCTGGCCAGGCTCTTCGACGTCTTCGCCCGGCACCGGGTGAGCGTCGACCTCATCGCCACCGCCGAGGTGAGCGTCTCCCTCACGGTGGAGGCCGACGCGCCCCTGGAGGACCTCATCGCCGACCTCTCCGCCTTCGCCACGGTGGGCGTGGCCGGGGGCCGGGCCATCGTGGCCATCGTGGGCGAGCGCCTCAAGCACACCCCGGGCGTCACGGGCCTGGCCTTCGGCGCCATGCAGGACATCAACGTGGAGATGATCAGCATGGGCGCCAACGAGATCAACCTGAGCATCGTGGTGAAGGCGGAAGAGGCGAAGAAGGCCGTCCAGCGCCTCCACGCCGCCCTCATCGGGGGAGGCGCCGCATGAGGATCGGCATCTTCGGCAAGGGCCGGCTGGGTTCGGCCATCGCGCTGGAGGCCCAGGCCGCCCCGGACCTGGACCTGGCCTGGGTGCTGGGTCCGGAGGGGGTGCCCACCCCCGTGGACCTGGCCATCGACGCCAGCGTGGCGGGGGCCGTGGACGGGCACCTGGCCTGGGCCCTGGAGACGGGCGCGGACCTGGTGATCGGGACCACGGGCTGGGCGCTGCCGGGCCTGGAGGGCCGCATCGGCTCCCGCATCGGCGTCCTGGCCGCCCCCAATTTCAGCCTCGCCGTGGCCCTCATGGCCCGGCTCTCCACCGTGCTGGGGCGCTTCGCCGCCCTGGACGGGACCCTGGACCCCTACGTGCTGGAGCACCACCACCGCCTCAAGGCCGACGCCCCCAGCGGCACCGCCCGCAGGCTGGCGGAAGCGGTCCTGGCGGGGATGCCCGGAAAGTCCGCCTGGACCCTGGGCGCCCCCGGCCCCGGGGAGCTGGGCATCGCCGTGATCCGGGCCGGGGCGGAATTCGGCAGCCACACCGTGGGCCTGGACGGCCCCGCCGAGACCCTGACCCTCGCCCACCAGGCCCGGTCCCGGGCCGTGTTCGCCCAGGGCGCCCTGCGCGCCGCGCGCTGGCTGCGGGGGCGCCGGGGCCTGTGCACCTTCGACGACTACGCCCGCGAAATCCTCGACCCCCTTTTCGGAGACCTGCCATGACCCTCACCGGACTCTTCGTGGCCCTGGCCACGCCCTTCACCCCGGCGGGCGACATCGACCGCCCCGCCTACCGCCGCCTGGTGCGCCACGTGGCCGGCGGGGGCGCCCACCTGGTGGTGCTGGGCACCACCGGGGAGGCCCCCACCATCCTGGACGACGAACGGGACGCCCTGGTGGACCTGACCCTGGAGGAGGCCGGCGGCGCCACGGTGATCGTGGGCACCGGCTCCAATTCCACCCGCCAGGCCGCGGCCTGGACCCGCAGGGCCCAGGCCCAGGGCGCCCACGGCGCCCTGGTGGTGACCCCCTACTACAACAAGCCCACCCCGGGCGGGATCCGGGCCCACTTCGAGGCCGTGGCCGAGGCGGCCCCGGGCCTGCCCCTCATCGTCTACAACGTGCCCGGGCGCACGGGGCTCAACCTCACACCCCCGGCCCTGGCGCGCCTGTGGGAGAACCCCCAGGTGGCCGCGGTGAAGGAATCCAGCGGCAACCTGGCCCAGATCGCCGAGGTGGCCCGCACCCTGCCCGAAGGCAAGGTCCTCCTGGCCGGGGACGATGGCCTGGCCCTGGCCAGCATCGCCGTGGGCGCCTCGGGCCTGGTGAGCGTCCTGGGCAACGCCCTGCCCCGGGAGACGGCGCGCCTGGTCCAGCTGGCCCTGGAGGGCCGCCGGGAGGAGGCCCTGGCCCTGCACCGGCAGCTCCTGCCGCTCATGGACGCCCTCTTCCTGGAGAGCAACCCCATCCCCCTGAAGGCGGCCCTGGAGCTGCTGGGCCTGTGCGGCCCCACCCTGCGCCTGCCCCTGGTGCCGGCCACGGAGGCCACCCGGGCCCGCCTGGCCGAACTCCTCCCCCGCCGCGAGGTGGCCTGATGGACCTGCAGACCTTCTACTCCCGCCCCCTGGACGCCATCCTGGCCGATCCGTCCCTCCCCCAGGTCTTCGAGGCCTTCCTGGGCGCCCTGGAGCGCGGCGCCGCCCGCGCCGCTTTCCGGGACGCGGAGGGGACCTGGCGCGCCAACGCCTGGGTGAAGACCGCCATCCTGGCCGGCTTCCGCTCCACCCCCACCCAGGAGATCCCGGGCTGGCCCGGGCCCTGCTTCGACCGCGCCGCCTACCCTCCCCGGGCCTTCGCCCTGGCCGACGGGGTGCGGCTGGTGCCGGGGGGGAGCGCCGTGCGCCGCGGCGCCCACGTGGCCCCGGGGGTGGTCATCGTGCCCCCGGCCTACCTCAACGTCGGGTCCTTCGTGGACGAGGGGGCCATGGTGGACAGCCACGCCCTGGTGGGCAGCTGCGCCCAGATCGGGAAGCGCGTGCACCTCTCGGCCGCGGCCCAGGTGGGCGGCGTGCTGGAGCCCGCGGGCGCCCTGCCCGTGGTGGTGGAGGACGAGGCCTTCGTGGGGGGCCTCTGCGGCCTCTTCGAGGGGGTCGTGGTGAAGCGCCGGGCGGTGCTGGCCCCCGGCGTCCTGCTCACGGCCTCCACCCGCATCTTCGACCTGGTCCACGAGCGGGAGATCTCCCGGGTGGTGCCCGAGGGGGCCGTGGTGGTGCCCGGCACCCGCCCCGCCTCCGGCGTGTTCGCGATGCAGAAGCGCCTTTCGGTGAGCGCCCCCTGCATCGTCAAGTACCGGGACGACAAGACCGACGCCGGCACCGCCCTGGAGGAGGCCCTCCGTTGAACCCCGCCGCGCGCCTCGCCCACCTCCGCCCCAGCCCCATCCGGGCCCTTTCCGAAGGCGCCCCCGCGGACGCCGTCCCCATGGGCCTGGGCGAACCCGGCTGGGACCTGCCGGCCCCCGCCGTGGAGGCCCTGGCGGGGTTCTCCGGCCCCTGCGCCTACGGCCCCAACGCGGGCCTGCCCGAACTGCAGGAGGCCGTGGGCGCCTTCCACGGGGCCCCCGCCGCCGAGGTGCTCCTCACCGCCGGCAGCCAGGGGGCGCTCTTCGCCCTGGCCCAGGCCTACGCCGGCCCCGGGGACGGGGTGCTGGTGCCCGACCCGGGCTTCCTGGCCTACCCCGCCCTGGCCCGGGTGGCCGGGGCCGAGCCGGTGCCCTATGCCCTGGGCCCCGGCTTCGAACTGGACCCGGACCGCTTCCGGGCGGCCCTGGACGCCGCCCCCCGGGCCCGCATGGCCCTGGTGAACCACCCCGGCAATCCCACCGGGGCCGGGTGCTCCCGGGCCGCACTTGCGGAGGTGGCCGAGGCCTGCGCCCGGCGCGGGGTGCTGCTCATCTCCGACGAGGTCTACCGGGACCTGCGCCTGGGCGAGCCCGCGCCCTCCCTGCGGGAGGTCACCGGGGACGGCATCGTCCTGGGCTCCGTGAGCAAGGCCTGGGGGGCTCCGGGCCTGCGGGTGGGCTGGGCCCTGGGGGCGGCCCCGCTCCTGGCCCCGGCGCGCCTGGTGCACGCCTACATGGTCACGGCCCCGGCCCGCACCTCCCAGCTGGCCGCCCTGGCCCTGGTGCGGGAATCGGAGACGGTGTTGGCCCAGGCCCGGGAGCACCTGCGGGTGCGGTGGGAGGCCTTCGCCGGGGCCTTCGCCCAGCACTTCGGGCACCGGCCCGCGCCGGGGGCGGGGGGCTTCTACCACTGGCTCGCCCTGCCCCCGGGCGCGGATCCCATGCCCTTCTGCCTGCGCCTGCGGGACGAGGGCCGGGTGGTGGTGGTGCCGGGCCAGGCCTTCGGGGACCGGGGCCGGGATTTCGTGCGCCTCAGCTACGCCGGCCACCCCGCCCTCATCCGGGAGGGTGTCGCCCGCCTCGCCCCGTTCTGGAGCCAGCCATGAGCCTCTTCGCCTTCGATGATGCCGCCTGCGAGGCCTTCGCCCGGGAAGGCACGCCCCTGTTCGCCTACAGCCTCGGGACCGCCGAGGCCCAGTTCCGCGCCCTGCGGGCGGCCCTGCCCCCCCGGGCGCGCCTGGCCTACGCCGTGAAGGCCAACCCCCACCCGCGGCTCCTGGAGCGCTTCGCGGACCTGGGCGCCTCCTTCGATTGCGCCTCGGCCGGGGAGCTGGCCCGGGTGGCGGACCTGGCCCCGGGCCGCATCTTCTACGCCGGCCCCGGCAAGCGCACCGCGGAGCTGGACCTGGCCCTGGGCCTGGGGGTGCGGGTGCAGGCGGAGGGCTGGGAGGACCTGGAGCGCCTGGAGCGCCTGGCCAAAGGCCCCGTGGCCGTGAACCTGCGGGTCCATCCCGGCGGGGGGATCCGGGAGGCCTCGCCCATCATCGGGGGCACGGGCCCCTCCGCCTTCGGGGTGGACGAGGAGGACCTGCCGGCCCTGCTCGCGCGGGCCGCGGGCCTGCGCAAGGTGGCCATCCGGGGGCTGCACGTGTTCGCCGCCAGCAACGAACGGGACGCCACCCGGCTCCTGGCCACCCACCGCCACGTGCTGGGCATGGCCCGGCGCCTGCAGGAGGCCCTGGTCACCCCCCTGGAGCAGGTGGACCTGGGCGGGGGCCTGGGCATCCCCTACGCCCCCGGCGAGGCGCCCCTGGACGTGGAGGCCCTGGGCCGGGGCCTGGGCGAGCTGCTCGAGCAAAGCCCCTGGTTCACCGGCGAGCTCGTCCTGGAACCGGGCCGGTTCCTGGCGGGCCCCTGTGGCGTGTACCTCACCCGCGTCACCCGCGTGAAGGAGAGCCGGGGGGTGCGGTTCGTCATCCTGGAGGGGGGCGTCAACCACCTGCTGCGGCCCCTGCTCACGGGCCAGGCCTTCCCCACCCGGGCCGTGGGGGCCGCGGGCCCCGTCCGCCCCGCCACCCTCGCGGGGCCCCTGTGCACCAGCCTGGACCGCCTGGGCGAGGTGGAGCTGCCCGAACTGGCCCCCGGGGCCCTCCTGGCCCTGGGCATGGCGGGGGCCTACGGCTTCACCGAGGCCATGACCCCCTTCCTGTCCCACCCCGCCCCGCGGGAACGGTGGGAGGCATGAATGGTTGAAATCACGGGACCGCCATGGGACGGTGCTGGGATGGAAGCATCCACGCTTCAGCCCCGCCGGCTCCTCGAGGACCTCTGCGCCCTGGATTCCACCACGGGCCGGGAGGCCGCGCTGCTTCCCGCCCTGCTCCCCGCCCTGGAGGCCCTGGGGGCCCGGGTGGAGGTGCATGAATTCAGCCCCGGCCGGTGCAATGTGCTGGCCACCTGGGGCGAGCCCCGGATCCTCTTCTCCACCCACCTGGACACGGTGCCGCCCTTCCTGCCCCCGCGGTGGGAGGGCGGGACCCTCTTCGCCCGGGGGGCCTGCGACGCCAAGGGCCAGATCGTGGCCCAGCTCCTGGCCGCCGAGGCCCTGCGGGAATCCGGGGTGGCCTGGCTGGGGGTCGCCGGGGAGGAGACCGACAGCCTGGGCGCCCAGGAGGCCCTGACCTGGAAGGACCGCTTCCGTTCCTGCCGGGCCCTCATCAACGGCGAACCCACGGAGCTGAAGGTGGCCACGGGCCAGCGGGGGGTGAAGAACCTCCGCCTCCGGTGCACCGGCACGGCCGCCCACGGCGGCAGCCCGGAGCTGGGCCACAATGCCATCCTGGAGCTCCTGGACTGGCTGGAGGGGGTGCGCCGGATCCCCCTGGGCCGGGATCCCGACCTGGGCCCCGAGGTGTGGAACCTCGGCACCATCCAGGGCGGCGAGGCCGTGAACATCGTCCCCGACCGCGCCCAGGCCCTGCTCAACGTGCGCACCGTGCCCGGATCCTCCTTCCAGGCCCGGGTGGAGGCCCTGCGCCCCACCCGGGGCGAGGTGGATCTGCTGGTGGACGAACCCCCCAGTCTCTACCCGGCGCTGGCCGGCTTCGACCGGGCCTTCATGCCCTTCGGGTCCGACGCCCCCTGCCTGCGGGCGCTCATCCCAGGCCTAGCGGCGGCCCTCGCGGGGCCCGGCAGCATCCGCGTGGCCCACACGGAAAACGAACACCTCACCATGCAGGACCTCGCGGCCGGCGCCGATCTCAACCTGCGCCTCGCCCGGCATTTTCTCCAGGAGCAGCCATGAACCGCATCCCCGTCACCGTCCTGGGCGCCACCGGCGTCGTGGGCCAGCGCTTCGTGCGCCGGCTCCGGAACCACCCCATGTTCGAAGTGGTCGGCATCGCCGCCAGCGACCGCAGCGCCGGCAAGCGCTACCGGGACGCCTGCGAATGGCGCCTGGATGGGGAGCCCTACGCGGGCCTGGGGGACCAGGTGCTCGCGCCTTCGGACCCGGCGGAGGCCTTCTCCCCCATCGTCTTCAGCGCCCTGGACAACGCCCCCGCCAAGGAGATCGAGCCCGCCTTCGCCCGGGCCGGGGCCCACGTCTTCAGCAACGCCGCGTCCTTCCGCATGGATCCCGACGTGCCGCTCCTGGTGCCCGAAGTGAACCCCGGCCACCTGGCCCTGCTGGAGACCCAGCGCCGGCGCCGGGACTGGAAGGGCAGCATCCTCACCAATCCCAACTGCACCACCACGGTCCTGGTGATGGCCCTGGCCCCCCTGCACGAGGCCTTCGGGGTGGAGACGGTGATCATGACCTCCATGCAGGCCGTGAGCGGCGCCGGCTATCCCGGCGTGCCCAGCCTGGACATCATGGGCAACATCCTCCCCCACATCGGCGGCGAGGAGGGCAAGGTGGAGGTGGAGACCGGGCGCCTCCTGGGCAAGGTCGTGGACGGCCTGGCGGTGTCCGATCCCATGGCGGTCTCGGCCCTGTGCTACCGCGCCCCCGTCATGGACGGCCACACCGAGAGCGTCAGCGTCCGCCTCAAGGGCAACCCCACCCCCGACCAGGTGCGCGAGGTCCTGGCGGCCTGGAAGCCGCTGCCCCAGCGCCTGGGCCTGCCCAGCGCCCCCGAGGTCCCCATCCGCCTCCACACCGCCGAGAACCGCCCCCAGGTGCGCCGGGACGTGGAGCTGGACGGCGGCATGAGCGTCCACGTGGGCCGCATCCGCCCGTGCAACGTCCTGGGCATCAAGTTCGCGCTCCTGGGCCACAACACGGAGCGGGGCGCGGCGGGGGGATCCGTGCTCAACGCGGAGCTGGCGGTGTCGCAGGGGCTCGTTTCCTAGCCCGGGTTCTCGACCAACCCCACCTATCACTACCGATGCCAGCCGATAGCTCTTCAATGAAAACGATGTCCGGCTCCTCGTCCGGGAACGGGCTGAGTTCGGCGGCTGATCCCCTTCATCCTGTTAATCCATTCTCATCCCTGTTCCCGCAGGGCAAGCGATGAGGTGGGGCGGCGCGCGGTTGATCTGCATGCGCCGACCCATCCCTGCTCTGGCCCTGCGGGAACGGGGATGAAATAGGATGAACGGGATGAAGGGGATGAAAGAGGGGATAGCCCTCAGGGCCTCCAGCGGCGTGGACGCGGGGCGAAGGGGTACTTGACCCCATGGAGGCGGCCGATCCACCTGCGTTTCCGAATTCGATAGGGGATCCCCGGCGCATTGCCCCGATCGGGAATGCGCGAGATGGGACGAAAACATTCATATGACGGGGTGGGCCGGAACGCGGAGCCAGCTTGCGGGGCGGGGGGAAGTACGGCAGGCTGGGGCCACCATCACCCCATGCTCCGGGCCCCGGCCCCTTCGCCGCAGGTTCCGGCTTGCCCCGGAGTCCCCATGTTCCGCTTTCCGGCATCCGCCCTCCTCGGCCTCGCGATCGCAGGAACCCTCGCGGGCGCGGAGGCGGAAGCCTGGAAGCCCATCCCGGCGGATGTGTGGGCCCTCACGGACTCGGCCCTCCCGGGGGGCCTGGGGGCCATCAACCTCGCCAGACGCATCCGCGTCACGGACAGCTCGGTGGTCAACGAGTTCCGCATCCGCATCTGCAGCCAGCGCGGCCGCAGGGCGGCGGAATTCACGGCCTTCGAGAAGGATGCGGCCGTCACCGGGCGGGTGGTGTATCCCGATGGCCGGCAGCTGACCTTCGATTCCCAGAAGGATTTCCACGTCAGGACCAGCTTCTCCTCGCGGCTGGTGGACCACCAGGAGCAGGTGCTGGTGCCCCCGGGCCTCACCGACGACTGCGTGGTGGACCTCAGGTGGGAAGCGCCCCGGTACTGGTCCGCCTGGGCCCGCGTGGGCCGGGGCAGCGAGACCTGGGATCTGGCCTCCACCTTTCCCACCCGGATCCTCACCGTGGAAGTCCCCCAGGTGAACTGGTTCGATTTCTCCTTCAATTCGGCCGGACTTCCCTGCGTCCCGATCAACACGCCGGATCTCAAGGTCCTGACCATCAAGGACGTACCGGCCACCACCTACGCCCCGTTCGCCCTGAAGTCGGTCCGCAACATCCCGCTCCTTAAGGTCTACATCCAGGGCAACCTCCTCCGGGCCGCATCCCGGGAGGGAAAGGACGCATTCTGGAAGAAGGTGGTGGAGCTCTACCGGGATTTCTTGACCAAGGACCTGGTCATGGGGAATCGCTACCGAGCCTTTTCCGCGGACATCCGCAAGGACCTGCCCGCAGGGCCCCAGGCCCTTGCCCAGGAACTGGCCCTGCGCATCCAGGACAAGGTCCTGAACCTCGACCGCCTGACCCTCGCGGAACGGAGCCGCAGGACCCGCAAGGAATCCGAGGAGCGCATCGAGCTCCGGGACCTGGAGGGCCTGGCCCGGCGCGGCACGGCGCACGGGGGCGGCATTTTCGCCCTGTTCCTGCAGCTGCTCAAGGAGGCCGGCGTCACGCCCAAGGTGTTCCTGGTGGTGGACCGGGAGGTCGCCGTGTTCCATTCCGAACAGAAGAACATCAACCAGATCACGGACTTCCTGGTGGGGGTGGAGGAGCCCGGCAAGCCCCCCATCTGGCTGGACCCCGCCATGAGGTTCGCCCCGCCCACCCTGGTCCACCCCGACTACCAGGGCACGCCCTGCATCGAGATCGACACCGCGACCTGGACCGGCAGGTTCGTGGACCTGCCGTCCCAGGCCCCCTCCACCAACCGGCGGCGGGACACCTACCGCCTGGAACTCCTGCCCGACCAGGACCGGTTCACGCTGGAGGCCGACTTCCGGGGCTACGACGACTACCGCTGGAAGTGGACGTTCATGAACCTGGAGCCCCGGGAGCAGGACCGCAAGCTGCGGGAGCAACTGGAAGTGCGCCTGGACACGATCGTGGACAAGGCCCAGGTGCTCCATGCCACGGACCCCCGCACCCCCATCCAGTGGACGGCGGAGGGCCGCATCGACCGCGCCGTGGGCAGGCATCGCCGGGTGGATCCCTTCCCCATGACGCCCTATGCCCTGCCCCTCCCCGACGCGCTCTCCGAGACGCGCTCGGATTCCATCATCCTGCCCTACCTGCTGGAGCGCGAAGCCGTGAGCAGGTTCCGGCTTCCGCCGGGCTACGGATGGAAGGGCGCCCCGCCCTACCGGCGGTCCAACGAATTCGGCTCGGTGAGCCTCCTGGCGGAGCGCGTGGACGGCCCGGACGGCCCGGAGGGGGTGGCGACCCTCAAGGTGCAGGTGGTCAAGGCCATGGCCGGTCCGGGGCGGTGGGCCGCATTCAAGGAATTCCTGGGCTGGATCCGCGAAGCCGGCTCCACCCAGCTCATCCTCGAGAAGAATCCATGAACGCACGCTGCCTTCTTCTCGCGCTTCTCGCCGCCACCCTGGCGGCCCAGACCGTGCGGGGCCTGCCCGACTGGGCCGGGCCCCATGCCCTCCGGGAGCCCACGGTCCCGCCCGCGGGGGACCCGGACGCCTGGGTGCTCCTGGACCGCACCGAGTTCGCCTACCGGGGCGACGGGGAGATCCGCAAGCGGAACTTCCGCCTCGTCCGCATCCTCACGGAGCGGGGGCTGGGCGAGGGCGGCTACGCCGTCCACGGCCTGGGCGGCGCCTCCAGCCGCATCAAGCGCCTCAAGGGGTGGAACCTCCGCCCCGACGGGGAGTCCGTGAAACTCGACCGGGACTACGTCATCACCGTGGCCAAGGGCAACTCGGCGAACTACTCCACGGACACCACCACCTCCGCCTACCTGCCCCGGGTCGTCAAGGGCAGCCTCGTGGCCTTCGAATCCGAGGAGGTCATCACCCATCCCCTGGGCCCCCTGGACGGGACCTCGATCCTGGAGGTCCATCCCATCCGGCGCTGGGAGCTGGCCATGGTCAAGTCCGTGGGATGGTTCACCGCCACCGCCTCCGACGGTGTCCGTCTGCGCGTGGACGCGCGTCATTTCGCGCCCCTCTTCGCCCCGCCCGACCCCGGGGCCACTTCCCTGGCCCTGGACGACGTGCCCGCCCTGGCCAAGCATGAGTCCGGCACCCCCGACGCCCGGAACTGCCTGCCCTGGTTGGCCCTTTCCTTTTCCGATCCCACCGTGCCCAACGCCCCCGACCTGGCCAGCTGGGACGCCTACGCGATGTGGATCCACGGCACGTACGAGCCCCGCACGAGGCCCGCCAGGCCCGTGGACCTCGCCGGGGCCACCGGCCTGGAGGCGCTCCGGACCATCCGCCGCTGGATGCAGCGGGAGCTGACCTACAAGCAGGTGTACCTGACCCCCGACCGGGGCTGGGTCCCGGAGACGCCCGAGGATGTCCGCCGGGCGCGGTTCGGGGATTGCAAGGACCTGGCCGGGCTGTTCATGGCCGCCGCCCGGGACGCGGGTTTCGAGGCCGTCCCTGTGCTGGCGCGCATCGGCGACGGGACCCTCGAGGCGGACGATCCTGTGGGCCCCTTCGGCTTCAATCACGCCATCGCCGCCATCCGCCTGCAGGCGGCGTCGGGCCTGCCCGCGGAAATCGCCACGCCCCAGGGGCGCTACCTGCTGGTGGACCTCACGGAGCAGTTCACGCCCCTGGGATGGCTGGGCGAGGCCCACCGGGGCCGGAGGGTGCTCATCTGCACCGGCAAGGGCGCCACCTGGGCCGCGGTGCCCGATGCGGCCATCGTGCCGTCCCGGGTGGACGTGAACCTGGAAGCCACGGAGACCGCCAACGGCGGCCTCAAGGGCACCCTTTCGGTCACCGAGACCGGCGCGGGCGCGGGCCTCCGCCATCTTGCCCTGACCGGCGGCGCCCGGGAGGTGCGGGAACGCTGCGCCACCCTGCTGGACTTCCCCGCGGGCGCCACCTGGGACCTGTCCCCCCTCCCGGACCCCAAGGACGGCCGGGACACCTTCCGGATCCAGGTCGCCTTCGAGCTCCCCCACGCCCTGGAGGCCGCGGGCGGCGAATGGCTCCTCCCGCGCCTGGGCCTCCCGCCCAGCCCGCAATCCATCCAGCGCCTGGGCCAGCCCCGGCGCCTTCCGGTGTCCCTGGCCGGGGGCCCCGCCTGGGACTGGCGCGCCACCCTCCACCTGCGGGAACCCCGTCTCCCCGCCATGCCCACGGGAAGCCTCGAGACGCCCATGCGTTCCCTGCGCTTTTCCGCGGAGCGCAAGGCCGGAACCCTGGACCTCCACCTTCTCCAGACCCGCCGCGAGGTGAACTACCCCTACGAGCGCCGCGAGGAGGGCGTCCAGGCCCAGCGAAGCGACTGGAAGGGGTTCCGGACCTTCGTGGACGAGGCCCTCACGGTGACCGCGCCCCGGATGCCGTGAGGGCGCGGCCGTGATCACCACCCAGGGCCTCGGCAAGCGGTTCGGAACCTCCTGGGCCCTGCGGGGCCTGGATCTGGCGGTCCCGCGCGGCGCCTTCCTGGCGGTCCTCGGCCGCCCGGTTCAGACGCCACCTCCGCCCGGCCTGCCAGGCGTTGGAGGAGCGAAGGGAAGAGCTTACGCTGGCCCTCACGGGCTGGTGAGGATCCCCTGACGTTCATTGGCTAGGCCGCCAGAAAAGCCTGTGACCCTTCGCCCCACCCCCTTGTCCGGATCCAGGTCAAGGTAGGGTGTCGAGTTCAGGCTACCTTTTGTCCTTTTCACAGCAGTGCGTCCCACCCTCGGTATCCTCGGCCTCCCTTCCCGGAAGAATCCCGAGCCCGGCCCCTACCGCCCCCGGATGAACAGGTCCCGCGCCAGGGCCCGGGCGTCGTCGTAGTCCGGCAGGCCCCCCATCATCCGCAATCGCACCCGCAGTTCGTGGACCACCGGCCTCACCGCCAGGACGAACAGGAAGGTCGCCAGGAACACGGTGACCTTGTACCCCACGTGCCGGAATCCCACCGCCCCCGCCACCCCGCCCCCCGCGAAGGACAGCAGGATCAGCCCGTGGAGCTTGAGGCGGTTGCGGTTGGCGCGGATGGGGTCGCTGCCGCGGCGGTGGAAGACGTTGGGGTACACGAGGCGGCTCAGCTCGATGCCGAAATCGGTGAGGTTGCCGGTCATGTGGGTGGTGCGCACCTCGGCGTTGGAGATGGAGGTGACCACGGAATTGTGCATGCCCATCATGAAGGAGAGGAGGATGACGGTCATGGGCAGGAAGAATTCCTGCCGGTGGCTCAGGGTGGCGCCCATGAGCCCGAAGAGCAGCATGAGCCCGGCCTCGATCATCAGGCTCAGGGCGTAGTGGGCCCGGAATTTCAGGCGCCGGCCCAGGTTGATGAGGGTTCCCGCCGTGAAGGCCCCCAGGGTGAAGCACACCAGGATCTGGAGCGCGGCGTAGGCCAGGCGCATGCGGCCCCGGGCCAGCTCGTCGGCGAACTTGGAGAAGGTACCCGACACGTGGGAGGTGTAGCTCTTCACGGCCAGGAAGCCGCCGGCGTTGATGGCGCCGGCGATGAAGGCCATGGACCAGGCCAGCTGGCGGTTCAGGGCCTGGGTCCGCTCCGGGCCCTGCTTGGTGAGGAGGTTGGCGTCCAGGGGGAGCAGGTCCAGGGTCGTCCCGATGGCCTTGCCGATGCCGTGGGGCACCGTCTCCAGGTTCAGGTGGCCCTGGAGCGCCCTGACGGTGCGCTTCCGGGCCACGCGCAGGTACCGGTGGTGCCGCCGCGTATGGGCGGGGGGGCGATGCGGGCTCATGGTCTCCATTATTCCAACCGCGGGTGCGGATGGGGATTAAATGATAGACTCTACGCAGACACGCCCCGCAACGACGCACGGAAGACAGAGCCACGCGCACCGCGACGGGTCGTGCCACGGCGGAACAATGGTGCTTCAGAGTCTCTATTTCAGCGCGCTTCTCCTTTCGGCCCTCTCGGGGGTGCCGGGACTCGTCCGGCCCGCGCGGGGCGGACGAATGGCCTCCTGGATGCTTGTGGGCAGCGCCCTGTGTGCCCTGGGGCTCGCCGGGAGCGTCCTGTATGGGGGGCTGACCTGGCAGGCCGAACTGCGATGGGCCCTCCCGGGGGCCCATTTCCTTTTCCGGGGGGATCCCATCGGGACCTTCATCCTGGTGCCGGCCACCCTGGTGCCCGCCATCCTCTCCTTCTACGCCGAGGGCTACTGGAGCGACGGCGCCCACGCGGACACGGCCCCGGCCCTGCGGCTCTTCTTCGGGGCATCGGTGGCCTGCATGGTGCTCCTCTGCGCCGCGGCCAACGCCGTACTCTTCCTCTTCGGCTGGGAGATCATGGCGATCCTGGCCTTCCTCATGGTCACCACCAGCGACCAGGACGCCGCGGTGCGGGAGGCCGGGTGGATCTACCTGGTGGCCTCCCACACCGGCGCGCTCATGCTCTTCGCGGGCTTCGCCCTGCTGGCCCTGGGCACGGGCACGGGCTTTGACCTGGGCCCCCTGCGCCCGGGCTTCGCATCCACCCCCGCGGGCACCGCGGCCTTCCTCCTGCTGCTGGGGGGCTTCCTTCTGAAAGCCGGGGTGGGCCCGCTCCACGTGTGGCTCCCGGGGGCCCACGCGGCGGCCCCCAGCCACGTCAGCGCCCTGCTTTCCGGCCTCATGCTCAAGATGGGGATCCTCGGCGTCCTGCGGATCATCGCCTTGACCCCGGATCCGCCCCTGTGGTGGGCGGGGCTCCTCACGGGCCTGGGCGCGGCCTCGGGGATCATGTCCATGGCCTTCGCCCTGGGGCAGAAGGACCTCAAGCGCCTCCTGGCCTACAGCTCCATCGAGAACGTCTCCGTCATCGCCCTGGGCCTGGGGCTGGCCCTGGCCGGCAAGACCCTGGCGTTGCCCGCGCTGGTGATGCTGGGCGGGGCCGGCGCCCTCTTCCACCTGCTCAACCACGCCCTCCTCAAGCCCCTGCTCTTCATGGGAGCGGGGTCGGTGATGCACGCCACGGGCACCCGCGACCTGGAGCGCCTGGGGGGGCTGGCCCACCCCATGCCCCGCACGGCCTTCCTGTTCCTGGCGGGGGCCTTCGGCATCTGCGCGCTGCCGCCCTTCAACGGGTTCGCCGGCGAGTGGCTCATGTACCTGGGGGCCTTCCGGGGGACCCAGCCCAACGGCTGGGTGTGGTCCGTGGTGACCCTGGCCTCCCTGGCGGTCATCGGGGCCCTCACCGTGGCCTGCTTCACCCGGGCCTACGGCATCGTCTTCCTGGGCGAGCCCCGCCGGGACCTGGCCCACCCGGCCCACGAATCCCCGCGCAGCATGACCGCGACCATGGCCGTCCTGGCCGGCATCTGCCTCTTCATCGGACTGGTCCCCGCCGTCCTGGCCCCGGCCCTGCAGGCCGCCACCCGGGAGCTGGGCCCGGGCCTGCCCGCCCTGGGGAGCCTGGCCAATCTGAAGGCCCTGTCCCTCATGGCCCTCATCGGCCTCCCCATGGGCCTCGCCGTGTGGCAGGCCATCCGCAGGGCGCCCTCCACCCGCACCGGCACCTGGGACTGCGGGTACGCCCTGCCCACGGCCCGCATCCAGTACACCGCCTCCAGCTTCTCCCGGATGCTCACGGACGGGTTCCGGTGGCTGCTCCTGCCCATCGAACGGATCCCCCGCATCCAGGGGCTCTTCCCCCGGGAGAGCCGCTTCCAGTCCCAGGCCCCCGACACCCTCCTGGACCGCGGCCTCAACCCCGCCGCCTCCTTCGTGGCCTCGGCGCTGAGCTGGCTGCGCTTCCTGCAGGCGGGACACCTGCCCATCTACCTCCTCTACGTGGTGCTCACCCTCGTGGCCCTCTTCGCCTGGACCCTGCAATGATCCGGAACCTGGTGCAACCCGCCCTCGTGCTCCTGGCCCAGATGGCCTTGACCCTGGCCCTGGCCCCGCTGCTGCCGGGGATCGTGAACAAGGTGAAGGCCCTCTTCGCCGGCCGGGTGGGACCCCCCGTCTTCCAGCTCTACTTCGACCTCGCCAAGCTCCTGCGCAAGGGCGCCGTGTTCAGCCGCACCACCACCGGGGTCTTCCTGGCGGGGCCGGCGGCGGCGGTGGCGGTGCCCTTCACCGCCGCGCTCCTCATCCCCATGGGGGCGGCCACGGCCCCGGTCTCCTTCGCGGGCGACGCGGTGGTGCTGGCCTACCTCTTCGGTGTGGCGCGCTTCTTCGTGGTGCTCTCGGCCCTGGACACGGGGTCGGCCTTCGAGGGCATGGGCGCGGCGCGCGAAGTGACCTTCGCGGTGCTGGCCGAGCCGGCCCTCTTCATGGGCCTGGCCACCCTGGCGCGCCTGGCGGGCTCGCCCTCCCTGGCCCCCATGCTCACGGCCGCGGGCCAGGGCTGGAGGGCGGCGGGGGGTCCCCTGGCCCTGGTGCTCACGGCCTGGGTGATCGTGTTCCTCGTGGAGAACTGCCGCATCCCCTTCGACGACCCCAACACCCACCTGGAACTCACCATGATCCACGAGGCGATGGTGCTGGACCACTCCGGGCCGCCCCTGGCCGCGGTGCTCTACGGCGCCAGCCTCAAGCTCTGGGTCCTGGGCGCCCTGGTGGTCAAGCTCTGCCTGCCCCTGCGGGGAACCTGGTGGATCGATTGGCCCGCCTTCCTGGGGGGCATGGTCCTCCTGGCCGCGGGGGTGGGCGTGCTGGAATCCATCATGGCCCGGCTGCGCATGCGCCGCGTCTCCCAGGCCCTCATCGCCGCGGTGGTGTCGGGCACCTTCGGCTTCCTTCTCCTCCTCCTGGCCTGAACCATGACTCCCAACCTCCTGCTCGCCGCGATCATGCTCATCAACTTCATGCTGGTGGCCAGCAGCCGCGTCAGCAAGTGCATCCAGCTGGCCGCGCTCCAGGGCGGGCTCCTGGCCATGGTGCTGCTGCTCATGCACGACCACTGGCCCTTCCACGTGCTCCTCATGGCCTTCAGCACCGCGGCCATCAAGGGCGTGGTGATCCCCGCCATGCTGAACCGGGCCCAGGACCGCATGAAGCCCCAGCGGGAGCCCGAACCGTACGTGGGCTACACCCTGACCCTCGTCATGGCCGCCGCCGGCACCGGCATGGCCTTCATCCTGGCCCGGCGCCTGCCCCTCCAGCCCGGCAACCTGGGCACGCTCTTCGTGCCGGCCTCCATCATGGCGCTGTTCACGGGCTTCCTGCTCCTGACCACCCGCAAGCGGGCCCTGCTGCAGGTGGTGGGCTACCTGGTGCTGGAGAACGGGGTCTACCTCTTCAGCCTGCTGCTGGTCAAGCAGATGCCGCTCCTGGTGGAGACGGGGGTGCTGCTGGACCTGGTGGTGGGCATCTTCGTCATGGGCATCGTCATCAACCACATCCAGACCGCCTTCGACTCCCAGGACACCCACCGCCTGGCGCACCTGAAGGACTGACGCCGTGATCCTCGCCCTCACCCTCATGCCCCTCGCCGCCGCGGCCATCGTGTGGTTCATGAAGCCCGGCCTCCACCGGGCCCGGGTGCTGCCCGTGGCCGGGGTGCTGCACCTGGCCCTGGTGCTGCTGGCCCTCACCCGCTCCTTCCAGCCCCAGCCCGACGCCTGGCTCCGCCTGGACCCCCTGGGGGGGTGGATGCTCCTGGTGGTGTCCACCATCTTCACTCTTTGTTCCCTGTACGCCCCGGCCTACCTCGCCCTGCGCATGGAGCGCAACTTCGGGGTGTTCGGGGTGTCCATGCTGGGCTTCCTGGGCATGGCCTCCCTTGTGGCCACCTCCCGCCACCCCGGCGTGCTGTGGGTGGGCATGGAGACCACGGCCCTGGCCACCACCCCCCTCCTCTACTACAACAAGAACAAGCGCAGCCTCGAAGCCACCTGGAAGTACCTCCTGATCTGCTCCGTGGGCATGGCCCTGGCGCTCCTGGGGACCTTCTTCGTGGCGTACGCGGCCCAGCAGGGCGGCCTGGGCGAGCCCATCTACATCGACCGGCTCGTGGCCAACGCCCGGGCCATGCCCGTACCCTGGCTCAAGGCCGGCTTCGTGCTGCTCCTGGTGGGCTACGGCACCAAGATGGGCTTGGCCCCCATGCACACCTGGAAGCCCGACGCCTACGGCGAGACCCCGGGCATCGTGGGCACCATCCTCGCGGGGGGGGTGACCACCATGGCCTTCCTTTCCCTGCTGAGGTTCTTCTCCATCATGGCCGCCGCGGGCCTGGCGGGCTTCTGCCGGGAGCTGCTGGTGGCCATGGGGCTCGTGTCCATGGCCTGGGCCTTCGTCTTCATGATCCGCCAGGGGGACCTGCGCCGGCTCCTGGCCTACTCCAGCGTGGAGCACATGGGCATCCTGGCCTTCGGGGTGGGCATCGGGGGCAAGGCCACCCTCTTCGCCCTCTTCCACGTGGCGGCCAACGCCCTGGTGAAGAGCGTGCTCTTCCTGGGCTCGGGCAACATCGTGCGCAGCTTCTCCAGCAAGAGCCTGGCCGACGTGAGCGGCGCCATGCGGCGCCTGCCGGTGTCGGGCTGGTGCTTCCTGCTGGGCTTCCTGGCCATCGTGGGCTCGCCCCCCTTCGCCCCCTTCACCAGCATCTTCGGCATCGCGTCCACCGCCCTGGGCGGGGGCCACCTCCTGGCAGGCTCGCTCTTCCTGGCGCTCCTGGCCGCCATCTTCACGGCCATGGGCTCCGTGATCCTGCCCGTGCTGCAGGGCAATCCCAATCCCCCCAGCGTGCGCACCCACTACGAGGACACCTTCGGCCTCACCTTCCCCCTGGTGCTGGCGCTCGCCCTGGCCCTGATCCTGGGCACCTGGCTCCCGGGCCCCCTCCATTCCCTGCTGACGAAGGCGGCGCTCCTGGTGGAGGGACAGGCATGACCAGCGCGCCCATCTCCAACGGCACCGCCATCCCCCTCTCGGAGGTGCCGGCGCTCCCCTTCCCGGACTTCCAGGAATTCATCGTGGAAGCCTGCGGGGACGACCACCGCCTCGTGGCCCTCTTCGCGGGGCAGGACCTGGAAGGCTTCGCGGTGCTCGCCTCCGGGGCGGGACCGGTGCTCCGGGTGGTGCGCACCACCATCCCCGCCGCCGGATTCCCCTCCATCACGCCCCGGTGCCCCGAGGCCCACCTCTTCGAGCGGGAGATCGCCGAGCAGCGCGGCCTGAAGATCTTCGGCCACCCCTGGTTCAAGCCCGTGCGGTACCACCGCGCCCTGGGCACCCCCCGGGACGCCTGGGACCGCACCGCCCCCATCCAGCCCGGCGTGGCCCCCTTCTACCGGGTCGAAGGCCGCCAGGTGCACGAGGTGGGCGTGGGCCCGGTGCACGCCGGGGTCATCGAGCCCGGCCACTTCCGGTTCCAGTGCAGCGGCGAGACGGTCTTCAACCTGGAGATCGCCCTGGGCTACCAGCACCGCGGCATCGAGCGGACCCTGGCCGGGGGGCCCCACCGGTCCACCCTCAAGCACATGGAGACCGCCTCGGGCGACACCACCATCGGCCACCTGTGGGCCCACTGCCTGGCCATGGAGGGCCTGCTGGACCTGGAGGTGCCCCTGCGGGCCAACCTCATCCGGGCCGTGGCCCTGGAACTGGAGCGCCTGGCCAACCACACCGGGGACCTGGGCGCCATCGCCGGGGACGTGGGCTTCCTGCCCACCATGTCCTACTGCGGGCGCCTGCGGGGGGACTGGCTCAACATGACCGCCGCGCTCTGCGGGAGCCGGCTGGGGAGGGACCTGCTCAAGCCCGGCGGGGTCCGCTTCGACGTGGACGCGGCCCGGGTGGAGGATCTGCGCGGGCGCCTGGAGGCCACGGCGGCCGACACCCTCAACGCCGTGGACCTCATCTGGCACACCCCCTCGGTGCTGGCGCGACTCGAGGGCACCGGCCGGGTCATCCCCGCCCAGGCCAAGAACATCGGCCTGGTGGGCCCCGCGGGCCGGGCCTGCGGCCTGGACCGGGACGTGCGCCGGGCCCACCCCTTCGGCCCCTTCCAGGAGGCCGCCATCCCGGGCGTGAACGAGGACATGGGCGACGTGGCCGCCCGGGCCCGGGTGCGCGCCCAGGAGATCCAGTCCAGCGTGGAGTTCCTGCGCTGGGCCCTGGACGTGCTCCGGGCCCTGCCCCCCGGCCCCATCGAGGTCCAGGCCCCCCGGGCCCTGCCCCCGGACCACCTGGCCCTGGGCATGACCGAGGGCTGGCGCGGGGAAGTGGTCCACCTGGCCGTGACGGACGGGGACGGGCGCTTCTCCCGCTACAAGATCGTCGACCCCTCCTTCCACAACTGGACCGGGCTCGCGCTGGCCCTGCGGGGGGAGGAGATCTCCGACTTCCCCCTGTGCAACAAGAGCTTCAACCTCTCCTACTGCGGGTTCGACCTCTGATGCTGAAGATCCTGGCTTCCCGACTGCGGCAAGGGCACCGCACCAACGCCTTCCCGGAGGAGGTCCCGCCCATGCCGGACCGCTTCCGGGGCCTGCCGGAGCTGCCCGGGGAGCCCTGCCCCGGGGGCTGCAGGGCCTGCGTGGACGCGTGCCCCACCGAGGCCATCGGCGAGGGGCCCCGGATCACCCTGGACCTGGGCCGGTGCCTGTTCTGCACGGCCTGCACCGACGCCTGCCCCGAGCACACCCTGCGCTTCACGGACGAGTTCCGCCTGGCCACGCGCGCCCGGGAGGACCTGCTCGCGGCCCCGGGCGAGGCCTACCGGGTGGCCGGGGCCCTGGAAGCCAAGGCCCTGGCCCTCTTCGGGCGCTCCCTCAAGCTGCGGGTGGTGAGCGCGGGCGGCTGCAACGGCTGCGAAGTGGACGTGAACGTGCTGGGCACCATCGGCTGGGACCTGGGCCGCTTCGGCATCCAGGTGGTGGCCAGCCCCCGCCACGCCGACGCGGTGCTCATCTGCGGCCCCGTCACCCGGAACATGGAGCTGGCCCTGGCCAAGACCCTGGCCGCCACCCCCGATCCCAAGCTGGTCATCGCCGTGGGCGCCTGCGCCATCAGCGGCGGCCCCTACCGGGACCAGGAGGAGCAGCTCTGCGGCGCCGTGGGGGCGGGGATCCCCGTGGACCTCTTCATCCCGGGGTGCCCGCCCCACCCCCTGACGATCCTGGACGGGCTGCTCAGGCTCCTGGACCGGGTGAAGTAGGGTATTCTTGGGGGTTCGCTTTTTTTCAGAGGCCCGCCTTGTCCCCCAAGCGTTACCGAGTCGGATTGATCCAGATGGCCTGCGGGCCCGAGCCGGCGGAGAACCTCCGCCGGGCCGCGGCCTTCGTGGAGGAGGCCGCCGCCCGGGGCGCCCAGGTGGTCTGTCTTCCTGAACTCTTCCAGACCCAATACTTCTGCCAGCGGGAGGACATCGCCCTCTTCGACCTGGCCGAGAGCATCCCCGGGCCGGCCACGGACCTCCTGGGCCAGGTGGCCCGCAGGCGCGGGGTGGTGATCCTGGCCTCGCTCTTCGAGCGCAGGGCCGCGGGGCTCTACCACAACACCCTGGCGGTGCTGGAGACCGACGGCTCCATCCGGGGCCTCTACCGCAAGATGCACATCCCGGACGACCCCCTCTACTACGAGAAGTTCTACTTCACCCCCGGGGACCTGGGCTTCAAGGCCCACGACACCACCTTCGGCAGGCTGGGCACCCTGGTGTGCTGGGACCAGTGGTATCCCGAAGGGGCGCGCCTCACGGCCATGCAGGGGGCCTCCACCCTCTTCTACCCCACGGCCATCGGCTGGCACCCGGCGGAGAAGGCCGAATACGGCGAGGCCCAGTACGACGCCTGGCGCACCGTCCAGCGCGGCCACGCCATCGCCAACGGGGTCTTCGTGGCCGGCGTGAACCGGGTGGGCTTCGAGACCGGCAACATCCGGGGCGACGAGGCTCCCGGCCTGGGCCTGGAATTCTGGGGCGGCTCCTTCCTGGCGGACCCCTTCGGGCGCATCCTCGCCCAGGCCAGCCACGACAAGGAGGAGATCCTCCTGGGCGACATCGACCTGGACCTGCTGGAGACCACCCGGCGCAACTGGCCCTTCCTGCGGGACCGCCGCATCGACGCCTACGGGGACCTGCCCCGCCGGTTCCTGGACTGAGGCGGCCATGATCCGCATGCCCGCCGAATGGGAGACCCATGCCGCCACCTGGGTGGCCTGGCCCCACAACCGCATGGACTGGCCCGGCAAGTTCGCCGCCATCCCCTTCGTCTTCGCCGAGATCATCCGCCACCTGGGCCGCAGGGAGCGGGTGGAGATCCTGGTGCGCGACGCCGCCATGGAGGCCCGGGCCCGGGGCGTGCTGGACCGCGCCGGGGCCCTTTCGGCCAACGTGCGCTTCCACGCGCTGCCCACGGACCGCATCTGGCTGCGGGATTCCGGGTGCTGCTTCGTGCGGGACGGGGACGCCCTGGGCGCGGTGCAGTGGCGGTTCAACGCCTGGGCCAAGTACGACAACTTCCAGCAGGACGCCGAGGTGGCGGGCTTCATGGCCCGCGCCGCGGGCGCCCGGGGACGGCGCGCCGGGATGGTCCTGGAGGGCGGCAGCATCGACGTCAACGGACGCGGCACCCTGCTCACCACCGAGGAGTGTCTCCTCAGCAAGGTTCAGGAGCGCAACCCCGGCCTGGGCCGGGAGGGGTACGAGAAGGCCTTCGCCGAGCACCTGGGCATCCGCAAGGTGATCTGGCTGGGCGACGGCATCCGGGGCGACGACACCCACGGCCACGTGGACGACCTCTCCCGCTTCGTGGGCGAGCGCACGGTGGTGACGGTGGTGGAGCCCCGCCGGGACGACCCCAACCACGCCCCGCTGGCCGAGAACCTCCGGCGCCTGCGGGCCGCCACGGACCAGGACGGCCGGCCCCTGGAGGTGGTGGAGCTGCCCCTGCCCGGGCCCCTCACCTACCGGGGCATCCGGCTCCCCGCCAGCTACGGGAACTTCTACATCGCCAACGGCCTCGTCCTGGTTCCGGTGTTCAACGACCCCAACGACCGGGTGGCCCTGGACCTCCTCGCCTCCCTCTTCCCGGACCGCGAGATCGTCGGTATCTACAGCGGTGACTTCATCTGGGGTTTCGGGGCCATGCACTGCATGACCCAGCAGCAGCCCGCCCTTGCGGTGGGAGAGTAAGATCTAACCAGGCCATCACCCATGCACCTGACCAGCATCACCCACCGCAAAGAACTCTTCGAATTGGCCACCCGCTGGTTCGCGGACTGCCCCCTCCGGGGGGACGGCCGATTCCTCACCCAGGTGACCACGTACGAGAACCTGATCTCGGCGCCGGTGGTGAGGGACCTGCTCACCGGCATCAAGCAGGCCGTGCACCCCGGGCCCGTGACCCTCACGCGCCTGCGCTCCAAGGACGAACTGCGGGACGCCATCGTGGCCTCCTGCCGGAACCCCGGCCCTCGCGAGCAGGAGCTCTTCAGCCTCTACCGGAACCACCCCGAGGACTTCTTCCCGGGCACGCCCTCGGACGTGATGCTGGGGCTGCGGGAGGACGGCACCATCCTGGGCATGGCCCGCATCAAGCGCCTGCGCCGCATCGCCGAGAAGTGCTCGCGGCGCGTGGCGGACCGCCTCGCCGGGGCCATCAACGAGCGGGCCCGGCTCCTGGCCCAGCAACGGGCCGAGACCTACGGCATCCCCCTGAAGGAGCTCCTCTCCTCCAAGCAGGAGATGGCCCAGGACTACGACCAGGCCGAGCGCATCGTGAGCCGCACCTTCCGGGACGGCGTGCTGGTCTTCAAGCCCGAGGACCTGCGCATCGACGACGGCATCGGCCTCAAGTTCGTGGGCACCCCGGAGGAGATGGATTCCATGGAGGAGGCCATCCGCCGCCACCCCTCCGTGCTGGGCGTGGTGAAGGAGGAGCACCGGGGCCGCTACAACGACATCAACCTCCTGGTGGACCTGAAGGTCCCTGAGCCCGGCGTGCTGGTGGACCTGGCCCGGGACTGGGACTGGGCCCGCCACGCCGGCAAGGGCCTCACCCCCCAGGAGCTGGCCGAGGGCTTCCCGGGCTTCGTGGAGGGGGGGCAGCGCAGCTTCCGGGCCGAGGTGATCCTCACCACCGCCTCCGACCTGGTGGAGAGCGAGTTCGGCTCCTGCATCCACGAGGCCCGCATCCTCGAGCAGCGCGCGGGGGTGACGTACTCGGGCCGCATCGCCTCCAACGCCTCCTTCCTCATCGAGTACATGCTCATGCTGGCCCTCTCCCCCACGCTGGAGGTGGGTGAACTGCCGGTGAAGATGTGGGGCCGGTACCTCCCCGACGTCTACTCCCTGGCGGTGTGGCGCCTCTTCGGCATCACCCTGGGCCGGGACCAGATCGACCACCTGGTGCCCTGGGGCGTGGTGGACGCCGGCCTGGCCTTCGAGCACGGCCTTTGATTCGACTTTCGCTCCAGTTGTGCTATTGTCTTCAATTCAACCACCTTTCGGGGGGTTCCCATGGGGATCTTTGAGGGCCAGCTGCGTGTGGAAAAGGGCGACCGGTTCGCCCTGATTGCCGCGCGTTTCAACGAATTCATCGTGGACCGGCTCATAGGCGGCGCCACGGACTGCATCCTCCGTCACGGGGGAAGCGAGGCCCAGATCGACCTCATCCGGGTCCCCGGGGCCTTCGAGCTGCCCCAGGTGGCCAAGAAGGTGGCCCTGTCCGGCAACTACGCCGGCGTCGTGGTCCTGGGCGCGGTCATCCGCGGCGGGACCCCCCATTTCGACATGATCGCCAACGAGGTCACCAAGGGCACGGCCCAGGTGGGCCTGGAGGCCGGCATTCCCGTCATCTTCGGCGTGCTCACGACGGATTCCGTGGAGCAGGCCATCGACCGCGCAGGCACCAAGATGGGCAACAAGGGCTGGGAAGCCGCCATGACCCTCCTGGAGTCGGTGGATCTCTTCCGGGCCCTCCCGGCGCCCAGGAAGGGGACGAAGTAATGGGTGTCCGCCGGCGGGGGCGCGAATACGCCCTCCAGATGCTCTACGCCATGGATCTCACGGAGTACCTCCCCGACGAGGTCTTCGCGGGCTTCAACGCCATCCAGGACCTGAACCGGGACGCGTTCTACTACGCCCGGCGCCTGGTGGACGGGGTGCACGGGCACCTGGACGAGATCGACGCCGTGCTCACCCGGTTCGCCGAGCACTGGAAGATCCACCGCATGGCCGTGGTGGACCGCAACCTGCTCCGCCTGGGCGTCTATGAGCTGATGTTCCTGAAGGAGATCCCCTTCCCCATCGTCATCAACGAGGCGCTGGAGATCGTGAAGGAATTCAGCGACCAGGAGGGAACCCAGTTCGTGAACGGGATTCTGGACGCCGCCAGCAAGGAATTCCGGCCCGACGAGACCGGCCTGAAGGGACGCGCCCGCAAGGCGGCCGTCGCTTCGGATGCCCCGGAAGAACCCCCGACCCCCGCTTGAAGCCCCCCGTGGAGTGCCCATGAGTCCCGTGAAGAAACCCGCTCCCTCCCGCGCCCTCCCCTCCAAGGCTCCCGCCGGAACCGTGGCCCTGGGCCTGGAGGACATCAAGGCCCTCATCGGCCTGGTGGCCCGGGAGCCCATCGACGAATTCGAAATGGAGACCGGGGGCGTGAAGTTCCGCATCCGCAAGGGCGGCGCCGACGCCCCCGCCCCCGTGCCCCAGGTCCTGGCCCCGGCCATGCCCCTGCCGGCCATGCCCACCCACACCCTGGTGGCCCCGGCCCAGCCCCCGGCGGAGGAGAAGTCCGAGGATCCCGGCATCCACCACATCACCAGCCCCATCGTGGGCACCTACTACCGCAGCCCCACCCCCAACGGGCCCAGCTACGTGCAGCCCGGGGATTTCGTGAAGCCCGGCCAGACCCTCTGCATCGTGGAGGCCATGAAGCTCATGAACGAGATCGAGTGCGACGTGGCCGGCGAAGTGGTGGCGGTCCTGGTGGAGAACGGCCAGCCCGTGGAGTACGGGGAGCGGCTCTTCGCCGTGCGGGTGCGCTAGCGCCATGAGCCCCGTCAAACGCTCCACCCCCAACCGGAAGCCCGCCGCCAAGACCGGCGAGCCCCCCTTCCGCAAGATCCTCATCGCCAACCGCGGGGAGATCGCCCTGCGGGTGATCTTCGCCTGCAAGGAGCTGGGGATCCAGACCGTGGCGGTGTATTCCGAAGCCGACCGCAACGCCCTCCACGTGCGCTTCGCCGACGAGGACATCTGCATCGGCCCCCCCGCCAGCGGCAAGTCCTACCTGAACATCCCCCAGGTCATCGCGGCCGCCGAGGTCACCGGGGCCGAGGCCATCCACCCGGGCTACGGCTTCCTCAGCGAGAACCCCCATTTCGTGGACGTGTGCCAGGCCTGCGGCATCGTGTTCATCGGCCCCAACGCCGAGATCATCCGCACCATGGGCAACAAGGCCCAGGCCAAGGCCACCATGCTGGCCGCGGGGGTGCCCCTCATGCCCGGCAGCGACGGCATCGTGGAGACGGTGGAGGACGCCCTGGCCTGGGGCGAGAAGATCGGCTACCCCGTCATCGTCAAGGCCAGCGCCGGCGGCGGCGGGCGGGGCATGCGCATCGTCAATTCCCCCGACGAGATGTCGGACATGTACAACACCGCCCGCACCGAGGCCAAGGCCGCGTTCACGGACGACTCGGTGTACATGGAGAAGTACCTCCTGGAGCCCCGGCACATCGAGGTCCAGATCCTGGGCGACCTCTTCGGCAACATCATCCACCTGGGCGAGCGCGAGTGCTCCATCCAGCGCCGGCACCAGAAGCTCATCGAGGAGAGCCCCAGCCCCGCCCTCACCCCCGAGCTGCGCAAGCGCATCCACGAGACGGCGGTGCGCGCCGCGAAGGCCGTGGGGTACTTCAACGCCGGCACCATCGAGTTCCTGCTGGACGCCCGGGGCGACTTCTTCTTCATGGAGATGAACACCCGCGTCCAGGTGGAGCACCCCGTCACCGAGCTGGTCTCGGGGGTGGACATCGTCAAGGAGCAGATCCGCATCGCCGCGGGCCGCAAGCTCTCCTACGCCCAGGAGGACATCGTCCTGCGCGGCTCGGCCATCGAGTGCCGCATCAACGCCGAGGATCCCTGGAAGTTCACGCCCTGCCCGGGCCGGATCACCGCCCTGCACTTCCCCGGCGGCCCCGGCATCCGCATGGACACCGCCATGCACCAGGACGCGGTCATCCCACCCTACTACGATTCCATGGTGGCCAAGCTCATCGCCTACGGCAACGACCGCACCGAGGCCCTGGCCCGCATGCGCCGCGCCCTGGACACCATCGTGGTGGAGGGCATCCGGACCACGAGCCCCCTGCACCGCCGCATCATCGACCACCCCGACTTCATCAAGGGCGACTTCTCCACCAAGTGGCTGGAAGTGTTCCTGGCCCAGCTCGAGAAGGAGCGGGCCGAGGAGGCCTGACCTCACACCTTGAAGCCGTGGGTGAGGTCCCGCAGCTTGTTGGACAGGGACGCGATGTCGTCGATGGTGCGCTTGGTCTCGCCGATGCTGGCGGCCAGCTCCGTGGCCGCCGAGGCGTTGCGCTCCGTGAGGTGGGCCGTCATGGCCACGGCCTTGTTCACGTCCTCGCTGGCCTTGGCCTGCTCCTCGATGGCGAGGTTGATGGCCTCCACGCCGGAAGCCCGTTCCCGGGCGTTGGCCCGGATGGCCTCGAGGCTCTGGACCACCTTCTCCACGGATTGCGTGCCGTCCTTCACCCACTGGCCGCTGGTCTCGATGAGGGTGCGGATCTCCTTGGCCGCGGCGCCGCTGCGCTCGGCGAGCTTGCGGATCTCCTCGGCCACCACCGCGAAGCCCTTGCCCTGGTGCCCCGCCTTGGCGGCCTCGATGGCCGCGTTCAGGGAGAGCAGATTGGTCTGCCGGGCGATATCCGCGATGACCACGGTGATCCGGCTGACGCTCTCGGAGCTCTGGCGGATGCCGTCCATGGTCTGGGTGGTCTCGCCGGCCAGGGCGATGGCGTCCTCCGTCACCTGATGGGATTCCGCCGCCAGGGCCTTGGCGGTGGACAGGCGCTCCGACACGGCCCGGATGGAGGCCGTCACCTGCTCCAGGGCCGAGGCCGAGGACATCATGGCCTCCCGCTGCTGGTCCGCGCTCCGGCTGAGATCCAGGGTGGTGAGGTTCAGCTCCCCGGCCGCGGCGGAAAGCTCCGTGGTGCCCGAGGCGGACTGGGCCGACACGTCCATGATGCCGTGGATCATGGTCCGCAGATCCTTTTCCATGTGGGCCATGGACCCCAGCAGGCTGTCCGGGCTGCCCCCGTGCTGGATGTTCATGCGGAAATCCCCGCCCGCCATCTGGCGGACGATTTCGGTGGCGTAGCCCGGATCCCCCCCCAGCTGCCCGAGGATGCTCTTGGAGAGCCGCGTGGCCACCAGGGCCATGACCGCCAGGAGGGCCACCCCCACCAGCAGCTGGCGCCAGGCCTGGGCCCAGAAGGCCGCCTGGATGTCGTCCGTGAAGAACCCGATCCCGATGGCCCACCCCCAGGGCTTGAATTCGATGAGGCCGTTGAGCTTGGGCAGCAGTTCCGTGCCGCCCGGCTTGGCGTTGCGGATCTCCATGTAGGCGATGCGGTCCTTGGCCAGCATCTCCCGGCCCACGGCGCCGGAGGACCGGCCATCGGGCATCTTGAACCCGGGATCCACCTTCCCCACCCGGGCCGGGTTCACGTGGACGCGCATGACGTCCTGGGCGTCCCGCACGAAGAAGTAGGTGTCCTCGTGCCGCAGCGCCCCCAGGGCCTCCGCCGCCCGGGCCTTGGCCTGGTCCTCGGTGATTTCGCCCTTCTGGGCCAGTTCGTGGTAGTGGGCGCAGAGGTTTTCCGAGGTGTCGAGGAGGGTCGCGATCTGGGACCGGCGCTCCTGGTTCAGGCTGGACCGGAGGCTCGCCAGGCCCAGGAGGGCGAGGATGGCGAGGCTCGCGCAGGCGCCCCCCACGATGAGGTGAAGACGCGTAGAGAGTGAAATACTCATATCTCCCCCTTGTGAATTGGATAAACCGGCAATCATTAATGGCTTCTCGCACCGAAGTGCGTGTTTTATCAGCCCCAAGGGCTCAATGAACGGGGTGGGATCCGGGTGCCGATTCTGCCCCAAGCCCTGGCGTTTTAATACTATTTATTTTTTCAAACCGCGAGGCGGCCGCCCGCCAGAACCTGGGGGCCCTTCAGGGCACTCCTGGAATGGCGCGCCACAACGACCATTTTTCATCCATAAAGGAGCACCGTCATGCAACGCTTCCTCCTCGGGGCCGCCCTGGCCGCAGGCCTGTGCACCGCCCACGCCGCCCCACCTCCCACCCACGCCCTCCTCCACGGCGTCTTCAAGCCCGCTCCCGACAGCCAGGGCGAGGGGGCGATCCACCCCCTGCCCCCCCTCCAGCGCATCGAAGCCATGGACAAGGGGGCCCTGCGCATCGTGGCCCAGGATTCGGCCGAGGGCATGGCCTTCCCCATGCTGGCCGCCCCCGGGGGCGGCGAGCCGGCGGACCTGGGCGGCCTGGGGGAAGGGGATTTCATGGTCCCCCTGGACATGACCGGCACGGGCGTTTCGGATCTCATCCACGCCCGCCGGGGCGCGCCCGGCTGGAAGGTGCTCACCAACGCGGCCCGGCTCCCCAAGCCCGCCCAGGGCTTCGTGGCCGGCCATTTCGAGAAGGGCGCGGAAACCGCCCGGTGCGAGCTCATCCCCGCCGACACCAGCGACCTGGCCGTGGACCAGAACCTCCTGGCGGCCACGGGTGATTTCCTGGGCAACGGCACCGAGCAGCTGGCCTACACCCGCCCCGGCCAGCACCAGATGTGGATCGTGGGCGCCCACGGCGCCACCACCATGAAGGCCGATCTCAAGGGCATCGAGCCCGCCGCTGAGGGGCCCCGGTGCCACTGGCTCTTCCCCTTCAAGGCCAACCGCAGGGGCCAGCGCACCCGCCTCGCTTACTACCGGGCGGGAAGCGACCACCTGATCCGCCTGGTGCCCAAGGGCATGGAATTCGTCCAGGAGCGGGTCCCCCTCAAGGGCCACTGGGAGCGCCTCAACCAGGCCGTGGTGGACTGGCCCCGGCCGGCCCCTATCGCGATCCCGGCCGAAGCAAAGGAACCTGCGGGCAACTGAGGGGCCCGACATGAATTGACGAATGAATCCCCAAGAGCCACGGCCTCTTAGGACCGTGGCCCTTGGCTTTAAAATGCGTGTGGAAACAACCATTTAATCGAATTTTAATAGGGAATTTGGCCTCAAGTAGCCGTGGTCGACACCCGATCAATAGGGGTGAAATTCGGTACGTTATCCATGGACAACAACCCTGTCCCCGCACCCAGGCCTGGCGGCACGCCGGGCCCCCATCCCCTTCGGATCCCCAGGGATCCCAGTGCGGCCAGCGCCGCGCGGAGCGCACCATGATCACCAAACTCATCGGAATCGCCACCCTCTTCGCCGCCAGTTCGGCCCTTCCGGCCGCGCCCGCCCCCACCCTCTCCGCCCGGGAGGTCGCCCCGGAGGGCCAGACCGTCCTCACCGCGTCCGTGGAGGGCCTGTGCGGCGGCCGGCGCTGTGCGGGGGTGCCCCGTTGCGGCGGGCGCCGCTGTGCGGGCATCCCGCGGTGCGGACGGCGATGCGCGGGGGTGCCCCGCTGCGGCCGCCGCTGCGCCACCCAGCCCCGCTGCGGCTGGGGCCACTGAGATGCCCCTGGCCGGGGTCGGCCTGGGCCTGCGCCTTCCCCACCTGGAGGAGGTGGCCCGGCAGGCCGTGCCGGTGCCCTTCTGGGAGATCGCCCCGGAGAACGTCCTGGGGGACGGGGGACGCACCGCCGCCCTCACCCGCGCCATCCTGGCGCGGGACCCGGTGATCTCCCACGGCCTGAGCCTCTCGGTGGGCGGCTTCGACCCCTTCGACGACGCCTACCTGGCCGACCTGGCCACCTTCCTCCTGGAATCCGGCAGCCCCTGGCACTCGGAGCACCTCTGCTTCACCTCCGTGGACGGCGCCACCACCCACGAACTCCTGCCCATGCCCTTCACCCGGGCCTCCGCGCGCCACGCCGCCGCCCGGGTGCGGGAGCTCAAGCCAAGGCTCCCGGTGCCCTTCCTCCTGGAGAACGTCACCTACTACGCCGAACTGGGGGAATCGGAGATGGACGAGGCGGCCTACATCGCCGAGGTGCTGGAGGGGGCCGACGCGGGCTGGCTCCTGGACATCAACAACGTCTACGTGAATTCCCTGAACTTCGGCTTCGACCCGTACCGCTGGTTCGAGGGCATGCCCCTGCACCGCGTCGCCCAGATCCACATCGCCGGCCACGACCGCTACGAGGATCTGGTCATCGACACCCACGGCGCGCCCGTGGCCGATCCGGTGGTGGATCTCCTGCGCTTCGTCCTGCCCCGCATCGGCCGGCCCGTGCCGGTGCTGCTGGAGCGGGACAACGCCATCCCGCCCCTGGCGGAGCTCCTGGCGGAGCGGGCCGCGCTGCAGGAGGTCTACGACCAGGTGCTGGGCGCCCATGCCTGACCCGGTCCTCGCCCTGCAGCGCAGCCTCGCGGCCCTGGCCCTGGATCCGGACGCCAGCGCCTTCGAGGCCGATCCGGCCGCCTTCGCCGCGGCCCGGGGCCTGCCCGAGGGGGACCGGGCCGCCTTCCGCCGCTTCCGGAGCCGGCTGCTGTACTACCGGGACGCCGTGCGGGAGGATATCTGGGAACCCATCGACCTGGACTTCCCCCTCACCCGCACGCTGCTGGAGGGGGCCGGGGCCTGGGAGGCCTGCCGGGCCGCCTTCCTGGCCACGCGCATCTTCCGGAGCCCCTACTACCGGGATATCTCGCCCACCTTCCTGGGCTGGATGGCCACCTCGGGCTGGGGGCGGGAGCGGTGGCCCTTCCTCCTGGAACTGGCCCATTTCGAACTGGTGAAGCAGCTGGTGGAACACCTTCCGGACGAAGCCCTCCCGGGGGATCTCCGGGCTTCCCCCCGGCCCGGGGACCGGTTGGTGCTGGCGCCGCCCACCCAGGTGTTGACCTACGCCCACCGGGTCCACGAGGCCACCTGGGAGGCCCCCGCGCCCCGCCCCGGCGCCTGCCACCTCCTGGCCAGCCGGGACGCCCAGGGCTTCATCCGGTGGCGGGAGCTGACGGAAGCCACGGCCTACCTCCTGGTGCGGGCCCAGGCGGCCACCGTGGCCGGGGCGGCCCGGGAGCTGGGGCTGGAGCTGGCCGTGGTCACGGCCTTCCTGGCCTCCCTGGGGGAGGCGGTGGCCGGGTTTACGCCTCGTCCTCGTCCCCGGCGCCTTTGGTCCCCGGGCGCATGAGGGGGAACAGCAGCACGTCGCGGATGCTGGAGCTGTCCGTCATGAGCATGACGAGGCGGTCCATGCCCACCCCCAGGCCGCCGCAGGGCGGGAACCCGTGCTCCAGGGCCTCGATGAAGTCCTCGTCCAGGAGCATGGCCTCGTCGTTGCCCGCCTCGCGCTCGGCGAGCTGGGCCTGGAAGCGCTCCAGCTGAACGACGGGATCGTTGAGCTCCGAGTAGGCGTTGGCCAGTTCCATGCCCCCGATGAAGAGCTCGAACCGGTCCACGAACTGGGCGTCGCCGGGGAGGTTCTTGGTGAGGGGGCTCAGCTCCACGGGGTACTCGGTGATGAAGGTGGGCTGGATGAGCTCCTTCTCCGCGTGGTGCTCGAAGAGCGCGCCCAGCAGGGCGCCGGAGGTCTGCTTCTCGGCGTCCTCCACGTGGGCCTCCCGGGCCAGGCGCAGGATCTGGGCCGGGTCCTCCAGGAGGGCCCGGTCGAAGCCGCCGAAATGGGCGGTGGCGTCCTTGAGGGTCATGCGGCGGAAGGGGGTCTGGTAGCTGATCAGCCGCGGGTTGCCCTCGGCGTCCACGCCGAAGGGCCGCTCCACGGCGCCCAGGTGCTGGGCCACGGTCTCGAAGAGGTTCTCCGTGAGCACCATCACGTCCCGCAGGTCCTCGCCGGCCGCGTAGCTCTCCATCATGGTGAACTCGGGGTTGTGGCGCATGGAGACGCCCTCGTTGCGGAAGCTCCGGTTGATCTCGAAGACCCGCTCGAAGCCACCGACGATGAGGCGCTTGAGGTAGAGTTCGGGGGCGATGCGCAGGTAGAGGGGGATGTCCAGGGCGTTGTGGTGGGTCACGAAGGGCCGGGCCGTTGCGCCGCCCGGGATGGGCTGCATCATGGGGGTCTCCACCTCCAGGAAGCGCTGGCCCTCCATGTAGGCGCGCACCTTGGCGAGGATGCGGCTGCGGGTCTGGAAGGTGAGCAGCACGTCGGGGTTGGCCACCAGGTCCAGGTAGCGCCTGCGGTACCGCACCTCCTTGTCCTGCAGCCCGTGCCACTTCTCCGGCAGGGGCTTGTGGGCCTTGGTGAGGAACTGGATGCGCTGGGCCCGCACGGACAGTTCGCCCATGCGCGTGCGCATGACCGGGCCCGTGACGGAGATGAAATCGCCCAGGTCCAGCAGCTTGACCACCTCCCATCCGGGCTCGGCCAGGTCGTTCATGCGGAAGTACACCTGGAGCTTGAGCCCCATTTCCGTGACCGTGGCGAACACGCTCTTGCCCATTTCCCGGATGGCGATGACCCGGCCCATGACGCTCACCACCTGGCCCAGGGCCTCCAGGTCCTCGCCGGAGGTCTTGGCCCCCTCCCGGTCGTGGGCCTCCAGGAGCTCCCCGATGCCGTGGGTGCGCTCGGCCTTGCGGGGCCAAACGTCCAGGCCCAGGGCCTTGAGCTTTTCCAGCTTCTCGATGCGGACTTGGCGGTACTGGCTGAGCTGCATGCGGTCTCCATTCCTTCCGGGCAAAAAACCAGTTTATCGCGGGAAGGCCCTTTTCAGCCCTCCCTTGGCACCAGGAGCACCACCCCGAGGCTGGCCCCGCCCAGGCAGGTGGCCGTGAAGGCCCGCCCCCGGAGGGTCAGGGGCCCGGGATCCGCCGGCCTGTGGTCGGGCCCGGGGCCGGGAATGGCCCGCCACGCGGCCTCCAGGGCCGGGTCATCCCGGAAGACGGGCTCCCCGGGGGCGGGCAGGTCCTGCCCGGCCCAGCCGGGGGTGGCCTCCATCACCAGGCCCGTGGCGCGGTCGGCGAAGGCCGCCGGGGCCGGCAGGCCCCGGAAGGCCTCCCGGTAGCGCTCCAGGGCGCGCCGGGCGTCCAGTTCCCGGGCCTCCCCCTCGTCCTCCAGGCGGATCGTGGCCCGCCAGTAGCGGTGCGCCAGCACCGAAGCCAGGAAGAGGGCCGCCACCAGGAGGAGGACGCCGCCATCCACCTTGTGGGGCCAGGGCGGCAGTTGGAGCAGGAATGCCATGGGAGATCCTCCAGGGCATCCAGTATGCACCCGGACGTCCCGGCCTACCCGATGAGCGCCCGCAGCAGCACCACCCCCGCCGCGCCCACCAGCACGGCCCCCATGCCCTTGATGAACCACTCCACCGAAGCCGGGCTCCAGCGCCCCTTGAACCGGCGCACCAGCCACAGCAGCGTGGAGAACCAGGCCACGATGCCCACGAACACCGCCAGGGCGAAGGGCACGGCCCGCTCCGGGGACAGGGTGACCAGGCCGGTGGCGTGGAGCGCGGCCAGGGCCGCCGTCCAGGTGACCAGCAGGGTGGGGTTCAGGGCCGTGAGGAGGAATCCCCCCAGGAGGCTGCGCTTGGTGCCCTTCCTGCGTTCCGGCTGGCCCGGCGGGGGCCCGGGCTTGGGCCGGTGGAGCAGCAGGACGATGCCCAGGACCAGGCACAACACCGCCCCCACCAGGCGGCTGGCGGGCAGGACCCGGGGGTGCCGGTCCAGCACCGTGCTGAGCCCCCAGAAGGCCGCCAGGGAATAGAGCCCCTCCGCCACGGCCCCGCCGATGGCCACGTACCGCGCGTGGCGCGCGTCGTGGTTGAGCCCCAGGCGCAGCACCAGCAGGGCGATGGGCCCCGCCACCGGCATGGAGCCGATGAAGCCGAAGGCGAATCCCACGAGGACGGCGACGATCATGGGGAAAAATATACCGCCCTCCGGGCCGCGCCGATGCCCTTTCCCCGCGGTCCCGCCTATGATTCAGGGGGAGGCGGCACGCATGGACCTGGTTCTGGTGGCCCTACATCTGGAACCCTCGGCCCGGGCGGTGCCCCTGGGACCGGCCATGCTGGCCTCGGTGCTGCGGCGCTCCTTCGGCGCGGAGGTCGCCGTGCGGGTGCTGGACCTCTACCTGGACCAGAGCCCCGAAGCCTGCGCGGACCGGATCCTGGAGGACGATCCCCGGTGGGTGGGCTTTTCCATGTACCTGTGGAACCGCGGCCGGGCCCTGGCCGTGGCCCGGGTGCTGCGGGCGCGGAAGCCGGACCTGGTGATCTTCGCCGGCGGTTCCGAGGCCACCGCGGACCCCGGGGGCGTGCTGGCCGATCCCGCCATGGACCTCGTGCTTCCCGGGGAGGGCGAGGACCTCATCGTGGAGGCCGTCACCCACCTCCTCCGGGGCCTGGATCCCCGCACCCTGCAGGCCCGGCTCCGCCCCGCCCCCGTGGCCGACCTGGCCGCGCTGCCCAGCCCCTACCTGGACGGGACCCTGGACCCCGCGGCCTACCCGGGCCAGCTGTGGGAACTGAGCCGCGGCTGCCCCTTCAAGTGCGATTTCTGCTTCGAGTCCCGCGGGGGTTCGGGCACCCGGCGCATTCCCATGGAGCGGGTGGAGGCGGAGCTGCGCCTCTTCGAGGCCAAGGGCGTCAGCCAGGTCTTCGTGCTGGACCCCACCTTCAACTTCGACCGGGAACGGGCCAAGGCCGTGCTGCGCCTCATCGCCGCCGAGGCCCCGGCCATCCACTTCTTCTTCGAGATCCGCAGCGAATTCATCGACCGGGAGCTGGCCGGGCTCTTCGCGTCCATCCGCTGCACCCTCCAGATCGGCCTCCAGAGCGCCCACGACGCGGTGCTGCGCAACATCAACCGCAGGATCGACCCGGACGCCTTCGAAAGCCGGATCCTCCTCCTCCACCGCGCCGGGGCCACCTACGGGTTCGACCTCATCTACGGCCTGCCCGGGGACGACCTGGAGGGCTTCAAGGCCAGCCTGGACTTCGCCCTGGGCCTGGCCCCCAACCACCTGGACATCTTCTGCCTGGCGGTCCTGCCCGGCACCCGGCTCTTCGAAACGGCCCCTTCGTTCCGCCTGGAGCACCAGCCCGCGAGCCCCTACCTCGTCACCGGCTCCCCGGCCTTCCCCGCCGCGGACCTGGCCCAGGCCGCCCGCGTCGCCCGGGCCTGCGACGCCTTCTACAACGACGGCAAGGCCGTGCCGTGGTTCGCCATCGTCCAGAGCGCCCTGGGGATGGAGCCCTCCGAACTCTTCAGCCGGTTCGCGGACCACCCGGAGGAGGGCGATATTCTCGACCGCCAGCGGGACTTCATCCTGGCCCAGTTCGAGGCCCAGGGCCTGGCCGCCCAGGGCGCCGTGGCCGCCGACCTCATCACCTGGTTCGGACTCGCGGCGCGCATGGCCGACGCCGAGGCCCGCCGGGAGCCCCTGGACGGCCCCTGCACCGGTTTCTTCCGCCACGACCCCGCCCTGCTCCTGGAGCAGCTCGCCGCCGGCATCACGGAACTGGAGGACCTGTCCTTCGTCGTGCCGGAGGATCCCGGGGAGCGGGTGGTGGCTCCGGAATAGGGAGTGTCGGCAAACCCTGGCGGGTTGATCTCTGGGATCCGGCTCCAGCTTGGACCTGGCATTCTTTATCCTGCCTTTTCCCCTGGATCCTATTCATCCCCGTTCCAGCAGGGCCCTAGCCGGGGTGGGGCGGCGCGAAGTTGATCTTCATGTCCCGACCCATCCCGGCGCTGGCCCTGCTGGAACGGGGATGAAATCGGATGAAGGGGATGAAGGGGATGGATTGCCTCGTTATGACAAATCCCGGCCGCGGCGCCGCCCCGGATCCGGTCCGGGAAAATCTTCCCCCGGTCCCCTACCAGCGCTCCGGTGCTCCCGGCGCCACGGGGGCCAGTGCGAGATCGTGAAAGTCGTAGCTGAAATCCGTGGAAGGCGAGACGGCCTTCATGGCCACCCGGGCCACCTTCCCGTCCGGGCCCAGGGAGAAGGTCACGTAGGCGTCGGCGTCCAGGGTCCGGTCCTTCCACCGCGCCACGAAGGTGTCGTACTGCCAGTGCTCCAGGGTTCCGGCGAGGGCCGGGGTGTGGGTGAACCGAATGGACAGCTTCCCGCCGGCGGCCTCCACCAGGACGTCGCCGTACCAGGGATCCCGGTACCGGCCCGCGTAGCCCTCCAGGGGCAGCGAAGGCCTCGACGCGGCGTTGCGGGCCCCCGCGGCGCCGGCCACCGCGTCCCGGGCCTTGGCCTTCTGGGCGGCCCGCACCTCCCGGTAGGCCCCCACCCAGTCCTTGGCCGGGGCCCCCAGGTAGTGGTCCAGCACCGTGTTCGTCACGGCCCGGAAGGCGGCACCCTCCTCCTGGTTGGTGAAGACGATGATCCCGAGGTTCCGCCCGGGCACCATGGTCACCTCCGTCACCATGCCCTGGAGGCCCCCGGTGTGGGACACCACCAGGTGGCCCCGGTACGTGCGCACGTCCTCGCCCATGGCGTAGGCCAGGAAGTCGGACCGGGACTCCGCCAGCGCCGGGGGCGGCTCGGGGTGGGGAATGAGGGTCAGGGGCGTCCACAGCTCCCGGGCCCGCTTCTCGGTGAACAGGCGCTTGCCGCCCCCCAGGTCCCCCTTGGCCAGCAGCGCCCGCACCCACCGCGTCATGTCCTCGGCGGACGCCACGATGGCCCCGGCGGGGGCGCTGTTGTCCATGACCTCGTGGGCCACCGGCACGAGCCGGTCCCCCTCCATGGCGTGGGCCGAGGCCACGTCCTCGCCGGGGCGCACGTCCCGGATGCTGGTGCGGCTCGAAGCCATGCCCAGGGGCCCGAAGAAGCGCTCCCGGATGAACTCGGCCCAGGGCCTGCCGGACACCGCCCGGATCACCTCGCCGGCCACGGTGTAGAGGATGTTGTCGTAGGCGTAGGCGCTGCGGAAGCTCGTGGCCAGCGGCACGAAGCGCAGGCGGTGGACGATCTCCTCCGCCGTGAGGTCGGTGGGGGGGAAGAACATGAGGTCCCCGGCCCCCAGCCCCAGCCCGCTGCGGTGGCAGAGCAGGTCCCCGATGCGCATCTCGCGGGTGACGTAGGGATCGCTCATCTGGAAGCCCGGGAGGCGGTCCACGACCCGGTCGTCCCAGGAAAGCTTCCCTTCGTCCACGAGCATGGCCAGGGCCGAGGCCGTGAAGATCTTCGTGTTGGAGGCGATGGCGAAGAGGGTCCCGGGCGTCACGGGCGCCGGGGCCCCCAGCCTGCGCACGCCGTAGCCCTTGGCCAGGACCACCTTGCCGTCCTGCACCACCGCCACGGCCATGCCGGGCACGTTGAAGGCGGCGCGGGCGCCCTCCACCGCGCGGTCGATGTCGGCCTGGGCGGCGAGGGGGAGCGCGAAAATCAGGGCAGGAAGGAAACCGCGGGGCATGGGGACTCCAGGGATGCCCGACCATGGTACTCCCTACGCCCGTACCGCCCACCTCAGCTTTGCCGACGAGGACCGCGGGTTGTCGTGGCGCTCCTGGGACGAGGGCCGGACGGGCTCCCGCGCGATGTCCCGGTAGATCCCCTCCCGCCACCCCTCCAGGAAGGCCTTCTTCACCCGGCGGTCCTCCCCCGAATGGAAGGTGAGGATGGCCACGCGGCCCCCGGGCCGGAGCGCCGCGGGCAGGTGGGAGAGGAACTGGTCCAGCACCTTCAGCTCGTCGTTGACGGCGATGCGCAGGGCCTGGAAGGTGCGCTGCAGGCTCGCGCGCGCCTCGTCCTCGGAGAGGACGCCCCGCACCAGCCGCGCCAGGTGCACGGTGGTGGCCACGTCCTGGCCGTGGAGGGCCCCGGCGATGGCCTCGGCGTGGGGCTCGTCGGAGTTCTCCACCAGCAGCGCCGCCAGTTCCTCCCGGGAAAGGGCCTTCAGCAGGGCCGCGGCGGACCGGCCCCGGTTGGGGTTGAGGCGCAGGTCCAGGGGGCCCTCGCTCTTGTAGGTGAAGCCCCGGGCGGGATTGTCGATCTGCATGCTGGAGACGCCCAGGTCGGCCAGGATGAAATCCAGCCCGCCGCCGGTTTCCGGCAGGAGCGCGGGGAGGCCCGCGAAGTTCATGCGCTTGACGACGAGCAGGTCCTCCCCGAAGCCCAGGGCCCGCAGGCGGGCCTCGGTGCGCGGCAGCTCCAGCGGGTCCACGTCCAGGCCGAAAAGGCGGCCCCCGGGCCGGATGCGGGCCAGGAGCTCCCGGGCGTGGCCGCCGTAGCCCAGGGTGGCGTCCAGCCCCACCTCCCCGGGCCGCGGATCCAGGCAGGCCAGGATCTCGGCCACGCAGATGGGCCGGTGGGTCCCCGCCGGCGTCTGGCCGCGGTCCATGACCTTGCGCAGTTCCCCGGCGTGGGCGCCGGGGTCCAGTTCCTTGTACTTCTCCTCGAACCGCCGGGGGTGGGTGCCCTTGTAGCGGATCCTGCGGGTTCTCGGGGGCGGGGCGTCGGTCATGGAATGATTCTGGACCGGTGGGCCCGGTTCACACAGCCCCCGGCTTCCGTCCGCCCCGGAAAGCCGTGATGATGAAGCCATGACGCTTCCCGACCCCTGGCCCCTCTTCCAAGACCTGCGCTTCGCCGGGCAGCGCAACCACCCCCGGGGGGCCTGTTTCGTGGCCGAGGGCCGGATCCTGGTGGAGGACCTCCTGGCCTGGGGCCGGGCCGGGAGGGTGGAGGTGGTGGCGGTGCTGGCGGAAACCGCCTCGGCGGAGGCCGTGCGCCCCCTGCTGCCCGAAGGCGCCGAGCTCATCGTGGCCTCGCCCGCGGAGGTGGAGGCCCTGGCGGGCTTCCCCTTCCACCGGGGCCTAATGGCTGCGGCCAAGGTGCCCGCCCAGCCCGGAGATGCCGAACTCCTGGCCTGCCGGCGCCTCCTGGCGCTGCCCAACATCACCGACGCGGAGAACCTGGGCCAGCTCCTGCGCACCGCGGCGGCCCTGGGCCTGGACGGGATCCTCCTGGGCCCGGGCCCCGATCCCTTCAGCCGCCGGGTGGTGCGGGTCTCCATGGGCACCGCCTGGAAGCTCCCCCTGTGGCGCCGCGCGGACGTGTGGGAGGCCCTGGAGGCCTGGCGGGGCGCCGACGGCGAGATCGTCGCCGCGGCCCTGGGCGGCGCAAGCGTCCACGCCTGGCGCCCCGCGGCCCGCACCGCCCTGGTGCTGGGGCCCGAAGGCCCCGGGCTCTCCCCGGAGGACCTGGCCCGGTGCGGCCGCGCCGTGAGCATCGCCATGGCCCCGGGCGTGGACAGCCTCAACGTCGCCGCCGCCGGCGCCATCCTCATGCACCGCATGGTGGGCCCATGACCCTCAACGCCGGCTTCTGCTACCGGGAGCGGGTTCAGCGCGGCGGCCTCACGGTCCTGGAGCACTACGCCCTGCACCACCCCCACTCCACCCCGGAGCGGTGGCGGGAGCGCATCGAAGGGGGCGAGGTGGAGCTGGACGGCCACCCCCCCGCGCCCGGAACGCCCCTGGCCCCCGGCCAGGAACTGGCCTGGCACCGCCCGCCCTGGGAGGAACCGGAGGTGGACCTGGCCATGGGGGTGGTCTATGAGGATCCTTGGCTCCTGGCGGTGGTGAAGCCCTCCGGGCTGCCCACGCTCCCCGGGGGCGGCTTCCTGGAGCACACGCTGGTGGCCCTGGCGCGGGCCCGGTGCCCCGGGTGCAGCCCCATGCACCGCCTGGGCCGGGGCACCTCGGGCCTCGTCCTCTTCGGCCGCACCCCGGAGGCCGGGGCGGCCCTGCAGCAAGCGTGGCGGGAGCACCGGGTGGAGAAGCGCTACCGGGCCCTGGCCGCGGGCGGCCCCGCCTGGGACGAGCTGGATATCCGCACCCCCATCGGGCCCGTGCCCCACCCGTGGCTGGGCAGCATCTTCGCCGCCAGCCCCGGCGGCAAGCCCTCCCGCAGCGTGGCCCGGGTCCTGGAGCGCCGGGAGGGCGAAACCCTTCTGGAGGTGGACCTGCACACCGGCCGCCCCCACCAGATCCGCATCCACCTGGCTTCCGTGGGCCACCCCCTCGCCGGGGACCCCCTCTACGCCCCGGGCGGCCTGCCCCGGGAGGACCTGGTGGCCCTGCCGGGGGACCTGGGGTACCTCCTGCACGCCGAGCGCCTCGCCTTCCTCCACCCGGTCACGGGCGAGGCCCTGGACCTGCGGGCGGAGCCGCCGGAGCCCCTGCGCACCGGGAGCGGCGCGTGAAGGAGCCCTTCCTCCCCGGCCAGCGCTGGATCAGCCGCACCGAGCCCGACCTGGGCCTGGGCACGGTGCGCCAGGCCACGGACCGCAGCGTCACCGTCCATTTCGGCGCCGCCGGCGAGACCCGCACCTACGCCAGCGACCAGGCCCCCCTGCGCCGGGTGGAGTACCAGGCCGGGGACACCGTGCGGGACCGGGAGGACCGGTCCCTGGTGGTGGAGGCCGTGGCCCGGCGCGCGGGGCTCCTGGTGTACCGGGGCGGGGGCCGGGAACTGGCCGAGGCCGACCTGGGCGACCGCCTCGCCTTCAGCGACCCCCTGCAGCGCCTCCTGGCCGGGGACCTGGAGGAGCCCGGCGCCTTCGCCCTGCGGGTGGCGGCCCTGGAATGGCAGCACCGCCGCCGCAAATCCCCGGCGCGCGGGTTCGCCGGGGGCCGCGTCGAGCTCCTTCCCCACCAGCTCCACATCGCCTCGGAGGTCGCGGGGCGCCTGGCGCCGCGGGTGCTCCTGGCGGACGAAGTGGGCCTGGGCAAGACCATCGAGGCCTGCCTGATCCTGCACCGGCTCCTGCTCACGGGCCGCGCCGCCCGGGTCCTGATCCTCCTGCCGGATTCGCTGGTGCACCAGTGGTTCCTGGAGCTGTACCGGCGATTCAACCTCTGGTTCCACATCTACGACGAGGACCGCTGCCGGGCCCTGGAGGCCGGGGGCGCCAACCCCTTCCTGGACGACCAGCTGGTGCTGTGCGGCCTGGGCCTCCTGGCCGGAAGCCCGGAACGGGCCCGGCAGGCCCTGGAGGCGGGGTGGGACCTGCTGGTGGTGGACGAGGCCCACCACCTGGAGGGGGCCGCCTACGCCCTGGTGGAGGCCCTGGGCGCGGCCGTTCCCAGCCTGCTCCTCCTCACCGCCACGCCGGAGCAGCTGGGGGTCCCGGGCCATTTCGCCCGGCTCCGGCTCCTGGACCCGCACCGCTTCCCGGACCTGGACGCCTACCTTCGCCAGGCGGATGACTACCGCGCCATCGCGGACCTGGCCGCGGGCCTCCTGGCCCCGGAGCCCCTGCCGCCGCCCCAGGCCGCGGCCCTGGCGGCCCTGCTGGGCCCCGACCTGGGTGCGCGCCTGGAGGAATCCCGCCCCGAGGCCCTCAACGCCCTGCTGGACCGCCACGGCACGGGCCGCGCCATGTTCCGCAACACCCGCGCGGCGGTGGCGGGATTCCCCGCGCGCATCGTGCACCTGGCGCCCCTGGAGCCCTCCCCCCGGGACCCGCGCCTGGACTGGCTGGCGGACCTGCTCCGCTCCACCGGGGACAAGGTCCTCCTCATCTGCTCCACCCGGGCCCAGGCCGAGGCCATCGCCCAGGGCCTGAAACCCCGGGTGCGGGTGAAGGCCGCCGTCTTCCACGAGGGCCTGACCCTGGTGCAGCGGGACCGGAACGCCGCGTGGTTCGCCGAACCCGGCGGGGCGCGCATCCTCCTCTGCTCCGAGATCGGCAGCGAGGGACGGAATTTCCAGTTCGCCCACCACCTGGTGCTCTACGACCTCCCCCTGGATCCCGATGTCCTGGAGCAGCGCATCGGGCGCCTGGACCGCATCGGCCAGGCCCGGGACGTGGAGATCCACGTGCCCTACCCCAGGGGCGGCGCCCACGAGGTGCTGGCGCGGTGGTACCACGAGGGCCTGGACGCCTTCCGGACCCACCTCCACGGCGGGCGCGAACTGCTGGAGCGGTTCCGGGACCGGCTGGCCGCGCCCGGCGACGTGGAGGGCCTGGTGGAGGCCACCCGCGCCGCCCGGGAGGAGCTGCGGGCCCGCCTGGAGCGGGGCCGGGACCGGCTCCTCGAACTGAATTCCTTCCGCCCCGGGGCCTCGGCGGCGCTCCTGGACGAACTGCGCCGCCTGGACGGGGACCGCGCCCTGGAGGGCTTCCTGCTGACCCTGTTCGATCGCCTCCCGGTGGACGTGGAGGAGGTGGGCCCCCGCACCTACCAGCTGGGCTCCATGGGCGTCCTCGCCGAGGCCCTGCCCGGCCTTTCCGCGGACGGCCTCACCGTCACCTTCGACCGGGAGCGGGCCCTGGCCCGGGAGGAGCTCCAGTTCCTCACCTGGGACCACCCGCTGGTGAGCGGCGCCCTGGACCTCCTGCTGGGCGGCGGCGGGGGCACCTCCTGCTTTGGGCGGTGGCCGGACCCCAAGGCTTCGGCCCTGTACCTGGAGGCCGTGTACGTCCTGGCCTGCGCGGCCCCGCCCCAGCTGCACGTGGACCGCTTCCTGCCCCCCACCCCCCTGCGGGTGGTGGTGGACGCCCAGGGCCGGGACCTCACGGCGGCGCTGCCCCGGGCCCTCCTGGCGCGCAGCGCCCGGCCCGCCGCCGGCCAGGGCCTCCTGGCCCGGCCCGAGGTGCGCCAGGAGCTCCTCCCCCGCATGCTGGCCCGGGCCGGCGGCCTCGCGGAGGCGAGGGCGCCCCGCCTCCTGGCCAAGGCCCGGCAGGACCTGGCCGCACACCTGGACCGGGAGATCGAGCGGCTGCGGGCCCTGCGCCGGGTGAACGGCGGTGTGAGCGAGGGGGACATCGAGGGGCTCCTGCACCAGAAAGCCGCCCTGGACACCCACCTGCGCGAAGCCCGGCTCCGCCTGGACGCCATCCACCTGGTCCACCGGGGCTGAGGCCTTTCATTGTCTGATTAATAAGTTATAATACGAGACCCCGCCCCGACCCTTGCCACCCCCGGGGATTCCAGGCTTGAATTACCCAAACCCGCCGCCCAGGAGAAGCCCCATGCGCCCAGGCCCCATCGCCGTCCTCATCGCCGCGGGCGCCCTCGCCGTCCCCGCCCAGGCCCAGTTCTGGGACGCCCTCATCAATCCGGACGTGCAGGTCACCCTCACCCACCCCCCCGGCCTGGGCATCAAGGTCCAGCGGGTGGCCTTCGCCCCCGTGAACAGCGCCGCCGCCGAGGACCTGCTCTCGGCCTGCATCGCCGACCTCACCTCCGCGGGCCAGCTGGACGTGCTGGACCGGGGCAACATCGAGAAGGTGCTGGGCGAGCAGAAACTCTCCAATTCGGGCCTGGTGGACGAGAAGACCGCGGTGGAGCTGGGCAAGCTCCTGGGCTCCCCGGTGCTGCTCTTCGTGAAGGTCCAGCGCTCCGACGTCAAGCACATCCCCCTGCAGAAGACCGACGCGGCCTGGACCGACAAGAAGGGCGAGTACCACCCCGCCGTCACCACCTACACCTCCAAGACCCAGGTGGAGTTCAACGGCTCCATCCAGGCCGTGGACCTGGCCTCGGGCCGCATCTACAGCCAGCAGCGCATCGCGGTCTCCCCCAGCCGGGAAGAGTCCTCCACCCAGGGCCGGCCCGAGTACCCCTCCGACACCGAGGTGCGGGAGATGGCCGTGAACATGGCCCGGGACCAGGTGCACAAGATGCTCCTGTCCTGGACCGAGCAGCGCAAGCTGATCTTCTACGACGACAAGGACTACGGCATGAAGGACGCCTACAAGCGCCTGCAGCTGCAGGACGGCCGCGGCGCCCTGGCCAAGTCCCTGGAGGCCCTCCAGGCCGCCCAGGCCGACCCCAAGTGCAAGCCCAAGTACCTGGGCCGCACCAACTACAACGTCGGCATGTGCCAGTTCATCCTCGGCGACTACGCCGCCGCCGTGCCCTTCCTCAAGGCCGCCCGGGAAACCGACCCCAAGCACAAGATCTTCGCCAACGCCGAAAGCGAATGCTTGCGCGCCGTGGGCCTGATGCAGGAGATGTCCCGTGTGGACGCCCGCAGCGCCAAGGTCGAACTGGCCCCCCCCCGCGCCGAACCCGCCCGGGCCCCCGAGCCCGTCGCCACCAAGCCCGCCGCCTCCGCCGAGGACCGCCTCACCCGCCTCGAAGCCCTCCGCAAGAAGGGCCTCATCTCCCCCGAGGACTACAAGGCCAAGAAGGCCGAAATCATGAAGGACCTTTAGGGGTCCGGGGCGATCCTGGGGCGGGTTCCGGACCGTCGCGCCGGTTACTCGGCCGGACAAGCCGGCCTCGTTGGGTGCCGTCGGGGACGATGGGGCGAGGTTTCACATTCCAGCTTCGTTGTTGGTTCCGGTCAGGGGGGGATCCCGCCCTTCCCGGAGGCCTAGGGTTCCATGGGCCCGCTGCGAGTGGGGTCTGGAGGCACGCGGTCCGCGCCGACGCTGAATGCCTTTGAATGCAGGCACAAATCAACGTCGGCGCGGACCGCCTGCCTCCAGACTCCACTTGCAGCGGGCCCACGGGACGTAGGCCCCCCCGGGGAGCCCCGGGATCACTCGCCCACCCCCATCCAACGGAGGACGAACGCGGCAGCACCCCTCCCGGTCCCAAATCCGCGCTCCTTCCGCTGACGCAGCTTGTCTGCGTCAGCGAACCGGGGCGAAGGTCCGGGACCCGTACCTAGAGTCCGGCCACGCCCTTCGCGACCTTCACCACGTTCTCGACGGTGAAGCCGAATTTCTCGAAGAGGACTTCGGCGGGGGCGGAGGCGCCGAAGCGGTCCAGGCCGATGGAGGCGCCCTGGAAGCCCACCCACTTCTCCCAGCCGAAGGTGACGCCGGCCTCGATGGAGACGCGGGCGGTGATGGCGCGGGGGAGGACCTCCTCGCGGTAGGCGGGGGACTGCCTCGCGAAGACCTCCCAGCTGGGCATGGAGACGACGCGGGTGGGGATGCCGTCGGCTTCCAGGGCCTTGCGGGCCTGGAGGGCAAGGTGCACCTCGCTGCCGGTGGCCATGAGGATGAGGCGGGGGGCGGAGCTGGCCTCCTCCAGGACGTAGGCGCCCTTGGCGGCGCCCTTGGCCTTGGCGGGGTCCAGCACGGGGAGCTTCTGGCGGGTGAGGGCCAGGCCCACGGGGCCGTTGGCGTGGGCCATGGCTTCGCGCCAGGCCTCCACGGTCTCGTTGGCGTCGGCGGGGCGGATGAGGGTCATGTTCGGGATCATGCGCAGGGTCATGACCTGTTCCACGGGCTGGTGGGTGGGGCCGTCCTCGCCCACGCCGATGGAATCGTGCGTCCACACGTAGTCCACGGGCAGGCCCATGAGGGCCGCGAGGCGCACGCTGGGGCGCATGTAGTCCGAGAAGATCAGGAAGGTGGCCCCGAAGACCCGCAGGCCGCCGTGGAGGGCCATGCCGTTGAGGACGGCGCCCATGCCGTGCTCGCGGATGCCCCAGTGGAAATTGCGCCCGCTGGCGCGGGGGCCGAAATCGCCGCCGTCCTTGAGGTGGGTGTTGTTGGAAGGGGCCAGGTCGGCGGAACCGCCGATGAGGTTGGGAAGCTTGCCGGCCAGGGCGTTGAGCACCTTGCCGCCGGCTTCGCGCGTGGCCTGGTCCTGGCCGGGCTGGAAGACCGGCAGGGCCTCCTGCCAGCCCGGGGCCAGCTCGCCCCGCATGAAGGCCTCGAACTCCGCGGCCAGTTCCGGGAAGGCGGCCCGGTACGAGGCGAAGAGCTCCTTCCAGGCGCCCTCCGCGGCCGCGCCGCGGGTGCCGCAGGCGTTCCAGTGGGCCTGGGCCTCGGCGGGCACCACGAAGTGGCCGTCGGGATCCCAGCCCAGGATCTCCTTGGTGGCCCGGATCTCGGGCTCGCCCAGGGGGGAGCCGTGGGCGCCGTGGGTGTCCTTCTTGGTTGGGGCGGGGAAGCCGATGATGGTCCGGCAGTCGATGAGGGTGGGCTTGCCGCAGGGGGTGGCGGCCTCGGCGTAGGCCGCGGCCAGGGCCTCCAGGTTCTCGCCGTCGGCCACCTTGAGCACGCGCCAGCCGTAGGCCTCGAAGCGCTTGCCCACGTCCTCCGTGAAGGCCAGGTCGGTGCGGCCTTCGATGGTGATGGAATTGTTGTCGTAGAGCAGGACGAGCTTCTCCAGGGCCAGATGCCCGGCGATGCTGGCGGCCTCCTGGGCGATGCCCTCCATGACGTCGCCGTCCCCGGCGAACACGTAGGTGTGGTGGTCCACCACCTTGAAGCCGGGGCGGTTGAAGCGGTCCGCGAGCCAGCGCTCCGCGATGGCCATGCCCACCGCGTTGCCGATGCCCTGGCCCAGGGGGCCCGTGGTGGTCTCGACCCCGGCGGTGTGGCCGAACTCGGGGTGCCCGGGGGTCTTGGAGCCCCACTGGCGGAAGGCCTTGAGCTCGTCCAGGGGCAGGCCGTAGCCGGCCAGGTGCAGGAGGGAATACATGAGCATGGACACGTGCCCGCAGGAGAGCACGAAGCGGTCCCGGTCCGCCCAGAGGGGATTGGCGGGGTGGTGCTTCAGGAACTTGGTCCAGAGCACGTAGGCCGCGGGGGCCTGGGCCATGGGGGTGCCGGGGTGGCCGCTGTTGGCCTTCTGGACGCCGTCCATGGCCAGGCACCGGATGGTGTCGATGCAGAGTTTGTCGATGTTCGTCGCCGCGAAGGTCAAGTGCTACCTCATGGAAGAAGTTGATTGTCTCATGGGAGGGATATCAGGTCCGGTTGGAGGTGCTGGCCTTCACGAACGCGGTGAAGAGCGGGTGGGGCGCCAGCGGCTTGGACTTGAATTCCGGGTGGAACTGGCAGCCCAGGAAGTAGGGATGGTCAAGGATCTCCACGATCTCCACGAAGGTCCCGTCCGGGCTCACGCCGGTGAAGGCCAGGCCGTTGCGCTCCAGGGGGCCCCGGAACTCGGCCTGGTTGAATTCGTACCGGTGGCGGTGGCGTTCGCTGATCTGGGTGCCGCCGTAGGCCAGGGCGGCCCGGCTTCCCTCCACCAGCACGCAGGGGTAGGCGCCCAGGCGCATGGTGCCGCCCAGCTCCTCCACGTCCACCAGCTCACGCAGCTTGAAGATGACCCGGTGCTTCGGGTTGTCCTCGAATTCGGTGGAATCGGCACCGTCGAGGCCCGCCACGTTGCGGGCGTACTCCACGGAGGCCATCTGCATGCCCAGGCAGATGCCGAAGAAGGGCACCTTGCGCTCGCGGGCGTACTGGATGGCCTTGATCATGCCGGAGGTGCCGCGCACGCCGAAGCCGCCGGGGACCAGGATCCCGTGGCAGTCCCCCAGGAACTCGTCCACGTTGCCGTGCTCCAGCTCCTCCCCCTCGATCCACTTCAGGTCCACCTGGGTCTCCAGGCCGTAGCCGGCGTGGTGCAGGGCCTCGATCAGGGACTTGTAGCTCTCCTTGAACTCCACGTACTTGCCCACGATGCCGATGCGCACGCTGCCCCGGGGGTTGCGGATGCGCTTGAGGAGATCGTGCCAGGGGGTGAGGTCGGGCTGGCGGTCCGGAAGGCCCAGGAGGGAGGCCACCTTGGCGTCCATGCCCTCCAGGTGCAGGTTGAGGGGCACCTCGTAGATGGTGGTGGCGTCCTTGCAGCTGAACACCGCGTCGGGGGCCACGGAGCAGAACATGGCGATCTTGTCCTTGAGGCTCCGGGGGATCTCCACGTCCGCGCGGCACACCAGCACCTCGGGCTGGATGCCCAGGGCCCGCAGTTCCTTGACGCTGTGCTGGGTGGGCTTGGACTTCAACTCGCCCGCGGCCTTGATGTAGGGGACGTAGGTGAGGTGCATGTTGATGGCGTTGCCGTGGCCCGCCTCCAGCTTGAACTGGCGGATGGCCTCCAGGAACGGCTGGCTCTCGATGTCGCCCACCGTGCCGCCGATCTCCACCAGCACCACGTCCACGTCCCGGGCCACCTTGCGCATGGTGGCCTTGATCTCGTCGGTGATGTGGGGGATCACCTGCACGGTCTTGCCCAGGTAGTCGCCCCGGCGCTCCTTCTGGATGACGGTGTTGTAGATGCGCCCGGTGGTGATGGTGTGGTTGCGGGTGGTGGGCACCGAGGTGAAGCGCTCGTAGTGGCCCAGGTCCAGGTCCGTCTCGGCGCCGTCGTCGGTGACGAACACCTCCCCGTGCTGGAAGGGGCTCATGGTGCCGGGATCCACGTTGAGGTAGGGGTCCATCTTCATGAGGGTCACCTTGAGGCCCCGGGCCTCCAGCAGCGCCCCCAGCGAAGCCGCGGCGATCCCCTTGCCGAGGCTCGAAAGCACCCCGCCCGTCACGAACACCCATTTCGTCATCGTCGCACCCCCCCCGGTGGCAGAATTCCAGTCGTCACGTCACATCTCCTCGGGGGCCTGGATGCCCATGAGGAAGAGCCCCTGCCGCAGCGCCCGCGCCGTGGCCACGCAGAGCGCGAGCCGCGCGTCCCGCACTTCGGCGGTATTTTCCGCCCAGAGGATCGGGCAGTTGGTGTAGAAGCCCGAGAATGCCTTGGCCACCGACAGCAGCTGGCGCGCCAGGGCCGTGGCCATGTTCTCCCGCGCCATGGTGCGCAGGGCGTCCGGCAATCCCGCCAGCTCGAAGAGCAGCGCCTGGGCCGGGGCGTCCGCGAGGCCCGCCAGGTCCGCGGGAAGCGGGGCGGCGCCGTAGGCCACCACCGCCGAATCGGGCGTGGGCGCCTGGACGGGCCGGGCCAGGTCCGCCCAGTCCCCCCCGGCCTTGCGCAGCACCGAGCAGATGCGGGCGTGGGCGTACTGCACGTAGGGCCCCGTGTCCCCGTCCAGGGCGATGACCCGGTCCCAGGTGAAGGTGATGGACTTGACCCGGTCGTTGAGGGCGTTGAAGAAGACCACCGCCCCCAGCCCCAGCATCTCGGCCACCTCCGCCTTGGCGGGCAGGTCCGGGTTCTTCTCGTCGATGATGGCCGTGACCCGGGCCACCGCCTCGTCCAGCACGTCCTCCAGGAAGATGACGTTGCCCTTGCGGGTGGACATCTTGCCCTCGGGCAGGTTGATCATGCCGAAGGGGGTGTGGACCATGCGCCCCTGGAACCAGGGGTCAAGCTTCGTCATGACGGCGAATATCTGCTGGAAATGCAGGATCTGGTCCGCGCCCACCACGTAGATGCAGCGGTCGAAGTGGAAGGTCTCCTTGCGGTACATGGCCGCCGCCAGGTCCCGGGTGGCGTAGATGCTGGCGCCGTCCGCCTTCTGCACCAGGCAGGGGGTGGCGATGCCCACGTCCTCCAGGTCCACGATGCGGGCGCCGTTCTGCCCCTCCACCAGCAGTCCGGCCTCCTCCAGGCGCCGCATGGCCGGGACCAGCTGGTCCTGGTAGAAGGCCTCGCCCATCTCCAGGTGGTCGAAGGCCACCCCCAGGCGCTGGTAGATGCGGTTGAAGGTGCGCAGGCTGATCTCCCGGAACCAGCTCCACAGGCGCCGGGCCTCGGGGTCCCCCTCCTCCAGGCGCCGGAACCAGTCCCGGGCCTCCTCCCGCAGCGCAGGATCCTCCTCCTCGGCCCCGTGGAAGCGCACGTAGAGCTGGAAGAGCCGGTACAGGGGGCTCCTCAGCTTCTCCGGGATCTCGTCGGCCCAGGGGAAGTCCAGCTCCAGGGCGGGGTTCTCCGCCTCGGCCCAGTGCTTGTAGGCCGCCAGCAGGGTCCCGAACTGGGTGCCCCAGTCGCCCAGGTGGTTGATGCGGACCACCTCGCAGCCCAGGTAGCGGTTCACCTGGGCCTGGGCGTGGCCGATCATGGTCGAGCGCAGGTGGCCGATGGTGAAGAGCTTGGCGATGTTCGGGGAGCTGTACTCCACGATCACCACCTCCCCGTTGGGGTCGCCCGAGCCGTAGGGCCGCGTGCCCAGGAGGGCCTCCAGGAGGATCCGGGCCCGGGTGGCGGGTTCCAGGCGCAGGTTCAGGTAGGGTCCCGCCGCCAGGATCCCGGCGCCCTCCAGGCGCAGCTCGGCCGCCAGGTCCTTGGCCAACTGGGCGGGGTTCTTCCCCAGGGCCTTGGCCGCCTTGAAGCAGGGGTAGGCCAGGTCGCCCATCTCCCCCGACCGGGGCCGCTCCAGGATGATCTCCTGCCCGGGCAACGCCGCCGCCAGGGCCTCAATGAATGCCTTTTTCACCTGCTCCATGCCCGCTCCATGACAATCCACGATCCGGAAGCCAGGGGCCTCCAACCAGGATGAAGGAAGCGGGGGCCGCCGGGAAGCCCCAACTTTGGCCTTTGTTGAGGTCTTTCCCCTTGAATTCAGGGCTGGCAGGGGTATGATGATTCTTCGCCTTCATGGGCGACATTCAGTCTGTCCGTACGCCCTGCGGGTCGAATTATCAGGTATCCAGGAGTCAGGATTCATGGCCAATCACAAGTCCGCCGCCAAGAAAGCCGCCCACGACGTGGAAGCTCGTCTGCGCAACCGCGCCAACCGTTCCACCATGAAGTCCGCCATCAAGCGGTTCCTCGTGGCCGTGGCGACCGGCAACAAGGCCGAGGCCACCACCCTCCTGCCCAAGACCCTGGGCGTGGTGGACAAGGCCTGCCGCAAGGGCGTCCTGCACAAGAACGCCGCCAACCGCTACAAGAGCCGCCTGACCCTCAAGGTCAACGGCCTGGCCTAGCGCCTCCATCCCGGCGATGGCACAGCCCGGCTTCGGCCGGGCTGTTGCGCGTACCTAGATCCAATCCGCCGGGGCCTCCACCGGCCCCGCGGGGACCCGCGACCAGCTGAATCCGGGGAGCAGTTCCTCCAGCCGGGCCGGTTCCGGGCGCTCCAGGCAGCCCAGGCTCCACCCCAGCCACCCCAGCACCCGCGCCGGGTCCACGCCCCGGTGGGCCAGGAGGGCCAGGCCCAGGGCCCCGTCCCGCTTGCCCAGGCGGGAGCCCCCGGGGGCGGTCACCAGGCCCAGGTGCGCGTAGGCGGGGCGCGGCAGGCCCAGGGCCTCCTGGAGCCGGGCCTGGGTGGCGGTGACCCCGCGCAGGTCCAGGCCCCGCACGACCTCCGTCACGCCCTGGGCGGCGTCGTCCACCACCACGGCCAGGTGGTAGGCATAGCACCCGTCCCGGCGGTGCAGGAGGGGATCCCCGGTGAGGGCGGCGGGGTCGTCCCGCTGGGGGCCCCGCAGGAGGTCCTCCCAGTCCACGGCCCCGTCCGGAACCCGGAAGCGCAGGGCGTCGGGCCTCAGGAAGGGCAGCGCCCGGTGCCGGCAGGTGCCCGGGTAGGGCCGCAGGCCCTCGTCCAGGTGGGGCGCCGAGGCCATGGCGGCCAGGTCCTTGCGGGTGCAAGCGCAGGGATAGAGCAGGCCCGCCCCGAAGAGGCGCTGGAGCGCGGCCTGGTAGGCCCCCGCGCGCCGGGACTGCCAGAGCACGGGGCCGTCGCTTTCCAGGCCCAGGGCCGCCAGGTCCCGCAGCTGCGCCTCCCCCAGGGTGGAGCGGCACCGGGCGGTGTCCACGTCCTCCATGCGGATCACCCACCGCCCGCCCCCCGCCCGGGCGGAGAGCCACGAGGCCAGGGCCGTGCGCAGATTGCCCAGGTGGAGCTCCCCGGTGGGGGAAGGAGCAAAGCGGCCGATGCATTCCATCGCTCCAGGATACCTGTGGAGGCATGAATGAACTGGTAAATTTACATTCAAAACTTATTGAATTTCCCACTTGGCAGCCCCCCGGATTCCCGGTTCAATCGAACCACTCCCACCCCCGGGAGGCATTCAAAACCCTTTAAGTAAGGAGCACCCATGGCCCACGGCCCTGCTACCCCCCTGCCCGCACTGACCCCCGAGGACCTCGCCCAGGTGCGGGGTTCCGGCGGCACCCTCGATCTCTCCTTCACCCTGCCCCCCGTGCGGGGCCAGGTGGAGGTGGGCCGCACCTCCCCCCGCGGTTCCGTGGCCGGGACCCTCTCCACCGACGGCCGCTCCTGGGCCGCCGGCGTCCAGGCCTCCGTGAACCCCTCCCCCAAGGTGAACCTGGGCGCCTTCTACAAAGCGGACGGCCGCCAATGGGAGGCCGGCGTCTCCGCCCGCATACGCTTCCTGAAAGCCTGATCCCCGGTACGCGTTCACGCCCCCTGCCGGGGGCGAAACGCTCTTGGGATGGGCCGGAGGCTTCCGCATGGCCTTCTTTCATCCCCTCCATCCCTTTCATCCATTTTTTATCCCCGTTCCAGCAGGGCCAAGGCAGGGATGGGTCGGCGCACCCGGGTAAGGCGAGCGCCGACTCAACGCATCGCTGGCCCTGCTGGAACAGGGATAAAAGACGGATGAAAGGGATGAAGGGGATGAAGGCCCGCATCGAGGACCTCGAGAAGAATCGCTTACAATCCATAGAATGCGTTTCGGGTCCCCCATTCTCCGGGCCGTCCTTGCCCAGGCGGTCGCCTATGCCCTGCTCCTGGCGGTGGCCCGGTCGGGGCTCCTGCCGATCGCCCTGCAGGGGCGGCCGGCGGTGCTGCTCATGGGCATCCTGGCCGCCGGCATCGGGCTGGGCCTGGGGCTGGGGCCCCGGTGGGTGCCGGGCATGCTGTTCCTGCCCTGGCTCCTGGACCTGCTGCTCCGCCACCCGCCGCCCACCTGGGTGTGGCCGGCGGCCCTTGTCTCCCTGCTCCTGATCTACGGGGGCGGCATCCTCACCCGGGTGCCCCTCTACAATTCCAACCGGGCCGCCTGGGAAGCCCTCCTTTCCCTGTGCCCCCCGGGCCTGCTGCGCCTGGCCGACCTGGGCGCGGGACTGGGGGGCCCCCTGGCCTTCCTGGCCCGGGCTCGGCCGGACGGGTTCTTCCTGGGGGTGGAGGCCTCCCCCCTCACCTTCGCCCTGGCCTGGCTCCGCACCCTGCCCCTGCGGGGCAACTGCCGGGTCCACCTGGGCAGCCTCTGGAACCAGGACCTTTCGGGGTTCGAGCTGGTGTACGCCTTCCTCAGCCCCGCCCCCATGCCCCGGTTGTGGGAGAAGGCCCGGCGGGAGATGCGCCCGGGAACCCTGTTCGTGAGCAACACCTTCGAAGTGCCCGGCCGGACCCCCACCCTGCGCATCCCCCTCCCGGGACGCAAAGATGCTTGCCTGCTGGCCTATCGCATGGAGGGCCCCCCCGCGTTTGACTAAGCCGTTCCGAAGCCGGGAGCGGCATGATCAGAAGCCAGCCTCCACAAGCTTTTGTCGGCGCCTGACTCGCACTGCACAATTCCACTCGCAGCGAGTCGAAGCCCCTTCGGCAGCCATCCCACAAGCCAGAAGCCTCCAGGAGAGCCGCTAAGCCCGTTTCGCCTCCCCACCCAACGAAGTTGGAGGGTGCGAACCCAGGCCTCATGACCCTGCCCAGAGCTTTCCGTCGGCGCCGGCTTGTCCGGCGACGACGAACCGGGGCGAATTGGGGGGACCCGGCCCCCCCGTTTCCCGGGCGCCACCGTCAAATCAGGAGCCTGTTAGCATCGTCTAATGATACGGAGCTGCCCATGACCTACCGTCCCACCCACCTGGCCGCGCTTTGCGCGTTCACGGCCTGCGCCGTCGCGGCGCCGCCCCCCGCCCCCAAGGCCGACTACCTGGCCACCGTCATGGACACCTCCGTGGACCCGGGGGTGGACTTCTTCACCTACGCGGTGGGCGGCTGGCTCAAGCGCAACCCCATCCCCCCCTCGGAATCCGTCTGGGGCATCGGCAAGGTCCTGCGGGAGCAGACCTATGCCAACCTCCGGGCCATCAACGAGCAGGCCGCGGCCAAGCCCACGGACGCCGATTCCCGCAAGGTGGGGGACTTCTGGGCCGCGGCCTCGGACGAGGCCCGCACCGAGCGCCTCGGCCTCGGGCCCCTCAAGGCCGAGCTGGCCAAGGTGGACGCCCTCCGGTCCGCCCGGGACGCCGTGAACCTGGCCTTCGCCTGGGCCCCCCTGCGCACCCGGGCCTTCTTCGCCGTTTCGGTGGAGCAGGACGAGAAGAACAGCGACGAGATGGCCGTGCACCTCTACCAGGGCGGCCTCGGCCTGCCCGAGCGGGACTTCTACTTCAACCCCGAAAAGGGCGTCGCCCGGATCCGCGAAGCCTACCTCACCCACCTGGACCGGACCCTCCACCTCCTGGGCCGGGACAAGGCCGGGGACGCCGCCATCCGGGTCATGGCCTTCGAGACGGCCCTGGCCAAGGCCGCCCGGAAGCTCGAGGAGCTGCGGGATCCCGAAAAGAACTACAACAAGATGACCCCCGCCGAGCTCACCGCCTCCCGCACGCCTTCCATCCCCTGGGCGGAGCGCTTCGGGGAATGGGGCCTGCGCCCGGCCACGGTCATCGTGGGCCAGCCGGAATTCTTCGGGGCCCTGGAGACGCTTCTGGCCAGCACCCCCGTGGCCGTGCTCCAGGACTACCTGCGCCTGCGCCTGGTGGACACCTACGCGGACTACCTGGGCAAGGCCTTCCAGGAGGAGCACTTCAAGTTCTACGGCCAGGCCCTCTCCGGCCAGCGCCAGCCCCGGGACCGCTGGAAGCGGGTCCTGGACGCCCAGGAACAGGCCATGGGCATGCTGCTGGGCAAGCTCTTTGTGAAGCAGTACTTCACCGAGACCGCCAAGCGCCGCTACGACGCCATGGTGGAAGGCATCCGCGGCGCCTACAAGGAGCGCATCGAGCGCCTGGACTGGATGAGCCCCGAGACCAAGGCCAAGGCCCAGGTCAAGCTGGCCGGCATCACCAAGAAGGTGGGCTACCCGGACCGGTGGAAGGACTTCTCGGCCCTGGTGGTCACCCGGGATTCCTACTGCGGCAACATGATGAACGCCTCCCGCTGGCGCTTCGCGGACATGCTGTCCCGGTTCGGCAAGCCCGTGGACCGCACCGAGTGGCACATGACCCCCCAGACCTACAACGCCTACTACAACCCCTCCAACAACGAGATCGTGCTCCCCGCCGCCCAGATGATGGTCCCCGGCGTGGCCGACGCGGACCTGGACGACGCCCTGGTGTACGGCTACACCGGCGGCTCCACCATCGGCCATGAGATCACCCACGGCTTCGACGACGAGGGCCGCCAGTTCGACGCCAAGGGCAACCTCGCCGATTGGTGGACCCCGGAGGACGGGGCGAAGTTCAACGCCCGGGCCGCGGGGATGATCCGCCAGTTCGACGCCTACGAGCCCCTGCCGGGCCTCCACATCAACGGCAAGGCCAGCCTGGGCGAGAACATCGCCGACTTCGGCGGGATCCTCCTGGGCATCGACGCCTTCAAGAAGACCGAACAGTACCGCAAGGGCGAGAAGATCGGCGGCCTGACCCCCATGCAGCGCTACTTCCTGGGCTATGCCCTGGGCTGGATGACCCAGCAGAAGGACGAGGCCCTGCGCACCCGGCTGCTCAGCGACGTGCATTCCCCGGCCAAGTGGCGGGTGATCGGCCCCCTCTCCAATATTCCCGAATTCCACCAGGCCTTCGGGGTGAAGGAAGGCCAGCCCATGTGGCGCTCCCCGGCCGACTGCCTTCGCATCTGGTGATCACAGCGCCCGGTAGGCCCGCTCCAGTTCCTCCCGCGTGATGAGCGCGCCGGAGCGGGCCTTCTGGCCGCAGGTGTGCCGGGCCGCGATCTGGCCCCGCAGGATGGATTCCTCCAGGGAACGCCCCTCCAGGACGTGGCTCACCAGGAAGCCCACCGCCAGCCCGTCCCCGGCGCCGTTGGTATCCACCACGGGAATCTCCGAAGGCACCGGGGGGAAGTACCTCACCTTCCCCCCGGCGCCCAGGGCGCAGCCCCGGGCCCCCATGCCGCACACGACGATCTGCCGGGGATTCCGGGCCAGGAGCCCGCGCAGGAGGGGCCCCGGGCGCCGGTGGTTGGCCGCGGACAGGAAGAGGATCTGCGCTTCCCGGATGAAGTCCTGGCGGTAGGGGTCGTCCGGGTCCCCCACGTCCTGCAGGTCGCAGGCCACCACCAGGCCTTCGCTCCGGGCGGCGGGAAGCAGCGTCCGGGCCCAGTTGGGCAGGTGGAAATGCGCCAGCCGCGCCCCCCGGAGGATCGGCCGGAAGGCCTCCGGATCCGGGTGCAGGTCCATGTGCCCCTTGCCGTCGTAGAAGTTCCTGCGCCGGCCGTCCGGGCTCATGAGATTGACGCTGCGGCCGGTGCCCTCCGGATCCAGGAAGAGCCCCCGCAGATCGATGCCGTCCCGCTCCAGCTCCTCCCGCACGAAGCGCCCGCTGAAATCGTCCCCCACGCACCCGATGAAGGCCGTGGCCCGCCCCAGCCGCGCGTAGCCCCGACTGGTGTAGCCCCCCGCCTGGCCCACGCAGTCCAGGTCCTGGGTGAAATGGCCCTCCACCTTGAAATCGATGTCCCGGCCGGGCAGGTACACGTTCGTGTCGATGCCGACGTTGCCCACCACGACGACCTCAGGTCCCATGGCCCGCCTCCGGGCCCTAGTCTAAGGTGGGTCGGCGAACCCGAGGCCATGAATCGCTGGGATGTTCTCGAGGATCTGATTCCAGACCTGACCTGACCTTCCTTATCCTGCTCTTTCCCCTGAATCCTTTTCATCCCCGTTGGAAATTCGCTGGGAGTTGTCGCCACCTTTGGGTCAGGGGCGTCACGTAACATGCGCTCCGACCCACCTCCGCGGCAGCCCTGCGGAAACAGGGATGAACGCCGATGGAAGGGATGAACTGGGATCCCCTCAACCAGGAAGAGCCCCTTCATCACGGTACTAAGGCACCTGGGGTTTGCCGACACCTCAAACGGGAAGTGCCCCCTGCCCCTGGGCCGCGAGGAGGGCGCACCCCAGGGCCCCGGCCACCTGGGCCCGGGGGTGGGTCCGCACCCGGCCGCCGATGAGATCCCCAAGACAGGCCACCAGGAAGGCGTTGCCGCCCCCGCCCCCCGTGCAGAGGGTGAGGCCCTCCGGGTCGCAGCCCGTGCGCCCGAACATGGAGGCGATGCGCCGGGCCACGCTCAGGTGCAGGGCCCGCCCCAGGTCCTCCCGGGCCACGCCGCGGTTGAGCAGGCCCACCACTTCCGATTCCGCGAACACGGTGCACATGGAATGGATGGTCACCGATTCCGTGCCGGCCGCGGCGGCCTCCGGGAAGGCCTCCAGGCGGTAGCCCAGGCGCCGGGCCATGACCTCCAGGAAGCGGCCGGTGCCGGCGGCGCAGCGGTCGTTCATTTCGAATTTCTGCACCCGCCCGGCGCCGTCGAGCTTGATCACCTTCACGTCCTGCCCGCCCACGTCGATGACCGCGGAGCATCCGGGCACCAGGAAGCCGGCACCGGTGGCGTGGGCCTTGATCTCGCTGACGCCCGGCAGGCCGAAGGCCACTTCCAGCAGATCCCGGCCGTAGCCCGTGGCCAGCACCTGGCACCCGGGCGGCAGGGACCGCAGCAGGTCCTCCGCCGCCCGGCGCGGCTCGGCGGTGGCGTCGGCCACCTCCGCGCGCACCACCGCCCCCGCCTCCACCACCACCAGCTTGACGGTGGTGGAGCCCAGATCCAGGCCCGCGGCCCTCACGATCCGATGCGCTCGATGAAGGCCTGGATCCGGGTCTTGAGCTGGCCCACGTCCTCCTGGCTGTAGTCCGTCTCGATGCGCAGGGCGGGGATCCCCTCCCCCTCCAGCACCTGCTCGATGCCCAGGGCCTCCACGGCGTAGGGGGTGCAGAACTGCAGGCCGTAGAGCAGTACCCCATCCACCCGGTAGGCCCGGGCCATTTCCTTCACATGGGCCAGGCGGTCCGGGTTGGGGGTGTAGATGGCGCAGTCGATGCGCAGGTAGCGGTCCACCAGGTGGTCCACCATCTCCTCCACGGTGGCGCCCGTGCGGGGCACCAGGTTGCGGGTGCCCCGCTCGCCAACGCAGGATTCCTCGGCCACGATGACCGCGCCGGAGGTCTCCACCAGGGCCGGGATCTTCCAGTTGGGCACGGCCATGGGGCAGCCGGACACCAGGATGCGGGGCGCCCCCTTGCCGGCCACCCCCGCCCCGGTGCGGACCCGGGCCTCCAGTTCCTCGCACAGCGCGTTGATCTGGGCGGTGAAGCGCACCGGATCCTCGTAGAAGAAGATCTGGTTCACCAGCAGGCTGTCCAGGCCGGAGATGGGAGCCGGGTCCGCGGCCCGGAGCGCCGACAGGCGGTGCACGGCCTGGCGCTTGGCGTTCACCACGTCGATGGCCTTGGCCAGGCTCTCCACCGTGACCCGGTTGCCGGTGAGCCGCTCCAGGGTCTCCATGAACCGGAGGTACTCGGCCTTCAGCAGGGCCCGGCCCTCGCCGTGCTTCATCTGCGGCAGGTCCATGACGTGGAGGTTGGGCACGATGCCGCGGAACACCTCCCAGGCCTTCTTCTTTCCGTCACAGGTGTTCTCGCCCACCACCAGGTCGCTGCTCTCCAGGTACGGGCACACCCCGCCCAGCTTGAAGCCGAAGGTGGACTTGATCAGGGCGCAGAGGTTGCGGGGCAGGTAGCGCTCCACCGCCTCGGTGGCGAAGTCGGCCCCGGCGCACAGGCCCACCATGACCGCGTCCACGGCCAGGACCAGCTCCTCGGGCACGAAGGTGCAGTAGGTGCCCACGACCTTGCGGCCCCGCTTCTTGCCCTCCACCAGCTCCTGGATGCGCAGGCCGTGCACCTCGGACATCACGAAATCCAGGTAGGCGGTCCCGGCCGGCCGGTTGGGCTGGGTCAGGAAGGTGTCGCCGTAGAGTTTGCCCAGGACGCTCAGGAGGGCGTCGTGGTTGTCCAGGTTCAGTCCGAGATCCCGCCACATCGGGCGGTAGTCCATGGCCATGTCGGCTCCAGGGGTTGCCTGCGGGCGCAGGCGGGGTGGCCCGGGGCGCTCGTCCGGGCCGGGCCCGCGATCGCCACGGATTGAATACTCAATGAATGAGCATCCAGATTAGCCTGCCGCCCGGGGAGGCGGCACCCCCTTCGTGACCCCCGTCACACCTGCAGGCGCGTGAGCCCGAAGTCCTGGGTGATCTCCCCGATGAGGTCCCGCACGTGGACCAGTTCGTTGAGCTTCCAGCCGTTGCTCCCGGTGAAGAAGAGCCCGGATTCCGTGTCCCCGCCCCAGGCGTCCCCGAGGCTGTCGGCGATGCAGTAGCCCACGCGCTCGGCGCCCTTGCCGTGCTCGCAGGGGGAGACGCAGTTGCTGATGCACCGGATGCGGGGGGCCTGTCCCTCGGCGATGCGGCGGTGGAGGGCGGTCTTGACGCCCCGGGCCGGCATGCCCACGGGGGATCCGTGGAGCGCGATGGTGTCCTTGTCGGCCTTGAGGATCACGCCCTTGAAGTTCTGGTGGGCGTCGCACTCGAAGGTGCCGATGAACCGCGTGGCCATCTGCACCCCGCCGGCGCCCAGGGCCATGAGGCGGTCGATGTCGGCCCGGTCCCACACGCCGCCGGCGGCGATGACGGGGAAATCGCCCCACTGGTCCCGCTCCTCGATGACGGAGGCCAGGAGCGCGTCCAGGCTGTAGGCGGGGTCCGCGCACTGCTCCAGGGAGAAGCCCTGGTGGCCGCCGGATTCGGGGCCCTCCAGCACCACGGCGTCGGGGAGTCGGTTGAACTTGCGCTGCCAGGTCTTGCAGATGAGCTTCAGGGCCCGGGCCGACGAAACGATGGGCACCAGGGCCACGTCCGCGTCGCCCACGTACTCGGGCAGGGCCAGGGGCAGGCCCGCCCCGGAAATGATGAGCTGGGCCCCGGCTTCCACCGAGTCCCGCACGACCCTTTCATATTCATTGATGGCACAAAGGATGTTCACGCCCACGGCGCCGCGGCCGTCCGCGATGTCCAGGGCGCTGCGCAGGATGCGCTTGAGGGCCGGGGTGCTGTTCAGGTTCTCGGCCTTGAGGGGCCGGCCCTGCACGGAGTTGGCGTCCTCGGGGTAGCGGTAGCCCGTGCCGATGGCCGAGACGATGCCGACGCAGCCGCAGTGGGCCACGTTGCCCGCGAGGCGGTCCCAGCTCACGCCGATGCCCATGCCGCCCTGGATGATGGGGTAGGGGATGTCCAGGTTCCGGATGCGCAGGCGGGGCAGCTCGGGGGCGGGGTGGTCCACCAGGTCCTCCAGGGCGGGTTCCCCCAGGACCTCGGCCAGGCGCTTGCGGAAGGAGGCCAGGAAATCCGCCGCCCCTTCCCGCAGCATGGCCGGCGTCTTCAGCTGCAGACCGGCGGCGCCCTCGGAAAGGAGGGAACGGCCTTCGCCCTCGGCGCCCGCGGGGGCGAAGCAGGGCAGGTTCGTGGAGCGGATCATGCGGCGAAGCCGCTCGGAAAGCCCTTCGCCCTCCGCCGCGAGGAGGGCCGATGCCCCCTGGGCCTCGGCCAGGAGGGCCTCCGCCTCGTCCCGCACCTCCACCACCCGCGGCAGGCCCCAGGCCCGCAGGGCCTCCAGGCGCTCGGGAAGGAGCTCAGAACCGTGCATGACGAAGGCGGCCAGGTCCTGGGCGGCGGTTTCCACCCGGGTGGAGAAGTCCCCCAGCACGCCCCGGAAATCCAGGCCCAGCTGCCCGCCCTTGCGCAGTTCCGCCAGGCGCCGCACCAGGGCCTCGGTGTCCGGAAAGGCCGGCATGCGGATCACGCCCACCCCGCCCGCGCCCGCGAAGGCCGCCGCCAGGGCATCGGTGGAAAAGGGATGCCACCCCTGGAAGAAGACTGGGGAATCCGCCCCGAGGGACTGGAAAGTTCTGGGTCTGATCATGTTGGAATACTCCGACAGGCCTTGGGGGATCCACCGGGCCGGATTTTCTCTTGTTCATCTTGGCAGGAAGGAGCCTTTTCTAAGCTAGATTTAAGAAGACGTCCCGAGTTTCCGAAACACGAAGTGGGAGCTTTGTACATGTTTTTCATAATTGGTCTGGTGGTGGTCATTGGCGCAGTGCTCTCCGGCTATCTCATGGAGGGGGGAAAGATCCACGTCCTCCTCGAGCCGCTGCCCGCGGAAGGCACGATCCTCTTCGGCGCCGCGGTGGGCGCCTTCCTGGCCGGCAACACCCTGAACACCATCAAGTCCGTGGTGGGCAACCTGGCCAAGCCGCTCAAGGGCAGCAAATACACAAAAGCGGTGTACATGGAGTCCCTGATGCTCCAGTACGAGGTGTACGTGAACATCAAGAAGGGCGGCCTGCTGGCCCTGGAGCAGGACGTGAACGACCCCCACAGCTCCAATATCTTCAAGAAGTACCCCGCGGTCATGCACGACCACCACGCCATGGATTTCTTCTGCGATTCCATGAAGCTCCTTATTAATGGTTCAGCCAAGATCGACGAGATCGATCAGGTCATGGACATGGACCTGGACGTGCACCACGCCGAGTCCGCCGCCCCGGGGGCCGCGGTGGGCGTCATGGCCGACGGCTTCCCCGCCTTCGGCATCTGCGCCTGCGTCATGGGCGTGGTGATCACCATGGGCTTCCTGGACCAGCCCCCCAACGTCATCGGCGGCAAGGTGGGTTCGGCCCTGGTGGGCACCTTCCTGGGCATCTTCCTGGCCTACGGCGTCTTCCAGCCCCTGGCCAAGAACATCGACCAGGTGCTGGCCTCCGAGGGCGCCTTCTTCAACGCCCTGCGCGCCGGCCTCGTGGCCTTCGGCAACGGCGCCGCCCCGGTCACCGCGGTGGAATTCGCCCGGCGCAACATCCCCTCCCCTGAGCGCCCCGGCTCCCAGGAGCTGGAGGAAGTGGTCCGCCAGATCAAGCCCCGGTAGCCGACCATGGCCGAGCAGCAGCCCGAAGTCAAAATCAAGTTCGTCAAGAAGAAGGGTGGCCACGCCGCCGCCCACGGCGGCGCCTGGAAGGTGGCCTACGCCGACCTGGTCACCGCCCTCATGGCCTTCTTCCTCCTCATGTGGCTCCTGGCCAGCGCCTCGTCCAACACCAAGGCCGGCATCGCCGGCAGCTTCCAGGATCCCAATTTCTTCAACACGGAAAAGGGCAAGGCCATCATGGAGGCCTACAAGATGGAGAAGTCCGGCATCCTCCCCGGCGGCCGCGGCATGAAGGACGGCACCGGCGACGGCGGCGGCCCCGAAGGCATCGTCATCGAGGAGGACACCGGCGAGCAGGAACGCAAGGTCATGGAGGAGACGGCCCAGACCATCGACAAGGCCTTCCGGGAGGACAAGCTCCTCCAGGCCTTCTCCAACCAGATATCCTTCGAGTTCACCGCCGAGGGGCTCCGCATCCAGATCCAGGACCGCGCGGCCCAGGTGCTCTTCGATTCCGGGTCGGCCACCCTCAAGCCCTACACCCTGGCCATCCTCAAGGAGATCGCCCAGGAGCTGGGCAAGCTCCCCAACCACATCCTCATCGGGGGCCACACCGATTCGGTGCAGTACCCCAACCAGGCCTACACCAACTGGGAACTGAGCGCCGACCGCGCGAATTCCGCCCGCAGGGTCCTGGAATCCTCCGGCCTGCGCCCGGGCCAGGTGCAGCGCGTCACCGGATACGCCGCCACCCAGCCCCTGGAGGACAAGGATCCCAAGGATCCCCAGAACCGGCGCATCTCCATCGTCGTCCTGTCCAGCGCCACCGAGAAGGCCGAAACCGAACGCCAGAAGGTCATGCCCCCCAAGAAGAAGTAGGATCCCGGCGGCCCCCATGCGCCTCCTCCCCCTGGTCCTGGCAACCCTGCCCCTCCTCTCCGCCCCCTCCCGCCGGGCCCTGGACGTGGCCCTGCGCGTGGACGCCCCCAAGGCCGTGGCCCGGGGCTTCGCGCCCCCCTTCCAGGTGGAGGTGGCCTTCGTGGCCGAGAACCCGGGCCTCGGCGCGGTGACCTTCTCCGGCCGGTGCCCCTGGGAGGACCCGTCCAGGCCCCTGGGCCACCGCTGGAAGAGCGGGCTGGTCCTGGAGGCCATGCCCCGGGCCCGGGCCCTCCGGAACATCCGGTACCTCGTCACGGACAGGGCGGGAAGGACGGTGGCCGCCTTCAACGGTGCCGACGCCCGGATCCACGCCGAGAGCCTCAAGGGGATCCTGCTCCACCTCACGGTGGGCACCCTGGGCGAACCCGGCGCCGCCGTCACCCACATTGTCGAGCTGGAGTTCTGAAACCCAGGCCACGACTTAACTTAAATTAACTTCAGCCCGCTCCCCGCCGGCGCGACCATGGTCCCGCTGGGTGGGCGGACTCGTCTTCGTCCGCATCCGCCTGCGTAAGAATCCGGGAACCCCCTGGTTTCCGATTCCTGCCCGAAGCCAACGGAACGCCCTGGAGGATCCATGCGAATGCTGCCCACTCGTTCAAGATTCACGGCCCTGGGATTCCTGCTGGCCGCGGGCACCGCCGCCCTGGCCGCCCCGGTCAGCGCGGTGCAGGCGGGCATCGCCGCGGGCGCATGGCTCCAGCGCACCCCCAGGCCCCTGGAGACCGCGCTCCAGCCCACCCTGACGGGAATCGAGACCCACGCGGACGCCGACGGCCGCGTCCTCTTCCACCAGGTGAAGCTGGACGGCGGCGGATTCCTCGTCCTGGCCCCGGACGACACCCTGGAGCCGGTCATCGCCTTCGCCCCCCAGGGCAGCCTCGACCCGGATCCCGAGAACCACCTGTACCTCATGCTGCAGCGGGACATGCGCACCCGCCTGGACGTGATGGTCCGGAACCGCACCGCCAGCGGCCCCGGAGCCGCCGAGGCCGCCGCCTTCAAGGCCCAGGTCCAGTGGAAGAACCTCCTCGAGGCCCCCCAGGCCCTCGCCCTGTCCGTGGGCAGCGTTTCCGACGTGCGCGTGGCGCCGCTGGTGGCCAGCACCTGGAACCAGGGGGCCGCCGGCGGAAAGCTCACCTACAACTACTACACCCCCAGCGCCTACCCCTGCGGATGCGTGGCCACGGCCATGGCCCAGCTCATGCGCTTCCACCAGTGGCCCACCACCGCCATCGGCGCGATCCCCTTCAAGGTCACGTCGGACAAGGTGGCCCAGACCCTCACCACCCGCGGCGGGGACGGGGTGGGCGGCGCCTACGTGTGGTCCGACATGCCCCTCTCCCCCGGCGCCGCCACCACCGACGCCCAGCGGAAGATGATCGGCTCCCTGTGCCTGGATGCGGGGCTGAGCGTGAACATGGCCTACGCCGCGGATGGATCCGGGGCCACCACCTCCAAGGTCCCCGGGGCCCTGATGACCACGTTCAAGTACGCCAACGCCTTCTACGGCTACCGGAACATGGACGAACTCTCCGGCCACGGCCTGACCGACATGGTCCAGCCGGACCTGGACGCCGGATACCCCGTGATCCTCGCCATCACCGGGGACGGGGGGCATGCCGTGGTGGCGGACGGGTACGGGTACACCGGATCGACCCTCTACCACCACCTCAACCTGGGGTGGGGCGGGTCCGACAACGCCTGGTACAACCTCCCCGACATCGGCACCTTCGCCAATTTCAATCTGATCCACGGGTGCGTCTACAACGCCTTCCCCTCCGGAACGGGCGAGGTGATCAGCGGACGTATCACCGACGGCGCCGGCACCCCCGTGCCCGGCGTCACCGTCACCGGCGGAACCGTGACCAGCACCACGAATGCCGCCGGCATCTACGCCCTGAAGGGCGTCACCGCCGGGATCCAGACCATCACGGCCACCCGGTCCGGGCAGACCTACCCCCAGGCGGTGCGCATCACCGGCTCCTCCGTGGCGAACACCACCACCACCGGAAACCTCTGGGGCGTGGACCTGGTGCAGGGGGGCGGAGCGACGCCCACCATCGCGCCGCAGCCCTTGACCCAGAACGCCAAGCTGGGCGGGTCCGCCACCTTCACGGCCGGCGCCACCGGCCAGGGTCCCCTGCACTTCCAGTGGACCAAGAACGGGGCGGCGGTGGGAACCGACAGCCCGGTCTACACCCTCGCCTCCGCCGCGCTCGCCGATGACCAGGCCGCCATCGGCCTGAAGGTCACGGGTTCCCAGGGATCCGCCGACAGCGTCCCCGTGGCCCTCAACGTGGTCCGGCTCTTCAACGGCGACTTCGAGAAGGGCAACCAGGGCTGGGACCTCATGGATGACAGCGTGGTGCTGTCCAGCGGCTATTACGATATGGTCGAGCCCCACGGCGGCGGCCTCTGGCTGTGCCTGGGCGACTGGACCGGCCCCGTCACCGACTACGCCATGCAGGACATCGAGCTTCCCGACGTGGGCAAGCTGGACCTCTCCTTCTGGCTGGGCATCGGCAACAAGTCCAAGACCCCGTCCTCCGTGGCCAACACCTTCCAGGTCCTGGTCCTGGACACGAACAACGCGGTGCTGGGCACCTTCGCCCCCCGGGACAACACCCAGGCCGCCCTGGACGCCTCGGGCAAGGTGGTCTGGAACGCCGTCGGCCCCATCAGCCTCGCCCCCTGGAAGGGCCGCACCGTGCGCCTGCGCCTGGAATCCACCCAGGCCGGGGCCACGGACACCGGCACGGTCTTCGCCGTGGACGACATCGCCCTGGCCATCGGCGCCCCGGGACCCGCCGTCGCCCTGGCCCAGGGACCGCGCACCATCGCCACGGGGGCCCAGGTCCCCTTCTCCGCCACGGTCACCGGGTTCTCCGCCGACAACCGGGTGGACTGGACCGTGAACCCGGCCCTCGGCACCTTCAGCGCGGCCCGCACCGCCGGGGACGGAACCCCGACCCTCTTCACGGCAGGAACCGCGGCCGGGACCTGCACCGTCACCGCCACCCCCGTGGAGACCGGCAACGCGGCCACCACCACCCTGGCCCTGGTCGACGCCGCCGCCGTGACCGTGGGCCTGGCTCCCCTGGCCCCCACCACGGCCACCGGGCAGAACGTCACCTTCACCTCCACGGTCACCCCCCTCACCGACGCCTCCGTGACCTGGACCGCCACGGGCGGGACCTTCAGCGTCTCGGGCGGCACCACCGCCACCTGGTCCGCGGCCTCGGCGGGCACCTATACCATCACCGCCACCAGCAACGGCGCGCCTTCCCGCGCCGCATCCACGACCGTCAACGTCCTGGACCTGGGATCCATCGCCCTGACCCTGACGCCCGCCACCGCCGTCCTGCGCCCGGGCGGCAGCGCCACCTTCACCGCCGGCGGCGACCTGGGCCTGGGCGTGGACTGGACGCTCACCGCCCCCGCCACCCACGCCGAGACGGGCCTTGCCTCCACGGTCACCGTCCCCTCCACCACGCCCCTGGCCACCGCCACCTACACCCTCACCGCCACCCACAAGCTCGCGACCGCCGCCAAGGCCACCGCCACGATCACCGTCAGGGGCCTGGACCTGGACGGGGACGGGGCCCTGGGCTTCTGCGACCTGCTCACCCTGGCCGGCCAGTGGGGGAAGGACGCGTCCAGCCCCGCCAACTTCAAGGGTTCGGGCACGGTGGACGACACCGACCTGGCCACCCTCCTGACCCAGCTCCAGTGAAAGCCGAGGCACCCATGAATCCGCGCATCCTCCTCCCGGTCCTTCTCGGCACCCTCCTCGCCTGCGGCGGGGGCGGCGGCGGCAATTCCACGCCCGCCACCGCGAGCTCCCTGACGTACGCCGATCCCGCGGCCGCCACCTACCTGCTCAAGAAGAACACCGCCCTCAGCACTTCCGGCCACCTCGTGCTGGAGCTGTGGGGCCCCGCGGGCGCCACCGGCTGCGGCGTCACGGCGGCCTTCACCCTGGGCGGCACCGCCGCCTCCTGGCACAACGTGAACGCCGCGGACGCCGCGGGCACCTACGTGGCCAACGGCACGGCCTTCGACCTGGGCGCGGGCACGCCCATCCTCAAGGCGAAGCTGACCGGGACCAGCCTCGCCGCCACCGTGGCGGAGAAGGGCACCGGCGCCCCCAAGGCCCTGGACAAGGCGCTCCTGCGCATCGCCCTGGACCTCAAGACGGGCCTCGCCCCCGGCGCCACCGCCACCCTCACCCCCGACGCCGCCAAATGCAAGGTCCTCCTCGCCGACGGCACCCTGGCGCCCATCACCATCGCCGTTTCGGGCATCACCGCCCAGTAGGTCCCGCGCCGAGGTATGGTGGAAGGACACCTCGGAGCCGAACCATGACCCAGATCGTCCTCGCCGCCATGTTCACCGCCCGCCCCGGCGGCGGATCCGCCCTGCTGGCCGAGGCCGCGCGCATGGTGGAGCCCACCCGGGCCGAGCCCGGTTGCGTCCGCTACGACCTTTTCCGGGACCCGGAGAACCCCGACGCCCTGGCCTTCGTGGAGACCTGGGAGAGCGCCCCCGCCCTGGAGGCCCACCGCCGGAGCCCCCACATCCAGGCCTGGCGCGCGGCCTCGGCCGCGCTCATCGCCGCCCGGGACACGCGCACCCTGGAACCCCTGGGCGAGCCCGGCCCCGTCGCCCAGGGCCCCCTGGAGGTGCTGGCCTTCGTCACGGCCCGCCCCGGATGCGAAGCCGCCCTGGCCGCCGAACTCCAGAGCGTGGTGGCCCCCACCCGCCTGGAACCCGGCTGCCTGCGCTACGATCTGCACCGGGACCCCGCCGACCCCGCCAACCTGGCCTTCCTGGAATCCTGGGCGCACCGGCCCGCCCTGGAGGCCCACATGGCCGCGCCCACCTTCCTGGCCTCCCGGGAGCGCCAGAAGGACCTGGTGGCCGGCGTCCAGATCCGGCTCATGGAGCGCGTTTGAGAGGGTTCCCCCCCGGGGCGATGTATGAGATAACAGACATCGACCCCTTGGAGTTCCCTTGAACGGCCGCGCCGCGCAGTCCGCCCCCTTCGAAAAGCCCTGACATGGACTGGGAGGCCATCCGCCTCAGCCTGCGGCTCGCCGCGTGCTCCGTGGCCCTGCTGCTGCCCCTGGGCACCCTCCTGGCCTGGCCCCTCTCCCTGGGCCGCTTCCGGGGCAAGGTGCTCCTGGAGGCCCTCACCTCCCTGCCGCTCATCCTGCCCCCCACGGTGCTGGGCTTCTACATCATCGTGGCCCTGGGACCCCGCAGCCCCATCGGCGCCGCCTGGGAGCAGCTCACCGGGGCGCGGCTGGTCTTCAGTTTCCAGGGCCTGCTCCTGGCCCAGGTGGTCACCAACCTGCCCTTCTTCCTCCAGCCCCTGGTGGCCTCCCTGGGGGGCGTGGACCGGCGCCTCCTGGAGGTGGCCTCCACCCTGGGCTCCCGGCCCCTGGGCGTCTATTTCCGGGTGGCCCTGCCCCTGGCCTGGCGGGGCCTGCTCTCGGCCATGATCCTCAGCTTCGCCCACGCCATCGGGGAATTCGGCGTGGTGCTCATGGTGGGCGGCAACCTCCCCGGCACCACCCGCACGGCCTCCATCGCCCTGTTCGACCAGGTGCAGGCCTTCGACATGGCCGGCGCCAACCGCACCGCCCTGCTCCTCCTGGCCTTCGCCCTGGCGGTGCTCTCGGGCACCGCCTGGCTCCGCTCCCGGGAGCGCCCATGGGCCTGAGGGCGTCCTTCACCAAGGCCTTCCCCCAGGGCCCCACCATCCAGGGCGAGGTGGACCTGGCCCTGGGCAGCTTCAGCCTCACGGTGCTCTTCGGCCCCTCGGGCTGCGGCAAGACCACCCTCCTGCGGTGCCTGGCCGGGCTGGAGACCCCGGACCGCGGCGCCATCCGGGCCGCGGACGAGGTGTGGTTCGGGCCCGGCCCGGGCGTGCCCGCCTCCCGCCGGGGCATCGGCTACGTCTTCCAGGACTCCGTGCTCTTTCCCCACCTCACCGTGGCCGGCAACATCGCCTACGGGCTCCAGGGCCTCCCCCGGGAGGAGCGCCACAGGCGCGTGGCCAAGCTCGTGGAGCTCATGGGACTCCGGGGGCTGGAGGACCGGCGCTCCCGGCAGCTCTCCGGCGGGCAGAAGCAGCGCGTGGCCCTGGCCCGGGCCCTGGCGCCCCGGCCGCGCCTGGTACTCCTGGACGAGCCCTTCGCGTCCCTGGACCGCGCCGCCGCGGACCTGCTCCGCCACAACCTCCGGCAGATCCTGCGAGCCCTGGACGTGCCCGCCGTCCTGGTGACCCACGACCCCGTGGAGGCCCTGGCCCTGGGGGACCGCATGCTGCTCATGGCCGAGGGGCGCATCGTGCGCGACGGCCCCCCGGCCTCCGTCCTCGCCGGCGCCGGCGGCGTCCCCGGGGACCAGATGGGCGCCGTGGTGCGGGCCCGGGTCACGGGCACCACCGAGGGCCTCCTGCGCCTGGAGGCCGGGGGCGTGGCCTTCGTGGCCCCGGACCCCGGCGGCGCCACCCCGGAGGTGTACGCCTGCATCCGCGGCGAGGGCGTGTCCCTGGAGCGCGGCCCCCATGGCCTCCTCACCCAGCGCAACCGCCTCCGGGCCACCATCACGGCCATGGAGCCCCTGGGGGCCCTGACCCGGGTGGGCCTGGACGCGGGCTTCCCCCTGCACGCCCTGGTCACCACCTGGGCCGCCCAGGACCTGGACCTGGCCCCCGGTCAGGAGGTCCACGCCCTCATCAAGGCCAGCGCCATCCAGGTGGTGCCCATAGAGGACTCATTGGGTGCATAATCGGGGCCTCGGGGCCGGAGCCCCAGGGAGGTGGCCATGAAACTCAGCGCCCGCAACGTCCTGAAAGGCCGCATCACGAAGGTGAACCACGGCGCCGTGGAATCGGAGATCGTCATCGAGCTCAGCCCCGGCGTGGAGATCGTCTCCACCATCACCAAGGCCTCCGCCGAGGGCATGAAGCTCAAGCCCGGCGACACGGCCCACGCCATCATCAAGGCCTCCAACGTCATCATCGGGGTCGACTGAACTCCCGGGCCCGGTAGTGGCGCCTGGCCTTGGCCCGGTTGCCGCAACTGCTCATGGAGCACCACCGGCGGGACCCGGCCCGGCTGCGGTCCAGGAACAGCCAGGTGCACCCGTCCCCCGCACATTCCCGGATCCTGCCGGCCTCCTCCGAAGCCAGGAGGTCCGCGGCCGCGCGGAGAATGGGCCACAGCGGGGCGTCCAGGGCGTTCCGGTCCCAGGCCCACCGGAACCCGTGCCCCTGCGCTTCCAGCCGCAGGTGGCCCAGGGCCCCGGCCAGGGCCCCGTTGAAGGCCCGAAGATCGCCGGGCCGGGGAGGCACTCCGGCCGCGCGCCGTGAACAGAGGCCGTAGATGGCCTCCCGCGCCCGGCGGGCCCGGGCCAGGGCCGCCCCCGCCGCCGCGGGATCCTCCCGCGCGAGGCGGTCCAGGCCTGCCCCTTCCGCCTCGTCCACCAGGCCCGCCCGGCGCGCGAAGGCCAGGAAGGCGTCCATGGAACGGAGTTCGTCCGTGGAGGCCCGGCCCCGGTCCGCCCAGGTATTGGCGAAATCCAGGGAAATCTCACCAGGGAAAGGCGTTGCGGCCGGTGCGTCCATGCCCCCAATATAACCCTATAGATCCACTTGACAGGTTAGAACGGGAGGTTATTTTTAACCGTCTCCCTTGCCCGAGGAGGTCCGCCATGACACCCACCGAATCCCTGCTGGTGGATCGCCTCACCGCCGGCCGTGAGCACCTGGCCCGGCTCGCGTCCGAAGCCCAGGAAAGGAACCTCGCCGATCTCCTGCGGCGGGTGGACGGCGCCATCGGCGCCCTGGAGACCGGGAGCTGGGGCACCTGCTGCGTGTGCCGGGGGCCCCTGGATCCCGAGGACCTGGCCCGGGATCCCATGGTCCAGATCTGCCTGGAGTGCCTCACCCCCGAAGCCCGCCGCGCCCTGGAGCGGGACCTGGAAACCGCCGGCCGGGTCCAGCGGGCCCTCCTGCCGGCCCCCTTCATCCGCTGCGACGGCTGGGAAGTGGCCCACCTGTGGGAACCCAAGGGGGCGGTCTCCGGGGACCACGTGGATCTCATCCCGCCCCAGCGCCAGGGGGACCCGCTGCACCTGCTCCTGGGGGACGTGGCCGGCAAGGGGGTGGCCGCCTCCCTCCTGCAGGCCCACCTCCACGGCCTGTTCCGGGCCCTGGCCCCGGCGGGCCGTCCCCTGCCCCTCCTCATGGCCGAGGCCAACGGCCTCTTCGCCCAGGCCACCCTGGCCACCAGCTACGCGACCCTGGCCACCCTCCGCCTGGCCGCGGGTGGCCGGGCGGAGCTGGCGAACGCCGGCCACACCCGCCCCCTGGTGGCGGACGCCCAGGGGGTGCGCCCCGTGGAAGGCGGGGGCCTTCCCCTGGGCCTCTTCCCGGATTCCGTGTTCCCCCGCCAGGATCTGTCCTTTGCGGAAGGCCAGACCCTCCTCCTGTACACCGACGGCTGGACGGAGGGAACGAAGGGCGAGGAGGAATTCGGAATGGGCCGGGCCGCCGCGGCGCTGGGACAGGCCTTCCGGCTGCCCCTGCCGGAACTGCTGGCGGCCTGCCGCGGCGCCCTGGAGCGGTTCCTGGAAGGTTCGCCCGTTCTGGACGATCTCACCCTGGTCGCCGTGCGGTGGGCCGGGACGGCGTGAGGGCGCGCCCCCATCACCGTTTCCGGAGCGACTTCTGGGCCTTGCTGATGCGGCGCCATTTGTCCTCCCGCTCCCGCCACAGCCGCTCGTCCCCCCGCGCCGCCTCGAAGGCCACCTCCCGGCGGAGCTGGAGGTAGTGCCCGTAGCGGTCCCCGCCCAGGAGGCCCTGGTCCAGGGCCTCCCGCACGGCGCACCCGGGTTCGGCGCCGTGGGCGCAGTCCCGGAACCGGCACCGGGCCGCGAGGGCCGCGATTTCCGAAAAGGCGGTGTCCAGGTCCGCGCCCTCGGCGCCCAGGCCCACCTCCCGGACGCCGGGGGTTTCGATGAGGCAGCCGCCCCCGGGCAACGGGAAGAGTTCCCGCCGGGTGGTGGTGTGCCGCCCCCGTCCGTCCGAGGCCCGCACCGCCCCGGTGGGACGCGCGTCCTCGCCCAGGAGGGCGTTGAGCAGCGTGGACTTCCCGGCGCCGGAGGAACCGGTCAGCACCCCCGTGAGGCCACCCTGGAGGCAGGCCCCCACCCGCGCCACGCCCTGCCCTGCGGGCGCGCAGACCTCCAGCACCTGGACGCCCGGGGCCACCCCGCGCATGTCCGCGGCGAAGGCCTCGGCCCGGTCGTTGAGATCCACCTTGGTGAGCACCACCACCGGACGGGCCCCGCTGCCCCAGGCCAGGGCGAGGAAGCGCTCCAGCCGGGCCGCGTTGCAGTCCCGGTCCAGTCCCATGACGAGGAACACCACGTCCAGGTTGGCCGCCAGGCACTGAGGCCGTCCGTCCGGCCCCTGCCGGGTGAGGGAGGGCCCCCTTTCCAGCAGATCCACCATGCGGCCCCGGGTATCCCCGGGGTCCAGGCGCAGGGCGATCCAATCCCCCGCGCAGAGGGTCAGGTCATCGGCCAGCAGGCGCTCCCGCATCCTGCCCGAAGGGGTGCACAGCCGCTCGCCGGAAGCCGTGCGCACCAGGGCGAGGCCCCGGCTGGCGGCCACCACGCGCCCCGGTTCGACAGGAGGGCCGAAGCGCGCGCGGAAGGCGAGGTCATGGGGTGAGGTCCACCCGAAGGTGGACAGGTTTTCGAAGGCATTCACGGCGGGGCCTAGGCCCGCCAAAGGGTTCGCGGAAAGCGTCATGGCTGGAGATTCCTGGATGGAGATTCACTCAAGCCCCCAGCGGGGGGCGTCCTTGAGAGGCCGAGGGGGCCGGGCTAGGCCACGGCCCCGGAGACCGCAACCGTCTCCAGGCTCATCCACGTTGTCGCATGCGGGGATCGCATCCACACTCCGCGTCCAGGCTACTCCCCGGGGAGGCCCCGGGCAACCCCCCGCACCCGGTTCGGCGCGAGGCCGGTGGTGCGCTTGAAGGCATGACTGAAGGCGCTTTCGGAGGTGTAGCCCAGGGTGAAGGCCAGGGTGGACACGGGCGTGTCCCCCTCCACCAGGGCGCGCTTGGCCAGGCGCATGCGCCACTGGGTGAGGTAGGTGAGGGGCGGGACCCCCGCCGCGGAACGGAAGCGGGTGGCGAAGGTGGTGCGGGACATGCCGGCCGCCTTGGCCAGCTCCGTGAGCTGCCAGGCCCTGCCGGGTTCCCCATGCATCAGGCGAAGGGCGGGGGCCAGGTCCCGGTCCGTGATGGCCCGGAGCCAGCCCGCCGGGAACTGGCTGGTCTGGGCCAGGTGGGCCCGCAGGATGTGGATGAACAGGAGGTGCGCCAGCTGCTCCGAGGCCACCGCGGCCCCCGGCTGCTCTCCGGAGCGCTCCTGGGCGAGCTGGGCCAGCACCCAATGGCACATGGCCGCATGGGGCGATCCGGCCCGGGCCACCATCATGGGCGGCAGGACGGCGGTGAGGAGGTCGCCACTGCCGGCGCCCAGTTCCACATGGCCGCCCAGCAGCTGGAAATCGTCCCCATCGCCGATGCGGGTGACGGGTCCGGGGCAGTCCCGGAACACTGCCACGGCGTCCAGGGGTTCCAGCTCCCAGGAGGTGGCCAGGGTGAAGGCCCGGGGGGCCGACAGGAGGAACACGTCCCCCGGCCCCAGGCGCAGGTCCGCGGCTTCGCCCTCCACCCGCAGCCAGCAGGATCCCCGCACGATCCCGAAGAACTTGATCATGTCCGGCGCCGGGAAACGGAAGGCCCAGGCGCCGCCGGCCTGGAAGGCGCCGGTGATCACCGACTGGGCGTTGGCCAGCTTGAGAATGTCCGAGAAGAGATCCGCCATGCTGGAACGATCGCGCATGTCATGCGGACTTTCAAGCATTCATCGTCCGGAATCCGGGGCGTATTCTCACGGCGGACTCAATTTCACCCAAGGAGGTCCCATGCAGCTCGACCATTACGTGACGCTCGGCCACTCCGGCCTCCGGGTCAGCCCGATGTGCCTGGGGGCCATGACCTTCGGCGAGGACCTGGGGTGGGGCTCCAGCGTGGAGGAATCCCAGCGGATCCTGGACCACTTCATCGACCGGGGCGGCAATTTCATCGACACCGCCAATTTCTACACCAAGAGCCATTCCGAGAAGATCATCGGCGACCACCTGGGCCGCCACCCCGCCAAGCGCGACCGCCTGGTGATCGCCACCAAGTTCAGCGGCAACCTCTACCCCGGGGACCCCAACGGCGGCGGCTCCGGCCGCAAGTCCGTCATCGGCGCCTGCGAGAACTCCCTGCGCCGCCTCCAGACCGACTACATCGATCTGTACTGGCTGCACAACTGGGACGTGCACACCCCCATCGAGGAGACCATGGCCGCCCTGGACACCCTGGTGCGGTCCGGCAAGGTGCGCTACATCGGCGTCTCCGACACCCCCGCCTGGAAGATCGCCCAGGCCAACGTCCTGGCCCACTTCCGGGGCTGGGCCCCCTTCATCGGCCTCCAGATCGAGTATTCGCTCCTGCAGCGCACCGTGGAACAGGAACTGGTGCCCCTGGCCCTGGAGTTCGGCCTGGGCATCACCCCCTGGTCCCCCCTCAAGCGCGGCATCCTCAGCGGCAAGTACACCCGCGCCACCGCCGCGTCCCAGGAGCACGCCGCCAACCCCTTCCTCGCCCCCCACCTCAACGAAGCCACCTTCGCCCTGGTGGACGCCCTGGAGGCCATCGCCAAGGCCCACGGCAGCACCGTGGCCCGGGTGGCCCTGGCCTGGGTCCTGGCCCGCCCCGGCGTCGGTTCCACCATCATCGGCGCCCGCCGCATCGAGCAGCTGGAGGACAACCTGGGCGCCCTCCCCCTGACCCTCACCCCCGAAGAAACCGCCCAGCTGGACCAGCTCACCGCCCCCGTCTTCGGCTTCCCCCAGAGCATGCAGCCCATCTTCCCCGCCATCCACAACGGCGGCACCACCGTAAACGGTGTGTCGGCGCCCGCGTCGAGCTTCGGGCTGGTGAAGGGGGAGAAGCCCTACTGAAGGGTCGGCGGGTTGAGCCCTTCGTCCCTTCCGGGCGATCCCTGCCGGGGGCTGTGCGTTTGCTGATCCGGGTTCCGGGGCGAGGCCCCGACCCATAGGTGTTCCAACAGCATGCGCCGACCCACCGTGAGCGCTCGCAGGCAGTGTGCCTGCGAGCGCTCTGCCGTATCCAGGCATGGATTCGGGGTAACCGCCAAACCTGGACCCGCCCAGGTACTCCATCCCCAAGGGTCCCCGCGCAACGGCAAGCGCGAGCAGCGGTCACGCTGCTTGCGCTACCGGTGGGTCGGCGCAAGAAGTTGGAACACCGGTGGGTCGGGACCTCGGGTTGGAACCCGGTTCGGCAAACCTGCGGCCACCGGCAGGAACGATGACCGGAACCTAGGCGATGGATACCTTCACGCCCGCCTCCCGAAGATTCGCGAGCTCGGCGGGGTCGGCGCTGGGGTCGGTTATGAGTTCGCTGATGTGGGTGACGGGGCAGATGCGGGCGAAGGCCATGCGGCCCACCTTGGAGCCGTCGGCCACCACGACGGTGCGGCGGGCGTGTTCGATGAGGGCGCGGTTGGTGTGGGCCTCCACGTCGTGGTGGGTGGTGAGGCCGCCCTGGACGCAGATGCCGTCGACGCCCACGATGGCCAGGTCCAGGTGGATGCCGTCCAGGCTGGCCTCGGCCAGGGGGCCCACCAGTTCGTAGGACTCGCTGCGGGCGGTGCCCCCGGTGACGATGAGCTTGATGTTGGGGCGCAGGGCCAGGTCCGAGGCGATGTTGAGGGCGTTGGTGACGATGGTCAGGCCGGAGCGCATGGCCAGGGCCCGGGCCACTTCGGTGGTGGTGGTGCCGCCGGTGAGGCCGATGGAGACGGTGCCTTCGCCCAGGGCCTCCAGGGCCGCGGCGGCGATGCGGCGCTTCTCGTCCTTGTGGCGGCCGCCCCGGTACCGCAGGGGGAGCTCGTACACGAGGCTGTTGGCCACGGCGCCGCCGTGGGTGCGGGAGAGGAGATGCTGTTCTTCGAGCATTTCCAGATCCCGGCGCACCGAGGCGGTGGAAACGCCCAGCTCCTGGGCGATGTCGGTAACCCCAAGCGTTCCTTGTTTTGAAAGCCGATCGAGGATCAGGCCCAAACGTTCTTCCTGTCGCATTCCTAAAAATACCACCAAAAGAAAAATCTTGTCTGTTGCTTCTTGTTCACTTCTGCTTAAATTCAATCAAGAACAAACAACATTCATGTAGCATTTCGTTTCGAACCTGATTTCCCGCGGAGGGCCTGCCATGCTGTCCAATCACTTCGTCCCCAGGGGCCTCGCGGTACTGGCGTGCGGGGCCGTCCTGCCGCTCCTGGCCGCGGATCCCGCCCCCACCTTCGACTTCAAGGTGCGCACGGGCCTCACGGCCGGCGACCTGCGGCGGGACCACGACGACAACAAGGCCTTCGGGTTCGCGGTGGCCGGGCGGTTCCCGCTGGGCGCCACCAGCGCCCTCAACGTCGAACTGGGTTTCGATGTGATGCCCGGCCAGGCCCACGATGTCATGCCCACGTCGGGATCCGTCTACTACAGGCCCGAGGCGCCGGTCACCTCGTACGGAGGCGCCCCGCTTTACCTGAGCCCCTCCAATTCCATCGACTTCCGCAAGGAGCGCAGCCAGGGCTTCAGCCTGCGGGGTTCGTACACCGACACGCTCGGCTCGGGTTCGCTCTACTGGTTCGCGGGGGTGAGCCTGGACCTGCACAAGGTCACGGCGGAAATGAGCGGCACCCTCATCCCCGTGTACGGGGAGGCGCCGGCCACGGCGGTGCCCGGCTACGTGCCCCTGGATCCCGCGGATCCCGCCAGCGACGTGAAGGACTACTACGAGGGCTGGGCCATGGCCCGGGAGAAGACGAAGCTGGCCGTGGGGGCCCATGTGGGCGCCGGCGTGGCCCTCACCCGGGACTTCAGGCTCGAACTGACCCTCCGCAACATCGGGACGCACCACTTCGACTACAGGCCCTTCACCTACACCGGCAAGGCCCCGTTCCTCGAGGAGAGCACCCGCCGCGGGTTCGTCTTCGAACTGGCGCTGGCCTTCAGGATCTGACGCCCCGAACCGCGAAAAGGAGATCCATCCATGCTGCACCGAAGAATGTTCACCCCCATCGCGATGATCCTGGCCGCGAGCCAGCTTTTCGGCCAGGAGACCACCGGCGTCGCCTCGGGGCAGATCCTGACCCGGGCCGGCAAGCCCATCCCCGGCGCCCTGGTGCGCCTGGCCTCGCCGACCCTCCTGGGGGAGCGCACCGCCGCCGCCAACGACAACGGCCAGTACCGCATCGGGCTCCTGCCCAACGGCAAGTACACCATCACCGTCACCGCCCCCGGCTACATGACCATCAAGGGCCAGTTCCAGGTGGTGCCCGGCCAGACGGCGCGCCAGGACGTCATCCTCACCCCCGTGGTGGTGCAGGGGGCCACGGTGGAAGTGGTGGACCTGGCCGCCCAGGTGGACAAGACCACCACCGTGACCTCCTCCACCTTCTCCATGGACAACCTCAACGAGCTGGCCGACTTCAAGATGGACGCCATCATCCAGCTCTCCCCGGGCATCACCGGCACCCTGGACCCCAACGTCGGCGGCTACGGCGACGACGCCCTGTCCATCCGGGGCGGCATCCAGCACAGCACCAAGGTCATCCAGAACGGCCTGAACATCACCGAGGAGGGCGGCGGCTACCTCAACGAGGTGACCACCCTCATGGACATGGTGGAAAGCATGTCCGTCATCCAGTCGCCCCTCAACGCGCGCTACGGCAACACCGACGGCGGCCTCGTCTCCATCGTCACCACCCGGGGCAGCAACACCTTCACGGGCACCGCCCGGGTCAAGTACCGCAAGAACATCTGGCAGGACAACGGCACGTCCTACGCCCGCCGGGACGGGTCCCCCGGGGATCCCGCCTGGCCCAACGACGACTACTCCAACCGCACCTACGAGCTCTCCCTGCGCGGCCCCATCTGGAAGGACCACATCACCTTCGCCTACGGCACGCAGCAGACCCCCACCCGCTCCTACACCTCCCAGGTGGGCAACACCGTCCTCAACGGGCTGCCCAGCCAGTCCACCTTCACCTTCGTTCCCGGCGCGGGCGTGGTGCCCGCCAACACCTACGGCCTGGGCAGCCTGGACACCCTGTCCGACGTCTCCAAGTTCCACCAGTTCGTCGTCTTCGCCCAGATCAACGACAACCACAGCCTGGAGTGGAACTACACCCAGAACGACAGCCAGGCCTACTGGGGGATCCCCCGCTTCGGCCGCATCGACTCCGTGGGCTCCTCCACGGACGACTACCACCACCACCTGTGGAACCTCGGCTACAAGGGCATCCTGGGCGAGGCCGGCGTGCTGGAGGCCCGGGTGGGCCACACCTACCGCTCCTGGCCCCACCCCTACAGCCCGGGCCAGGCCGCCATCTGGACCACCTTCATCCCCGGCGCCCACAACGCCGACGGCTCCAACCCCGTCACCAGCCTCCTGGACGGCTACGCCTCCGGGGGCACCGCCTACAACATCAACGGCTACAACGCGGACCGGGGCGACACCATCCTGAACGATTCCGTCCTCGTGAACTGGTCCCGGGAATTCTCCCACAACGGCTCCACCCACCTGGTGGACCTGGGCATGGACATGGAGAAGTTCAAGTGGGGCATCCAGGTGGGGGCCGCCAAGGACCAGTACGTGGTGCCCGGCCAGAATCCCTCCACCGGCGCCTTCCTGGTGTACAACGCCGCCACCGCCACCCTCCAGGACCTGGATCCCACCTACCCCGCCACCCCGGTCCTCAACGACGGCCTCGTGAACCCGGGCCTCGGCGCCCCGGGATCGGACAACCACTGGCCCGGAGGCCTCGGCCTGGTGCCCCTGTGGGTGAGCCGCACCGGGGCCGAGGGCGGCGACATGCGCAAGCAGACCACCTCCATCTACCTCAACGACCTCTGGACGATCAACAGCCGCCACAGCATCATGGTCGGCCTGCGCCACGACGCCTTCAAGGTGAGCGACGAGACCCGCACCTTCGTATCCTACGGGCGCTTCAACCCGCGGTTCGAGTACAAGTGGGACGTGTACGGCGACCAGTCCCGGTTGATCAACGTGTCCTACGGCGAATTCCAGTCCAGCTCCCCGGGCTCCCTCTTCCTGCCCGCGGCCCACGGCCGGTACGGGAACCAGACCGTCTCCTACTGGAGCCAAGGTTCCAGCACCCCCCACTACGTGAGCCTGGCCCAGCTCCAGGATCCGGCCAACTACACCGCCTACACCCGCACCTACGCCGGCGACACCTTCGTCATCGACCCAAACTGGAAGAACCCCGTCTCCCACGAATTCACGCTCGGCTTCCGCCGCGCCTACGCCTCGGGCGGCTACTGGCGGGCCACGGGGATCTACAAGTACTGGTCGGACCTCTTCGACTTCTTCCCGGGTTCGGTGTACACCGACGCTTCCGGATCCCCCAACTTCAGGCGGATCCTGCGGAACGATCCCGATTCCAGGCGCACCTACAAGAGCCTGGAGCTGGAATGGATGATGCCGGTGAATTCCCGCATGACCGTGTACGGCAACTACACCTACGCCCGCATGATGGCCAACACCCGCTCCACCATCGACAACCCCGACCGCACCACGAGCCAGCTGGTGAACTTCCGGGACTACTACGACACGCTGTACGCCCGGGACCAGTACAACCCCATGACCCTCCGCACCCCGGAGCACATCTTCAACCTCTACCTGTCCTACAACCTCAGCCAGGGCAAGGTGAAATCCAACGTCACCCTCCAGGGCTCGTACACCAGCGGCAAGCCCGAAGGGCGCTGGAGCACCGTCAACATCCCCGCGCCCACCCTGGCGGGCTACAACGACGGCAACGTGCAGAACACCGGCGGCCTCCCCAATTCCCTGGCCCTCACCGCCGACGGCAGCCGCATGACCAACATGGACCTGACCACCGTCAGCCTGAAGTACAACATGGAGATCACGGTGTGGGGGTCGGTGAAGGGATTTTTCGACGTGACCTTCGCCAACGTCTTCAACGCCAAGCGCCGGGGGCCCTACGCCCTGGAAGGCACCGGGCTCATCGACACGGTGGGCCAGCCCGCGCAGCACACCGGCAGCGGGTGGCGCGCCGCGGATGACCTCTCGACGGTCGGCACCGGAAGGGTCGCCGGCCGGTCCATCACCTTCGACACCGGCATCCGGTTCTGAGCGGAGACGATCATGAAAACCCTCCCCACGCTCCTCTCCTGCGCCCTCGCCCTGGCCGCGGCCGCCCCCGCCGTGGCCGGCGATTCCCGGTACCAGGTTTCCGGCGGACTCGTCGTGAACCAGGGCAACACCGTCGACCTCACTGGGAAGACCACCGGCGGCTACACCCTCGAACTGGGGGCTCGCTTCAACCCCCCGGGCTTCGGGCCCGAGATCCGGGTGTACGCCGGCTACGCCCACATGCCCTCCGCCACCGGCACCGATGAGCGGCCCACCTTCGAACTGAGCGGCACCCGCCTGGGCGCGGACCTGGTCTTCCGCCCCTGGGAGGGCGTCCCCCTGAGCCTCCACACCGGGCCCTCCGTCAACGTGTGGAAGGGCACCCAGCGGGGGGGAGATCCCAGCCTCTACCCCGCAGACAACCACCTGAAGGCCGGATGGCGCCTGGGCCTGGGCTACGACGTCACGAAGGACTGGTCCGCCACCCTGTTCTACACGTTCACCGAGTGGCGGTCCAATCCCAACATCGACCTCGCCACGACCAATCCGAGCCGTCCCGCGTACTTCAGCCTCATGGCCACCTACCGGTTCTGATCCATCCATCCAAGGGAGCCTTCCGGCATGAGCGCAGTTTTTTCCGAATTCGACACGGCGGCCCTGGCCACGCTGGGCGCCGTCCACACCATCCCCGAGATCCTCGGGCAGCCCGCCCTCTGGCGCGGGATCTGGACCGCCCTCCGGGGGGAGCGGCACAACCTGCTCCCCTTCCTGGCCCCGGCCGCCCTGGGCCCGGACCGGGAGATCGTCCTCACCGGGGCCGGGTCCTCCGCGTACATCGGCGAGCTGCTCCAGGGGCGCTACGCCCTGCGCACCGGCCGCCCCGTGCGCGCCGTGGCCACCACCGACATCGTCACCAACCCCGAGGAGGCCTTCCCCCGGGACGTGCCCACCCTGCTCATCTCCTTCGCCCGTTCCGGCAACAGCCCCGAGAGCGTGGCCGCCGTGGATTGCGCGGACGCGCGCCTGGGGGACCTGAGGCACCTCGTCATCACCTGCAACCCCGAGGGGGAGCTGGCCCGGCATCCCACCCCCAATCCCCGGGCGGTCTTCGTCCTGCCCCCGGAATCCGACGACCAGGGCCTGGCCATGACCGGGAGCTTCACGGGCATGGCCCTGGCGGGCCTGCTCCTGGCGGACCTGGAGTGCCTGGACGCCGCCAAGGCCCGGGTGGAGCGCCTCGCGGCCGCCGCCGCGGAGATCCTGGCCACCCAGGGCGACCGGTTCCGGGAACTGGGCTCCCTGCCCTTCACCCGGGCGATCTTCCTGGGCGCCGGCGCCCTGAAGGCCGCGGCCCGGGAAAGCCACCTCAAGCTGCAGGAGCTGAGCAACGGTTCGGTGATCTGCGCCTACGACTCCTTCCTGGGGTTCCGCCACGGACCCAAGGCTGCCATAAATGAGTCGACCCTCCTCGTGTTCCTCTTTTCGGGGCGGGCCGGCCTCAGGGCCTACGAGGAGGATCTGGTGGGCGAGATCCGGGGCGGCGTCCAGGGGCTGTTCCACCTGGGCGTGGGCGAGGGCCTCCGCGCCCCTTCTCCCATGGAGGCCACCATCCCCCTTCCGGGCCCCATGGACGACGAGGAGCGGGCCATCTGCGCCGTCCTGGCCGCCCAGATCCTGGGCGTCCACAAGGCCATCGCGCTGGGGCTGCGCCCCGATTCGCCCTCCCCGGCCGGGAGCATCTCCCGGGTGGTGCGGGGCGTGACGATCTACCCCGCCCCGGAAAGGACCCGCCCATGACCCGGACCACGGACGTGCTCGTCGTGGGCGAGCTGAACGTCGACCTGATCCTCAACGGCCTGGCCCGCATGCCGGAGGTCGGCAAGGAGGTCCTGGCCGAGGCCATGACGCTGACCCTGGGCAGCTCCTCCGCCATCTTCGCCAGCAACCTCAGCACCCTGGGCGCGCGGGTGGCCTTCCTGGGCCTGGTGGGCGAGGACCTCTTCGGGGACCTGGCCGTGGAGCGCCTGCGGGCCAAGGGCGTGGACACCGGCCCGATCCTGCGCACCCCCTCCCACGCCACCGGCGCCACCGTCGTCCTGAACCGGGGCGAGGACCGGGCCATGGCCACCCACATGGGGGCCATGGCCCACCTCACCCTGGCCGACGCCTCCAAGGAGCGCCTGGCCACCGCCGGGCACCTGCACTTCGCCTCGGCCTTCCTGCAGCCCGGGATGTTCCCGGACATCGCGGCGCTTTTCCGCCGGGCCAAGGCCTGCGGGCTGACCACCTCCTTCGATCCCCAGTGGGACCCCGCCGAGGCCTGGGACCTGGACCTGCCGGCCATCCTCCCCTCCGTGGACGTCTTCCTCCCCAACGAGCAGGAGATCCTCCACCTCACCCGCAGGGCCACCGTCCCCGAAGCCCTGGACGCCCTGCGGCCCCATGCCCGCACCATCGTGGTGAAGCAGGGCTGCGCGGGCGCCACGGCGGCCACCGGCGAGGGCACCTTCTTCCAGCCCTCCTTCCTCAACGACCGCGTGGTGGACGCCATCGGCGCCGGGGACAGCTTCGACGCCGGGTTCATCTCCCGGTTCATCGCCGGAGAACCCGTGGAGGCGTGCCTGCGCTTCGGGTGCCTCATGGGCGCCGTGAACACCACCGCCGCCGGAGGCACCGGCGCCTTCCAGGACCTGGCCGCGGTCATGGCCATCGCCAGGGAGCGCTTCCATGCCTAGCCTCAAGGAGAAACTCCTGGAGATGAGGGACCGCAGGTCGGCCCTCCTCGCCACCAACTTCTACAACGCCGAGACCCTGCGAGGGGTGCTGGAAGCCGCGTCCGATCTGGGGCAGCCCATCATCCTCCAGATGACCCGGAGCTCCATCGACTACCTGGGCCTGCCCGTGGCCCTGGCCATGGGCCGGGCCGGGCTGCGCCACCACGGCGTGGAGGGCTGGATCCACCTGGACCATGCCCTCGGCCTGGACCTGGTGGCGGACTGCATCGACGCCGGCTTCGATTCCGTGATGATCGACGCCAGTGAGCAGGACCTGGACCGGAACATCGAGGCCACCCGCCGGGCCGTGGCCCTGGCCCGGGCCACCGGGGCCAACGTGGAGGCCGAACTGGGCTTCGTGGCCAAGCTGGGCCAGGAGGCCGATCCCGCCGGCCTCACCGATCCCGTCCAGGCCGCGCGCTTCGTGGAGGCCACCGGCGTGGACGCCCTGGCCGTCTCCATCGGCACCGCCCACGGCTTCTACAAGGCCGAACCCCGCCTGGACCTGGAGCGGCTGGAGGCGATCCGCAGGCTCACGAGCGTCCCCCTGGTGCTCCACGGCGGCTCCGGCGTGGGCGAGGCCTCCATCCGGGCCGTGGTGGCCCGGGGCATCTGCAAGGTCAACGTGGCCACCGAGACCAAGGACGCCTTCGTGCGCGGCATCAAGCGCGAGCTGCTGGCCTCCAGCGGCATCGATATCCGCGCCATCTTCCCCCCCGCCATCCGCGACGTGAAGGAACTCATCGCCCAGAAGCTGCGGATGCTCATGACGGAAGGCGGCCATGCCTGATCTCCTGAGCCTGAGGCGGGACCGCCGGGAAGGCCGCGTGCGCGGCGTGTACGCGGTGTGCTCCGCCCATCCCATGGTCCTGCGCGCCGCCCTGGACCAGGGCGCGGCGGACGGGGCCCCCGTGCTCATCGAGGCCACCTGCAACCAGGTGGACCAGTTCGGCGGGTACACCGGCATGACCCCCGCGGCCTTCGCCGCCTTCGTGGGGGACCTGGCCCGGGATACCGGCTTCGACCCCGGGCGGATCATCCTGGGCGGCGACCACCTGGGCCCCAATCCCTGGCGGGCCGAACCCGCGGAGGCCGCCCTGGCCAAGGCCGGCGACCTGGTGGAAGCCTACGTGGCCGCCGGGTTCCAGAAGATCCACCTGGACGCCAGCATGGCCTGCGCCGGCGACCCCGCCGACCTTCCCGGCGAAACCGTGGCCCGGCGCGCCGCGGCCCTCTGCCTCCGGGCCGAGGCGGCCTTCGCCCGGCGCGGAGGAGGCCCGGCCCCGGTGTACGTCATCGGCACCGAAGTGCCGCCTCCGGGCGGCGCCCAGGACGGCGAACCCGGCGTGCGCCCCACCTCCGCCGGGGACGTGGCGGAGACCCTCGACATCACCCGGGCCGCCTTCGGGCGCCTGGGCCTGGCCTCCGCCTGGGACCGGGTCATCGCCCTGGTGGTCCAGCCCGGCGTGGAATTCAGCCAGGCCGAGATCCACGCCTACCGCCGGGAGGCCGCCGCGCCCCTGGTGGCGGCCATCGCGTCCCGGGCGCCCTGGATGTACGAGGCCCACTCCACCGACTACCAGACCCCCGAAGCCCTGCGCCAGCTGGTGGAGGACCGCTTCGCCATCCTGAAGGTGGGCCCCTGGCTCACCTACGCCTTCCGGGAGGCCCTCTTCTCCCTGGAGGCCATCGCCCTGGAACTCCACGGCCTCGACCCCGCGCGCCTCCGGCCCCGCCTGGCCGAGGTGCTGGAGGCGGTCATGCTCCGCAATCCCATCCACTGGAAGAACCACTACCACGGCCGGGAGAGCGAACTGGCCTTCGCCCGGCGCTTCAGCCTCAGCGACCGCTCCCGCTACTACTGGACCGATCCCGAGGTGGTGGCGGAAGTGGAGCGGCTGTTCGAACTCACCGCGGGCCCCCTGCCCCTGGGCCTCCTCAGCCAGTACCGCCCCCTGGCCTACGAGGCCGTGCGGGAAGGGCTCCTGCCGCCCTCGGGCCGGGCCGTGGCCGTCCATGCCGTGCGCCGGGTGCTGGGGCATTACGCCGCCGCCTGCCGCGCCGAATCCCAAGGATCCCCATGCTGAAGCAGCCCTGGTTCCTGTTCACCCTCATCACCGTCCTGGCCTGGGGCCTCTGGGGGGCCCTCATCGACGTCCCCGCCGCGGCGGGCTTCCCCGCGACCCTGGGCTACATCGTCTGGGCCATCACCATGATCCCCCCCTGCATGGTGGCCCTGGCCCGGGTGGGCTGGCAGGTGGAGACGGACCGCAGGTCGGTGCTCTACGGATGCCTCGCGGGGTTCCTGGGCGCCGGGGGGCAGCTGGTGCTGTTCCTGGTGCTGCGCATCGCCCCCGCGTACCTGGTGTTCCCCTTCATCGCCCTGTCGCCCCTGGTGACCATCCTCCTGGCCCTGGCGGTCTCCCGGGAGCGGGCCTCGGCCCGGGGCTGGGCGGGCATCGCCCTGGCCCTGGTGGCGGGCATCCTGCTGGCCTACACCCCCCCCGGCTCCGGCGCCGTCCACGGCCTCCTGTGGGTGGGCCCGGCCCTGGTGGTGTTCCTGGCCTGGGGCCTGCAGGGCTTCGTCATCTCCCACGGCAACAAGTCCATGCGCGCCGAGAGCATCTTCTTCTACATGACCCTCACGGGCCTGCTGCTGATCCCCGCGGCCTGGTTCATGACCGATTTCAGCCGTCCCATCACCTGGGGCTTCCGCGGCCCTTGGATGGCGGCCCTCATCCAGGTGCTCAACGCCGTGGGCGCCCTGCTCCTGGTGTACGCCTTCCGCTACGGCCGGGCCATCATCGTCTCCCCCCTGGTCAACGCCGGGGGTCCGGTGGTGACCATCATCCTTTCCCTGATCCTGTTCCGCACCCTGCCCCTGGCCCCCCACGCCCTGGGCATGGTCGCGGCCGTCCTGGCCACCCTGCTCATGGGCATGGAGGACGAAACGCCGGCCCAGGCCTGATTCCGGAGGAACCCATGCGCATCCCGGCCTTCGGGCCCAGCCTCCTGGTCCTGGCCTGCGCCGCGGCCTGGGCCGCGCCCCTCAAGCTGGCCACCCCCCGCGCGGAATTCCAGGTGCTGGCCTCGGGCCGGGTCCTGGCGGCGCGGCTCCAGGGGGGCCGCCGCCTCACCCTGGACCTGCCCGGCGCCCGGGACGGGGCTCCGGTGCTGGATCTGCGCCGGGCCAAGGCCGGCCCCCGCCGGGCCGAGGTGCCCTTCCTGGACCGGGGCCCCCTGGTGCGCACCCTGGTGCTGGAGGTGCGCCCGGAGACCCCCGAGGCCCTCTTCGCCTCCATCCGCGTCACCAACCCCCAGGACCGGCCCCTGCCCCTGGGCGAGGTGCGGGTCCTCGGCGTGAACCTGGCCCCGGGCCGCCTGAACAGCTTCCAGGGGGCCAGCGTGGGCTGGGGCGAGGACGAGGTGCTGGAGCCCCGCCCCGGCGCCCGTCCCAACCGCATGGGCGCCATGAACCCCGATGGCCTGGGCGGGGGCATCCCCGTCACCGCCTTCTGGAACGCCGCCACCTGCGCGTCCCTGGGCGCCCTGTCCACCGCGGCCTGCGCCCTGCCCGTGGACGTGGCCGCCGACGGCGCCGTGGAAGCCTCCCTCACCTTCCCCGCGCGGACCCTGGCCCCCCGGGAAACCTGGACCTCCCCGCGCGGGTACCTCTCCGTGCACGGCGGGGACTTCTACGAACCCCTGCGCCTCTGGTCCACCCTCATGGGCGCCCAGGGCTGGCGCCCCCGGGTTCCCCCCGCCTCCGCCTTCGAAGCCACCTGGTGCAGCTGGGGCTACGGCTTCGACATCACCCCCGCGCGGATGCTGGGGGTCCTGCCCAAGCTCAAGGACCTGGGCCTGGCCTGGGCCACCCTCGACGACCGCTGGTTCGACGCCTACGGCGACTGGAAGCCCCGCCCGGACACCTTCCCCGGCGACGCCCTGAAGGCCATGGTGGACCGGTTCCACGCGGCCGGCGTGAAGGTGCAATTGTGGTGGCTGCCCATCGGCGCCGAGATCGCCAACGGCAAGGGCGAGTCCCACCGCTACCGCCAGTCCGACGTGGTGCGCGACCACCCCGAATGGCTCGTGCTGGACCCCTCGGGCCGCCCCGCCACCATGGTGCGGTCCCTGGCCGTCCTGGATCCGGCCCTGCCCGACGTGCGGGCGTATTTCCGGGACATGGCCGTGCGGTTCATCCGCGACTACGGCTTCGACGGCTTCAAGATGGACAACATCTTCGCCATCCCCCCCTGCCACAACCCCCTGCACCGCCACGCCTCCCCGGACGAATCAACCCGGGCCGTTGCCGGCCTCTACCGCGAGATCCTGGAGGCCACCCACGCCCTGAAGCCGGAGGCCGTGATCCAGATCTGCCCCTGCGGCACCCTGCCCTCCGCGGACTGGCTCCCGTGGATGGACCAGGGCGTCACCGCCGACCCCGTGGGCGCCGCGCAGGTGCGCCGGCGCATCAAGATCCTCAAGGCCCTCCTGGGGCCCGGGGCCGCCGTGTCCGGCGACCACGTGGAGCTCAGCGCCATGACCCGGGAAGGGCACCCCGACTGGTTCGAGACCGGGGAGGACTTCGCGTCCACCCTGGGCGCCGGGGGCGTGGTCAGCACCAAGTTCGTGTGGCCCCCCACGGGCGCCGTGCCCGCCTCGGGCCCCGTGGACCTCACCCCCGCCCGGGAGGAGGTGTGGCGGAAATGGCTCGCCCTCTACGACCGCAAGCGCCTTTCCAGCGGAACCTTCCTGAACCTCTACACCCTGGGCGTGGACGCGCCCGAAGGCTACGCCGTGGCCAAGGACGGCATCCTGCACTACGCCTTCTACGCTCCGGGGCCCTGGAAGGGGGACGTGGAGCTTCGCGGCCTGCAGCCCGGCACCTACCGGGTGCGGGACTACGCCGAAGGGCGGGACCTGGGCCCCGTCACCGTCCCGGCCGGAAGGGCGCCCCGCCTTCCCGTCGCCTTCACCGATCACCTTCTCCTCGAGGTCGCCCCTTGAACCCCACCGCCCTCCTCCTCGCCCTGGCCTCCACCCTGGCGGCCCAGGCCCCCGACCAGCTCCTCCTCAAGGACTACCGCCCCCGCTCCATCTACAAGGTGCCCGTCACCCGGGTGGAAAAGGCCATGTTCCCGGTGGTGGACATGCATTCCCACGCCTACGCGGAAACCGACGCCCAGGCCGCGGAATGGGCCGCCACCATGGACCGGTGCGGCATCGAGCGCACCGTGGTGCTGGTCACCGAACCGGGCAAGGGCTTCGACGAGGCCGTGAAGCGCTACGGGAAATTCCCCCGCCACTTCCAGCTCTGGTGCGGCCTCGACCTCTCCGGCTTCGACCAGCCCGGCTTCGCCGCGGCCGCCGTGGCCGAACTGCGGCGGTGCCACCGGGCCGGAGCCAAGGGCGTGGGCGAGATCACGGACAAGGGCGGCGGCCTCGCCGGGAACAAGGGCGGCATGCACCTGGACGATCCCCGCATGGACCCCATCCTGGAGGACTGCGCCGACCTGGGCCTGCCCTTCAACATCCACGTAGGGGAGGACCAGTGGATGTACGAGCCCGCGGACCGCACCAACGACGGCCTCATGAACGCCTTCACCTGGAAGATCGCCGATTCGCCCTCCATCCTCCGCCACGACGCCGTGGTGGCCACCCTGGACCGGGCCGCGGCGCGCCACCCCCGGACCACCTTCATCGCCTGCCACTTCGCCAACTGCAGCAGCGACCTGGCCCTCCTGGGGTCCATGCTGGACCGCCACCCCAACCTCTACGCCGACATCAGCGCCCGCTACGCCGAGACCTCCCCCGTGCCCCGGGCCACCGCGAAATTCATCGCGAAGTACCAGGACCGCCTGCTGTACGGCACCGACATGGGCATGGACGCCGGGATGTACGGCATCACCTTCCGCATCCTGGAAACCCAGGACGAGCACTTCTACGAGGTGGACCAGTTCGGCTACCACTGGCCCCTGTACGGCCTGGGACTGGACGCCGGCATCCTCCGGAAGCTGTACCGGGACAACGCCCTGGCCCTCATGAAGCGCGTGGAAAGGCCCTGACGTGGCGTTCTCCCGCATCCTCCCCATCGCCCTCCTCGCCGCGGCCGCCGCGTTCGCCCAGGCCCCCGCGCGGATCCAGACCCCGCGCCTTCGGGTGGAATTCGACGGCCAGCTCCGCAGCCGGATCATCGCCCGGGACGGGGACCGGGAGACGCCCCTGGGGCCCTTCACCGCCGCCCAGGGCCTCGCCGGAATCCGCACCGCCTTCCACCTGGTCTCCAGCCGCACCGAACCCGTGGCCGACGTCTTCGGGAAGGGCGAACGCCTGGTGCTAGAGGGCGCCTCCGGTCCCCTCCGCACCACCATCGCGGTCACCGTGTATCCCGCCTGGCCCGCCCTGGCCTTCTTCGACGTGGACTACGCCAACGGCGGCGCCACCCCCCTGGCCCACCGGGGCTGGATCCGCAACGCCTACACCCTGGACGCCGCCGGGCCCGCCCCGGCGTGGTGGTCCTATCAGTGCGGCTCCTACGCCAGCCGCCCCAACTGGATCCTGCCCCTGCGCCCCGGCTTCCGCCAGCGGAACTTCCTGGGCATGAACGCCCCGGACTACGGGGGCGGCACCCCCGTGGTGGACGTGTGGAACCGCCGGGTGGGCCTGGGCGTCGGCCACCTGGGCACCGCCCCCGAGGCGGTGTCCCTGCCCGTGGCCATGGGCCGGGACGGGCGGGTCCAGGTGGGCATCCGCCTGGACCGGGCCGGATCCCTGGCGCCCGGAGCGACCCTGCGCGGACCCCGCACCTTCGTTTCGGTGCACCGCGGGGACTGCTTCGACACCCTCGTGTCGTACCGCCGCCTCATGGGCCTCCAGGGCCTCACCATGGCCCAGGCGCCGGACAGCGCCTTCGAGCCCATGTGGTGCGCCTGGGGCTACGGCCGCGCCATGACTCCCGCCCAGATCTACGGCACGCTGCCCACCGCCAAGCGCCTGGGCTTCAAGTGGGTCACCGTGGATGACGGCTGGCAGGACAACTACGCCGACTGGCTCCTGGACCCGAAGAAGTTCCCCGGCGGCGACGCCGACATGAAGAAGATCGTGGACCGGATCCACGCCGACGGCTTCCGGGCCCAGGTGTGGTGGGCGCCCCTCATGGGCCAGCGGGGCAGCGCGCTCATGCGCGAGCACCCCGGCGAAGCCCTGCTGAACCCGGACGGCTCCCGCCGGAAGATCTCCTGGTGGCCCACCTTCTACCTCTGCCCCGCCGACCCCGCCGTCATCGAACAGACCCGCGCCCTGGTGAAGAAGCTGGTGGGCGAATGGGGCTTCGACGGCCTGAAGCTGGACGGCCAGTACCTCAACGGCGTCCCCCCCTGCCACAACCCCGCCCACCACCACGCCAGCCCCGACGACGCCCCCCGGGCCCTGCCCGCCTACATCCAAATGATCGCCGACACCGCCCGGGCCCTGAAGCCCGACGCCCTGGTGGAGTTCTGCCCCTGCGGCACGTCGTACGCCTTCCACACCATGCCCGCTTACAACATGGCCGTGGCCTCGGACCCCCACGACTCCTACCAGGTGCGCACCAAGGGCAAAGTCCTGAAGGCCCTCATGGGCGACGGCGTCGCCTACTTCGGCGACCACGTGGAACTCAGCGACCACGCCTCCGATTTCGCGTCCACCCTGGCCGTGGGCGGCGTGGTGGGCTCCCAGTTCGTGCTGCCGGCCCTGGCCCCCAAGCGCAGCACCTCGGATCTCACTCCCGCCAGGGCCGTGGATTTCGAGAAGTGGGTGGGCCTCTACTCCCGCCTCATGCTGTCCAGGGGCGAGTACCTGGGCTCCCTCTACGACCTCGGCTTCGACCTCCCCGAAGCCCATGCCATCCGCAAGGGGGACTCCCTGTACTACGGCTTCTTCGCGACCACCTGGGACGGCTCCGTGGAACTGCGCGGCCTGGAAGCCAGGACGTACCGGATCACCGACTATGAGCACGGCCGCGACTTGGGCCAGGTGACGGGCCCCACCGCCCGGCTCCCCCTGGCCTTCCAGGGGCACCTTCTGTTGGAGGCGGCCCCGGCACGTTGAACTGGCGAGGAAAACGGGAATCCGGGTCCGCCAGGCGTTCTTTATCCTGCTTTTCCCCCTGAATCCTGTTTATCCCCGTTTAATCGTCGCCGGGAGTTGTCGCCAACTATGGGTCCATGGACGTCGAGTAACGTGCGCTCCGACCCACCTCGGCGGCAGCCCTGCGGAAACCGGGATGAACGCCGATCAATGGGATGAACGGGGATCCCCTCAACCTGGAAGAGCCCCTTCATCACGGTTCAAAGGCACCTGGATTTGCCGACACCCCCTATTCCACGCTCATGCCCTTGCGCGCGTCCACCGCCCACACGGCCATGGCCACGGACGCCACGCCGAAGGCGGCGCCCAGCAGCACCGTGACGGGCTCCGGCCCCCCGGTTCCCAGGAAGAGCCCCCGGCCCTGCCCCACCAGCCCGGCCAGGGGGTTGAATCTTGCGATGAGATCCAGCCAGGGGGAGGTGCCCGGGGCCTGGAAGACCCCCGCCAGGAACATCGCCGGCGTGAGGACCAGGGCCACGAGGAAATTGGTCTTCTCGAAGGAATCCAGGAACAGTCCGGCCACGATGCCCCCGGAGGCGGCCACGAAGGACGTGATGGCCAGGAAGGCCCAGAAGAGGACCGGGTGGCCCAGGTGGTAGCCCGCGAACAGGCCCGCCGCGGCGAAGGTCATGACGCCCACCAGGAAGCCCCGCAGGGCCCCGGCGAGGGCAAAGGCGCCGAACTTCGACGCGGTGGACAGCGGGTACTGGCCGAGGTCCTGGAGCGTGTTCTGGTACTTCATGGCCACCAGCGAGAAGAGCGGATTCTGGAAGGCCGACAGGAACGTCCCCATGACCACCAGCCCCGGCACCAGGAAGCGCACGTAGGGCCCCCCTCCGGGACCGCTGCTCCGCGAGGCCATGAGCCCCCCGAAGATGCTGAGGAAGAGCAGATTGGACAGGAACGGCGCCACCAGGGTCTGCACCGCCAGTTTCAGGTAGCGCATCACTTCGCGCTGGAAAAGCGTGCGAAAGGCGATCCAGGGGCTAGGCAAGGCCGGGCTCCTTCCGGGTGAGTTCCAGGAAGACGTCCTCCAGCCGGGGCCGGAGGATCTGGAAGGATTCCACCAGGGGCGAGGCCTCGGCGAGGGCCGCCAGGACCGGCTCGCGGCCGGCGCGGGGGAACACCACCCGCAGCCCGGCCCCGGCCTCGGTCACCACGCCCTTGCCCTCGAACAGGCCCCGGATCCGGGCCTGCCCCTGGGTGCGCATGTCCAGGGTGAGGTGATCCCCGGCCATGGCCAGGAAGGCCTCCCGGTCCCGGTCGGCCACGATGCGGCCCTCGTCCAGCACCACGATCCGCCCGCAGAGTTCCTCGGCCTCCTCCAGGTGGTGGGTGGTGAGGAGGATGGTCAGCCCGTCCCCGTTCAATTCGCGCAGGAAACCGTACAGGTCGTGCCGGAGGTTCAGGTCCACGCCCGCGGTGGGCTCGTCCAGGAGCAGCAGCCGCGGCCGGTGCACCAGGGCGCGGGCGATCATGAGGCGCCGCTGCATGCCCCCCGACAGGCTCCGGACCTTCTCCCGCCGCTTGGGGGCCAGGGAAAGGCGCTCCAGGAGGTAAGCCAGGTGGGCCTCGTCGGCGCGCAGGCCGTAGAAGCCCCGCTCCATGCGGAGGATCTCCTCGACGGTGAAGACGTAATCGAAGCGGATCTCCTGGGGCACGATCCCGATGAGGGCGCGCAGGGCCGGGTTGGAGGCGGCCAGGGGCTGGCCGGCGACGCGCACGTCGCCGCGGTCCTGCCGGCAGCGCCCGGAAAGGATGTTGATCAGGGTGGATTTGCCCGCGCCATTGGGTCCCAGGAGGGCCAGGAAGGACCCGGGCCCCACGGCCAGGTCCACGGCGTCCAGGGCCGGCCTGGGGGCGCCCCGGTAGGTCTTGGCGAGGCCGTCGAGGATCAGCATGGCCACAGCTCCAGGAGGTCCAGGACGTGCCGCTCCACGTGGCGGTTCTCGCCCTGGTACGGGTAGTCGTGGATGTGCAGGGCCGGGTTGAAATTCAGTTCGATGACGCCGTAGTTGGCGGCGTCGGGTTCCCGGTCCACGTCCTCGATCAGCATGTCCACGCCGCAGATGCGGGCCCCCACGGCCGCGGCCGCGGCCACCGCCAGTTCGCCATAGCCGGGGTGCACCCGGTCCGTGAAATCCAGGCTGTCCCCGCCGGTGCTGATATTGGAATTGGGCCTCAGGGCCACCTCCCGCCCCGCCTCCGGCACGGACGCAAAGGTGAGCCCGGCCAGGCCCAGGTGCGCCGCCTCCTCCGGCCCCATGCGGAGCTTCTCCAGGGGGCTCCGGTAGCCCTTGCCGCGCAGCGGGTCCTCGTTCTTCCGGGCGACGAGCTCGGCCACGGTATGCACACCGTCCCCCTGGACCCGGGCCGGCACCCGGTGCAGGATGGCCCGCACCGCGCCCCCGATGACGAGGAACCGGAACTCCCGGCCCGGGAGCAGCTCCTCCACGAGGATCGTGTCGTCGGCCTCCAGGGCCTCCGCCACCGCCTTCAGGTAGGCGGCTTCGGACACCGGCGCCGGCAGCATGGAGACCCCGATCCCGAAGTTGGTGGTGTTGGGTTTCACCACCGTGCCCCGGGACCGCCACCGCGGGAAGTCCGCCCCGGCCGCGTCCAGGCTCCCGTAGTCCTGGCCCCCGGGAACCCGGATGCCGGCTTCGGCCAGGAGGCGCTTGGTGACCTTCTTGTTCTCCATGATCAGGGGGCTCACGTAGGTATCCGCCGAGGTGCGCGTGGCCTGGCGCAGGTATTCCACCCGCCCCGCGCCCCGGATGCGGATGAAGTTGGCGGGCGCGTCCAGCACCTCCACCGCGTGGCCCCGCGCCCTGGCCTCCCTGATCACGAGCTGGGTGGAGAGCTCCAGTTCCTCATACCCCGGCGTAGTCCATGGCATGGTTCACTCCTTTCGAAAAAGCGTTGGCGGTGTGGAGGCCGAAGGCGGTCCAGTCCAGTCCCGAGGACGCGAACGCGGCCGCGAGCCGGGCCGAGGGCAGCAGCGAGGGGCTGGCCACCCGGGCCCTGTAGTCGTCCAGCGACTGGAGGTAGCGGTCCCCGGGCTCCAGGTCGTCCAGCGCCCGGGCCCAGCCCTCCAGCCGGTCCAGTCGGGCCCCCACGGGTCCCGGGTCCAGCGCGCCGGGTTCGGTTCGCGCGGCCGCGGCCGCCCGGTCCAGGTCCACCGCCAGCGCCGCGGTGGACCTTGGCGCCGTGGGCCGCGCCAGGCCGTCCAGGATGAACAGGTGCGTGAGCCGCAGGCCGTCCATGGAAACCCCAGCGGGCGTGAAGGGGTCCACGTCCAGGAACCGCAATTCCAGGTAGCCGGGTCCGCGCCGGGACAGAGCCTGGAGGCCCGGCTCCCCGTCCAGGGCCGCCTGGCGCAGGCGGATGGGCGCGTAGAATTCCTTTTCCGTCTGGAAGACGTTGGCATTGAGCTGCAGCGCCCGGCCATCGCGCACCAGGCCCAGGGCCGCGAACTCCGGGGAGACGGTCCCCAGCCCCCGGCGGATGCCCTCGATGTAGGCCTTGGTGGACGTGAGGTCCAGGAAGGGCAGGAAGCCGGCCCGGGCGTACCCCCGCGGCCCGTTGCGATGGGAAAGGGCCAGGGGCCCCCCATCGCCCGCCACCGGCGAGGCCCCGAACAGGATGGGGAACCAGGCCAGGTCCTCGTAGAGGTTCCGGGCCAGCCTCAGGAGGAAATGGTCCTCGCCCTCCCGCAGCGGCGCGTTCCGGGAGAGCCAGCCTTCCAGGGCCGGCCCGAAGGAGGTGTTGAGGTGCACCCCGCAGATCATCTGGCGGGCCTTCCCGTGGCGGAGCGCCAGGCCCCGGCGGTAGAGGACGGACTTCCGGTCCAGGGCCGCCACGGGGATGGACGCATCCTCCGGAAGGCGGGGAGGCATGCTGAACGGCCACAGGCGTTCCGGATGGACCGCCGCCTGGGCCTCCCCGGTGAGGCGCTCCAGCTCGTCCAGGACCCCCGCCAGGCTGGGGAGGGGGGCCGTGACGATCTCCAGCATGCCTTCGGCAAAATCCCGGGTGAACGGGCCCGGCCGAAGGGCCGCCGGATGGGGCCGGGGGCTGAGCCGCCCGTCCGGGAGCATCCGGTGGGTCTCCCGCTCCACCCCCCAGCGGAAATCCAGGAACGGCTTCGCATCGTTTCGGTCCATGGCCAAGGTCTCCACCGACAAATATGTCAACTTTTTTTGACATGTCAAGAAAAGTTGAAATGTAGCTCCGCCACCCTATGATTCTAGGTATGGAAGAACTCGTGACCATCGCGGCGGCCCTGGGGGATCCCCTCCGGCTCCAGATCCTGGACCTGCTGGCCGCGGGCCGCTCCAGCCCCTGCTGTTCCCCCCAGCATCCGGACGCCCCCGTCTGGGTTTGCGCCTGCGACCTCGCCGCCGAAATGGGCGGCCTGTCCCATTCCAAGCTGGCCTACCACCTGGGCCAGCTGCGCGCCGCCGGCCTGGTCCGCGAACAGCGCCGCGGCAAGTGGGTCTACTACGCCATCAACGAGGAGGCCCTCGCGGCCTTCACGAAGGGCCTGTCCGGGCGGTGGGGCGTGGGCAAACGAACCTGCGTCTAGATGAGGCCGGCCTGAGCGTGGCCCGGGACTTTGAGCTGGGGCTTGGCATTGCGGGCCAACGCTCCCCCCGGGACTTGCTCAAGGCAACCCCACCTAGACGTGAAGGCCGTGGAATGCATGGGTACGAAGGGGATGCCCCACGGGAATCTTTGGGTTGTCGAAATCCCACTGGAAGTCCCTAGCCATTCCCAAACGTTCCATAACCCGCCGCGAGGGAAGGTTCAGCCCGCTTGTGAAGGACACGACCTCTTCGAGCCCCAGAGTCTGGAAGGCAAAATCCAGGGCGGCCCTGGCTCCTTCCGTGGCCAGCCCTTGTCCCCAAAAGGGCCGAACCAGGCGCCAACCAATCTCCACTGCGGGAGCAAAGGGAGCCTCGAACCTAACCTGCTCCAACCTGACCCGACCCGCATTTTGAGACCACTCGGAATGTTAGCTTTCTGGCCTTTGGAGGTCCCCAGCGCCGGCAGGGCCAGCATCGGGAGCCTAGGTTGAAATCCCGCCGACACAGCCTCAAAGAGGGCGAAGGACCGCGTTGATGCCGATAGGCAAATTCCATGGGCGTCAAGCCGGGGGTGGCAGCCCATCCAGCCACCTTCATGCACAGTTTTCCAGCTTCCTGTATTTCTGCGCAGATTTTTGCGGTTCTGCGTTTCTACATACCTCAACGCTAATGGCACCGGAGCAGGGCTGGTTCTACGTCGCCAGGGCCTCCAGGAAGGCTTTCATCAAGGCGTACGCATCACGAGCCACGAAACGGCGCTCGTCCGGATCCTCCGGATCCAGGAACATGGCCACGCTGCTCGGCCCGTAGTCATCAGGGGTGCTGAACTTGCTGGTTAGGATCTCCAGGGCCCGCTGTACCTCGGGGTTCTTCAGATCGGCACGAAGGATTTCGGCAAGCCCCTTCGGACCTTCAATTGAATTCTTGAGGCAGAAATACAGGTCGTACGCATCCTTGGGCTTGTCGCGACCATCCAGGGCATAGGCCTTCATTACGATGAACGCCGGGAGAGAGGCAACCTGGATCGTGATGGTGTTCTGTCGGCCATCCGGCATCCGCCCCTGGAAGGTCAGCGCCTGTCTGTGCCCCAGGGCGAAGCGAGCCCCATCCGCCTCGATGGCCCTGAAGTCGGGCATCACTTTTCCCCGTTTCGTCTTGGGCTTTCTGGGAAGGAGGAAATCCACCTCAACGCGGATGGGTTCACCGTCATCCACCTGAACGGTCTTGGCCAGCTTGAAGGGCTTGTCGGTCTCCTGGTAGTCGCGCCCTTTCAGGAGCATCACCAGTTCAGCGTAACGGTCCTCGTCGCGGAGCGGCCCCGGGTCCAGGAGGACATCCACATCCAGGCTGCCCGTGTGGGGCGGCACCGCCTTGGGTAGGAGCAGATCCGGAACCCAGCCACCAATAAGCACCATGGCGTCCCGGTACTCGCCCAGAACCTGCCAAAGCTCGGTCATGACCCTCCGTGCGGCTTCCACTTCCCTCGGGGGGTAATCCTCCTGGTGACTTCCGAGTTGCGGGCTCAAGGTTGGTACCTCGGTTTCAGAATGCGTTCGAAGAGATGCTCCGCAGCTTCTTCCCCGCGCCCGCCGGCATGCATCAAGTCGATGTATGTCTGGACCGCGCAGGTGATGGGCGGTTCGCCAAGCTTCCTTCCGTAGAAGATGCCCTCATCGGGGGCAAGGGTGGCGACGACGTTTTCACCATCCGGGACCGCCTGAAGGCTCAAGGCATCCTGGAGTGGTTTGAGGTCCCCCGACCAGTACAGAAAACTGCGGTGCTGGCGCACGAAGGGAGCCCACTCGCTGGCGGCCGTGAAGGAGGCCAGGGCGGCGTTCAAGTCGGGAAGGGATGGCAGCACCTCCTCGAAGCGCTTCCGGAAACCGTCCTGGGAAAGGGGCGAGTAGAAACGGCGCTGGGTGAGGCGGGGGGCCTTGGCTTCCCGTGCCCACGCCCTTAGGAGGGCGCCGGGATCCCGGACCTGGATTCCTTCGGGGCCTCGGATGATGTGGTTCTGGTTTTCCAAAAGCTTTGCCAGGGCATGAGCTTGCCCCAGGCTAACGCCAGGGTACGCGGCCTTGGCCAGGTCACGCAGGGTCCAGGTTCGGCCGATCCCTTCGGGATCAAGAAGGGGCCGGAGCAGCCGCTTGCCTGCCCGAGTAAAGGGTGAGCCCTGGGATGCCTGGCGCGCATAGCGGTTGGGAAAGCCCTTCCGCTCGATGTAGAGAGCCCCCGATGAGATTCGGCAATTGCCACTTGCATCCCAATAGCCGATCTCTCGCTTGGCGAGCAACTCGGCAGCCGCCTCGGAAACGAAGGGGGCGATCACCATGATTCCATCGAGACCCTGCTCAACTTTTACTTCGGCCAAACGTGCCCCCAGGAGTTCGGCTTCGCGAGGCTCCAGGTTCCTGCGCTTGATGACCACGCCCCATTGCAGCGGGGTCTCATCGCCCTTTGGATAGAGCTTTCCAATGGCATCGAAACCGAACCGCTCAGGGTTCTCAACACTCATGCCCCAATAGGCATGTTGGTATAGGGGAAGCCCCTGAAGGTCCTGGCGGAGACCATCCAATAGGGTTTCGGCGCTGAGAGATTCGTTCGGTTTTACCAATCTGTTCACCCATTGCTGAACATAAGTTAAAATCTGAACATGTCAAGTTGGAGAACACCTTCCTGCTGCTGATGCGTCTTGAAAACGGCCTGCATGGTGATCGCGAAGCGACCTCAGGATTCCAACCCTCCCGCGAAGATCGAGGGTGCTGGAAACCAGTGGGCAGGCCCGCAGGGCCGGTGCGACCTGGGGTCCAGTGGCAAGCCTGTGGGCAGGCTGGCAAAGGGTCACTTTTGCCCATGGCCAGCCGGTGCGCGGCAGTTGTGTCCAGAATTTTCTGTAAGTCCGCTCCAGTAGGGATTTCCTCAGTCTAGGGCGGGCAGCCGCAGGCGGACCCCGCCCGGCCCGGCGAAACCGATCAGATTCCTGCTGATGACCATCCGCTGTGGGGCATGTGGAGAACGCGCAGCGGTCTCCAGGCGCAGCCCGAGGGTGTGGAAAGGGTGCGGGCAGGCCCGCAGGGCCGGTGCGCGAAGCGCAGTCCACAGGCTTTCCATGCCTGAGCACGCTCCACAGAGCATGGGTCGGCGCCATCAGGGCATGGAGCGACCATAGGAACAAGATCACGCCGGTCCCCCCATGTGCACCCATGCCTGGCCGGTCCAGGCCTCGTTCTGTTCCATGAGAAGCGCCCCGTAGACGCGTTCCCGGCTTTCCGCATTGGGCCAAACCCGCACCAGTCGGCTCTTTCGCTTCAGCTCCTGGTTGAATCGCTCGACCATATTGGTCGTCCGCAGCCGCTTATGATGGCCCTCGGGTAGCGCCAGGACGGCCTGGAGGCTGTCCAGGTGCTCCTCCACGTAGTCCACTGCCTTGGGCGATTTCTCCTCCCAGCGCGCCCTCAGCAGACCGAGCAACTCCTGCGACCGGACGTAGTCCACGGCGTGGAGCACGGCCCTCACGTCTTCCCGGAAGGCCTTCTGGTCCGCCGCCTTGACCTGCTCGATCGACCTGCGGAGGAAGTGCGCCTGGCACTCCTGCCAGCTCGATCCGGGAAACGCCTTCGTCGCGGCCTGGCAGAGGCCCTCGTGGGCGTCCGAGACCAGCAGGTCGACCCCATGCAGGCCACGACCCTTCAGGTCCTTGAACAGGCCCTCCCAGGCCACCTCGGTCTCTCCGCCCCAATCCAGCCAGCCCAGGACCTCTCGCTCCCCCTTCTCGTTGACCCCAGCAGCCCATAGGAAGGCCCGGCTGCGGACGCGGTGGCCTTCCCGGACTTTGTCGAACCGGGCGTCAACGAGGAGATACGGAAAGGCACCCAAGGGCCGGGTCCGAAACGCTTCCACGGCCGGCTCGATGTCCTTTAGGATCTGGGATACCAGGCTGGGACTGACCTCTGCCCCGAAGGCCTCCTCCGCCAGCCTGCTCACGTTCCGGTTGGACACCCCGGCCAGCACCATCTGGCCGCAAGCGGCCAGCAGGGCGCGCTCGGATCTCTGCCAGCGCTCGAATAGGGCCGGCCGGAAGGAGCCGTTCCGGGCCTGCGGTACAGATAGCTCCAGGGCGCCGGCCACGGTCTGGAAGCCACGATCCTTGTAGCCATTGCGATAGCCGTTAGGCCGTTCCATGCCCCGGGCGTTCCAGGGCGCCTCGAAATGGGCGTCGGCCTGGCTGTTGATCAGGGCCTGGGCCACGGCTTCCACCAGCACTCGGAAGCCCTCGCCTCCTGGCTGCGAAAACAGTCCTTCCACAGTCCCCTCGGGGACCTCAAACTTCAACTCGGCCATTGGCTTCCTTTCGTAGGCTTGCTTGCTCGCAACTTCAAACCTACTGGAGCCAGTGGCCCCTTTGCTACCCGGACACCTGGAATGGCGCGGGGGCTAACTTACAGAAGCTTTTATACACAACCTGCGCGGCGCGCAGTCCATGGGATTTCCACGGGAACGGGCGCAGTCCACAGGCTTTCCATGCCCGGGCGCGGGTGCCACTGACCTTGGGTATGGGCCGAAGAAGTCACTTGGGGAAAAGGCCCCTTAGTCACAGCGATACTTTTAGGGTGTGCCGTCGGTGATCCCAGGCAGCAGACGGCGGTGCTTCTGGCTGCGGCGATGCGCCAGCTTCGCGAATCCGAGAGGAGATACTGGCGCCACGAAACGATTTCTCGGGCATCTGGGTTTTTAGAGGAGATCGCTTCCGTGTTCCCTGACCAGCGCAACCCCTATCACTACCAGATGAAAAACAAGATTCCCGGATTTGGGGACAGTTGGCGCTACCTGTCTGGCGGGGAGCTCGGAGGCGGCTTCGGGGACGAGGATCTAATCCGACTGGTCGTTCGGGAGATTGGTATCGGTCTGAGGGAGTATCGCCTGGAGTTCTACCTGGACCCCGAAGGTTGGAACCCCGGCCCAGAAATCCGTGAGCAGTTGGCGGGAAAGTCGCACCTTTAGAGCCATGACTTGAGTTCTTATGTGGCGGCAACATGGGTTGCGGAATATTCGAGGTCTTCCGGAATCTTGTTCATCCACCCTTGAATGACTCCATCTGATGACGTCACAAAAAATGCCTTTAGGCCATCTTCGCTATTCACCTGGAGCAGTTGATCGCGTAAGTGGTAATTCAACAATTCCTCAAATTTTCGGTCTCGGATAAAATTGAAAATATTTTTATCGATACCAGTGTACGCATATCGGATTTCATTCTTGAGCCGCGCATCCAAATCCAAGGGGCAGGGAACCGCGCCCCCATCCCAGAATGATCCCCAATACGTCGTCTTAATGTCCCCAACCTTGAATGTAAATTTCGATCGGCGGAATGGGCTTAAAAATTTTCCCTCATGCCTCGGGTGACCAAAAACATCATGAAGCGAAGAGTCGGGATTGAACAATCGCTCAGATTCAGAAAGGGTCCAAAGAAGCTTGGCTCCTTCCATCAGGCCCGCAGTTTCGTCCAGTCGCCGAGAATAGTATTGAATGATTTTTCGGATGGCCTCCTCGAATTTGGGCTCCGGTGTCCATTCCGGATCCAAAAGCTCGATGTCGTATTTCCTGTCCTCTGCCGAGGTCCAGGTAGAAAAGACGATACCGATTGCCCTGCTGTAGCCCCTATTGCTACCCCTTTTGAAAAGACCGAGTGAGTTAAGTTTCCCGCAGAATGAGGTTCGATGCTTATCGATCGATGCAAGTTTAGTCGTTCCCTTGGCTTCAATTAAGATTTTCCCCGCCCCGTTACATCCGTTCGCTTCGAAGTCGAATCGATGTGATTGCTTGCGAACCGTTCTGGCGTCAATGATGCCTTCCTGTCTCAGTAGTTCAAGAGAGACGCCAACTCCGATGATTTCAGTCGCAAAACGTCTGACATCAGGGTCCGTCAATGCCTCGACTACCAACCGGTCGTCAACGACCCTGGGCCCCAACATGGAAATCAGTATCCACGCCAGTTTGGTTGCCTCTTGCCTCCGGGTGGCACTGCCGCTGAATACCTCCATGTGCAAGGAGTCGGAAAAGTGCCTACCGGCCTGGATCACAATAGATTCCAGGTTCATCCGGGTGCCATTGGCCGTGAGGTTCTGGACCCACGGTGGTGTCGAGCGAGGGCACCGGGGCATTTTGCGTGAGGGCTGATATTCATTGACCTGAACGGCAAACGATTTCTGGGGGATTCCCTTGAGCGGCATCGGCATTTCCCCTTCAGTTCTATTAATACTATCAAAGATACAGAGAATCCTTAAACAGGGGAATTATCCAGAAACTCCGGAACGCCCCGTTCTCAGCGGGCTCGAAATACCCGCCTGGTGTTGAAAGTCGTCGGCAGTTCCCTCCCGGTATCAGCAGAAGAAACCTTTGCTTGCGGGATCGTCTCAAGGTGCGTGTTCCACACCGTAGTTAAAGAACGCCATATCCAATACCTTGCCAGACGGGTAACTCAACTTTTTCTTGTGAGAGAAGAACCCACTCAGGGGCCAAGAATTTTTGAATGCCAAGTTGGCCAGTTGGCTTAGATACTTGCCATCACAATTCTGCCCGACCCGTAGGCCTTGCTCCTTGGCGTAAAGCTTAAATCCAATTTTATAGAACCGGTCAATTGCTGGGCATTGTCCCCAGATGCCCAGGAGGATCTTCGAAATGAGCGTCTCCGTCCATGAAATTCGCGCTGCGACGCCGCCGTCGAAACTGACGATCACATTCACAGCCTGGTCAAAAAGTTTGATCGCGCGTGAAGTGTCCGTTCTGAATTCATCGAATTTAAGTTGCCAGAAATCATCCGGCATATTTTCGTCAAGGTGCCTAACAAAATCGACAAAGAACGCAAGATTGGTGTTGGGCAAATTGGAGGAGGCCCGTAACATTCCCCAGTTCGCCAGGAAGAACCCGAGGTGAAGCGCCGTTTGTTCGATGTTTTCCGGCGAAGCGGCCTTTCTAAAGGATCCCATTCCCTGGAGGTGTTCCCACAGGAATTCCCATGCCTGGTAACGAGGGTACCGCGAGCCGTGCTCAATCTGATGATAGCTTCTCGCTTGACGCTGGAAATCGAATGGCATGAGCACCTCATTCACGCGACTACGGATCTTTTGGGGATGATTCGATTAGATTAACATCGGAGGCCGATGTGGCGGCGCCGTTCTGAATCAATTTGTGCTCACGTTTATCGAGCACTAGAAATTCCGAACATGGATTGATGGTGTCGTGAACCTCAGCCGGCCTGGAAGATGGCCTGGAGGTGCCAGGCGAGGAATTCACGGTCCGGCAGGAACCGCTCATCAGAAAGCCGAATCGCCGCCCCTTCCAGGCCGAGGCGCCACTCCCGTGCAAGGGCGTTGTCACTTTGCTCTCGGAGCAAGGTCAAGGGTGGCCATGCCGTGACGCTCCCGGTCCGCCAGGTAGCCCTCTACGGCGTCCTTCACGGTATAAACTCCGACCTGCACCCGCTCCCCCGTGACCTGGGAGTAGGCGGTCCGGAACCATTCCCGTGCCTTCTCCTGGGCTTGGGCACAGGACAGGACCATCACACCGTCGGCATCCGTAATGTCGTCGGCCGCCCCCAGCGGCTTGAAGAGCCTTGGTGCGCAAGGATCGTGGAACCGTGCGACCCAGGTGCCGCCGTTGGTGCCCTTGCGGTAGCCCAGGGCCCGGCCCATTTCCATCACCAGCCAGTAGGGGCTATTCCGAGGTTTAAGCGGGAGCCGGTCCGTCCGGGTACCCAGTCCACTCAGCTTGGTCCTGCTCATGGTTGCCTCCCCTTCCTTGGATGCCAAAAAGATGACAAACACGGGGGAAACACCCTGGTCCAGGGTGGTCAACCCTGCAACCACACAGAGATAAGCCCTATCTTATCAATGTGCATGTTAGGGCATGTTACTCAAATCCGTACAGTGAAACGCCCCGAGGCGGGGGCGTAATCCAATCATCATATTTATTATTTCCAATTTTTAGAATTCACATTCAGCGATTTCCTCAAATTTTCCTCAAAATTTGCGAAGAGATTACAATCGATCCCCCTAGATGCCTACCGACTACCACAGACCCTTCACTTGGACCACCAGGATACGGCAAGCCGACTCTTCCCTGGGTAAGTTGCCTTCAAAGGGGCCCCCATGCTGGAATTTGCCAACAAAAAGGCCACCACAAAGGGTGGCTCCATTTGGCGCGGGATCGCAAGGATGCTGCTCACACCGCGGGGTTCAAAAATTCCTCGATGGCCCGGATTGGAACGATGACACGGCGGCCGATCCGGACAACGCGCAGCTTTTCCTCTGCGATCAGGGCCAGGACCGTGCACCGACTCAACCTCAAAACCTCCCCCGCCTCTTCGATGGTGAGAGCCATGCACGGCAGCGGGGCGCATTCGATACCAAGCGTCTGCGGCAAAACCGACTGCAGCACGACCTTCTTCTTTGGCATCGCTCCTCCTGGAATCCCAGACCATCCCTGGTCCAGGGAAAGAGTCGGCTCTGGGCTGCACGCGAGGGAGGCATTCTCCAGTTGGACAATTTCCCCTCATGACGGATTCCGCACCCTTCTCCAAGTGCCTGCATGATTACAAGGCTTGCTCCGTGAGGTGCCGGTAAAGGCTTCCCTCTCCAACCCATAGATTAAGTTCCCGATTAGTGGGTCCTCGTCAAATCGACCCAAGCCCTCTAGGGCTTGGCGAATCATGGCGCCGAAGTCCTTGAGCCCGTGTTTCGCCCCTCCAATGAAGGCACCTGGCCCCCCTGGCCGAACCATCATCAGCCCCCCGTTCGGATGCATTCCCCGCTGGAGTTCACTGGATTTAATTGTGTCCAGGCTTGAAAGCACGGTCCCATGGATCCGCCACAGGCAGTATCCCCACCGGACTCCATCGGCATGATCGAAAAGGTGCTTTTGAAGCCACCATGTGCCCAAATCGACCGGGAAAATTCGCCCTTGGTCACCGCTTCCGCCGAAATCCGCTGTCCGCGGGCCTGAGGGTTTGGTTTCAGTTTCCCGACGAGCCATCTCGACGAAATTTTCGCAGGAACGCTTGGCGGCATGAAGCCAGAGCAGGAACTCTCGTCTGCCCGGCAGTGGCGAAGGAAGCCACCTCTGATAATCTTCTACTTCGGGCCCGCGAAGCGCACGTTCTCCCTTGCGTGCCACACCCCACGTATCGGCATCCCCTCCCTCGCCGACCTTAAGACGACGGTTCTTCACTGCTCTTGGGTTCATCGGTGCCAGGAAAATCGAAATCGCTGTCTCCACCTGTATCCAAGACAGGCCAGGCAGGAGGCGACGAAGGTTTGCAGCCATCCAGCGTGGCTCCTCACGAACCGCAAGAGCGATCGGCCCCCGTTCGCCGAAGCACAGACCTTCATGCAAACGCGCAAGGTCTTCTGCGGTACTTGGGCCATTCTTCAAGAAGGACCATGTCAGCGCAGCTTGAAGTACGGCCGGAATCCGTTGCCATGCCCCAGCGGAAACTCCTGGCTTCATGGCTTCATTCAGCCACTCCTCCTGATCCCATCCCCCGATCCGGCGATTCATACAATTGTCCTTAATATTAGGCAATAAGGGTACAGCACGATTCCAACATGATGGCGGCGAGAATCCAACTGGTCCGTCTCGTGGCCTTGGCGTGTCGTAAACGCCCTAGCCGTTCAGCCCCCGAATTCGACCGTTCAGATGAAATAGCGGATTCTCAGAGGTGGTCGAGGCATCATCTTTTAGGACAATCCAACAGGAGGTAGTAATGAAGAAGATCGATTTCGAAGTAGTGCCTTCCATTGCCGGGGGGTATTTCGGTTTTGGCAGGATCAACCCGGCGGATTTCCCGAATGTCCTAGTTCAAACCAAGCCTATTCTATTTGGTACAGAGGCCAGGACTTGGGAGACGCTTGAATCTCAGGCTAAGGAAATATTAACCGTATTGAAAAATTCACACATGTTGCCACCAACCTTCATGCTTTCTATATCATCAAGCCCAATGTCATCCCCCAAGGGGCTCATTATTCAGGGTCAAAATTGGGAAAATCTAATCAAATATCTCCAGACTAAATTATGCCGAAATACAACTGATAGAGACATGAATTCCGAAGAATCGCAGGATTCAATCACTGGATATATTCCTTTGATTGCTTCGACTTTGATATTTTCTCTTCCAAAGAGTGAAGAATTCCAAATCGGGCCAGAGTTTACTTCATGGATAGTTGATATATGCATGGAGGAAATTCAAGCAGAGTCACCGAATAATAGTAACGAAATCATCAGCAAAATGCTGAATTCTGTCATTTTGCCCTAAACGAGTGCCCTTTATCCGCACCTCGATTGGAACCCGCCTTCTAAGGTTCATCCACTCCTGCCGGAGCCTTGCTGAATTCTGGGGTTTCATCCAGCCGAAATTGGCGCACTACGCTGAACGCACGGCCTTCCTTGTTGAGGAATTTGCACCCCTTCTAGACGAATTGGAAAAAGCGGATCTCCATCCAGGCCTGGCTCCAATCCAGGAAGTCCTGGCGAAGGTGGATAGCGACTAGGTTTGGGATGCATGGCAGAAGGCTACTGGCAGTTCTTCTGCGGGGAGGAGTTCTTCCGCCATGACCATCCCGTCCACCCGACCCAGATGACCCGCTGGCGGCAGCGGATTGGCGACAAGGGCGTGGAGAAACTGCTTCAGATCGCCATCGAGGCCGGCAAGACCACCCGGACCATCACGGAGACCATCTTTGAGAAGGTCAGGGAAACCCTACAGGCCCTTTGCCGCCACCTGGAGGTGCTCCAGCTCCATCAGGAAGCCTCATGGGCCTTCTGGAATGCCAGAGGGGTTTCGCAGGATCGACTATTTTATCGAATCTGCAAGAAATAGAGCATTCCCTTCTCGCCAAGTGGGATGATGAACCATCTGTTCACAGCAAATATGGGATGGCCAAAATGACACTGGTAGAGGAGATTATCAGTTGGTCGGATGGGTTGAATGATTGGCAGAGAGATGCCCTTCGACGGCTGTTCCTTCAGGAATCACTTACGGCAAATGATATTGACGAATTAATTGCCATGGTCAAGGAGACTTACGGAGGTGGACCTTCCGCGCCGGTGAGACCTGACCTTTTGACTCAAGCACATGTGCCCGGTGCTGGAAGCGGAGCAACCGTGCAACTTATTGAGATTTCAAATTTCAAGCATGTGAATGGATTCCCAACCAGTCGGCAACCGGTCAAGTTTGAGTCCTCCGGATTGACAGTCCTATTTGGGGAAAACGGGGCTGGAAAGTCCGGCTATGCCAGGATCTTAAAGAATGCTTGCCGGGCGCGAAGCAGGGAAGACGTGAAACCTGATGCATTTGGACCAACCACCAGCGGCCCACGGGTCCCTTCCGCTGAGATATCCGTGTTTGTCGATGGCAACTCCCAGCGAGTGCAGTGGACCCAGGGAGGGCCATCCAACCCCAACCTAAGCATGATCTCGGTCTACGATGCCGCCTGTGCGAGGCACTACGTTGAAAAGGAAGGGTCCCCAGCCTTTTTACCGTATGGATTAGGGCAGCTCAATCGCATGGCCGCCGCCCAGAAAGAAATGCAACGCAGGATTACTGCTGAGCGCGATGCGATTGTGTTGAATGCGAGGGTCTTCGAGCCTCTCAAGGGCGCGACCGCAGTAGGGGCAATGATCAGCACTCTCGGACCAGACACTGTCCTCAGTGCCTTGCGCGCGTTGGGAACCCTAACTGCCGAGGACTCAGGCCGAATCAAGGATTTGGACCAACTTCTCCAGGAGTTGAATCCTGAACCAAAGGCAAAATCTCTCGACAGGCTTGCTGAACGCCTGACCTTGGCTACTGAACGGTCCCAGAAGGCCCAGCGTTTTGTCTCTGACGCAGCGCTTGCCAAGGGAAAGGCATTGTGCGAAGCCGAGCAGGCTGCCAAAGCTGCCTATGAAATCGCTCAGCAACAATTGCAAGGCACAGATCGGCCGGAGCAACCCGATACGCTTCTACTCGGCACTGGCAACGCCATCTGGAAAGCCCTCTACGATGCTGCTGAAAAATTCTCGGCCGCCCATGCTTACCTCGATCACCCTTTTCCAAATACCGAGGAGGGCGCGAAGTGCGTGTTATGCCAGATGGAATTGGCGCCGGATGCGCGGCGGCGGATGCGACGGTTTGCTGAATTTGTTGCAGGTCAGGCAGCCAACAATGCAGCCGTTGCTGAAGAAGCCTTGCGAAAGGCCCTTTCAACAATTGCAGAAGCGAACTTTGCTCCATTAGATTCACCGACCATGACGGAGTTGCAGTCCTTCGACCCAGAGATGTACTCAGACATCGATGCCGCCACGACTGCTTGGTCCGCACGTCGACAGTGGCTCCAAGATGCCATCAAGAACAATGATTGGACCTCGCCCATCCCTCTATTGCCGCTCGGTGATGCCTTGGATGCTAGGCTGCAAGCCAAGGTGCAAAAACTACGGCTGACTGCAACGGCTCTTCGCCAATCCGTAAATCCGGCCACCCGCGCTCCATTGGAAACCGAATTGCGAGAGCTGAAGGCCCGCCAATCCTTGACTGTACTATTGCCGCAGGCCTCCCAGTTCGTGGCCGATAGTGTCCGCAGACGAGAGCTCGATCGGTGCTATGCAGCGCTAAACCCCCAGGGTGTTTCCACAAAAATGACAACCTTGGCCAAGGCGCACGTTACGTCTGCGCTGGCTGCAGCCATGAACAAAGAGCTTGCATATCTAGAGTATCGTCGCCGCGTTCATCCAGAACTGACAGGCCGTACGGATCAAGGTAATACCTTCGTCGCCCTGCGAATCAAAGATTCCGCCCTGGATGCCCACTTGGTTCTTTCTGAGGGCGAGCAGCGTGCCCTAGCCCTGGCGTTATTCCTCGCAGAAGTTCGCTCTCTTCCACACCAATCGGCCGTAATTTTTGATGACCCCTCGACATCCCTTGATCACCGTTACCGACGAAACATGGCGAAGAGCATCGTAGCCTTGGCAACAGAGCGACAGGTATTGGTATTCACCCACGACGCGGTGTTCCTCACCGAAATTGATCATGCCTTGCGTAAGGCCAATCAGAAAGCTTACTACAAGTCCGTCGGATGGGACGCAGCACCAGGAAATGTCGTGGACGGCCTCACATGGGAAACAATGAATTGCAAGATGCGCCTGGAAGAGATCGAAAACCTGGCCAAGGCCATCAAGGAAAGCTCCGGTGACTATATGGGCGAGGAGAATGCCAAGCGGGTCGCGGAGGGATACAGCAAGTTGCGCGGCACAATTGAACGCGCCGTTCGGGAAGAATTCATGAACAACACAGTTCAGCCATTCAGCAATGTTGTATCGGTGGATTCCTTCGGGGCTGTAATTGGCCATCCCCAAGAAGAATGGGATGCGGTCATGGACGTATACGATCGCGCCTGTGAAGCCACAGAAGCGCACGATACACCCGCCGAACATCAGCTACCAATACCGGTACCGGAGCAGTTGATCAGAGATATCAAAACCATTTGCGAACAGATCGCGAAAGCCAAAACGCGAAGGAGCGCCTTCGAGAGTGAACGCAGTAAGCGCAATGCTCAAAGAAAGAAACCATTTCTTGTGGGATAAAGTGGACTCCCCGTGATCTGCCCAGAGTCGACGCCGGGGCTGTGACTCGATCTCTACCTGGCATCCTGCGTAGCAAGGACATCCAGAGGTGCAACATTCCCTTCGACGCTCTCTAGAATCGGCCGGGGTCTGCCCTCCAAAACCAGGGTGTCCTTGTGGTGGGCGTGCGTGACCTCGGCCGACGTTGGCGGCCGGGTCACGGCAGCAGAATGAATGCATGTTCCTATCCAGCCAGGCCCAGCCCTTCCAGGGTGGCGGCGTAGTTCCATGAAATCCACTCCTCCGGGTTCTCCTCCACCAGGACGTGGTATGGCTGGAGCCCGACGAGGTAGTCGAACGGGTTGACCTTGTTGAGCTCCCCCGCTGCATCCATGCCACGCGATTGTCTGAGATCTCTATGAAGACCACCACCCAGCCTGGATGCCCCCCGGGAAATGACCCAGGAGGTCAATTTCGAAGACCTGATATGACCTCCATGGTCGTATGGGAATGCCGCGAAACCAGGGAGTGTATGCGATGAAAATTACCGACGCCCTCTTTCTGGGACGACAATCCTTGCGTTTTGAACAGGCTGAAGGGTCCGCACACGGCGCCAAAGTTCGCCGTATGCCTCCTCGCCGAGGAGGCTGGCGGTGTCCAAACCCCTCCTGAGTTCCTGTAGCTCAAGGCCATCACCGAACTGAATCCCCCCACTGTCGTTGAGGAGATAGCGGTTATGAAATCGGGTATGAAAGGACTCGTCATCCCAAAGTGAGATATTTACACTAAGCGGCCTCCACTTCGTCAGGCGATTCAGCCTGAGTGTCCAATCTTCGATGGGAATGGAGGATCCCGTGTGTTTAGCCGATAGATGGAAATGGACCCGGACATGGCAAGCTTCCCGCCCTCTTCCTTCTAAAATCAGTGTGAGCAGTTCTTCCAGGAAATTTCTGCACCCAGCAAAGCGAAGATTAAAATAGGGATCGATTAGGTGAAGTTCTCGGGTAAGCGATCCAAAGACCCGGAGCCTTTTCAAGATCGTCCCACGTTCTCTCGGCCATGCGATTGATCGAGGCGACTGCCAAAGCGGGCTTTCTGTCACCTCCTGAAAAGGGATCAGTGGAATCTCTGGAACCGCCCTGTCGGCAGTCAGGATGGCATGGAACCGGCAGCGCTGATGCTCAACCTGGGCTACAGTCAGAAAGGGACCAATAGGGTTGCTGGGCCGAGCTGTCATGCATCTCTTCAATTCCACAAGGCGTTCCGTGACCTTGCTTGCATTCAGCCCGCCAGCTCCCCCGAGCCTCTTGAACACGGCGGCTGCCCAACCTTCTGGTAGTTCAGCAAGCAATCGCCCCTTGGGAAGACCAAAGGCCTCCTGGAGGAAGCGCAGGTCCTTCAGGTCTTCGACGGCCTCAGGGTCCAAAGCAAATTCATGGAGCATGCTAGAACAACTCCTGGGCACGTTCGGGGAAAAAGCCATGTGGCCATGGAACTGCAAAATCCCCGTCATGGGTGATGGGAATAGGGGTTACAACGGCCCCCCCTTCCGCCTTTTCCACGAATAGCACAGAAACGTCCTCGGGGCGGATTGGCACAAGGCCATCGGGAAGGCTTCCGGAGGTGGTTTCCCGGATCCTGCGGAGGATCCTGAGGAGGAGGTGCTCGCTGTGGGTTTCCAGAATGAATGTGTTCTTTTGCTCCCCAACCGCAGAGCGGATTACGACGTCAGCCAATTCGGCCTGTAGTGCCGGGTGGACATGGAGTTCCGGCTGTTCGACCAGGATGAGCTCATTCCATGCAGCGAAGGCAGAAACGATGAGGGGGAGAAGCTGGCTGAGTCCCACACCAATATCCCGCAAACTGACTTCCTTTCCGGTCCTGCGTTCGATCAGAAGCAATTGGTCCAGTCGCTTGAATGGCATCGTGTCCACCATGTGGAGCGTCAACTGGAGCGCGAGTTCCTGGGTCGGTTCTTTGATCTTGGATGGTGCGAGCACATGCAAGGACTCCAGGAGCAGGAAGGCTTTCCTTGCTGCCTCAATGATGCCTGGGTCCTCTGCAAGCTGCGATTGGGCAGCGATCTCAAGTCGGTACCGGGTGCCTTGGTACCCCCGATCATCACTTTCAAGGATGCCTGCGCCTTCTTGAACTACCTTCAATACAATATCGAAAATGCTTTCGGCATCAACAAAACGTCGCCGGATCACCTCGTAGCCTGTTTCCAGCGTGCCACAGGTTTTCATCCACGCATTCACCTGTGCCCGAACGTCATATCGATGGAATAGCGTCTCCCATGCATCCTCGCTCCTACTTCCAGGCGTACTGCCACTCTGACGCATTGCCGGTTCGACGATGAGTGATTCGCGGCTCCGATATTCTCTGAAGGGCCCATGGTAGCTCATCCTGGTCATTAGGCTTTCTACCGCCTCAACCATTTCGGTGGATACTTTGGCCACAGTCTGCCTGAGTGAAGAAATGGTGGGAGCGCACTTAGGAGCATTGCCACGCGTTGCGGCCCAGCGATCCATTGGACCCGTTCCACCCCATTCCAGGCCACCGTTGATGGCCTCTACCACTTTCTCCAGAACGGGGTCGTCCCCGAACTCATCAAGTTGACCCACCCTCCTGGGCAGCATCTTTTTTCGTTTCAGAAGGTCTGCCCAAGTCGCCTGAAGATCCTTGTCGCTGAGGTCAAAATCGGGATCCCATTCGTCGTCATGATGGCCAGCCGCACTGAGCAAGGGCCTTCCATCGACAGTCATCATGCCATGGCAATAGAAGGTTGAACCGGTGTCGCTGTATTCGTCGGGCAAGGAAACGACGGAAAAATAGTAACCAAGGTCTTCATCACAGCAGTCGCAGAGATCCTTGCTCGACGGGAAAGAGGATCCCTGAAACCCGAGTTCAAATGCCATCCCATCGCCGTCTTCAACAGGGTGGTGGAATTGGGCCCACCCCCCCAGATCAATCATCCCTTTTGACAAAGATGGCTTCCGAACGTCCACTTCACCTGTTTTTTCAACCTCATGAAGGTAGACCAGGCTGTGTAAGACACTGCTTTTCCCTGCACTGTTGGGGCCAAAAATGATTGTGATAGGCCGAATCGGAATATTCTGGGGTGATCCAAACGCCTTAAATTCGCTTACCCTCAGGGCCCGAAAGGAATGGACGGAAAAGGCTTTGGGTTTTCCCTCCGCCAGCGAACGATGGACCATTCTTTCCAAAGCCATGCCATCTAGTTTGTACGGGTGCTTACCAGGGAAAGGCATCGCCGGACTCCATTCAAGGGATCTTCAAGGGTCACAGGATTGAGTGGACATTTGTTGGCAAAATCACTCTCCCATTGAGGATCGAAACCCAGCCATCATCTGCCGAGCCACAAGCTCAAACGAGCACAACATGACGCATGACTCCTTTCGGCACCCTTTGAAATATATGAATAGGCGCCAATCTCAAAGACTCCAAAAGATCATTTTAGAGTAACACCCTAACAGGGTGTTAATTTTAACATACATGTCATTTGTTTGTAATATTTAGAAAAATTGTTGCAATTTTTCGCTCATTTTTCATGCACCGTTGGACTTGGTCCTGTCACCAAATCCAATCCCTAGGCCAGGACCAGAGCCTTCGTCTTCCTTTTTCGCACAACTGCTTTCAGCTTCCGGGGCTTCCTTCTGACTGCACAAAGATGCTTGACGACGGCCTCCATGACCGGAGGACACACGCCGTTGCCGAGTTGCTTGATCTGTTCCCGCCGTGTGCCCGTGAACTGGAAACCGTCCTCTTCCCTGAAGCCCATCGCACGCATGATCTCGGGCACTTGGAGCATGCGAAGGAACGGGATGCCCTTCTTCCAGGTGACCAGGCCAAATCTGTCCAGCGTGGTCAAAGTCCGCAACGGTCGGTCAAGTGACTGCCATCCTCCGGCAGCATCTGATCCGTAATAGACGATCAGGAAGGGCTTCCCCTTCCCTAGCGCCGCGACCCCCCGCTCAAACCGTTCCAAAGTGGCCTTGGCCCTCCTGCCATCGAACAGTTCCCTGCTCCTATGCAGGTCCTTGCCCGTGGCCGTATCGTAGTCAAGGATCTCCCGGGCGTTGACGACAGCAGTCCCAGGAAGCGGAACGGGATCCGGGGTGGAACCTTTAGAGCACAAGATGAACAGACGCCGCCGGGTCTGGGGCACGCCGAAATCCGAAGCGTCCAGCGTCTGGATGGTTGTGCCGTAACCCAGATCCTTCAACCCTTCCAACAACGGCTCGAACCCGTGCCACCGTTTCATGTGCACTACGTTCTCGATAACAATCCATTCGGGTTCAAGCTCACAGGCGAAATTGAGCACATAATTGGCGGTACGTTTGCTTTCCTCGTCCCTGTTCCCGGCTCCTTTTGCGCATGTGTGGTTCGTGCATTCCGGAGATGCAAGGAGAAGCTCGACCTGCCCCTGCTCCAACCCCAGGTCGGAAGGCCCGGTGTCCTCTGCCATCAGGTACTGGCGTCCGCGGTTCTTGAAGTTTCGCGAATAGGTCTCAATGGCGCGATCCCACCCATCAATTCCCAACACAATTTGGGCGCCCGCCTGGACGGCTCCCCAACTGCTGCCGCCACCACCGCAGAACAGATCCAGTGTTTTAAGACTCAAGTCAGCAACTCCATCAATGGTTCGAGGCCTAGAGCAACCAGAACCCGGCGTTTGGCGGAATCCGGGTTGTCGCAGATCTGATGTTCCCACAAGCGGACGACTTTCCAGCCCATCCGCCTCAATTTGCGCTGGTTCCGGACATCCCTTTCACGATTGCGCTTGATCTTGGCCTCCCATTCCACGGAGAGCTTGTCCCGCCACTGGGGGAAACGCCAACCGTGCCAGAAGTCCCCGTCCACGAAAACCACGACCTTGGCATCCCGGAACACGAGGTCCGGGCGCCCGGGTAGATCTGCGGCATGGGATTCCCATGAGAGGCCATGGGGGGACAACAAGGCAGCAACCTGGCGTTCAGGCAGCGTATCCTTGCCCTTGATGCGGGCCATGACCGCGCTTCGCGTCTCGGGAGACATCGTGTCACCCCGATGTCGCCGCCCAGATGTCTCAGACTTCTTCCTGGTCAAGTATTCTCCTGCCGAAAGGCTACCAGGTTCCGCCAGCGGAGACCAGGCCCTGAACCCGCTAGAGGGTAGCTCCAGTAATGAGGCCTTCACCGAGGGTTCCGAATGGGGTTTAATAACAGGATTCAACCCCCATCCGGTCTGATTTAGAGATCATAGACTAGACAATATTTGTCCAATGGGATGGATCATGATTCTTGAATCATGCCATGAGGAGTATTTGATCTTGAATTCTGGAGCCCCGGAAATCCCTGTTTCATCCCCCGACCTTGAAGGAGAGGAAGTAGCCCCTCGTGCAGGTGTTTTCATCGAGGCGATGCGGGACATCGGCTATTCCCTTGAGTCAGCCGTTGCAGACATCATCGACAATTCCATTGCCGCCAGCGCCTCCCAGGTCGATCTGAGATTCGGCTGGAATCACCTCGGCCAGCCATGGTTCGCAGTTCTCGACAACGGCGCCGGCATGACCGAATTGGATCTCGTGGAGGCAATGCGGCCCGGAACCCGCAGTCCTCTGGCGACCAGGGACCCGAAGGATTTGGGCCGATTCGGCCTAGGCCTCAAGACTGCGAGCTTCTCCCAGTGCCGGCGGCTCACGGTGGTCACCCGGAAGGAAGGCAATGCGATCGCCAGATGCTGGGACCTTGATCGGGTCAGGGCGACCGACCAATGGAAGCTGATCCGGCCTTCGAAGCAGGATCTGAATGCAATCCCCGTCATGGAAGAGCTCCCTCCAACCGGGACAATCGTCTTCTGGGAGCAGTTGGACCGGCTGGACCTCGGGTCCAGTGGAGAACATGGCCAGGCGATTCTGAATGAAAAGGTTGCCAGCATTCGCGAGCATCTGGCTCTTGTATTCCACCGGTACCTTGCCGGTGAGCCTGGGGAGCAGAAGGTTTCCATTCGGATCAATTGCCAGCCAATCAAACCATTCGACCCGTTTAATTCCAAGCACCCCAGCACTACCCTCCTCACCGTAGAGCGTTTCAAGATCAACGGCGAAACAGTGGAGATGCACCCCTACATACTCCCTCATCATTCAAAGGTCACCCCCGCGGAATACCAGGGCTGCGCTGGCGGGGAAGGCTATCTTCGGTCTCAGGGGTTCTACATCTACAGGAACCGCCGACTCATCATTTCGGGGACGTGGTTCAGAATGGCCCGCCAAGAGGAATTGACAAAACTGGCCAGAATCCGGATCGATATCCCGAACACATTGGACTATCTCTGGACGATCGACGTCAGGAAATCCAGGGCCCACCCTCCGGAAACGGTACGGCAGAGGATGAAGGTCCTGATGGACAAGATCCGTGAGAGTGCAAAACGGCCGTATGTCCACCGAGGTGCAGTAATCGCACAGCGGAGCGCGGTCGCTGTGTGGCGGCGCCGGGAGTTCAATCAGCGCGTCCAGTACGAGGTCAATCCGGACCATCCCATCCTGGTCGACCTTCGTGGTGACCTTCCAGAAGAAGGCCGGATGCAACTGGATCTGGCCCTGGCCATGATCGGGAAATGCTTCCCCACGGCCCTCATGTTCAGCGAAATGGCTGGCCACCCGGAACGATGCGATTCGGAATCCGCGGATTCGGAGTTCCTTGAGCGGCTGGCTTCGCATCTGAGGGCCTGCTTCCCGGTTGAGGAAAAGGGGGAGTTCAGGCAGCGCCTCCGCTCCATGGAACCGTTTGCCTCCAATCAATCCTTTGTCGACCATTTCCTTGATGGACTGCCGGAGGGCGAATGACAACCGAACAGACTATTGAAACCATGGCCATGAATGTCCTCGCTTCCCAGCCCTCCCGCGGAGCAGGCGATGTTCGTGAAATCGTTGCTGGTTTGACCTCGGTGATGTCGCCTCCAGGGACGGCGGGAACTGACGCGATGATTGAAGCCATCTCAAAGCGGATCGAGGTCCGTCTTGAAATCACGATGGAGGATGCAACTGTAATCCAGGTAGCCTTCGAACCTTGGCTGGAAGGACGGAGAGCCGACGTCGAATTCTCCTACTGGAACCGCTATCGGCGCCTCCTTGGCAACTCCCTGCCACGAAGTGTGGTCGGGACCATCGACAGGGATACGGACAGGATTGTGGGCCTGCTCGAGAACCCCCTCAGGCCCGGACCGTGGAAACGGCGCGGCCTTGGCGTTGGTGAAGTCCAGTCCGGCAAGACCGGCAACTACATCGGTGTTGCCTGCAAGGCTGCTGACCTGGGCTACAAATTCGTCGTACTGCTCGCAGGCATGCAGAACAACCTGCGACGGCAGACCCAGGAGCGTGTCGAGGACGGCTTCATAGGGCTGGATACCGACAGGCTTGGCGCGGGCGTCGTCCACGGCAACGCAGAGGCCAGAACAGGCGTTGGCGTGATCGACCCGACCTTCCAACCCATTTCCCTCACCACCAAGGCACGCGACTTCAAGAACGAGATCGCCGTCTCGGCCAACATCTCCTTCAGTTCAGTCAACGCACCCATCATCCTTGTCGTGAAAAAGCAGAAGCGGGTCCTGGAAAACCTCACAGCCTGGCTCCGGAGCAACAACCGCGCCTCGGGAGGGGTGATCTGCGGAGTGCCGATGCTGCTTCTCGATGATGAAGCAGACAACGCTTCAATCAACACGCGTGCAGATAACGACCCTACCCAGATCAATCGCCTCATCCGGGAACTCCTGAACCAGTTCGAGCAGAACGCCTATCTGGGCTATACGGCAACACCATTCGCAAACATCTTCATCGACCCCGACACCAATGATCAGATGCTCCAGGAGGACCTTTTTCCCCGGGACTTCATCGTCGCACTTGATGCTCCGGTGAACTATGTCGGGCCATCCAAAGTGTTCCTCTCGGAGGACGAGCCTGGAATCCTGCGGGAAGTTGGAGACCACCTGGAGGCCTTCCCGGAGAAGCACAAGATCGATCACGGCATTGCCTTTCTCCCTGAAAGTCTGCTCGAGGCGGTGCGCTCCTTTATCCTGACAAGGGCTATCCGCATGCTCCGTGGGGCCACCCATGCCCACAATTCCATGCTTGTGAACGTTTCAAGATTCAACAGCGTGCAGGGCCAGGTGACTGCCCTGATCACGGATTACCTCACTGATCTCAGGAACGCCGTCCAGGCCCATTCGGCCCTCCCGACCGTGAAAGCACTTGAGGATATGACAATGTCCTCCCTGCATGCGACCTGGGACAAGGAGTTCTCCTCAGCCCACGATTCCTGGCCTGAGATCCAGGGGGTCCTGAACGAGGCTGTGGGTCCCATTGTTGTGAAGACGATCAATAACAGATCCACTGATACCCTTGACTACAAGGGAAGGAAGGACGATGGCCTGAACGTAATCGCCGTCGGCGGTCTTGGCCTGTCCAGAGGCTTCACGCTGGAAGGATTGACCGTCAGCTACTTCATCCGAAATTCAATCATGTATGACTGCCTTCTCCAGATGGGTCGATGGTTCGGATATCGGGACGGCTATTTCGATGTATGCAGACTGTATATGACTCCCGATGCCACTTCCTGGTACCGGCACATCGCAGGGGCCTCTATCGAACTCCGCGACGAGATCAAGAGAATGGAACGTGAAAACCGGACCCCGATGGAGTTCGGCCTAAAGGTGCGTGCCCACCCGGATTCCCTCATCGTCACGGCCCGGAACAAGATGAAGCAGGGCACCGTCGTTACGCTATCTGTATCTCTGCGGGCAAGACTCATCGAAACAGTCTTCCTCAGGAGAGATTCCATCAGGCAGAACCGCCAATTGTTCGAGAGGACTGTTGCCAGACTTGATTCCATCTATCCGGGCAAGGCCGAGGATGCGGCCGAGGGCATATTCTGGAAATCCGTCGACGCAGAAGACGTAAAGGGGTTGATTCAGGGTTGGAAGAACCATGACCTGAATCCACAAACCATGGCCGGGCCTGTCATCCGATTCCTGGAAGAGCACCAGGAGAAATACCTCAGCCATTGGGACGTCTGCCTGTATTCCCCGGGTAACGAGGAATCTCCTGTTGAAGTATCAGGGCACATGATTCGCCCTGCCTTCCGAAGCGTGAAGGATAAGGCCGACTACTACCAGGTGAGCGGAAAATCCAGCAGGGTAGCAAGCCGGGGTAATGAAAAGGCCGGACTATCCGAAGCAGAGATCCAGGAAGCCAAAGAAGCGTTCAAGAAGGACCACCCTGGGAAGCAGGCCAACGTTAGCGATGCCTATTACCGAAGCGCTCGGCAGCGCCCCCTCCTCATGCTTCATGTCCTGAGCCTCGAGAAGGAAGATTCCTGGGTTCCAGCCTGGGGCATCAGCTTCCCAGGCCGCCTTCCGGAAGGGGACACCGTCGAATATGTGGTGAATACGACATGGTTCCGCGAACAGGCCACCGATGAGGTGGATGAAGAATCCATGGAGGCCGGTTCCGATGAAGGCTGACCCCTGGTTTCAGATCAGCCGGCCGGCCTCTCCGGGCCAGTTGAAGGCCCTGCGCATGCATCCTGACCACCCCCATGAGATCTTCCGTACGCGTGATCATTCAGGCGCTATCGGGATTTCGATTGCGTTCCGGGACGTGGTGTCCTTCCCGGCGATCCTCCCACGGTTAAGGGGAATCACAATCCGGAATGGAAATGCACCGGCCCAACTGCTCCTCACCCTGCATGGGGAAGCAGATTCAGATCTGTTCAATGCATTGTCCGAAGACCTGGCGCGGTCCTGCGCGGAGGAACGAGACTGCCAGGCTGCACTGAACGCAGTCCTGGGCCGCCTCGATCGTTGGCAGAAAATGCTGGCCCATGACCGGAAGGGCCTCCTCACGGAACAGGAAATCCGTGGGTTGTTTGGAGAACTAACGTTTCTGCATGAAGAATTGATTCCAAGATTCGGCCCGAGCGCCGTTGCCTTCTGGAACGGACCGGACGGCTCGCCCCAGGACTTTGCCATTGGATCTTCCGTGGTTGAGATCAAGACAAGAGCGGGGTCAGGTCCAACCAGAATCCAAATTTCCAGTCCCGAACAGCTCTGGCCCCTGCTTCCGAAGCTGTTCCTTGGAGTCTATTACCTCGCGCTAGTCACGATCCCAGGCCAGGGAAGAAGCCTCAGAGACCTGGTGGATCTGATTCGCACTGAGGTTGATGTCCCAGGCCTCCGGGAGACGTATGAATCCCGATTGGAAGCGGTGGGGTATATCGACCTTCCTGAGTACGGGGCGGATTCCTTCCTTCCTGGACCTCTAGATACCTATGAGGTCAGGCAAGGCTTTCCAATGATCGCCCCGGGCAGCGTCCCGGATGGCGTCGAACATGTCACCTATGCCATACAGTTGGATCGCTGCCAACCATTCCTCAAAGCGATTGATTGGGCAGCGATTGGAGGTCAGTAGATGGAGATGCAGGAGTTCAGCCTCGAGCTCAGACAGGATGTCGCTGCACGGGCAGAAGCGACCGGGGATTTCACGGAGTCGGCCTTTTCCGAAGTGGTCGCGGAATTTCTCGTGGAGACGGGAGGGTTTTCTGAGCTGATCCCGTGCCCTTTCAGGCAGACCGGAATGAAGGTCGATGGATATGCGTTCGTCCCGGACGAGGCAACCCTTGATCTGTTTGTTGTCGATTATGAAGGAAATGAGGAGCCTGCGACCTTCACCAAAACCGACCTTGAAAGGTCCTTCAAAAGGCTGGAAAACTTTTTCGAGAAGTGCCTCACCCGAAAGTTCGTCGACGAGATCGAGGTCAGCCTTCCTGCCTATGGACTGGCACGCCAGATATTTGATGAGGCGTCCTCGATCTCAAGGGTGCGTTTCTTCCTGTTGACCGACTCGATCCTGTCTGATCGGGTCAAGGATCTCCCATCCAAGGAGAAGAACGGGCGGGAATGGTCGTATCGTGTTTGGGACTTGGATCGCCTTTCCAAGGTGATGGCCAGCGGAGAACCGGAAGAAATCCACCTCGACTTTGTGGAAATGTTCGGAACCAGTTTAAGGTGTCTTCCTGCCGCCCTGGAGAATGCGGACCTCCAGTGCTACCTGGCAGTGATCCCGGGTGACTGGCTGGCAAGAATCTACGAAGAGTGGAGTGGGCGATTACTGGAGCAGAACGTGCGCACGTTCCTTCAGCTCAAGGGAGGCATCAACAAAGGGATCCGCCAGACCATACTCAAGGAGCCTGAAAACTTCTTTCCCTTCAACAACGGGATTTCAACGACGGCGGAAGCAGCGGAGATCCGCAATGTGGGAGGATCGATGGAGATCCTGTCGCTCCGGAATTTCCAGATCGTGAACGGGGGCCAGACCACCGCATCGTTGTTCAATGCAAAGATGAAGGACAAAGCCGCACGAATTGACCAGGTTCGTGTCCAGATGAAACTGACAGTTGTGGCGCCGGAGAAGGTGCTCGACCTGGTTCCGAAGATTTCCCGATTTTCGAACAGCCAGAACAAGATCAGTGATGCTGATTTCTTCTCGAACCATCCCTTCCACGTCCGGATTGAAGGGTTCTCGAGAGGCATCTGGGCACCCCTGCATGGTGGCTCTCTGGTCCAGACACACTGGTTCTATGAGCGCGCGAAAGGGCAGTACGGAAACGCCAAGGCCTACCTCAAGACGGCCAAGGAAAAGGAGTTCATTCTTCAGAACCCGAAAACTCAAGTCATTACCAAGACCGACCTTGCCACACACTTCAACACCTTCAGGATGCTGCCGCATGAAGTTCGACGGGGAGCCCAGAAGAATTTCGCAAAATTCGCTGAATTCATCAATGAGAAGTGGGAGAGCGCGGACGTCGAATTCAGTGAGGTCTGGTTCCAGCAAGCTGTGGCCAGGGCAATTCTGTTCCGGTCAGCCGAGAAGATGGTCCAGGAGGCCCCCTGGTACTCCGCTTGGGGGTTCAGAGCTGCAATCGTGACCTACAGCATCTCCCTCCTGGTGAAACGCCTGAGTTCCGTGCAGCTCTGCCTCGATCTCAGGAAGGTATGGCTCAGCCAAGAAGCTGGTGCCGGCTTCAAGGAACAGATCCTTACGATCGGCGAACTGGTTCAAACCGCCCTGGGTGAAGGGGCCGAACGCCACGGCGTGAAGAACATCCAGGAGTGGGGCAAACGCCCTGCATGTTGGGACGAGATTTCCAGGCTCGAATTCCCGATTGTGGAGTCGCTGAAATCCGACGTCATCGGCATCGACGAGGCCGCAGAAGAACGTCTGGATGGCCGACGCGGCCAGAGGATGATGACAGAAGCGGAGGCGCAAATCAGGGCAACAGAACTGGGTGGGCCTCACTGGACCACTGTTGCCCAGTGGGCCAGCAGCAGGGATGACATCAGTCCAGGTGATGGACAGCTACTAGGGGTGGCTTCTTCGATTCCGCGACGGATCCCAACCCCCCGGCAATCGATCCGCCTGCTTGAAATCAACGAAAAGTACGGTGTGGACCAGCAGAGCCGATAGGTGATCCATCCATTTGAGCCAGGCCGTTTATCTGAACCTCGACTCGATTAACACCCTGTTAGGGTATTACGATAGGCTTTATTGGTCACCAAATCCCTCCTGCGGACTTCCAGCCAATGCTTATCTATTTTATTTGTAAAGATTCCGATCGATTCAATATTATGGAACCGTGGTAACGTATCTAGAGCGTTTTCAAGAAGGACCAACCTATGGCCACCAAGCCCCTCAGATTGGATTCACCTAAGGCTAGATTGGCCTTGAAGAAGCGCCCTGCCCCCTACTGGCTGGCAGTTACCCCCGGCCTCGCCCTTGGCTATCGACGGGGGATCCGGGGCGGTCACTGGCTGATCCGAATGCAGGACAAGGAGATGAGACCGTGCCGGCGACAGGAAGCCTTAGGGGTTGCCGATGACCTCGCTGAAACGGGAGGAGTCGTCGCGGACGGCATCAAGATCCTGGACTATGAGCAGGCAAGGACGCGGGCCTTAGCCCGGTTCCAGGGGGTCCCGGCAGATCACTGGGCTAACCCGGTCAAACTCAAATCGATCCTGAAGGTCTCCGATGCCGTGAACAATTACCTGGGGTGGCTTGAGCATCACGGCAAGTCCTGGAAGGCCACCAAACAGATGGCGACCTGCCACATCCTTGGCAATCCAATTGGTGAGGTCCCCATTGTCGACCTGACCAAGGGACAAATTGCATCCTGGCACCTGAAGATCGCCGAATCCCAAAAAATGACCAATTCTGGCAGCTTCAAATCAGGCGGGCAACAGATCCCCCTTGGGGAGACGGAAAAGCTGAAGAATGCCAGGAAAGCTCGGCGCTCAACTGCCAACCGGGTTCTGACCATCCTCAAGGCCGCGCTTACCCACCAGCAAGGCCTCCAGAAGAAGCCCATCACAATAGACGAACCCTGGCGGCGCGTGAACAAGTTCCCTGAGGCTGGGGTGAGGCGCGACCGGGAGCTTTCGATCGAAGAGCAGAGAAAGTTAATCGTTGCCTGCGGCCCTGGCCTCAAGGAACTAGTCCAGGGAGCACTCCTGACGGGAGCACGTTACAGCGAATTGGCCAACCTCCGCGTGTCGAAGGTTCTTCTGAAAACCCATTCCTTGTCCCTGCCGGAGACAAAGGGTGGAGGCCCTGCCAGCATCCCGCTCTCCAAGGATGCGTGTACATTCCTGGAAATCCAGATCAAAGGTCGTAAACCGAACGACCGAGTCTTTCTCAAGGCTGATGGCACTCCTTGGGGATTAAACCACCACGCAAAACCCTTCAGGGAGGCTGTCGTGGCAGCGGGGATTGAACCCGTCATTTTCCATGAACTCAGGCACGCATTTGCCATTTCCCTCCTCAAGGCAGGAATGGACCCTGTTCTGGTGTCCCGCGCTCTTGGGCACAAATCGACCCGGATGATTGAGGAGCATTATGGCCACCTTCTTCACGAATGGGTGGCTAGCGTGTTCCAGAAGAAGGCGCCACGTATCTGGTACAGAAAACCAGGCCCAGCCATCCGCAAGTGACCCTCGATTCCCGGAACTGGATTCTCAAGACGGGAGGCACTCGAGATGGGGAAGAGCAATACAGACCCGTTTCTGGAGGAGGTGGACTTTCTGCGGATGGAGGTCCAGGAATGGCGGCCAACCAAGGCTGGTCCTGGGACACCGATGTCCACAGAGATCTGGGAGACCGCCGTACGACTGGCCGTGGCTCCGGCGTATGCCGGATCGCCAGGGCCACCGGGTTTGATTATGTCTGGCTGCGTGCGCAAGAAACTCGAACGGCGAACGGGGCCTGCGCCTGCCGTGGCCCCGACCTTTCTGGAGGTGCCGATCGAGTTCGGGATGCTTCTCGACCCGTTTGCGCAGGGCGCTGTAGTCGAGCGGCATGGCCCCAACGATGGGACAGACACCGAACGTCTTGCCCAGAATCGCAGAAGGGAATCACCTATGTAGCCGATGTTTGAAACAGACACGGGCCCTGTTTCCGGCCCACCATCGACAAGAGCTTTGAACCCGCGCTCGAACTCCCCCTTGGCATGCAAAGCTTCGAGGCGCTTACCCATAAGTTCGCATTCCTCGGCGGGGCCCCTGGCAATTTCTGATGCTGGCATACGATTAATCACCATGGCCCTTTCGCGCAAATTGATATTTGCTGCATGTTGCCGTCTATTGCCAAATGGGAATTACTTGGATTGCTGATCGCGTTCACGGATGAAATCATCCGCTAGGCTGAATGCCGTTTCGCAGGCCGTTTTACGTCTGGCGGCCGCGAACTTGGGATGGTTGAAAAACTGAATTCCCCCCTCGGCATCTCCTGCCGAGGCGGCCACCATCCCAGCAAAAACAGACAACGCAATTTCTTCCCGGCTTATCACTCTTTCGGCCATGGGATTCTCCTTTGGACGATTGTGAACGACTTCGGATCCGGCTTCGTCAATCTGATTGGTGGTCTCGCTTGGAATCAGGGCTTAATGACGGCGCAAGATTGAATGACAGTCGTCCCGGCCTTCTTGACAACCACGCCGTGAACCGTGCCAGTGATGCTGATTTCCCCCCCGTTGTTCACCACCCCACCCTTCACCGTCCCATTCAACATTGCCCACGCTCCCTCTTCAACAGTGACCCCAGAACATGCCATTCCATTGAGAGTTAGCCTCCCCCCTCTGACAACGCGCACATTGCCAGTCACCATGCCTGAAAGCACGAGGGGTTCATCCACCTCAATTGAGCCAACGATCTTCCCTGTCTCGGATTTCTGCATGGTGCTCTCCGCTTGGTGGGGGTCAGAAAACAGCTTGTTCTTTCTTTGGTGGCCAGGGCAACGAGCATCACATGTAAGCGGTGGGGCCAATGTATCTGGAGCAGGCGGAGTGGAACGACTGCCAAGGGTCCCCCGATCCCGGGAAATATGGGATCGTCTTCCTGTGTTCACTCCAGAAGATAAACAGTTTGGTTCCGTCCATCTCTTGTCTCTGCTTGTGCGGAACATACTTCCGGAGGTAATCGACGGCATCTTTGCGCCATTCCGAGTCTCGTGTCGGCTTGGCCATTATGGACCTCCTTAAACTGAGAACGCTTGATTCCGGCCGGTGGTTAGGCGATAGGGAATAGTGGCTTGAGATTAGGATTGAGGGCGATCCAATGGGGGTCCATCTCCCAAGCACCCGCACTCTCCACTGTCTTTCTCTGGAGCGCCAAATTGGCTCCGACCAGTGCAACCCGGTATAAGGACTTCTGGTCCCAGGAGGGAGCGGGACATTCGAGCCCGTGCATCGCTTCTGCAAAGTAGGTGATGGCGGCAACAACAGGTTGAGGCATCCCTCCGTTGTAAGCCTTTTCAAGGATATTGAGCACGTCTTCATATGTCCCCGGTTTCCAAGTAAACCCAGATTTGGTGGAACTTTTTGGGCGGTTCGAAAACGGCTTGAAGGGCTTAGGCGTTTTATGGGTCATACGGGTCTCCTCTATGGATAGGGTGTCGATGATGTCGGGAACGCTTGTTCCTAGATTGCCTGCCACCCAGCCTGGGCCATGGTGCTGGCGATATGCTCCAGGTCGTGCCCTTCCCGGTCGAATCCCGCGCAGTGTTCGCCGGTCACCTCGACGGAATTCGCCTGGATGTCGTAGACCACCTCACTAACCCGGAATTTGAGCCAGACAACCGGAGAAAGATCCTGGCCAGGGGTCGGAACGAATGGCAGATCGAGTTCATTTTTGAACTGCTTGAGGAATGAGTTCGCAGAGTCAGAGCCGAGGACAGTGTTGAGAATGACCGTCGTTTTCATAGTGTCTCCAATTGGTTTGGGTTGTGGTAGCGCTTGTTGGCGGAGTGGCTACTGATCGGTTCCGATGGTCCCTTCAGAGGACTCGAAGTATTGTTCCGTGAGCCCACATTATTCACACTCTCTGGGAGGTTTCTTTGGCTGCTCAGCAACCCTGGCGGAAAAGAGTTCCACAAGAGAAGCGGCGTTGGCGTGGACGCTATTCTGTTCTGCAAGGCGGAGAGAGATCAGAATGATGGCAAGACTTTTGGGGTCGGATGACGCGATTACCGCCTCGGCTTTCTCGGGGTGATGGAGAAGATCCAGGATGAAAGGGTCCGTGGTCATTGGGGCTCCTTGGTGAAGTTGAAACCAGAAAGGTGGAGTGCTGGGAACGTTTGTTCGCGCCAAAGGCGCCTGGGCGAATGCTTTGTCAGAACGGGCAGTCGGTTGCGGCCCAGCAGTCTTCCTTGTGCCCACCCCACCCCCCGCAGACCCCGCATGAGGCAGGCTTTCTTTCAGGGATGGGAACCCGGGGTTCGGGTATGACGGGAGATGTGTGGCAGCGGTCGCACCAGTTGGAAGTGACGGGGTGTCCTGCGATGATGCAGCGAATTTGGCGCATGGGCCGCCTTCAGGTCGGGCATTCCCCGATCTCGCTGTCCTTGAACGGGGACGGCGGGCAGAAGCATGTGCTGTCGTGAAGGCCATCGGACATAAGGTGCCTCGTTGGTTTGGTGCTATCGCTTGTTATCAGAAATCAGTCAGGCACGATTGAAGCTTTGGTCAAGGATACTCCAGGTATTCCAAGGGCCAAATCTTCTCCAAAGAGCCTTGGCTGGACGCGATCCACGTGTTTCGACCGCTGGCTATGACCTTTCGGTGTCGTCTTGACTGTGGGCTCGGACCGGTGATCCAGAGTAGGCATTGACTGGGCAACCACGGAAAAAGGCCGTCCATTTCGTCCAATTCGCGGATGAACTCCGTCCACATGCGTGCCCCCTTGTTGATACGCTGAAGGCCGCGCACGGCCACCTGATGAAGCCGCCGGCAAATACCCCAGTGATCGCTGCCACCAGCGCGGGGTGGTGAGTGTCTTTCCCCTTCGAAGGCTTTCACCCAAGGGTGGGAGAGATGGACGGGGTCCAAGTCTCAACGGGGTGGGCAAGGAGCGAGAGGCTCGCATTCAACCATCCAGCGCGGCCCCGGGAGGCTCGCGTGCTTATTGTTGATATGTCTTAGATTTATATTGCATTTCCCCGCCCGATAGAGTGGTCGCAGGAGGTTCCCCGATGCGCCACGACCTGCACTTCACCACGCCTTGCCAAACCAGGGATTCCGGGGTGGTATCGGTCTGTGAGGCCGAGGTCGTGACGACCGGCTTCCAGTCCTTCGGACCGTGTCTCCTGAACGAACTGCTATCCATGGGCATGACGCAGTCGGAGATCCTGGACACGCTGCTAATGACCCCCCTTTCGGATTCCGACCTCGAGTTCCTGCTGCTGTCCCTTCCCGCGGCGAACTGAAGGGCCAGGTCGATCGCGCCACTCAACTGCGAGGTCACGATGAACCAATTCACTCGCAAGCTCCTTGAACACTTCCAGGGGCTCAAGGACCCGCAGGGATTCCTTTTCGAGGCCACCGGAGATTGGGTTTCGGCATTGGCGCCGAGCCCCTTTCCCGAAGGGAACGGAGCCAGGTTGGACCTGTGTTGCGCCGATGATGGCAGCCTGATCATCGTCCAAGGCCCTCGCTTTGATGCACGGGGATTTGCTTCTCCTGATGATTGGAGAGCCCTTCTGCGCGTCCAGAGTCGCTTCCGCTTGCTGCGCTTCATCAGCACCCAAGTCGGCCCCATGGTTACGCCACGGCTGGAACTCTATCTTCCGACGCGGCAACTCCCGCCCAAGGACGACCCGGCGTACAGAACCATTCTGGATCTTTCCCTTGCCGTTCTGGTGCCCACTATGGCCTACCTCCGAATCCGTATCCGGGACGGAATCTGGGACGAGAGCCTGATCCAGGAGGACCCTCCTGCCTTGCAATCCATCACCGCGGAAATTCGCAATCTGGAGGATCAACTCCAAACCCACCGCGAACGCGCAGACCTTCTTCGGCAAGCCATCGTTCCCAAATCCAAGGTCCTGCCCAACTTCATCTGACCTTTCCTCCCCAGAGCCCAGCATGCGCAATGAACCTTCCCCCACGGAACGGCTCTTTCAGGCTGCCAAGCGGTGTGCGACCGCCTCAGGCCATGACATCCTCAGCATCGAGGATCTTGCCCTAGGTTTCTACGGCCTCCAGGAAGTGCCTCAGGTGGAGACTATCATTGAGGGTATCTTCAGGTGCCCCCGCACGGCCATCTCCTGGCCGCCAGACTTGGCCCAGCGTTGGCAGTTCGCGACCAAGGTTTCCGAGGACAAAATCGCCGCGGTGATGGCCTACGATGCTTCCGCCAGGAAAGTTCTTCAGGCAGCCTTCGAGGGACAAGGGAACTTTGACCTTCACCTCCTTGCCAAAGGCGTTCTCCTCTCGGACACCTATATCGGGCAGGAAATGCGCCGGTCGAACAGGCCCCAACGGTCCGTCCGAAGCCCAGAATCCCAGTCCCAAAGCCCCGCACCTTCCAAGAGTTCGCCAAAGCAACGGCAGGAGGCGATGCGCATGCATCTTCAGGAACGTATCCTGGGCCAGGACGGTCCGGTCAAGGTGCTCGTCGAGGCCTACTACCAGAGCCTCCATTGCCCCAGTTCGCTCGGAACGAAGGGACTCTTCACCCTGCTGGGCCCGCCAGGAACCGGGAAGAGCAGCCTGTGTCGGAGTTTCGCAACTGGGCTGGAAGCCATCGAAGGCACCCATGGGTTCTTGGTCATCGACGTCGGGACCTACTCCGCCGACTATTCCCATGACCAGCTTTTCGGTTTTTCGCCCAGCTACCGGGACGCCCAACCAGGGCTGTTGACGAATTTCGTGAAAAATAATCCGGACTCGGTGATCCTCCTGGATGAGCTAGAAAAGGCGAACCCGGCCTTCCTCCAGGCCATCCTCGGCCTCCTGGACCATGGCTCAGCTCGCGACAACTTCCATGGGCAGGACATCGATTTCAGCCGCTGCTGGATCATGATCACGTCGAACCTGGGTCAGGAATTTTTCCGGGAGGACAAGCCCAGAACCTGGAGCCGAGCGCAACTCCTCAGGCTCCTGGACGAGGCCAGCGAGCCTTCCCGTGACGAGGAGGCCCAGGGGAGGCGCATCCTTTCACCTGAGCTGGTATCGCGCCTCGCCAAGGGCTTTGTCCTTGCCATGAGCCGTCTCACTGGCTCGGATCTGATTGAGGTTTTCATGCGCTCCGCACGGCGGAAGCTCGAGGCCCTGAAACTGCCCAAGCTTGAGCTGGGAAGGGAGGAAGCCCTCCTCTGCCTCCTGGCGGAAAGCCGCGAACTCGATGCCCGCAAGGCGGAAGCCCAAGGCGACGTCTTCGCCTCCAGGCTTGTTCCCGACCTGCTCGAGCTAATGGGTCAACGACCTGCAACCACTTTGCGCGTGACCGCAGGCCCCGCCGAACGGGCCCTGGCCAAGGCAAAGTTGGACGCGGTCCCCCTGCGGATAGCCACGCGGGGATCGCTCGCACCCTTCAAGGCGGCTCTGGGCGCAAGGGCCCTTCGGTTCCATGAATTGCCGGAAGCCAACGGTGGAGACCAGCCGTCCCTTGGGAGGATTGATGCGGTCTTGCTGCATCTGCCGCGGCGATGTGAGCCCCAGTGGTTGGACCGTCTCGTTGGCGTCCCAGTCCTGGCCATGGCTTCGCCCAGGGTCAAAAGGCAGATGGTGGCCTTCCACCGGCCGGCGGCCGCTTGGACCTGGTGTTCGCCTCGGGACAGGGAGGCCGTGGGCCGCTTCCTCGACAGCCTCCGCTTGGATTGGGTGTTCCGGGAGCAGGCCCGGGCGGGGACAACCGTGACCCCACACTTCCTTCCCCTGGTCCGAGAGGATGGCGATCTCATCCTCCGCTTAAGTAAAGCCAAGGAGACGCGTGAGGCCCCCTGTCCTGCTCCCGGAAGCCGACCCCATGCGATGGAATTCCCGCAGGGCGGCTTTGACCAGCTCGTAGGGCTTGAGGACGCGAAGTCCCTCCTCCGGGTGGCCGTGCGTCTTCTGCAGGAAAACCATGGGAGCCTTCCGGTGCCTAAGGGCTATCTCCTGACCGGTCCCCCGGGTTGCGGGAAAACCTCACTTGCCCGCTCGCTGGCCGCCGAAAGCCACTTGCCGTTCTTCTCCGCGACGCCGGGCGACCTCGCCAGCCGGTACCGCGACACAGCATCGGTCCGACTCCGGGAGCTTTTCCAGGAGGCGGCGCGGCACGCACCCGCCGTACTCTTCCTGGACGAACTGGATGCCATTGGGATCTCACGTTCCACAGCGATGGACGCCGACACCCACCGGTGCGTGACCACGCTCCTTACAGCCATGGATGGCCTCCAGCAACGAGAGCGGCCCTTGCTGGTGCTTGCCGCGACGAACCATCCCGAGTTGCTGGACCCTGCCCTACTGCGCCCTGGGCGGTTCGACGGCCTTATCCCGTTAGAGCTTCCGGGCGTGGAGGAGCGAGAAGCCATTCTGCGAAACGTCCTTTCCCATCTTCCCACCCATGGATCCCTGGACCTCCCGGATCTAGCCCAGCGTTCGTTCCGCTCCAGCGCTGCTGACCTGCATGGCCTCGTGCGGATGGCCGTCCAATGGGCCCTCCGGGATGGGCGGCACGAAATAACTCAGGCAGACCTCGAGCAGGCGCTCGAATGGACACAGTTGGGGCCCCGTTCTTCGCGCAAAGAGAGGACCGAGGACCGGCGCATTTGCGCAGCCCACGAAGCTGGCCATGCGGTCGTCCAAGCCAAGCTCCGCCCTGACTCCAAAATCACGCGGCTGGACATCATCTCCAGGGCAAACGGCACTGGAGGAATCACCCAGGCCGTCCAGGGCGATGGTGGGCTGCCCACCCCCCGATCTATTCGAGAAGATCTCGCAATCCTCTTGGCTGGGAGGGCCGGAGAGGCAATGGTGTCCCGCAGCTCTGAAGCCATAACCGCAGGCTGTAGTTCCGACTTGGAGCGCGCCTCCCACCTAGCCAGGCGTGCCATCATCACCTTCGGATTCGACCCGGTAATCGGTGTCATTTCGATTTCTGAGGAGATCCTCGCTTCTACCCCGGCCCTTGCCACCCAGGTCCAGGAACGCGTCAAGGTCTGGATCTCTGAAGGGATCACTTTGGCGGAAGAAACGCTCATCCTGAATGAGCATGAATGGAGGCAATTGGTGGACTTGCTCCTCGCCCACGAAGTGCTCCGTGCTCCGCTGATTCAGGACATCCTGCGTGGCCCCTAGGCTTTCCTCAATGCTGCAATCGCACGTTCAATTTCCATTTGCCTTCGGGGCGGGATCTCGCCCTTCAAGAACCAGTTGTTGACGGCTTTCTGCGACAGCTTCAATTCCCTGGAGAACGCCGCCTGTGTGATGCCAAGGTCCCCTAATGCTTTTCCCAATCGCTCGACGGTCCAAGGCACGGCGGTCTTGGGGACCAGGCCTGGACCCCGCAGGGGCTTTTCCGGCTGAAGCCCAGCCTGGATCAATTCGTCCAAGACACGGCCAAAAGGGATCCCCCGCCGGGCGGCGTTCACGCGCAAGCGAACGGCGGAATCGGGACTGATCCGAGCGGTGATCGGAACCCACTGGTCTTCCTTCTTTTTCTGAGCCACGCCAGACCCCTTTGGAGGAATGCTCTCCAAAGTGCCTGACACCAACAAATAATCACGTTCATACGCATAAACGTTAAGTTCTTCTTGAAATGACACTGAACCCCGTGGCAACCTCGATCCATACCAATCCCCGTTAAATCTTCAGCAAGAGGCAACTCCGTTATCACTCATATGCAGGAAGGGCCCTGGACAGCCCCCTGCCTGTAAATAGATCGGCATCCGCATCAACCTAATGGAGCCCTCTGATTTCCTTCAAAGATTTGGTTCTTAGTTCTTCTCATTTCTACCTGAACCTTCACATCCAGCCCCAATCCCCATGGAGTTCCCCATGATCCCGCTGCGCGCCATCTCAATTTCGCTTGTCCTTGTCGGCATGTTGGGCGGAGCGCCGCCACGCGCCAAAGCGGCGAAGGGGGATGTCAAGTTACCCGCCACCACCCATGCCGACCAGGGGATCACACCGCGGGCACTTTTGTACATTCGGGATTTGACTGGAACCCAGAAGGTCCAACTCCGGGAAGCGACGTTCACCCGCATCCCACCCGTCCCCAAGGACTGGCGCGAACGCCTTAAGCATCCCTTCCCCGACAGCCCTCCCAGCATGTGGATCGAGGGCGGCAAGGAGATCAACGTCTACAGGGTCACCTCCAAAAGTGTGCTTGACCAGCGCTCGGTGGTGGAGTCCCCCATCCTGTTGATCCGCGCTACCAAGGCCGGCCCCCAGATGTCCATCGACCGTGGCCAAAAGTGGGTAGACGGAGAAAAGGCGGACACCCGATGGAGGTTTGCCTTCGATTCGGCACTGTATACCCTGGACCGAGTAGACGAGACGTTCATCGCCCGATCCTTCAAAGCATGGGGTTTCGAGCGGGGGCCGGCGGTCAAATTTCCCCGGACCACCCTCGGTCCCCAGATCACCGCGGACTTCCCGGTAATGCAGTCCATGGTGGCTTGTGTCGCCTACGGAACGAATGAAATCAATGGCACCCTGAAATTCCCGGGGACGGAGTGGGTGGTTCCCTTCAGGGGCGTCAAATGGGGCGATGCGTGGATTGGCCTTACCCTGGAGCCGCGGCCCTTCATGGGGAGTATGGCGATCCAACCCTTCGAGCGCGCCCGAACCCGAGGTTACTATGGAGAACTCCAGACGGGCCCGTTGTGGTTGGTGTTCACCCCGAACTCCATCCTGGTTGGTAAGGCGAGAAATCTTGACCTGGCCCACATGGACCGGATCTTGGACGGGTTCATCGGGGCGAGCGAGTTCGACTTTGGCGGCGCACGGGAACTGCCGAGCCTCGCGGATGCGTACCGCGATCACCAAGCCAAGGGCCTGTGGCTGCGGTCTGACGAACCGGACTCCTTCAGTTGGGCCGCAGACAAGGCGTTCGTGGAGGCCGGCCTCACCCTGAACCTGTACCCGCCGATCAAGAGCATCGCCTTCAACGGCGCGGAGGAAAAGGCCGCCATCGAGCAGTTGGCCCGGTGGGCCCAGCGCATCAAATCCCTGGGCGGTAAGGTGGCCACCACGCCCGTTCCAGCCTGGTGAAGGGGTTCTCCGCGCCACCTAATTACCCGTGACCCCGGTCTCCCATTCTCTAAGACCACCCAGGAGTTGGCCATGTTTTCCCGCCTTTCCGCATCCACCCTCGCGCTTTCTATGCTGGTCGTCGGTTCGCCCGCAACGGCCACCCCAGCGAGCTTCGCCGAAACGACGGACTTCTCGAAAGAGCCGAAGGGCCTATTGAACGTGAAGTTCAACCTCCACGCGAAAATGCAGCCCACCCCAAAAGGAACCGCCTGTGATTGGGTCTTTCTGGACCCAGCTTTCGACTTGGCGGGCCTCAAACAGGCAGGCTTGACTCTGACGGTGGCGGAGTTCGCCGCCCATGAGGGCATGTCGAACGACATCGCCGGCCTGACCCAGAACCCCGTCGTGGATACCTTCCGAAGGGCCCTGGGCACCATGGGGATCCGAACCAGAATGCCCGCAGGCGGGGTGGTGGCACAGGATGGCACACCCATGGCTCAATTGGCCGCGCTCAGTCGAGGTGGGGGGGCGCCCAGCCAGGCTCCAACTCGGCAATTCGGGATGGCCATGCTGCTCAAGGCCAATCCGGCCGCCCTGGACCAGATGGTCAATCAAAGGCTCACTGCGGACGCGGCGGGGAACCAGGCCGATAAGGATCGGTACGAAGCCGACAAGGCCAAGCTGAGCCTGGAGGAGGCCGCGCAGCAGGCCCAAACCCGCCAGGAAGCCCGAAAGGCAGCGATCCGGGCGGAGTTGCTTGGAGAGGCCCCAGCGCCCGCTCCGACCAAGCCAGTGGCCCCCGTCGCGGAGGTGCCCCCAGACCAGCGCCCAGGCTACCAACTGATCATCTACGTTCTGGCGGACAAGGGCACCCATGGGGCGCTTGTGCTTACGGGGCTCAACAACAATTCCACCACCACTGAATTCCTCCTCCGGGATGGCCACCCTGTCTTGGCTGGAAGGCACCGAGCGCTCAAGGTCACCCTAATCGGGTCCGGGAATGCATCCGGCGCCAAGTGCGGCGACGCCCTCGCCACCGCATTCCTGGCCCAACCTTGAACCCATGCCCCCACCCTTTCGATGATGGTCAGGTCGCTGCTTTGAGGGTGGAGCAGGCAGGGACCCGACGACTTGACTGAAACGATGGCTGCGTGCATCCCCGGGCAAGGATTCCAAAGTGCGTGCACCGTGAACGCAGCGGTTTCAAACCGCAATGTTTAATCCGCTACCCCGGTGGAATACGGAGTGGCCTGGGGGCAGAAGTACAAGACTTGCAAATCTTTCAAGGGTTGCTCACCCAACGAGGCGGCACGAATTGCATTCATGACGGACTACACCGGTTGACACGACAGGGATAAACCGACAATTTCGGTGCACTACAAAAGCGGTCCAAAGTCCCGCCTACCTTGCTGAATTGAAAAGTCCAGGAACGTCCTGCTTGCGGTCAGGTCCCGCAATCGGGGGCCCGTGAACGGCAGGTTGGCGATCAGCTTGGTTAGCCTGGTAAGGCGGAACAGCATCGGCCCCCGTCAGATGGTCTGAACTGTCCAGTCCCGGGGCAGCAGAGCGCGCTCGAAGCGGATCCCGTCCGGAGCGCGCTTTCCCACTGCCAGGAACATGCAGACCTCCTCCTCGCCCTTCAATCCCAACAACTTCGCAGCGCGGCGGTTGTCGAAGCCTTCCATGGGGCAGGAATCGAAGCCTTCGGCGCGCAGGGCCAGCATGAAGGTGGCGGCGGCCAGGGCGGTGGTCTTCTGGGCGCCGACCCTGACGCCGGTGCGGGTCAGGAGCGTCGGGAACGGCCGGAAGAAGCTTGTCAGCCATGTCGCGGCGGGCTTCCACCACCCCAGCAGGTTTAGGGGGCCGTGAAGGTAGACCAACGGGATCAGGCGGTTGTAGTAGGTGTCCAGCCCCTTACGGAGGTCCCCGCGGGCCGCGAGGATCCGCACAACCTCGTCGCGGTTCCGGCGCCAGGAGTCCGGGGCGCACACCAGCGCCACCAGGAGCGGGGCGGAGGCCGCGGGGGCCTGCCCCAGGCACACCTTCACGGCCCCTGCCCTGGCCTCCGGGCTCTGCAGGAGGACGAAGCGCCAGGGCTGGAGGTTGCTGGTGCTGGGGGCCTTCAGGGCGGCATCCAGGCAGCGGTCCAGCACCTCCGCGGGAACGGGATCGGGCAGGAAGGCCCGGATGGATCTCCGGGAATCAACGGCATCGAAGAAATCGGTCAAGGCAGACCTCCGGCAGGGCGGTTTCGGCCCAGAACTGGGCGAGTTGCTACGGGAAAAGGGCGGCGTCCAGAAAGCCTTGGAGGCCGGCGACGACGCGGGGCAGGTCCGGGCCCGCCCTCAAGGTGGCCCAGGTCTTGGAGACCCCGTTGTAGATGAAGGTGGCGGCCACGGCGGGATCCAGCCCGGGGCGCGCCTTCCCCGCCTCCTGGGCAAGGCGGATACTCTCCTCCAGGATCCGGACGAATTGGAGGGAGCCAGGCGGGACTGGGCAGGCCTCGCCAGCCATCAGGTAGGAGAATTCCACGCGCAGCAAGGCCGTCTCCTGCGGATGGGAACCCATGACGGCCAGCGTGGTGCCCAGGTAGGCCCGCAGGCGGGCCTCGGGTTCCGCGCGGGAAGGGAGGCCCGCCTCCATGGCCTCGTTGAGACGCACCCAGGCCCGGGCGAAAACGGCCTCCAGCAGGGCCTCCTTGGAGGCGAAGTGCCGGTAGATGGTGCCTTCGGCCACTCCGGCCCCGCGGGCGACCTTCTGGGTCGTGGCTTCCCCCAGGCCGCTTCCGGCCAAAAGGTCGGCGGCAGCGTTCAAGAGGGATTCACGGGTATCGGAGGGGGACATAGAGACCTGCGTGTGAGTGCTCACTCACAGGCTAAGGCGCGCCGCTCCCTTGTCAAGAGAACCTGTGTTCTTGACCTGATCTCAAAGAGGGAAGTTCGACCCCCTGGAAAGTCAGTTCGACCCAGGGGGCCGCCAGTTCCGGCGATCCGCCGGCGCCGTCCTTCCTTCCGCCGTCTAATTCAGGCAGCGAAGGGAGATCACCATGAGCGAAAACCGGCCCCTGTTGGCCATTCCCGCCCTCATCACGGCCCTGGCCAATGCCCGCCAGGATCCCTCGGTCCTCTTCCTGGGGTCCCGGCTGGACCTCACACCGGACCAGGAGGCGGCGCTGCGCCGGATTCTCGAAGCCCGGAAGCCGCGCTTGGCGGCTCTGGCAAGCCGCCTCCGGGATTCCCACCGCCGCATGGTGGATGACTGCGTGAGCCTCCAGTCCTCACCCGGCACCCTGCTGGCAGCCAAAGGGTATGTCCAGGAACTCACCGACCGCCTGATGCGGGAAGTCGACGGAGCCAGCCGGGAGATCGAGACCATCCTGGACCCCGCCCAGCTCGCCCGGACCGCCCAGTACCGGGAGGACGCCTCGGCGCGCCTCGAAGGCATCCGCACCTACCTCTCCGCCCTGTGGCCCCAGGCCCAGACCTCCCCCGTCCACGGCTGGGCCATGGCCGGGACCTTTCCCCCATCCACCCAAGGAGCCGGCCAATGACCCGCGCCCTCGCCATCTTCGCTGCCCTCGCCCTTATCGCCGTGCCCACCTTCGCCCAGTCCCGGGCCGGGTCCCCTACGGACCCCGCGGGCCTGGCCACCTCCCACTGAAGGAGCCCATCATGGCCACCCTCCTGCCATCCCTCCTGGCCGTCCCGGCCCTGGTCCTCTCCCTCCCCGTGGTGTCCCGCACCGACGCCACGGCCTTCCTCGCCCGCCGCCTGGATCTCACCGCCGACCAGGAACAGGCCGTGCGACTCATCCTGGATAAACACCGCCCGGCCCTGCTGGCCAAGGCCAACGCCCTCCACGATGCGCGCCGGCGGATGGTGACGGCGTGCCTGGACCCCGGCACCTCCACCCAGGACATCCTCGGCCTCCAGGAGGCCACCGCCACCGCCGGGACCCAAGTGCTCCTGGAGATCCACCAGGTGGTCGGCGAGCTCGATCCCGTCCTCACCCCCGCCCAGAGAACCAAGGCCCTGGGCTTCATCAGCGAGGCCCAGACCCGGTTCGACGGCCTCCGAAACTACTTCCTGGGCCAGTAGCCCCCATCCAAGGAGCCCCCATGCGAACCCCGATCCTCCTGCTGGCCATCTGCGGCCCGCTTCTCCTCGCCACGGCCTGCGGCGGCAACACCGCCTCCACGACCGCGCCTCCTCCGGCAGCCACCACTGGTTCGGTCAGCCTTCTGGTCACCGACGCCCCGGTGGATAGCTGGTCCCAGATTGGCGTCATTGTGCGAAAGGCCACCCTGGTGCCCGTAGGCGCCACCGTGGCCGGCGGCGCCGTCCTCTACGACGGCGCCACCGCGGGCCAGACCCTCAATCTGGTGGACCTGGACGGCGTCTCCGAGCTGCTCAACAGCGCCCAGATCCCCCCGGGCACCTACGACCGGCTCGTGGTGGAAGTGGACGGAAGCCCCTCCAACATCACCCTCGTCCCCGCCGGATCCACCACCGCCATTCCCGCCAGCCAGATCGCGGTGCGGGGCGTGGACCCCGCCACCGGCAACGCAGTCGTGTCCGTCCTCCTCAGCACGCCGGTCACCGTGGTGGCGGGCCAGGCCACTTCCGTGCAGGCCGACTTCAACCTGGCACACCCGCAGTTCATCGTGGCCCACGGCCTGGGCGGAAACACGGTCTATAACGTCGAGTTCCAGATCCGGCAGATGCTGGAAAACGGGGTCAGGACCCTGGTCCAGGCGGGCATCCGCCCGGTACGTGGCACCGTGGCCTCCGTGGCCGCAGACGCCAAATCGCTGCAGTTCAAGACCGTCTACGGCTATACCCGCGGGCTGCTGCTGGACGCCACCACCCCCGCGGTGTTCTACGATCTGGACACCCTGCCTGTGACGGCCGTGTCCTCCCTCACGGTACCCGCGGCCCTGACGGCCCCGAAGGCCCTGCTTGCCACTGCCCGAATCAACGGCGACGGCACCCTCACCGCGGTGAGGATCGCGTACTCCGCCGATGCCAGCAAACTGATCACCTGGACCCCCGCGGGCCACGTGACGAACGTCGACACCGCCAACGCCCGGTTCACGATCCTCAGGGCCACCGGGATCCCGGCCGTCTTCGGGGTGGACGCCGCCACGCAGTTCTACTACCAGGCCGGCGCCACCCCCATCGGCACGGGCCCCGCGTTCCTGGCAAACCTCGCCAAGGGCTTCAAACTCCAGGTCACCGCGGTCAACCCCAATACGGCCCCGATGGTGGCCGCCACCGTCACCATCGAACGGGGCACCTACGAGGGCGACGTCACCGCCGCCTCCGCCACCGGGTTCACGGTGAGCAAGGTCATCACCACGACCCCTGAGGTCCACACCCTGGGCTTCGGAACAGCCTTCTCCTGGTGGAACGCCCTTCACCCCGACGCCGCCTCCACCGACGTCAATGCCTTCATCGCCCAGGCCATGCCCGCGTCAGGACCCCGCTCCCAGGTTGTGAGCAGCCTGGACTGGACGAACGGCGCCTGGGTCTCCCGCGACGCCGTCTTCATCCCCGCGGCGCTGTCCTCCTCCCTCCAATCCATCACCACCCCGTACGCCTCCGGCCAGATGGTGGTGAGCTACACGCCCCAGGGAGCCGCGGCCCCTGTTCCGCTGACGGTGAACCTGGGCAGCCTCACCAACGGCGGCCTGCAGACCCTGACCGTGGTTACCGAATACAAGAAGATCGGCAGCGTCGTGACCGTGACCCCCATCGTTCTGGATACCCAGTGGGCCTCCCACCTCACGGCCGGGGCCAAGGTCGCCGTCTTCGGACTGCCCAAGGGCGATGGCACGCTGAACGCCTACTGGGTCAACCTGTTCGACTGATGGCAACCACGGACGCGCTCCCCATCCTCCGGGTCGACGACCGCGAGCCCTTCCGGGCCGTGGTGATCGTCGAGGATGCCCTCCTGGGCCGGAACTATGCCGGCACGATCCGTCTCGAGGAATTCGAGCGGATCGAGGGGTGCATCCGCAACGGCTTCATGAACCTGGATTTCCCGCCCCTCGCCTGGGTGGAGTGCCGGCGCGGGACGGCCGTGCCCGTTCGCCATGGGCTCCTCGTCTCGATCCTCGTTTCCCGCATGCGCGCCCGCGCCTCGGGCTCTCCGGAGGGGCTATAATCACCCTCCCTATGCAATTCCGCCAGGTTCGTCAACGACTGCAAGGACGGCTGCGCCTCTCCCGGTGGGGGGCGCTGTTCGTCTTCGCCTTCCTGGTGCTCTTCGAACGGATCCTCTTCTGGAGGGCCGTCACCCCCTCCGGAACCATGATCACCTTCATCGGAACCCTCATGATGGGCTGCCTCCTCCTGGGGCCCATGCCCTGGCAGTGGACGGGCTCCGGGGAGCGGCACCTGGGCCTGGTGCGGGGCTCGGCCCAGGCCATCGTCTGGAACGCGCTGTGGATGGCGACCATCACGGGGCTCTTCCTGGTCCCCGAGTTCCTCCTGGGGCGCGATCCCGCCTACCCGGCCCGGCTTCTGGCCACCTCCCGCCTCCTGGGCATCCACCCCCTGGTGCTGGTGGACGCCGCGGGCCTGCCCCTGATCTTCCTGGTCGGGTGGTTCATGGCCGAGCGGGAAGCGGCGGAGGACGAGAAGCGGGAGGCCGCGGAACGCCAGCGCCTCCTCGGGGAGGCCCTGAAGGAGACGGAAGCTCGCGTGCTGCAAGCCGAACTGGACCCTCACGTGCTGTACAACGCCCTGGGCGGGCTGGCTGAGCTGGTGCGCAAGGACCCCGTCGCCACCGAGCGGGCCCTCCTGGACTTCTCCAGCTACTACCGCATGGTCACCGCCTGCGCCAGGCGCCGCACCATCCCCCTGTCCGAGGAGCGTCGGCTCCTGGAGCTCTTCCTGGCCATCGAGCAGGTGCGGTTCGGCGACCGGCTCCAGGTGCGCTGGCTCTGGCCCGAAGGGTGCGAGGCCTACCGCATCCCGCCCCTCCTGCTCCAGCCCGTGGTGGAGAACGCCATCAAGCACGGGGTCGCCCCCTCCGATGAGGGGGGGGAGGTGCGCCTGGATCTGGCGCGCAAGGGGGACCGGTTGATCATCGGCGTCGAGAACGAAGGCTTTCCACTGGCCGAAACCTGGTCCCCCGGGGTGGGCCTGTCCAACCTGAGGAAACGGCTGGAGAACATGGACCCCCCCGGCTCCTTCCGCCTGTCCCGCGCCGGGGACTTCACGCGGGCCGAGCTGGACCTGCCCTGGGAGGGAGGCCGATGAACCCCATCCGCGTCGCCGTGGCCGAGGACGAGCTGCTCAACCAGGAGCGGTTGGTGAGGCTCCTGAAGGAGGCCGGCTGCGAGGTGGTGGGGGCCTTCCGCAGCGGCACCACCCTCCAGGCCTGGCTGGCGGAGGCCCCCGCCGTGGACGCCCTCTTCCTGGACATCCGCATGCCCGGGGTCACGGGCCTGGAGCTGCTCAAGCAGCACGGGCGGAACCTGCCGGTGGTGCTGGTGACCGCCTTCCCCGGCCACGCCCTGGAGGCCTTCGACGGCTCGGCCGTGGACTACCTGCTGAAGCCCGTATCCGAGGAACGCCTGGCCCAGGCCCTTGGCCGACTGGCCGCGTTCCTGGGCCAGGAGGCCCGTCCGGCCCAGGCCGCTCCCTTGAAGCGCATCCCCGTGAAGGCGGGCGAAGGGACCCTCTTCCTGGAGCTGAACAAGCTCTCCCATTTCGTCGTGGATGACAACCAGGTGTTCGCCGTGCCCCCGACCGGGGAGCGCATGCCGACCCTGTGGAAGGCCCTCGTGGAGGTGGAGACCCTGTTCCCGGGCCTGCTGAGGATCCACCGGCACCTGCTGGTGCGCAAGGACGCGATCCTGGGCTTCCGGTCGCTGGAAGATGGCCGGCTTCTGCTTCGCCTGCAAGGTGGAATCGAGCTGGAAAGCAGTCGCCCCGCCGCCCCCCGCATCAGGGCCGAACTGGGGCTGAAGCGGGAATGAGCTGTCCGTCCGACATCTCGAGCACCCGGTCCACCAGATCCAGGGAACGGTGGTCGTGGGTGACGCAGATGATCGCGGTGCCCAGCTCCGAGGCAACGCGCTTGAACTGCTCGAAGACCCGGCGCCCCCGGGCGCTGTCCAGGGCGGCGGTGGGCTCGTCCGCGAGGATGAGGGCCGGCCGGTTGGCAAGGGCGCGGGCGATGGCGATGCGCTGCTGCTCCCCGCCGGAGAGCTGGCTGGGGTAGTTCCCGGCCCGTGCGGCCACGCCCAGGTAGTCCAGCAGCTCCAGGGAGCGGACCCGCGCCTGGGCCCGGGAGACGTCGTTGATCCGCATCCCGAGACAGACGTTTTCCTCCGCGGTGAGGAAGGGGATCAGGTTGGGCTTCTGGAAGACGAAGCCGATGGTGTTGCGGCGGAAGTCCCGGGCCTTGTCCCCGCCTTCGGCGCGCCGCCCCGCGATCCACACTTCCCCCCGGGTGGGCGCGTCCAGGAGGCCCGCCATGAGGAGGAGGGTGGTCTTGCCGCAGCCGCTGGGCCCCAGGAGCGCCACAAACTCTCCCCGGAGGATGCGCAGGTCCACGCCGTCCACGGCCCTCACCGCGTTCTCTCCGGTTCCGTACACCCGGGTCACGCCCCGCAGTTCCAGCATGGCGGTCACGACAGCACCTCCTGGGCCCGCACGCCCATGGCCTTCAGGATGCCCAGGGCGCTCCCGGCACCGCAGATAAGGAGCACCACGAGGGCGAACAAGAGCGTGTCGGCCGGGAGCTGCACCAGACGCCGGGGGAACAGGGGGTTCAGCAGCCTGCCCGCACCCAGGGCCAGCAGGAAGGCCAGCCCGCCCATGAGCAGCGACTGCTGGACGATCATGTTGATGATCACCGAGTTCCGCGCGCCGATGAGCTTGAGCAGGGCTATTTCATGGGTCTTCTCCATGGTCATGGTGTAGATGGTCACAGAGACCACAACGCCGCTGACGATGAGCAGGGTGACCAGGAACATGAGGATCTGCGTCCTCAGCTTGTCCAGGCGCCCCAGCAGCATGGCGTCTCGCTCCTGGGCCCGGGTGAGCACCGCCACGTCCCCCCACCGGGAAATCGCCGCCACGACCTCGCTTTCCCGGGCGCCCGGGTCCAGATTGACCATGACGGCGGCGATCTTCCCCTGCTTGGCGGAGCGCACGGGAAGGCCCGCGGCCCGCTCCAGGAGCACCGATTCGCTGGGGCGCCAGCTCTCCATCTCCAGCACGTCGTTCAGGGACGCCACCAGGATTGGGTTGCCGCTGGCGTCCACCAGCCCCCGCATGAGGCCCACGACCCGGCAGGTGGTCCGGCCCACCGTCACGGGATCCCCGAGGCGCAGGCCCATGGACGGATCCCCCAGCGCTTCCCCGGTGGACGCGGACAGGGATCGCCCGGCCACCAGGGGGAGCCACTCGCCCCGGTCCTCCGGGAAGTCCAGGCCCAGCAGGGAGCCCCGGATGGTGCTCCCGGCGACCTGGAAGCGCTTCTGCACCAGCTCGAACTGGCGGGCCTTCCCGACCCCTGGTACGCCCCGGGTCCGATCGGCCAGGGTGCGGTCCAGCACCGAGGCTTCGGCGAAGGGCCCCTCGGTGCCGGCCTGCACCACCCAAAGGTCCGCGCCGCTCTCCTCAATGACCTCCAGGGCGTCGTAGACGATCCCCCGGTAGAGCCCCGCCATGGACCGGGCGGCCATGAGCAGCAGTCCCACCCCCAGGGCCGTGAGGACGAACTTCAGGAAATTGGCGCGGATGTCCCTGATGGCCAGGTTCATGGCGCTGCCACCCGCATTCCCGGCCACAGGCCGCGGGGATCCAGCACCCGCGTGCCGGCCGGGAGCCGGGTGAGCACCTCCAGCCGGGTCCCGTCCGCGACTCCCACGGCCACCGCTTGGAATTCCGCCCGGGCGCCCTTGAGGATCCAAAGCCCCTTGCGCCCGCGGCGCACCGCGAGGAAGCCCGCCGGAATGGTCTGGGCCGAAGGAACGAGCTGGTCCGGAAGCTCCACCCGGGCCCGTTCGCCCATGGCCCAGGCCTCCGGGAGCGCGTCCAGGGCGACGTTGACGGTGAATTCCCGGGTATCCGGATCCACGGACCGGTTGACCCGCGCCACCAGTCCCGGCAGGGAGCGGTCCGGCGCGCTGTCGAAACGAACCTGGGCCGCCGCCCCCGGCCGGATCCGGCCGATGAGGCTCTCGTCGAAGCGGGCCACCACCACCAGGGAAGGCACGTTCACGAGGCTGAGGAGGGCGCTGCCGGGCGTGACCACATCCCCCGGGCTCTTCCAGCGGGCGGTGACCAGCCCGTCGAAGGGGGCCAGGATCGTCGCGTCCCGGAGACGGGAGCGGGCCGCCGCCAGGCCGGCGCCGGCCTGGCCCCGGGCGCTCACCGCCAGGGCCAGTGCGGCCCGGGCCTGGCCTGTGTCCTCCACCGCGGCGCGGGCCTGGGTGCGGGTGCCGTCCAGGTCGGCCTCGGACAGGATCCGGAGCCCGTCCACCTGGAGGCTCTCATGGCGCCGCAGGTCCCGGGCGGCCCGGTCCTGGAGGACTTCCGCCCGCTTGAGGGCCGCGGCGGCCACCCGCACCTGGTGTTCGGCGGCGTCGGATGCGGCTGCGGCCTCCCTTACCTGGTCCGCCAATTCCGTGCGGTCCAGGCACATGAGCACCTGCCCGGCCCGCACGCGGTCCCCCACATCCACCCTCAATTCCGCCACCCGCGTGCTGGCCTTGGCGCCCAGGTTCGCGCTCAGCAGCGCGTCAAGGGTACCGGGCGCCGAGCAGGTCGCGTGGATCGCCGACTGGACCACGGCCACCCAGGGCACCCGGGTGGGCACCAAGTAGATGCGGGCAGCCTTGGCCGCAGGCAGCACCAGGACGGCCAGAGCCAGCCAGGCCTTCCTCATCGGCCCTTCCCCAGGGTCTCGAGGATCTGCTGGAGGGTCACGAAACCCTTCCGGCCCGCGTCGATCTTGTCGAAGTTCTTGAAGACCCGCGGCATGCCAGCCTTGGCCTCCTCCCGCGTGAGCTTACCGTCATGGTCCAGATCCGCCTTCTGGAAGCGCTCGGTGAGGAGCTTGACGGCCTGGGGCGGCAGGTCCGCGGCCGGGGAAGGGCGTGCGGCGAGGACAAGGGAAAGGGCGAGGATGGCGGATCTCATGGGTACCTCCGGGCTGGGCATCGGCCTCTGCTGTTGTAGGTCAAATGCCGGCCGCCTGGAGCTGTCTGGACGGAACTGGGAGGAGGCTGGCCCCAATTGACAGGGGGAGGGGTCGAAAGGTTCCTGATGGTTCGAATCGGGGGCGGCGGGCGTGGGCGCCGTGCGGCATCACGTTGGAAACACCTGATTCCCAGCCGGTTGAGGAGGGGAAAATATCAGTTGAGCCCATATGAATGTGAGTTCGAGAGGGCGTTCCATCCCCTTCCCCGGGTTTTGCCCATCGTTTGGGAGGATGAACCGCTTCCTCGAGCCAGGGGAATCCGCCCTGGGACGGGGGTCAGGCAATGCCAGTCAGGAACTAGTCCTCCATACGCCAGCCGAAAAGTCCGCTCCCCAGATCCCCCATTCGGGAAGTCGGGTCATCTCGCCATCCACGCGGCAATTCGGCTTCCAACCCATTCCTCTCCAAGGAGAACGCCCATGCAATCCAACAGCAAGCACTACGCCCTTATCGCCCTCCTGGTCGCCGCTCTGGCACCGCTGCCCATGCTCGCCCAGCGCACCACGAGCCGGACCGCGACCGGCCCCAAAGGGAAGACGGCCAGCAGTTCCCGGACAGTCACACCGACGGGGTCGGGGCGCACCGTGAGCTCCACTGCCACCGGACCGGAAGGGCAGACCGCCAGCAAGAGCAGGACCTCCACGGTCGATGCCAATGGCCGGACCGTGTCCGGCACGGCGACCGGTCCCGAAGGGAACACCGCGACCCGGAACAAGACCGTGACCAAGGACGCCAACGGGCGCACCGTGTCCAGCACGGCGACCGGACCCGAGGGGAACACCGCGAGCCGGAACAAGACCGTGACCAAGGACGCCAGTGGCCGCACCGTTTCCAACACCGCCACGGGACCCGAAGGGAACACCGCGACCCGTTCCCGGAAGACCACGCCCCAGTAGGCCTCTGCTCTGCCCCAGGAACGGCGGATCAGGACCTTTCGCCAACCAGGTGCCGGAAATACCCAGGGCGCTTTCGCCCTGGGTATTTCCTGGCATGGAGCCCCCGACAAACGTGGACCAGGTGACCCATGAAGCGATTCCTTTCCGGTATGGCCTCCCTGACGGCCTTCGCACTCCCGGCGGCCGATCCCGATGCGGCCCCGCCGCCCGCTCCCGATCTCACGCTCAGGCTCGGCGGGCAGGCCGACAACGCCCATGGCAGCGATTTCCAGGGCAGGTTCGACTGGAACGCGACCAAGGCTCTCAATCTGTTCCTTGGTGGTGACAGGTTCAACCTGCCCTCCACCCCGGCGGCCCCGAGCCCCGACGGGAGCGCGACCCTCACGACCACGGCCAGCCTCGGCGGCGGGTATGCCTTCGGCCTGTTCTGCCTCGGCCTCCATTACACCCAGGTCGACATGTCCAAGCTGTTGACGTCCAGGCGCTATTTCCTCCAGCCCGCCCTGGACGGGGGCACCTGGCGGCTGGGCCTGGAATTCTCCAGGCGGACCACGGATTTCGATCCCGTCCAATTCAGGAGCCAGGCGATCAAATCGCCCACCGGGCCTACCTACGTCACAGGCTATGCCGACATGAACCTGAGCGACACCGGGGTGGGGATCGATGCGGAAGTCAGGACCTCCGTGTGGCGATTATATGGCTCGTACGTTCGCAACAGCTATGGGTCCTACGAGGGGACCACCAATGTCAGCCAGATCGGCAACGTGAATTCGGATGTCTTCAACGCCCTGTCGGGCAGGCTCGTCAAGCAGCTCGAGAGGCTATCGGCCTCCACCTTGAGCCGCAACGCGGCCCTCCTCGATTCGAGCCTGAAGGTCGGCGCTGAAGCCAGCCTTCGCCTATCAAGGTGGGGCCTTGAGATCGGCCACGACGTGGACCACACCACGGGCCAAGCCTCGAACGTCTGCACCGGGATCGCCGCCTGGAAGGTCACCCCCGGATTCACCCTCGAGATCCAGGCAGGAGCCACGCGCTCGGACGCCTTTGGCACCACCAGCTTCGCAGGTCTTTACCTTATTTTCCGCACGCAACCAATTTCCTAGTGCAAGCCGCCAGACGCGTAATCGCCGGAGTTGCCACCGTGTGAAGTTGTCGCGCATTCATTACCCTTTGTGGAAATCGGGGTGCGCCTGGGATGCTTTGGCCATGTTCTTCGGCCAGACGCAAGGTTGCTGCGGTTCGCGAGCCAGTTTTCACCTTTCATGGTGATCCCCTGTCGGGCAAACGTTGTCATTGGCGTGTGCGCCAGGGTCATCATTGGCTGTATGATGAGCCCCCACCGGGAGGGGATGATGGACGCATCCGAAAAGTCCCAGGCCGTAAATGGACTCAAGAGCCTTGGCATGTTGAAGGAGGAGGGGGAGATCCCCCGTAACCCAGATGCCGCTGTCACCCTGATCGAGAAGCTCGCCGAGGCGCTTCGACGGGCGGTGGCATCAGCACCCTCCTGCCCATACTGCGAGACCCCGACCTACCTCCGGCGACACCAGGAAGGGTGCGGCATCAATCGGGTGTTGGAGGATACGAAGACATGGCTGGGTAACCACGAGTAGGGGCTGAACAGAGACTCGCCAGACTCTGCGAAAGCGCTTCCAATTTCCTCAACGTGCGTATTTTAGGAAATCGTCGACGACCACTAACGTTGGAACATCCTCAGGCCAGGTCTGGTCGAATTTGAGGAGCCCAGCGGCCTTCGCTGGGGGGCTTCCATCAGTTTCTTGAGGGGTAGTTAACTTTCTGCAATGGCCAGGAGTTGGTAATGTAGGTCCTTGGGTGCCATGGGCGCGATCCAGAGGAGGAACATGGGCACCAACCACAAAGTGATCATCATTTGGATACCTTCTGCCCGGGTCCCTTCGGACTGATTTTCAACTCGTTGAGAGGCCTGCCATCCCTGGCCAGGTAGCAGTCGGGGCAGTTCTTCAGGCGAACGGGGGCTCCCGGTCGAACACGTAATACTGCTGACCGCGCACGGTCACATGGTGGTACAGGACATGGTTCGAGACCTGGCGGCCAGTCACCGGGCAATGGGCATTGGGGGAGGTCACGCCCAGGGCGGTCGCGAGGATGAGGTTAAGCATGGGATCTCCTTCCTAGAACTTGACCATCAAGGCCATGGTGATGCGGCTCTCCGTCTTCCGGAGGTCGGGGGACCAATCCTGGACGGTGGAACCAAGGGGGCCCTGATTCCCCCCTGGAGGGGTCAGCCCGCCGGGGCCGGTGAAGTAGGGCACACTGGCGCCCCGGCGGTTGAACTCCGCGCGCATGGTGATGAACTGGCTGGGCAAGTAATCGCAGGTGGCCGACCAGTCCCAGGCGTGGAATGGATCGCCAGCGTTCTGAGTGAAGTAGGGCGTGCCCGAGGCGGCGGTGGCGCCGTTGATGGGCGGCATGAGCACCAGGTACCGGCCCGGGTTGATGATCTCGCCGCCCCCCAGGGTGACCGCGTGGCGGTCGTTGACGAACCAGAAGCGGTTGTAGAGCATCCAGCCGGCGAAATACTGCTTGGGCTCGGAAGGGGTGCCCGAACGGCTCACGCCTCCCCCCTGCTCATCGCCCGGGTCGAAGGTGAAGGACATGGCCATCTTGTCCAGACCAGCCCCGGGGCGGTCGAAGTACTTGTACTCGATGCTATTGTCCGTATGCCGCCGGGTCCGCTTCTGGTTGCCCAGGATGTAGTTGTTGGGTGTGTTTCCGGCAGGCGTGCGTGACCGCGTAGCCTGACGGCCGGTAGCCTCGTGGGATATCGCTGGAGACCCCATGAAGAAGGCGCAGGAGGACCCCTCCCAGGAGCAACTGGATCAGTTGCGCCATCAGATCCAGGAATGGCGAAAGGCACGGAAGGGTCCCGGACCGATGCCCGAGGAACTCTGGTCCAGGGCGGTGGCACTGGCCAAGGCGTTCGGCGTATGCCCCATTGCCCGAGCCCTACCACTCGACTACACCGCCCTGCGCAAGCGGGTTGAGAAGCATTCCGAAACCGGCCTGGTGAAGCCCACCTTCGTCGAGTTGCCCGCGACCCTGGCGCCGGTGGCACCACTGCCAACGACTATCGAGATCTCGGCCCGGGATGGTGCGCGAATGGTTATCCACCTGGAGGCCGGGCGAGGCATGGAGACCGCCAGCATCGTGGCCGCCTTCCTGGGGAGCCGCGGTTGATCCAGATCACCCCCAAAATGCGGATTTTGGTGGCGGACTAACCCGTGGACTTCCGCCGCGGGATCGACGGCCTGGCCCAGGTCTGCCGGGAGGTCCTGGCCGCAGATCCTTTCTCCGGCACTGGTTTGTTTTCTGGGGCCGGTCGGGTACCTCCATCAAGCTTCTGACCTATGACTTATGTTGAGACTTCCGTAATGTGGAGTCCCTCCAGGGGAAGGGCGGTCATCCACAATGGTGACCGTAAATACTGCACATTAATGGGCCTAGCATCGGAGCCGTGCCAATGGTGGCACAGGCTCTTTGGAGGCTCCGATGCTTCTGGAAATGCTTCCTGTTGTTCGCCAGCGCGTCTCCCTTTCGTCCCTGCCGGTTCTGGGACCTTCCCTGGGCGATTACGTGGACTGGATGCTTGAGCGAGGTTATCCCCGTAGAACGGCCAGGGAATACTTGCGACAAATCTGCCGCCTGGAAGAACGTCTCCTTGCTCTGGGCGTGACCTCCGATCATCAACTCACTAGGGAGGCCCTCCTTTCCTGCCGCGAGCCTTGGCATCCAAGGGCGGATCCGAGGGATTTTCTCCCGACCCTGGTCAACAGCCTTGACCGGTATTTCCTTGCCCAGGGCCGGTTCCACCCTCCTGCGCCCGCCATACGTGAACTGAAGGCCCTGGCCTTCGGCGAATACCTCCGGAATGTCCGCGGATTCGCTCCCGTCACCATCCAGCGGTACGAATCGATCATCCAGGAGTTCCTGGTTTACATCAGTTTCGATGGCAGCCCCGAGCGTCTAAGGAACATCGACGGCAGCATGATCGAATCCTTTGTCAAATTCCGGGCGCGACGAGCAGCCCGAGCCCATCTCCAGAAAATCGCGGCCGCGATGCGCGGCTTCTTCAAATTCCTGGCCATGTCCGGAGACATCCTTCCGGGTTTGGAGGACCAGATCGTTTCCTCCCGAGTCTACCGAGGCGAACGGCTTCCACGGGCCCTTTCCTGGGAGTCCGTGCAGGCCTTCCTCAACGCCATCGACCGATCCACACCGATGGGAAAGCGCGATTACGCTATCTTTCTCCTGATGGCCACCTACGGCCTCCGGGCAGTGGAGGTGGGGACTCTGGCGCTGGAGAACATCGACTGGCGCCTGGAGCGGATTTCCTTGATCCAGACCAAAACTGGAAACGGCCTCACCCTGCCGCTGACTGACGAGGTTGGCGCCAGCCTCGTCGACTACCTCCGGCATGGGCGACCCCCCTGTCCTGTCAGAGAGGTCTTTCTCCGGGTAGTCGCACCCACGGGCCCCCTGGGACCTCAGGGCATCTCCTACACCTTCAGGAGCCGGGTGAAACGCTGTGGCCTTCCCATCCCCTTCAAGGGGCCTCACTGCCTGCGCCATTCCCTCGCCGTTCACCTGCTGCGGCAGGGTGGTTCTCTCAAGGAGATCGGGGATGTCCTCGGCCATAAGAATGCAGAGAGTACCTGTGTCTACATCCGCCTTGCCGTGGAGGACCTTCGGGAGGTCGCCCTTTCCCTGCCAACAGGGGTGCGGCCATGACCGGCGCAATCGGATTCATTTCCTGCCTCGGGCCCATCCTGGCGCAGTACGTGGAACTCAAACAATCCGTGGGCCTGAACTTCGATGCCGCAGGCCGAGTGCTCCTACACCTTGACCGGTTCCTTTCAGAAAAAGCCAATGGTCCTGAGGATTTCGACGCAAATAGGTTCGGGGCATGGTGTCGGACCTTCGAGCATGTGGGTACCGGGACCCGGCGGGCCCGGATGCGGATCATCTACCTTTTCTGCCTCTATCGACGACGGACGGAGCCCGGATGCTTTCTGCCCGACCCGGCGCTGTTCCCTCCATACTCCCGACACCCTCGCCCCTACATCTTTGATGAGCATGAAATTCCGCGCCTGCTGGATGCCACCCAGGAGCTGAAGCCTCATCCGATGAGCCCCCTCCGCCGGGAGGTCTATCGCCTTGCCCTCGTCCTCCTCTACACGAGCGGGCTTCGCAGGGGCGAGCTGCTCCGCCTAACGCTGGGCGACTACTTGCCCACAGAACAAACGTTGATGATCCGGGAATCCAAGTTCTACAAGTCGCGCATGATCCCGCTTTCAGTGGATGGAAGCCGGGAACTTGACGCGTATCTGACGGCTCGACGGAACCGCCACCTCCCCATGGATGCGGCCTCGCCGTTGCTCGTCCAGGGCCGGAGGGACGGGTATTCAGGGGGAGGCATCTACGATGGATTGCGGGGCCTATTCAAGGCCGCCGGCATCCACACCGAGACCGGCGGCACGCCGCGGGTCCATGATCTGCGACATACCTTCGCCGTCCACGCCCTCCTGCGCTGGTACCGGGAAGGTGCGGACCTCGGGGCCAAGCTTCCTTTCCTGTCCGCCTACATGGGCCATGTCTCACCCGTGTCCACGGAATACTACCTGCCATTCGTTGCTTCCCTGGCGGGTGCCGCGAGCGAGAAGTTCGCCGAACACTGCAAGCCCCTGCTCGAATCCTTCGAGGGACTCGGAGGGTCATTGTGAAGGAGGCCAAACCCAACCCCCTGGCCATGGCCCTGCGCGAGTTCTTTTCGGAGTTCCTTCCGAGGGCCCGTGGCCTCAGCCCCTGCACGCTCCTCAGCTACCGGGACAGCCTGTCCCTGCTGCTCAAGTTCCTGGCTGGCCATCTCGGACGTCCCGTCGCCGAACTGGGCCTGGAGGCCATCACCCCTGAGGTGGTCATGGCCTTCCTCGACCACCTGGAGGAGGGCCGCCACAACAAGGCCTCGACCCGGAATGTGCGTCTCGCGGCGATCCATGCCTTTGCCCGTCACGTCGCCACCTGCCGGCCCGAATGTCTGGAAGGGTGCCAGCGGATCCTGGCTGTTCCGTTCAAACGGGCTGGCGCCCGCGTGGTCGATTACCTGGAATTCGAGGAGATCCAGGCCATTCTGGCGGTCATCGATCAGTCAACTCTGGATGGCCGGCGGGATTTCGTTCTCCTGGCAACGATGTTCAACACCGGAGCCCGGGTCCAGGAAATACTCGATCTCCGACCCTGCGACCTCCAGTTGGAGAGGCCCTTCCAGGTTCGCCTGTTCGGTAAAGGGCGAAAGGAGCGTGCCTGCCCACTTTGGCCTCAGACAGCCCAACTGCTGAAAGCCTTCCTTGCCGCAATCGACATGGAACCCGGGTCCAGGGAGCGCTTGTTCCGCAATCACCGGGGAGGGCCCCTGACCCGATTCGGGGTCCGTTACCTCCTGGCCAAGCATTGCCACCAGGCCAGGGCCTGCGCTCCAACGCTGACGGGGAAGCTTCTCCATCCCCACTCCATGCGCCACAGCACCGCGGTCCACCTCCTCCAATCCGGAGTTGACCTACCGACCATCAGCCACTGGCTGGGGCATGCCAGCATCAATACGACCAACCGCTACGCCAAGGTGGACCTCGAGATGAAGCGGCGTGCGATAGCGAAGGCCAAGCCCCTCGCTATGGATGGGGCCGAAGCGACTTGGAGAACCGACAAGTCCATCCTGGAATGGCTGGAGTCCCTGTAAGCCAGTTCCGTAATGTGGAGAACCACGGCCTGTTGTCCGCACATTGAGGGGCTCCAAACCTGGGCCTCCACATTACGGAAGTCTCAACATAAATCGAATTATGTGGAGCTCCACATAATATGACGGCCAGGGCTACTGGCTTTGCCAGAAGCGGTTGTCCAAGGGACAGTTCCGATGGTGGCCGGCCAAAGCGGGGATGGCCTCTGCAAAGCTCCTCGCCCACGAATTACAGGTGCTGATCTGTGGGGGCGACCCCCGGGGTGCCAAGGTGCCTCCAGCCTGGCGCCCCCTCGGGCACCATCCAGAAGCGCATCTATCTAAATTATTGCCATGATTCGATTTATATTCGCTTGCACGATTTCGCAATAGCCTCAAATTTGGGTTATGGCCAACACAAGCAGCACAAGAAGGCGACACCGCCTCCCCAGCGTCCGGACCTGCGGTTCCGGGAAGTCTCAACGGAGAAACTGCGCGGCCACCTAGGGGCTGTCGGCAAACCCGAAGCACTTCCGAGTAAGGATGAAGGGCCAAGTCAAAGGCGAAGCTATCCCTTTTTATCCCATATATCTGCGTTTATCCCCGTTTCCGCAGGGCCGACGCTGGCATGGGCCGCAGCCGGTGTTATAGGAGGTCCTTGACCTCAAGTTCCATTTCCCCGGCACCCCTGCCAGGGCTCATTCCCAGCCTGCGAACCTCGATCTTCGCCTTGCCGAAATTGATGAGGAGGCAAGTCGGGAGGCCAGTGGCCCTCAGGTAATTCAGCCCCTGGGCGACATCAACATCGCTCAGGGCCTGGATGGCCTTGACCTCGACGATGACCCGGCCTTCAACAATGAGGTCGGCCTTGTAGTGCCCAACCCTTTCCCCCTCGTAGAACACTTCGACTGTTTGTTGCTGGGCGAAGGCGATTTTGGCCTTCCGGAACTCGAAGGCCAAGGCGTTCTCGTACACCTTCTCGACGAAACCGTGTCCCAGCGTGTTCGCTACGCGGTAGCTGAAGCCGATGATCTGCTGTGTAAGCGGATCCTGGATGGACATGGCATGCCTCCACTACCCCAAGGTGACGGCAACACGCTGCGAGGTTCAAACGGGGATGAATTGGATTGAAAGGAAAAAGCAGGATAAAGACAGGCTGGTCAAAGCCTGAGCCAGATAACCAGACACGCGATTGCGACCATGGCGGCGTAGTTCCGCGTGGTCTTGTCGTATCTCGTGGCCAGGCTGCGAAAGTGCTTCATCTTCGCAAACAGGTTCTCCACGGCGTGGCGCGCCCGGTAGAGGAAGGCATCATGGTCGATGGGGGCCTTCCTACAGGACCTCGAGGGGATGACCACCTCGGCCCCCATCCCTTGGATGGTGCTCCGGGTCCGGTTGTCATCGTACCCTTTGTCGGCGAGCACTGCCACAGCAGACCGTCCCACCAGGAGCGTGCAGGATTGGGTACAGTCGTGGGTTTGACCACCAGTTAGGACAAAGTCGAGGGGGTTCCCGTGGCTATCGCAGATCATGTGCACTTTGGTGGACAAGCCACCTCGGGATCGGCCGATGGCCTGGTTTTGGAGCCCCCTTTTTCAGCCCCGGAGGCCTGCTGGTGCGCTCGAATCACTGTGGAGTCGATCATCAGCCACTCTGTGTCTGCATCTTCCCGCAACACCTCCAACGCGGCCTGCCAGACCCCAACCTTGCTCCAGCGATTAAACCGACTGTAGATGCTCTTCCAAGACCCGAACTCCTCAGGAAGATCTCTCCAGGGAGCTCCAGTCCGATGCTTCCAGAGAATCGCCTCGATCCAAGGCCGGTGGGCGTTGTAGGGCCGACCTGTCTCGCCCTTCTCTGGCGGCAGCAAGGGGGCCAACTTGTCCCACATCACGTCAGTCAGAAAGCTCCTCGGCATCCAGCCACCTCCCGGTGGAACCTGGATACCGCTTTCGAATCATGAGTACAACCTAGCTATTCATAGCCTTGGGTTTGCCGACAGCCCCTAGTCAAGCTTCGCGAGATGGCGGGCGAGGGCGAGATGCACGACGACTTCCGGGTGCTCGTCGAAACCATGGTCGTTTTGCGGGATGAGGCAGGCCGGAAGGACGTCAGTCTCGATCGCCTGAAGTATCTGTTTTTCGGCCCCAAAACCGAGTCGTTCGCGGCAGTGTGCAAGGAGGCCATGCACAACCAGGCTGGCCGTCCCAAGAAGAAGCGGGAGAAGCCGAAAGGCCATGGCCGCAATGGAGCTGGCGACTATCCCAAGGCCAGGCGCATCCCGAGGACCCTGGAGGGAACCGCGAGCGGTGAGCCCTGCCCCCACTGCCCCAACGGCAAGTTCTATCCCCTGAAGGAGCCCTCGCCCCTGCTTGCATCACGGGGGCGGCCCCGATCCAAGCGACCATCTATGAACTGGAGCGCCGCCGCTGCAACCTCTGCGGTCAAGTGTTCACCGCCCAGGCGCCGGCGGGCATGGGCGAGGAGAATTACGACCTCAGCGTGGCCGTTCTGCTGGGCCTGCTGCGCTACGGCACCGGCCTGCCCATGAACCGCCTGGAGCGGCTCCAACTTGCGTTCGGCATCCCTATGCCGGTCTCCACCCAATGGGAACTCCTGCTCAAGGCGGCGGGCCTATTGACCCCAGCCCATGCGGAACTCACCCGGCAGGCCGCCCAAGGCGAGGTGCTCTACAACGACGACACCATCATGCGGATCCTGGAAAAGGCCCCCCTGGAACGTAAGGCGACCTACACAACCTCGATCCTGTCCCGGTCCGTGGACCACCGGATTGCCTTGTTCATAACCGGCCACCACCACGCCGGGGAGAACCTGCAAGCCGTCCTGAAGCACCGCGCCGAGGGCCTCTCCGCTCCCATCCAGATGTGTGATGGGCTGGCCGCGAACACGGTAGGAGAGGCGGGGGACCTCAACACCATCCTGGCCCACTGCCTGGCCCACGCACACCGCCGGTTCGTCGAGGTCGAAGGCAAGTTCCCGGTGGAGGTCGAGCACCTGCTGGGCCAACTCAAGGTGGTCTACCGGAACGATGCCCGGGCCAAGCGGGAGGGGATGGACCCCCAGGTCCGGCTGGCCTTTCACCAGCAGGGGAGTGGCCCGGTCATGGCGGGCCTGGAAACCTGGCTGCGAGACCAGATCGAGGGTGCCAAGGTGGAGCCAAACTCCGGGCTGGGACAGGCCATCGCATACATGCGCAAGCACTGGAAGGAACTCACTCTGTTCCTGCATGAGCCCGGGGCCCCGCTGGACAACAACCTGTGCGAGGCCAGTCTGAAGCGGGCCATCATGCACCGGAAGAACTCCCTGTTCTACCGGTCGGCCACGGGAGCCCGGGTCGGGGACACGTTCATGAGCCTGATCCACTCGACGGAACTGAACGGCGTGGAGCCGTTCGAATACCTGCTCGAGCTGCTGAAGCACGCCAAAGAGGTCGATCGGGAGCCGGCCAGGTGGATGCCCTGGAACTATCCGGCGGCAGCGGCTTCGGGCTGAAGGGGAACCGAATTTGGTCCGAGTTGGTTGAGCCGTGGGCGCTCAAGTGCGCCTTAACTCGGATTTCAGCGAACGATACTCAGGTCAGGCCCCCGTAATGGAAACACCCGAACCCCGGTTGTTTCAGCATGGCTTCATCAGGCGATTCCGTATTTTCACCCAAAAAGACCTGCACAATTCCACCTGACATTACCACCAGGGCGGCGGTATCCTTTCCGCGGTGATGGTGTCCACCCTGTAACCGCCCCATTGGCTGATGGCGCCTAGTTGGATTGAACGGGGGCGGTATGTGTGGGCGTCGCGGCAAGTGGGGTGGGAGCGCTGGGCGAAGCCCTCGGCTTCCCCTCCCTATCGCCCTCCCCCTGCTCTTAGATCTTGTGGCCTATTCTTCGTCCACCTGAAAGGAGTGAACCATGAAGGTCGATCGCCTTGCTGCTTTGGAGATCCTGGACTCCCGGGGTTTTCCCACCGTTGAAGTCGTGATGGAGGCTGGAGGGAAGGTGGCCCGGGCATCAGTTCCCTCGGGGAAATCGACCGGCAAATTTGAAGCGCTGGAGCGTAGGGACGGGGACAAGAGTCGGTTCCAGGGCAAAGGCGTCCTTGGGGCGACCCATTCTGTCGAAGATGAAATCGCCGGGGCCCTTGTCGGCAAGGATCTTCCTCCCCAGGCCGTGCTCGACAAGTTACTGATCGACCTCGACGGCACCCCCAATAAGAGCCGTCTCGGAGCCAACGCCATCCTGGGCGTCTCCATGGCGTGCGCCCGGCTGTGGGCAGCCGTGGAGGGTCAACCCCTGTACCGAAGCCTTGGCGGGGAGGAAGCGAACCTGCTGCCCGTGCCCTGCTTCAACGTGTTGAACGGTGGAGCACATGCCGACAACCCACTGGACTGGCAGGAATTCATGATCGTTCCGGCCGGGCTGCCCTCCTTCGCCGAGGCACTCCGGGCAGGGGCCGAAACTTACCACAAGCTGGCCGCGATTCTAAAGGAGGGCGACCTCTCGATCTCCGTAGGCGACGAAGGCGGCTTCGCGCCGGATATTACCTACCCGGAGGAGGCGCTGGACCTCCTGGTGGAAGCCATCCAGGGAGCGGGCTACAAGCCCGGGAAGGACATTTTCATTGCCCTTGACCCTGCGGCCAGCGGTTTCTACAAAAAGGGCAACTATACCTTTGCCGAAGAGAGCATGGATGCCCGTGGGATGACCTCCTTGTACAAGTCCTGGCTCGGCAAGTACCCCATCATCTCCATCGAAGACGGACTGGCTGAGGACGATTGGGACGGGTGGGTTCACCTAACCCGCGAGACCGGCGCTCAGGTCCAGTTGGTCGGAGATGACATTTTCGTTTCGGACCAGGCCCGGGTTCGGCAGGCCATGACTGCGGATATGGCCAACGCCGTCCTTCTGAAGCCAAACCAGATCGGCTCTCTCTCAGAAATCATCGCCACTGCCCGGGTGGCCCAGCATGGGGGGTTCCGGTGCATGATGAGCCACCGCTCGGGAGAAACCCAGGACGATTTCATCGCCGACCTCGCCGTGGCCTTGGGCGTCGGCCAGATCAAGTCCGGTGCGCCCGCTCGAGGCGAGCGGGTGGCAAAATACAACCAGTTGCTTCGGATTGAGCGTGAGCTTGGGGCAAAGGCCCGCTTTGCGGGACCGGCGGCCTTCCGGGGGAAATGAACATCAAGACCCTTATCGCGAGGACGTGTGCCTGAATTCGAGGCAGTCGATCCCAACGGACTCGAAGCCCAAATTGGGCGCGCAGGCATGCTGCGCCCAACGCAGGCTTGGATGCGCAAGATCGTGAAGATGCGCCATTGGATTATGCTTGCCGTCCCCATCGGACTTGTCGCTGGCGTCGGCGTCTCGACCCTGGAGATCGTGTGCAACCAGGTCTTCTGGGGCCACATCTACCGCCTGGGGCCTGCGCTACGGCTGGCAGCGCCAATTCTCGGGCTTTTTGCGAGCGGGTGGATCCTCAACCGCCTCCACCTTCGCACGGTAGGCATGCTCAACGACGTGGTGATCCAGTACCACACCCCCCCCATGGAGTTGAACCCCAGGGTCGACCTCATGGAGGCCACCGCCTGCGTGGCCACCGTGGGCTTTGGCGCCTCCCTCGGCCTGGGCGGGCCCAGCCAATGGCTGGGGGCCCGGGCGGCCCTCTACCTCCACAGGTTCATCGGGCGGTTCCGGCCCATGCAGGGCATCACCCGGCGCCAGATCCTCCTGGTGGGCGCCGCGGCGGGCGTTGCCGCCTATTTCCGAGCCCCCCTGGCGGGAACCATCCTGGCGATGGAAACCCCCTTCCGGCGCGACCTGGACGGCACGGCCCTCCTTCCCGCCTCCGTGGCCTCCCTCCTTTCCCACTGGGTCCACGGCCGCCTCGTGGACAGCAACCCTTTGCTGCCCTTCCCCGACCTCGGCCCGACCTCCTGGAGGCCCATCGCAGAGGCAGTGCTCATCGGCCTTGCGGCGGGGCTTCTCTCCAGGCGGTTCCAGCGTGGCGTCATCTGGATTCGGAAATGGACCGGCGCGTGGTCCTGGCGGGCCCGAGGTCTTGCGGGCGGGCTCTGCACCTCCTTTACCGCCTGGATCGCCTGGCGGTTTTTCGGTGACACCTGGACCTTGCAGGGTGGCCTCCCTGTGGCCCTCCAGGTGTTTCAGGCCAACTTCATTCCCTTGGCTATCCTGGCCCTTCTAGCCCTCAAGGTCCTGGCCGTCTGGGCCACCCTTGGCACCACCGGCGTCGCCGGATTGCTGGTGGTGACCCTATCCGTCGGGACCCTCCTGGGGGGAGCCATCCATCCGCTGACGCCCCACATGACCCTCGGCCTAGCCTGCGCGGTCGCCGTGTGCGCCTATCTGGCGGCCAACTACAACGCGCCGTTGACGGGTCTCGCCTTGGCGGTGGAGTGGGGTGGCCGGGCGCTGCTCCTGTCCGCGTGGCCCGCCGTGCTCCTGGCCACCTGGATCGGGGCGGGTCTGGCGAACACGCCCGCCAAGATCCGCCACCGGCACATCCGGGACCATCACGGGAAGGTTTCTCACTAAGGCTTCACCGAGCCACGGCCACCATGAGTCCTTCGACGGCTGGACCGCTAAAGGGCAGAATCGAGCACATCAGGTTAGACCGCCACGCACTCTTGCCGGAAACACACGTTTGACGGGGATCCAGCGTCCCTTCAACGATCTGATGTTGGTGCTGGTGCCTCGGCCTCAGGGTCCCTGTATCGAGGGGGCCCGACCGGGTGTGGGCCTGCAAGACCTTGTGGGAGTAGATGTATGGATGGCGATGGTGGTCATCCAATTGGACCCGCCCCAGGTTTGTTTTCAATTATAAAATTTTGATTAATTTATGTTTGAAACAGAATAAATATTAATAAATTAATATATTGATTTGAATTTTCAAAATCTTCCAGATTGCGGTTGGCGATGTCCAATTATGGCTTGGCCGCATGATCAACACCGCCCCCACCTGCGCTTAGGGCGCAATGCCGACCCTTGAGGTAGTCGATGCGTTCCTCCATCAGCCCTCCCCCACACTTCCCCACGAGGCGAACCCGGTCACCGACAGCCTCGATTCGAAGGATCCCCACGGGGTCAGAAGGGTCTGCCAAGGCCGTCCACCGACTGGCGCGCCATCACCCACGGCAATGCGATTCGGCAACTTGATCGCCCCGTCAGTTCTTGGCGCCTCTTGGCCCAAAAGATAGCGGTGGGAACATCCCAATCTGATCTGCAACCAGGCCAGCGCCCCCAAGACATTTGATTCCCAGCGAGGCAAACTTTGGCTGAAAGTCCGGTGTGCCAACCAGCCGAATCCTTCGCCCTCGTGCTTCCATTATTCCTATATGCCGTATGGGGAATAGAGGGGGGTGACGACACAGGTTTCCCCGCAACTCAAGGTACTAAGGTTGGCGGGCCCAAAGGTACCAAGGAAGGTACTACTCCGGTGGGTGAATATCTGGATTATCTGGGGCGTGAATATCTGATTCAAATATTGTATTAATAGGATTTAATAATCTATGTCTATTTGAAAAAATTTGCTTGAATATCATTTTTTTCAAATCTTTTGAATTGGTATTCGGAGAACTGCCGTCAAGCGGGAAACATCCATCCTGACGGTAATGGGTACGCATTTGGACTTCGTATACGCTGATATCATTGCTGTTTGATGAAAAGTTTTGGGAAAATTCGGAAATATCCCAACCAGGTGTTAAGTCCGATTTTGACTCAGTGCCCCCACTGAGATGCAACCCGGGATAGACAACCGGGAGGATTTCCCCGTCATATCGGCAAGTATAAGTTCTCGTAAAGGATTCGCGACCTTGACCTGGGCCGGATGGCCTAAATGTATGGCGGGTCACTGACTCTGAAGCGGGGCGGACATTCCCAGGGACCTTCGCCATACCAACCGGAACACATTTCCGAACAGCGTTCTGGAATATTGAATCAATGGCTGTAAGACAGGAACACCAACCACGCCATGTGACACAAGGTGGGATGACATACTTCAAGGCATTTCGGCTCGCATGAGGCCAGAAGAGGTGTAGGCAGCGATAGTGCCCCTCCTCCGACGAGCCCGGGCCCAAGGGAAGGTGCCAGCAACAGACAGCGGACGGCACAGCAATCAAAGGCCACTGGGGGCCATAACCATCAATGAATGAAACATTTTTGTTTCGATGAATAATATGAAGAAATAATTTAATCTGGGCCAGCCTTGTTAATTGAATCTTCAAAATATCATCAACCTGACGACTGGCCCCCTCCAAATCATCCTCGAATACGAATACGTGCGTTTCAGAATTGTCCGCCAGAATCCCAAATGGGTGCTTCCGCTTGGAACCGGTCAAATGCTTAGAATCGGACGGAAAGAGAATGTAAACCCGTTTAGGTTTGAAAGCCCCATTTCGTGGCCAGACCATCCCCATGGCCTTCAGCAGCATTAACTGCTTTCGCTGGTTCAGGTTCAGCGATCGCAGTTGGAGTGGCGGGGTCTTCAGAAACGCTTGGACAGCGACGCTTTGCTTAAAGGCCTTGCTGATCGTGGAAATAAACGCCGTTTTTCGCGCCCGAGCCCATAAACGAAGGATCTCCACCGTGACGAGATTGCTGCTGTGCAGGAGTCTCCGCAATACTGATTGCTCACCAGGCCGGGCCGGACTGAAGGAAGGAAGGCCATCCTGGGTCCGAATTATTGGTTTTCTCACCTTCGCCCCCAAGAGACGATGCCCGCAAGCACCGTTCGCCTCCGAAGGAAGGAGGGAATATCCGACCGGTGGCTTTACAAAACAGATCCATTTGCGATTCAAACATGATAGCCCACGGGCAGCACAAGTGTTCCCGCGCATTACCAGGGTGGCCATCGCCCTTCACGTCAGAGCAGAAGGGCAAGGTCATACAGGGGCTCTGGTTCCTCTCCCCCCAGGAGGCCCTGGACGCCCTCAGGGGCGGTGGGCTCTTGGTGGACCTGCGCAGTGATGAACTGGTCCAGATGCAAGCCTTTGGCGTGCCCGAAAGTCTGCACCTTCCCCATCCCATTGCTGCCGAGCAGGGAAGCGACTTTCCGATGGATCGGCTTCTGGTTCTGGCGGATTCTTCCGGCGTCTATACCAAGGCGGCGGCTGCCGTCTTGATGGCCCATAGGTACCACCAACTCGCGCTACTGAACGGCGGCATGCTGGCCTGGGACCAAGCCGGCCTCCCCGTGGCCACGGACGCGGGCTCCCTGCTGCACGGGGAATGCGCCTGTGTCATGCGACCCAGAAAAGACCGATCCTCCACATCCCGATCAACGGAGCCCCAATGGCCCCGACCAGCATCCTGTTCCTTTGCGTGGCCAACAGTGCCCGCTCCCAGATGGCCGAGGGCCTCGCCCGGCAACTCTTCCCCGGATGGCGCATCCAGAGTGCGGGAAGCCGGCCAAGCCAGGTGAATCCCTACGCCATCGAGGTTTTAGCGGAGCAGGGGATCGATGCCACATCCCGTACCTCCAAATCCGTGCAGGACATCGATCCAGCCTCGGTGGACCTGGTCATCACGCTCTGCGCCGAGGAGGTCTGCCCCTTGTTCCTGGGCAAAATTGAGAAGCTGCATTGGCCCATTCCCGATCCGGCCAGCGATGATCCTGCCCTGACCCCGGAGGACCTTCGGACCCGGTTCCGGATCGGCCGGGAGGGGCTCGCCGCCGCCTGGAGGCGTTGAAGGCTGAACGGTCCTGACCTTCGCTGGCGCGCTCAACGGCGACCGAGGGCAGCATGCTAGCGAAAACGCCGGTTGTTGACCTGGGTCAACCCGGAGAGTCCTTGGATGACGGATCTTCATCTAGACAGGTGGCTGAACGCCCCCTGAGAAGGAGATTCCCATGATCGACCCCAAGGACTTCCTCAGCGCTGGCCAACTGCTCCACGGCCACAAATGCCCTGCCATGCCCCTGGGCCTGCGGGCCGGGGCGGCGGCCCTGGAGGCGCTCGGCGTCGACCGGGCCAGGGACGGCCAGCTCGAAGTCATCCTGGAACTGGGCGACGCCCATTGTGCCCACTGCTTCGCAGACGGGGTCCAGATGATTACCGGGTGCACCTTCGGCAAGGGCAATATCCGGAAGCTCGGATTCGGCAAGTTCGGAATGACCTTGGTCGACCGTGCCACCGGCCGCCGGGTTCGCGTCGTGCCCCGGGCCGAGGCCCAGGCCGCGAGCCGGCAGACGCCCTTCTTCCAGGAGTACCGCATGAAGGGCATCCCCGCGTCCCAGGTGCCGGCCGAGATGGTCGAGCCTCTCATCCAAAACGTCATGAACGCCCCCGTTGGGAACATCCTCAAGATCGGCACCGTGGAGCAGGGACCGGTCGTTCCCAGGCCCGCGGAACAGTTCAACGCCTTCGTGTGCGAGCGCTGCGGTGACCTCGTGATCGAATCCTACGGCCGGACCCATGACGGGCAGAAGGTCTGTATGCCCTGCGCCGCGCCGGCCTCCAAGGTCGCGGCCATTTGAACCCGCCACGGAAGCCCCTTCTCCGACTCCAGCCCCTGGCCCTGCTGTTTGTGAAGCTGGGCGCCATCGGGTTCGGCGGGGGTATGGCGGTCCTCGCCTTGATGGAAGAGGAACTGGTGCGAAGGCGCAAGCTGATGGATCCGGAAGAACTGCTCCACGGCTTGGCCCTTGGCCAGATCCTGGGTTCATTCGCCACCAATGCGGCCTACTTCGTTGGCCACCGGTTCTTCGGCTTCCTGGGCGGAATGACCTGTGCCGTCGCCTTCATGGCCCCCTCCGTGGCCCTCGTGATCGGCCTTTCCTGGCTCTATTTCACCTTCCACGCCCTGCCCGCCTTGAATGCAACCTTGAAGGGCCTTGGCCCCGTCGTCATCGCGCTCATTCTCGGAGCGGCCTGGTCCATGGGGCGCAAGGCCTTGCGCTCCTGGCAGGCCGGCTTGCTGGCGGCGGTGGCCCTGGCGCTGGCCCTGCTCCGGGTCAACGCCCCGGTCATCATGGGGCTCGGGGCCGTGGTGGGCCTGGTAACTGGCAAGGCGGCCCTTTCCCGGACACCATCCAGGGCATTGGCCTCCCGGCCGGTTCCCGCCCTTCTGGCCCTGGGTGGGGCCCCGCTGGCGGCCGCCCCCGTGGCGGCCTCCCTTCTGGTCACGGCCTGGACCTTTATCAAGATGGGGTTCATCTTCTTCGGCGGCGGTTTCGTCCTGGTTCCCGTGCTGCACCAGAAACTGGTGGTGGCCCTGGGCTGGCTCACGCCGAGGGAATTCATCGATGGTGTCGCCATCAGCAACCTGACGCCAGGCCCCATCGCCGTGCTGGCCACCTTCGCGGGGTACCGCCTTCAGGGGGTTCCGGGGGCACTGGTCGCCACCGCGGCCCTGTTCCTGCCGGCCCTGGCCCTGATGGCGCTGCTGACCCACTTCTACAGTCGCATGAGGGACCTGCGCCACGCCCAGAACCTCCTGGCTGGCCTCGTGCCGGTCATGGTGGGCCTCATCCTGGCCGCTGCCCTCCTGCTCGCCCCGGGCGCCCTCCACGGCCTTCCAGGGTTTGGTCTGTTCGGGCTGGCCCTGGTTTTGCTGGTTCGCTTCCGGTGGCACCCGGCCTTCGTCCTGGGCCTGGGCGCGCTGCTGGGAATGGCGGGTTGGGTTCATTGACGTGAGCCACGGGAAGCTACAGTGGGCGAACAGATGTGCGGTATCCTCCAAGTGATGACCCTCCTGCCACCCTCCCCCATCCAAACCCGGATGCTTCTCCATCTGCGCAAGGCGGAGGAGGAGGGCCGACGTCCCAGCTACCGGGAACTGGCTAGCGCCTTCGGTTGGTCGTCGGTGGCCACGGTCCGCAGTCACGTGCAGGCCCTGCAGGCAAAGGGCCTGGTGAAGCTGGAACCCAGGCAGGCCCGCTCTCTGCGGCTGACCGAAATGGGAAGGACTGCGGCAAGTGCCCCAAGCGGAAAGGGACGCACGGCGCCATCCGACCCCTCCCTGTCCTTGTCCAAAGCTGTTCTTGAGTTGATGGACCTGTTGGCGCCCTGGATGCAAGCCAGGACCTACGCCAAAGGATCCATGTTGTGGCGCGAGGGGGATTTGGCCGACCGTTTGGTGATCCTGGATGCGGGACACCTCAAGGCCTTTCGCCAGCTTGCCGATGGGAGAACCGCGACCTTGCTCCGCTTCAGTCCGGGGGAAGTGCTAGGGTTCGCGCCATTTTTCGATGAGGGCGGCTACCCGGCCACGGTGGAGGCCCTGGACGCGGTCAGGATCCGCTACGTCCTCCGCCAGGACCTGGTCCGCGCCATGCAGGAGCCCAGGATAGCCATGGCCCTGCTGGGCTTTCTTGCCAAGCGACTGCGCAAAGCCTTCGACACCATCGAGCAGGTCTCCCTGCACCGCGCCCTGCCCAGGGTGGCGGCAGCTCTGCGGGACCTGATCCGGGAGGAGGCGTACACCCTGGTCACCCTGCCCCAGCCCTCCAAGGCCTTTGCGGAAGCCCTCGGGCTGGCCCCGGCCACCCTGTCTCGCACCCTGGCCCAACTCGTCGACCGGGGCCTCATCCATCGGCTGGGTCCGAGACGGTATCAGGTGCTCTTGGCCGATGACCTGAAGCGTCTGGCCAAAGGGGAGGACGCCGGCGGCCATTGACCCCGATCATCGCAAGGTGGACCCCAGGAATGGACCGCTCCTCCACAGGATCGAACCGGATCGCGGGTTTCAGCGGCTTGTTTCACCCTCCGGAGCGGCCAGATGCCGCACCGCAACCTCTTGCACCACCCTGGCGAGCACGGCCTCGTCGATCAGCGTGGTGCCCTTTTCCACGCCGAAGTCCGTCAGTACGACCGGCATACATGGCAGTTCGTAGCGCTGGAAGGTTTTCCGCCCACAGGCGGTGGGGCACCCGTCGACGACCAGATTCATTTCCGCCGTTGCGGCGGCGCGCAGGAAACTGTCCAATTCCGCGCCGACCCCGGCCAGGCAGGTCATTCTGGCCACCCCCTGCAGCGAGAGCCTGCGGGCCACTTGGTCGGCGAGGTAGCCGGTGTTGGCCGCACCGCTGCACGCGTAGACGAGCCGTTTCTTGCCGGAAGAACACCCACAGGTCATGGGTTCACCTCATCAGGAAAGGGGCCGGGCCGGGCGCGCGGAACCCTTCCGCACGGGCACGGTCGTCATTAAAACGGGCCGAGACGCCGGAGGCCGAGTCAGGCCCCCGCCCGGGCCTGCCAGGCAAGCCATAAAACCCACACGGCGCACCCCGAAAGGAGAACCCCCATGGCCCTCGGGAACCAGCGCCCCACAGCCCTAGAGAACCTGCTCTCGACGTACTTGCTGGCCCAGCCTGAGGAGGCGCCGGCCAGGAACAGGAGGAGCCCATGGCCCAGGGCGTACCCGAATAGCAGAACCCCGCCCCAGAAGACCTTCTTCTGGAGTGCCACGAGGGTCAGGACCGCCGCCAGGGCGGGTGTGGCACAGGGAGCCGACAAGGTTCCGGTGAGCCCCCCCAGGGCGAAGGCGCCGAACAGGCCGGCCCCCTGAAACCGCCGCAAGTGGCCCAGGGTCGGCGTAGGCAGGGAATAGATGCCCAGCAGGTGCAGACCTATCGCAAGGAGAATGAGGCCAAGGGCAGCCTTCCACCCCCAACCGACGTCGCCCAGGAGGGACCCCGTCAGCGCCGCGATCAGTCCAAGCAGGGTGAAGGCTGCTGCCAGTCCCAGCACAAATACGCCTGATAGCACCATAGGATGGTGCCGCCCCTCCCTCGTGCCACCTGTGAACCCCACCACCAGCGGGGCCGCAACCAGGACGCAAGGGTTGGCCGAGGTCAGGAGACCGCCCAAAAAGACTAGGCCAAGTTGTTGATAGGCCGGCGCCTGCGCGACGGTGTCCGCCAGGCGCTCGACGAGTCCATTCATTTCAGGCCGACCTGGACCAGCGCCGCCTGGAACTCGGCCTTCTCCCAATAACCGATGTGCCTGCCCACCTCCCGGCCCGAAGGATCGAAGATCACCTGTGTGGGCATGGCCATGATCTTGAGCTCCCGGGCTTCCTTGAGATGCTCCGTGACGTAGAAGTTCCGGACCTGGGCGCGCTTGCCATACTGCTGTTGCAGTTCGGCCAGGATGGGCTGCATCTTCCTGCAGGGAATACAGGTGGGGCCTCCGAATTCGACGACGGTCCAGGTTCCGGCTTTCAGGAGCTGGGTGAGACCGGCGGGGTCCAACGCGGGAACGTCCGCGGATAGAACCACCGAGGCGGCAAGCATCATGGCGCTAAGGCGCGAAAGGGACATGGGACCTCCAATGGTCTACAGGAAACGGGTTTTCAGATCTTGATGAGACCAAGAATTTCGGCGGAATTGGCCACCTTGCCCTGGAACTTGAGTTGGCCGTCGATAGCCAGGGCGGGGGTGCTGAGGGTGCTGAGGATGCCGCGGGCGGCCATGACCGCAAAGTCGGAGATCTTCACCACCGCGTGCTCACCGCCGGCCTGTTCCACGGCGGCCTTGGTGTTCTTGAGCAGCGTTTCGCACTTGGCGCAACCGGGCCCGAAGACTTCGATGAGCATGGGAACTCCTTTAGAGAATGGCGTTGAACAGATAACCGACCAGGAGAATGCCGACGGCCACCACCCCCACGAACGCCCCGATGAGGCGGGGGCGCATGACCCGGCGCAGGATGACTGTCTCGGGCAGGGACAAGCCGATGACGGCCATCATGAAGGCCAGGGTCGACCCAAGGGCCGCACCTTTGCCCAGCAGGGCTTCCACGATGGGCATCACGCCCGCCGCGTTGGAATAGAGCGGTACGCCGATCGCAACGGCCAGCGGCACGCTGTACCAGGACTTCTTGCCCAGTAGGCTGGCCATGAAGGCCTCGGGCACATAACCGTGGATAAAGGCCCCCACCAAGATGCCCACCAGAATGTAGAGCCAGACCTTGCCGACGATGTCCTTCACGCCCTGGATGGCCTGATCGATGCGCCCGGAAAGCGTGGGCCGCTCTTCCTCGGCCTCGCCCAGGGCCGGGGCCTTGAGAGCGTCCTGCACCCAGCCTTCCAGGTGGAGTTCCATGTTCATACGTCCCAGCACGAGGCCGGAAAAGAAGGCTATGGCCACGCCGGTTCCGGCGTAGAGCAGGGCGATCTTCCAGCCGAACATGGCGAACAGCATGCCCAGGGCCACTTCGTTGACCATGGGGGCAGCCACCAGGAAGCTGAAGGTCACGCCCAGGGGAACGCCCGCCTTAAGAAAGCCTATGAACAGAGGCACCGCCGAGCAGGAGCAGAAAGGAGTGATGATGCCGAACAGCGAGGCCATGGCATTGCCGAGGCCGGGGTTCCGTTTGGACAGCGCGTCCCGCACCCTCCCCGGACTGATGAAGGTCTGCAGGAAAGTCACAATGAATACGATCAGGGTGAGCAGCAGCAGGACCTTGGGCGTGTCGTAGAAGAAGAAGGCCACCGCCTCGCCCAGGTGGGACTTGGGAGCAAGGCCGAACAGCCTGAAGGCGATCATCTCCGACAGGCGCTGGATGCACAAATAGAGCAGCAGCCATACCGGCAGGGCCAGAAGCAGCCAGCCCCCTTTGCCAAGGAACGTGGGCCCGCCGGCAGCAGGCTTGGGGCTGGAACAGGCGCAGGCTTCAGGCATGGGCGACCTCTTCAAGCTTGCCCATCTGCTTCCGGCAGATGTCCTGGACCGCGAGCCCCTTCACTTTCATGACTCGGGCGCGGTCCCTGGCCGTTTCAGGCAGGGAGCCGGCCTCAAGCAGCAGGCTAGCTAAAAGCGGGGAGGATGGTTCCGGGATCGAGACGTAAACCCACCGCCCTTCCTTGCGCTCCGTCACGAACCCGGCCCGGCGCAGTTCACGAAGGGCCTCAGACACCGAGGATGCTGGGACGGAGAGTGCCTCCGCAACCTGGCACACGCATACCTCACCAGCCCCCAGCAAGGCCAGCACCCGCAGGCGCAAAGGGTTTGATACTGCCTTCAACTGGTCCACCAATGAACGGAGATTGTCTGCCATGCCGCACGTCCTTTTCCATCAGAACCCCAGGCCTCAAGTTCCCATCAACATCAGTATAGGCATTTCGTAAATTACCGAAATATCCAAATCAGGCACCCACCGAATCTCGCCGTTGCCGCCTCTCCTGTTTGATAACCGCCCGGCGGTATCAGGAAGAGCCCAATCCTCGGAGGGATTGGCCCTTTAGGCCCACATCTGTGTGGTAATTTGGCTCATGACGCTGCCACGCCCATTGACCGCCATCCAAAGGGACGTTTTGGACCACCTGGCCGCCTGTGACCTTCGCGGGACACATCCAACGTACCGCGAACTGGCGGCACACTTTGGCTGGAAGGCGGTAGCCACTGCGAGGGACCACCTGCGAGCGCTTTCCGGGAAAGGATTCGTGTCTCTCTCCGGCGGCCCTTCCCGCAACCTGCGCCTCACGGCGCAGGCCAGGGCGATGCTCCGACCCGAGCCCCTGGCCAGCGAAGACCCCAAAGCAAACCCCGTCGATGCCCTGGCCCAGGACCTGGTCGGCCTTTTGGCACCCTACCTCAAGAAGAAGCGGTTCAAGGCCGGGACCTACCTCTGGCATGGTGGGGACCCCGCTCGGCGCTGCATCGTCATCGACCGCGGACGGATCATGGCTTCCCGGCAACTTCCCTCGGGGCGTAGCGTGCCCACCTGCCTGCGGGGCCCCGGCGAGATCGTGGGCTTCCCACCGCTATTTGATGGCTCAGGCTACCCCACGACCGTCAAGGCCCTGGAGGATCTGGAGGTACGGGTCCTGGAACGTAGCGACCTCCTGCGAGCGGTCCAGGATGGCCCGGTGGCTCTTCTCATGTTCAAGCTCTTCGCGAATCGACTGCGGGAAGTGTTCAAGGTCGTCGACCAGTTGAGCCAGCGCAGCGCCATCCCCCGGGTGGCTGCCGCCCTCCTGGCCCTGGTCCAGGACCGACCCGCCAAGGATGGTTTCACGTTCGTCACCCTGCCACTGGCTGCGGGCACCCTCGCCAAGGCCCTGGGCATCGCTCCGGAGACCCTGTCCAGGGCCATCGGCCAGATGATCGCCGAGGGTGTCCTGCACCGGCTCAGCGTTCGGAAATACCAGGTACTCGACCTGGATCGCCTCCGTACCCAGGCCCAGGAAGACGAACCAGCCTGAAAACGGACCTTAGTTGATCCTGATCAAAGAATCCCCAAGCCCGAACCACCATTCTTGACTTGTTGGTCCTGATTCCCGGATCGACGTCACTGAATGGAGCATTGTATGTGGATTGTCCGCCTCGCTCTGAGGCGTCCCTATACCACGGCAATTTTCTCGCTGCTCATCCTGCTCATGGGCGGGCTGTCCGTGGTCCGAATGCCGGTGGACATCCTGCCTACTATCGACATCCCCGTGGTTTCGGTGGTCTGGACCTACAACGGACTTTCTGCCGAAGAGATGGAACGCCGGGTGATCCGAAATGCGGAAAACGTCTACTCCACGACCGTGGGCGGTATCGAGCATATCGACAGCACTAGCCTCCAAAGTGTTGGCCTCCTGAGGGTCTACTTCCACCCGGGCACGGACATCGGCGCCGCCATCGCCCAGATCACCGCCAGCAACAGTGCGGTCATGCGTTTCCTGCCGCCCGGCATGACGCCGCCTCTGGTGCTCCAGTTCAACGCTTCCAACGTCCCCATCGTCCAGGTGACCGCCAAGAGCGCCACAGTGTCGGAACAAAAGCTCTGGGACTTGGCCATGAACACGCTGCGCATCCGGCTCTTCACGATCCCTGGCCTGGCGATCCCGGCGCCCTATGGCGGCAAGACCCGCCAGATCAACATCGACGTGGATCCGGTACGCCTTTCGGCCCAGGGGTTGTCCCCCGCCGACGTGGTGAACGCCCTGAACAGCATGAATGTCATCACTCCGGCTGGCACGGTGCGCATGGGCAACCGGGAATGGGTGGTCAAAACGAACGGCAGCGCTTCGACCCTGGAGGAATTGGAGGCCATCCCCGTGAAGGTGGTCGGCGGGGCTTCCGTGCTCTTGCGCGACATCGCCAAGGTCACCGACGGTTTCGCCGACCAGACCAACATCGTGCGCATAGACGGCCAACGCGCCACCTACATCGCACTCATGAAGAAGGCCGACGCGTCCACCATCGCCGTAGTGGACGCCGCCCGGGCCATGATGCCCCAGATCCAGGCGGCGGCCCCCAGTGGCGTGGAACTGAAGCTGGACTTCGACCAGAGCCTGTTCGTTCGCAATGCGGTCCGCGGCGTGGTCCAGGAGGCCTTCATCGCCACCATCCTGGTGTCCATCATGATCCTCCTGTTCCTGGGTTCCTGGCGCAGCGTCATCATCGTCTGCACCAGCATTCCCTTGGCCATCCTCACCGGTGTGGTCGGGCTCAAACTCACTGGGCAGACCCTCAACCTCATGACCCTGGGCGGATTCAGCCTAGCCATCGGCATGCTGGTGGACGACGCCACGGTTGAGGTGGAGAACATCCACCGCAACCGGGCCATGGGCAAGCCCATCACGGTGGCCATCCTGGACGGCGCCTACCAGATCGCCATCCCGGCCATCGTGGCGACCCTGGCCATCTGCATTGTGTTCTTCCCCGTGGTGCTCCTGGTTGGTCCGGCCAAGTATCTGTTCACCCCCCTCGCCCTTGCAGTGGTCCTGTCGATGCTGGCGTCTTATGTGCTGAGCCGCACCCTGGTGCCGACCCTGGCCAGGATGCTCATGCCAGGGGAACCGCATTTCCCCTCGCGCTTCAATGTGCGGCGTGAGGAGCTCTTCTTCCAGTTCCAGGAGGCCTTCGGCCGCTCCCTGGATGGCGTCCTCCACCACCGCCGGTTCGTGCTGGTCGCCTTCGCAGGTTTCACTCTGCTGAGTGGAGGTCTGTTCTTCGCCCTGGGGCAGGACTTCTTCCCGGCCGTGGACGCAGGGCAGATGAAACTGCACCTCCGGACTCCACCTGGGACCCGGCTCGAGGAAGCGGAACGGATCATCATCCAGGTGGAAAAGGTCATCCGGGACATCATCCCGGCGAAGGAGATGCGGACCCTCAACGCCAATATCGGGGCACCGGCGTTCTTCATCCAGGCATTCATTCCCTCGGACAACGTCACCAGTCAGGACGCGGACCTCTTCATCTCGCTCCAGGAGCACCACCATCCCACCGCCACCTACATGAAGCGCATCCGGGAGGAAATACCCAAGCGCTTCCCGGGCCTCGGCCTCTACTTCCAGCCTGCCGATATCGTCAGTCAGGTGCTCAATTTCGGCGTTTCCGCGCCCATCGACCTCAAGGTGGAGGGCCAGAACCTGGACGTGAGCATGGGGGTGGCCCGCAAGCTGGAGGCGGGCCTGAAGCGCATTCCTGGCGCAGTGGATATCCGCATCAAGCAGGTCCTGGACGCCCCCACCTACCAGGTGGACGTGGACCGCACCAAGGCGGCGCGCCTGGGCCTCAGCAGCCGGGATGTGACCAACGGCCTGCTGGTATCTCTCTCAGGCAATGGCCAGCTCGCTCCGAACTTCTTCCTGGACCCACGGAACGGCATCACCTACCAGGTCATGGTGAAGTCCCCCATCCCAGCCATCGACTCCCCCGGGAAGCTCCTGGCGACGCCGTTCGCGCTCCCCGGGAAGGCCGCCCTGCTCCAGGCGGCGGACGCCCGCCCGAACCCCATGGGCTCGCTCCAGCCCGCAGAACCCTTGGGCAATTTCGCCAGCCTGTCCAGAACCGTGACACCAGCGGAGGTCTCCCACGCCACCGTCCAGCGGGTGCTGGATGTGATGGCCAACGTGGATGGCCGGGACCTCGGCAGCGTAGTCAAGGACATCCGGGCCCAGGTCCAGGCCCTGGGCGAACTGCCTCCAGGGGTCAAGATCACCCTCAAGGGCCAGAATGAAGTGATGGAGAACTCCTTCCGGAGTCTCGCCGGCGGCCTGGTCATCGCCATCATCCTGGTCTACATGCTGATGGTGGTCCTGTACCAAAGCTGGCTGGATCCCTTCATCATCCTCTTCGCGGTGCCGGGCGCCCTGGTGGGAATCCTGTGGATGCTGGTCCTGACCGGCACCACGGTCAATGTGGTCTCCCTGATGGGCGCCATCATGGCCGTGGGTATCGCGGTCTCCAATGCCATCCTGCTCGTTACGTTCGCCAACGACCTGCGGGTGGCCCGACCCGATCTGAACGCGGTGCAGGCCGCGCTGGAGGCGGGCCGGACCCGGCTCCGCCCTGTGATCATGACCGCCCTGGCCATGATCATCGGCATGGTTCCCATGGCCCTGGGGCTTGGGGAGGCCGGCAGCCAGAACGCTCCCCTGGGGCGGGCCGTCATTGGCGGCCTGCTCATGGCCACCTTCGTCACTCTCTTCGTTGTGCCGGTGATCTACTCCCTCCTCCGGAAGCAGTCGCCCACGGCCCATCTCCTCGAAACCCAATTCCAGCAGGACCAGCAGGGGAGCCAGGCATGAACCTCGACCCAGCAATCTCCACGCCCACGCCCATCGGGGAACATGCCCTTTCCCGGGTGGTACTTCGTGGCGGAATAGCCGTCCTGATGGTCAGCGCCCTCGCCATTATGGGGATCATCCTGACTCAGCGCCGGGCCTTGGCTGGCCAGGCCGAGGCCCGCCGCAGGGCCTTGGAGGCCGGTCCCCTGGTGAACTCCCTGGTCATGGGCGAAGGGGCCACCCTTGGCGACCCCATGGTGCAAGGGGAGGCCCTGCCCTTCCTGAGCACCACCCTGTATGCCCGGGCCAGCGGCTTCGTGAAGGAGATCCGCGTGGACAAGGGCAGCGTCGTCCGCAAGGGCCAGCTTCTGGCCGTGATCGAAGGCCGTGAGATGGACCAGGACCTGGCGGCCCTGAAGGCGGATGCCGAAAACAAAACCCGCAACGCCGAGCGCGCGACGGACCTCCTCAAGGACAAATTGATCAGCGCCAAGGACGCCGAGCAGGCCCAGGCTGACGCCCGCATGGCCGAATCCCGGCTGTCCTCCCTGGGCATCTCCAGGGACTACCAGGCGGTGCGGGCCCCCTTCGACGGAGTGGTCACCCAGCGCTTCGTGGATCCCGGGGCCATGGTGCAGAACGCCAGTGCCAGCACCAACGTCCAGCCCCTGGTGACCGTGGCGCAGGTGGACCGCCTACGCGTGACCTTCTACCTGGACCAGAACCTTGCCAAGCGCGTGAAGACCGGGGATCCTGTGCGAATACTACCCGACCAGAACCCCGCCCAGGCCCAGCCGGGCCGGATTGCACGGTTGGCGGGGGCCTTGGATCCACGTACCCGCACCCTGACGGCGGAGGTGGACCTGGACAACAGGCAGGGGCTGTTCCTGCCAGGAGGGGCGGTCCTGGTGCTCCTTGGCGAACCGGTCCAGGCCGGGTTCACACTCCCCCTGGAGGCGGTCGCCCCGCGCCAGGGGAAGCCGACTGCCCTCGTCGTGGATGGGACCAGCCATACCCACGTGCGTCCCCTGATGCTGGGAGAGGATAACGGCCAGAGGGTGCGGGTCCTCAAAGGCCTTCAAACGGGTGAACGGGTTGTGCTTAACCCGCCGCCCGGTCTTGGGGACGGGTCCCTGGTCCGTCTTGCGGGGCCCGGAAAATGAGAGCCCAGTTTCTTACGCCAACCTTTCTCGTCCTGCTGACCGGATGCAGCCTGCTGGCCCAGGCTCCGCTCCAGCGTCTCTCCCTCAAGGAGGCCATCCGCATCGCCCTGGAGAACAACCTCCAGGTGCAGATTGCCCAGGAGGCCCGGGTAGCGACAACTGCAGGGGTTGCCATCGCCCAGGGCGCCTTCGACTGGAACCTGGTCAGCGGGTTCGCATATGGCTACCAGGATTCGGCCACGACCAAGCAGCTCTTTCCCCTTGGCCCCCTGGCCACGACGGAGACGACCGCCTGGAATCGTGGCCTCTCCATTGGCGTCCAGAAACCCTTCGAGTGGGGGGGCAACCTGCAGGTGAGCTACAACCCAGCTTATGGCTTCTCACGAGGCGACTACCAAGACCCCAACACGGGTGCACTCCTGGGCCGCTTCAGCACCAAGTACCCATACAGCGGGGGCGTCTCGGGAACCTATACGCAGAGCATTCTGAAAGGCTTCGGGCGCCCCGTCAACGAGGTCAACGTCATTGTCGCTAGAAACGGATCTCGAGCGGCCGACCACCAGTTCTCCCTCGCCCTCATCAACCTGGTGGCAACGGCGGAGACCCAATACTGGGACCTCGTCTTTGCAGCGCGCAATCTTGAAAATGCCCATGCAGCCCTGACCCTGGCCCAAGAGCAACTTGAGGACAACAAAGGCAAGGTCCGGGCTGGCACCCTCGCCGAGATCGAAGTCACTGGGGCCGAGGCGGCGGTCGCTCGGCAGAAACTGGCGATCATTGCTGCCCGATCGCAAACCCGGAATGCCAATGATGTCCTGATGCGGACCCTCTACCCAAGGAATGCCCCTGCGGACCGGATGGATCCCACGGATGCACCAACAGCCTATTATGTGCTGCCAGATCGAGCCTCACTTGAGCAACAGGCCCTGGAGCGGCGGGTGGAACTGAAAGTGGCCCGTCTGGCCAAGGACTCCATGGGCGCCCTGCGAAGGGCCGCCGAAAACCGGTTGCTCCCTCAATTGAACGCCTTCGTCAGCTACAACGGCACCTCGGATAACCGCACCAGCCTTGGAACCGCAAACAGGGATCTCACGAGCCTGGACCACCCAGGCTATTCGGTGGGCCTGAATCTGGCCATTCCCATCGCCAACCGCACCGCCAAGGGTAGCCTCGCCCAAGCCCGGGCCAACGAACGTGGCAGCGACTTGACCCTGCATGACCTGGAATTCGGAATTCGCCTTCAGGTCCGGCTGGCTTTGGAGAATGTGGAATCCGCCCAGGAAAGCGTGGAAGCCGCCAGGTTGACCCGGATCTACCGTGAGGAGGATCTTCGGGCCGAACGGAAGAAGTTTGAGAAGGGCATGAGTACGACGTTCCTTGTTCTGGCCAAGCAGACTGACCTGGACACCTCCCGGGCCGCCGAACTCCAGGCCCAGATCGGCCAAGCCAAGGCCATCACGTCTTTGGAACTTGCCACCGGCAATCTCCTGGAGGCCCGGGGCTTCGCAGAACCAAGATGAAATATAAATATTTCCGCCAGGAGGTGGTGATGCGAACCCGGAAGACCTTCCTTGGAAGCGCGGTTCTGATCTATTTCATCATCGCCTTCGAAGTGCTGATCATGATCAGCCCCTTCGCGGGGTTCTTCTATGCCGTCTTCAACCCCGTGCTCCTCAAATTGGCGAGCCATCCGGCAACCCGCTGGTTGAGCGCCTTCTACCTGCCCCACATGGTGCTGCCGGACGACGGCTTCCTAGTGGGAGTGAGGCTCGCAGGATCCGCCCTGTTCCTCGGGGGGATGGCGCTTTTCCTGGTGTGCGCATTCCAGATTTACGCCGCCAAGCTGTTAAAGCGGGGGGCCGTGCTGGGAGGCTTGTACGCGTGGATCCGCCACCCCCAGTACCTGGCCCTGGGCCTGGCGGGAATCGGCCTCTCCATCCTCTGGCCGCGGTTCCTTACGGCCGTGCTCTGGCTGGTCATGGCCATCATCTACTACTTCCTGGCCAAGGATGAAGAGCGGAGGATGGTCAGTGCCTATCCGGAAGGCTATCGGGCCCTCATGGGCAGGACCGGCATGTTCCTCCCCGCGTTGGTGGAACGGCGCCTGGCGCCATCATCGACCCTAAGGAAAGCCATTGCTGGCCTCGGCTTCGCCGCCCTTGCCTTGGCGGCGCCCTTCCTCCTTCGAGCCTATACGGTCCGGCATCTCACCCTATGGACCGAAGGACCCAAGGTTGCGGTGCTGGCCATCCTGCCTGAGGACGTGCCCATGATGGACCACCGGATGGGGGACATCCTGGAGCTCGAAGGCGTGCGAACATGCATCAAGGCAGACCGGAACTACCTCGTCTACTTCCTGCCCCGCGAATACATCATGCAGGGCATGATCGCGGACACCGGCGGCGACTGGAAACTGTTCGAACAGCACCGTTCGCTGGCCATGATCACGGACTGGGTGATCAACCCCTTCGGCCACCTGAGGAGTGGTCACCATGCCATGCACGCGGCCATGATGCCAACGAAAGGCCCAGAGGGGGGCATCGTGCGCAGGCTCATCTTCCTTTCCATTGAAGGGGCGGATGTGCATTCACCTGCGGAACTGTTCGCCATCAACGCCCGTCGGATTCCAGAGTTCATGGTCGATATCGAGGTTCACAACCTCCAGTTGCTTGACCTCAAGGAACTCCCCCACGGAAGTGGATGGGGAACAGTTCCTACGCCCATGTTCTAGCACAAACCCACCCCACGATGGATGACCTTCGATGCAACAGCAATGCACCCATAATGCCAGGCTTTACCTATGCGAATCTCCCTTTGGGGGCATGGGAACTGCAGGGAGAAGAGCTGGAATAGAGCCAGGGCTTCCCAGCGCTTGAGGGTAAGTTCGGAGAGCATGGCGAAGCCGAACATCGTCTGAGCCGCCGGGAGTGAGCCAGAATTCCTCGACCTGCCGGGCATCAAGCGGCAGACTCTGATGCCCTCCAAATGCGCGGTAGGCGATTGGCAGACTCCCGACGAGAAGCGTCCACTGGTTCACCTTGTTGGAAAGAAGGGTTCGCAGAGCCGTGTCCTGATCGCCTCGCAAGGCAAGGATGTCGGCCACAAAGAATTCGGGACCTTCCGTTGCCAGCGGAGCGACCCACTGCCCGCGCAGGAATTCGTCCAGGCCGAGAACCTTCGCACCGCTGATGAGCGATTTGGCGAAGGGCTCGGCCACCGGAACATTAATCAGGGCAGACCGCAGGAAGAGGCCAGCCAACATGGCTCGACGCATGGCCTTCGGAAGGGCGCCGAGGTCCTTGGCAACACCCACAAGATCGGGTTCCGTGCGTTCTTCCTTGGGAACGCGCTAGGTGGCCAATACTTGTGTCCCTATTCAAGTCCGGCCCCGGAGCCTGGGTGGCGCAGGGCCTAGCGATCCTCCTGAACGGGAGATGAAGCCGCGCTGGTTGGCATTGCCCTAGCGATGGCCGGTTTCTCCATGGTGGGGACATCATTGAACAGAAGCGCGATGCACTGTTCGATCTGCTTCTCCGTCTGCGGCAACAGCCGCTTCTTGTCGATCTTGGCTATGGCGAGGTCCAACAATTTCTGCAGGGCCCACGCAACGGAACCCCCTGGTTCGGCGGACTCCTCATTCACCAACATTGCGAATAGGGCTGCCGTTTCCCATGGGATCTGCTGCCGCTTAAAAGTGTATCGGCGCTTATCCCTCTCCGCTTCCCTCTCCGCTTTTATGAAGTTTCCCTTAAACTCAAGCAGGAATTTGCTAGGACGCTTTTCTTCACCAACGACGTGGGCTTTTGTCACGGCAACCCCCATAATTAAACTCCTATTGTACCATCGTTGGGTTTTATTTCGAACACGGAGCTTTCCCCAATAACCACCATCCCGAAGGGGATTCGAACCCCCAGATAAAGCCGTGAGAGGGCTTTTGCATACCCCCGTAGCAGCAGCGTCTCATGGGTCACGTGGGTCCCGTCACTGAACTTCAGGTGCCGTATTACCTTCCGGGGTGTAAATTCCCAGAACCGGGGCCAAACGATCCATAGCCTCAGCTTTTGCCGTCTGACACAAGTGGCCGTAGTAATCTTCAACCATCCTGGTATCTCGGTGACCGAGTTGCTGGGCAACATGAAAGAGACTCATTCCGGCATTAATCCAGGTCGAGGCGCAAGTGTGCCGCAGTTCATGGAAAACGAGCGGTTCCAGTTTTGCAGCTTCGCATACAGCCTTCATCATCCGGGAGATTTCAGACCGGCTCCATTCTCCTGATGGGGCCTTCTCCTTCCGGTCGTACGAGGTTCGCGGGAAAATTCTGCCAGCCGGAGCCAGCCCTGCGGTGCATTCCTGGAAGAAATTCCCAGCCTCCGGAGAGACATCGACGTACCGGGACTTGCCGCTCTTACTCCGCTCGATGAAGATGGTTCGGCGCACACCGTCAAAGTCCTTGGCCTGAAGGCGGGCAATCTCGCCTTCGCGGGCGCCGGTGAACAAGCCGGCCTGGACCAGACGACGGAAGTCATTGGAGGCCGCCGCATTCACCAACCGCTGCTGTTCCTTGATGGAGAGAAACCGCAGGCGAGCCACCTTTGTACCCTGGTATGGCATCACGTCCCGCCAACCGGCATCCGTCGAAATCCGCTTATCCCGATGAGCGAGATTCAGGGCAGCTTTGAAATTCTTCCAAACCCGGTTGGTGGTCTCCTGGCGGGCACGAATTTCGTCCTCAGTCTCAGGGGACTTCCCTTCAACCCCGGCGCGGTGCGTGGGCGAGGCAGCAACAGTGGCTTTCCAATCCTCCAATCGTTTCCGGGTCAGCTTGGCGAGTTCCACGTCACCGAGGATTGGGATGACGTGACGCTGCAGGTCGCCATCCATCCGATTGGCGGTCTTCGCTTTGTTTTTCTTCCTATCCTCGACGTAGGCCTGGATCGCTTCCCTCACCGTGTAAGGGCCGGTTGTCACCCGATCCCCAGTGGCCTCGTGGTAGGCCTCCTTGAACCACTCCCGTGCCGCCTCCTGTGCCTGGGAGAAGGAGAGCACCATCTTGCCGTCAGCATCGGAATTGTCGTCTGCAGCCCCCAGGGCCTTCTGAAGGGTCGGAGGTTCGGCAGTCGAGTCGTAGAACCAGGCCAGCCAGTTGCCACCCTTCGAGCCCTTGTAGTAACCCAGCCGGCGCCCCTTCTCCATGGACATCCAGTAGGGCGCCTTCCGTTTCGGAAGCTTGGCGCGGGAGGTTCTGGTCATCAGGTCGGAATCACCTTTGGTGCGTGCCATGCGGGCATGATGCCACATTCAAAGGAAACGCCCCAGCAAAAACGTCCTCAAAATTTCCTCAAAAACCGTCCTAGATTCCAGTAGACAGCCATAGACTTGTCTAGACAATTCAAACAATAAATCCACTGTTTTCAATGCGATCCTATTCCTTAAATTCTTTCCAAATACAGTGAAACGCCCCGAGGCGGGGGCGTTTCGTGTGGGAAGTTTTGGCGGGGTTGATTAGGTGGGAAGTGTCTTGCGGGAGTCCCCGATCGTGGGGGACTGGTGAGATTGAAGGGACAATAGGTGGCGTGCAGTTCCTTGGGTCCAGGAGCGGCAAGCCGGTCCTGGAGGAACACCTCGGGTCCAGCATACGCCTTTCCGGGGGTGGGCACCACCCTGCCCTTCGGGCCGGGTCAGTTCCGGCCGTACACGTCTTCCAGGCGCTCGATGTCGTCCTCGTCGAAGGTGCCGAGGCTGATCTCCATGACCCGCACGGGGCTGGTGCGGGAGGCTTCGCAGCTGAGGCGGTGGACGCTGCCGGCGGGGAGCCAGATCTGGGCGCCCTTGTCGGGGGTGAGGACCTTGCCGTCCAGTTCCACGACGACGCCGGCGTCCAGGGCCACCCACAGTTCGTTGCGGTGGCGGTGGCGCTGGAGGCTCAGCTTGGCGCCGGGGCTGCAGGTGAGGATCTTGACGGTGCAGGGCTGGTTCAGGACGAACTGGTCGAAGCTGCCCCAGGGTTTGTCGACGTGGAGGGTGGCGGGTTTCTGGGTCATCTGGGGTTCCCTAGAGGAGGTCGGTGCGGCCCATGGCGGAAAGGCGCTCGACGATGGTCTTGACGTCCTGGGCGCGGTCCTTGCGGCAGAGGAGGAGGGCGTCGGGTTCGTCCACGACGATCAGGTCCTCCAGGCCGGAGCCCGCGATGAGGCGTTTGCCGCCGAAGACGGCGCAGTTGTTGGATTCCAGCAGGATGACATCGCCCTGGACGACGTTGCCGGCGGCGTCGCTCTCGTGGAATTCCACCACGGCGGGCCAGGAGCCCACGTCGGACCAGCGGAAATGGGCCGGGACCACGGCCACGCGGTCCGATTTCTCCATGAGGGCGTAGTCGATGGAGAGCTTGGGGAGCCGGCCGTAGGCCTGGGCCAGCCTGGCGGGATCGGCGCCGGCGGCCATCCACTCGTCGAGGGGCGCCAGGATCTCGGGGCAGTGGCGGGTGAGTTCGGCGCGCAGGTCCTGGAGGGTCCACACGAACATGCCCGCGTTCCAGAAGTGGCGGCCGGATTCCAGGTACTCCACGGCCTTGTCGTAGGTCGGCTTCTCCCGGAAGGCGGAGGCGCCCAGGACCTTACCCTTGCCTTCGGTCTCGATGTAGCCGTAGCCGGTTTCCGGGTAGGTGGGGCGGATGCCGAAGACCACCAGGTCGCGCTTGCCGGCGGCGTGGTGCACGGCGGTGTCGATGTCCTCCAGGAACTTGTCCTTGTCCCCGATCCAGGAATCGGCGGAAAGGACCACCATGACGCCGTCGGGGGTGCGGCTCTCGATGACGGCCAGGGCCAGCGCGAGGCAGGGGGCGGTGTTGCGGCCCTCGGGCTCCACCAGGACGTTGCCCGGGGGGAGCTGGGGCAGCATGCGCCGGGTCTCGGCGGCCAGTTCCTCGGTGGTGACGATGTAGATGTCCCCGGGCAGGAAGGACGGGCTCAGCCGGCTCACGGTGGCGTTGAGGAGGGTCTCCTCCCCCACCATGGCCAGGAACTGCTTGGGGCGGGCGCCCCGGGACCGGGGCCAGAAGCGCGTACCGCGGCCGCCGGCCATGATGACCGCGACCTTGCGCGGGCCGATCTTTGGCTTTGTCATGGAAAGTACCTCTGGATGGGACCCTACCGGGCCAGGATGCCCGCGAGCGCGGCCAGTTCCTTGGGGGGATTGGGCTTGGGATCGCGGATGCGGGAGAAGGGGTTGGTGACCAGCTCCCCGTGCTGCGAACCAAGATAGAAGGAAGTCTCTCCCGCCGCGAGGCGTTTCACGGCCTCGGCCCCCCACATGCTGCCCCAGATGCGGTCCAGGGCCGTGGGGCTCCCGCCCCGCTGGATGTGACCGAGCACCACGACCCGCAGGTCGAGGTTGTACTCGGACTGGAGGCGCTCGCTGATCTTGTAGGCGCCGCCCGTGGAATCCCCCTCGGCCACCACCACGATGCTGGAGCGCTTCCCGCGCTGCCACCCGGCCTTGAGCTGGGTGACCAGGGCGTCGTAGCCCTGGGCTTCCGATTCGGGATAGAGGACCGCCTCGGCGCCGCAGGCGATGGCGGTGTTCACGGCGATCATGCCCGAACTGCGGCCCATGACCTCCACCAGGAAGATTCGCTCGTGGGCGCTGGCGGTGTCGCGGATGCGGTCGATGGCCTGGACCGCGGTGTTCAGCGCCGTGTCGAAGCCCAGGGTCCGGTCCGTGCCGGGCAGGTCGTTGTCGATGGTGCCCGGGATGCCCGCGCAGGAAATCCCGTGCTCCCGGTTCAGGAGCTCGGCGCCGGTGAAGCTGCCGTCGCCGCCGATGACCACCAGGGCGTCCACGCCCGCGTCCCGCAGGTCCTGGGCCGCCTTGGCGCGCACGGCCGGGAGATGCCAGGCCTCGCACCGGGCCGTGTTGAGGATGGTGCCGCCCCGCTGGAGGATATTGGCGCAGTTCCGGGAGGTGAGGGGGCGCCAGTCCTGCTCCACGAGCCCCTGGAAGCCCCGCCACACGCCGTAGACGCTGATGTTCAGGGAGTCGGCCGTTCGAACGGCTGCTCGGATGGCGGCATTCATGCCGGGTGCGTCCCCACCGGAAGTAAGTACGGCTATTTTCAACCCTTCACCCTCTTGCTCGATTTGCGGCCACCCTTGGCCGGAAGTTTCTTCGTCTTGGCGGACTTGGGGGACTTGGCGGACTTGGCCGACTTGGCGGACTTGCCGCCCTTGGCGGTTCGCGACGCGCGCCGGATCTTGGCGGCCTTGACGCCCCGGGTGTCCTTGAGATGGGTTTCGGGCGGAGGGAGGGGGGGCGGTTCCACGATGCCCCGGGGCACCGGCGGCAGGTCCCCCTCCCCGATGCCCTGGGCCTGGGCGCGCTCGGCGCGGGCCTTCAGGACGGGATCCGGCGGAGCGGGCTGGGCACCCAGGAGGAAACAGCCGAGGAAGAGCACCATCATTTTTCGGGATCGAACCATTCGCCTGACTCCGGGGCCGTCCCCTACAAGATAACCCAGGAGGGGGCCGCCGGGAAATCACCCCGGCTTGTTGGCCCTCAATTTTGAGAAGAACTCGGCGATGATGGCATCCGCCTCGGGCTTGACGATATCGGCCTCCTGGGCCTGCCGGTCCAGGATGTCCCGCCCCGCGGAGGCCGAGAAGATGGTCTCCGCGGCCATGGGCTGGAGGTTCTTCAGGATGTACTCGGAGACGTCGATGAGGCGGTGGCCCACCTTCTCCAGCTTCTGGCGGACGATGTCCTGGTACTGGAAGAGGTCGTAGACGCCCTGGATGTTGTAGGTGCCGTTGTCGGCGTGGATGGCGATCGCTTCCATCTTCTCGATGAGGTTGGTGAGGTCGGCGGAGGGGGGCACCAGCCGGGTGAGGATCTCCTGGCAGTCCTTGGCCAGCACCTGGATCTCCTCGAAGCTGTTCTGCACCACCTCCATCTGGGAGATCACGCGCTCCGCGCCGCCCTCCTGCTCATGGGCGATCTGGATGAGCTGGTCGGGGATGGCCGGGGTCCGGGGTTGGCTGGACGCGTTGGGATCTGTCATGTATGCCCCATTCCTATGAACTGTATTGACGCACTAGGATATCGTCCACCACTGTAACCAGCGATGGAATCCCGGCCGCAAATTTTCCTTCCCGGCGCGCTACACTCCCCTAGGGCGATTTCAGCCGCCCCGATGCCGGAGTCACCATGTCAACTATTCCCGAATCCCAGCCCACCGGAGGCTCCGTCCTCGCAAGCTGCCTTGTTCCTTTCCCGGCTTCGGAAAAAATCTACATCCCCGGTTCCCGGCCGGACCTGCGCGTGCCCGTTCGTCGGATCACCCTCAACCCCACCCGGGACTTCGACGGCACCCTGACCCCCAACGCCCCCCTGGACCTCTACGACACCACGGGCCCCTACACGGATCCCCAGGGCGGCGTGGACCTGGCCCGGGGCCTCCGGCCCCTGCGCCTGGACTGGATCCGGGAACGCGGGGACGTGGAGGAGCTGCCCGGCGCCACCAGCCTCTACCGCAAGCTGCGGGAGCGGGATCCCGAGCTGGACCGCATCCGCTTCCACGCCGAGCGCCAGCCCCTGCGGGCCCGGGCCGGCCGGAACGTCTCCCAGATGCACTACGCCCGCAAGGGCATCATCACCCCCGAAATGGAGTTCATCGCCATCCGGGAGAACATGGGCCGCGAGGCCGCGGGCATCAAGAGCCACATCACCCCCGAATTCGTGCGCAGCGAGGTGGCCCGGGGCCGGGCCGTGATCCCCTGCAACATCAACCACCCCGAGACCGAGCCCATGATCATCGGGCGCAGCTTCCTGGTGAAGATCAACGCCAATATCGGCAATTCCGCCGTGGCCTCCACCATCGAGGAGGAGGTGGAGAAGATGGCCTGGTCCATCCGCTGGGGCGCGGACACGGTCATGGACCTCTCCACCGGCGACAACATCCACGAGACCCGGGAGTGGATCCTGCGCAACTCCCCCGTGCCCATCGGCACCGTCCCCATCTACCAGGCCCTGGAGAAGGTCAACGGCAAGGCCGAGGACCTCACCTGGGAGATCTTCCGGGACACCCTCATCGAGCAGGCCGAGCAGGGCGTGGACTACTTCACCATCCACGCCGGGGTGCGCCTGCAGTACGTGCCGCTCACCGCCAAGCGCATGACGGGCATCGTCAGCCGGGGCGGCTCGATCCTGGCCAAGTGGTGCCTGGCCCACCACAAGGAGAACTTCCTCTACACCCACTTCGAGGACATCTGCGAGATCATGGCCGCCTACGACGTGGCCTTCTCCCTGGGGGACGGGCTGCGCCCGGGCTCCACGGCCGACGCCAACGACGAGGCCCAGTTCGCCGAGCTGGACACCCTGGGCGAGCTCACGAAGATCGCCTGGAAGCACGACGTCCAGGTCATCATCGAGGGCCCCGGCCACGTGCCCATGCACCTCATCAAGGAGAACATGGACCGCCAGCTGGAGGTGTGCGGCGAAGCCCCCTTCTACACCCTGGGCCCCCTCACCACCGACGTGGCCCCCGGCTACGACCACATCACCTCGGCCATCGGCGCGGCCATGATCGGGTGGTACGGCACCGCCATGCTCTGCTACGTGACCCCCAAGGAGCACCTGGGCCTGCCCAACCGGAAGGACGTGAAGGACGGGGTCATCGCCTACAAGATCGCCGCCCATGCCGCCGACCTGGCCAAGGGCCATCCCGGCGCCCGCCTATGGGACGACGCCATGAGCAAGGCCCGGTTCGAGTTCCGCTGGGAGGACCAGTTCAACCTGGCCATGGACCCGGACACCGCCCGGGAGTTCCACGACGAGACCCTGCCCGCCGAGGGGGCCAAGGTGGCCCACTTCTGCTCCATGTGCGGCCCCCATTTCTGCTCCATGAAGATCACCCAGGACGTGCGGGAATATGCCAAGAGCCACGGCCTGGCCGAGGAGGAGGCCCTGGCCGCCGGCATGGAGGAGAAGAGCAAGGAATTCGAGGCCTCCGGTGCGGAGATTTACCACCAGGCGTAGTAATCTTTCCGGGTGGAACCCAATCGACCCGATCCCGACGACCTTTTGAAGTCCGTGCAAGAAGAGGAGGCCCGCACGACCCGGGCCCGGCTGAAGATCTTCTTCGGCATGGCCCCCGGCGTGGGCAAGACCTTCGCCATGCTCCAGGACGCCCAGCTGCGGATGCTGGAGGGGGTCGACGTGGTGGCCGGCGTCGTGGAGACCCACGGCCGCGCCGAGACCATGGCCCTCACCGCGGGCCTGGAATTCCTGCCCAAGAAGCAGCTCCCCTACCGCGGGGTGCAGTTGGAGGAGTTCGACGTGGCCGCGGCCCTGCGCCGGCGCCCCGCCCTGATCCTCATGGACGAGCTGGCCCACACCAACGTGCAGGGCTCCCTCCACGTCAAGCGCTGGCAGGACGTGTTCGATCTGCTGGAGGCGGGCATCGACGTGTACTCCACCGTCAACGTCCAGCACCTGGAGAGCCTCAAGGACACCGTGGCCCAGATCACCGGGGTCATCGTCCGGGAGAGCATCCCCGACACGATCCTCAACCGCGCCGATCAGATCGAGCTGGTGGACATCCCCACCGAGGAGCTGCTGGAGCGCCTGAAGGAGGGCAAGGTCTACGTGCCCGACCAGGCCCAGTACGCCTCGGAGCGTTTCTTCCGCAAGGGCAACCTCCTGGCGCTGCGCGAACTGGCCCTGCGCCGCACCGCCCAGCACGTGGACGCCGACATGCGCCGCTACATGGAGACCCAGGGCCTCAAGGGCAAGACCTGGGCCGCCGGCGAGCGCATCCTCGTGTGCATCAATTCCAAGCCCCGCTCCGCGAGCCTGATCCGGGCCGGGCGGCGCATGGCCGAATCCATGGGCGCGCCCTGGATCGCCGTGTACGTGGAGACCGGCAAGCACATCCGCTACTCCGACGAGGAGCGGGCCCACCTCGAGGACAACCTGCGCCTCGCCGAGCGCCTCGGGGCCGAGACCGAGGTGATCCAGGGGGACCTCTCCACCGGCGAGGACATCCTGGCCTTCGCCCTGGCCCACAACGTCACCCGCATCATCCTGGGCAAGCCCACCCGGTCGCGCCTTCCGGCCTTCATGTCCAATTCCCTGGTGGACGACCTGGTGCGGCTCACCAGCACCATCGAGATCCACGTCATCCCCGGCGAGACCCCCGCCGCCCCCAAGAGCCGGCGCGGCCGCGCCTCCTCCGGCACGGGGCTGGCCCCGGCCCACTTCGTCTGGGGCGCCGTCACGGTGGCCGTCATGACCGGCATCTGCCTCCTGGTGGGCCGCCGCTTCGAGCTGGCGGACCACGTCATGATCTACATGCTGGGCATCCTCCTGGTGGCCACGCGCTTCGGGCGGCTGCCGTCCCTGGCGGCGGCGGGGCTCAGCGTCCTGTCCCTGGACTTCTTCTTCGTGCCCCCGGTGCGCTCCTTCGTGGTGGGCGACCTCAAGCACATCGCCACCTTCGCCGTGATGCTCCTGGCGGGGGCCGTCATCGGCAACCTCACGGAGCGCATCCGGGCCCAGATGCGCCTGGCCCGCACCCGCGAGCAGCGCCTGAGGGCCCTGTTCCGCCTGAGCCGCGAACTGACGCGCACCTTCGGCTCCCAGGCCATGATGGACGTCTCCATCCGCATCCTCGCCGACCACTTCCAGAGCAGCATCTCCATCTCCCTGCCGGGCCCCGGGGGCCGGCTCGTGGCCCACGGGGACGCCAAGGCCCCGCCCATGGGCGAGGACGAGCTGGGCGTGGCCCAGTGGGTCTACGACCACCACGAGGCCGCGGGCCTGGGCACCGACACCCTGCCCGGGGCCCACGCCCTGTACCTGCCCCTCAAGGGCTCCCACGGCCTCATCGGCGTCCTGGGCATCCAGCCCCTGGACGCCTCCAGCCTGGAGAGCATGGAGCCCGACCAGCGCCACCTCATGGAGGCCTTCGCCAACCACACCGCCCTGGCCCTGGAGCGCACCATCCTCTCCGAGAAGAACCTGGACACCCAGCGGCGCATGGACCGGGAGCAGGTGCGCAGCGCCCTCCTGTCCTCCGTGTCCCACGACCTGAGCATGCCCCTGGCCGGCATCACCTCCGCCGCCCGCGCCCTCCTGGAGAACGACGCGACCCTGACCCCCGAGGCCCGGCACCAGCTCGCCGGCGTCATCCACGACGAGGGCCACCAGCTGAGCCGCCTCGTGACCAACCTCCTGGACGCCACCCGCCTGGAATCGGGCGTGGAGCTCAAGAAGGAATGGCTGGCCCTCCCGGACCTGGTGCAGAGCGCCCTGGCCCGCCTCAAGCCCCTCATGCCCGACCGCGCCGTGACCCTGGACCTCCCCCCCAACCTTCCCCGGGCCCAGGCCGACCCCGTGCTCCTGGAGCAGGTGCTCATCAACCTCCTGGAAAACGCCCACCGCTACTCCCCCCCCGACCAGCCCATCGAGATCAAGGCCTGGGCCACCGAGCGGGCGCTCACCCTCTGCGTCTCCGACCACGGCCCCGGCATCCCGGAGGACCAGGAGGAGCGGATCTTCGAAAAGCTCGTGCGCTTCCAGCAAGGCGAATCCCGCCTGGGCGCCGGCCTGGGCCTGGCCATCTGCAAGGGCGTCATGGACGCCCACGGCGGAAAGATCCAGGCCAGCAACCGCCCCCAGGGCGGCGCGAGCTTCCGCATCAGCCTCCCCCTGGAAGCGAAGCCGCCGGTGATGCCGGTGGAGGAATAGCGGCTCGGCGGAGGTCAGGCCCCTGATCAGTGGACCGGAGGAGTGGTCGAGCGCCCGGGCAAGGGAAATACCAGCAAAGGCCTCCTGACCTTCCCATACAGCCAGCGGTTGCTTCCTCGGTGGGTGGCAGGATCGATCCAGATCACGCAGTAGGGTTCAATTTCCTCAGGGGAAATCTGGAGCAGGTCCCTGGCCGTGCGCGTCCTCTCCTTCACGTCCTTGGAATAAACCCTCCCGATGCAGAGGATGCCTCCATCCCAAGGCAAGGCTTCGAAAAGCTGAGTCACCTCCGCCCCGCCCAGGTCAATGGCACCCCCATCCAGGTACAAATCACCTTTTTTGATGGAGAGCCGGTTCCTCTGGTCGTTCTTCCTCATCCATTCCACGCTTGCGGTTTCGTCGTTGGAGGTGACGAAGGCTGTCGCGGGGCCGTCCACGACCTTGAATCTCAGGTTTCCTTGAAGCCTGGAATCCAAGGCCTTCCCAGCTTTGGCATCGACAATGATTTTCCCTTCGACAATACGAACCGCACCCAGAGGGTCATGCCCAAAGTAGAGGCGGGGACGCATCCCCTTGACCGTTCCAGCCATGACCACGGCCGACAGGAAGAATCCGCTAAATACCTTGAGGGGTTTCACTTTGCCACCCACGAGAAATGATTTATTCCACCCCGATGCCCGCCAGCGTTTTCATGCCGCGGCCGCCTAATGAGGATACAGGAGTCCAAGATCGACAGGTGAAAACCCCATCTTTTCCCACATGTATACGGAAAAAGTATTGCAGTTCCCATCGACAGGGAAATATTTATGACCATTGGCGTTCCACGCATTCACAAGCGCTGATATATCAGCTTTCCCCATATTTGGCGGAAGGATTCCAAGAGCGACAAAGGCCGTCGTATCAGCCTTCTTGTCATTCAGGTAAGCGACATTCATCCCGTTTGAATCCGGCCCCGACTCCACGACATAGGTTTCTCTACTGTTCGTGAAAACCAACTGTGAATGTTGAAAGACATGAATCCCACGCAGTTTGCCTTCTGCTTGCACATCCCGGGAAAGCCAATACACATAGGTCGGGTCCTGCCTGGCTTGCGCCTGCCTCGCCTCCTCCTGGGCCTGGAGCACCGCCGCCGCCATCTCCTGGTGGGCTTGGGCCTGGAAGGCCTGATCCCGCTGGCGGGCCCGCTCCGCCATGCCGGCGAAGACCTGCGCCCGGGCGGCATCCTGGGCGGCCATGGCCTGGGCCCCCAGGATGGCCGCTTGCCGATGCGCGCGTTCGGCGTCGGCGTAGATCTGGTCGGTCACGGCCCTGCTCCGTGCGGCCGTCCGTGCGATCTCCTGGGCCACGATGTCGGATCCGGAGGTACCGGGCGCCGGGACGGCCCCGCTGGCGGAACCCACCGGGTAGAGGTGGCCCTGGAAGGCTTCCATCTCCACCTCGTGGGTCACCGGGTTGTATCGAATGCGGCCCGGCCAGGGGCCCCGGTCGGCGCCGCCCCGGAGGCCGCCTCCGCAGGGGAATCCCGCGGGGACGGGGGTGTGCAGGGCGGGCATGGGGTCTCCGGCCCGCGCCGAGTCCCAGCGGGTCAACCGGCCTGGGACCGGCACGAGGTCCAGGGCGTTTCCGTCCCAAGCCAGGGTCGGGACGGGCTCCTCCGGAGCGGCGGAGGAAAGGAGCCAGCGGTCCCGGGCATAGGTCCGGCAACCGTCCGGGCCCGCCCCGGTGAGGAAATGACGGAAATGCCGGGTCCACGCCATGGGGAGGCCACGGGCTTGCGGGCCGCCGCCGGCCGGTTCCCGGCTGTAGGCCGGAACCCCGGTCTCCCGCACCGCCCGGACCCCATAGGCCCAGCCTTCGTCCGTGGGCGCGTCCTCCCAGTCCAGCCGCAGGTCCCGGCCCGGGGTTCGGATGCCCGTCAGCACCGTCGGCGCACAGGGCACGGTGCCCTCCGGGCCCGGGAAGTTGACGTGCGGAGCCTTGCCGTAGGTGAACTCGAGGGCTTCGCCGGAGGCATCCTCCTGGATCCGGGTCACCTGAAGGCCCCCGGGACCGGGAAGGGCCGCCAGCGTGTAGCTTGAAACGGCCTGGGGCCCTAGGCAGCGGATCCGGAAAACCGCGGTGGGACAAGCCGGCACCGGGGCGAGGGAAGGGTCCAGAAGGGCGTTGCCGTCCCCGGGTCCGTCCCCTCCCTCCAGGACCACCTGGACCCGGGTGATGCCCGAAGCGGCTTCGGAATCAGCCGCTGGGGCGCCGCAGGTGATGGTCAAACACCCACCGGCGGCCGGAGCGATGGAGGCGCCCGAACGCCTGGGCTGGGCCCCCTGCCCCCGCGGGCCTGGCGGTGCAGAGCCTTCGGGTTCCCTTTCCAGGGAGCCCAGGGACAATTCGAATCCCGGATTCCCGCAAAGAACCAGGCCTTTTCCGCCCGGTCGGAGGCGGGGCGCGAAGCGCCCGACCAGAACGGGACGGGTGGCCGGGTCAGGGCCCCTGCCCAGCTGGATGAAGACCACCGCGGCGCCGGATCCGGGGTCCACCTCCAGAACGCCCGCCAGCCCAGGTTCCTGGGCAGCCAAGGGCGCGATTCCGACCCCACACCCAAGCAGGAGGAGCCATCCGACCAGGAGCCGGCGTTCAGGGACGCGCAAGGAAACACGGCAGGCATCAAATACACTTTTACACACACAGACCTCCAGCCCATTCGCGAATCACCCCTGCGGATACCCGGGCGTCCAAGCCTGGAATCGCCCTGCGGTAGGATGAAAAGCTATAGGCCTGAAGGCTGAATCCGCTAGCATCCGATCGGACACGGCAGCAATTAAGCCGTGAAGATATTAATTAAATTCTGTTCCTACAAAACGCGGTTTTTTTTCATTCAACCCGGACCCGAAGCCATCGAAGCCGCCGGCCCAAGGCCGTGCTGGCACCGATTACCACATAGCCGGCTCACTGGGCCTCCCAGGTTGCTTCCGCCCGCCCAAGGCAGTGATAAGCATTTTTATATCTTTTTTTATCCCCGTTCATCCCCGGCTGAACTAGGTGCTGCATGCCGCCGCAGCCTGGGGCCGGAGCTGGACCCGATCGCGCCGACCCACCCCGGCCATTGACGGGCCGGGGATGGCCGGGGATGGGGGGGGATAAAGAGAAGGCTGGGCTTGGCTCCGACCCATCCTGGCTCTCCGGCGGGCCCCGGAAGGCCTAGCGTGCCAGCGTGATCTTGATGTCCCCGCCCGGCCCCTGGTCGCCGGGCTTGTTCTGGGGGCGCCCCGGCTCCGGACGGGGGGCCTGGGGGGAGGACAGGGGAACGCCCCCGGCCTCCCGGCCCATGCCGGTGCTGATGGACATGCCCCGGTCCATGTTGGAGCGGGACATTTCGCTGGTGGAGGCGATGCCCTCCAGGCGGAGCTTGAATTCGCCGACGTTGGTGGCCCGCTTCAGGGCCTCCTCGACGGTGATGAGGCCCTCCTGCAGGAGGAAGTAGAGGCTCTGGTCGAAGGTCTGCATGCCGTACTGGCTGGTGCCCTGGGCGATGACGTCCTTGAGGCCCTTGGTCTTGTCCTTGTCCTCGATGCAGGCCTTGACGGTCTCGGTGGCGATGAGCACCTCCACGGCGGGCACCCGGCCCTGGCCGTCGGCCCGGGGCACCAGACGCTGGGAGATGACCGCCTTGAGCACCTGGCTCAGCTGGATGCGGATCTGCTTCTGGTGGTGGGGGGGGAAGACCGAAATGACCCGGTTGATGGTCTCGGAGGCGTCCAGGGTGTGGAGGGTGGAGAACACCAGGTGGCCGGTCTCGGCGGCGTGGATGGCGGTCTCGATGGTCTCGTAGTCGCGCATTTCGCCCACGAGGATGACGTCGGGGTCCTGGCGAAGGGCGGCCCGCAGGGCGGTGGCGAAGCTCTTGCAGTCGGCCTCCACTTCCCGCTGATTGATGATGGAGAGGTTGTCCCGGTGGAGGTACTCGATGGGGTCCTCGATGGTGAGAATATGCTCACTTCGCGTGGCGTTGATGAGATCGATCATGGCCGCCAGGGTGGTGGACTTGCCCGAACCGGTGGTGCCGGTGACCAGCACCAGCCCGCGCTGCTCCTCGCAGATCTTGTTGAGGGCCCGGGGGAGCATCAGATCCTCGATGGAGAAGATGCGCCGGGGGATGACGCGCAGGACCATGCCCACCGTGCCCCGCTGGTTGAAGATGTTGCACCGGAACCGCCCCAGGGCCGGCACCGAGTACGCCAGATCGATGTCCATGTTCTCTTTGAACTTGGCCTTCTGGCGGTCGGTGGCCATGATGGAGTAGGCCATGGCGATGGTGTCCTCCTGCACCAGCTTCTTGAACTGAGTCAGGGGGGTGAGGCGGCCCTTCACCCGGGCGACCGGGTAGTTCCCGACCTTGAGGTGCAGGTCGGAGCCGCCCAGATCAACGATAGTGGTGAGCAATTCATTGATATGCATGACCCGCTCCGCTGCTTTTTCCGGATACCTATGGATTCATTCCGGACTATCTTAAGCCTTCCGGGCAATTCCGGGATGGGTGAAATGCCTTTTGTCTGTTAAAATCGAAGGTTCTGCCGGGACCGCACCCGGTTGCCAGATCTTTCCAAGGACCCGAATGACCGCCATCGAGAAGATCCGTAATATCGCCATCATCGCCCACGTCGATCATGGCAAGACCACCCTGGTGGATGCCATGTTCAAGGGCGCCCACATGTTCCGGGACAACCAGAGGGTCCAGGAACGGGCCATGGACAGCAATGACCAGGAACGCGAGCGCGGCATCACCATCCTCGCCAAGACCACGGCCATGCACTGGGGCGGCTACCGCTTCAACATCGTCGACACGCCCGGCCACGCCGACTTCGGCGGCGAGGTGGAGCGCGTGCTGAGCATGGTGGATTCGGTCCTCCTGGTGGTGGACGCCTTCGACGGCCCCATGCCCCAGACCAAGTTCGTCACCCGCAAGGCCCTGGCCCTGGGCCTGCGGCCCATCGTCGTCATCAACAAGGTGGACCGCCCCGGGGCGCGCCCCCTGTGGAGCCAGGACGCCGTCTTCGAGCTCCTCATCGAGCTGGGCGCCACCGAGGAGCAGCTGGACTTCTGCTGCGTCTTCGCCAGCGCCAAGCAGGGCTACGCGATGATGGACATCAACGATCCCGCCGAGAACCTGGACCCCCTCTTCGACGCCATCGTCAAGCACTGCCCCGCCCCCAAGGGAGACCCCGACGCGTCCCTGCAGATGCTGGTCACCCTCATGGACTACAACGATTTCGTCGGGCAGATCGGCATCGGCCGCATCGTCAACGGGCGCATCAAGGTGGGCGAGCAGGTCAGCCTCATCAAGCGGGACGGTTCCATCCAGAACCACAAGGTCTCCATGCTCTACGGCTTCGAGGGGCTGACCCGGGTGAACCTCACGGAGGCCTCCGCGGGCGAGATCATCGCCCTGGCCGGCATCCCCGACATCCGGGTGGGCGAGACCATCGCCAGCCAGGACAATCCCCAGGCCCTGGATTACGTGGACATCGACGAGCCCACCATCTCCATGATGTTCGTGGTCAACAACGGCCCCTTCGCGGGCCAGGACGGCAAGCACACCCAGAGCCGGCGCATCCGGGAGCGCCTCACCAAGGAGCTGCAGCACAACGTGGCCCTGCGGGTGGAGGACTCCGAGAGCCCCGACAGTTTCAAGGTCTCCGGCCGCGGCGAGCTGCACCTGGCCGTGCTCATCGAGACCATGCGCCGCGAGGGCTTCGAGCTGTGCGTGAGCCGGCCCGAGGTGATCCTCCACACGGACCCCGCCACCGGCGAGAAGCTGGAGCCCTACGAGGACATCACCATCGACGTGCCCGAGGAGTTCATGGGCGTGGTCATGGAGAAGCTGGGCGCCCGCAAGGCCGAGATGCAGGACATGGCCAACGAGATGGGCCGCATCCGCCTCCACTTCAAGATCCCCAGCCGCGGCCTCATCGGCTACCGCTCGGAGTTCATGACCGACACCCGCGGCGAAGGCATCCTCCACAGCCTCTTCAGCCACTACGGCCCCTACAAGGGCGACCTGCCCCGGCGCAAGAACGGCGTGCTCATCTCCATGGACCAGACCGAGGCCGTGGGCTTCGCGCTCATGAGCCTGGAAGACCGGGGCGTCATGTTCGTGAACCCCGGCTTCAAGTGCTACGAGGGCATGATCGTCGGCGAGCACGCCCGCGAGAACGACCTGGTGGTCAATATCGGCAAGGTCAAGAAGCTGAGCAACATGCGCTCCTCCGGCGCCGACGAGGCCACCCGCATCACCCCGCCCCGGGAGCACACCCTGGAGCAGGCCCTGGAGTACATCGAGCAGGACGAGCTGGTGGAGGTCACCCCCAACTTCGTGCGCATGCGCAAGCGCATCCTGTCCGAGAACGACCGCAAGAAGGCCGACCGCAGGTCCAACAACTAGTCGGCCCCATTCCCCGAAGGCCGGGTCCCTGGACCCGGCCTTCGCGCGTACATTGATATCCAAACGCGATCATTGGCATTCTCAAAAAGTATTGGACGGGGCCCCCGGGGCCCCCAATCCTGGAGGCTCACCCCGAATCCGACCGTGGCTCAGCCTGCCTCCAGGAGGATTCCCACCCGGTCCGGCCACGTCCCATCCTGGCGGATCCCGTACGACCCGAGGGCCACGTGATGTTCGACTACAAGAATCTGCCGGTGAAAAGAAAGATCCAGGTGGTGGTGGGAGCCTTCTCCTTCGTGCTCCTGGTCACCCTGGGCCTGGCCATCAAGGACGTGTGGGCGGCCCAGGGCCGGTGCGACCAGATCTACCACGACCAGCTGCTGCCCGTGGGCGATCTCACCGTCGTGCGCACCGCCACCCTGCGGGCCCTGGTGCTGATCAACAACCACCTGCGGGCCACGAGCCCCGCCGAGAAGGCCGCCATCGAGGCCGACATGGACAAGATGGACGCGAACCTGGACGCGGCGTGGGAACGGTACAAGAGAACCCTCACCTCGGAGGTGGCCATGAAGGTGGGGCCCCAGTACCACGCCCTCCTCCTGGAGCAGATGCGGGTCCGCCGGGATCTCGTGCTTCCCGCCTCCCGCAAGGGCGACGTGGAGGCCGGACGCAGGATCCTCCGGGAGAAGATGGATCCCCTGGACCAGCAGATGGGCCCCCTGGGCGCGGCCCTGGTGAAGGACAACGCCCGCCGGGCCGAGGAGGCCCTGGCCGAAGGCCAGGTCCAGTTCCGCCGGGGCACGATCCTGGGCATCGGTTTCGCCACCTTCGGCATCCTGGGCGGCGCCTTCCTGGGCTGGGCCCTCCTCAAGCAGGTGAACGATCCCCTGGTGGCCTTCGGGAACCTGCTGGGCACCGTGGCCGAGGGCGATCTCACGGCCCGGGCGGCCCTGGACCGCAAGGACGAGTTCGGCGCCATGGGGGTGCGGCTGAACGCGATGGTGGAACGGCTCCAGGCCGTGCTCACGGATGTGCGCGGCGGGGTGGAGGGGGTGGCCAGCGGGGCCGTGCAGCTTTCGGCGTCGGCGGACCAGATGGCCACCACCTCCCAGGACATCGCGCAGGTGTCGGAAAACCTGCGCCGGGGCAGCGAATCCATGGCCGCCTCCGTGAACGAACTGGCCCGGTCCATCGATTCGGTGAACGCCGGGGCCCAGGCCTCCCTCCAGCTCCTGGACGAGGCCCTGCGGGCCACGGACAAGGGCGAGGCCGCCGGTTCCACCACCAACGCGGCCATGACGGAAATCGCCGGCACGGCCGGGCAGATTTCCGTGGCCGTGGGGGTCATCCAGGAGATCGCCAACCAGACCAACCTGCTTTCCCTGAACGCCGCCATCGAGGCCGCCAAGGCCGGCGCCCAGGGCAAGGGCTTTTCCGTGGTGGCCGAGGAGGTGCGGAAACTGGCCGAGCGCAGCGGCACCTCGGCCAAGGAAGTGAGCGCCCTCATCGACGCGGCCCGTCAGGCCGTCGCCAAGGGCGAATCCACCGTGGAGACCACCGTGGAAACCCTGGAGGCCATCCGGAGCACCCTCAAGGACTTCGCGGACCAGACCCGCACGGTGGCGGCCGCCACCGTGGAGCAGGCCAGCGCCGGCTCCGAGGTGGCCATGCAGGTGGACGCCAGTTCCCAGCAGGCCATCGCGGTGGCGTCCGCGGTGACCCAGATGTCGGCCTCCACGTCGGAAGTGGCCCGGACGGCCCAGGAACTCACGCGGCTCTCGGAGGACCTGCAGGGAAAGGTCCGCCACTTCAAGGTCTAGACCGGCTCCTAGCTAGGGAACGATCCTCGTCCCGGTTTCGCCGCGCAGGGCCTGGGCCAGGTGGGCGGGGTCGGTGATGAGGGCCTCCCGGCCGCCGCCTTCCAGGAAGGCCACCACGGCCTCGATCTTGGGCAGCATGCTGCCGGGCTTGAAGTGGCCCTCGGCGATGTACCGCCGGGCCTCGGCCAGGTCCATCTTCGCCAGGGCCCGCTGGGTGGGCTTGCCGAAATCCAGGCACACCTGCTCCACGGCGGTGGAGATGATGAGGAGCTCGGCGCCCAGCTGCCGGGCCATGAGGCTGGAGGCCAGGTCCTTGTCGATGACGGCGGCGGCGCCGGTGAGGCGGCCCTCGGCGTCCTCCACCACGGGGATGCCCCCGCCACCCCCGGCCACCACCACGAAACCGGCGTCCAGGAGGCTCTTGATGGCCTCCAGTTCCAGGATCGCCTGGGGGCGGGGGGAGGCCACCACCCGGCGGAAGCCCCGGCCGGCGTCTTCCACCAGATCCCAGCCGTCCTTGGCCCGGTGCTCGTCGGCCTGGGCGGCACTCATGAAGGAGCCGATGGGCTTGTTGGGCTTGGCGAAGGCGGGATCGGCCCGGTCCACCAGCACCTGGGTGACCACGGTGGCGGGGGTGCGGTTCACGCCCCGGCGCTTGAATTCGTTGCGCATGGCCCGCTGCAGGTGGTAGCCCAGGGCCCCCTGGGTGTCGGCCACGCAAGAATCCAGGGGAACCATGTGCAGTTCCTGGGCGGCCAGCTCCGACCGCCGCAGGATGAACCCCACCTGGGGCCCGTTGCCGTGGGTCACCACCAGGCGGAGGTCCTCCGCCTTGAGCATGGACGCGATGTGGACGCAGGTCTCGGCGGCGGCCTCGTACTGATCGGCCACGGACTGGTGGGAGTCGTCGGCGATGAGGGAATTGCCGCCGATGGCGATGACTACGGTCCTGGTCATGACGTTCCTCCGATTGGATGAAAAATTTTACCTTTTATGATAAATTTTTTTCAATCGTTTTTTTCGACCTCTGGGTCAATTATCAATCAAACCTCCGGCGAGTGACGTGGGGCACATTGGGTGGCCCCGGCGCCCCGTCCCCTCTGCCGTTGGTGCATATTTATCGAATGCCGGAGACGCCCATGCCCCTTTCCACCCCCTCCCTGGTCCACGACGAAACCTCCATGGGCGAGTGGCATCTGCTCCACCTTTCGGCCATGAACACCATGGCCGAGCTGTCCGCCGCCCTCCTGGCCCGGGACTGGGCCCAGGTGGACCGGGCCTGCCGGTGGGTGTACGAAGTGCTCCGCCCCCACAACGAGGCCGAGGAACGCGAGCTGCTGCCGCTGCTGGAGGAACTGGGCGCCGAGGCCCTCATGGACCAGCTCATCGGGGACCACCGGGAGATGTGGGACCTCACCCTCCTCCTCCTGGCGGCCAACTCCAATGGCGCGGTGGCCGAGCCCGGCGTCTACCAGGAGCAGGCCCGCAGGCTCATGGACCTGGTGCGCCAGCACATCGACACCGAAGAGCACATCATGCTGCCGCTGCTCAAGGGCAAGTCGCTGTACATGGGCGACGAGGTCAACGCCGACGGCTACCTCATCCTGGAAAAGCGCCTCCTGGCCCCCGAGACCTGGAGCTTCATCGTCCAGGCCCCCATGGTGGCCCGGGGCCGCAAGCCGGGCCAGTTCCTCATGGTGGCCCCCTTCGAAAAGAGCGAACGCATCCCCCTCACCCTGGCCGACGGCGACGCCCGCAAGGGCTGGATCCGCTTCGTCATGGTGGAGGTTGGCGCCACCACCAAGGCCATGGGCAAGCTCAACCAGGGCGATAAGCTCTTCGCGGTGGCCGGTCCCATGGGCAGGCCCACGGAACTGGTGGACGAGGGCACCGTGGTGCTGGTGGCCGGCGGCTACGGCAGCGCGGCCATCCTCCCCGCGGCCCAGGCCCTCAAGGCCCGCGGCCAGCGGGTGGTCACGGTGCTGGGGGGCCGTTCCCGGGAGCGGGTGCTCCTGGCCGAGGAGCTGGAGGCGGCGTCGGACGAGCTCATCATCACCACCGACGACGGCACCCTGGGCCGCAAGGGCATCGTCACCCAGCCCCTGGCCGAGATCCTGGAGCGCGAGCCCGTGGCCGAGGTGGTGGCCGTGGGCCCCATGCCCATGATGCAGGCCGTTTCCGAATCCACCCGGGAGAAGGGCATCTTCACCCTCGTGAGCCTCAACGCCCTGATGGTGGACGGCACGGGCATGTGCGGCGGCTGCCGCGTGTCCGTGGGCGGCGAGATGAAGTTCGCGTGCTTCGACGGCCCCGACTTCGACGGGCACAAGGTCGACTTCAACATGCTGCGCATGCGCCAGAACTGGTACAAGGAGGACGAGACCGCGGCCCAGGACCACGTGTGCAACCTGGGCATGGCCACCCACCCGGTGACGGACGCCGACATGCCCTTCATCGCCCCCGTGGCCGACCTGGACTGGAAGAACCTGGACCTCCCCTCCCTCAAGCCCGCCCAGCGCATGAAGATCCCCCGCCAGGTGGCGGCCTGCCAGGACCCGGCCATCCGCATCGGCAACTTCTCGGAAGTGACCCTGGCCCTCAACGCGGAGCAGGCCCAATTGGAGGCCGCGCGGTGCCTGGACTGCAAGGTGCCCAAGTGCATCGAGGGCTGCCCCGTCAACATCAACATCCCGGCCTTCGTCAAGCAGATCGAAGCCGGCAACCCCCTGGAGGCGGCCCGCATCCTCAAGCAGTCCTCGAGCCTTCCCGCCGTGTGCGGCCGGGTGTGTCCGCAGGAGAAGCAGTGCGAGGCCAAGTGCGTGGTGGGCATCAAGGGCGACGCCGTGAGCATCGGGCGCCTGGAGCGCTTCGCCGCCGACGCCCTCCTGGCCGCGGAACCCGAGACGCCGCCCATGGCCGCCCCCACGGGCCGCAAGGTGGCCGTGGTGGGCGCGGGCCCCGCGGGCCTCACCGTCGCCGGGGAACTGGCCGGCAAGGGCCACGACGTGACCGTCTACGACGCCCTGCACCGCCCCGGCGGCGTGCTGCTCTACGGCATCCCCGAATTCCGCCTGCCCAACGCCATCGTGGAAAAGGAAGTGGACACCCTGCGCCGCATGGGCGTGAAGTTCGTCCTCAACACCCTGGTGGGGCGCTCCATGACCCTCGCCGAGCTGCGCGCCGAGAACGACGCCGTGTTCATGGGCACCGGCGCGGGCCTCCCCGGCATGCTGGGGATCCCCGGCGAGGACTTCAAGGGCATCTACACCGCCAACGAGTTCCTCACCCGCATCAACCTCATGCGCGCCGACCTCTTCCCCGAATCCGGCACGCCGGTGACGGTGGGCAAGCACGTGGTCATCGTGGGCTGCGGCAACACCGCCATGGACGCCTCCCGCGCCGCCAGGCGCCTGGGCCCCGAATCGGTCTCCATCGTCTACCGCCGCACCATCAAGGAATCCACGGCCCGCAAGGAGGAGCTGGAGCACACGGAGGAGGAGGGCGTCCACTTCCACTTCCTCACCAACCCCCTGCGCTGCATCGGCAACGACAAGGGCTGGATCACCCACATCGAGTGCGCCGTCATGGAGCTCACCGAGCCCGGCCCCGACGGCCGCCGCGGGGTGCGCGCCACCGCCGAGACCGTGACCCTCCCCTGCGACACCCTGGTGGTGGCCCTGGGCTTCTCCGTGAACCCCCTCATCGCCCAGACCGAGGACCGCCTCAAGACCCTCAAGGGCGGCGTGGTCCGCGTGGACGAGACCACCGGCGAAACCACGGTCCCCGGCGTCTTCGCCGGCGGCGACGTCATCACGGGCGGCGCCACGGTCATCCTCGCCATGGGCCAGGGCCGCCGGGCCGCCGAAGCCATGCACAAGCAATTGATGGCCCACTAGCCGGAACCCGTCGGCCGGTCCAGAGCTTCCCCGCCGGTGGCCGCAGGGCGGATGCCCCAGGTCCCCACCCGCGGTCCCGGCCCACCGCTGTCCCGACCCCAGTCGCCGACCCACCGCGAGCGCTCGCAGCATGACTGCTGCGAGCGCTTTGCCGTATCCAGGCAGCGGGTTGCCGGATCCCCCGGCACGGGGGCCCCACCCCCCAGGAATCCCCACCTACCCTGGACAACGGCAAGCGCATTCGCGGCAGCTCGCTGCCGCGAATGCGCTACCGATGCGTCGGCGCATGGAGCCGGGACCCCGATGGGTCGCGGTTCCCGGATGGAACAAAAGCGCGACGGTCCGCAGCCCCCGGCAGGGAAGGTCCGGACCGTGCCGAACGTCCCAACCTCCGGCGCTCGAGACGATCAGCCCCGGGCGTACCGCTGGAGTTTCTGGATGTCCAGGATGCGGACGACGGGGAAGGTGCTCTGGATGAGCCCCAGGTCCGCCAGGAGCCGCAGCGCGCGGCTGAAGGCCTCGCGGCTGGCTCCGATGCACTGGGCCAGGTCCTCCTGGGTCTCCTTGAACTCCACCAGGGCCCGGCCGGGGTTGCGGCCCTGGTACTCCAGGATCAGCTGGCCCACCCGCTCGGGGACGCTGTGGAGGCTGAGGGTCTCCACCAGGGAGATGAGGTGGCGGACCTTGCCGGCGAAGTGCTGGATCATGCACATGGCCACGGCGTTGTTCTTGGAGGCCATGATGCGCAGGGCGCCGGCGGGCACCAGCCAGCACTCGGTGTCCCCGTGGGCCTCGGCGCCGCTGGCGGCCACGCCGCCGTCGAACACCTGCACCTCGCCCACGCAGGTGCCGGGCTGGAGGATGTCGATGACCTGGATCTTGCCGCGGCCGTCGGTGCGGAACACCTTGAGGGCGCCCTGCACCACCACGAACACCCCGGGCATGGCCTCCCCCTGGGTGAAGACGGGGCTTCCGTTGGGGTACCTCCGCAGCTCGCTGACGGTGGCCAGCTCCTCGGCCTCCGCCGCCGGCAGCCCCGCCAGGTAATCGATGCGTCTCAGATTCACGATGGCCTGCCCCATGAGCACCCCAATTGCACAGTGATTTGTATCACACAACGAGGTCGATCGTGAATCCCCGCGCGGATCTAAAGCAGACCACCCGGTAATAAATTGGATATTCCCGCGCGGGCAATCTTCCCCTTTTTTCCTGGAACAGCCGGGGCCGGCGGGAATCAAACCCATGCACGCTTCAATCAAACCGTTCGAAGGACAGGGGATGTACACATCTCGCGGGTTCAGGGAGTGGGAGATCGGGGACATCGACGTCATCCGCCGGGGCAGGACCTTCCACCTCTTCCACCTGGTGCTGCCCAACCACGACTACATCGCCCACGCGGTGTCCCAGGACGGGCTGAACTGGACCCGCACCCGCAACGCCATCTTCACGGGGGAGCCGGGCACCTGGGACGACGACATGCTCTGGACCATGCACGTGAGCCACAACCCCCAGCGCAAGCTCTACGAGATGTTCTACACGGGGCTGCACCGGGCGGAGAACGGCTATTTCCAGCGCATCGGGCGGGCGGTTTCCCGGGACCTGGTGGCCTGGCGCAAGGAGAACGAGAAGAACCTCCCCCTCCTGCCCACGGGCAGCCACTACGAGGGCCCGGGCTACTCGGAGCGGGGCTGGGTGTCCTTCCGGGACCCCTTCCTGTGGCGCAGCGGGGGCCAGGAATGGCTCCTGCTGTGCGCCCGGGTGATTGGTGGTCCGGTAAGCCGGCGGGGGTGCGTGGGGCTGGTTCGGCGGGCGGAGGAGGGCTACGTCATCGAGCCGCCCCTCTTCTACCCCCGCATGTACGACGATATCGAATGCCCCTGCCTGGTGGAACTGGAGGGCACCTACTACCTCATCGGGTCCATCCGGGAGGACGTGGAGGTGCACTACTGGTGGAGCGAGACCTTCCAGGGGGAGTACCAGGCCTTCAACAACAACGTCCTGCTCCCCAAGGGCAACTACGCGGCCCGGGCCATGCTGGACGGGGACCGGACCCTCATCTTCACCTTCTACATCGACGGCCTCAACGTGGAGACCGGGGCCCGGAGCCTGCCGCCGCCCAAGGAACTGCGCAAGCGCGGCGACGGGAGGCTGGAACTGGTGAGCTACCAGCGCTGGGCGGAGAAGATCCGGGGCGCGGTCCCCTTCCTGAAGGACAACTTCAAGCCCTGCCTGGAGAACCCCACGGCGGGGTGCGACCAGGATGGCGAGCGCATCCGCTTCGCCTGCCGCAGCGGGTTCGAACTGTTCACGGTGCCCATGGCCGAGGGCTCCTGGATCTGGGAGATGGAGTGGCAGACCCTGCGCCAGGGGGACTGCGGCCTGGTGTTCGGGCTGGACGACCTGCTCAACGGCTACTTCATCTCCCTGGACACGGAGCGAGGCAAGGCCCAGATCCGGGCCTGGGGCAACCGCCTGGAGCGGGTGTTCCAGAACTACATCTACGAAAGCCTCCAGGTGGGGGAGTTCACCCCCATCGCCGACCGGCGGTACTCCCTCAAGCTCATCCGCTGGGGCGGCTACATCGAACTCTCGGTGAACGGCGTGGTGCGCCTGTCCCTGGTGGACACGCGGTTCTCGGGGCGCAGCCTCGGCATCTACCTGGAGAGCGCGGAAATCACCCTCGGGACGCCGAGCCTCCGGACGATGGAGGCGCCGGGGCAGGATCAGGCGTGAGGGGCAGGGGCAGCCGGAGGCTGTAGTGGCGGATCCCCTCCAGGATCCCGGCGGCGTAGGCCTGGCTGGCGAAGTACACCCGGGACCGGCCCCGCAGCTCGCCCAGCTCCTGGCTGTGATTGGCCACCACGATGCCCAGGCTGTCCCCCAGGAGCATGTCCCGGTCGTTGCCCGAATCCCCCGCCACCAGGAACCGGTCCAGGGGGATCCCCCACTTGAAGGCCAGGTAGCGCACCGCGTGGCCCTTGGAGGCGCAGTGGGGCAGCACGTCCAGGTTGCGGGATTCGGAGTACACCAGGTTGGCCCGGAGCCCGGCCTGGTTCACGGAGGCCGCCACCTCCTCCAGGGGCGGGAAGCGCCCGGGACGCACCGTGTAGCTGAGCTTGTAGGGGCCCTGGCGGCGCCGGTTCTGGGGGCGCAGGCCGGGGACGTCCTTGAGGAGGGCGGCCAGCTCCTCCCGGCGCCAGCCCTGGCGGATGTGGTTCTCCCAGGCCAGGTCCGGGGTGCGGTTGAAGGCGTAGCGGATCTCGGTGCCGATGCCGCTGATGATCACGTCCGGCTCGGGCACGCCCCAGGCGTGGAGGGCCCACAGGGCGCTGTCCAGCCTGCGCCCCGTGGCCACCCCGAAGGCCAGGGCCCCCCGCTGGCGGCGGATCCAGGCCAGGAGCTGGTCCAGGGCGTCCCGGTCCCCCAGGAGCGTGCCGTCCAGGTCGCAGATGAGGGCGGCCCGGGCATGGAGGAAGGGGGAGGTGCCCGGGGCCGGATCCACCGAGGCCCGCTCCCGGCGGATCCGCTTGCGCCCGCGCTTGAGGACGCGCTGGAGGACCTTGAGGTACTTGTCCACGTGGGCGTCCCAGCTGTAGGTGTCGCGCACCCGGCGCAGGCCGTTGCGGGCCCACACCGCCCACCGGGCCGGGTCGTCCAGGGCCTCCCGGATGGCCGCGGACAGCGCCGCGGGCTCCAGGGATTCCACCACCGCGCCGTTGCGGCAGTTGGCCACGATGTCCCGGGGGCCGCCGGAGTCGGTGGTCACCACGGGCAGCCCCGTGGCCGCGGCCTCGATGAGCGTCAGGCCGAAGCTCTCCTGCACCGACGGGTTCACGTAGACGCCCCGGCGCTGCGCCGCCAGGCGGTAGAAGCCCGGGATGTCCCCCGGCGCGTGGGTGCGGGGGAAGGCCACGGAGCCGAAGAGATCGTGGCGGTCCAGGGTCAGCAGCAGGCTCTCCCAGGTTCGCCGCCCCTCCTCGTCCATGTCGCGGATGTCCTCGTGGTGCCCGGCCACCAGGAGCAGGTTGGCCTTGGCCCGCAGTTCCGCGTCCAGCCCGAAGGCCTCCACCAGGCCCAGGATGTTCTTGGAGGGCACGGGGCGGCCGATGCACAGGAGCAGGGGCTTGCGGGGCCGGGACAGGAAGCGGTCCACCACGGACGCCACGGCGGCGTCGGCCCGGCGCCCCACCGCCGGCGTGAAGCGGGCCAGGTCCGTGCCCGGGGGGATGATCACCGCCCGGCGCGGATCGAAGTGGCCGTAGAGCCCGTACTGCTCGGACACCTCCTGGCGGGTGCTGGCCACCACCCGCGCCGCGTGGCTCAGCACCTCGTCCTCCGCCCGGATGCGCCGCTGGAAGTGGAAGGTGCGCTCCAGGGCCGCCTCCTTCCCGCCGGCCTGCAGGAGCCGGTCCCGCTTGCAGCGCCCCAGGGAGTGCCCCGTGTGCAGGAAGGGGATGCCCAGGAGAGCGGACAACCGCTGGGCCACCAGCCCCGCGTCGCCGTAGTGGCTGTGCAGGAGATCCGGCAGCCGCGGCAGCTCCCGGGCGTACACCAGGAAGCGGTCCACCAGCTGGTCCAGGTGGTCCCAGATCAGCTCCTTGCGAATGTACCGCCGGGGCCCGAAGGGCAGCCGGATGATCCGCGCATGGGGCCCCAGCGCCTCCTCCGGCCGGGCGTAGTCCGCGGGCAGCCCCGGATCCTGCACTAACCGGGTGAGCAAGTCCACCTGCGCCACCTCCGGCCGCCTCCCCAGCGCCTTGGCCAACTCCAGCACGTAGAGCACCTGCCCCCCCGTATCCGGATCCCGCCCCAGCTCCGGCGCTTCCCCCCGGATCAGCCCATGGACGCTGATCAACAGGATGTAGATGCCATTTTCCCTCACCCGAATCTCCAGGACAGTGCGTCCCGATGAGATGCCGGTCGAAGGCGGGGGGTTCCAGGGCGGGGCCGTTTGGACCTTCCCGCCCGCCCACGCCTTCCCTGCCGGTGGCTGCCCGTTCGTTCCGCCTGGTTCCAGGGGAAGAGCCCGACCCACCGGGGTCCCTCCCCCCCTGCGCCGACCCACCGATAGCGCCAGCAGCAAGCTGCTGCTGGCGCTTGCCGTCATCCAATGACGATAGGTGGAAGGAGAGGCGGGGCGCGCGCCTTCGGCATCCAGCGCAGGAAGTACGTTTCGACATGCATTCCCACCCCGAATGCCTGAGCGTTACCCCGTCCGCCCCATCCGGTCCCCTCCCCACCACTTCGGCTGGCCGCCCCCTAATCCTTCCCCACCCTTCGTCACAGGATGACGGCAAGCGCCAGCAGCAGCTTGCTGCTGGCGCTACCGTTGTGTCGGATCGCCGGACCGGAACCCCATGGGCCGCCCGCTCCCCCAGGAACCTCGCCGCCCCGCCCCCCAGCCCCCGGCAGGGAATGCCCGAACAGCCCGAAACGTCCAACCCGCCGGGCACGAAAAAGCCCCGGAACCCCGGGGCCTTTCCAGGAGACGAGCGGCTTCTACTTGACGCGTTCCATGAAGGAGCGGTCCACGGTGTTCACGCGGATCTTTTCGCCGGCTTCCATGTAGGGCGGCACGTTCACGATCACGCCGTTCTCCATTTTGGCGGGCTTGTAGGAACCCGTGGCGTTGGCGTTCTTCATGACGGGCTCGGTCTCGACGATCTCCAGCACGACGCTGGGGGGGAGGGTGATGCTCAGGGGCTTCTCTTCGTAGAATTCGACTTCCACCACCATGTTGGGCTGGAGGAAGACGGCGTCGTCGCCCATGAATTCCTTGGGGATCTCCATCTGCTCGTAGGTCTCGCCGTTCATGAGCACGATGTTGCCGCCGTCCTCGTAGAGGAATTCCATCATGTGCTGCTCGAGGCTGGCCTTGTCCACCTTCTCGGCGGAACCGAAGCGGTTCTCCCGGTTGAGGCCGTCCTTGAGGCGCTTCATCTTGGTGGCGATGCGGGCGGGAAGGTTGCCGGGGGTCTGGTGCTCCACGGCGGTCACCCGGCACAGTTCGTTCTCGAAATTGACGATCATCCCCACGCGGAGCTGGACGGCGTTGATGAAGGGCATGGAATCACCTCGTGGAATCTTTTGTGACTTCCAATCAGATGGCCCCCGGTGTTACCCAGGGGCCATGTGTCGGTGGTGGGCATATCAGGATTCGAACCTGAGACTTCTACCGTGTGAAGGTAGCACTCTACCGCTGAGTTATACGCCCGCGGTCCATTAGAATAGCACCGTCCTGGGTTTTGTCCAGCTCAGAATCGCCGCCGGATTTCCACCCGGATCGCCTGGGGGTCGGCGGCCTTGCGGTGCAGGTCCTGGACCACGGGCCCGTCCGGGAAGCGCGAGGCGTACTGGTACTCGTAATTGAATTTCTTGAGGCTGAAGGCGTTGATCACCTCGACGCCGAAGGTCCACCGGTCCAGGGCCACCTCGGCCCTGAGCTCCAGGGCGTCCTGCCGGCTGGCGCGGGCGGCCCCGTCCGGGGTGAGGGGGCGCACCCCGGTGCGGCGCACCTTGGCCTCCAGGGCGAAGCCCCGGTCCTTCCAGCCCAGGCCCAGGTACCCCGTCAGGGGGACGGCGCCGGGCACCTGGTCCAGGCCGTGGGCGGGGGCCTTGAAGGCGGCCCGGTTCCAGCCCCACGCCAGCTCCCCGCGCCAGGGGCCCCGCTTCACCTCGTTGTACAGCTCCAGGCCCTCGTGGTGGGCGGGGCCCCGGGAGGTGAAGGCGTTCTGGCCGGGGTCGAAGAGGACCTCGGTTTCCAGGTCCAGGCGCCAGAGGGTGAGGCTGGCCACCCAGGGAGGCAGGGGGCGGGTCTGGGCGCTCACCTCGACGCTGGTGGTGCGCACCATGGGCTGGGTGTCCCGGAAGGCGTCGCCCACCCGGAACCCGCGGCCGGCGCTGGCGGAGAAGACCGTCCCCTCCGACGGCGAGAAGGAGATTCCGGCCCGGGGGCTGCCCAGAGCCATGCTGCGGTCCTGGGGCGTCCAGGGGCCCGTGGAGGTCCGGATGCGGTTCGTCTGGAGATCCAGGCGCAGGGCCAGGAAGGACTCCCACCCATGGCCCATCCTCAAGGTGGCCTGGCCGTGGGCCGTTCCGTGGTACAGGCCCCCCGTCGCCGTCTGGCGGGGCGTGGGCGAGGCGTCCACGGGTTTGCGGTCCAGGGTGGGGTTCACCTCGGCGGTGACGCGGTCCGCGCGCAGCTGGAGGCCCGCCAGGAAGGTCCAGGGGCCGTGGTCCCGGGTGCGCTCGGAATCCAGGCCCGCGAAGGCCCTGCGGTCCACCTGCTCGAGCTGGTCCCCCTTCACGGGGTCCCGCAGGAAGTAGGTCCAGTTGTTCCAGATGCGCTGATGGTGGCCGCCTGCGTAGACCCGCACCTGCCCGGAGGAACCGGGGCCGCTCCGGGTGGTCAGGCGCCAGCCCAGGAGCACGCGCCGGTTCCAGGTGCCGTCGCCCACCCGGGCGTCGTCGGGGCCGCCGCCCCCGGTCCAGGGGCGCGCGGGGCTGGCGCCGCCGCCGTCGGTCCTGTCGTCCGAACCCAGCAGGGTGAAGGTCCAGGGTCCGTGGCGCCCCTCGCCGTCCTTGCGGAAGGCCGCGTTCATGCGCGCCGAGCCCAGGAGGTCGTCCCAGGGCCGCTCCGTGCGGGTGATGTCCAGGGCGTAGGTGAGCCGCGAAGGCAGCGTCTCGGTCCAGAGGAAGCGCGCGAAGCGGTCCGTGCGCGCTCCCCCGTACGTGACCGAGAAGAAGGGCTCCCGCTGGGCGGCGACCAGTTCCATGGAGGCCTTCCCCGCCACCGCGGTCTGGGTGGAACGGTAGAGGCCCCGGGCGTACTGGAAGCCCTCCACCACCTCCGGGATCACCAGCGCGGTGTCCAGGTAGCCGGGGCCCCGCACGTGGGAGGGGGTGTTGAGCGGCAGGCCCCCCAGGTCCACCTCGAAATCGTTCCCGAATTCCAGTTCGAAACCCCGGGCGAAGAACTGGGAGGACTCGGAACCCGCCTGGGAGGGGCGGCGGCCCTCCGCTCCCAGGAGGCCCTGTCCGATGAACGTCGCGTAAATCACACCACCCAGAAGCCAAGGCCTTGCCATTCCACCCTCCCACGGGAAAGCCGGCGTTTGGCCATAGGGCCAAATCCAAGGAAGCTGCCGGGTCCCTTCTTGGTGTGGGAATCCGGCCCGGGGTTCTATGAGTTGATAATTGAATCACCACCCGGAACCAGGATTCCGCGCCTTCCGTGTATCGTGGTTGCCGAGGTGATCCGTGATTCTTCCATTCCAAGGCATGGCTCCGCGCATCGGCGAACGCGTCCTGGTGGCCCCCAACGCAACGGTACTGGGGGACGTGGCCCTGGGGGACGACACCTCGGTGTGGTTCAACTGCGTGCTCCGGGGGGACGTGAACGCCATCTCCATCGGGCGCCGGGTGAACATCCAGGATTTCTGCTGTCTCCACGTCACCAACCAGCGGTGGTCCCTCACCCTGGAGGACGAGGTGAGCATCGCCCACAACGTCATGCTCCACGGCTGCACCGTGCGCCGCGGGGCCCTGGTGGGCATGAGCTCGACGATCATGGACGGCGCGGACGTGGGCGAAGGGTGCCTGGTGGCGGCAGGATCGCTCCTGAAGGAGGGCTTCAAGGCCCCGCCCGGGACCCTGGTGGCGGGGTGGCCCGCCACGGTGAAGGGTCCCCTCTCCCCCGCGCAGCGGGAGCTGGTGGCCGGCATCTGGCCGCGGTACGTGCACTACAAGGAGGCCTACTTCAAGGACGGGTGGCCCGTGGCCGTGTCCCCCGCGGCGGCCTTCCCTGAACCCGGCTTCCGGGAGGGGCATCTTTTCCCCTAGGCGGGGAAGGCCCGTTTACGGCTAGACTTTCTTCCATTGAAACCCCAGAGCCCCATGAGCCCCCTCCTCGTCCTCCGCGTCCACACCGATCTCCGCCTTGGTTTCGGGCACCTCGCCCGGGCCCTGGTGCTCCAGGAACACTGGCGCGGCCTGGGCGGCACCGCCTGCATCGCCGTCTCCGGCGACGCCCGGGCCCGCCAGGTGGGCCAGGGCCTCCACCCCTTCGACGGCCAGCCCCTGCCCTGCCGCACCGTGGACCTGGGGGAGGACCTGCACGCGCCCCTGCCGGACGCCCTCCGGGCCGAGGCGGCCGTGGCCCTGGTGGACCTGTGGGACGCCACCCAGGAGGACGTGGCCGGGGCCCGGCCCCTGAAGGTGGCCCTCATGGAGGACGAGGGGGACGCCCACGAGGCGGCGGACCTGCTCTTCCAGCCCTACCTGGAGGGCGTGAGCTGGCCGGCCTCCCCCCTGAAGGTGGTGGACGGCCGCAAGGTGCGGCCCCTGGAGACGAGCCGCGGCGCCTGCCGCATCCTCCGGGGCTCCCACTACATCGTCGTGGATCCCCAGGCCCTGGCCGTGCGGCCCCGGCGGGAGCCGCTCCAGCCCCTGGCGGTGCACAAGCTCCTGGTGACCTTCGGCGGCACCGACGGCCCGGGCCTCGCCGCCCGCGCCCTGGAGGTGCTGCGCAGCCTGGCGGCCTCGGGGCGCTGGACCGGCGCCTGCACCCTCCTGGCCCCCCAGGGCCTGGAGGCCCCGCCCTTCCCGGGCTGCCGCATCCTCCGGAGCCTGCCCGCCCTCACCCGCCATCTCCAGGAATTCGACGCCCTGTGGTGCGCCGGGGGCCTGACCCTCGCCGAGGCCCTCTGCATGGGGGTCCCCGCCGCCACCTGGGGCCAGAACGACCGGCAGCAGATCATGCTCTCGGACCTGGCCCGGGTGGGCGGGTGCCTGGACCTGGGCCTGGGCACCGACGCCGACCCCGAGGCCACCCGGGACGCCCTGGAGCAGTGGCTGGGCCCCGAGGGCCAGGAGACCCGCCAGGAGCAGGTGCGGGACGGCATGGCCCTGGTGGACGGCATGGGCGCGAGCCGCGTGGCCCAGGAGCTCTGGAGCCTCGCAACTCTTCAAAAGAGTCCTTGACCCCCTAGGGGATCAACGATAAAGTTGGTGTTCTGCGCATCACAAGATGGGCAGCTTGACGATGGATTTCACATCGAATTCGTAGGTTTTCGGAGTTCGGCCATGAGCACCTATTTCCCCAAGGGTCAAGACCTCATCAACCGCAAGTGGTTCGTCGTGGACGCCACCGGACTGCCCGTGGGCCGTCTGAGCACCGTCGTCGCCGACGTCCTCTCCGGCAAGAGCAAGCCGACCTGGACCCCCTTCATCGACACCGGCGACCACGTGGTGGTCATCAATGCCGCCAAGGCCGTCTTCACCGGCAAGAAGGGCACGCAGAAGTTCTACCGCCGCACCAGCACCCAGCCCGGCAGCATGGTCGAGGTGCGGGCGGACGTCATGAAGATCACCTTCCCCGGCCGCATCATCGAGAGCGCCGTGAAGGGCATGCTGCCCAAGGGCCCCCTGGGCCGCGCGATGTATCGCAAGCTCAAGGTCTACGACGGCGCCGAGCACCAGCAGCAGTCGCAGCAGCCTGAAACCCTGGCTATCAAGCTCTAATCTACCGAGGCACACATGGCGATTTCCCAGAACTACGGAACCGGTCGGCGCAAGTCCTGCACGGCTCGCGTCTTCCTGCGTCCCGGCACCGGCAAGGTCACCGTGAACGGCCGCACCGAGGAGAACTACTTCCCCAACGCCGTGCTGCGCATGGTGGTGCACCAGCCCCTCGTTCTGGCCGAGCTGGATGGCAAGTTCGATCTGGTCGTGTCCGTGTCCGGCGGCGGCCCCGCCGGCCAGGCTTCGGCCATCCGCATGGGCCTCTCCCGCGCCCTCCTGGGCTACAACGACCAGCTGAAGAGCATGCTCCGCCAGGCCGGCCTGCTCACCCGCGATCCTCGCATGAAGGAACGCAAGAAGCCCGGTCAGATGGGCGCCCGTCGCCGCTTCCAGTTCTCGAAGCGCTAGTCTTTGGCAATGCGTATCCAGGACGGGGAGATTCGATCTCCCCGTTCGCGTGTTTGACGGACTCCCCACGGCGGCTTGCCGCTTGACTTGGCCGGAGTCGATTCGGGCGGAGATTTCCCCTTCGCCCTCCATCCCCCGCGGCATCCGCCGCTTTCCCCGGGAGGCCTTCCATGGCTGCCATCCAAATGAAGGAACTGCTTGAAGCCGGTGTGCACTTCGGCCACCAGACCAAGCGCTGGAACCCCAAGATGAAGAAGTACATCTTCGGCGCCCGCAACAGCATCTACATCATCGACCTGCAGAAGACGCTCCGCCTCTGGAACACGGCCGCCAACTTCCTCACCAAGGCCGCCAGCGAAGGCAAGAACTTCCTCTTCGTCGCCACCAAGCCCCAGGCCCAGGAGCTCATCGCCGAGCAGGCCCAGCGCTGCGGCGCCTTCTACGTGAACAACCGCTGGCTGGGCGGCATGCTCACCAACTTCGCCACCATCAAGAAGTCCCTGGACAAGCTCAAGGACATCGAGGCCACCCTCAATGATCCCGCCCGCACCGCCCAGCTGACCAAGAAGGAAATCCTCACCCTGACCCGCTCCAAGGAGAAGCTCGAAGCCTCCTTCGCCGGCATCCGGGACATGCGCGCGGTTCCCGACGTCATCTTCGTCATCGATCCCCACCGCGAGGACATCGCCATCACCGAGGCCGCCAAGCTGGGCCTGAAGATCGTGGGCCTGGTGGACACCAACTGCGATCCCGACAAGATCAACTACGTGATCCCCGCCAACGACGACGCGATCCGCTCCATCCTGCTCTTCTCCGAGCGCGTGGCCGACTCCATCCTCGAAGGCCGCCAGTCCTTCCAGGACAAGGGCGACAGCGACAACATGAAGGCCATGATGGCCGAGAAGATGAACGAAGGCGGCGAAGCCTAGGCTACCTGCTTCAAGCGGTCAGGCGCCGGCCCCGGGCCTGGCGGCTGACCGCTCAGTTCTTACGCGACTTTCCACAGGAGTTTCCAAATGGCATACACGGCCCTAGATGTGAAGGCCCTCCGGGACAAGACCGGCCTGGGCATGATGGACTGCAAGAAGGCCCTGGACGAGAACGGCGGGGACATGGACAAGGCCATGGACTACCTCCGCAAGAAGGGCCTGGCCTCCTCCGCCGCCAAGGCCGGCCGCATCGCCGCCGAAGGCATCGTGGAGTCCTACATCCACCCCGGCGGCCGCGTGGGCGTGCTCATCGAGCTCAACTGCGAGACCGATTTCGTGGCCCGCACCGAGAACTTCACCCGGCTCGTGCGCGAGATCGCCATGCACATCGCCGCCCACGACCCCGCGCCCCAGTTCGTGACCAAGGAAGAGGTGACCCAGTCCTTCCTGGACAAGGAGAAGGAGATCGCCACCTCCCAGGCCATGGCCACCGGCAAGCCCGCCGCCGTCGTGGAGAAGATCGTCGAAGGCAAGATGAACAAGATCTACGAGGAAGTCTGCCTCCTGGAGCAGAAGTTCATCATGAACGGCGATCTCACCGTCGCCCAGCACCTGGCCACCAAGACCGCCGAGATCGGCGAGAAGCTGAGCATCCGCCGCTTCACGAAGTACGTGATGGGCGAGGGCCTGGAAAAGCGCAACGACGACTTCGCTGCGGAAGTGGCCGCCCAGGCCGCCGCCGCCAACAAGTAGGCCGGGCGACGCACCCACAGCATCGAGAAGGCGGCCCCTGCGCCGCCTTCTTCCATTTCAGGAGGTTTCATGAGCAAGACCGCGTGGTTGTTCCCGGGCCAGGGTTCCCAGGCCGTGGGCATGGGCGTGGCGCTGGCCGAGGCGGAACCCGCCGCCAGGGCCCTTCTCCAGGAGGCCGACGAGGCCCTGGGCTTCCGGCTCTCCGCCCTCATGGCCCAGGGCCCCGAGGAGCAGCTCAAGCTCACCGAGCACACCCAGCCCGCCATCCTCACCCACAGCACCATGGTGGTGCGCGCCTACGGGGAGCGCCTGCCCAAGCCCGACTTCGTGGCCGGCCACAGCCTGGGCGAGTACAGCGCCCTGGTGGCCAACGGCGCCCTCCGCTTCGCCGACGCCGTGCGCACCGTGCGCGAGCGGGGCCGGGCCATGCAGGTGGCCGTGCCCGTGGGCGTGGGCGCCATGGCCGCCATCCTGGGCTCCACCGTGGCCGACGTGGAGGCCGCCTGCGCCGAGGCCCAGGCCCAGACCGGCAAGGTGGCGGTCCCCGCCAACTTCAACGGCCCCGGCCAGATCGTCATCGCCGGCCACGTGGAGGGGGTGGACGCCGCCATGGAGATCCTCAAGGCCAAGGGCGTGCGCAAGATGGTCAAGCTCCCCGTGAGCGCGCCCTTCCACAGCCCCCTCATGGAGCCCGCCAAGACCCACATGGAGCCCCTGCTGGCCGCCACCGTCTTCGCCCAGCCCTCCTGCCCCCTGGCCAACAACGTGGACGCCGCCCTGGTTAGCGACCCCGCGGCCCTGCGGGAGGGCCTGGTGCGCCAGATCCCCGGCGCCGTGCGCTGGGAGGCCCTCACCGCCGCCCTGCTCCGGGAGGGCGTCACCGCCTTCTACGAACTGGGCCCCGGCAAGGTGCTCAGCGGCCTGGTGAAGCGCCAGGCCAAGGAGGCCGGCATCGAGGTGGCCGCCTACGCCATCGGCGGCCCCGAGGACCTGCAGGCCCTTGCCTAGCCTGGTCTACCTCCACGGCTTCGCCTCGGGCCCCGGGGGGTCCAAGGGCGAGCACTGCCGGCGCTGGGCCGGGGCGCGGAGCCTGGACTACCACGCCCCGGACCTGAACCTGCCCACCTTCGAGGCCCTCACCGTCACCGCCCAGGTGGAGGCGGTGGAGGCCCTCCTGGGCGCCCTGCCGGAGCCTCCGGTGGTGGTGGGCAGCAGCCTGGGGGGCCTGGTGGCCGCCGCCGTGGCCCAGCGGGGCGCCGCCCTGGCCGGCCTCATCCTCCTGGCCCCCGCCTTCGGCTTCGCCGCCCGGCGCCTGGAAGGCCCCCGCTGGGCCGGCTACCGCCGCCGGGGCACCATGCCCATCTTCCACCACGCCCGCAACGCCTGGACCCGCCTGGGCCCCGCACTGCTGGCGGACCTCCCCGCCTGGGCGGACGAGGACCGGTGGACCCTGGAGGTGCCCCTGGCCATCCTCCACGGCACCCGGGACGAGGCCGTCCCCCTCGACTCCAGCCGCGCCTTCGCGTCCCGGCACCCGGGGTCGGTACTCGTGGAAGTGGACGACGACCACGCCCTGCTGGCGGAACCCACGCTGAGGATCCTCGATCAATTGCTCCGTTCAGCCCTCCCTTAAGCCGTCCGGGGCATCGCACGTGTCCCGGCCAGGCTAGAAGGGGCTCTCCGGCACCGCCTCCGACAAGGTCGGGGCCAGGCGGGCCCGGCGGAGGAGCCGGGACCAGGCCGCCAGCAGCAGGGCGGGGAAGCCGATCCAGAAGAGTTCGGTCCAGAGGCTGTACAGGAAGCGCCAGGTGTGGACGCGGCCCAGGGGCAGGGGGGCCACCTGGCCGGGCTGCCACACGCAGGCCCAGCGGGTTTCGGAGAAGGGCATGAAGAGGGCCACGCCGACGCCGCCGGAGGTGAGGGCGTCCAGGAGGCCGTGGGACAGGGCGGCGATGGTCAGGCAGAGCCACACGGAGCCCCGGCGCTGGTCCCGGCGGTAGGCCAGGAGGAACACGGTGGCGGCGATGAGCAGGGCCGCGAAGAGGGAGTGGGCCACGCCCCGGTGGTTGAGCACGTGGCCCCGGTGCATGTCCAGGAGGCTCACGAACCAGTCCAGGTCCGGGGCCATGGCGCAGAGGGCGGCCAGGGCCCAGGTGCGGCGGGGGAGCTTGTCCCCCTGGAAGGCTGTGGTGATGGCCAGGCCGGCGACGGCGTGACCGAGGAGGGAGGGCATGGGGGCCTCGGACAGGGTCCGGAGGCGCGCCGCCGGATTCACCATGCTAGGGAAAGCCGGGGTCCGGCCTGCCACGGGCGTGTAAAAGGTGAGACGGGGATCTAGTGGCCCTTCACGGCGTCCCGCACGCCGTGGCCCACGTCCTTGGCGCCCTCCTTGACCCCGTGGCCCACCTTCTTCGCCCCTTCGCCCACGGCTTTGCCGGCGGTCTTGGCGGCATGGCCCACGGCCTTTCCGGCGGTCTTGGCCCCCTTCCCCACGGCCTTGGCGCCCTTCTTCACGGCGTGGCCCACCTCCTTGCCGGCCTCCTTCACCCCTTCCACGACGCCGGGCTTTTCCTCCTGGGCCAGGGCGGCGCCGCCCGCCAGAACCAAGGCCATCAGGGTCAAATGTTTCACCATGGCCGCCTCCGGACCCCCATTCTAGCCCAAGGGGCAAGGGGGGGGCCGTTTGTTAAAAAGGGGCGTAATGGCATACTTACAGGTCACCCATGGCCGCCACCCCTTCCCGCCTGCCCTCGCGCCTCCGTCAAGCCGGCAAGGTCCTCACCAGCGGAATCCTCTTCACCCTCCTGGGGGTGGGGGGCTGCCTGTGCTCCCTGGTCATCCCCCCGGTCCTGGCGGTCCTGCCGGGGGGCAGGGAGGCCAGGCGCCGTCGGGCGGCCCGCATCATCCGGCTCTTTTTCCGATGCTTCGTGTTCGGGCTGGAGGTGTCCGGGATCCTCAGGGTGGACGTGGACGGCAGGCCCCCCGGACCCGAGGGGGTGCTCATCCTGGCGAACCACCCCTCGTACCTGGATATCGTCGTCCTCATCGCCCTCCTGCCGGACACGGTGTGCGTGGTCAAGGAGGCGGTGTGGAACAGCCCCATCTTCGGGTCCCTGGTGCGCTCCGCGGGCTTCATCTCCAACCAGGGGCCCGAGGCGGTGCTGGAGCACTGCGGCCAGGCCCTGGAGGCCGGCCGGAACCTCGTCATCTTCCCGGAGGGCGGACGGACCCGCGCCGGGCAGCCCCCCCGGTTCAAGCGGGGGGCGGCCCACCTGGCCCTGAGGACCGGGGCCCCGATCCTGCCCGTGCGCATCGCCGTGGACCCGCCCCTCCTGGCCAAGGGGGACCGCTGGTACATGGTTCCGGCGCCCACCTGCCGCTTCGGGCTCCAATTCGGCGCTCCCCTCCTGGCCGATCCCGCGCCGGTCGCGGAGCACCCCCGGGCGGCCCGGGCCCTCACGCGGCTCCTGGAGAGCCGTTTCCACGAGGAGAGCCATGGCTCCGACGCCCCTTGAACTCAAGGCCTTCATCATCGAGACCCTGGACCTGGAGGACCTCCGGCCCGGAGACATCGGCGACGACCAGCCCCTGTTCCGGGGCGGCCTGGGCCTGGATTCGGTGGACGCCCTGGAACTGGCCATGGCCCTCAAGCGCCGCTACGGGGCATCCGTGGAAGCGGCCGGCGCGTTCCAGGAGCGGCTCGGCACCGTCAGGGCCCTGGCCCGATGGCTGGCTGGGGATGGAACGAATTAGGGTTGGGCAATTAATAGGTTGAATGAATAGTTAGGTTGTGCGCATGACTTATGCCTCGTAAACCGGGATTTTCGGCACGGGAATACGAGGCACGCAGCTAGGCAGACCAGGAGGCCATCGCGTGAAATGGGGTCTGGCTGAAGCGGTGACGGGACTGGCCTTGGGGATTCGGCAGGACCATCGAAAAGGATAAACGCTGGGGCGCAGAGGGCTCGCTGGGGCGCTGGGGAAAGAAGGTGAACTTTGGGGGGGGGTGAGGGCAGGTCCTCTTGGAGGGGCCCATGCCACGTTATTGGGGAGAACACTCAGGGGATGATTATCCCCACCAGGAGATCACACAGGCGATAATCGAAGCTGCCATCCGGGTTCAGAATGCGCTAGGGCCGGGCCTTCTCGAGGATGCTTACAAGGCCTGCTTGGCGCATGCCTTGAGGGGGAGTGGCCACAAAGCCTTGCGGGAGGTTTGCCTGGACATCGTCTGGGAGGGCCTGACCGTCGATGGTGCCTACAAGATGGACCTCGTGGTGGACGACAAGGTCGTGGTCGAAGCAAAAACGGTGGAGAAGCTGGTGGATGCCCACTTCGCCCAGATCAACAGCCAGCTGCGATTCTCCAGTCTCGAGGTTGGCCTGCTTCTCAACTTCCGTGCCTGGCCCCTCAAGGATGGCGGAATCCGCCGCGTCGTTCACACCAGACCCTGACCCCCAGCGCCCCAGCGAGTCCTCAGCGCCCCAGCGTTTGGTTTTTCTGCTTGGTATTCGTGGCGCACGACATACGTGCCATGCCAAAGAGCGTTCCTTGGAAACCCCATGCTCCGGGCCGATCGGATACAAGCCATCCCTGCTCACAGATCCCGAACAGGCCCTAAACGTCTCACCCATCCACCGATCTATACTGGTGTCACCCACCCACCAAGGAGTCCCCATGAAGCCCATGGCAACCCTCGCCATCATCGCGGTCCTCCTGGGCGCCCCGGCGCTCGACGCGGGCACCCAGCTCTCCCGGGCCGTGGCGGACGGCAACCTGGTCCTGGCCAAAAGCCTGGTGGAGGCCGGTGAGAAGGTGAACGAGCTCGACAAGTGGGGCTGGACACCCCTGGCCTGGGCGGCCTATTACGGCCAGCCGGCCATCGCCAAGTGGCTCCTGGAACGGGGGGCGGATCCCAATATCCTCACCACTCGCAAGTACGGCCGGTACAAACCGGGCGTTTCCCCACTGCTGCTGGCCGCCTACTACGGGCACGACGAGATCGTGGCCGACCTCCTCAAGGCCAAGGCCGACCCCGGCCTCACGGATGTGTCCGGCAGGAAGCCGGTGGACTACGCCAAGGAATTCGGGTTCACCAAGTGCGTGGAGCTGCTTTCCCGGTAGAGCGGAACCGCTTCACCAGGAAATAGGCCGGCAGGGCCAGCAGGAACCCCAGCAGGGGGCCCACCACCAGGGCCCCCAGCAGCCATTCCCCCAGCCGCTGGGGAAGCTCGGCCAGGAGGCCCTGGCGGTTCCAGGTGGTCCACCAGCGGCCGTGCAGGAGCAGGTGCCCCATCTGCACGCACACGAAGGGCACGAAGGGGGCCACGCACACGTTGGAGGCGCCCAGGCCGGCCAGCTTGTTCAGGTGCAGGCGCTGGTGGACGAAGGCGATCACCAGCAGGCCGAAGGGGATGATGGGCAGGCTGCCCAGGAAGACCCCCAGCCCCACCGCGGTGGCCAGGGCCGCGGGGCTGCCGTGTTCCAGGGCCAGGGCCCGCAGGAAGGCGCATGGGGACACCAGGGCCCGGCGGGCCTCCCGGGCCAGGGGCGTCCCGGGGCTCCGGAAGAGGGCGCGGGTCACCAGGAAGGTGTGGAGGGCCGTGAGCCGGAGGTTGTCCCGGAAGGCCCGGAAATGGGAGATGCGCTGGCTTCCCGGAAGGTACAGCACCCGGACGGGGGCCTCCACGATGGGCAGGCCCGCCCAGGCGCCCCGCACCAGCACCTCCACTTCGAAGCCGTAGCGCCGGGACCGGAACCGGCCTTCCGCGAGGAGGGCGACGGGATAGACCCGGAAACCGCTCTGGGTGTCGGCCAGGTCGCATCCGCATTCCAGGCGCACCCAGAAATTGGAAAAGGCCCGGCCGAACCGGCTGGACCGGGGCACGTCGGCGCCGTCCATGGCGCGCACGCCCACGGCGATGGCGGGCCAGGCCGCGAAGGCGGCGGCCACCAGCGCCGGGGCATCCGCGGGGAAGTGCTGGCCGTCGGCGTCGAGGGTGAGGATGGCCTCGAAACCCTCGGCCATGGCGGCCCGGGCCCCGGCCAGGAGCGCGGCGCCCTTGCCCCGGTTGGCCTCCAGGCGCAGGGTGCGCACGGGCAGGTCCGCCACCCGCTCCAGGGCCCCGTCCCGGCTTCCGTCGTCCACCACCAGCACCGGGTATCCCTGGCCCAGGAGCCCCTCCACGACCCCCCGCAGGGTGGCGGCGTGGTCGAAGACGGGCACCACCGCCAGGAGGCGGGGCGGCTCACCCACGGGACGGCCCCCGCCGGCGCCCTTCCACTTCCAGGATCATTCCCCCCCGGCCGAAGGCCTTGAGCAGGTGGCCCTCGATGCGCACCGGGTCGATGCCCGCGTCCCGCAGGAGCGCGGCCACCTCCCGGCGGGAGCGGGACCGGAGCCAGATGCCCTGGCGCAGCGCGTTGCCCAGCTGGGTCCAGAACCGCAGGAAGGAGGTGCGGGCGGTGAAGAAGTACACGGGCGCCCCCGGTTCCAGGTGGGGCGCCAGGCGCCGGAAGAAGCCCGGGAGGTCCTGGAAGTACTCGAAGACCAGGAAGGAGAACACGGCGGCGTAGGGGCCCTGGAAGTCCAGGGCCTCCGCGTCCCCCTCCATGGTGCGGATGTTGGCGATGCCCGCGGCTCCGGCCTTGAGCTCCAGGTGGCGGAGCATGTTCCCGGAGAGGTCCACGGCGTGCACTTCGCCGCACCGCCGCGCCAGCTCCAGGGTGAAGATGCCGGTGCCCGCCCCCACCTCCAGCACCGTGCCGGTGCCCTGGAGGAGGGCGGGGACGCGCTTGCGGAAGAGCTCCAGCTCCAGGTTCCGGCTCAGGGCCACGGGGGTGCCGAACTGCTCCTCGTCGTAGGTGTCCGCGAGGTCGTCGTAGAAGCTCTCGGCGGCGCCCTGGACCTCCAGGCGGCGCCCCATGATGGCCCGGCCCAGGAGCGCGGAGGGGGACACCACCTCCAGGTTCCGCTCCCGCAGCCCCCCCAGGAGCTCCTCGAATTCCGCCAGGAGCCGGTCCAGGGTGGACCGGGAGGGCCTCACGTCGTGCAGGAGGATGAGATCCCCTGGCCGGACCTTGCCCAGGATGCGCCGGGCCAGGCCCGGCACGCGGCGGTTGCCCTGGTCCAGGGCCCTGCAGCTGAAGTTCACGCAGAACATGCCGTGGTCCAGCAGGACGGGCCAGAGCCGGGAGCTGGTGATCCCCACGGGGGGCCGGAAGGCCCTGGGAAGGATCCCGAAGCCCTTGAAGATCTCCTGGGCGCGGCCCACCTCCTCGCGCAGGACGCGCCGGCTCCGGAGCATGAGCATGGGGAAGTGGTGCCAGCTGTGGCTGCCGATCTCGTGGCCCCGGGCCAGGATCTCCCGCACCAGGCCGGGGTTCGCCTCGGCCTTGGCGGCCACCAGGAAGAACGCGGCCTTCAGGCCGTGGCGGTCCAGCAGGTCCAGCACCGCGGGGGTGACCTCGGGGTCGGGCCCGTCGTCGAAGCTCAGGGCCACCCTGGGCACCTTGCGGCTGCCCCGGGAGAGGATGGGCAGGAAGAACCCGAACCGGGTCATGAACGGCGCGACCCCGCAGAGCAGGACGAAGAGGGCCAGGGGCACCGCCGCCAGCCGCGGGTCCACGAAGAGCAGCAGGAAGGCCAGCTGGAACGCGGTGAGGGCCGTCAGGTGGGCCACGGAAAGGGGAAAGCGCATGTGTGCTATATTACAGAATTAACAACAGGCGCGGACCTGCGGCCATGCCCACGGATCCCGGGACCCCATGAGCCGAATCCTCCTTGTCTCCGCCAATCTGACCCTGGAGCCCTACCCGGTGCTCCCGCTGGGCATGGCGGTGGTGGCGGGGTCCCTGGCCGACCGGGGCCACCGGGTGGAGCAGTTCGATTTCCTGGCCGAAGGCGCCTCGGAGGCGGCCTTCACGGACCGGGTGCGCGCCTGCGCCCCCGATTTCCTGGGCATCTCCCTGCGCAACCTGGACAGCTGCGATTCCCTGGCGCGCACGGACTATCCGGCCGTGGCCAGGCGCCTGGTGGAACTGGCCCGCGCCTGCACCTCCGCGCCCATCATCCTGGGGGGTTCCGCCTTCTCGATCCTGCCGGAGGAGATCCTCGCCTACACGGGCGCCGACTATGGCGTCGCGGGGGAAGGGGAAGGGGTCGCGGCCGACCTGGTGGAAGCCCTGGCCGCGGGCCGCGCGGCGCCCCGCATCAGCCGCGCCCCGGGCCCGGCGGCCGCCATGGCGGCGCCGCGCTTCGACGGGGCCATCGTCCGCTTCTACCAGGAAGCCTCGGGCCTCCTCAGCCTCCAGACCAAGCGGGGCTGCTCGCACCGCTGCGTCTACTGCAACTACCCCGCCCTGGAGGGGGCCACCCACCGCGCCCGGGACCCCCGCCTGGTGGTGGACGATCTGCAGGAGGCCCACGCCCGTTTCGGGCAGAGGGAATTCTTCATCGCGGACGCGGTGTTCAACGACGCCGCCGGCCAGCACATGGAGGTGGTGGAGGAACTGGCCCGCCGCGCCCTGCCCATCCGGTGGTCCTGCTACATGCGCCCCAGCCTGATCCGGGAAGCGGATCTGCGCCTCATGGGCCGGGCGGGACTGCGCGCGGCGGAACTGGGCACCGACGCCACCACCGACGCGACCCTGCTGGGCCTGGGCAAGGGCTTCACGTTCCAGGAGGCGGTGGAGGCCAACGGGCTCTTCGCGGCCTGCCGCATCCCCTGCGCCCACTTCGTGATGTTCGGAGGCCCCGGGGAGACGGAAGCCACGGTCGCCGAGGGGCTCGCGAACCTGGACCGCCTGGCCAGCACGGCGGTCTTCGCCTTCTCCGGCATCCGCATCCTCCCCGGAACCGCCCTGCACCGCCTGGCCCTCCAGGAGGGCCGGGTGGGCGCCGGCGACGGGCTGCGTGAACCGGCGTACTACCACGCCGCGGGCCTGGATCCCGGGGCCATGGAGGCCCGCATCGAGGCGGCCTTCAAGGGCCGCCGGGACCGGTTCTTCCCGCCGGAGCGGGGCCGGGAGCGCATGGCGGCCCTGCGGGCCATGGGGTTCCGGGGGCTGATCTGGGACTCCCTCATCCGCCATCCCGGGCAGGAGACGCCGCCGTGCTGAAGTTCCGGAAGAGGCCCGCAGTCCACCCGGCGCATCCGGGTGCGGGAGGATCCGGGGGCCCTGGCCGGACCGGATGGCGGGTGAGCGGCATCGGCCGCCGGTGGCAGCTGGGTGTCTTCCATGCCCTGATCCGTCTGGCCGGTAGGCCCCTTTCCTATGCCCTCGCGGACCTGGTGAGCCTCCACTACACCCTCACCCGGCCCTCCGTCCGCCAGGGGTGCCGGCCCTACCTGGACCACCGGTTCCACGGGCGCCGGGGCCTCCGGCGCCTGGCGGATACCTTCCGTCTGACCCGCTCCTTCGCCCGGATCCTGGTGGACCAGGCCGCCCTGCGGCTCCTGGGGCGCGGCGAGTTCATCACCCACCTCCAGGGCCGGGCGGATCTGGCCGCCCTCCTCGCCGAGGGCCGGGGTCTGGTCATCGTCACGGCCCACGTGGGGGCCTGGCAGCTGGGCATGGCCGGCCTGGGGGGCCTGGAACGGCCCATCTCCGTGCTGGCGCGCTTCGACGCCGGGGACGAAAGCTCCCCCTTCCAGGCCTTCGCGGGCCGGGATTTCCGCGTCATCGACCCCGGGGCGTTCCTGGGCGGGGTCCCGGACATGGTGGGCGCCCTGCAGCGGGGCGAGGTGGTGGCCCTCATGGGGGACCGGGCCTGGGGCGCCGGCGGCGGCACCGTCGCGGTGGACTTCCTGGGCGGCCCGGTGCCCCTGCCCTTCACCGCCTACAAGCTGGCCTCGGCCACCGGTGCGCCCGTGGCGGTGCTCTTTCCCTACAAGGCCGGGCCCGATCGGTACGAAATGCACCTGGCCTCCGTCATCCGCGTCCCGGCGGGCCTGGGGCGCGCCCCGGAGGCCTACCGCCCCTACGCCGCGGCCTACGCCCGGGCCCTGGAGGCCTTCCTGGGGACCCACCCCTACCACTTCTTCAACTTCTTCGATCTGTGGGCCGGGAAGACCGGACCCGGGTGAGCCCGCCGCCTCTGATGTATACTTGGATATTCAAATGTCCCGGGTCCTGCCGAAAGCCCGTGAGCCCCGCTCACGGCAGCCCCTTGAACCCGGGCCGTCCCACCCCCCGCCGGAGCCCCGATGCCGCCTAAGACCCAGGACGAGATTCTCCAGTGGGTCCGCGCCGCCCTGAAGACCAATTTCCAGCTGGATCCGCGCTCCGTGCACCTGGATTCCAACCTCTTCACCGACCTGGGCCTGGACAGCATCGACGAAGTCGAACTGGCCCAACACATGCAAGAATTCACGGGGCGGCGCCTGGCCCCCGACGACTTCCGGGTGCTCTGCACCGTGGAGGACGTGGTGCTCTCCGTGCAGAAGATGCTGGAGGCCTGAGGGCCGTGGCGCGGCTGGACGGCATCTTCGCCCAGGACCGGCCGGAGGCCCAGGTGGTGGCCCTCACCGGCAAGGGTCCCCGCACCTTCGGGGACCTGGCCCGGGGCGCCGCGGCGGTCGCCGGGAGGGCCCGGGCGGGGGGGCGCTGGCTCCTGGCCTGCGAGGACCCCTTCGCCTTCGCGGCGGGCTTCCTGGGCCTGGTGCTGGCCGGGTGCGCGCCGGTGCTGCCGCCCAATCTGCTGCCCGGCACCCTGGGGGCCCTGGAGGCCGACGGCCTCCTCCGGGACGCCGACCTGGCCGACCCATCGGACAACCTGCCGCCCAGCCGCCCCCTGGGGGACGGGCCCGTGGAATTCTGGACCTCCGGCAGCACCGGATCCCCCAAGCGTGTCCTGCGGCGCTTCCAGGACCTGGTGCGGGAGGTGGAGGTGCTGGAGGGGCTCTTCGGCCCCCTCCCGGCCCCGGTGGCCTCCACCGTGCCCCACCTGCACATCTACGGATGCCTGTTCCGGGTGTTCTGGCCCCTGGCCACCGGGCAGATCTTCCTGTCGGAGACCTGCGGGGACCCCGCGCGGTTCCTGGCCGCCATGGGCGAACGGCCCGTGCTGGTGAGCAGCCCCGCCCACCTCGCCCGGCTCCCCAGGCTCCTGCCCATCGCGGGCCTGGACCTGCCGGCGGTCTTCTCCTCCGGGGGGGCCCTGGAGCGGGAGGATGCCCTGGCGTGGCGGGCCGCGGCCCCCGGCGGGGTGGTGGAGGTGTACGGCAGCACCGAAAGCGGCGGCATCGCCTGGCGGAACCCCGGCCCCGACGCCGATTCCTCCCGGTGGACCCCCTTCCCGGACATGTCCCTGGCCGCGGCCGCCGACGGGGCCCTGCTCCTGAGCTCCCCGCGGGTGGGCCCCGCCGGCCTGCGCATGGAGGACGCCGTGGCCCTGGGCGCCGACGGGCGCTTCGCCCTGCTGGGGCGCCTGGACCGGGTGGTGAAGATCGAGGAGAAGCGGGTCTCCCTGCCCCAGGTGGAGGCGGCCCTGAAGGCCCACCCCCTGGTGCGGGACGCGGCGGTGGTGCTCCTGGAGGGCCGGCGCCGGATGCTGGGGGCGGCCATCGTCCTGGCCGGGCCCGCGGATCTGGAGGACCCCGCCGTGCGCCGCGCGCTGGGGGAGCGCCTGGGCGCGCACCTCGCGGCCTCCCTGGAGGGGCCGGCCCTTCCCCGGCGCTGGCGCTTCCTGCCCGAACTGCCCCGGGACGCCCGGGGAAAGCTGCGGGCCGGGGATCTGGCGGCCCTCTTCGCCGCCGCCGGTAATGCCTGAATTATGATGACGCCTGCCTTAAGATGGGTGTCCGGTCCGGACGCCGAAGCCCACGGGAGATTCACCTCATGACCACCGTCAACCCCACCCGGGACGAGATCCTCGCGCAGCTGAGGACCATCCTCGCCAACTCCTTCGAGCTGGCCCCGGAGCGCATCACCCTGGAGGCCCATCTCTTCACGGATCTGGATCTGGACAGCATCGACGCGGTGGAGCTGGCCATCCAGCTCCAGGAGATCACCGGAAGGCGGGTGAAGGCGGAGGAGTTCAAGCACGTGCGCACGGTGGCGGACGTGGTGGAGGCGGTCCACCAGATGCTGCAGGCCAGATGAGGTTCCCCGCGAGCGCCCGGGTCGCGCCGGCCGGGCCTGAGGGAAGCGCCGCCTTCGCCCTGGAGCTGGACCCGGAGCTCCTGGGCTTCCAGGGGCACTTCCCCGGCAACCCCATCCTGCCCGGGGTGGTGCAGGTGGACTGGGCCATCCATTTCGCCGAGGCCGCCTTCGGCCCCCTGGGGGCCTTCCGGGGCCTCGAGCACCTGAAATTCACGGATATCGTCCGCCCCGGCCAGGCCCTCACCCTCACCCTCGCCCTGGACCCCGCCCGGGAATCCCTCCGCTTCGCCTTCCAGGACGGCGATACCCGCAAGGCCTGCGGCATCATCCACTTCCAAGGAAACACATAGATGGGTACCGTCACCGTGGGCCGCGGGCCCCTGTGCATCGAGGACGTGGTGGCGGTGGCCACCGGGTCCCGGCCCCTGGCCCTGGACCGGGACCCGGCCTTCCGCGCCCGCATCCAGGCCGGGGCCGATTTCCTGGCCGCGCTCCTGGAGGGCGGCACCGAGGTCTACGGCGTCACCACCGGCTACGGCGACTCCTGCACCACCGCCGTGCCCCCGGACCTGGTGCCCGAACTGCCCGCCCATCTCACCCGGTACCACGGCTGCGGCCTGGGCCGCATCCTCGACGAGGACGAGACCCTGGCCGTGCTGGTGGCGCGCCTGAACTCCCTGGCCCAGGGTTTTTCCGGGGTGCGGTGGGAGCTGCTGGAGGCCCTGGAGGGCCTCGTGGCGCGCCGGGTCCTGCCCCGCATCCCCGCCGAAGGCTCCGTGGGGGCCAGCGGCGACCTCACGCCCCTTTCGTACGTGGCCGCCACCCTCATCGGCGAACGGGAGGCCACCTTCCGCGGGGAGGTGCGCCCGGCCCGGGAGGCCCTGGCGGAGGCGGGGCTGGAACCCCTGCGCCTGGCCCCCAAGGAGGGCCTGGCCATCATGAACGGCACCGCCGTCATGACCGGCCTGGCCTGCCTCGCCTTCCACCGGGCGGAGTACCTGGAGCGCCTCTGCTGCCGGCTCACGGCCCTGGCCGTGGCGGCCCTGCGGGGCAACCGGGACCACTTCCACCCGCGGCTCTTCGCCCTCAAGCCCCACGCCGGGCCCCGGGCCGCCGCCGCGCGCATCCACGGGGACCTGGGCGGCCCCGCCGAGGACCTGGCGGTGCGCCTCCAGGACCGCTATTCCATCCGCTGCGCCCCCCACGTCATCGGGGTGCTGGGCGACGCCCTGTCCTGGGTGCGCCGGGACGTGGAGAACGAGCTCAACAGCGCCAACGACAACCCGCTCCTGGACCCCGTGGACGGGCTCCTGCTCCACGGCGGCCATTTCTACGGCGGGCACATCGCCTTCGCCATGGACGGCCTCAAGACCGCCGTGGCCAACCTCGCGGACCTCATGGACCGCCAGCTGGCGCTGCTGGTGGATGCCCGCTACAACAACGGCCTCCCCCAGAACCTCTCCGGCTCCCGGGGCCCCCGGGCCCCCATCAACCACGGCCTCAAGGCCGTGCAGATCGGCGCCAGCGCCTGGACCGCCGAGGCCCTCAAGCTCACCCTGCCCGCCTCGGTCTTCTCCCGGTCCACCGAGTGCCACAACCAGGACAAGGTGAGCATGGGCACCATCTCCGCCCGGGACTGCCTGCGGGTGCTGGAGCTCACGGAGCAGGTGGCCGCGGCCCTGGCCCTGGCCGTGGTGCAGGGCCTGCGCCTGAGGGACCGCCAGGGGGACCCCGCCCCGGGCCGGCTCGCCCCCGGCGCCCGGGCCTTCCTGGAATCCTTCGGGTGGCTGCCCTTCCTGGAGGAGGACCTCCCCCTGGACACCACCCTGCGCGCCCTCCTGGCGTCCATCCGGAACCACGACTGGAGCCTCTACCCATGAAACCCATCCTCACCGGCGAGATCGTCCTCGAGGTGCCCTTCCACGACGTGGACGCCATGGGCGTGACCTGGCACGGGCACTACGTGAAGTACCTGGAGATCGCCCGCACCGCCATGATGCGAAAGGTGGGCCTGGACTGGCAGCAGATGAAGGATTGGGGCGTCATCTGGCCCGTGGTCACCTGCAACCTGAAGTACATCCGCCCCCTGAAGTACGGCCAGAGCGTTCGCGTCCAGTGCAGCCTGCTGGAGTACGAGCAGCGGATCCGCATCCGCTACCTGCTCTCCGACGCCCTCACCGGCGAACGGGTGCACCGGGCCGAGACCATCCAGCTGGCGGTGGACACCGCCACCGGCGAACTCCTGTTCGAGTGCCCCCGGGTCCTCGCCCAGGCCCTGGAAGGGGTCCTGTCGTGAGGCGCGCGGCCTGGTTCCTCCTGGCCCCGGCCCTCTGCGCCCAGGCGGTGCCCGAGGCGCTCACCGCCCACCTGAAGGCCACCGCCGTCCTGCACGCGGACTTCACCCAGACCCGCAGGCTCGCCGCCCTTTCCCGGCCCCTGAAGTCCTCGGGCAGCCTCGTGGTCTCCCGGGAGCTGGGCGTCCTGTGGCGCATGGCCAAGCCCCTGCCCCTCACGGTGGCCGCCGGACCCAAGGGCGTCCTGGAGGTGGACGCCGCCGGGCGCCGCAAGCTCCAGACCACCAAGGACACCCCCATGGTGGCCCGCATGGGCGAGATCATGAAGTCGCTCCTGGAAGGCCGCTGGAGCGCCCTGGACGGGCTCTTCACCGTGAAGGGGGAATCCGGCAGGGACGGCGCGTGGACCATCCACCTCACCCCCGCGCCCCAGACCGCGGCCTTCATCAAGGCCGTGCGCATCCGCGGCGCCGCCTTCATCGAGACCATCCACGTGGATGAGCCTTCGGGCGACACCATGGACCTGACGTTTTTCAACTTCCGCCCCGAGGCCCCCCTGACGGCCGAGGAACGGCGCCTCCTTTCCTTCGAGTAGCCGGTGCGCGCCCGGGGCTGGATCTGGACGGTCCTCGTCGTCGCCTTCGCGGCCTTCGCGGGGCTGCGCCTGGCCTCGGGCCGGGCCCTGGAGACCGACCTCCTGGCCATGCTCCCGGAGACGGAAAAGAACCCCGTGGCCGAAAGGGCCATCCAGACCCTCGCCCGCACCACCCAGGAGCGCGTCGTGCTCCTGGTGCGGGGCGCGGATCCCGCCGACAGCAGGGCCGCGGCCCTGGCCCTGGCCCGGGACCTGGAGGCCGCGAAGGTCTTCGAAAGCGTCCAGTGCGAGCTGCCCCCCATCGATCCCCTGGAACTGGTGCGCTTCTACGCCCCCTACCGGCAGCGCCTGGCGGCCCCGGACCTCCCCCCCGGCGACCTGGCCCCCGCCATCCAGGCCCGCCTCCTTTCCCCGGTCTTTTCCGGCATGCCGCCCCACCTGGACCCCCTGGGCGCCTTCGGGGGCTTCCTGGCGGGCCTGCCCTTCCAGTCCACGGGCCTCGAGCTCAGGGACGGCCTCCTGGCGGTCCAGGCCGGGGACGGGCTCCACGTGATGGTCACCGCCGCCCTGCGGGGCTCGGCCTTCGATCCCGTGGTGCAGGCCCGGAGCCTCGGGGCCGTGGACGCGGCCGCCGCGCGCATGGCCCGCCCCGGGCGCCAGCTGCTGCGCACCGGCGTGCTGTTCTACGCCGCCGACGCCCGCGGGAGCGCGGAGCGGGAGATGAACCTCATCAGCCTCCTGTCCACCCTGGGGATCCTGGGCCTCTTCGCCCTCACCTTCCGCTCCCTGCGCCACCTGCTCCTGGGCCTGGCCTGCGTGGCCGCGGGCCTCGCCTCGGCCCTGGCGGTGTGCCTCCTGGCCTACGGGAAGCTCCACCTCCTGACCCTGGTGGTGGGCTGCACCGTCATGGGCGTGGCGGTGGACTACGCCTTCCTCCTCTTCGCCCACCACCTGGGCGCCGGCGGCGCCTGGAACCCCGGGGCCACCCTGCGGCGCATCCTGCCCGCCCTGCTCCTGGGGCTGGTCACGAGCCTCCTGGGCTACGGCGCCCTGCTGGCGGCGCCCTTCCCGGGCCTGCGCCAGATCGCCGTGTTCTCCATGGTGGCCCTGGCGGGCTCCTTCCTCACGGTGCTGCTGGTGCTGCCGGATTGGCTCGGGGCGCCCCTGCCGCCCCGTCCCGCCCTGGGGGCCGCCCTGGCCCGGATCCTGGGCCGGATCCAGGGCTGGTCCGCCCACCGCCGCACCCCCCTGGCCGTGGCCGCGGCCCTGGCCCTCCTGGGCGGGACGCTGGCGTTCTCCCGGGTGGACGACGACGTGCGCGGCCTGATCCTGCCCTCACGGGCCCTGCGCCGCGACGAGGCCCGCATCCAGGAGCTGCTGAAGATCTCCACGGCCGGCGCCTTCTTCCTGGTGGAAGGCGCCGACGAGGGCCAGGTGCTGGCCCGGGAGGAGGCCCTGCGCGCGCGCATGCCCATCCCCGGCGTGGCGGGCCTCATGGCGGTGTCGGCCTTCGTGCCTTCCCCGGCCCGCCAGGAGGCCGCCCTGGCCCGGAACCGCGCCGCCCTGCCCGCCCTGGCCAAGGGCATGCTGGACGCGGGCTTCCGCCCCGAAGCCGCGGCCGCGGCCCGGGAGGGCCTGGACTCGGGTCCCCTGACGGTGGGGGCCTGGCTGGGCACCTCCTTCTCCATCCCCCTGCGGCCCTTCTGGCTGGGCCCCACGGAACGCGGCGCGGCCTCGGTGGTGCTGCCCACGGGCAGCCCCGATGCCCCCGCCCTGGCCCGGGCCTGCGAAGGCCTTCCGGGCGTGACCCTGGTGGACAAGGCCGGCAGCGTCTCCCGCCTCCTGGCCCACTACCGCCGGGTGGCCACCTGGGCCCTGGCCGGCGCGGTGGCCCTGGTGGGCCTGCTGCTGGGGGCCTGGTACGGCCCTCGGACCAGCCTGCGGCTCCTGGCCCCCTCCCTCCTGGGCATGCTGGCGGCCCTGGCCGCGGGGGCGGCGCTGGGCTTCCCCGTGACCCTCTTCACGGTCATGGCCCTCATCCTGAGCCTGGGCCTGGGCGTGGACTACACCGTCTTCCTGCGCGAGCGGGACGCCGCGGGCACCTCGGCCCTGCTGGGGGTGATGCTGGCCAGCGCCAGCACCCTCATCTCCTTCGGGCTCCTTGCCCTGAGCCACACCCCGAGCCTGCGCGCCTTCGGCGTCACCCTGGCGGCGGCGGTGCTGGTGGCCACCCTCACCTCCTTCCTGGCCCTGGGGGAGCGCGCATGAAGCGGGCCCTGCTCCTCGTCCTGGCCCTCCTGGGCTGCGCCTGGAGGCCTTCGCTGCCCTACAGGCTCCAGCCCGCGTCCACCGGGCCCCGCTGCTTCGCCAACCAGGAGGTGGTGTTCCGCAGGCCCGGCGCCCAACCCGAGCGGCTCCTCACCACCGTGGAGAACGACGGGCGCCGGCTGTCCATCGTGGCCTCCTCCCCCCTGGGCCAGACCCTCTTCGTCCTGCGGGTGGAGGACGGGCCCGCCGTCCTGGACGCGCGGGTGCCCCTGCCGGAAGCCTTCGACCCCAACCTCCTGCCCGCCCTCATCCAGCTCAGCGACTGGCCCCTGGAGGAGGCCCGCAAGGGCCTGGCCCCGGGCATGGAGCTGAGGGAGGAGGGTGCCCTGCGCACCCTCCTGCGCAAGGGCCGGACCCTCCTCACCCTGGACCGCAAGGGCGCCGAACCCCCGTACCGCGCCATCCTCCTGCGGGTGCCCCCCATGGACCTGGAAGCCACCATCACCACCCTGGACGACTGACGATGCGACCCGCCGAGGACCTCCTGGTCCACCGCCCCCCCATGCTCCTCCTGGACGCCGTGCTGGACCACCGGCGGGACGGGATCCTGGCCCGCGCCCGGGTGGACCCCGGCGCCTGGTACGCCGACGCCCGGGGCGCCATGCCGGCCTGGTTCGGCCTGGAGCTCATGGCCCAGGCCATCGCGGCCTACGGCGGCCTGAACCGGCGGGCCCAGGACCGGGAGCCCCGCCTGGGCTACCTGCTGGGAACCCGGGCCTACACCTGCACCCTGCCCGCCTTTCCCGCGGGGAGCGAACTGGGGATCCATGCGGAATTGAAGTACCTGGACGATTCGGGCCTGTCGGCCTTCGCCTGCGGCATCACGCTGGACGGCGAGGAGGTCGCCACGGCCATCCTGAAGACCTTCGAAGGGGAGCGACCATGACCCAGCCCCAGCGCGTCCTCGTCACCGGCGCCAGCGGCCGCATCGGGCGCGCCATCGCCCTGCGCCTGGCCCGGGACGGCTTCCACGTCACCGCCCACGCCCGCACCCGCGCCGCCGAGGCCGAGGCCCTGGCCGCGGAGATCCTGGGGGCGGGGGGTTCCGCCGACGTGACGGTCTTCGACGTCACGGACCGGGAGGCGGCCCGCTCCGCCCTGGAGGCCCTGGTGGAGGCCCACGGGCCCTACTACGGCATCGTCTGCAACGCCGGCATCACCCGGGACAACGCCTTCCCCGCCCTGTCGGAGGAGGACTGGGACCTGGTGCTCCGCACCAGCCTGGACGGGTTCTTCAACGTGGTGCACCCCCTGACCATGCCCATGATCCGCCTGCGCAAGGGGGGCCGCATCGTGTGCATCGCCTCGGTGTCCGGGGTCATCGGGAACCGCGGCCAGGTGAACTACAGCGCCGCCAAGGCCGGCCTCATCGGCGCCGCCAAGGCCCTGGCCGTGGAACTGGCCGGCAGGGCCATCACGGTGAACTGCATCGCCCCGGGCCTCATCGCGTCCGAGATGCTCGAGGAGGTGGACCTGGGCCACGCCCTGGCGGTGGTGCCCATGAAGCGCGTGGGCCAGCCCGAGGACGTGGCGGACCTGGCGGGGTTCCTCTTCTCCCCCTCCGCGGGCTACATCACCCGGCAGGTCATCGGGGTCAACGGCGGGATGATCTGATCCGCGCCGCCGCGGCGGCGATGGCGAAGGCCTGGGCCCCGGGCATGGCGCCCCAGGGCCAGGGTCCGGCGGCGGCCTCGGCCTCCTCCAGGGCGCAGGCCCCGGGGCCGTCCTCCTCCCGGGCGGAAAGCAGGAGGAAGGCGGCGCCTTCCCCGGCCACCGGCCGGGATTCGCCCCGGGCCCAGAGGTAGCCCATGAGCTCGGAGAATTCGTCCACCACGCCCACCAGGACCCGCTCCGCCCGGCCTTCGGCGAGGAGGAGGCGCGCCGCCGTGAGCGCCGAAGGCACCAGGCCCTCGAAACGGCTGAGGGTGAGGCAGGGCCCGGTGATCCCCAGGAAGATGCCGATGTGGGCCGCGGGGGTGTTGTGCAGCGAACCCGCGAAGTGGATGGGGGAGGTGCAGGCGTCCCCGTCCCGCATCATGGAGTCGATGAGGCTGAAGGTGGTGCCGGTGGGCCCGAAGCCGCTGGCCACCACCAGGGCCAGGCCCTCCGGCGTCCGCCCCGCGTCCTCCAGGGCCAGGTGGGCGCCCAGCAGGGCCATGCGGGAGAAGTGATCCACCCTGCGCAGGGCCTTGCGCTCCACGAAGCGCTCCAGGGGGGTGGTGTCGGCCCGGAAGGCCGGGATCCCGCGGGTGCCCTCCCCCCACGGGAGGGTGAGCGTCCCGGGTTCGCCGGGGGCGAGGCCCAGGTTCTCCGCGCCGCAGCCGAAGCCGCCCACCGCGCCGATGCCCAGCACCCGCACCGTCACCGGGGGCCTCCCAGCGCCAGCACGGCGTTGTTCCCGCCGAAGGCCAGGGAGGAGGAGAGCGCCACGCCGCCCGGGAAGGCGGTGGCTTCCCGCACGGGCTCGGCCCCGCCCAGGGCGGGGTCCGGGGTGCAAAAGCCCGCGCTGGGCGGGATCCGGCCCAGCTCCAGGCAGGCCGCGGTGAAGGCCGCCTCGATGGCCCCCGCGGCGCCCAGGGTGTGGCCGGTGCGGCCCTTGGTGGAGAGGAAGGGGACGCCGGGCAGCAGGTCCCGGAGCACCAGGGCCTCCACCCGGTCGTTGTCGGGGGTGGCCGTGCCGTGGGCGTTCACGAAGGCCACCTCCGCCTGGGCGAGGCCTCCCATGGCCTCGGCGATGGCCCGGCGCAGGCCCGCGCCGTCGGGGCTGGGGGCGGTGGGGTGGTAGGCGTCGCAGGAGGAACCGTAGCCCAGCACGAAGGACCGGGCCCGGCGGCGGGTGCCGGGGGCCTCCAGCACCAGAAGGGCGGCCCCCTCGCCCAGGTTCAGGCCCCGGCGGTCCCGATCGAAGGGGCGGCAGGCCTCCTCCGAGGTGATCTTCAGGGAGACGAAGCCGTTGAAGGTGATGCGGCTCAGTTCGTCCGCGCCCCCCGCCAGGACGATGTCGCAGAGCCCCGCCCGGATCCAGGAGGCCCCCAGGCCGATGGCGTCCGTGCCCGAGGAGCATGCGTTCACCACGGTCTGGCAGGGGCCGGCCAGGCCCAGTTCCCGGGCCAGGGCCTCGGCGGGGTTGCTGCGCAGGATGCGTTCCATGGGTTCCAGCCCCGGGTGGCCCCCGGCGCGGTAGGCCCGGCAGAAGGCCTCGTCGTTCAGGGCGCAGCCCACGGTGGTGCCGATGATCACGCCGGTGCGGGCCCGGGGCAGGTCCTCCGGCGCCAGCCCCGCGTCCCGGAGCGCCTCCCGGGTGGCGTGGAGCAGCAGGCCGCTGGTGCGCAGGAACCGGGGGTCGCAGGTGAAACCGGGCACCTCGAAGACGGGGTACGCGGCGGGAAGGTCGCTGGTGAACCGGGTGGCCGGGGCCGGCCCCGGGCCGTCGCCGAAGAGGGCCTCCATGCACGCGGCCAGGGTCCCGCCGGCTCCGCAGACGCACCCCAGGCCGGTGACCGGGATCATGCGTTCCGGCGGGCGTCGATGAAGGCCGCCAGGGCGTTCACGGACTGGAAGGCCGGCTTGCTCTCCTCCATGCTCTTGAGCTCGATGCCGAAATGCTTCTTGAGGAGCATCACGATCTCCACGGCGTCCAGGGAATCCAGGCCCAGGCCCTCCCGGAAGATGGGGGCGTCGTCCTGGATGTCCTCGGGACGCATCCCCTCCAGGTTCAGTTCTTCGATCATCACCTTCTTCAACCGATCCTTGGTTTCCATCCGGCATTCCTATGGGTCGTGGGATTTCCCCGGGTCCAGCATCCCAGGCTATCATCGAACACCCGAACAGCCATGGCCAGGCACCTGGCCGGGCCATGGAGGAAGCGCTTGGAACGACGCGTGGTGATCACAGGAATGGGAGCAATCACGGCCCTCGGAAGCGAATGGGCCGCGGTGGAGGGGCGCCTTCGCGAAGGCCGCTCCGCGGTGGTCGCCATGCCGGCCTGGGACGCCTACCCCTCCCTCCAGACGCGCCTGGGAGCCCCCATTCCCGATTTCGCCGCCCCGGCCCACTATCCCCGCAAGCTCAGCCGCTCCATGGGGCGGGTGGCCATGCTGGGGGTCAGGGCCTCGGAACTGGCCATGGAGGACGCGGGCCTCCGGGGGGACCCCTTCGTGCAGAGCGGCCGCATGGGGGTGGCCTACGGCTCCTCCTCGGGCAGCCTCGACCCCATCCTCTCCCTGGGCTCGGCCCTCACGGGCGAAGGTTCCGCCAATATCAGCGCCACGGGCTACATCCAGTTCATGAGCCACACGGCCGCCGTGAACATCGGGCTCTTCTTCGGCCTCACGGGCCGGGTCATCCCCACCAGCAGCGCCTGCACCTCGGGCAGCCAGGGGCTGGGCTACGCGTACGAATCCATCAAGTACGGCATGCAGGACGCCATGGTCGCGGGGGGCTCCGACGAGCTCACCTTCTGCAGCGCGGCGGTGTTCGACACGCTGTTCGCCACGAGCCTGCGCAACGGGGAACCCCACCTGACGCCGCGGCCCTTCGACCGGAACCGGGACGGCCTGGTGCTGGGCGAAGGCGCCTGCACCCTCGTGCTGGAGGAACGGGAGCGCGCCCTGGCCCGGGGCGCCCGCATCCACGCCGAGATCCTGGGCTTCGGCACCAATTCCGACGGCGCCCACATCACCCAGCCCCAGATGCCCACCATGGCCGCCACCATGGCCACGGCCCTGGGGGACGCCGGCCTGTCGCCGGACGCGGTGGACTGGGTGAACGCCCACGGCACCGCCACCGAGCACGGCGACATCGCCGAAAGCCAGGCCACCTGGGAGACGTTCCGCCGCGCGGTGCCCATCACCTCCTTCAAGAGCTACCTGGGGCACACCCTGGGCGCCTGCGGGGCCATCGAGACCTGGCTGGGCATCCACATGACCCGCTCGGGCCGGGTGGCGCCCACCCTCAACCTGGAGGAGGTGGACCCGCGCTGCGGGCCCCTGGACTACATCCAGGGCGGGGGCCGCGCCCCCCGGGGGCCCCTCTTCATGAACAACAATTTCGCCTTCGGGGGGATCAATACGTCCCTTCTGATCCGCTGCGAACCCTAGCCTCCGGCATCACAAAACCCCGCTCCCGGGGAAAGTACATTAATATTTCACTACCCACCTTTGGGGATCACTAGTCCATGGGGAGGCCATGCCCGCTCCAAAGTCCCTCACCCGTCTCATCGAGCTTCTTCACCAGGCTCTCCGCGCGCAGCTCCACCACGCCCCGGACCACCCCCTGGCCATGAAGAGCCAGGCGGACCTGGAGGACTACCTGCCCGCGCTCCTGGCGGAGTTCGGAACCATCCGGCTGGAGACCAGCGGCGTGGGGTTCTCCTGCCAGGGCGAGCCCGTCACCGGGGCGCCCAACGCGGCCATGGCCCTGGCCCGGGAGATGGACGCCCGCGAAATCGGAGGGGTGGAGCTGGAGCCGGGCCTGGATCCCGAGGAGATCCGGACGCTGCTCTTCATCCTCCAGATGCGCCCCCAGCGCGTGGCGGAGATGGGCGGGGCCGCCACGCTCCTGCCCGACGACGGCCTCCTGCGGGTGCTGCCCCGGGAGGAGCTCACGGCCCCCCGCGTCGCCACGCCCCTGCGGGATTCCGACGTGGAACTGGACTGGGAGCGGATGTTCGCCGCCCCCGAACGCAGCGTCCCCAAGGCCATCCCCGACACCTTCGACCCCATCCCCTGGGTCTCGGCCAGCCCCGGCGCCGTGCCGGCCACGGTCCCCGAGGCCTTCCCCGAACCCGCCCCCCTGACCCCGGAGGAACTGGCCCGGGTCCAGGTGCCCCGGGAACTGGAGGAGATCGTGGAGCTCCCCGACGAGCCCGCGGCCCCCCTCCCCCCCTCCCCCGCGGCCCTGCGGGACGAGCTTTCGGACCTCTTCCGCACCGCCCTGGCCTCCACCACCTCCGTGGACAAGGCCGGGCCCCGGTCCCCCTGGGGCGTGGACCACCGGGACTCCCTCAAGCGCTTCGGCTTCTCCATCCCCGGCTACGCCTGCATGGCGGGGGCCGGCGCGCGGCTCATGCTGGAGGCCATGGACCCCGGCACGGTGCGGGACGCCCTGCGCAAGGCCTTTTCCGAATTCGAGGCCGCGGACCAGGGGAACATCCTCCTGGGGGTGCCCGGGTTCCCCGCCGGGGAGCACGCCCTGCGCCGCGCCCTGGACTTCCTGGCCCCCGAGCTCCTGGCCCAGGCGGTGGCGCACACCCACGTCTCCCACCGCCCCTCCATGTTCGACCTGGCCCTGCTCACCGTGGCCCTCATGCAGTGCGTGCCCGACCGGGAGCTCTCCCTGGACGCCATCCGGGGCCGCCTCCAGTTCGAGGGGTGGGGCATGCAGGAGGTGGAGGACTTCAAGGAAGCCATCCAGTGGGAATGCCAGGGCACCGACACCAAGCTCCACATGAGCCTGGAGCGCCACGCCATCCACAAGCTGGACCCCCACCTGGTCATGACCCTGGGGCGCCAGCTCATCCGCGGCAAGCGCGTGGACGATATCCGCTCCATGCTGGCCCAGCTGGAGGAGGAGTTCAGCAGCCCCCAGGAGTCCGTGCGCCGCCACGGCACCGAGATCCTGGCCAACCTGGCCGATGGCCTCCCGGAGACCGGGCTGCCCATGGATCTGGAGAACCGCATGCTGGCCGCCGCGCGCTACCGGCTGTCGGCGGAAAACGACCAGCTGGTGGCCCAGTGGTGCGCCCAGACCGTGGAGGCCATCCTCAACCGGTGGATCCCCGCCGGGAACTTCACGGCCCTGCACAACGAGATGCGCAACCTGGGCGACCTGGCCTACCCCAGCGTGGGCGCCGCGGCCTGGAAGCCCCAGCTCCTGCGCGACCTCCTGGCGCGCCTGGGCTCCTCGGCCAACATCGCCCTCCTGGTGCCCCTGCTCTTCCAGAAGGGCGCGGGGCTCCCCATCCCCCAGGTGCACGCCATCCTCGCCCTCATCGGCACCCCGGCGGCGGCCCACCTCGCCGCGAGCCTGGAGATCGAGGAGGACCCCAGCCACCGCACCCACCTGGCCGAAGCCCTCCGGGCCATCGGCAAGCGCGCCGTGCCCGTGCTCCAGGAGCAGCTGGCCTCCTCCCACCCCCACATGGTGGACACCGCCCTCATGCTCCTGGCCCAGGCCGGCGACAAGGGCGTCCTGCCCGACATGCTCCTGGCCATCAGCCACCAGGACATGCGCGTGCGCCGCACCGCCGTCACCGCCGTGGCCGCCCTGGCCGGGAAGCCCGCCGCCGCCATGGCCCTGGCCGAGACCCTCGCCGACGGCGACCAGGCCGCGCAGCTGGAGACCCTCAACCTCCTGGGGGACCTGGGCGAGCCCGCCGCCCTCCCCGCGATCCTGCGCATGCTCACCCCCGACAAGGCCGCCGGCGACGACGCCCAGCGCCTGCGCCTGCGGGCCGTGGAGACCCTGGGCCGCATCCCGGGCAACGATTCCGTGAAGCCGCTGCAGGAGCTCTTCCAGAAGAAGGGGCTCTTCAAGGGCCGGGAACCCGTGGGCATCCGCATCGCCGCCGCCAAGGCCCTGGCCGCGATGAACACGCAGGAGGCCCGGGAAGCCATGGCCCTGGCCATGGAGAACGAACCCACCGACGAGGTGAAGGCCGTCCTGAGGCAGCACCTCATCCGCTAAGCGCCGACCCACTCCGGCCCTTTTCCAGCCGGGGATGGACGGGGATGCTGGGGATAAAGAAAGAGATATCAGAGGCCCAGGGCGTCCAGGAGCGGTGCCTCGTACTGGGCGTCCTCGCCCGGGAAACGAAGGCCCTGCAGGCCCTTCGCCTTGGCCAGGGACCACACCAGGCTCTCCCCCGCCGGCAGCACATCGGGTTCCATCCGGTACACCTCGTCGGCGTACGCCTCGGCTGGAGCGATGACCTTCCAGCCCATTTCCCGGAACATCCGGATGGCGTCGGCCAGGAAGAGGGCGCTGGTCAGGTTGTGGTGGAGCAGCATGACGTGGGGAATGGACCTTCCGACGGCGGCCTGGGCCAGCCGGTCGTAGTACTGGGCCCGGTTCCGGAGGTGGTCGAGGTAGGCCTTCCGCCAGGGCCCAAGCTCCAGCTTCGGGTTCCTGGCCAGGGCCTGCTGGAGGCGCTGGTCGTAGAACCAGTCGCTGGTGTCGATGGTGACGTGGCCGTTCCGGCAGCCCTGGGCCTTGAGGAAGGCGCGGACCCCATCCCGCTTTTCCCGGGTGTCGCCCTCCTTGAGGTAGGGAAAGCGGTACCAGCGCACGTACCCGGGCAGGGTCCGGATCCGCGCATCCTGCTTCAGGAAGTCGGCTTCGAACCAGGCCAGGGTCGAATGGGGCCCGTTCAGGTTCCCGTGGGCGGCGCCGTGGTTGGCGACCCCGTGCCCCGCGTTTCCCCATTCCTTCACCAGCGCCACGCCCTGGGGCGTCTCCAGGCAGGGGCCCGCCACGAAGAGGCAGGACGCGACGCGGGCCTCCCGCAGGGCCCCGAGGATGGCCGCGTTCTTCCCGGCCGCGTCCAGGAGCACGGTCTGGCCCATCTTCGGGCCATCGTCGAACGTGAAGGCGATGGATTGCGCGGACAAGGTGATCGTGAAACCGAGGAAGAACAGGAATGGACGCATGAGGTCAGGCTATCCACCGGCAGGGGCCGCTGCCAACCCCCGGGGGCCGGCCCCCGCCGATTGGGGTGGAGGCCCCTTCCTTCCCTGGGGTATGGTGGATTCAACCCTCCCCGTGAACCCGAACCAGCCGGCAGCATCCCATGCAGAGAATCCTAGTCGTCGAGGACCAGCGCGAACTTTCCGAAACCCTCCGGTCGGTCCTGACCTTCGAGGGCTTCCAGGTGCTCACCGCCGGAGACGGGGAGAAGGCCCTGGAATGCCTTGGACGGGAACCCGTCGATCTGGTGGTGCTGGACCTGATGCTGCCCGTCCTGGACGGCTACCAGGTGGTGGCCCGCCTCCGCAAGCAGGGCAGCACGGTGGGCGTCCTGATGCTCACGGCGCGGGGCGAGGAGGGCGACCGGATCCGCGGCCTCAAGCTCGGGGCCGACGACTACCTGGTGAAGCCCTTTTCCATGCTGGAACTCCTGGAGCGGATCAAGGCCATCCTCCGGCGCACGCGTCCGGCCACCGGCCAGCCGGTCCTGGTTTCCGGCCCCTTCCGCCTGGAGTCCGCCTCCATGAAGGTCCTTCTGGACGGCCAGCCCCTGGACCTCACCGCCAAGCAGTTCCTGCTCCTGGAACTGCTGCTGGCCCACCCGGGAACGACCCTGGACCGGAGCGAGATGCTCCGCCACGTGTGGCCGCCGGACTCCCGCCCCTCCCTGCGGGCCGTGGACGTCCACATGGCGCGGCTGCGAAAGAAGATCGGGGATACGGAAGCGACCGGCTACATCCGCTCCATCGCCTCGGCCGGGTACCGCTGGGCCCTGCCCGTCACGCCCCTCTGAACCATGGCCACCCGGACGGTCCTGAAAGCCCGCCCCCGCCAGCGCCGGGTTCCGCCCTGGCTCGCCCGGCACCAGATCCTGGCCGCCCGGGCGGCGACCTCGGCCCTCCTCCTCGCCCTCGCCCTGTTCTTCGCCTGGGGCCTCCAGCAGTGGGTCCGGCGCACGCTGGTGGCGGCCCGGGAACAGTTGTTCCTGCCCGTCAAGGACCGCTTCAGCGAGAATTTCGATGCGAGGTGGTATTCCTGCGGCCCCGTCCCCCCCTTCTCCACCGGGACCGAGGCCCCGGTGGGCGCCTACCTCGACGGGGAGCCGACCCTGGAAGCCCTGGTGGCCCGTGGAAGCCTCGATGTCTGGGTCCGGGAGGGACGGCGCCTGGTCAGGCGCCCCGACGCGCCCAGGCTCGCCTTCTACCGCACCTTCGCCGCGAGCCTGATCCGGCGCCGTTCCGATTTCCTCTGTCCCGAGGAAGGCCAGGACCCGGACTTCGGCTGGTGCCTGCGCGTGGCGGTCCGCACGGAGAACTGGATCGTCCTCAAGCGCCTGGATCCCGGCAGCCCGGCCCTCGAGGCGGAGCTGGCCCAGGTCCTCGGCCCCGATCCCGACCTCAAGCAGTGCCTGCACCACCTGGAGCCGGAACCCAGGGCGGGCCGCGCGCCCCAGACCTACCCGGAAACGGCCTACCAGATCCCCGAAGGCCGGCTCAAGGGCCGGGTCTGGACCATCGGCTACTGGAACCGGAACCAGACCCCGGGCTGGTTGTGGACCACCGTGCCCACGGGCCCGCTCCGGCGGGCCATGCGGGCCTTCGTCCTCCGGCAGGTGCTCCTGGTCCTGGGGCCCCTCCTCCTGCTCGGGGGCCTTTCGCTCTATGTCCTGGGCATCCGCCGGAACGCCGCCCGGCAAGCCGCGCTGGTGAAGGACCGCCTCGCCTCCCTGACCCACAGCCTCAAGACGCCGCTGGCGATCATCAAGGCCTGGTGCGACGCCAGCCGTCACGGCCGCATGGAGAAGGAGCAGGCCGACGTCCTCTTCATCCGCATCGGAGAGCAGGTGGACCAACTGGCCCTCATGATCCAGAACGGCCTTCGGGCCCTGGATCCGGCGGTCCCGAACGCCCCCGCCGAACCCGTGACCTCGGCCTGGCTGGAGGAGCTCGCGCAGGAGTTCCGCGCGCTCTGCGCCGAGGCGGACCGCCCCTTCGAGGCGCGCCTGGAGGGCTGGGAGGGCCTGGCCAACCGGGTCTCCCTGATGCAGGTGCTGCAGACCCTCCTGGAGAACGCCCTCCTCCACGGCGAGGGCCCCATCCGGTTCTCGGCCCAGGGAAAGGGGCGGCGCTTCCTGGTGACCGTCGCGGACGCGGGCCCGGGTCTGGAACCACATCAGCTTCAGCAGCTGGGCCTTCCCTTCCTCCGGTTCCGCAAACCGGGGGCGGAAGGCTACGACGCGGAGGGGATGGGCCTCGGCCTGAGCCTGGCCATCCAGATCGCGGAAAAGGAAGGCTGGGGCCTGGCCTTCCAGAGCGAGCCCGGCGTCGGTCTCGCCGGAACCCTGGAGCTCCGGGCCTAGGCCCCGGGTCGTGCAACACAATGAAACATCACTTGTCCGTACGCAACAGCCGCACCCCCTAGAGTGGACCAAAGGGCCATCATCCAAACCGGGCCACCCAGAGGGGGGAACATGAGACATCTGCAGCTTCACAGCCTTTCATGGCTGGCGCTGGCGCTCGCCGGGAGCGTCCTGGGGGCCAGCCAGGGACTCCCGCCCCTGGCGAGGGAAGCCCTCGCCGACGTCCAGGGGAAGGAAGGGGTCCGGGCCGCGGCGATCGCCTCCCACGTGGAGGCCCTGAAGGCCACCTACGGCCTGTCGGGTTCCGATCAGATCCAGGAGGTGGGGCGCAACACCGACCCCTACGGCAAGACCCACGTCCGCTTCGCCCAGGGCTACCGGGGCACGCGGGTCTGGGGAAGCCGCCTCATCGGCCACATGACCTCCGATGGGGGCTTCGAGAAGGTCCAGGCCAAGGTCTTCCCGGGCATCGACCTCCAGCCGGCGGATCTCCTGGCGGCGGATGCGGTCCGGGCCCGCTGCCTGAAGCGCCTGGGCCTCCAGGAGGAGAAGACCTCCCCGCAGGTCAACCTGGAGAGGATCGTATTCCCCACGGCTCTCCAGGACGGCCTCAAGATCAAGCGCAACGCCAAGGGCGAACTGGCCCTGGACGAGGCCTACAGCGTGGCCACCCCACGGAGGTCCCAGCCCTACGTGTGGGCCTACCATGCCACGGTCCTGCAGGGCCGCATGGGCGAGCGGGGCGTCACGGAGATGATTGTGGACGCCACCACGGGCGAATTGCTCAAGAAGTGGGACGGCAGGATCTACGATGCACCCGCCACAGGCAACTCGGAGTACAACGGCACCGTTAGCCTCAATACGAATCCCTTCGTGTGGGTGAACGCCTGGGATTCCACCTGGGGCCCCGATCTGATGCCCCCCAGCGGCACCTACAACACCCTCCGGGACACGACCCGCACCACCGCGATCAATCCCATCTGGTCCGTCTATGACTGGATGAACGTGCCCGGAATCGCCACGTACTGGGTCGACAACTACTTCTCCACAAGCATTCCCGGCGGCGAGATCCCCTACCTGGTCTCGGGGACCGAATGGGGGGACGGCAAACCCTTCGCAGGCTTCCCGGCCGGGGATCAGTCCGTGACCATCGCCACCGCGAACCTCGCGGTCAATGGGCAGACGGTTGCGGTGGACGCCACCCATGGGGTGCTCAAGACCTGGGACTTCTTCAGGAGCGTCTTCGGGCGCAACGGCATGGACGACCAGGGGACCCCGCCCGCCGTCTTCGTCCACGTGAACGAGGGGTTCTACCAGACCATGACCCCCATGCTCAACGCCTACTTCGTGCCCTACAACCAGTCCATGTACTTCGGCGACGGCGACCTGCGCCAGGGCTACGGCCCCTTCACGTCCATGGACATCACCGCCCACGAGATGTCCCACGGGGTGGTGGCCGGCTCGGGCGGCCTGGACAACGTCGGCGAGTCCGGCGGCCTGAACGAGGCCACGGCGGACATCTTTTCGGCCATGACGCGCTTCTACAGTTGGGGCCCCAACGGCGGCACGGGCAGCGTCATTCCCGACACCGCCCCCAACGCCCCCACCGAGGACGGGGTGTGGACGATCGGAAAACAGCTCACCACCAGCCACCAGGCCATCCGGTCCATGTACAAGCCCAGCCAGGACGGGTACAGCCACGACAGTTGGTTCGACGGCATCGGCCTGGACGACGTGCACTTCACCATGGGCCCGGGCAACCGCGCCTTCTACTTCCTCGCCCAGGGCGCCTCGAGCCAGCCGACGGCCGTCTCCTACTCCCCCTGCCTCCCCGGAGGCATGACGGGGCTGGGGAACGACACCGCTTCCCGAATCTGGTACCGGACCCTCACCACCCGCCTGGCGGACCCCGCCACGGACTACGCCGGATTCCGGACCCTCATGGAGGAAACGGCCACCGAGCTATACGGCGCGGGATCGAACGAATTGGCGGCCGTAAAGAACGCCTTCGCGGCGGTGAACGTCGGCGCGCCCGCCAGCGGCGTCGAACCGGTCCGGGTGATGCTGGGCAGGCAGGTGGAGGGTGTCGTCGATGAAACCAGCGGGGGCTACAACTGGAACTCGGACCTGAACCGGCTCATCGTCATCCCCGTCCCGGGGGTCCCCCAGACCCTCCCGGCCCCCACCATCACCCATGCCACCAACACGGACTACACCTGGAGCCTGGGCGGCTACAGCAAAGCCATCGCGGAGCAGGGCGGGGCGATCGTGGGGGGAAAGGCCTTCAAGGCCCCCTACATCAACCACTACCTGTGGACCCTCAAGGTCTCCAGCAACCAGGATCCCAGCCGCTACGCCGCCACCCTGGCCTATGCCTGCAACATGGACACCGACACGGATACGGAATTCGACGCCCTCGACCTGGCCGCCTATGCCATCAGCTGGGGCCGGAGCCAACAGTACTTCCCATCGTCGCTGGTGCCCCTGCTCGACATCTCCAACAACAGCATGACGGACGATAACGATATCAGTCTCGCCAGGCTCGGCTTCAACTCCGTCTTTGCCCACTAGGTGAATGCGATGAAACCCATGCACATGCTCCTCGCCGTCCCGGCCTGCCTCCTCATCTCCGCATGCGGGGGTTCCACCAGCTCCGCCCCGGCGGCGCCGGTGACCGCCACCGCCCTCGCCTACACCGACCCCACGCCGGCGGCCGGCGAATGGGCCCTGGTGAAGGACCCCGTGTCCACCCCCACCCGCCTGGTCCTGGACCTGGTGGGGCCCTCCGGCTTCCTCTTCCGGGGCGTCGGTTTCAACCTCAAGGCCGATACGGGCAAGGTGGCCTTTTCCCGGTTCCAGGATTCCAAGGGGGTATCCCTGGGGTTCATGGCCGACAAGGGCATCCTCCACGACCTCGACGAGGCCTCCCACGCCGTGCCCTGCGTGGCCAGCGCCGCCGGCACGAAGAACGACACGCTGTCCGTGGGGCTCTGGCAGAAATGCCAGCGCTACGAGATTCCGCCCGCGCAGTACGCGCCCCAGCCCCTCGGTTCCGGCGTCATGAACGAAGCCATGGACTGCAAGTCCTCGCCCGTGCTCCAGGTGGCCCTGGTCCTGGCCAAGGACGCCCTTCCCGGCGCCGTGACCCTGACCGTCACCAAGGCCGGCGCCGTGCCCAGTGAGGTCACCAAGGACATCCCGATCCAGGCCGTCGTGAAGGTCGGAACCCTCACCCTGAAATAGGGGAACCGCAGCGGCTAGGAGCCTGGCTAGGTAATCGTGCGAGTCCCGGACGTTCGCCCTGTTTCGTCATCGCCGGCCAAGCCGGCGATGACGGGGGGGTGCGGAAGAGACGTTGGGGCTGTGCTACGCCCAACTCACTTCGTTGAGCGGAAGGGAATGGCTCTCCTGGAAGGCCCAGGCGAGGAAAGCGGCTCCCATGGGTTTGGGGGGTTGCTTCGCGATGGCCCTCCCGGTGCCGGTGGGCGCCGACGCTGAATGGTGTGCAGCGCCCACAGTCTTTTGAAGTCAGCTCGAACCCGGACCTGCTGAAGGCCCGGTTCGAGACGAGGTCGATTTCCCAAATTAGCGTTGGCGCGGTCCGATGCCCTCCTCGCAGCACGCGAAGAGAGGCCCTGAGGTGGGTCGGGGCCAATGAGTGAAACACGGGCCCAACCATGGGCTGAGAGCCTTCCGTTGCTGCGGGCTTGGCCCGCAGCAACGAACCGGGGCGAACGTCCGGGACACGTGCGATTACGCAGCTAGCGCGTGGGATAGGCCCCGATCACGTCGTGCTCGTAGGATTCCCCGTTGAAGTGCCGGACGGTGCGCACCACGAAGCGGCCGGTGGGGCCCTCGGCCCCGTCGCGGGTGCCCACATGGGGGTGGGTGCAGAAGGTCAGGAAGTGGCCCTCGGCGTCCGTGATGCGCACCCGGGCGATGGCGCCCGCGTTCTCCATGCCCTCGGCGATGAGGGCGGCGAGCCCTTCGGGGGTGCTGAACCCGGGCGCGAACTGGCTCTTGTCGGGCCGCCGACCGAAGCCATGCTTGGCCAGGATGCTCCGGATGGCCCCGGGGGACAGGTTGACGTCCAGGGACGCGAGCCTCTCCTGGGGTCCAGCCAGGGAGGCGGGAACCGCCGCCGGGGTTTTCACCTCCTCCACCGGGGTGGCCTGGGGCTCCTCCTGGGCCTCGAACCTGGATTCCGCCGCCAGGAGCCGCCTGATGTGCAGTTCACGGCGTTCCCCGTCCGTGAGGGGCTTGCGCCGCTCCGGCCGGGGCGCGTAATTCGGGATCGTCCAGCCGGCGGAGGCCTTGGTCTCCACCGGGACCGCGACCGAAGCCTTCGCCGGGACCGGGGGAGAAGCCGGGGCCGGCGGCACCGTGAGCACGGAGCCGATGAGGGGCTCCCCCTCCACGGTGAAGAGCATCCGCCCGTTCGGGCCGGGCACGATATCCTGGGCCCGGAAACCGATGGGCAGCGGGTATTCGGTGATCACCCCCGCGGGCGTCACCCGGCCGAGGCTGGACGTGCCCTGCTGCGTGAACCACATGTTGCCCTGGCCGTCCGGGGCGAGGGCCCAGGGCGTGCGGGCCCCACCGCCCGGAAGCGGGGCGAGCTCGTGGAAGACGAACGCCCGTGTGGCCTCGTCGTACCACCCAACCCCCTCATGCTTGCCCGCCTGGGTGAACCACAGCCGGCTTCCCGCACCGCGGGCCATTCGGTTGATCCGGCATCCCTTGGGCACCGCCACCGTGACGCCACCCGCGCCCCCTGTGTTCCGGCCCACGATTACCGGGCTCTCTGGACCCACGATGAAGACGCGGGTGCCGTCCCGGTTGGGGACGCCCACGGTGGTTTCGGTCCCAACGCCCACCTTGGAGATGGTATCCAACAGCATTTCGGCCTCGTTGAACTTGTAATGCCGCAGGAAGCCGGGATGGGAGACCAGGACGTCGCCCCGGGTGCCGCTCGACACGGCGAAGGCCGCGAGCCCCGATTCCGTGGGAAGCCGGTGGTGCCGGCCCCCGTCCTTCGGTGGCCTGGGGCCGAAGTCGCTGAAGGGGAGCCAGCCGAAATTCTGGTCCCCGAACACCCACAGCCGGCCTGCCGAATCCCCCGCAATGGCCTGCAGGACCGTGTTCCCTCCCCTGGTGTGCAACGCGTACTTGGGTCCCGTGGGCGAAAGGTGCCGCAGGAGGCCCTGGGTTCCTTCCAGCCAGAATATCCCGCCGAAGGGCGAAGCCACGGGGAAGCGCGGCTCCCCCTTGTCCTGCTCGTTATCGCTGGTCAGATAGAAACGCAGGGATCCCAGGTCCTCGTCCCCGTTCGCGGGCTCGAAGAAGGGGTGCACCTCCGCCTCGTCCAGGAACAGGTCCTGGGCCAGGTAGCAGTCCGCCATGAACATGCGGGTCCCCTTCAACGAGGCCCCCGTGAGGATCGCTCCGCGAAAGCTGGCCCCCGTGCAGTCCGCCCCGTCCAGGCGCGCCCCCGTGAGATCGCACCCGGAGAAATCCGCCCCCCGGAGGTCCGCCCCCTCCAAGCGGGCCTTGGGCCCCACCAGGTGGCCCCCCACCAGCCTCATGCCCGTCTTCCCCGGCCCCATGGGACCCACGTCGCCGGGTTTCACGCCCGCGGGAAGGCCGTACGTGGTTTCGGCGCCGGCCGGGACCAGATTCAGACAGAGAAGCAGAGCGACGGCCGCAGGGCGCGTAAGGTGCATGGAACGTCCTAGATGAACTCAAGACCCCGGCATGGGGTCCGTGGTTAATGAATGGTTTTTATGGCGGCTAGGTTCCCCCGGCGCGGTCCGGAACGACGGCCTTCCAGCCTATTTCCCGGAAAGCCGGAGGGCAGCGGCCTGCCGGAAACCCACTCCTGGTCGGCCCCCGCGCCCAGGGGGGAGCCGCCCTGGGCGAGGGGGTTCGTCAGGCGGGTGCCCCGCACCGCGCCGGAGCCCCGCGGGCCGGGGACCCCTCAGGCCCCGGGGGCCTTCCAGAAGGCATCGAGGGCGGCGACCAGGGGTTGGAAGGCGGGCTCCCGGCGGGCCGCCGAAAGGGCTTCCTCCAGGGCCCGGTCGTGGGCCGGCCGCGCCTTCTCCAGGACGGCGAAGCCCGCGGGGGTGACCTGGGTGTAGATGCCCCGGCGGTCCGTGGGGCAGAAGAACCGCGCCATCAGGCCCCGCTCCTCCAGCCGGGTCACCAGGCGCGTCGTGGCGCTCTGGCTCAGGAGGACCGAATCGGCCACCTGCTTCATCTGGAGGTGGCCCCCCGGCCCCTCGTGCTGGCGGCTGAGCACCTCCAGGAGGGCGTACTCCCGGGCCGACAGGTCGAAGCCCTCGCCCAGGACCCGCTCCAGGTGGGCCTGGACACGTTCGTGGAGCAGGGACAGGCTCCCCCAGTTCCGGGCCTGGGCCGAACCTGCGGGGGATTGTGGGGCCATCGCGCCTCCGGAGCCTGCGGATGATGATGGCACAAGACAAAATTTGCAGTCGCTTAAAATTTCTTATTGAAATTACCCGCGTATGCAATTAATTTGGATTCCGTCCTCGAGGAGGTTCCCATGGCCGGACTGTTCGATCCCTACGCCCTGAAGGGCGTCACCCTGCGCAACCGCATCGCGGTGCCGCCCATGTGCCAGTACATGGCCGAGGAGGGCCGGGCCACGGAATGGCACCGCGTCCACTACGCCTCCTTGGCCCGGGGCGGGGCCGGCCTCGTCGTCGTGGAGGCCACGGCGGTCTCGCCCGAGGGGCGCATCACCTGGGCGGACCTGGGCCTGTGGAACGACGCCCAGGCCTCGGCCCTGGCGCCCATCGTGGAGGGCATCCGGGCCGCCGGCGCCGTGCCCGGCATCCAGATCGGCCACGCGGGGCGCAAGGCCTCCGCCAACCGCCCCTGGGAGGGGGACGACCACATCCCCCTGGGCCAGCCCCGCGCCTGGGAGACCCTGGCCCCCTCGCCCCTGGCCTTCGGCAAGGCCCTGTCCCGGGTGCCGCGGGCCCTTACCCTCGATGAGATCGGCCGGATCCAGGCCGATACGGTGGCGGCGGCGCGCCGGGCCCGGGACCTGGGCTTCCAGTGGCTCCAGCTGCACATGGCCCACGGCTACCTGGCCCAGGAATTCTTCTCGCCCCTGGCCAACCATCGCACCGACGCCTACGGGGGCAGCGCCGAAAACCGCGCGCGCTTCCTCATCGAGACCTTCCGGGCCGTGCGCGAGGTGTGGCCCGAGGACCGGGTGCTCAACGTCCGCCTCGGCGTGGTGGAATTCCACGGCGACGACGAGGCCCTGTTCCGGGAATCCGCGGACCTCCTCAACCGCATGAAGGAGGCCGGCCTGGATTTCGTGGACGTGTCCATGGGCTTCAACACGCCCGAGGCGCAGATCCCCTGGGGCCCCGGCATGCTGCTGCCCGTCACGGGCCGCATGCGCGAGGCCACGGGCCTGCCCGTGGGGACCAGCTGGAACCTGAGCCACGATCCCCGGGAGGCCGACGCCCTCCTGCGGGAAGGGCGACTGGACCTATACACCCTCGGCAGGACCTTCCTGGACGACCCCCACTGGCCCTTCCACGCCGCGCGGGAACTGGGCTTCGAGGACGCCGCGGCCCGCACCCTGCCGCCGCCCTACGCGCACTGGATCTCCCGCTACCGCTGAGCGGGGCGGCGGGAACCGGCCATTGCGGCGGTTCCCGCCCCTCTCGGACGCGCCTCAGATGGCGGTCTGCAGCACCGTCAGGACCACCGTGTTGCCTACCCGATTTGCCAAATGCGATTGCCTCTCCCGGCACACAACCTTGGAAATTTCGAGGATCGCGACTGTTGCTGTCCTCTTGCCTGATCCCATCATCCTTCTAATGAGTCACACGTTCCGTGTGCTGGTTGTGACTGACCTCGCGGGCAGAGGATACGGCATCGGCCTCATACTTCAGATGGCTGCTTGGACGTTCGGCATTAACACGTTTGGCATCCCAACCGCATTTCAAGTGCCATTTCAAGCACGGTTCACATCAGCCCCGAAAAGGTGAACAGCAGGATCTCCCCTGTGGCTGTCTCGACAAATTCCGTGAATGGTGTTCGGTTTCGGCGGACCCCCAAGTATCAACTCTTGAAGCGTAAAAGGCCCTCGCGGGGCCGTCTGCAGCACCGTCAGGATGACCGTTTTCGCCAGGTCCTCCGCCGTGCGCCCCCGGTTGAGGTAATTGCCTGGCTTGGCCAGAGCCTGCAGGGACGGTTCGTTTGCCATCGCCCCGCCGAACCGTTCAGCAATGTTGCAGCCGACTTTGCGGGCGTGCAGGTCCAGGAGCGGGAGGGCTTGCCGGCCAGTTGGAGCAGGATAATGGCTTCTGGCCGATGGCGGGGACCATGACGGCGTCGAATTGAATCGGTCCGTCGATGTTTCCTGTGGGGGGGCCAATTTTGCGAGTCGCCCATCCCGTACCCCCCAAACCATGGCGCAGCGGAAAGGAAATGGGCAGGCGTTCAACCGCCGCGCAATCGCTCGACTGAATCTTCGAAGGAACCTTCCCCAGACCGCGATCATGACAAGGCAGTTGTCGTTTAGCCTTCCTATTTACATTTGGAAACTAAAACCAAAATCGGAGTTGACCTTGTGGTATCCCCTCGAATCCCAACCCCGGATTCCCAGTCTGTGCTTGGTGGACGAACCGCCTCTTGAGCGATCCCAGTTCGTCTTTGAGGACGAACTTTGGCTTGCCCACTGTTCGGGAGGTCCCATGCCCTTGGCTTCGGCACGGGAAATTGAGAGATTCACCATTAAGGAACAGCGTCCTTGGCAGATGCGCTGGGAAGAGGACTTTCTCGGAGTGCAGGCCCGTTTGCGCGGGGCCTGTGCGGAACTGTCGGGAGCCAATGTTGCCGATATCAGCATTGCGCCGTGCACCTCTGCCGCCCTGCAGTGCGTGGCCTGGGGGTTTCCCTGGCAGCCTGGTGATGAAATCCTCCTGCCTCAGGGTGAATTTCCCAGCAACCACCTGCCCTGGAATTCCTTGGCATCCCGGGGAGTGGTCCGCAGGATCCTGCCCCTTTGGCCGGGCCACAAAGCGGGCAGCCTGGCATTAGGTTCCACGCCACCAGATACCGACTCCGGACCCTACGAGGCCAGGATCATCCAGGCCATCGGGCCGAAGACCCGCATGTTAGCCCTCTCCTGGGTTCGTTTTCAGGACGGCCTCAAGCTGGACCTTCAAACACTTGGGCTGGCATGCGAGGCGAGGGGGGTCCACCTGATCGTAGACGGTATCCAGGCAGCCGGCACCTCAGTGCTTGACTTGAAGGGCGTGAGCGCCTTTGCCTCGGGGGGTCAGAAGGGGCTGCTGGGGCCCCAGGGACAGGGCTTTCTCTGGACCCACCCTGCATTGCGGGCCAGGCTGGCACCATGTGGAACTTGGCTCGCCAAGGCGGTCAGGTCTTTCGATTCCATCGACATCGGGGAAGACCGAGACCTTTTGGTTGAGGACGGTCGGCGGCTGGAAATGGGCGGCCCCTCGCTGCTGGGCTGCAGCGCCCTGTGTGAAGCCATCCGAATGCTATTGAAACCCGGCATTGCCCGGATCGAAAGGCATATCGGCCGGCTCCAGGATCGGTTGCTCGATGGCCTTCAGGAAAAACCATTGTGGGCTGCTGAGGCACGCCGGCTCCTCGCCTTGAAGAAGGCCGGCCGTCTCGGCTCCCTCCTCAGTTTCCACCATTCGGGCATCGGATTGCCGAACCTGGAAAGTCGCCTTGCCCGCAGCCGGGAGCACAGGATCACCGCCAGCCTTCGCGAAGGCTACCTTCGGATTGCATTTCATGGGTGGCATTCACTGGATGACGTGGACCGGACCCTGGCTTGGTTACGCGAAGGTTGAGTGCGCTTCCCGGTCAAGCCCTCCAACCACGGGCCCAGCCTCCCCAACGGCACCCCTTTCACTGAGGTAACAATTGAACAAAGAATCCCATGCAGCAAACCTCAAATTCTGGGACGAGCTGGCAGACCTTCACGTTGGTTCATCCCATTACAACGTAAAGGCCTTCCTTGAAAGCGGCTGCACCCTGCGCAGCGTGGAGTGCGAGGAACTGGGCGATGTATTCGGAAAGCGGCTGTTGCACCTTCAATGTCACTTCGGGTTGGATACCCTGTCCTGGGCAGGTCGCGGGGCCGAGGTCACGGGCGTCGATTTTTCATCGGCCGCTATTGCCATCGCAGAGCGTCTCAGCCGGCAGACTGGTTTGCCCGCTCGCTTCCTCTGCCTGCCGGTCGAAGACCTCGATATTCTTCTGGACTCGACTTTTGATGTGATTTTTACATCCTACGGCGTCCTGACGTGGCTGCAAGCGCTTGAACCCTGGGCTGCGACCATTAGCCGTCTGCTGAAAAAGGGCGGGGTATTCTATATAGTTGATGAGCATCCCATCGCAAAAGTCTTCGCCGCCACAGGGAAGGACCACCAGCGCTTCGCAATGGGGGAATGGCAACCATACTGGCATGCCCCGACACCAACGGCTTGTGCCTTCCAACATTCCTATGCCGAACCAACCATTGCCCTTAAAAATACGACGCAGTTTCTATGGCGGCACCCGCTTTCTGAAATCATAAATAGCCTTGTATCATCTCATCTTCAAATTGAATTTCTTCATGAATTTCCAAAATCATTTTACCAAGTCTATCAAGATATGGCTATAGATCAGGAAGGATGGTGGATTTTAGAAAAACATAAAGAATCTATCCCACTTATGTTTTCGATCAAAGCGCACAAACAATAATGCTAATGCGAAGGGAAATTGCAATGAAAAAATTCATTTTCGGCATCAATTGCCCCGTTCTTCCTGACGGTTCTATTACATATGATGGCAATGTGGCCTGCCTAAAAGACGGCAAACCATTGGTAGCTCTGGCTGAAGAGCGAATTTCTAGAAAGAAATATGATGGATCATTCAAACAATCATTTGAATTTATTTTAGATCGATTTAAAATTACGCCCGATGAAATTGAGGCCATAGCCATTTGCAGTTTTGCTCAACCGATGAGCTATGTTGGGCCATATCCGCCAAATATTGAAGTCGTCTTCGGGAATCTGCTCGAGGCCCGGCTTCCGCTCCACTATGTGCAATCCCATCACCAAGCCCATGCCATGGCGGCGGCCAGCCAGTGTCCGTTCACGGATGCCCTGATTGTAATCGTCGACCATACCGGCAACCTCTTCGGTGCCCCCGAAGTTAACCGTCTTGAGCTAAATCCCGCCGAACAAACAAGTTACTATCTTCTACGGGATAGTCAGATCACCCTTGTGGCGCGAGATCATGACCAGCCAGGGGATGCCGGCTATGGACGGGTGTATGGAGACATCACCTGCCAATTGGGTTTCAACAGCTACCGGGAATCCGGGAAAACCATGGGTCTCGCCTCCTTCGGTGACGCCGGACAACTGGCTGGACACCACCTTTTCTCCCCAGACGATCAAGGGCGCGAGCGCTCTTCGGTAGCCGAAGAGGGTTATGCCGAGGACGACACGAAGGCCTTCGCTGACTGGTTCCAGAAGGGGGGAAGGAAAATTCCTTCCCGGCGGCAAAGTAACGGGTTGATCCGGCCATTTGATATGCATCTGGCTGCCTGGGTCCAGCAGGAAGTCCAGACCTCCATTGAGAGAAGAACCAAGGCGTTGCTTGCCGAGTGCGGGGTCAGCAATGTCTGCATGGTAGGCGGGGTGGCGATGAACTCCGTCATGAATGCCTATCTTGAAGAAACCCTAGGGGTGAGCATTTTCGTTCCGCCTTCTCCGGGAGATGCCGGACTGGCGCTGGGCGCAGCGGCATGCTACCTGTACGAGAAGAATCGAACGGTTCCCGCCTTCGGGTGCAATCCCTATCTGGGGCCAGCGTACGACCAGGAGGAAATGCGCCTGGCGATCCAGGAGAATGGTTCAGGATTCAGGGTTTTTGTCGTGGATGACGTTGCCCAGGTGGCGGCAGAGGCGTTGATGGCTGGCAAGATGATCGGCTGGTTCCAGGGAAGCAGCGAATATGGCCCGAGAGCTTTGGGCAATCGCAGCATCCTAGCTTCGCCCCGGAACGTTTGGACGAAGGAGATTCTCAATAGCCAAATTAAATTACGGGAGTGGTTCCGCCCCTATGCGCCAGTAGTCCGGTTAGAGGATGCACATCGCTATTTCGATCTTCGCTCGCCCGTCCCACACATGATGAAAACGGCGCGGGTAACCGGGAAGGCATATCAGGACCTCCCGGCCTGTGTCCACGTGGATGGTACCGCCCGCGTGCAGACTGTAACCCATGAGGCCAATCCCCTTTTGTACGAATTGTTGGGCGCAATTGGTGAGCGGTCCGGAGCGCCTGTGCTGCTCAATACCAGCTTCAATCTCGCTGGGATGCCCATCGTCGAATCGCCAGCAGACGCAATCAAGTGCTTCAATGCGGCCATCGGCATCGATTGGCTTGTCATGGGGAATTATATCCTCCAGAAGGAGACCGCCTGACGTGGAACATTCCGCTCTGTCAACAGAATTTTCGTAATCACTAATCATTAATGATTGGACTTTGACTTGAAACCACTTTCAAACATTATACTAATTGGGCTAGGACCACACGCCAAACGCATTTATTTTCCATTTATCGAGATGATCGCAAATGATTGGAATCTCAATCTGGCCGTAGTGGTGGACCTGGAGGCCTGCCGCACAGACATGGAAGCCTATTTGCACGGCCGTGCCCTTCGGCCAAAACTGATCACAATCAAAGAGAAGCAGCAGACCTATGATGAACTAAATCCAGAGGTCCGCATTCTCATGGACACGCTGGTCGAGCAGGAGCGCATCGATATCGTCATTATTGCATCCGAACCTTTGACTCATGTCATGTATGCCAAATGGGCATTGGCAAATGGCCTTTCCGTGTTGATGGATAAGCCAGTATCAACACACACCGACATTTCTACCGAGGGGCACCTGGCACGGCAGCTAGTCCAGGATTACGAGGATCTTTCCACCTTATACGAACGTGCTCGACAGGCCAATCCGCGCCTCTGCTTTGCCATGATGGTTCAGAGGAGATATCAGACATCCTTCAACCTCATCAGGGACCGCCTCCAGGATTGCTTTGCGCAGACCAATTGCCCTGTGACTAACATTCAATCCTTTCATTCTGATGGCCAGTGGCGTATGCCCACCGAAATGGTGGATCAGCTGTACCACCCATACATGCAAGGTTACGGAAAGTGCTCGCACAGTGGATACCATTACTTCGATATCGTCCCGTTTCTGCTGGAGGCGGCGGCAAGTCCGGAAAAAAATGTCGACAATATGGATGTATATTCAAACTTTGTTAGACCTAATGACTTCATGGCGCAGCTTACGACTGCCGATCACGAAAAGTTGTTTGGTTCTGAAAATTTCGGCATGTATAACAAATACAGTGATGATCAATTTGCCACATTGGCCAGTAAATTTGGTGAAGTGGATGCCTTCTGTAACCTCTCCTTCAAAAAAGGACGGAGGGTCATCACGGTGGCCAGTATTAACTTGTGCCATAACGGCTTTTCCACCCGTGACTGGGTGACGGCGGAGGGGCGGGATCTTTATCAAGGCAACGGGCGGGTTGGGCATGAGGCCCATGTGATCCAGCAGGGGCCTTTTCAGACTCTTCATTTCCACTCCTATAAATCAAAGGAAAACGTGGCCAACGCCCGTCAGGCTGGCGGCAAAGAGCATTTGGAAATATTTATCTTTAGAAACCACAAAATGATTGGCGGATTGCCTGTGGAGAAATTGGATCTGGACGCGATCCAGGCACTCGAGCAGCCCCTGAGCGACATGAGAGACAAGGCCAAGGCCAAGGTCATCATGGACTTCCTTCGGGCGCACCGGGGGGAAGTTCCCCAGGAGGAGTTATGCACCGATTTTCGCAGATCCAGGCCTGCCGTCCGGATAGCCGCCGCCATCTACGAATCAGCTGCGGCCGCCTTTCACGGAAGTAATCAGATAATAAACGCACCATTTTGCTTAGAGCCTATAGCGCCTATAAGAAAACCTAATAAATAGAATTAATTGCTTCTAACAATATTGTTTCACTGTCATTACTGCCACTATTCCACAGCCTTGCTTTATCCTCTTTCGAGGCGCACCGGAGCTATCCATGTTGGACTTCCAGGAAATCAGACGGGACCCCGAACGCTTCCGCCTTGGGCTTCAGGCCCGGCAGGAAGACCCGACCGTGGTCGATAACCTTTTGTCCCTGGATGAGCGCATGCGCTCTCGCCTCCGGCAGCTTGAAGCCCTCCGGGAGCAGCGCAACCTCGCCTCCCGGAAAATCCCGCAAATGCAGGATCCTGGCCAGAGACAGGCGCTGGTGGCGTCCATGCGCGAAGTGGGCGGGAAAATCGGAGAACTGGAGCGGGCCCTGGCCGAAGTCGAAGGCCCTTTCCAGGCGCTGCTCGAGGCCCTGCCGAATCTTCCGGATCCACGCACGCCCCTGGGGGAAGGAGAGCAGGGCAACCTTCTTCTGCGTACCTTCGGCACCACAAGCGTGTTCCCCTTCCCCGCCAGGCCCCATTGGGAGCTTGGCCCCGATCTGGGCATCCTGGACTTCGAACGCGGCGTCAAGTTGGCCGGGTCGCGTTTCTATGTCCTGAGTGGCGCCGGCGCGCGCCTCCAGCGGGCCCTGATCGCCTGGATGATAGACCTGCACATTCGCCAGGGGTACCAGGAAAAATACCTGCCCTTCCTGGTCAAGCCTGCCGTCGTCCACGGTGCCGGTCAGCTGCCGAAGTTCGCGGCCAATTTGTACCAGGATGCCGAGGACAGCCTGTATCTCGTACCGACCGCCGAGGTGCCACTCACCGGTCTCCACCTGAACGAGATTCTCGAGGAGGCCGAGTTGCCACGCTGCTATACCGCATACACACCCTGCTTTCGGCGCGAAAAAATGAGCGCCGGGCGGGATGTGCGCGGGATCAAACGCGGGCACCAGTTCGACAAGGTGGAAATGTACATCCACTGCCGGCCTGAAGATGCGGATTCCATGCTGGACAAGCTCCTGGCGGATGCCGAAGCCACCTGTACAGGCCTGGGCCTTCCCTACCGGGTCAAGCAACTGTGCACCGGAGACCTCGGCTTCGCCGCCACCCGGACTTACGACCTGGAGGTCTGGGCCCCGGGATGCGGCGAGTGGCTGGAGGTTTCCTCAGTCTCCAGCGTAGGTAGCTTTCAGGCCCGGCGCAGCAACCTCCGCTACCGCCCAGCAGGAGGCGGGAAGCCAACGTTCCTGAATACCTTGAACGGGTCCGGGCTGGGTCTGCCACGCACCTTGATCGCGGTCATGGAGAATTATCAGCAGGCGGACGGTTCCATCCGGGTGCCGGAGGTCCTGCGTCCCTGGATGGGAGGCATGGAGGTCATCGAGCCTGAGGCACCTTTGGGTTAGTTACCGTCGTCGTTGCTCAGATGGCGGTCTGCAACACCGTGAGGACCACCGTGTTGACGACATCCTCCGCCGTGCACCCCCGGCTCAGGTCGTTGCCCGGCTTGGCCAGGCCCTGCAGGAAGGGGCCGTTGGCGCTCGCCCCGCCGAAGCGCTCGGCGATCTTGTAGCCGATGTTCCCGGCGTTCAGGTCGGGGAACACGAGGACATTGGCCTTGCCGGCGACGGCGGAGCCGGGGAACTTCTTCTGGCCGATGGCGGGGATCATGGCGGCGTCGAACTGGATCTCGCCGTCCACCTGGAGGCCGGGGCGGCGTTCCCGCACGTTGGCCAGGGCGGCGCGGACCTTGTCAACCTTTTCGTGCTCGGCGCTACCGGCGGTGCTGAAGCTGAGCATGGCCACCTTGGGCTCCACGCCCAGCATGGCCTTGGCGCTGTCGGCGGAGGCGATGGCCACCTCGGCCAGCTGCTCGGCGTCGGGATCCGGCAGGACGGCGCAGTCGCCGAACATCATGGCGCCGCGCTCGCCGAAGGCGGGGTCGGGGTGGATCATGAGGAAGGCCGAGGACACGGTCTTGATGCCCTTGGCGCAGCCGATGGTGAGGAGGCAGGCCCGAACGGTCTCGCCGGTGGTGTTCAGGGCCCCGGCCACGAAGCCGTCGGCCTTGCCGGTCTTCACCAGCATCCCGCCGAAGTACAGGGGCAGCTTGACGGTCTCCAGGGCCTTGGCCTCGGTCATGCCCTTGTGCTTGCGGGCCTCGAAGAAGGCGCCGGCCAGCTCGGGGGTCTCGGGATCGGTGTCGGGGTTGCGAAGTTCGGCGCCCTGGAGGGAGAGGCCGAGTTCGGCGGCCCTGGCCGTCATGCGCGCGGGATCGCCCAGCACGGTGACGCGGCAGATGCCGTCCTGGAGCAGGCTGTGGGCGGCCTTGAGGGTGCGGTCGTCCACGCCCTCGGGGAGGACGATGTGCCGGGAGAGCGCCTTGGCGCGCTTCCGGAACTCGGTGAACCAGGTCTCGTGATTGGCGTTCATAGCTACCCTCTCGTCCGCGCTTCCGCGTGTCTCAGGAATTCCGCCAGCCGGAAGTCCTCGTTCCGGATGTGCCTCTGAAGCCACTGATCCAGATACTCCAGGGTAACCGGAGTGAGGTCCTTCGTGCCCCTGTGGAAACCGTCCACGATGGCCTCCAGATCCTGGACCAGGTCCGAGTGCAGGCGCCGGTGTTCGGCTTCCAGGGGGTAGCCGTGGCGCGCCATGAGTTCCTGCTCCGTCTCCAGGTGCACCAGGGTGTAGTCCCGCAGGAAGATCAGGCTCCCCTCGATCTCGTCGTGGTTCCAGTCCCCGCGCCCCGCCAGGGCGCAGAGGCGGTTGAAGGTGTCGATGAGGGTGCGGTGCTGCTCATCCAGTTCGTCGCACCCCGTGGCCAGATGCCGGTCCCAGATGATGGCTGCCATTGCGCCCTCCTGGAAGAATCCGGCGCCTGAGACGGGGTCTCCTGCCGGGGGTTGTGGGTGGTTTAGGCAGAAAGCTTAGCCGGGTTCACCGGGGGATGGGATGGGAATCCAGCCACTTTTTTGCACCCGGCGCCAGCACGTCCCGGTGCATGCGGCCGGGGTCCCCGAAAAAGGCCCGGCCCAGGTCCCCGTCCACGGCATGGGTGGCCAGGAGCTTCAGGGCCTCCGCCGGGTCCCACTTCTCCTCCGCGAACACCAGCCGCCCCCCCTCCCCCGGTTCCCCCAGGAGCCGGGTGAAGAACTGCCAGCCCACCTCCCCCTCCCGGGCCATGTGGGACCCGATCACCACCACCCGCACCCGGTCCCAGTCCGCGGCCAGGAGGTCCCGGCGCCAGGCCCCCACGGCTTTTTCCAGGGCCTCCAGCTCCAGCCCCGCCGCCTCCCGGGCCAGGGCCTCCAGGGGCCCTTCCATGCCCGCGCAGTACCGGTCCAGGCCCGACGCGTCGCCTCCCCCGTCCAGGAACGCCAGGGAGGCCTCCCGCAGGGCGCCGGCACCCGGTTCCAGGGCCGCGACCCATCCCCGCAGCGCCGCGAGCCGCTCCGGATTCCCCGCCGAAAGCCGGATCGCCAGGGGCACGTGGGCGAGGCCCTTGAGCCGGTGGTACCGCGGGCTCCGGATGACGGCCTCGGCCACCCGGACCCGGCCCCGGTACAGCAGGAGCGAATCCCCGGAAACCACCAGCACCGGCCCCTGCGCCGCCAGGGCCCCGGCCCTCGCCTCGGCGTAGGCCCGATGGAAGGCGCCGTCGATCTCCACCAGGGGATCCGCCGCGACGGCGCGGCAGCAGGACAGGATCAGGAGGGATTCCAGGAGCATCGCGGCCTCCGCGCAGGAGGCGAGTCTGACCGGGCTTCGTTCCGGACGGAAGGCCCCCAGGCTATACTGGCTGCCCAGCCGCCTTAGCTCAGGGGTAGAGCACTCGCCTTGTAAGCGAAAGGTCGTCGGTTCTTCTTCCCCCCGGGGATGGATACATAGAAAGGCTTGGGACGGCCCAAGGCCGGTGAAAATTTATCGAAAACATGCCTTGACGCCCTGTAAGTCGAACCACATATTGCATACATGTTGGACAACAGGCCATCCCCATGTTTATAACGCAGCGGGTCCGCGTTCATACGGACAACACTGGGGCCTACACGGAGATCCCCGCCCTCCGGACTCTAGAGGGATGGCTGACGCCGCTTCTGGACTACTGCTTGGCCCACGCGCACGACCGGAGTTTGGCCTGGATGACCAAGGTGAACCGTTCGGTCCAGCTTTTCCTGGAATATGTGCAGGCGAACCCAGACCAGCCAGACCCCAGGGCGCTTTTTCAGAACTTTGCCCAGCGACTCTACACGGGGACCTTTGACCTGGAATCTGGGCTGGACCCCAGTTGGCTGTGCTGGAGGCCCCTGGCCCCTTCCGAGGCCGCCAAAGTAATCACACACCTGTCTGACTTCTTTGGGTGGCTCGGGAAGGACAACCCAGTTGCAGCGGCAGTGAACCCTCGATATGCGGGCAGCGCCTATGACCGCCTGGCGGACGAGGCCGCCTACCAGTTCAGACGGGAACGGGCCTTTCTGGGACACACCTGGGCCGCCAACGACACTCCCAATTCGCAGGGGCGGATGTTCAGGGCTCGTCGCCCGCCCAGGGTAGAAAGGGGCGAGCCCCCATCCTTTCCCGAAGAAAGTTTCGAGGACTTACTGATGGAAGGGTTCAAGGTCGCGGGCCGCCAGAGCTACCGAGACATCCTGATCACCCTCCTCCTCCATGGGGCTGGGTTCCGGGAATCGGAACCCTTCCACCTCTATATCGGGGATGTCTTTCCCGACCCAGCCAACCCAAAGCGGGCGATGGTCCTGATCCATCACCCCTCCTTCGGGGATGCCCCTAACGACTGGAAGGACGAACGCGGTAACCCACGACAGGGGAACCGGGCGGCCTACTTGGCCGCAAAGTTCGGCCTTGCCCCCCGTCACCTGCTCATGGGCAGCCGTCAAGCGGGCTGGAAGGGCGGAACTCACGATGCTCCCTATTACAAGCGAGCCTATTGGTTTATCCCGGAGTTTGGTGAACTGTTCCTGAAGGTCTGGTACCTCTACCTGGAGCAGGTGGCGCGAGTACCCAGGGCGCATCCGTTCGCCTTCATCAACCTCGGCCAGGATCCCCGGGGCGGGATATATGGGCTGTCCCAATACAACAAGGCCCACAGGCGGGCCTGCGAACGGATTGGTTTGGTGGTGGGGAAGGCTCTCGGGACCACCCCTCACGGCCACAGGCACGCCTATGGTCGTCGACTCGTCGGTGGCGGGTTCTCCCAGGAGGAGATCCGCAGGTTCATGCACCACAGTTCCCTGGACAGTCAGGCCGTTTACACCACCCCCACCACTGCTCAGATGATCGAACACCTACGCTTAGGGGCGGAGCGCCTGCATTCAACTCTGTCCACCGCCGTCATTCCGGCGTTGGGCATTCCTTAGAGGACGGGCGATGGCCGTAACGCGAGGAAAAGCGAAGAAGACTTGGCGCACTTTGGATCTGGAACTGAAATGGGCCAGCAGGCAGTACCCGGAACTGGAAGCTTGGCGGGGCCTGGCCGCGAAATGGATAGACAGCGACAAGGACCGAACGAGCCATAAGTTCAACCTCCAGGCGCTTTCGATGTTCCTGGACAAGTTCATCCTCCAGCAGCGTCTCCCCCTGGACCCAAAGAAATTTCTCCTGACAACCTCAGAGATTCCAGACTTCTTCGAGACCGTCTGCCCGAAATCCCATGCGGGGGCCATCTGGAACAACCGGATGCACGCCTTCATAGAGTTCGTCCTGCGCGATCTCTGCTCGACCCATGGCAAGAGCGGGCGGGTCGAGGTAGACCCTGCCTATCGGAACCCGGTCAAATATCGGAACAGCAATACCTTTGAACACGGTGCCCCACGTACCAGGATCTATAAGCCCCGGCACGCCGACACGAAGTTTAGTTGGATCACATGGAATTACCCCCAGGTTGAGGAGTGGCGGTTGCTGGCCGCGAGATGGATGGGGACCGCCCATCGGGGCGTCAGGCTGAAAGTGGATGCGGTTGGCACTTTCCTAGAGAAATATTTGGCCCGACAAGGGCTGCTCATGGACATCCCTACCTTCTTCCTGAAGACCACTCTTTTGCCAGATGTGTTCGGAACCATCTACGGCCAATCCACCGACGGGATCAGGCAGAACAACTCCCTTCACGATTTCCTGGGATGGGTGATGACGGAGAAACTGACTGTGGAGAATGACCATGGCCGGGTGGCGGTTCCCGATATCTACCGAAACCCTGTCGCCTACAAATCCTACAGTCTGGTTCCGAAACTGGACGAAAGCGTTCACAGCCCCTTGCCGTTTGGATACATCGAGAAACTCCGGACCATCTTGGCCAGCGGCCCCAATTTCTCCGACTGGACTTGGGCTCAAACGGCCTCCGGGCCTAGCGAAGGGAAAGGGGGCGCGATTCCCGCGGGCTGGCTCCCGGTCACCGAGGACCAGATAGACCGGAATGACCCGGATTGCGTCGTTCGGGTTAGGAAGAGGGCGGATTATTCCGGCGGCGACGTGCTGGAAATGTGGTCCCCCGTGAGATGGGTGGCGCTTCTTGTGAAGCTTCTCGTGCCCCTCAGGACCTTCCAAGTCCGAGTCCTGGACAGCGGTGAAGCGGATACCTGGAAACTCGACGGCGGGCAGTGGGTTTTGAACTCCGGCCCCCTGGCCCAAGGGACAGAAGGGATGCCCAGGCAGCAGGGCGTACTGCGGCGGAGGAAGGCTCAGGACGGAACATTCTCCACGGAGCTTTATATCAATACCAACAAGACTGCCGACATCGCCAAGTCTGGGCCCCACCTTGGCTTCACGGTTCCATGGCCGCAAACACCCGGACCAGTTCACCGAGATGTTTATTATTGGCTTGAAAAGCTCCGGAATTGGCAGTCCAAATACAATCCAATAAAGGCCCCGACAAGGTGGTCGGACTTGGACCACCGCCATGTCGGCGTTAAGTCTGCTATCCAGTTGGCAGCCTATCCGGATGCATGCTTCCTTTTCAGGCACGCCGAGGCGCAGAAGAAAAGCGAACGGAAAAATCCGTTGACGGACGGTATGCTCGGAAACCCCTGGTACATGCTCCTCGGCAAACTGGAAGAGGACCTTGCGGCTGAGCGGGTGACCCATTCGGATGGTTCCAAAATCCGGCTCGTTTTGCCTGGAAGCGCGACCAAACGCACCATCGCGACCAATTTCCCCCTCCACAGTTTGCGGGTTTCCATGGTCACCGCTCTGGCTCTGGACGGCCAAGTTCCCTTCCACATCCTTGCGAAGGCGGTTGGCCATGCCCGTCTCCTCATGACCCTCTACTACACCAAACCGGGGGCGACGAGGATTGAAGATGCCCTTGCAGACGGGGTTGCCCGTCTGGAGGCCAACCAGGGACAAAGCATCCTCGCTTTCCTTCGGGACACAAAATATTCCCGGATGCTGGAAACGGCCATCTGTAATAGCCCCACCGGCCTCGCAGCGACGATCCCCGAGAATCCCGCCGACCGAAACCCGGCTGGATGGATGGAAATGGGGATCGGAATGTGCCTCGTCGGCGGGAACGTCAGTGAACTCGAGGAAAATAAACGGATCGGCGGGTGTTTCAACGGCGGTGCGATTACGGACCCTTCCCACCACCGCTATGGCCCCGTCCCCGGTGGCCCGAGAAACTGCGTCCGTTGTCGGTGGTTTGTGACCATGCCCCATTACCTTCCAGCGCTGGCGGCCAGGTTCAACAACTTGTCCTACCAGGTGGACGAAGCCGTGGCCGAGGCTGTTCGAAACGAACAGGCCCACGAAGCGCTTGAGGCGGCGAGGTTTGATGCCGCCACCGCAGGAGTGCCTTTCGATAGGATGAATGAACTCAATCGTGCCGAGCGCCTCCGCGAAACTGCCATCGGGCGCTGGAACGAACTCGCGGAGTCGCTCGTGGCCTGCTGGAAGCTGATCGAGCGGTGCCTGGATGCACTGAAGGAGCCCTCCGAAGGAATGAAGCTGATCTCCGTCGGTTCCTCCATGGATGTACAGGCGCGGTTTGAAGAAACGGACTCTGAACTACTACAGCTTTCTGGGGTTTGCGAAGATCTTGAACTCTATCCTGACCTTGAGACAGGGAAGGCGATCCTGAGGCGCAGCCAACTCCTCGACGCGGCATTCGCCCATGAGGGACTGCCACCGATGTTCTTGCGCTTTTCGGAAAGAGAGCAGTTGGTCATCGGCAACGCCGTTATGCGTCAGCTTGCAAAGGTCATGAACCCTGCCAAGCCCGAAATCGGCAAACGAGAAGTCATCGCCCTGATGGATGCCGGGGAACGTCTCGGAGAGCGCCTGGGCGCAGACCTGACGGAAATCCTGGCCGGATCCCCCGAACCCGTAAAACTGGTCCATCCACACGGAAACGGAGCAAAGAATGCCCTTCACGACCGACATTCATCCTGAGGACGTCCTGGCTGCCCTGCTCGCCAAAGGGCCTCGCGCACAGGTCCAGCGAACCCTGAACCGGATCCACGAAATCTGCCGAAAGCAGCACGAGACCGGTTCCAGGGATTTCTCTCTGGCCACTATTGGCCGTCTCTGCGAGCAGCAGGGGATCTTCAAAGGCCGGATCCTCTATAACGTCACCTCCCGGGACTATAAAGACTTGATCCTGGCCTGGGGAGCATACGTGGGACCACCAGTGGCCCCGCCCCCGAAGGCTTTGGCAAGCCATGGCTACCTGATGCGGATCGAGGACCCTGCGATCCGGTCCATCATGCAGGCCATCATCGCGGAAAGAGACAACCTGAAGGCTCAGGTTAACCACTTAAAGGCCACCAGGGTTGAGACGGTGGACATGCGTCCAATAGGAGCCACAGTTGTACCGACCCCCAAAGGCACACCAATCGCCATATTGGAAATGGCTGCCCAGCTTACCGAACCGGAGCGGGATGCCCTGAAGGCGGCCATTTCTCCCGAGTTCCTTGGCAATGAAGGGTGGACCGAAGGCGAGCGGGGGGAAATCCGGAAAGGAAAGCGGGTCATTTACCAGTTCGGATACGCCACTGCGATCCGCAAGATCCTCGGGAAATAGCCCATGAATGCCCAGCTCCCCAAGAGCAGCCAGAAGGTTGGCCAGGAGTCCCAAGCCGCCCTGGAGACCTACATTCAAAGGCTCAAGGCAGAGGGAAAGGGCCTCCCCGGCAGAAATGGCAAAATTTCAGCCTCCGCCATCGCCCTGGCGGCATGCGTCGACCGGCAGTCCCTCTACAAGAATCCCCACTGCCGCGCCATGCTGGAGGCGGCGGCGCAGGAGATGGGTTTGGCCGGGATCGAAGCCCGGGACATGCCCTTGGCCAAGGACGACGGCAAGGACCAGCGAATCCAGACCCTTGAGACCCAGGTGGCGTCCCTGACGGCGGAGGTCCACGGGCTGCGGGCGAGGCTGGCACAGTACGGCCATATCGAGGCCCACATGGTTGCCACAGGGCAGCGGGTGATCCCGTGACGGACCTCGCACTAACGGTCTGCAAGGTCTGGCCCGGGGCCAGCGGTGGAGCCGTCTTCACCGGCCAGGACGAGGCCGGGACACTCCACCGGGTCGTGGCCGATGCCGCCGTGATCCACCGGCCCCCGGCCATCGGGGAGCGTTGGGAAGTGGTCGGTCCTCTCCGGACCCACCCCAGGTTCGGCCCCCAGGTCCAGGCCCAGCGGGCCGTGCCGGTCTGCCCCAAAGGGGTATTGCTCCAACGGTTCCTTGCGGGAAACCGGGCCTTCCAGGGGATCGGCGAAGCCCGCGCTCGCCGCCTCTGGGACGCCTTTGGGGAGGGGCTCCACGACCTCCTGGACGCTGGGGACACGCCCCGCCTATCCTCGGTCCTAGGACCCGACCTCGCGGCCTCGCTGGTGGACGCATGGAGGGAGTCCCTAGAGGAGGCCAAGGCGATCCGTTGGCTGGAAGGCTACCACTTCCCCGTGGCCCTGGCTGCCAAGGCTCTGCGCCTTTGGGGGGCGGACACCGCCGACAAGTTGGCGGAGAACCCCTACCGCATGTTAGCGGTCGCGCCATGGACCCGGGTGGACGCGGCGGCCCTGGACGCAGGGGTCGACACGGACTGCCCGGAGCGCCGGATCGCCGCCGTCGAGGCCACCTGCTACCGAGCCCTGGCCAATAAGCACACCACCATCACGGAGACTGACCTCATTGCGGGCGTCAGGGAGCTCCTTAGGTGCTCGCCAGAAGACAGCCGGGAGGCGCTTGCACAGGCCGAGGCGGACTGCGCCGTGGTCAGGCTGGCGGATGGGTTCTGGCAACCATTTGGGCCCTGGGTGATGGAATCTTTTGTCCGGGACCGGATCCGGGAACGTGTGGAGGCCGAGTTCGCCCCGTCCGAGAACCTGTTCTGGTCCCGGCCCGGAGACGGCCAGGTCGCTGACCTGGTGGCAGAATTTGAGGCCAGGGAAGGCCTGCCCCTGGTGGATGAGCAGCGTCACGCCATTTGGCTGGCCGCGACCCAGCGATTCGCCTTGGTGATGGGCGGCGCTGGCACCGGCAAGACCACCCTCTTGAAGGCTGTCCGGCATGTCCAGGAGGCCACCGGGGGTTCCATCCTGGGGGTCGCCTTGGCAGGTAGGGCAGCCGAACGGCTCCGGGAGTCCGGATGCCCCGCCCGGACCCTGGCGGGCTTCCTGGGGGCACTGGAGCGCCAGCAAATGACCCTCGGGGGCGGCGACCTGATCGTCGTTGACGAGGCATCCATGCTTGACCTTTCCCTGGCCTACACCCTCCTGCGGCGGCTGCCCGCCGAAACCCGGGTGCTGCTGGTGGGCGACCCCTACCAACTTCCCCCCATTGGGTTTGGGCTGGTATTCGGGGCCTTGGCCACCAATCCCATGGTCCCCAAGGTGGAACTGACCCGGATCCACCGGCAGGCGGAGACCACCGGGATCCCCTCTGTGTCCCGGATGGTCAGGGAGGGGACACTTCCGCACCTTCCGGCCTTCGCCGGGGCCATCCCCGGGGTGTCGTTTCTGCCATGCCGCCTGAAAGACGCCCAGGCCCTTGTCATCGAGGCCCAGGAAGCCATGGGGGGTGAAGCTCGGATCCTTTCCCCTATCAAGCGGGGGCCCGCTGGAACCGCTGCTGTTAACGCAGCCCTCCACGCCCTGCGGTCCACCGGTAAGCCAGTTTGGGCTGGGTTGGCCCAGGGAGATCCGGTGATCCACCTTGAGAACGATTACGAGGCCATGCTGTTTAACGGAACCTTGGGCACCGTGGACGAGGTTCTGCCCGATGGTGTCCGGGTCCGATGGGACGGCCACGATCATCCCATTGCCTTCCGTGAGGACCGGCGCGAGGCCGTCGACCTCGCCTACGCCATCTCGGTCCACAAGGCCCAGGGCAGCCAGTTCCGGCAGGTCATCATCCCCGTCTTCCCCAGCCGCCTCCTTGATCGAACCCTGGTCTATACAGCTCTGACGCGGGCCCAGGAGCAAGTGGTGCTATTGGGGGACCCGGACGCCCTGGAGACCGCCGTGACAGCCACCCCGGCCCCGAATCGGCGGCGCACCGGGATGGTGGTAGGGCCATGGTGATCCAAGTTCTCCGGCGGCTAGCGCGGCCTCCCATAGAGCCAGCCTCCTGAGAGACAACTTGGGCATACGGTAGCTTGAGCCAATCTGACGAAGTGGCTGGGATCTCGCTGGGACCTTGCTAGAATAATTATTTCAAGAACCAGCAAGATGTCGGACAACAGGGCATGCGACCGTCTTGTGTCGTCCTTCCAAGTGATATTCAACGTTTCAGCTTCTCACCAGGTGAGAAATGCCCCATTCGCTTGATGACTTCATCCAGGTGCATCGGACCTTTCACGAACTGAGCTTGGACAAGGACGCAGATGACGACTCGGCCTTGATCCGGCGATTTGGGAAGCGTTCCACTCTTAGCTGGGCCGAGTTGACCAAAGATTTTCGAATCATTCTCCTGTCGGAGGCGGGAACCGGCAAGACGATGGAAATTCGGAACATTGCCCGCACCCTTCGAGGTGAAGGTAAGTCTGCATTTTTCGTTCGAATTGAGCATGTTTGCCAGGACTTGGAGAGCGCGTTCGAGGAAGGCAATTACAGGGAGTTCAACGCATGGCTGGCCTCCAGGGAGGAAGGGTGGTTGCTACTCGATTCAGTTGACGAGGCCAGGCTAAGGGATCCAAAGGACTTTGAGCGAGCGATCAAGAAAATCGGGATCTCGCTCTCTCCAGCCCTTCACAGGGCCCACATCCTGATAACAGGCCGAACATCGGCATGGCGGGCCAGAACCGATCTCGACCTATGCCGTTTCTTATTTCCGTTCTTGCCAGCGGAAAACCGCGTCGACGAAGAAAATTCTGAGGAAGAGGAGGAACTTCTCACGGTCGAAAATCCAAAAAACGATCAAACGCCAATGGCACCATTCCGGGTGGTGGCTTTCGACGACCTGGAAGCGAACCAGATCGAAGCATTTTTGCTGGGAAGGAAGGTGGACAACATCAAGGCCTTCCGACAGGAAATGGAGCGGAAGGATGCTTGGCACTTGGCTGCTCGCCCACAAGATTTGGCGGAGCTGATTGATTTCTGGAAGGACAAGGGGCGCATCGGCTCGCGATTGGAGCTCATCCAAAACAGCATTAAACGTCGACTGGAGGAACCCGACCAGGATCGCGCTGAGCTGCGTCCCTTTACGCCGGATAGGCTACGCCAAGGTGCAAGGCTCATTGCGGCGGCGACTACCCTCACCAAGGAACCCTGCATTCGCGTTCCCGACGGCTCAAGCAATTCCAAAGGAATTCCCGTCCGTGAAATACTCCCTGATTGGGATGATCGAGACTGCGGGATTTTGCTCAGTCGGCCAATCTTCGACGAGGGCATATATGGGACTGTCAGGTTCCACCACCGATCTGTAAGGGAGTATTTAACCGCCGAATGGCTGTCTGAGCTGCTCAAAAGCCATTCCTCAAGAATAAAGATCGAGGAACTCTTTTTCCGATCCCAATACGGAATCGAGGTGGTAGTTCCCACCATGAGGCCGGTGTTGTCGTGGCTTGCTCTCCTCGATAGTGGCATTTTCTCTCGGGTATCACAGTTGGCCCCCGAAATCCTACTTGAGGGCGGGGATCCAAGCAGCCTTCCAATCGACATGAGACGCCAAATCTTGAGACAAGTTTGCGAAACTCTCTCGCAGCCTGCGCACGGCCGCTCATTCACGGACTTCGCCGCCATCCAGCGTTTTGCCAGTCCCGATTTAGGGGATGAGATCAGGAATCTTCTTATCAGCTACTCCAGTAATTCAGAGATTAGCTGGTTTTTATTGAGAATGATCTGGCATGGAGAGATAAAGGATGCTTCCGACCTCGCCAAAGATTTCTCTCTTCACTCTCGTGAAAATCACTCCCGTCTTGCCGCCATCCGGGCCTTGGCGCTCGTGGGGTCAGCATCTGATAACGAGGAATTGCGAAAGGCAATCCTTCATGAAGATACTAGCACTGGCCTGAACCGAGACTTGCTGACGGAATTAATCTACGGGCTTCCCACCGATGAAATCGCTGTGGATTGGTTGTTGGAGTCAATAAAAAGAGCTTCCTATAAAGAGCCCTACTCAGTTGATAGACTGGGAGATGCAATTTGCGAATGGATATCTAATGTGCCAACGAATTTACTACCCCAATTGGCGACTGGATTCAACGCGTTATTGGATACGCCGCCATTTGTCGAAAGGGGCTATTGCGAAATTTCAAACAAATTCATTTGGCTTACACGGGCTTCAGCGATCATCGCCCTCCGATTGATTCAGGAGAAGGACACGTTCTCACTTGAGCTGCCCGTTCTTTCCATCCTTCGAAAACTCCCAATCGCAGAGGAATGCTTTGAACATACCCTTGGCGATATCAAAGATGATATAAAGAAGATTGCACCAGAATGGCAAGAACTTAATTTTGCACTATTCTGGAGAGACGTCGAGGAAACGCGGGCATCCAAGGATACAAAAAAAGGGGAACGCCTCACTGAATCTTGGCAAGTCGGAATGTATGGACATTTTTGGGATTTTAGCGGGAAGGATTTTGACCGCATCCTGGATGGTATTTCAAAAAAGCCACAATTAGACGATCGCCTAATTTCATTATCCATGGCCTTTTCGATTTACATAAAAAACCAAAGGCCGACCCCTTGGCGAATCCAATTGAGGCGCCGGACCAAGCCATACCCTGAGCTCAGCGCCGCTTTAGACGGGTTTCTTCACCCACCGAACACAGCGGAGATCCAGCGTTGGCGGAAGCGAGAAAGGCAATGGAAAGCCCGATCCAAGCACCAAGCCGAGCAAAGGGAAGAAAATAAGCGCCAATGGAAGCTCCACTTATTACAGAATGTCGAGCAATTGAGAGACTCCGGCAGGCCTGCTGAAATTACAAACCATCAGCATTACCTGCATGAACAAATGCGCGCCAAAAGCGCATCCCATACCGAGTGGACCACCGCAAACTGGAGGTCCTTGATTCCAGATTTCGGCGAAGCAGTCGCAACGGCTTTTAGAGATGGCGCAGTGCGCTTTTGGCGAGGGTTTCTACCCAAACTTCGCTCCGAAGGCGCCCCACCCAATTCCATCCCATTTGCGGTAATTTTTGGATTAACCGGACTCTATATTGAAGCAAATGAGATCAAGGATTGGCCCATTACACTTTCCAAAGAGGACGCCAGACTTGCAGCTCGATACGCTCTCTATCAATTAAATGGCTTTCCAGCGTGGCTTCCGGATCTATACAGGCATTTCACCAAAGAGGTGCTTGAATTGATTATGACAGAGGTTAAATTCGAACTTAGAGACGAAAATTTGGAATCAAAAAGCACATATGTTCTTTACGACACTTCCTGGTCAGGCCAGTGGATGTGGGACGACCTGGCAGAGCTGTTATTCATTCGAATCCAAAAGCCACTCAAAAATACAACCTATCTTCGCCAAATAATCACAATTATATCTGGATCCAAGGTTGATGATCAAAGGGTTGCTGGCCTTGCCGGAAGAAAGGCCAGAGCGACAAAAAACATTACTGCCGGTCCCCTTTGGTATGCATTTTGGGTTGGGAGCGATCCTGACGTTGCAATACCTGCCCTTGAAGCTCGTTTGGCCGAATTAAGAGGCGACAAGAGCAAGACGTTATTTGCCATGCGCTTCATCACTGCCCTGCTAGGTGGCCGCGGGGAGACAAGAATCGCCCGCCAAGGGTATCGTGCCGTGGCGCATCTAAAGAGGCTCTTTTTGCTTATTCACGCCCACGTGAAAGAGGTTGACGACATCGATAGGGTTGGCAAGGGTGTATACACACCAGAATTGCGGGATGACGCCCAAGATGCACGCAACACCCTTCTTTCCCTAATTAGGGAAACTTCAGGCAAAGAAGCATACTTGGCCTTGCTCGAAATCTCGCGCTTGCACCCCACCGATAGCGCCCGCCCCTGGATGGCTTTCCACGCCAAGGAAAAGGCGGCACAAGATGCAGACACTCAGCCCTGGACCCCGGGTCAGGTAGTAGAATTCCACACCCAGCAGGAGCGCTCACCAAGAAACCATCGTGACCTCTGGCGCCTTGCCGTCCAGCGTTTTTTGGACTTTAAGCACGAACAAGAAGATGGCGACACGAGCACAGCTGCGATTTTAATCAAAGCGGACCAGGAAGTCCTCGTTCGTAATTTCATCTGTAATTGGTTGGATGACCATTCCGGTGGGCGCTATTTGGTCAATCAGGAAGAGGAACTCGCTGATGCAAAACGACCAGACTTACGATTCCATTGCAACTCTTTCGAAGGGCCAGTCCCAGTCGAGCTAAAAATAGCGGACAAATGGCCTGGGCCCAGCCTCTTTGAGCGTCTAGAGGTCCAACTCTGTGGAGATTATTTGCGAGGCAAGGGATCAAGCCGCGGGATTTTTGTCCTTGTTTATCGAGGCGCAAAGACAGGCTGGGACCTTCCAAACGGTACCACAGTATCTGCCTTCTCTTCTCTTGTTGATGCCTTACGTCAGCATTGGGTTGCGATATCCTCGCAATTCAAAGACATTGATGAAATCGCAGTACTCGGTATCGATTTAACCAAAAGACATGCAAAAGCCAATGAAGAAAGAGCACGCAAGCAAAATCCTTCTAGTGTTAAGAGGAAGAAATCCACCTCACCTTCGGTTAGCACTCCAGATCAACTGTGACCCCAAGCTCTTTCACGGTTCAAAAATCCCCGGTTCTCCCATTCCTTGAATGCTAAATACCCAGAAAAATTCAAAGCGTTTGCCCTGAAACTACCAAGCCACCCTGAAGGGGCTTGAGGCCCAATAGCTCCCAGGGGCGTTGGGTGCTTTGGTTCCAGGTGAGTCCCTACGACTCAACCAAAGACATGCCCAATTGGGAACCAAGCGGCTCTGCGCACACCTGCCGAAAGCTCACAACCAAACTGCTTTTCTTAGAATGATTATTGTTGCGTTGCCATTGCCGGCCACACCATCCGGCACCCGAGGCTCGTATTGCCCCAAATTCTTGTCTAGGCATTTGGTTTGAGATGGTCTTGCCGGTTGTCGGAGGCGTCAGGGGCAGAGCCTCCTGACCGGCGTTCCGCACATCAAGACTAAGAATAGGGCACAGACCATCAAGAATTCGGTCCCGCCAGATTCGCCATCCTCCCTTAGTGCTACCATGTGCGGAACTTCACATCTCGATTCTGCCTACATTCACACCACCGTCACCCAAACCCCGGGCCCCTCATTTGGTCTCAGGGTTGAGGGAAGACCGGCACGAGGGCTAAACCCGTGGCACTTACAGACAAGCAACGCGAGGCCATTGCACACACCACCGGCAATCTGCAACTTATCGCTTGCGCCGGCTCCGGAAAGACCGAAGTCGTTTCCCAGCGCGTCGTTACATTGCTGCGTCCGGTGGCGGAAGGCGGTGCTGGATGCAGGCCTGAAAACATCGTCGCGTTCACCTTCACCGACAAGGCCGCGGCCGAGCTGAAAGAACGCATCCACACCCGCTGCCACGACCAGCTTGGCACCATCACTGGGCTCGCCGAGATGTACGTCGGAACCATCCACGGATTCTGCCTCGAGTTGCTGAAATCCGAGGTGCCGGCGTTCATGAAGTACGAGGTGCTCAACGAGGTTCAGCAGACCCTATTCGTTGATCGGCATTCTAGAGCCTCAGGATTGACCCAGAGCAGCACTCTCAGCGGCTCGCAGCTCAAGCGTTACACCGATACCAAACACTATATCGACGCCATGAATATCCTCCGCGAGGACAACGCGATTGCTCCTGATGCGCTCGCCGGAGTGTCGGTGGTTGAACACCTAATCACGTATGAGCACGTGCTCCACAGTAAGGGTTACCTCGACTACTCCGGCATTTTGCTTGAGGCAGTCGCAGAACTGGCAAAGAACACCGGATTGCGGGAGCGACTTGCAGCTCGCATCCGGCACGTGATCGTCGATGAATACCAGGATGTAAATCCAATCCAGGAGGCGGTCGTCGAGGCACTGCATGCCTTAGGCGCATCAGTCTGCGTCGTCGGTGACGATGACCAGACAATTTACCAGTGGCGTGGCAGCGATGTGCGCAACATTTTGAATTTCGAGAATCGCTATCCAAAAGTTACGCAGATCCGGTTGGAAGAGAACTTCCGGTCAAGCGAGGGCGTGGTTGCGGTCGCGCGCGACTTCATTAGCAAACTGGCTCACCGCTTGCCAAAGGCAATGAAGGCGACTGCCTCTCAAACATATGAGGTTGGCGACATTACCGCGTTGGGATTTGATGGCCCCGATCAGGAGGCGGATCACATTGCCGCCACCTGCCATGCCCTGAGGGGCGTGGCAATCCGCGATGGCGAGGGGGAACGGGGCATCTCCTGGTCAGACATGGCGATCTTGCTGCGATCCGTCCGTCGGGACGGTGCGGTGGTCGCGCGGGCCCTGGCCTCTGCCGGAATTCCTTTCGTTATCACGGGCATGGACAATCTATTCCAGACCGATGAAGCCGAGGCGGCCCGTCAACTCTTTTATTTTCTTGCAGAAACAATTGACGAGGGAACGCTTCGCACTGCATGGCAGCGGGCGGACCTTGGCATTGACCCTGCGGCTTTGAACACCGCCATCGCTGGCGCGTCCAGTGCGCGACGCGACATGAAGAATGCCGCAATTGGTCAGTACAAGGTCTACAACCTGCAACGACAGTTTATTGCATTCATCGAAGCTTGCGGCCTGCGCGAAGAGCGTGTGCCAAACGGGCGTGGCGAGATTGCATTCTATAACCTCGGAAAGTTCAGCCAGGCAATCTCGGACTTCGAGAGCATTAATTTCCATTCGAGCCCGGGCGAAAAATACACCAGCTTCGCGGGATTTCTGCAGTACCACGCTGTGAATGCCTACCCGGAGGGCTGGCAAGACAACGCATTTGTGAGTCCCGATGCCGTGCGCATCATGACTGTCCACCAATCGAAAGGACTGCAATGGCCAGTAGTGTTCATTCCCCAACTGGTCAGGAACCGGTTTCCCGCCAAGGGTGGCGGCGGACGAACGGCTTGGCACCTTATTCCTGCCAGCGCCTTTGACAACGCGGTGCGCTACAAGGGTGGAGATGCCGACGAGCGCAGGCTCTTTTATGTGGCGGTTACCCGTGCTCAGAAATTCCTGCATCTCAGCTGGGCGCCAACCCCGGGGAATCGGACGGCACAGGCGGCATCGGATTACTTCCAAGACGTCTTGGTTTCCAATTACGTGAAACGCAGGGCGCCTAATTACACTGAGCGGCCAAAGCTGGAGCCTCAGCCCAAGTCGTCGGTCGCCAATGTAACGCTGTCGTTCTCCGACGTGAAATACTTCTTCGAATGCCCTTATCAGTTCAAGTTGCGTATCCTCTACGGGTTCAACGCACCACTTGATGAGGCCCTCGGTTACGGAAAATCGCTGCACGACGCCCTCGCCGAGGTCCACTCTCGCGCATTGCGCGGAGAAACAGTGAATCCCGAAGAATCGGCGGAACTCGTGCGGCGGCATCTGCGAGCCCCATATGCCTACCCGGCGTTGCGGGAACAACTCGAGCGTTCGGCAGAGAGGGTGATTGGGGCCTACATCCGGCGCAACTCCGATAAATTCCGGCATGTGGAGTTCTCTGAAAAGGCCATTGAGATCGCACTGGGTGATGGGGTGTCTGTAGCAGGCCGAATTGACCTTGTGCGCAAGATCGAGACGGGTGAAGTCACTATCGTCGATTTGAAGTCGACAGATCGAGCACAGTCCGAAGCGGCCACCGAAACTCAGCTCCACATTTACGCGCTAGGCTACCAGGAATTGACCGGGCGGCGGCCGGACTACGTCGAAATCTACGAGCTTGATCAGCTAAAGCAGAAGAGCCGTTCGGTGGACGACGAATTCATGGTGGATGTGAGGCGGGATGTCGTTTCTGCGGCAGACGCCCTTCGCCAGAACAAGTTGCCGCCGAACCCCAGTGTGAAAACATGCGGCAAATGCGACTACTGTCAGATGTGCAGTGCAGCCAAGACAATCTAAACAGTGAGCGTTTCGCTGGTGCTGACCCCATGCAGCGGATCGTGGCCGCCATTGTCCACACCGTCCTAGAATCATTCGAATTCAGGGCAGCTTCGACCCGGTCCAGAAGGCGCTTGGCCTTGAAAGCCTAGAGCATTTCCCTTAAATCCCGCCCCAGGGCGATGGCAAGTACCTCCATATTATCAATTGAAATATTTCGCTCTCCTCTCTCCACTGACCCAATATACGTCCGGTGGAGGTTGGCCATTTCTGCCAAAGCTTCCTGGGAAAGGCCTTTTTCCAGGCGGATCTCTCTTAAGCTCCTCGCAAACCGAAGCCTCGCAGGCGTGCCTTTTCCACCTTTTCTAACCACATGGTGGATAGTCTTGGGTTGAAGACTTTAGGTCTACAGACTATAAGTAGCAATTGGCGCCCATACCCCCCCACAAGTGGGCTGCCGGGGGAAGCCTATGTCAGACAACCTGAAATCTCAAATCACAGAGATCCTCGCCCAAATCCTAGCGGATTCCCTCGACCCCTTGGGAAAGGCACGGTCGCTCGAAGGACCAACCTGCCGGTTGGACCAGGAGACTTTTGAATTCCTGCTGGCTCGCTACGGAAGCGGCCGCTTTGGCGATGGGATTATGGATGGCTTTACCAAGGTCAGGACTTACCTTAAGCCAGAGCAATTTCGGATAGTCCATGATGTGGCGGCAAGAAAGCGTCGCGTTCAGGGGAAGCACCTAGTACGGGTGATGCTATCCCGACGGGAAAAAGACGAGCTCACAGCAATCTCGAAGTCGACCGGCTTGTCGGAGGCACAGGTTCTTCTCGCAACTTCATACCTATTCCTCAGGACCAAGCCCGAGGGTACCCAATCCCAAACCAACAGTTCCCCAGCCTGACCTCGGCCGCAATGGGATCATCTCGTTCCCCGAATCAACGGAGACCTGGCCCATGAAGCAAGATTCTTCCTCCAGTCGATAATTCGTACAGGCGCATATGGCGAAGATGCGGAAGTCTTTGAGGGTTGCAGGCAAGCTATGGGCTCGCTTTGACTTGACCAACCTGGCCGATCCTACGGATGGCTGGCCCCTAGACAAACTATCCAAGAAGGCTGTAGAACGGCTGGCTGGGCCAGGTTCCCGCGTGTTTGATCACATCGCTGAAGCATGGCATCTCACGAGAGAACAGCGACGGAGGCTTCTCGAGCCAGGATTAGAGACAACGATGGACGGCCTCAGGCGGGTGAGCCTCCTCATGCAGATCTACACCTACCTTCATACTTTGTTGCCGGCTACCGCGAACGAATGGGCCCACCGGCCGAATTCGAACCCGCTTTTCAGGGGTAGAAGCGCATTCGAGTTGATGGCATCCGAGGGGATCCCGGGGATGACAAAGGTCCGAGATCACCTGAGAGCATGGGCTGAAGGTCTTTGATTCAAACCTTCATCTAGAAGAAAATAATGAAACCATGAGCCTAGTGGCAGCCGTTGAGTCTTTTTCATTGGTTGATTAGCTCAAATCTTGTCCCTATTGCTAAGCTTTTGTATATCACGTATGGCTCAAGATAAAAATCACGAAAGCATTACAGGAGACCTCAAATGATTATAAATCATCCGGTCATCAGCACTAACTACGGGACCTCCATTCACCCCAACAAAGTGACTCCTGAAGTAAGGAAACATTTAGCTAAACGACAGCACTATGTTCCCCAATGCTTGCTTCGTCGATTCGCTATTCCAAACACTGATGGTGAACCAAAAATCCATTTCTATGATAAAAAGTTAGGTGTTGAAGGAATTTCTACGATTCATGATGTCGCATCAAAGAAAGGTTATTATAACTTTATCGAGGACGGAGAAATCTATACTCTAGAGATCGGTTTTGGAAAGATTGAGGCTGCAATCGATAGAATTATTGAAACGGTAATCAGGAAGCGTTCTATTGGGCATCTAACACCGAAGGACCGAGTTGTTATAGCTGATTACCTGATCAAACAATTGCTCCGGACCCCACGGGCCCGTGCAGATGCAAAGGCCATGTTGTTTGCCATGGAAAAGGGTCTTGAGAGCAAGGGGGTGGAACTTCGTGAAGCCTTTTCCGACTATGAACCCCTCACCGATGATCGGGTCAATAAACTAGCCATTGATCAGCTTCGAGGAGGGCGACTTTCACCAGAATTGCTTTTGGATAAAGCCTGGATGCTTCTTGAGACTACTAATTCCGACCCATTCATTACTTCCGACCACCCAGTCGTTCGGATAAACAACAGGGCCATTAAAGAAAGGTGGCAACGAGGGTCAAGGGGACTGCGGTCCCCTTACGTAGAGATCTCCTTTCCCCTTTCCCCGACGCTTTGCCTGTCGCTGGTGAGCAAGGAGCATGTCGCAGAGATCTGGATCGGATATCAGGAAATTTTGAGGCTGGAACGGAGAGCCCCAGCCCAAGCCTTCTTCCTCTGGGAGGCGAAAATCCTTGCCGAGACGCTGATGGATGGGATGACGAGCGGTAATGCACATTCCATAGGGCCCGACGCTGTTATGAACATTAATTCCGCCCAATGCCATGACTGCTTTCGGCAGGTTTTCTCGGCAGCGTCAAGTTTCTCCTTGCCAAAACAAATGCGAATGGACGGTTGTTTCCAGGAGGATTCTAACGGGCAATGGGTGTGGCAGTAACTGGTCACAATTTGTGACCGGCCCGCCTACCGTATTTTTCATCAAAACCTTCGGCTGGCCTTCGCTAACCTCCGGCTCTATGCAAGGTTGGCCTATTTGCACTCCTAAATTCATTGGTTTGTCAGCGTAAATAGTTCCATCGGGTGGCTGCGCCCTCGAGTATCTCTCTGTGGCTCAATCCTCCGCCATCGCTTCCTGGCCAGCTATTCGGCAAGTATTCCCGGCCGTGAGCGCCTCGGGTAGGGTGAGAACCGGAGGGCGTGCAGGGCGGGTGTCCCAAGCTTGGACACCCGGCAGGGGCCTGCCCTTGCCGGGACGAGCAACGCGAAGAGTGACCGGAGGCGAGTTGGGACCCGCCGCCCGCTTTTTGGGTGGTGGGCGAGCCGAAGGGAACGGGGACGGGTCCCGCCCGGAACGCCCGTAGGCTCGGAACCCGGACCGGGGCGCGGGGGTGTTTTTGAGGTCCCGAAATCAGATGGATGGGCCACCGAACCTAGAATCCAGGTGAAATCTTCCCCTCCTTGCCGGATACTATCGCTTCCGGAAATTTCCTCCGGCCGAAGGTAACGCCGCAATAGCTCAGGGGTAGAGCGCCTGTCTTGTAAACAGGGGGTCGGGGGTTCAAAGCCCTCTTGCGGCTCCAAATCTTATGACAAGCAGAGTTAGCTATCGCTCTAACCCGATAAGAACCGGCGAGGGGCATAACCGAGGAGGGCGCCGGCTGCCTTAAGCAAGTCCCACAGCAAGTATGTATAACTTTGGCTGTTTGCATAATGAAATCATGTATCTAAGCAGAATGTTATCAAAACTTTCCAATTGGTCACACACACAAATGTATCTTTTGGATATAATATCTGTTCAAATCCGACAGGCGGCTCCAACCCAAAGCCCCGGAATCCTCCATTCCGGGCTTTCGCCTCGTCCGGCGCGCAGAGACCCGGAACGGAAAACCGTCGCCGTCCGGGCCTCAGATGGGGCACGGCAAATCCGTCAGGAGTTTGGGAACGCAGGCATGGAGGCCGAAATGTGTTTGACCATATTGCGATTCAACTGGAAATCCAAGGCATCGGCGTCGGCTTTCTCCTTGACCTGGTCCACCGGGTGCGCCAAGGTATCCCCATCCTCCTTCCTGGAGAAAATGTGCAAACATCCTTCCTTTTGGCCGCGATAGGGCTACTTTCGGCCACAACCGCCTTTGCAAATGATCCTTCCGGCATTCAACATCCTGAATACAACGAAGGTGATGTAACGAATGAAGGGATAGAGTGCTCAGGCAGCGGGGGCGGATCCTGCGCATGTCCAAATGGAAGCAAATGCGACTCATCCATTACCACGGATGGGGGTGTTCAATGCAAAAGCACCGGGTGCAAGGCAATCTCTAAATTAGGCCACAAGGGACTGGAATGCTATTTCTGGAACGAGAGAACCAGAACAACAGAAGTACGGTACGTTAAATGCTAAAACAAATTCTCTTTTCAACCATATGCCTTCTCAGCGCGAATTCAGCGCTTCGTGCCCAGCAACTATGCGTCCTCTCCAATGGAGACAAGCGGCTTTGGGATGGACAGTCAACCTTCTATGCCATCGAGGGCGAATCCATACGCTTTTTAACCAAAACCCAAGATATGGACTTTCCCGGCTTTCCCAAACCCAAGGTTAGTGAAAGGTATGTCTGGATATCCAACGGCAAAAAAATCAACAAAAAGCCAATAATTTCCATGCAGGGAAATGCAAAAATACCTGGCACTGTAATTACTTTCCCTCCTGAAATTGAATCTTTTTCCGAATTTGAAGTAATTGACGAAGACGCCATTTTCCTTTGGGGAATCAACTGGCAGAAAAAGGACGGAAATCAATATATTTATGATGCTTCGATCAAAACCTTCTCCGCCCTTTTCAATCCAACAAGCAATAAACTCGTCAAGGTCATTAAAGAATTGGAATCAAAGGACGTCCCGGATTTCTACGAGGCAATCAAAAGGCTTAAAGTCATCGCCCTGAAAAATAAACAATTTTTCATATTTGCAGAGATATACACAGGCCGAACCCTGATTTACGACACCGACAGGAAGACAATCAAAACTGTTGAACTACTGAGAAACGAGGAGCTTCGCACCGGATCCGAAGCCGTCAACAATGGCCCTGCCATCGGGTGGATTTCTCCGGTCGGGGATGAGGAGCTGCTGATCTCGTGCCGGGTTTACCTTCCGGGCAAGGAGGGTTCAAAAGCGAAGGGGACATGGATCGACACGTTCAAGACGTTCGATTTGTCCAGCAATTCTCTTTCGCAGGACCTTATGAACTACCGGGGCTTCATCCCCAACCTGGAAAGGCCGCTGATTGGATTCCGGGGTGGAGTTGCGAGCCTTGAGGATGTGATCGCATTGGCCCGGTGATTCTCCGGGCTGATTTGCAGCATCATGATTATGAACAACTTGAACGCCTGACCATCCGCGCCCAGGGAGAGACCCATGAATCAAGGCATGTCCACGGACGAACTGATCGCGCTGGTGCGCCGGGTGTTCGCGCCCGGTCCCGGGGAGCGGGGGCTGGCGGTGCTGGTGGACCTCCCGGACGCGCAGGTGCCTGACCATGCGGAGTGGCGGGAACGGCGGGACCTGGCGGCGGCGTGGGTGGAGGCCCTGGCGGGGCGCCGGGAGGAGCTGGGGTTCCCGGTGCGCCTGGTGGTGTATCCCAACGTGCACACCAACAACGGCGATCTCCCCGCCCGGGCCTGGATCCACGGCGGCGGCCCCGTGCCCCAGGTTGCCGGGGACCTGGACCCGGCGGCTTCGGTGCCCTTCCCGGGGATCTACGCGGGCCATTCCATCCTCATCGCCCTGACCACCTTCTCGGCCACGGCGCCCCTGAAGGTGGCGGCGCGCCTCCACCCCATCCGGGCCGCCACGATGCCGGGCTTCACCGCGGCCATGCTTCCCAGCCTGCGCCTGGACTACCAGGAGGTGAACCGCCGGGTGGAGCTCCTGAAGGGGCTGCTGGACCGGGCCTCGGGGGCCGATCTGCGCTTCCGCCATCCGGGCGGCGAGGCCCGGCTCCACCTGGACCTGCGCCACCGCGCCGCCCACGCCAGCGGCGGGCTCCTGCCCCGGCCGGGCACCGCCGGCAACCTGCCCTCGGGCGAGGCCTACATCGTGCCCTACGAAGGGGAGCTGGAGGGCGCGCCCAGCCGGAGCGAAGGCACGCTGCCCGTGCAGTTCGGCGCCGAAGTGGTGTGCTACGACATCCGGGGCAACGTGGCGGTGGGCGTGGCGCCCGGGGGCGCCGAGGCCGCGCGGGAGGCGGCGCTGCTGGCCGCGGAGCCGGCCTACGGGAACCTGGCCGAACTGGGCCTGGGCGTGCTGGCCGCCTTCGGGGTCAAGCCCGTGGGCACGGTGCTGCTGGACGAAAAGCTGGGCCTGCACATCGCCTTCGGGCGCAGCGAGCATTTCGGGGGCCAGGTGGGTCCGGACGCCTTCAGCCGGCCCGAGGCCGTGGTGCACATCGACCGCGTCTACGTCCCCGAGACCCAGCCCGACGTTGCGGTGGCGGAGGTGACCCTGGAGATGGAGGACGGACCGGCTTTCCCTCTGATGTGCGAAGGGGAATACGTCGAAGGGCTTTTCCGGAGATAAGGGCTGTTTGGAATCCGGGGCAGGTGTGGACTATTGCCGATCGGCTCGGAGAAGGGTGCGTTCAAGGAAGGCGCTCTGGCTGCGCACGTACGGGTTGCGCCACGAAAACCTGGCAAAAAAATCAAACGCTGGGGCGCAGAGGACTCGCAGAGGCGCTGGGGGGGAATGGCTTCCCAAGATTCGTCTTCTTTTCCCAGCGCCCCAGCGAGTCCTCTGCGCCCCAGCGTTTGATCCTTTCCAAGGTCTTGCCGAACCGCCATGGCCATGCCGGTCCCACCTTCAACCAGACCACGTTTGCCTTTTGTCAGGGAACCCGCCTACCCCCATTGCCTGCCCCGCACCGGAATTTGGGCCACGGGGAATCCGCGAGCCTGACGGACCCCACCCGGAGCGCATGGATGCGATTGTCGTCGGTGCCGAAGTAGAGGACGCCCCGGGGATCCAGGGCAGGCGACGAATAGATGGCATCCGTGGCGCCGTATCTCCCCATAAGCGAGCCATCCGGCCCGATGGCGTAGATGTGGCCATCGTCGGAGCCGACGAAGACCGTTCCGTCGTGGGCGATCAAGGGAGAGGACCTGATCCAGCTTCCGGTGCGGAAGCGCCACCTGACCCCGCCGCCGGCCGCGATGGCGTAGAGATGGTGGTCCGCGGAACCCACATAGACCGTGCCATCCCCGCCGATGGCCGGGGAGGACCGGACCCACCCTCCGGTCCGGACCTTCCACTTCAGGGTTCCGTCCGGCCTCACGGCATAACAGCACCCATCATTGGACCCCACATGGATGGTTCCGTCCTGGCCGATGGCCGGCGAACCTGGAATCGAGCCCCCCGTTTCGAAGCGCCACTTCAGGGTGCCGTCCGGGTTCACCGCCAGGAGGGCCTTTTCCTCGTCGGAGCCGATATAGAGCATCCCGTCCCTTGCCAGCGCCGGTGAGGACCGGAGCCAACTCCGGGTCTCCAGGCGCCACCGGACCCGGCCGTCGGGGGTGAAGGCGTATAGCCCGCGGTCCTTCGACCCGACGAACACGGTGCCATCGGCTCCAATGGCGGGTGAACTCCAGATCCACCCCCCGGTGGGATGGGACCATCGAGGGGTGCCGTCGGGGCGGAGGGCCCAGAACACACCCTTCCTGGTGCCGAAGTAGATCGTTCCATCCTCCGCCAGGGCCGGCGAGGAATAGATGTCGCTTCCCGCTTGGAATCGCCACAGCAGCCCGCCTTCCGGGGTCAGGGCGTAGAGGAAGCCGTCGTCGCAGCCGCAGTAGATCGTCCCGTCCCTGCCCAGGGCCGGCGAGGAATAAACGTCGGATCCCGTCCGGAACTGCCAGAGGAGACTCGGGGAGGGAACGAGGTTCGGCTTGAAGCTGGAGATCGTCGTGCATCCGATCGATGCAACAAGGCCCATGGAAAGGAGTAGGGGTCTCATGGTGAGAGACTGGCAGCCGGATCTTAAGCCGGGCTTAAGGCCGAATCGCCGCGGCCTGGACGTGAATCACCCGGGCCTCCGGTTCCCCAGGAGCGTGCCGTAGGCCACGCCTCCCACGGTGAGCAGCACCCCCGCGAGGCCGAAGCCCGTGACGGGCTCCCCCAGGAGGGGGAGGGCCAGGAGGTAGGTGGCTACGGGAGTCAGCTGGAGCCACACGGCGGCCTCGGAAATGGACAGGGAACCGTAGGCCTCGGCCATGAGCAGCTGGGCCAGGAAGGCCATGAAGCTCATGAGGATCCCCATCATCCACGGCAGGGGCGCCCGGGGCCAGGGGCTCAGGGCGAAGGGGGCCACCACGGGCAGGCCCACCAGGCTGAAGAAGAAGAAGATGGTGGTGGCGTTGTTGGTGGGACGGGCGGCGCGGATGGCGATGGCGCTGGTGGCGGCGAAGAAGGCCGCCCCCAGGGCCGCGAGCTCCCCCCGGCCGAGGGTGATGGCCACCCGGCCCTGCCCCAGCACCAGGACCACGCCCGCGGAGGCCAGGAGCACCGCCAGGAGCAGGTGCACCGTGGGGCGCTCCCGGAAGAAATGCAGCGACAGGGCCGTGGCCATGACCGGGAAGAGGTTGTAGAGGATCCCCGCCTGTCCCGCGGGAATGCGGGCCAGGGCGTAGAAATAGAGCACCACCACCAGTCCGCCGGTGACGCCCCGGGAGATGAGCACCCGGTAGCCCCGGGGGGCGTAGAGCTTCGGGCGGATGCCGAAAAGCGCCAGGCACAGGACGATGCCCACCAGGAAGCGGAGCACCGCGAGATGGCCCGGCGTGAACCCCATGGCGGGCTGCGTCAGCTTGCGGGCCAGCACCGCCATCAGTCCGAAGCAGGCCGCGGACCCCGCCAGGGCGGCGCGGGCCAGCATGGGGCGGGAGCCGCGGGGAGCCACGGGGGCTACTCCACGTCCAGCGCGACGATCCGCAGCTCGCGGCCCCGGAGGATCTCCATGGGTTCGCCCCCGCAGGCCGGACAGGGATCGAAGGGGGCCGCCAGGGGCGACTGGACCCCGCACCCGGGGCAGCGTCCCAGGCAGGGGATCTCCTCCATGGCCAGTTCCGCGCCCGCGGCCACGGAGCCCCGGGTGCCCACGTCGAAGGCGAAGCGCAGGGCCCCGGGCTCCACCCCCGAAAGGGCGCCGATCTCCAGGACCACGCGCGCCACGCGGGTGAAGCCTTCCAGCCGGGCCTGGGCCTCGATGATCTCCAGCAGGCCGGCCATGACGGTCATCTCGTGCATGGGGTCAGCCCAGGGCCTTGACGACCTGGGTTCCGCCCAGCATCCGCATCTGGTTGAGGATCCATTCCTGGCGGCCCCGGACGTAGGCGCTGGGGGCGTCGGCGCGGTACTTGAGGGGGGAGGGCAGCACGGCGGCGAGCAGGGCCGCCTCGGAGGGCGTGAGGGCCTTGGCGTGCTTGCCGAAGTACCGGGACGACGCCGCCTCGACCCCGTAGATGCCGTCGCCGAACTCCACGATATTGAGGTACACCTCCAGGATCCGGCGCTTGGACCAGCCCGCCTCCAGCAGGAGGGTGAAGTAGACCTCGAAGCCCTTGCGCACCCAGGAACGGCTCTCCCACAGGAAGAGGTTCTTGGCGGTCTGCTGGCTGACCGTGGACGCGCCCCGCTTGCGGCGGCTGTGCTCGTTGTGGGCCACGGCCTTCTCGATGGCCTTCCAGTCGAAGCCGAAGTGATCGGGAAAGTTCTGGTCCTCCGCCGCGATGACGGCCACGCCCATGGCGGGGGCGATGTCCTCCAGGGGGACCCACTGGTGGCGGGGGTGGTAGGGCTTCTCCCTCCCCAGGGCGAGGATCCGCCGTTCGGCCATGAGCGCCGATCCGGGCACCGGCACGAAGCGGAAAAGGATCACCGCGGCGATGCTGCCGCCGACGCACACCAGGAGGCCGAGGCCCAGCCAGCGCAGGAGGCGCTTCCACAGGGGTCGTTTCTTCATGGAGCAATTATGCCCGAAGATGGCGCTCCTTGGCCCCGTGCTTGGCGGCGTACATCCGCCGATCCGCCGCCTCCACCAGACTGCCGGGCAGGCCTCCCCGGGAGGGCCACAGGGCCGCCACGCCCAGGCTCACGGTCACCCGGGTGGAGACGTCCGAACGCGCGTGGGGAAGGGCCAGGTCCGCCAGGGCCGCGGTGATCTGGTCCGCCACGGCCCGGGCCCCCTCTTCGTCGGTGTCGGGGAGGAGGCACACGAATTCCTCGCCCCCGTACCGGGCCGCCAGGTCCGCGGGGCGGCGCAGGGCCGCAGCGAAGGTTCCGGCCACCGCCCTCAGGCAGGCGTCCCCCGCCACGTGGCCGTAGGTGTCGTTGTAGTTCTTGAAGCAGTCCACGTCGCCCATGATCAGGGCGAGGGCGCACCCTTCCCGGCGGCAGCGCTGCCACTCCCGGGCCAGCACCCCGTCGAATTGGCGCCGGTTGGACAGGGAGGTGAGGCTGTCCTGCACGGCCAGTTCCTGAAGCCGGTCCTTGGACCGTTTCAGCTCGACGTGGTTGCGCACCCGCGCCAGCACCGTGGCTCCGTTGATGGGCTTGTGGATGAAGTCGATGGCGCCGGCCTCCAGGGCCCGGATCTCGTCCCGTTCCCCCTGGAGGGCGGTGAGGAAGAGCACCGGGATCTCCCCGGTGCGGCCGTCGGCCTTGAGGCGCGCGCAGACCCCGAAGCCGTCCAGGCCGGGCATGACCGCGTCCAGGAGGATCAGGTCCGGCTGGGCCGCCCGGGCCAGGGCCAGGGCCGTTTCGCCGTCCCCGGCGGCGGTCACCCGGAATTCCCGGCCCAGGATGGCGGCCAGGAGCCTGCGGATCACGGGGGAATCATCCACCACCAGCACCGTGGGGGCCTGCCCCGGGGCGGGGCCGGGGTCGGGCCCGGCGGGAAGCGCCTCCCCTTCCTGGGCCCGGGCCCCCGGAACCTCCCGGGGGGGCTCGAAGTCCATGCCCGGGACCCCCACCTCCCGGTAGAGGGCCAGGGCCTTCTCCCACAGTTCGGGAGCATGGCGGGTCCCGGGGGGGCGATGGGTGAGGGCCGACAGGACCTCGCCCAGGCGGGCCATCTCCAGTCCCTCGCTGCGCTCGCGGCCGCGCGCGTCCCGGTACACCCACAGGTGCCGGCCGCCCCCGATGGGCAGGGGCGGGCCGCAGGGGAGGAAGTCCGGGAGGCCGTCCCCATCGCGAACCAGGAGCGGCAGGATGTCGATGCCCCCGGGCCCCGGGTCCAGGCCCAGCGCCCCGGGGGCGCCCGGGCTGAAGCTCAGGACGCGCATGTCCCGGTCCAGGAGGAGGGCGTGGCAGCCCGTGGCCTTCAGGAACGCCGCCACCACGGGACCCTCCAGGGGCCCCCCGGGATCCGGCGGGTGGATTTCCTCCTCGGGGTTGGGGTTTGTCATTGTGTGTTCATCTCAAATATTGGAAACAGGAGGCCAAGGCTTGAAATTTAGGGCCGCGTCCAAGATTTGCAATTAAATATTTATTATTTGGAGCCTTCCAGGCCCCCTTCGCCCTTCCGGCGATTTGCTAAAGTGGTCCGTCCCCTCCCATCCAAGGAGCCCCCCATCACCCCGCCCCACGCCAAGACCGGGAAACCGGGCTCCTCCATGCTCCGGTCCGCCGGGGTCGTGGGGGCCCTCACGCTGCTTTCGCGCATCACCGGCATGCTCCAGAGCCGGGTGGTGGCGTACTACCTGGGGGCGGGGCCCGCGGCCGACGCGTTCCTGGTGGCCTTCCGCATCCCCAACCTCCTGCGCCGGTTCACGGCGGAGGGGACGATGACCTCGGCCTTCCTGCCCACCGTGGGCGAGGTGGAGGGAAGCCGGGGCGAGGAGGCCGCGAAGGAGATGGTGGCGCGGTTCCTGGGCACGCTGGCCCTGGTCCTGGCGGGCCTTTGCGCCGTCGCCATCCCCGCCATGGGGCTGCTGGCGGGGCTCCAGGTGATGGGCAGGCTCGCGCCGGGGGCGGGCTGGGGCCAGCAGGCCGCGGTGCTGTGGGAGATCCTCAGGGGCCTGCGGCCGGGGCCGGAGGAATTCCTGCTCACCACCACCCTGGCCCGCATCATGTTCCCCTACCTGGCCCTGGTGAGCGTCACCGCCGGGCTTTCGGCGGTGCTGAACCTCAAGGGGCGATTCGGACTGCCGGCTTCGGTCTCCACCTTCTGGAACCTGGTCTTCATCGGCTTCACCCTGGCCTGCCTCTCCCTGGGGCCCCGGGCCTGGCGCGGACCGGAGCAGGCCGCCCTGGTCATGGCCGTGGCGGTCCTCGCGGGGGGCGTCGTGCAGCTGTTCCTGCTCTGGCCGGCCTTCCGGGGCCTGGGCTACGGGGTGAGCTGGGGCCTCCACCTCAAGGACCCCGGGGTGCGCACCGCCCTCAAGCGCATGGCGCCGGGGCTCCTGGGCACGGGAATCCACCCCATCAACGTCCTCATCTCCACCACCCTGGCCTCGCAGCTGGCCGTGGGGGCCCAGGCGGTGCTCTTCAATTCGAACATGATGGGGGAGATGGTGCTGGGGGTCTTCGCCGCCAGCGTGGCCACGGTGAGCCTGCCGGCCATGAGCCGGCTGGTGGAGGCCGGGGACGCCCCGGGCCTGAAGGCGAGCCTGGCCTCGGCCCTGCGGGGGACGGCGGTGCTGGCCATCCCCGGGGCGGTGGGCATGGCGGTCCTGGCCCGGCCCATCATCGCCCTGATCTTCCAGACGGGGCGCTATTCGGCCCGGGACGTGGAATGGACCGCCACCACCCTGGCCTTCCAGGCCGTGGGCATCCTCTTCGTGGCCACGGGCCGCATCACCGCCCAGTGCCTCTACGCCCTGAAGGACTACCGGCGCCCGGCCTACGCGGCGCTGCTGGGCATGGCCGTGAACATCGTCCTGTCCTTCGTCCTCATGAGGCCCCTGGGCACCGGGGGCATCGCCCTGGCCAACGGCCTCGCCAGCATGGCGGGCCTGGGCTTCATGGCCGGGGGCCTGCGCCGGCGCATGCCGAGCCTGCCGGTGCGGGAGGTGGCGGGGGGGTGGCTGCCCATGGCCCTGGCCTCCGGGCTCATGGGCCTCCTGGCCTGGGAGGGGGGACGGCTCCTGGGCCTGGGGAGCTTCCACGGCCTCCTGGGCACCAGCGCGCGGCTCTTCCCCCTCATCGCCCTGTGCGCCCTGGCCTATTTCGCGCTCCTGCTGCTGTTCCGGGTTCCCGAGGCCGCGTCCGTGGCCGGCCTGGTGAAGCGCAAACTGGGGCGGAAAACGTGACGCGGACCCCAATGGGGTGCGGGCGGGGGCGGGCACTGGCATAATCTAGGAATCCAGAGGAGTTTTCATGTCCGTGCCCATGCTCGAGCTCGCGCCCCAGAACGCTTCGGTCAAGGAGAAGATCCTCCAGGGCCTGTCCAGCATCATCGACCGCTCCAGCTTCGTCCTGGGCGAGAACGTCAAGGGGCTGGAGGCCGAACTGGCCGAGTATTCCGGCGCCCGGTACGCGGTGGGCATGTCCAGCGGCACCGACGCGCTGCTGGTGGCGCTCATGGCCCTGGACATCAAGCACGGGGACGAGGTGATCCTCCCCTCCTTCACCTTCTTCGCCACCGCCGGGGTCGTGTCCCGCCTGGGGGCCACGCCGGTGTTCATCGACCTGGACCCGGAGACCTTCAACGTCACCGGCGCCCTGGTGGAGGCGGCCATCACCCCCCGCACCAAGGCCATCATCCCGGTGCACCTCTTCGGCCAGCTGGCCGAGATGCCCGCCATCATGGCCGTGGCCAACAAGCACGGTATCCCCGTGCTGGAGGACGCCTGCCAGTCCCTGGGCGCCAAGGGCTGGGGCCTCAGCGCGGGCCAGTTCGGCCAGATGACGGGGTGCAGCTTCTACCCCACCAAGAACCTCGGGGCCTTCGGGGACGCGGGCATGACCCTCATCAAGGACGACGAGGCCCTGGCCGCCAAGGTCCGGCGCCTGCGGGTCCACGGCATGGAGCCGGTGTACGTCCACCACGAGATCGGCATGAACGGGCGCATCGACGAATTCCAGGGCCTGGTGCTCCGGGCCAAGCTGCCCATGCTGGAGGGCTGGCACGAGGGGCGCCGCCGGCACGCCCAGTGGTACATCGAGCGCCTGGCCGCCATCACCCCCGATCAGATGGTCCTGCCCCTGGAGAAGGTGCCCAACGGCCGGCACATCTATAATCAATTCACCATTCGTGTGAAAGGCGGCCGCCGGGACGCCCTCATGGCCCACCTGCGGGGCCTGGGCATCGGCTGCGCCGTCTACTACCCCATCTGCCTCCACGAACAGCCCTGCTTCGCCTACCTGGGCTACAAGAAGGGCCGCCTGGCGGAATCCGAGCTGGCCAGCCAGGAAGTGCTGAGCCTGCCCGTCTACCCCGAAATGACCCCGGCGATGCTGGAGGAAGTGGCCCAGGGCCTCCTGTCCTTCTTCAAGAAGGGCTAATTACTCAAGATTCCAGGGGTGCTTTCCGAATAAATCATTGAACCCTGGGGAGCCTCCGCTCCCCTGGTTTCAAGGGAACTCCGTGAAGATCCGCCGCCCAGCCTGGCTCAACAGCCTGACCATCACGGTCGTGGTCACCATGCTCCTGGCCCTGGGGTTCCAGACCTGGATGCTCATGGAGAGCCGCCAGCGGGCCCTGGAGATCATCACCACCCGCGCCGCGAACCGGGCGCAGGCCACCGCGCACCGGGTGCAGGAGATCCTGAAGGAAGTGGATCTCATTCTCCAGGATGTGCGGGAGCACGTGGTGGCCGAGGACCTGCTCCGGGGACCCGCCGGCCTCACGCCCAAACGCGAAGCGGACATGCGGATCTTCCTCCGCCACCAGGCGGCGAAGATCCCGCAGGTGCTGTTGTTGCATGTTGTTGGCCCGGATGGCCGCTACGTGTTCTCCACGGTGGATCCCCTGCCGACGGTGAACATCGCGGACCGGCCCTACTTCCAGGAGCAGCGGGACGCCATTTCCGACGAGCTGCGGGTCTCGGACCCGGTGCTGGGCCGCCACACCCATCGCTGGGGCATCCACCCCAACCGGCGCATCGCCACCGCCGACGGGCGGTTCGCGGGCATTGTCTTCGCGACGCTGGACACCGAGACCCTGGGCTCGGTCATGGTGGCGGTGGACCAGTCCCAGTGGGTCCTGGCCCTGCACGCCATGGACCACCAGCTCATCGCGCGTTCCCCTGCGGGACCCATCGGCACCCGCGTGGTGGAGCCGCGGATGGATTCCATCTGGAAGGGCCCCATCACCTTCGAGGGCGTGGCCATGGGCGAGCCGGACCCGCAGATCTGGGCCGGGTGGCAGGTGCCCGGCACCAGCCTCTACACCGTGGCCGGCTTCGCCAAGGCCCGCGCCCTGGCCCAGTGGCACCGGGACCTGAAGATCAACGCCGCCGTGGCCTGCCTCCTGGTGGCGGGGTGCGCGGGCATCCTGGTGCTCCAGAAACGGAACCGGGATTCCGCCGAATCCGCCTTCCTGCTCCAGGAGCGGCTGGCCATCGCGGGCCAGGGCGCGGGCATCGGGATCTTCGACTGGGACCTGGTCAAGTCCCAACTCCACTGGGACGACAGCCTGTACCGGCTCCTGGGCCTGCGCAGGGAGGACCTCCCCTCCCCGGGCTGGAACTGGTTCGATCAGGTGGATGCCAGGGACCAGGAGCGGGTGCGCCGGGACTTCGAGGCCGCGCTGGGCAAGGAGGAGCTCCACGTGAACCAGTTCCGCGTCCGGTGGCCGGACGGCTCCGTGCGCCACCTGCGGGTGGCCGCCCGCAGCCTCAGGGACCCCTCCGGCCGCGTCATCCGCATGGTGGGCATCGTGTACGACGTCACCGAGGCCGAGGAGGCCCAGGAGGCCCTGAAGGGGAGCGAGGCCTACTTCCGCACCCTGTTCGAGGCGGTGCCCGCCGCGGTGGCCGTCCTGCGCGGGGACGAGGTCATCGATGCCAACCCGCGCTATGTGACCATGTTCCAGGCCGCGGCGCCGCCGTGGGTCCTGGCGCCGGTGCGCCAGCCGGATGGCAGCCATTCCCGGGACCACGGGGAGCGCCTGGCCGCGGCGGCCCAGACCGGCACCGCCCAGCGGATCGGGTGGCAGTGCCAGCGCGCGGACGGGTCCCTGTTCGACAGCGAGCTCACGGTGACCCGGTTCCGGCACCAGGAGAACGACCTGCTGATGGTCATCGTCCGGGATCTCACGGCCATCCGGGAGATGGAAATCAAGCTCCACCAGGCCCAGAAAATGGATGCCCTCGGGCAGCTGGCCGGGGGCGTCGCCCACGATTTCAACAACATGCTTTCGGCCATCCGGTCCGCGGCGGAGCTCCTCCACGAGGAGGTCCAGGGGGAGCGCCCGGGGCGCCTGGCCTCCACCATCATGGCCGCGGCGGACCGCGCGGGGCAGCTCACCCGCCAGCTGCTGGCCTTCGCCCGCAAAGGCAAGATCCTCTCCACGCCCACGGACGTCCACCAGATCCTCCAGGAGGCCGTGACGCTCCTGGAACGCACCATCGACCGCCGCATCGTCATCGAGCAGCGCCTGCTGGCCGCCGACGCCACGGTGGTGGGGGATCCCACCCAGATCCAGAGCGCGCTCCTGAACCTGGGCGTCAATGCCAGGGACGCCATGCCCGAGGGCGGCCTGCTCACCTTCGCCACCGAGACGGTGGCCATCCGGGGCGACGCCTGTGCCCAGGGCGGGTTCCGCCTGGAGCCGGGGGAACACCTGCACGTGAGCGTGGCCGACCAGGGCTGCGGCATTCCCGAAGCCAACCTGGGGCAGATCTTCGACCCCTTCTTCACCACCAAGGAAGTGAACAAGGGCACCGGCCTGGGCCTGGCGGCGGTCTTCGGGACGATGGTCTCGCACAAGGGCGCGGTCACGGTGGAATCCCGGGAGGGCAAGGGCACCGTCTTCCACCTGTACCTGCCCCTGGCCCACGCCGGAGTCCGCCAGGCCGGCCCCGCCGCCGCGGGCCCCCTGCCCACGGGCACGGGCCGGGTGCTGGTGGTGGAGGACGAGGACCTGGTGCGCACCGCCACCACCATGGCCATCGAGTCGCTGGGCTACGAGGTCCACGCCGTGGCCGACGCCGAGGGCGCCCTGGCCCACTTCGCCGCCCACCACCGGGGCCTCCGGGCCGTGATCCTGGACATGGTCCTGCCCGGATCCTCCGGGGCGAAGGTGGCCGCCGCCCTGCGGGCCATCGACCCCGGCGTGCCCATCGTGCTGGTCAGCGGCTTCCCCCGGAACGCGGACGTGGGCGACCTGCTCGGGGAGGGGATCGCGGGGTTCCTCCAGAAGCCCCTGGACCGCCGGGAACTGGGAGATCTGCTCGCGGCGCTGGCCTAGCCCAAGGCTCCGACCCACCCCGTCTCACGCCAGCGAAGGTCCAATCCCGCGGATTCTTGATCGGGCATTTCGCCGGGAATCACCTGGCGAATTCGCGGACGCCTTTGCAGCCCCCTCTTTCATCCCCTTCATCCTGTTCATCCGTCTTCATCCCCGTTCCCGCAGGGCCAGGCCAGGAATGGGTCGGCGCATGCGGATCAACGACGCGCCGCCCCACCCCATCGCTGGCCCTGCGGGAACAGGGATGAAATCGATGAACAGGATGAAGGGGATGGGGTTTCGAACCCAGCCCGTTCCCGGATGAGGCGCCGGTCCCTCGGTTTCAGGGAAGGATTGTCTGCTGGCTTCGGCAGGGATCGTTGGGGTGGGTCGGTAACTCGGGCTAGCTGTCCAGCTCTTCCTTGCGCCCCGTCTGGCCCATTTCCAGGAGCCGGTCATTGGCGCGGCCGGCCCATTCGCTGCCGGGGTAGCTCTCCACCAGCTTCCGGTAGAAGCCCTGGGCCTCCTCCTTGTACTTGGCCAGCTCGTCCTTCACCAGGGCATTGAAGGCCTTGGTGAACTCCGCCAGCTCCTCCTTGCTGAGCTTGGACAGGTCCTCCTTCTTGACCTTGGCCAGCCAGTCCTTGTTGAACTGCTTGATGACCTCGCCGTCCACGGGGCGCTGGCGCATGGCCTCGCCCAGGAAGTAGTAGGCGCGCTCCCGGTCCACGTACTCGGGGTAGGTCTCCATGAGGTTCTTGAGCCGCTTTTCCGCGGGGGCGAACTGGTAGTTCTTCACCATGAAGATCCCCACCATCAGTTCGGACTCCGCCAGGCGGCGCCAGCACTGGGTGATCTTGGCCTTGGCGTCCACCGCGTAGGCCGACCCGGGGGCCTCCTTCAGGAGGGCCTGGAAGGACTCCAGGGCCCTGCGCGTCTCGGTCTGGTCCCGCTCGGCGCTCTCGATCACGGCATAGTGGCACAGGGCGATGCGGTAGAGGGCGTAGTCCCGGCGCTCGTGGCGGGGGAAGTAGGTGAGGAAGCTCTGGTACTCCACCAGGGCCTCGGGGTACGTGGAGGTGGAGCCGAAGAAGAAGCTGTCGGCGACCAGGAGCTTGGAGAGGGGGAATTCCGCCGCGGAGGGCAGGCGCTCCTCGATGACCCGCAGCACCTTGCGCCCCTCCTCCCACTTGCCGTTCTGGAGGTAGATCTGCCCTTCCGCCAGGATCTGGGCGGCCGTCTGGCCCACGGCCGCCTCGGGCTTGGGCTTGGGCTTGCGGCAGGCCACCGCCCCGACCATCAGCAGGAGGCCGCAGCCGAGAAGGGGGAGGGTTCGGGAGAGGTTCATGGATTTCCTTTGGTTTCTCAATTCAAAATGGTGCCAGGAAGGGCTTTGGTTCCTTCGAGGGGGGGAAAAACCTTGGCCAGCCATTCCTCGGTGATGCGTTCGGCGTCGAACCGGCGCAGGTCGTGGAAGACTTCGTGGAGGAAACCCTCCAGCCGGTGCCGCTCCAGGCGGTCCGGGGGGACGGCCTTCCACAGCTCCTCGGCCCCGTCGGGGTCGGCGATGGTGTCCTGGCCGGCCTCCAGGAGCAGGATCGGGCGGTCCAGTTCGGCCCCCATGGGCAGGAGTTCCCGCCGCCCCTCCTCCAGGGCGTCCAGGAAGGCCGCGGTGACGAGATGATGGCACAGGGGGTCGTTCCAGTAGCGCTGCACCAGCACGGGGTCGGAGCAGACCTGGGTCTTGTCCCCCTTGATGGCCAGGGGCCGGTGGGGGGCGGCGAGGAGGAGGAGCTTCTGCAGGAGGCGCAGGGGCAGCGGGATCGGCCGCAGGACCACGGCGGGGCTGGAGGCGATGAGGCCGTCCAGGGTGTCCGGGTGCCAGAGCAGGACCAGGAGCCCCACCAGGCCCCCGAAGCTGTGGGCCAGCAGCACCTGGGGCCACACGGGCCGCAGGGAGCCCCGGCTGAGGGTGTCGTTGAGGCGCTCCTGGCGCAGCAGCAGGGCCAGGTCCTCCACGGGGGCCTTGATGCCCCGGGCGTCCCCCCTCACGCCGCCGCTGCGGCCGAAGCCCTGGTGGTCCATGGCCGTCACGGACCAGCCGTTGCGGTGGAGCCACCGGGCCGTGTGCCGGTAGCGCTCCCCGTGCTCCCCGTAGCCCGGGGCGATGACCACCCGGCCCCGGGGGCTGGGGTGCTCCCATCGCGCGAAGGCCAGGGGTGCCCCCCCATGCCCGGTCAGGAACCCCCGGACGGTGGGCTCCATATCCTCGGGCAGGACGGAAAGGTTCTCGCACATCCCATGAGGATACCTTGGGAATCCCCGAACTTCCCTCCCCGGTTTCGGAAGGGGGCCCGGAACGGCTAGGATGGGGGATGGACTTTGATAGCCTCGTCAGAGCAAAAAACGAACTGGAACCCCGGGTCGACCAGCTGCGCCGGCACCTGGATCCCGACCGCAAGCTCCTGGAGCTGGAACAGCTGGAGGAGCAGACCGCGGCGCCGGGCTTCTGGGACAACCCGGAGGCCGCCAAGCCCATCCTCAAGAAGCGCGGCGTCATCACCGACGAGCTGGCCCTGGCCAAGCGCCTCGGGGGCGGCCTGGACGACCTGGAGACGGCCCTGGAGCTGGCCCGGGACGACGCGGAGATGCTCCTGGAGGCCGAGGGCCTGGAGGTCGCCCTCCGCAAGGCCGTGGAGGACGCCGAACTGCGCATGATGCTCAGCGGGGAGCTGGACGCCAGCAACGCCATCGTGGCCATCGCCCCCGGGGCCGGCGGCACCGAAAGCTGCGACTGGGCCGCCATGCTCCTGCGCATGTACCTGCGCTACTGCGAGGACAAGGGCTGGAAGACCGAGATGCTGGACTTCCAGGAGGGGGACGAGGCCGGCATCAAGGGCGCCACCTTCCTGGTGTCGGCCCCCTACGCCTACGGCTACCTGCGGGCCGAGGCCGGGGTCCACCGCCTCGTGCGCATCTCCCCCTTCGACGCCGCCAAGCGGCGCCACACCAGCTTCGCGGCCGTGTACGTCAGCCCCGAGCTGGACGACACCATCGAGATCGAGATCCCCGAGAAGGACCTGCGCATCGACGTGTTCCGCGCCAGCGGCGCCGGCGGCCAGCACGTGAACCGCACCGAGAGCGCCGTGCGCTTCACCCACCTGCCCACGGGCCTCGTGGTGAGCTGCCAGAACGAGCGCAGCCAGATCCAGAACCGCGCCACCGCCCTCAAGGTCCTCAAGGGCCGCCTCTACGAACTGGAGCGGCGCAAGTTCGAGGAGAAGGTCGCCCAGGCCTCGGGGGAGAAGTCCGACGTGGCCTGGGGCTCCCAGATCCGCAGCTACGTGCTGGCCCCCTACCAGATGGTGAAGGACCACCGCACCTCCGAGGAGACCAGCCAGACCCAGAAGGTCCTGGACGGGGACCTGGACGCCTTCATCCGCACCCAGCTCCTGGCGAAGAGCCTCAAGGCCCAGTGAAACCCCACTGCGATCTCTGCCTCTCCCCCATCGCCGAGAACCGCACGGTGAGGCACCTGGAGGGCGGCACCCTGGAGTTCTGCTGCCCGGGCTGCGCCACGGTCTTCGAGATCCTGGGGCCCGAGGAGGCCCGGCGCATGGGGCCCCGCTTCAAGGGCGAGGGGGGGGAGGACGCCGAGCTGCCCCCCGGCCCCTACCTGGAACTCTGGCTGAAGGTGGACGGCATCGCCTGCGCGGCGTGCGCGCCACTGGTGGAGGGGATCCTCCAGTCCCAGCCCGGGGTGGTCAAGGCCACGGTGGAGACCGTCTCCGAGGTGGCCCAGGTGCTCTACGCCCCCGGCCGGGTCCACAAGGAGGCCATCGCCGCCCACTGCGCGCGCCACGGCTTCCCGGCCCGGGAGCAGAGCCCCCTGGACCCCGACGAGGAGCGTGACGCGGGCGTCCACGGCCCCCTGCGCCTGGTCCTGGCCATCGTCCTGGGCGCCAACGCCATGATGAACGCCATGGTGATGTACGCCGCCTTCGCCCACGACACCGGCGTGCGCTGGCTGGCGGACCTGGTGTTCATGGACCGCATCTACGATCCCGATCCCCTGCCCCTCACCGTGCGCAACGCCTTCACCCTCACCACGGGGCTGGCCGCCCTGCCCGTGCTGCTCTACTGCGGCTGGCCCATCATGGTCACCGGGTGGCGCCGCATCCGCCTGGGCTCCCCCAACACCGACAGCCTCGTGGGCTTCGGGGCGCTGCTGGCCTTCGCCGTGAGCCTCTATTCGGCCCTTGTGCTCCACACCCACCACGTGTACTTCGACACCGCCTCCATGCTGGTGTCGCTCCTGGTGGTGGGCCGCGCCATCGAGGGCGGCGCCAAGGGCCGGGCCCGCAGGGCTGTGGCCGGGCTGCTGCAGCTGTCCGCGCCCGGGGCCGAGGTGCTCGTGGAGGGCGCGTGGCGGGAGGTGGCCCTGGACGCCGTGACCGAAGGCGACCGCGTGCGGGTCCGCCAGGGGGGACGCATCCCCGTGGATGGCCGCGTGGTGTCGGGGGAGGGCTGGGCGGACACCTCCTCCCTCACGGGCGAATCCCTGCCCGTGGCCCTGAGCCCGGGCTCCCAGGCCCTGGCCGGAACCCTCCTGGCCTCGGGCACCGTGGAAATGGAGGCCGTGGCCGTGGGCGCCGCCACGCGCCTGGCCCAGATCGTCCAGCGGGTGCGCCGCACCCTGGCGGCCCGGGCCCCCATCCAGCTCCTCGCCGACCGCATCGCCGCCGTCTTCATGCCCGTGGTGATCGCCCTGTCCCTCCTGGCGGGCTTCGTGGCCTACGCCCGCGCCGCCACCCCCGTGGAGGCCCTCATGGCCGGGGTCGCGGTGCTGGTGGTGGCCTGCCCCTGCGCCCTGGGCCTGGCCACCCCCATGGTGCTGGTGGCCGCCGTGACGGAATGCGCCCGGCGCGGCATCCTCCTCAAGGGGGGCGAGGTGCTGGAGAAGGCCCCCGGCATCCGGGCGCTGGTGCTGGACAAGACCGGCACCCTCACCACGGGCCGGCTCGACTTCACCGGCACCCGCGCCGGGGCGCCGGAAGGCGAGGCCCTGGCCCTGGCCGCGGCCCTGGAGGAGATCTCCGTGCACCCCCTGGCCGAGCGCATCTTCCGGGAAGGGGCCACCCGCGCCCTGGCCGGGGGCCCCGCCCTGCCCCCCGTGGGGGACCGGGTCAACCATCCCGGCCTGGGCGTCTCCGGCACCCTGGACGGCGAGGCCGTCCTGGTGGGCCGCCCCTCCTGGCTCCGGGACCAGGGGGTGGAGGCCCCCGCGGCCTGGTGGGACGGGGACGGCCTGGAGGGCTCCCTGGTGATGGTGGCCCGGGGCGGCAGGGCCCTGGCCCTGTGGGGGCTGGGCGACAGCCTGCGCCCCGAGGCCCCCGCCGCCGTGGCGTCCCTGCAGCGCATGGGCATCGCCTGCTGGCTGGTGAGCGGCGACCGCCTGGAGACCTGCCTCGCCGTGGCCGCCCGGGTGGGCATTCCCGCCGACCGGGTCCTGGCCGGGGCCCTACCGATCGAAAAGGGCGAGAAACTGGCCTGGATCCAGAAGAACGTCGGACCCGCGGCCATGGCCGGGGATGGCGTGAACGACGCCGTGGCCCTGTCCCAGGCCGACCTGGGCATCGCCATGGGCAGCGGCGCCGGCGTGGCCCTGGAAACCGCGGGCGTGGTGCTGGTCCACCGGGATCTGCGGCGGATTCCCGTGTTCCTGGCTCTCGCCCGGCTCGCCATGCGCCGGGTCCGCCAGAACCTGGGCTGGGCGCTGGTTTACAACGCCATGCTCGTCCCCCTGGCGCTCACCGGCCACATCCATCCCATCCTCGCCGCCACCGCCATGATGGCTTCAAGCATCAGCGTCGTGGTGAACAGCGCCCGGAAGCTCTCTTTGGACGCCCGGCCAAGGAATCTTGAAACGATGGTTTGACACATAATTGATGTTTATTTCGTTTTAAACCGTTCATTCGAAAAGATGACTTGCGGAGTCGGGCACTGCGACTAGAATTGTCAGTGCCGATCAACAACGCAGCTGGACCAGCGCACGACATGAACTTTCGCACCGAAGATCCCGCCTTTTTTAAACACACTTTTTCACACGACTACGTTTCAACCCGTGGGTAAGGGTTCCATGCCGCCCGGAGACAGGCGGCGTGGAACCCGCATACCATCCACCCCGCAAGGAGATTCCATGATCAGCATAAAAGCTGCTTTGATGGCGCTATGCACCGCCGGCGCCCTGTCCGCCCAGGGGGCCGTGGACCTGAACGGCCTGGCGTCGGCCGCCAAGCGCTTCGCGTCCCAGGGTCTGCAGGGGACCCACTCCCCCGCCGACCTGGATCTGCGCCTGGTACGCGGCGACAACGGGGGGAACCCCGCCTACCTCATGTCCAGGGCCGCCGACGTACAGCGGTGGACCCTCTTCTACGAGGCCCGCTACCCGGTGCCCGAGGAGGCGGTGGCCCCCGCCCCCCGGCCCCGCTCCGCGAGCGTGAAGTGCACCAAGGGCCTCTTCTCGGATTTCCTCCTCTCCAAGTCGTCCATCCCCGCATGCAAGTCCATGGAGAACACCTGGGTGGCCGTGAACCTGGATTCGGCCATCGCCGGCCTGAACGCCAACGGGTACGTGCGCGGGTTCTCCCAGGTGGAGACCAAACGGCCCGATGCGCCGGGCTACCCCGATGAGCTCGTCTACGTGTTCACCTGCCCCTGGGAACGGGCGAAGGTGGCCATCTCCGGCAACACCGGGGCGCTGGCCTGGTACCAGATGTACTGATGAAGTCCGTCGCGGGTGGAGGGTAGTCTGGAGGTCGACAAGGATGCCGACCATGGACGTCTTCCACCCGCGCCGCTTCGTTCCGCCCCTTCTGGCCGCGTGTGCGGCCCTGCCCGCCCCGGGCGCCGGGATCCAGGCGCCCGACGCCGCGTGGCGCACCATCGCCACCGCCCACTACCGGATCCACTACCCGCCGATGCTCGCGGGATGGGCGCAGGACGTGGCCTCCCGCATCGAGGGCATCCACGCGCAGGTGATCGCCCTGGTGGGCTACGAGCACCCCGGGCCCATCCAGGTGGTCCTGCTGGATCCCGTGGCCGAACCCAACGGGATGGCCGTGCCGCTCCTGCCCTACCCCCACGTCACCCTCTGGGCCACGGAGCCCCGCAGCGACGACTTCCTCGGGAACGCCTACAGCACCTGGACCGAGGAGCTCGTCAGCCACGAGATGACGCACATCCAGCACCTCACCCGGACCCGGCGCCCCCGCACCGCCCTGGACAACCTCTTCGCGCTGCCCCTGGGGCCCCTGGTGCTGAAGTGCCCCAGGTGGGTCACCGAGGGGTACGCGACCCTGGCGGAGGGCCGCATCACCGGATCCGGCCGCCCCCACAGCGCCCTGCGGGCCGCCCTGATCCGCCAGTGGGCCCGGAACGGGAAGCTCCCCCCCTACGGAGCCCTGGACGCCACCCGGGGCTTCATGGGGGGAAGCATGGCGTACCAGGTGGGCTCCGCCTACCTGGAGTGGCTGGAGCGGCAGCGCCCCGCCCAGCCCGGGGTGCTGAGGAACCTGTGGAAGCACCTGGCCTCGAAGCGCAACCGGTCCTTCGACGCCGCCTTCCTGGCCACCTTCGGGTTTTCCGCCGCGGACGGGTACCAGCGCTTCCAGGCCGAAGCCGCCCACGACGCCCTGGAATGGGAGCTCCGCCTCAAGGCCCAGGGCCTTCGCGAGGGGGAGCTGTTCCTGCGGAGCGCCGGCGGGCTGCGGGACCTGGCGGTGAGTCCCGACGGCACGCGGCTCCTGGCTTCCCAGGAAGCCCGGGGGCAGTCCGGCCTCTGGATCTGGAGGCTGCGGGATCCCGCCCCCCCGAAAAGGCCGGTCCGCCCCGACCCGGACGCCCCGGAGGACGCGCCCCCGGAGAGCCCGTCCCGCAAGCCCGCGGCCATGCTCCCCGCCCTGGACCACCGGGTTCCCCAAGCGGGGGAATGGGTGAACGACGGCACCGTGCGCTTCCAGCTCAAGCACGCGGATCCGGAGGGCACCCTGCGCCGGCGCCCCGCCCTGTGGCGCATCGGCAAGGGCGTGGACCGCGCGCCGTCGACCCTGCCGCCCCCGCGCTGGCGCACCCTGGACCCCCTGAGGCGCGGCGCCGCCTGGGCCCTGGAACTGGAGGGCCGGCCGGTGCCCCTGCCGGGCCAGGCCGTGGGCCGGGCCTTCGTGGACGAGGGCCGGGGGCTCCTGTGGGCCGGCAGCGAGGTGGAGGGCGGGGTGGAGGTGGTCAAGGTGCCCTTCGTCCGCGAGGGGGGCGCCCCCGTCTTCCAGGCCGCCCAGGTCGTCACGCGCACCGTGTCCGGCGCCTGGAACCCGGCCCCCAGCCCGGATGGGCGGACCCTCTTCTTCACCACCCTGGACGCCCGGGGCATGGAGATCCGCCGGCTGGACCTGGCCCTGCCGGCCCTTTCCGCCGCCCCCGCTCCGGAGCCCCGCTTCCTCACCACCCGCACCGTCCTGCCGCCCCCCGTGGAACCCGTCACCCTGCCCCAGGTCCCGGGCCCCCTGCCCTCCACGCCGTACCGCGCCGCGGAGAACGGCTGGATCCAGATCGCATCGGGGGCGACCCTCACCCCCTCGGGCAGCGCCTGGCAGCTGGGCCTGGCCGGGGCCGACCTCCTGGGCCGGCTGTCCTGGCAGGTCCTGGGGGGCTCCGGCGACGACGCGGGCCCCCGGGGGGCGATGGCGGGCGTCTCCAGCGCCGCCTGGGCCTGGCGCCCGGCCCTCGCCGTCTTCACCGCCACGGCCCGGCCCTCCCGCCAATCCTTCGCGCCGGTGGCCGCCGACACCCGGCGCCAGGGCGGGGAGGTGTCCTTCACCTACGAGGACCGGGGGGACCATCCCTTCTGGTTCAGCCCGGTGGCCGCCTTCGAGCGGGTGGAGCCCCTGGATTCGGGCCCCGCGCGCACCCGCGGCCTCCTGGGGCTCCGGGCGGGGATGGGGGCCCTCAAGGCCCGGGGCCCCTGGGGCCTCGCGCTGCATCCCCAGCTCCAGGCCTTCACCGGGACCACCGGCGGGAACCGCTGGAACCTCGTGCGGGCCGACCTTTCCCTGCGCCTGGAGAACCCCGCGGTCCCCCTCGTCCTGAGGACCTCCGGAGGCCGCGTCACCGGGGGCGGCGCCGCGGGCGAGGCCTTCCACCTGGGCGGCACCTCCACGAGCCTCGTCCCCGCGAGCCTCGATTGCGGCCAGGTGGAGCAGCCCGCCCTGCCTTCGCGCCTGGCCACGGGGGACCGCTTCCTGCGGTGGCGGGGGGAGGCCGGCGGCGCGCTGCACGCCTATCTGGAAGGCAGCGCCCTCTGGGACCCCGGCGCCGGGCGCCCTCCCTTCACCCGGGTGGCGGGCCTGGAGTTCGCCCTGGACAATCCCCTGGGCGGCGCCAGCGAGGCGGTCCTGCGGCGCCTGCGCATCCAGGCGGGCATCCACCGGCCCCTGGACGGCGTCATGAAGGGCCGCACCGTGGGCACCCTCGCCCTGGTGGTCCGCCCCTGAGGAGGCCCCGTGCTGGTCGCGGCCCTGGTCCTGGCATCGGCCCTGCTCCACGCCCTGTGGAACGCCCTGCTGAAGAAGGCCCCCGGCATCGAGGCCGCCTCCTTCGGCATCCTGGCCATCTCCTTCCTGGCCACCGCGGCCATGTCCCCCTTCCTGCCGGGCCCGGCCTTCCCCCCGGGCCCCGCCCTGGCCTGGGGCCTGGGGGCCGGGGTCTGGGAGGGGCTCTACTTCCTGGCCCTCGCCGGCGCCCTGAAACGGGCGCCCCTGGGCTGGACCTACACCTGGATGCGCGGGGGCTCCCTCCTGCTGGTGTGGCCCATCTCGCTCCTCTTCCTGGGTGAACGGATCCGGCCCCTGTCCGGCCTGGCGGTGGGGGTGGTGGGCGCGGGCCTGGGCCTCATGGGCCTCGTCCCCGGCCGGGGCGCGGCCCGCGGCGGCCTCGCCTGGGCCGGGGCGGTGGGCGCGGCCATCGCGGGCTACACCCTCTGCTACAAGCTCAGCCTGGCCCACGGGGCCCGGGCCATCCCCCTGTACGCCGTCTCCATGGCGGTGAGCCTGCCCATCCAGGTGCTGGCCCGGGGCCTGGCCCACGGCTTCCCCCGCTCCGACTTCCTCGCCCCCCGGGGGACCCTGGTGGTGGGGGCCGGCCTTCTTTGCACGGCCAGCTTCCTGCTCTACCTCCAGGCCCTGGCCCTGGGCGGGGCGGGCCTCCTGGCCACCCTGCGCAACAGCTCCGTGGTCTTCGCGGTGCTGTTCGCCCGGGTCCTCGGGGAACGGCCCTCGCCCAGGCAATGGGCCGGGGCCTGCCTCGTGGCCGCCGGGGCCGTGGGCCTGGCCTGGCCCTAGAAGTGCCGTAAGATCCCTTACACCAAGCATTTAGGTTTTATGGTCCACTCGGATGGTCCCGCACGCGATCAGGGATGCGGCGCGTCCTGGGGGGACCCGCACCCGAAGGCCGCGGCGAAGGCCGGAACCCGGGCCAGGGCGGCGTTCACGGCGAGGCGGGACGCTTCCGCGGGTCCCGCCTGGCGCCGGCTCCGGGCGAAGGCCAGGAAGAAGCGCTGCGCGGGGGTGAAGCCGTCCAGGGCTTCCCGGGGACGGCCCTCCAGGGCCTTCTCCAGGCCCGCGAATGCGGCTTCCACGCCGGCGGATTCGCCCTTCTCTTCCAGGAGGCCCCGGCCCAGCTCCCGGGCAATGAGCACGCCCAGGCCGCCGAAATTCACCGCGTCGTCGGCCCGGGGATCGAAGAAGGGCGGCTGCAGGACGCCCGCGGGCAGGAGGAGCTGGTTGCCCACGGGGTCGTAGACCACCTCGACGGCGGTGGGGGCAACGGGCCACCGGGCAGGGTCCGCGGGACGTCCCGCCCGCGCCACCTGGCTCCGGAACCTCCAGGCCGCGGCCCGCTGCACATTGGCAAGGAAGCCCTCGCGCTCCACCCTCAGGGCGGAGAAATCCGGCCAGGCCTCGGGATAGCCCGCCCTCACCTCCAGGGCGCCCAGCCTCGCCAAGGCGCCCCGGTCCCGGAGCCCCTTCCCCAGGGCGGACCGCACCTGGCCGGCCAGGGCCTGGGCGCGGGCCCTGCACCGGAGGGAACAGGTGCGGGCCACGTACATCTGCCCCAGGGCCTCCCCCAGGGCCGCGTCCGTGGCCCGCACCACGCGCCGCCACCGGGGCCCGCGCATCTCCGGCGCGCCGCCGCGGAAGGCCATGGCCGCGTTCTCGAAGGCCTCGCCCAGGAAGGGGGCGCCGGCGTCCAGGAGGCGCGCCTTGAGGTAGGTCCGCCACGGGGGCGCGGGGGTGTCCCCGGCCATGCCGGAGAGTTCGGCCAGGAATTCCGGCTGGGCCACCCGCAGTTCCGCCTCCGAGGCCAGCCCCACGGCCTGGAAATAGGCCTGCCAGGGGAACCGGGGCGCCAGGGCGGCCAGTTCCTCCCGCGTCATCCGGCGCGGGGCGGCGTCCCGGGCCTGGGCCCCGGCCAGGCGCCGCTCCAGGTCGAAGGCGATGCCCGCGTGGGCCCGCGCCAGGGCCGGCGATTCCCCCGCCAGCGAGAACAGCCGCGCCAGGTAGTCCAGGTACGCGGCCCGGCGCCCCCGGCCCTCCTCGGCCAGGTAGTCCCGGACGGGCATTCCCAGGCCGCCCGGGGACAGGTGCGCGATGTCCAGCGCGGGGCGTCCGGGTTCCGGCCCCACCGTGAGGAGGAAACCGGCCCCGGCGCCCAGGGCGTGGAGCCGCGCGAATTCCGGGCCCAGGTCCCGGGGATCCCGCACCGCGTCGACGCGCGCCAGCCCCTCCCGCAGGGGCCCCAGGCCCGCGCGGGCGATGGCGGCCGTGTCCATGCCCGAGGCGTAGAAATCCCCCACCTGGCGGGGCACGCTGCCTTCGGGCGCCAGGGAGGCCGCGGCCTCCTCCGCCGCTTCGCGCAGCACCTCTTCCGCGCGCGCCCGCGCCTCGTCCAGGGCGCCCCAGGACGCGCGATCCGGGGGAACGGGGTTGGACCGGGCCCACCCCCCGTTGGCGAACCGGAAGAAATCCCCGCAGGGCGCCCCGGAAGGATCCAGATCCGCCGTGCGGATCCCGTGGACCTGCGCGCCCAGCACGCCGGCCACGAGGCCGGGAAGAAGGAACCGCGCCGCGCGTATCAAGGAACACCTCACGTATCATGATGCGGAGGGCCTTCCGGCCCTGTCAATGCGGGGAGCTGCCATGAGGATCCACCTGTCCCGGTTCGTGTGCATGGACGTGGCGTCCAACCTCGCCCGCATGGAGGCCGAGGCGGCCCGGGCCGCCGCGGACGGCGCGGACCTGGTGGTCTTCCCCGAAGGCTTCCTGCACGGCTACCGGCGCACCCTGGATCCCGCCCAGGCCCGGGCGCGCTTCCGCGCCATCTCCGGGGACCACCCGCGCACGGGCTTCGTCTTCGGGTCCATGACCGAGGACCGTCGCAACCGCCTCACATTCTGGGAGGGAGGGGTCCAGAGGGCCAGCTACGACAAGGTCCACCTGTTCCGCCCCAACGGGGAATTCGAGCTCTGGGAGCCCGGGGACCGCTACGTGGCCGTGCGTTTCCGGGACTGGACCCTGGGCCTCATGAACTGCAACGACCTGCGGTTCCCCGAACAGGCCCGGGCCCTTCGGCTCCAGGCACGCTGCGACGCCCTGGTGGTGCCGGCCTGGTGGCCCTGGCGCCGCGACCACGTGTGGAGCGCCCTGCTCCAGGCCCGGGCCATCGAGAACGGCGTGTTCGCCGTGGGCTGCTGCGTGAGCGCCTCCGAGCACCCCCTGGAATCCTTCGCCGGCGCCGGCAACCACGTCTTTGATCCCCTGGGCGACCCGGTGCGCACCGTGGACGACCACGCCTACGTGCTGGACCGGAAGGTGCGGGACGCGCTCCTGGTGGATCCCCTGGAGATGTTCGTGGACATCGGAAGGACGGAAATCTTCTAGGCGTGCACGGACGCCGCGGCGGGGAAGAGGAGGCGGAACCGCGTGCCGGCGCCCAGGGAGGAGCTCACTTCCACCCGGCCCTGCACCCGCTCCAGGAGGATCTTCACCGAGGCCAGGCCCAGGCCGGTCGCGGTGCCGGGGTCCTTGGTGGTGAACAGCGGCTCGAAGATCCGCTCGTGGTCCGCCGCGGCGATCCCGGTGCCGGTGTCCTCCACGTCCAGGTAGGTCTCCCCGGTGAGCCGCTCCTTGCCCACGGCCACCCGGATCGTGCCGCCCCCGGGCATGGCGTCCCGGGCGTTGGCCACCAGGTTCAGCAGGATCTGCTTGAGGTCCTCGGTGTGGATGCGCACCGGCGCGGGTTCCTGGCCGGGCTGCAGGAGCAGGTGCACGCCGCAGGGCACCAGCAGCTTCAGGAGCCCCTCCAGGGCCCCCAGTTCGCGCCGCAGGTCCCGCACCTCCCCCTCCTCCTGCAGCCGCCGGGAGAAGTCCATCACCCGCGAGGAGAGCACCGCGGAGCGGTCCACGGCCTCGATGATGGCTTCCACGGCGAATCCGGAGACCTTCATGCGCCGCTCCAGTTCCATCTGCAGCACCTCCGCGGCGGAGAGGATCGAGCCCAGGCCCTTGTTCAGGTCGTGGACCAGGCCCGCGCCCAGCACCACCACCGCGTTCAGCCGCTCATTGAGCAGGACCACGTCCTGCATGCGCTCGAGCTCCAGCGTGCGGCTCAGGACCCGCGCCTCCATTTCCCGGTGGGAGGCCGCCAACTGGCCCTGCAGGAGGAACTGGCGCAGCACCAGGGTGGCCGTCATGAGCAGGAAGACCAGCAGCACCGGAGGTTCCGGCGCCCTGCCCCGGATGGTGGCCGCGACGATGAGGGTGGAGGCGGCCAGGAAGGGGAGGTGGAGGAGAAGCCCGGACAGGGGGTATTCGTGGTGCTCATCCGCGGAGGGGACCTCCACGGGACGGGCCGTGTAGGCGGCCAGGAAGAGGGCCCCCGAAACGAGGGGCGTCAGGGCGAACCAGGCGGATCGGGCGGCAACGTCCAGGTGGGCGAAGGAATGGGAGAGGAAGGCGCCCTGGAGGAACAGGAGGCTCGCATTGAGGAGCATCCAGCCCAGCGGCCCCTTCAGGCGCCGGGGGTCCCCGGCGGCCAGGAAGGCCGCGAGGCTTCCCGTGAGGACCAGGCGGGAACACAGGGTCACGACGAAAACCCTGGCGGGCGGCGCGCCGTCCATCAGGGGCCCCCAGAGCCCATGGATCCATGGGACCAGGAGGAAGGATAGGCAGAACACCAGGCTCCCCAGGAGATTGAGCGTACGGTTGCCCTCCCGTCCGTGCCAGGGCCAGGTCCACAGGGCCAGCGCCAGGATGGCCGCCGAAAGGGGCGTGGCGGCGTAGGCCGCGATGCGCATGGCCCCGGCCGCGCCCGGGGCGAGGGGAAGGAACAGCCACAGGCCGTTGCCCAGCATGGAGACGGCCACCCCCCCGGCGAAGATCCACCACCCCGTCCGCTCCTCCGGTAGGTCCCGGGCCTTGGCCAGGGCCAGGCCCGCGGTGGCCACGTTGAAGAAGATCACCAGCGCGGAATGGACGTAATAGGGGCTCCTTCCGGGCAGGGCCGGAATGAGCGCCAGGAGGGCAAGGCTCAGGCCGCCCAGGAGCGCGTAAAGCGCACCCGGCGAAAGTATGTATGAGACATTTCCCATCGTGCTCAGGCCCACCCGGACACTCCTTTATCGTCCAGACCCCCCGAAAACTCAATATCTTTCTGATGGTTATCCTTCAAAATGAACACCTTTAGCCAATTATCATACCGATTTAATATGTTATTTTATTAATGAGGCTTATTTGCATGGTTTCCCTTCCGGAGGGGCGACGCGGACCGATCATTCGGTCGCCAACCCAAGGGTAGCGTTCACTTAAATTCCCGCACCGGAACCCTCCGGGGAGGCCGGCCCGGCCGGGGCGCCGCCCCGCCTCCGGACCCCCGCCGGGGCTTTCATGAAATCCCGGCGGGCCCGCACCTTTCCTGCGCCGCCGCCCGGGGTTCAGTCCACGTTCAGGCGGTAGCCGATGCTGGGCTCGGTGAGGAGGTACCTCGGCCGGGTGGGGTCCGGTTCGATCTTGCGGCGCAGCGTGCCCATGTAGATGCGCAGGTAGTGGGTCTGCCCTTCCCCGGTGGGGCCCCACACCTCGTTGAGGAGCTGGGCGTGGGTGGCCACCTTCCCGGCCCGGCGCGCCAGGGCCTCCAGGAGGCGGTACTCCAGGGGGGTGAGCTTGACGGGAACGGCGTCCATGGCCACTTCCCGCTTCTCAAGGTCCAGGCAGAGGGCCCCGAACCGCAGGACCGGCGATTCCCGTCCCACCTGGGTGGCGTGGCGCAGGGCGACGCGGATGCGCGCGAGGAGTTCGGCGGCGCCGAAGGGCTTGGTGAGGTAGTCGTCGGCGCCCAGGTCCAGGGCGCCCACCTTGTCCTTTTCCTGGTTGCGCGCGGAGATGATGAGGATCGGCTTTCGGCTCCAGTCCCGCAGCTCCCTCACCACGTCCAGGCCGTCGCAGTCCGGCAGGCCCAGGTCCAGCAGGATGATGTCCGGATTGTAGCTCCGGGCCAGGGCGATGCCCTCGGCCCCGGTGGAGGCCACGTCCACCTGGTAGCCCTGGGTGGAGAGGGTGGGAACCAGGAAGCGCCGCAGGGGCGCCTCGTCTTCGATGATGAGGATCAGGGGCTGGGTCAAGGGGCTGGCTCCAGGGGAACGAGGTCGGGGAGTTCAGGGAGGGGTCCGTCCTGGGGAAGGCTGATGCGGAAACGGGCCCCGCCGCCCTCGTGGTCCTCGACCCAGATGCGGCCGCCGTGGGCCTTCACGATGGCGTCGCAGATGGCCAGTCCCAGGCCCGCGCCCCCGTCCCGGATCTGGTCGGGCATGCGGAAGAACTTGTCGAAGATGCGCTCGCGGAAATCCGCCGGGACCCCGGGGCCCCGGTCCGACACCGCCAGTTCCAGGGAGCCGGGTTCCGCCCACGCCTCCAGCAGCACCTCGCTGTCCTCCGCGTGGAGCCGGGCGTTGATGAAGAGGTTCTGGAGCACCTGCTCCATGAGCCCTCCGTCCAGGGGCACCGGGGGCAGATCGGGGGGCATCCGCACCCGCACGGGCACCGGGCCCTGGCGCTCCAGGCGCACGATGGCCGAGCCCACCACCTCGTCCAGGGGCTGCCATTCCTTGTGCACCCGGATGATCCCGCTCTCCAGGCGGGTGAGGTCCAGGAGGTTGCCCAGGAGCCGCGTGAGGCGCACGCTCTCCTCCCGGATCATCACCAGGAGGTCGCGCCGGGTGTCGTCGGGGAGGGCCTCCTCGGGCAGGAGCAGGCTGGTGGCCGCGCCCTGGATGGCCGCGAGGGGGGTCCTCAGGTCGTGGGACACCGCGCCCAGGAGCGTGCTGCGCATGCGCTCGGTCTCGTTCTCCAGGCGGATGCGGTGGGCGGCCTCCACGGCCTGGATGCGCTCCAGGGCCAGGGAGCCCTGCACCGCGAACGACTGGAGCAGGCTCCAGCGGTCCTGGGGCAGGGGCCCCCCCGAGGCCAGGCGGATCTGGAGCAGGCCTTCCGTGCCCCCGGTGCCCGCGAGGGGCACGAAGGAGCAGGGAGCCTCGAAGAAGGGCTCCAATGGGTCCTCCCGGGCGACGGCGGCGCTGGATTCCGGCAGGAGCCGGGAGGGGGGAGGGCCCGGGGGGACCTCCCCGCCTTCCGGGAGGCGGAGCCACCGGTCCCCCGGCGCGGGCAGGAGGACCCAGGCGTCGGCCTGGAAGAGGCTGTGCAGGCGCTGGGCCAGCACCTCGGCCACCTCCTGGACCGTGGAACAGCGCGCCAGGGCCCGCCCGAGGAGCATGAGCAGCACCGTCTCCGCCTCCCGGCGCCGGCCCAGGCGGGTCTCCTGCCGCAGCTGGCCCACCAGGTCCACCAGGGCCTGGGCGCCCAGGACGGTGGCCGCGAAGGCCACGAAGCGGGGCCAGCTGTCCACGGAGAGGACCCCGAAGGGACGGTTGAACCAGAGCGCATAGGCGAGGAAGGCCGCGCCCGTGGAGGCCGCGGCCACGGCCCGGCCCCAGCGGTGCACGATGAACCCCAGCGCCAGGGCGAAGGTCACCGGGACCGCGGGAAAGCCCAGCACCACCGCCAGCGCCGCGGCGAAAAGACACGTGAAGACGAGGATCACGCCCTGGGCGCAGGCGATGCCCACCAGGTCCCCCAGGTTCCTCCAGGCGAACTCCACGGGCGGGACGGAATCCAGCGCCAGCGGCAGGATGCGCACATCCAGGTTGCGCCGGAGCAGTTCCTGGGTCCGGGAGCTCTCAAGGCGGTCCCAGGGACCCCGGGCGCGGGTCATGCCCAGGACGATGAGGGAGGGCGCCCGTTTGCGGGCCAGGCCCAGGAGGCCGGCCACCACGGTGGAGCTCCTGAGCCAGGCGACCTCCGCGCCCAGTTCCTGGGCCTCCTGCAGCCACACCCGGGCCTGGTCGGCCTCCTCGGGGGTCTCCCACCCCGGGACCTCCACGTGGGCGACCACCCAGGCGCGGCCCTGCTCCCGGGCCATGCGGAAACCCGCATGCACCAGCCGAAGGCTCCGTGCGTCGGAACCCAGGGCCACCAGGATGGGGCCAGGCGCGATGGGAGGATCGGAGGTCACGGGAGACGGGCTCCGGGGATAAGCCATCATGTCACACCCGGCGGAAAGGTCGCCCCTTCTGACCCGCCGATGCCGGGAACAACCGGAATTCGGCTTTTAACCCCAACCGGCCCCAAAGACAAAAAGCGTTTACGGCCTCCGTCCGACCCGGCGTTCGACGTCCCCCCTGAACATTGTGATTTCCCTCACAGCGGAAGGCTTAGCCGCGACCCAGGCGACACTTTTTTACGCAATCTTTATACCCGAGAAGCCGGTCTTCATATCAACGTCTTTATGTCCTCATTTACTCGCAGGGAGGGCGCCTGCACCAGGACGCGCCGGAGCGCGCCCCGGCGGGGCCCCGCCCTCCCGAACCCTTCCCCTTTCCTTCCACAAGGAGGTTACGTGCTACCTCAGATCAACACTGGCAACACGGGATTCATGATCCTCTGCGCCAGCCTCGTCATGCTCATGACGCCGGGGCTGGCCTTCTTCTACGGCGGCCTCTGCGGCCGCAAGAACGTCCTGGGCATCATGATCCAGAGCTTCGTGTCCATGGGCTGGACCACCGTGCTGTGGTTCACCTTCGGATACTCCATGTGCTTCGGCCCCACCGTGCACGGGATCATCGGCAACCCCTTCACCCACGCCTTCCTGAAGGGCATCACGCTCCACAGCCTCTACCAGGGCAACGCCGCCCTGGGCATCCCCACCTTCGTGCACGTGGCCTACCAGATGATGTTCGCCATCATCACCCCGGCCCTCATCACCGGCGCCTTCGCCAACCGCGTGACCTTCAAGGCCTACATGTGGTTCCTCACGGCCTGGCTGATCTTCGTGTACTTCCCCTTCTGCCACATGGTCTGGCATCCCGACGGCATCCTGGCCCAGTGGGGCGTGCTGGACTACGCCGGCGGCATCGTCGTGCACAACACCGCGGGCATCGCGGCCCTGGCCTCGGTCCTCTACGTGGGCAAGCGCAAGGTCGTCGACAGCATCCCCCACAGCATCCCCCTCGTGGCCCTGGGCACCGGGCTCCTGTGGTTCGGATGGTACGGCTTCAACGCCGGCAGCGAGTTCCAGGTGGATTCCGTCACCACCTCCGCCTTCATCAACACCGACGTGGCCGCGTCCTTCGCCGCCGTCACCTGGCTGGTGGTGGAATGGATGAACGCCAAGCAGCCCAAGTTCCTCGGCCTGCTCACGGGCGCCGTGGCCGGCCTGGCCACCATCACGCCCGCCGCGGGCTACGTCTCACCCGCCACCGCCGCCCTCATCGGCATCCTCGCCGGCGTCATCTGCTACTACGCCGTGGCCCTCAAGAACCGCCTGGGCTGGGACGACGCGCTCGACGTGTGGGGCGTCCACGGCGTGGGCGGCTTCATCGGCATCATCTTCCTGGGCATGTTCGCCGACAAGTCCTGGAACCCCGCCATCGTCACCAACGGCCTGTTCACCGGCGGTGGCACGGGCTTCTTCTACAAGCAGCTGGCGGCCGTGGCCATTTCCAGCGCCTGGGCCTTCGTGTTCACCTACGGCATGCTCTGGATCATCGACCGCATCACCCGGGTGAAGGTCGAGGACGGCGTCGAGGAGACCGGCCTGGACATGGGGCTTCACGGCGAAGTGGCCTACACCGACGCCCTGTAGGCCGTACCTGCACTATTTTAATGCCTGGCCCCCAAGGGCCTCCCGATAGAATCCCGGGGCGGGAGGGCGCGGCGGAGCACGCACCCCCCGCCCTTGGACTGCCCGTTGTTTCCCCCTGGAGAACCCATGCGCACGCGCCTCGCCTTCCTGCTCATCGCCCCCCTGGGCCTCGCCGCCCAGGCGCCCCCGGCCGCGGGGCCCGCCATCAAATGGCGGGGCGCCGTGTGGGCCTCGGCCGCGGCCTCGGACCGCCAGACCCCCGACGGCACCCTCTTCCTGCGCTCCGTGGACGCCGGCGAGGGCCAGCTCGCCCTGGACGGCCTGCAGCTGGGCGCGGACGTGGCCCTCCCCGAGGGGTTCGGCCTGAAGTTCACGATCCTGGGCGGCCAGACCGCGAAGGTCCTCAACGCCATGACCTTCGTTTCGGGCACCACCCCGTCGGAAACCGGGTCCCTGGCCTGGCCCGAGGCCATGGTCACCTGGACCGGCGGCAGCGAGACCCTCAAGGTCGGGCGGATGTACACGGCCATGGGCATGGAGGTCCTGGACGCCACCCAGGACACCCCCGCCTCCCGGGGCCTCCTGTTCACCTACGCCATCCCCTGCGCGCAGCTGGGCCTGAACTGGCGCCACGCCTTCAGCGCCTCCTGGAGCTCCGACGTGTGGGTGTTCAACGGCGAGGACCGGGTGCAGGACAACAACCGCGGCAAGACCGCGGGCGCCGGCCTCACCTACAACCATGGCGGCGCCGCGGACCGGTTCGCCACCCTCATGGCCTTCTCCGGCGCCGAGCAGGACGGCACCGGCGCCGCCGCGATCCCGGGGGCCGAGGGCCGGAAGCGCACCCGCCTCTCCTTCGCCGGCCAGTGGGTGTGGGGCCCCGCCACCCTCCAGTGGGAGGCCGAGCACGGCCGGGAGGCCCTCCCCGACGGCCCCAAGGCCACCTGGACCGGCCTGGGCGCCATCGGGAAGTACGCGTTCAACGACCGCTGGAGCGCCTACCTCCGCCTGGAGACCCTCCGGGACGACACCGGCCTCCGCCTCGGGGCGGACCCCTCCGTGGCCCGGGCCCTCCCCGGGGGCCCCGCCCCCGACCTCCGGGCCAACTCCGGTTCCCTGGGCCTGGAACGCCGGTGGCACGCCACCTTCACCCGCCTGGAACTGCGCCGCGACAGCCTGGACCGGGACGTGAAGGACCGGGACGGCAAGGCCTTCCGGGACGCCACCAGCCTCACCTGGAGCCTCGGCACCAGCTTCTGACCGGCCCTTCCCAGGCCCCCCCCCGGAATCCCGGCCCACCCGGCGGTTCCGGGGGGGAAATCGTCGAAGGATAAGGATCGACAATTCCCCGCCTCCCGCTAGAATCGCTCAGCCCAATCCAGAAACCAGCGAGCACTAGAATCCCGGGGCCCCCCGCCCGCGGGACCCACCTGAGGAGCGCGAGCGATGAGCGAGCATGCCTTCATCCGGGATCTCCGTGAGATCGTCGGCCGTACCAACGTCCTGGCTTCCGCGGTGGACCTCCAGCTCTACCAGTACGACGGCTACCTGGAGGAGCACCGCCCCGAGGCGGTGGTGTTCGTGGAATCCACGGAGGAGGTGGCGCGGGTGGTCCAGGCCTGCAACCGCCACGGCAAGCCCTTCGTGCCCCGGGGCGGGGGCACCAACCTCACCGGCGGCACCGTCCCCTTCGCCGGAGGCGTGGTCATCGAGATGATCCGGATGAACCGGGTGCTGGAGATCGACGTGCCCAACCTCCGGGCCCGGGCCCAGCCGGGGCTGTTCAACCTGGAGCTGGGCAACGCCCTGGCGCCCCTGGGCTACCAGTACATCCCCGACCCCGCCAGCCAGAAGGCCGCGACCCTGGGCGGCAACGTGGCCGAGAACGCCGGCGGGCCCCACTGCTTCAAGTACGGCGTAACCTCCAACCACGTCCTGGGCCTCACGGTGGTGCTCCCCGACGGCCGGGTGGAGACCTTCGGGGGCAAGGCCGCCGATACCCCGGGCCTGGACCTCACGGGCCTGTTCGTGGGCAGCGAGGGGACCCTGGGCATCTGCACCGAGGTGCTGGTGAAGATCGTGCGCCAGGCCGAGGGCGTCAAGACGCTCCTGGCCATCTACGACAGCATCGAGGAAGGCAGCGAGACCGTTTCCGCCATCGTGGCCGCGGGCATGGTCCCGGCCACCCTGGAGATGATGGACCAGCTGGTCATCCATGCCGTGGAGGCCTCCCTCCACTGCGGCCTTCCCATGGACTGCGCCACCCTCCTGCTCATCGAGGTGGACGGGCTCAAGGACGACCTGGAGTCCCAGGCCGCGGCCATCGGCGAACTGTGCAAGGCCCACGGCGCCCGGGAGGTCCGCGTGGCCAAGGACGACGCGGAGCGGGCCCTGCTGTGGGCCGGGCGCCGGGGAGCCTTCGGCGCCGTGGCGCGCCTCGCCCCCAGCTTCCTGGTGTGCGACGGGACCGTGCCCCGCACCGCCCTGCCCCAGGTGCTGAAGAAGGTGGCCGAGGTGGCCGGGAAGTACGACCTGCGCATTCCCAACGTCTTCCACGCCGGCGACGGCAACCTCCACCCCCTCATCCTCTTCGATTGGAGGGACGCGGACATGAAGGCCCGGGTCCTCAAGGCGGGCATGGAGATCCTCACCCTCTGCGCGGAGCTGGGCGGCACCATCAGCGGCGAGCACGGCGTGGGCCTGGAGAAGCTGGAGGCCATGCGCCTGGTGATGACTGAGGCCGATATCCAGGCCCAGCGCCGGGTCAAGGCGGCCTTCGACCCGGCCAACCTGTCCAACCCCGGGAAGATGTTCCCGGCCAAGGAGGTGGCGTGTGAACGCTGAACTGCGCTCCCGGCTGGAAGCCATCGTGGGCCCGGGCCTGGTGTTCGGCCCCGGCGAACCCGTGGATGGGGTGAGGCCCGCCCTGGCCGTGCGCCCCGGAACCCAGGACGAGGTGGCGGAGGTGGTCCGCGCCTGCGCCGTGGCCGGCGCCGCCATGATCCCCGCCGGGGGCGGCACCGCCATGGGCCTGGGCAACGCGCCGGCCCGCGCCGATGTGCGGGTGCACCTGGACCGCCTGGACCGGGTGGTGGAATGGGACCCCGCCAACCTCTGCATCACCGCCGAGGCCGGCATGCGCCTGGAAGCCCTCCAGGAGCTGGTGGCCAAGGACCGCACGGTGCTGCCCCTGGACCCGCCGGGCCTCCGCCGCGCCACCCTGGGCGGCCTGGTCGCGGCCGGCCAGACCGGTCCCGGGCGGCTCCAGCACGGCACCCTGCGGGACTGGGTGCTGGGCCTGCGGGTGGTGCTCCCCGACGGCGAGCGCATCCACTGCGGGGGCCGCGTCATCAAGAACGTGTCGGGCTACGACATGAACAAGCTCTTCATCCGCAGCCTGGGCAGCCTGGGCATCATCACCGAGGTGACCTTCAAGCTCCTGCCCATGCCCGCGCGGCGCGCCGCCGTCCTGGGCCGCTTCGCCGACCCGGCCCGGGCCTGGGCGGTGGTGGGCAGGACCCTGGGCTCCTTCCTCCTGCCCGAGGCCCTGGAGTTCCTGAACCCCGAGGCCGCGCGGCGCCTGGACATGGCCCCGGACACCTGCGTCCTGGCGGTGTCCCTGGCCGGAAGCCCCGAGACGGTGGAACGCCAGGCGCGGGAGTTCGGCGCCTTCATCCAGGAGGCCGGCGGCACCGCCGAGGTGCTCCGGGACGCCGCGGCGGTGCGGGCCTGGGAGGGTATCCGGGAGGTGCTGGAGGGGGCCTTCGAACCCATCCTCTGCCGCATCTCCGTGCCGCTTTCCGCCACCGCCACCCTGGTGGCGGCCACGGAGGGCATGGCCCGGGAGGCCGGATTCCGGGCGGCGGTCACGGCCCACGCGGCCACCGGGGTCCTGCGGGCCCTGCTGGTGCCCGGCCCCGATCCGCGCCCCGGGGAGGTGGCCATGGCCCTGGAGGGCCTGCGCCGGGAAGCGGAGGCCGCCGAAGGGAACCTGGTGCTGGAGGCGGCCCCCCCCCACCTGAAAGCCCGGCTCGACGCCTGGGGGACGCCCTCGGGCGGACTGGACATGATGAAGCGGCTCAAGCGCGAATTCGACCCCCTGGGGCTCTGCAACCCCGGGCGCTTCGTGGGAGGGATCTGACATGGCGACCCCCGAACTCCTCCCCCTCTACGACGCCATCGCCCAGTGCAACCGGTGCGGCTTCTGCCAGGCCGGGTGCCCCGTGTTCCGCACCACGGGCTCCGAGCATTCCCTGGGCCGCGGCCGCCAGGCCATTGGGCGCGCCCTGATCCTGGGGGAGATGGAGCTCACCCCCGAGGTGGCCGCGGCCCTGGAGGACTGCCTCCTGTGCCGGGGGTGCACCGCCCACTGCTTCCCGGCGATCCGCACGGACGAGACCGTGCTGGCCATCCGCCACGCCTACCTCAAGCGCCACGGCCAGCCCGCGTGGCAGCGCTTCCTCTTCCGGCGGATCCTGGCCGACAACAAGCGCCTGGAGAGCGCGGGCCGCCTCGCGCTCTGGGCCAAGCGCCACGGCCTGGTGAAGGTGGTGGAGAGATCCGGGGCCCTGCGCCTCGTGGACCGCCGTTTCCAGGTGACCGAAGCCATGCTGCCCCCCATGGAGGCCCGCCCCTTCCTGCGGGGCGACCAGGACCGTGTGCCCCGGCCCGGCCAGGTGAAGCACCGCGTCGGCTACTTCGCCTCCTGCGGCCTGAGCTTCGAATTCCCGGAGGTGGTGGGGGCCACCCTGCGGGTCCTGGCCCGCAACGGCTGCGCCATCACCCTCATGGACAACACCTGCTGCGGACGCCCCGCCCATGCCTACGGGGACCTGGACGCCGCCCGGGACATCGCCCGCAAGAACATCGACCACATGGCGGAGGAGGCCGAGGGCCTGGAGGCCATCGTCTCCGACTGCGGCAGCTGCAGCACCCACCTGAAGGAGTACGGCCACCTGCTCCAGGACGACCCCGTCTACGCGGACAGGGCCGCGGCCCTTTCCGCGAAGATCCGCAGCTTCAGCGAGTACCTCGCGGCCATCGGCCTGGAGGGGGACCTGCGCCCCGTGGACGCCACCGTCACGTACCACGACCCCTGCCACCTCTCCAACCGCTTCGCGAAGATCACCGCCCAGCCCCGCAAGCTCCTGAAGTCCGTCCCGGGGGTCAGGTTCAAGGAACTGCCCGAGGCCGACTGGTGCTGCGGCGCCGCCGGGAGCTACACCTTCCTGCACCACGGGGAGGCCACCGGCGTGCTGGACCGGAAGATGGGCAACGTCCAGAAGACCGGCGCCCAGACCCTGGCCACCGAGTGCCCCGCCTGCATGATGCACCTGGCCTACGGCGCCCGGCGCAAGGGGCTGGAGGTGCGGGTGCGGCACGTGAGCCAGATCCTGGACGAGGCCTACGCCGCCGCCCCCTGACCGCACAGACCGGCGCCCCGGAGGCGCCCCGGAATCTCCCGTCCGGGAGGGCGAGCGGTCTGTGCTCATCTACGGTTTGACATGAACCCGCATTGTTGACAACTTTGGTTGTGTTAAGTTCATCTCGCCCGCCGGGTATCGGCGAGAGGAGCGCCTGTGGCGAAAACCGAGACGGTCCCCGACATTACCAGTCTTACCCGCGAACAGAGGGTCGGCCTCTTCCGCACCATCTACGCCTCCCGGCGCATCGACGACCGGGAGATCATGGGCAAGCGCCAGAACAAGGTGTACTTCCAGATCAACGGCGCGGGCCACGAGGCCCTCCAGGCCGCCGCCGCCCTCTGCCTCGTGCCGGGCAAGGACTGGTTCTTCCTGTACTACCGGGACCGGGCCCTGTCCTACGCCCTGGGCGTGTCCGCCCGGGACATGTTCATGGGGTCCGTGGGATCGCGCCTGGACCCCGCCACCGGCGGCCGCATGATGCCGGGCCACTGGTCGGATCATAGGATCAATATTTTCACCACTTCGAGTCCAACCGGCACCCAGTTCCTCCAGGCGGTGGGCGCGGCCGAGGCCCTCCTGCGCGCGGAGCGCGAAGGCCTCCAGGGGCGCCTGGGCATGACCTCCGACGAGGTGGTGCTCGTCACCAGCGGCGACGGCACCGTGGCCGAGGGCGAGTTCTGGGAATCCGTGAACAGCGCCGTGAACCTCCAGGTCCCCCTGGTCTACCTCATCGAGGACAACGGCTACGCCATCTCCGTGCCCACCGAGGTCCAGTACCCCGGCGCCAACGTGGCCGCCCTCCTCAAGGGCTGGGAGGCCCAGGGCCTGAAGGTGATCGACGGCGTCGACGGCTGCGACCCGGTGGCCAGCTACGAGGCCGTGCGCGAGGCCGTGGCCCATGCCCGGGCCCGCAAGGGTCCCGCCCTGGTGCGCGCGCGGGTGGTGCGCCCCTACTCCCACTCCCTTTCCGACGACGAGCAGCTCTACAAGACCCCCGCCCAGCGCGAAGACGAGGCCCGGCGGGACCCCCTGGCCACCTATCCCGCCCGCCTCCTGCGGGAGGGCCTGCTCACCCCCGGGGAGCTGGAGGCCCTCAAGGCCGAGGTGGACGCCGAAGTGGACCGGGCCTGGGAGGAGGCCGCGGACGCGCCGCCCCCCGAGAGCGGCACCGGCTCCCGGCACCTCTACAGCGAGGAGGTGGATCCCACGTCGGCCGCCTTCGACCGGGAGGCCCACGCCGGGGACCAGGGCACCGGCGCGAAGACCATGATCGATCTCATCAACATCACCCTGAAGCAGGAGATGGCGGCCAATCCGCTGATCCTGGCCTTCGGGGAGGACGTGGCCGACGCCAGCCGCCCCGAGATCCTGGACGAGCTCAAGGGCAAGGGCGGCGTCTTCAAGGCCACCCACGGCCTGCAGCGCATCTTCGGCGAGAACCGGGTCTTCAACTCCCCCCTGGCCGAGGCCACCATCGTGGGCCGCGCCATCGGCCTCGCCGCCCGGGGCTTCAAGCCCGTGGTGGAGATCCAGTTCATGGACTACATCTGGCCCGCCATGCAGCAGATCCGGGACGAGCTGGCCACGATCCGCTGGCGCAGCGACAACCACTTCAAGGCCCCCGTGGTTATCCGGGTGCCCATCGGCGGCTACCTCATGGGCGGCTCCGTCTACCACAGCCAGTGCGGGGAGAGCTCCTTCACCCACATCCCCGGCCTGCGGGTGGTCTACCCCAGCCGGGCCCTGGACGCCGCGGGCCTCCTGCGCACCGCCATGCGCTGCGACGACCCGGTCCTCTTCCTGGAGCCCAAGCACCTCTACCGCCAGACCCACAACAAGGGCAACGACCCCGGCCCCGATTTCATGATCCCCTTCGGCAAGGCCCGCACCGTCCGCGAAGGCACCGACCTCTCGGTCATCACCTACGGCAGCACCGTGTACCGAGCCGTCCAGGCCGCGCGCCAGGCCGAGGCCGAGGGCCTCAGCGTCGAGATCCTCGACCTGCGCACCCTGAACCCCTACGACTGGGACGCCATCGTCGCCACCGTCAAGAAGACCCGCCGCGTCCTGGTGGCCCACGAGGACACCCTCCAGTGGGGCTACGGCGCCGAACTCGCCGCCCGCATCGCCGACGACCTCTTCTTCGAACTGGACGCCCCCGTCAAGCGCCTCGCCGCCCAAGACACCTGGGTCGCCTACCACCCCGCCCTCGAGGACGAAATCCTCCCCCAGTCCACCCACTTCCTCGAAGCCTACCGCACCCTGGCCCGGATCTAGGGCCGGGTTCCCGTTCGGCGCGCCGCAGGTTCGGTGACGCAGGCAAGCTGCGTCACCGGAAAGCTCACCGCTGCGGGTTGTGGAAGAGTGTTCGCACACTCCGGCTTCGCTGCGCGGGGTGGTGAACCGGAGGCGGAGGCTCTCCGGATGGACCTACGCGTCAGGGCCACGCTGCGAGTCGCGGGCCTTGAAGATGGATTCGCGCCGACGTTGACCAGTCAGCGTCGGCGCGAATCCACCCTCCGCCAGGACCACTCGCAGCGTACCCCCGATGGATAGGCCTTCCCGGAGAGAGGAGCTCCTCCCGCCGCCCACCCCCCCAATGAAGCCGGAGTGTGCGAACACTCCACCACAACTCGCAGCGGTGAGCCCTCCGGTGACGCAGCTTGCCTGCGTCACCGAACCCGCGGCGCGCCGAACTGGAACCCGCCCGAATCTACCTGCGGGGCTTTTCGAGGGTGTTGTTGTGCTTGAAGGAGCCGATGAGGAGGTTGGCGTCCTCCTCCACCTGGCCCGTGTCGAGGACCTCGCTGCCGTTCCAGAACTTCTTGTTCAGGTAGTTCACCTGGTAGCCGGCGAGTTCGGGGAAGCTGCGCAGGACGGCGAAGACCAGGTGCACCAGGGGGTCCGAGGTGGCGTTCTGGATGGCCGTGGCCTTGTTGAGGAGGAGGTTGTTCTCGTACCGGTTCAGCATCCGGGAGTAGAACAGGACCTTGCCGTTGACGGTGATGTGGGAGCCGTCGGTGGCGATGGTGTAGACCTTGCCGGTGGCGGTGACGTCGAACTTGAACTCGGCGCCCCGCTTGAAGGCGGTGAGGAGGCTCTGGAACTTGGGGTGCTTGATGTAGGAGATGCCGTAGTCGATCTTCTTCGGGGCCAGCTTCAGCTCCCCCTCGGTGGGGCCGTACATCATGTGGTTGTACCGCATGGCCTCCAGGCGCTCTTCGGGCGTCTGGCGCTTTTCCTTTTCCTTCTTGGGGGCCTTGGGTGCCGCGGTCATCGGGGTCCTTTTCAGTGGTGGGCGGGGGCCGGAGCGCCGGGGGCGGGGGTGTAGTCCACCTTGCGCCCGAAGACCAGCCAGAGGCCGAACAGGGTCTCGATGGCCACGCCGAAGCCCCTCAGGAGGCCCAGGGAGCCCTGGAACCAGTCGTAGCCGTGGCTCAGGATCCCGGTGAGGATCATGGCGGCCCCGTAGGTGACCAGGAAACCGCCCCATCGGGCGGCCCAGGGCGAGGCCGGCCTCACCTCGGAGGGGAGGGCCTCCCGGGGCTCGGACAGTTCGCCCAGGAGCTGGGTGCCCTGGAAGAGCAGGATGGCCGCCAGGACGTACAGAGAGATGTAGAACAGCATCACGCGCTCCTCATGCCTTACAGGAATAGCACGGAACGGGCCTCCCGGAACAAAGTCCTTGACCCAATCAAACGATTGATTAAGATCAAGGAAGCTTGATCATCCGATTGATTAAGTTCCTTCGAGGCCCCCATGACCCAGCACGACCCGGAAACCTCCTCCCGGACCCGCCTCATCGAAGCCGCCATCCTCTGCTTTGCGGAGAAGGGCTTCGACGCGACGGGCATCCGGGAGATCGCCCAGCGGGCCAAGGCCAATTCGGCCCTGGTCCAGTACCACTTCGGCGGCAAGACCGGCCTCTACGCCGAAGCGTTGAGGCACATCTTCCGGTCCCGCCCGGAGATGGCTCCCCCCATGCCGGCCGGCACCGGGGGACCCGAGGACCGGCGCCTGGCCATGGCCACCCTGGGGGAGATCGTCGAGGGCCTCATGGACGAGCTCCTCGCCTGCGCGGACGGAACCGAACTGGACCGGGCCAGCCTCCTCCTGGTGACCCGGGAGCTGCAGTCGCCCCGCCAGGACGTGGCCGACCTGATCCTGGAGCACCTGCGGCCCACCATGGACCGGCTCCTGGCCTGCATCCGGGTGCTCCGGCCCGACCTGGAGACCCTCCAGGCCCATGAGTACATGAACAGCATCCTCGCCCAGGTGGTCCACCTCCACAACAACCTCAAGCTGGTCCGCCTGATCCGGAAAGAACCCGACTATCCCCAGGATTTCAAGGCCGTGGCCCGGCACATCACCGAATTCAGCCTCCGGGGCCTCGCGGTCCCCGAAGCGTTCCCAGGAGCATGACCATGGTGTTCTTCCCCCCCGCGGCCGACGTGGCCCAGCTTCCCCCCACCCCGCCCCAGGCGCCGCCCCTGGCCTTCGACCTGGCCGGGGCCCTGGCCCGCGCCCGGGCCGAGAATCCCCTGCTCCAGGCCTCCAAGGCCCGCGTGGACGAGCGGCGCGGGCTCATCACCAGCACCCGGGCCGATGCCCTGCCCCAGCTCTCCCTGAACGGCGATTTCACCCGCGTGCGCGACGTGTCCCTGCTCAACAGCAACCTGGGCAGCGTCGTGGGGGCCTTCGGCATGGCGCCCTCCAGCCTCGTGTCCCCCACGACGGTCTACACCACCTCGGCCAACGTCTCCCAGCCCCTCTTCTACTGGGGCAAGCTGGGCACGGCGGTGAAGATCGCCCAGATGGGGGAGAAGGAGGCCGCCTTCGCCTACACCACCGCCGAGCTGGACACCCTCCACGGGGTGGCCAAGGCCTACATCGGGGTGCTGGCGGCCCAGGCGGAGCTGGAGGTGGTGCAGACCCGCCTCAGGACCGCCGAGCAGTTCCTCAGCGACGTGAAGGCCAAGCTGGAGGCCCAGAGCGCCACGGAACTGGACCGGCTCCGGGCCGAGAGCGAGTACCTGGGCGTGGTGCCGGAGAACCTCCAGGCCGAGGCCACCTACAAGCGCGCCATGGAACTGCTCAACGGCCAGCTGGGCCTGGATCCCCGGACCCCCCTGAAGCTGAGCGACCCGGGCGCCCCCGACACCCGCCTTCCCGTGTCCACCGGCGAACGCAGCGAAATCTCCCAGTTCCGGACCCAGGAGGCCATGTACCGCGCCAACGACCAGATCATCAAGTCCGACCTGAGGCCCAAGTTCGACTTCAACGCCTCGTACGGGTACCAGGCCAACAAGACCCCCAATCTCTTCCACGAGCCCTACGACACCTGGCGCGTGAACGTCACCATGAAGTTCCCGGTCTTCGACGGGCTCCGGGCCTCCGGCAAGCGCGCCCAGAACCGGGCCCAGCTGGAGCAGGTGGCCCAGGCCCGCATCGACAAGGAGCGGGCCATCGCCGTGGAGCGCAGCAGCGCCGAACGCGAGATGGCGAAGGCCCTGGCCTTCCACGACGCGGCCCAATCGGCCTACAACGCTGCCCTGGAGGCCCTGCGCAACAGCCGCGAATCCTACGACCAGGGCCTGATCACGTCCCTGGACCTCCTCCAGGCCGAGCGCACCGAGCGCCAGCAGGAGAGCCAGCGCCGCCGGGCCCAGCTGGGCGTCTGGACCGCGCTCTTCGACTACCGCCGCTCCTGCGGCCTCCCTCCCCTTTGATCGTCCCGGATCCCACGAGGTAACCCATGAGCAGCCCCAGAATTCTCGTCTACGCGGCCCTGCCCGCCGTCCTCATCGCCGGGACCATCGGCGTCCACCAGTACCGCAAGCACGCGGAGATCGTCCGCCAACGCGCCCAGAAGCAGGAGGGCCTCGTCCCCGTCACCCTCGCGGGCGTGGAGAACCATTCCTTCCGGGGGGCCATCGCCTTCACCGGCACCCTCCTGGCCGTGAACCGCGCCGAGCTCAAGGCCGAAGTGTCCGGCCGGGTCACCCGGGTCATCGTCCAGGAGGGGGACCGCGTGGGAGCCGGCGCCGTGCTCTCCGCCCAGGACGAGGACGATCTCCTCCTGTCCGTCCAGGCCGCCGAAGCCCAGCTCGCCCAGGCCCAGGCCCAGGCCCAGCAGGCCCGCCGCGACAACGAGCGCGCCCAGAGCCTCCTGGAGAAGCGCAGCGTCACGCGCCAGTCCGCGCAACAGGCCGAGACCAACTACAACGCCGCCATGGCCATGGTCCGCGCCGCCGACAGCAACCTGGGCCTGGCCAAGAGCCGCCTGAGGAAGTCGCGCATCACCTCCCCCTTCGCGGGCGAGGTGGCCCAGCGCCTCATCCAGCCCGGCGAGATGCTCGCCCCGGGCCAGACCGCCTTCACCGTCGTGGACAACCGCAAGCTGGAGATCCAGGCGGACCTTCCCGCCGAGGCCGTGGCCGCGGTGAAGCAGGGCATGAAGGCATCCTTCCGCATCGCCGGCTTCGACCAGCCCTTCGAGGCCACCCTCACCCAGGTGAGCGGCTCGGTCATGCAGGACGGCCGGACCCTGCGGGTGCGCATGGAGGTGCCCAACGCCGACGGCCGCCTCAAGAGCGGGCTCTTCGCCGAGGGCGTGATCCTGGGCGACGGCGAGGTCCGGCGCCCCGCCCTGCCCAGCGCCATCCTCACCGCCGTGGGCCGGGACGCCGACGTCTTCGTGGCGGAGAACGGCGTCGCCCGGCGCAGACGGATCCTGGTGGGCCCCGACCAGGGCGGCTGGCGCTCCGTGGACGGCCTTCCCGTGGGCGCCCAGGTCGTGGCCCAGGGCCGCGACCTGGTGGCCGACGGCACCCGCCTCCAGCTCGAAACCGAAAAGGGGAAGTGAGCCATGTTCCTTTCCGATCTATCCATCAAGAGGCCCGTGCTGACCACCTGCGTCATGCTGGCCCTCGTGGTCCTGGGCCTCTTCTCCATCAAGGGCCTGGGCCTCGACAGCTTCCCCAAGGTCGACATGCCGGTGGTCACCATCAGCGTCGTCTACCCCGGCGCCAGCCCCGACGCCGTCGAGCAGGACGTCATCAAGAAGATCGAGGAGGCCGTCAACCCCATCGAGAAGGTGCGGGAGATCAGCTCCACCAGCCAGGACGGCCTGGGCACCGTCACCGTCGAGTTCGAGATCGAGCGCGACGTGGACAAGGCCCTGGACGACGTGCGCAGCAAGGTGGGCCAGATCCGGCGCAACCTGCCCGACACCATCAAGGAACCCATCATCCAGAAGTTCGACCCCGCCCAGCTCCCCGTCCTGAGCCTCATCGTCAAGCCCGACGACGCCCACAAGGGCATGGGCAACCGCGAGGTCACCCGCATCGCCGACGAGTTCCTCAAGCGCCGCCTGGAGAACATCCCCGGCGTGGGCAAGGCCGAGGTGGTGGGCGGCTCCACCCGCAACATCCTGGTGCAGGTGGATCCCCAGAAGCTGGAGTCCCTGGGCCTCACCCTGCCCCAGGTCATGAACGCCCTGGGCCAGGACACCATGGCCATCCCCAGCGGCAACCTCCTCACCGAGACCCGCGAGATCAGCGTCCGGGTCGACGCCAAGGCCCGGAAGGTGGAGGACTTCAACAGCGTCGTCGTGGGCAACCAGAAGGGCCGGCCCATCGAGCTCCGCGAAGTGGCCACCCTGGTGGACGGCATCAAGGAGAAGCGCAGCCTGGCCCGCATGGACGGCACCGACGCCGTGGCCCTGGAAATCCAGAAGCAGATCGGCGGCAACACCGTGGCCATGGTGCGCAGCGTGGACGCCGCCGTGGAGCGCCTGAAGCCCGACCTCGCGAAAATGGGCGTCACGACCGTGAAGGCCAAGGACAACTCCAAGTTCATCAATGATTCCGTCGACGACGTCGTGGTCTCCATCGTCCTGGGCGGCATCCTCACCGTCATCATCGTCTTCTACTTCCTCAAGAGCTGGCGGTCCACGATCATCACCAGCCTCACGCTCCCCGTGTCCGTCATCAGCACCTTCACCATCATGAAGGTCCTGGACTTCACGCTGAACACCATGACCCTCATGGCCATCTCGCTGGCCATCGGCATCCTCATCGACGACGCCATCGTGGTGCGGGAGAACATCACCCGCCACGCCGAAATGGGCAAGGACCACATCACCGCGGCCCGGGAGGGCACCGCGGAGATCGGCCCCGCCGTCATCGCCACCACCCTGTCCATCCTGGCGGTGTTCATCCCCGTGGCCTTCATGGGCGGCATCGTGGGCAGGTTCTTCTTCTCCTTCGGCATCACCGTCGCCTTCGCCGTGGCCGTCTCGCTCTTCGTGAGCTTCACCCTGGATCCCATGCTCAGCGCCGTGTGGCCCGATCCCGAGCACGAGAAGGGCTACCAGGAGTCCCACCACGGCCACCGCCACTTCATCATGAAGACCGTGGACTGGTTCAACGACAAGCTGGACGGCTGGGAGAAGGCCTACAAGAGCGCCATCACCTGGGCCATGGGCCACCGCTGGACGGTGCTGGGCATCGGCCTGGCGAGCTTCGCCCTGGCCATCGTCCTCATGCCCCTCCTGGGCGGCGACTTCATGCCCGACTACGACCGCGGCGACTTCCAGGTGGGCTTCAAGGTGGAGTCCGGCGCCAGCCTCGAGGCCTCCCGCCGCAAGGCGGCCCAGCTCGAGCAGATCATCTCCACCCGCCCCGACGGCAAGGAGAACAAGGAGGTCGAGCACGTCTACACCACCATCGGCACCGGCCTGAACGGCACCATCACCGAGGGCACCATCTACGTCAAGCTTTCCGAAGGCCGCCGCCGGGACATGGTCTACATCCGCCGCGAGCTGCGGGACCGCTTCCGGGCCGTGCCCGGGGTGGAGACCGACATCTCCGCCGTTTCGGACTTCGGCGACAGCAAGCCCATCGCCCTGGCCGTCATGTCCCCCGACCGCAGGGCCATGGAGCAGGCCGAGCCCATCGTGCGGGACCTGCTGAAGGGCATCGACGGCGTGGTGGACGTGTCCAGCAGCAAGGACCTGGGCAAGCCCGAACTGCGCCTGGCCGTGGACCGCCGGCGGGCCTCGGACCTGGGGGTCTCCCCCATGGCCGTGGCCAACCTGGTGCGCCCCCTGGTGGACGGCGTGGACGTGGCGAAGTTCGAGGACCCCGGCACCGGCGAGCAGTACGACGTCACCGTGCGCCTTTCGGACGCCAACCGCTCCCGGGGCGACCTGCTGGAAGGCATGACCGTGGGCTCCACCAAGAAGGACAAGGCCGGCAACAACCTCCAGGTCAAGCTCAGCAACGTGGCCCGCTTCGAGGAGACCACGGCCCCCGCCAAGCTCCAGCGCCGCGCCCTGCAGTCCCAGATCCTCATCTCCACCAACAAGGAGGGCCGGACCCTCAACGAGGTGGTGGCCGACGCCAACGTGAAACTGGCCGCCCTGAAGAAGAAGGGCACCCTCCCCGAAGGCGTGGAGGTGGCCTTCACCGGCTCCGCCCGCAACAACAAGGAGACCGCCGGCTACATGGGCACCGCCATGCTCATGGCCGTGGCCTTCATCTACTTCGTCCTGGCCAGCCAGTTCGAGAGTTTCAAGCTCCCCATCACCATCATGCTGAGCCTCCCCCTTTCCATGGTGGGCCTGGTGATGATGCTGCTCATCACGGGCGACGCCCAGAGCATGATGACGAGCATCGGCCTCATCCTCCTCATGGGCCTGGTCACCAAGAACGCCATCCTCCTGGTGGACCGCGCCCTGCAGAACATCCGGGAGGAGGGCATGAGCCGCAAGGACGCCCTCATCGAGGCCGGCACCACCCGTCTCCGGCCCATCCTCATGACCACCTTCGCCATGGTGGGCGGCATGCTCCCCCTCTTCCTGGCCCTGGGCGCCGGCGCCCAGATGCGGGCCCCCATGGCCCGTGCCGTGGTGGGCGGCATCATCACCTCCACCCTCCTCACCCTCATCGTCATCCCGGTCTTCTTCGACCTCCTGGACGCCTTCACCTGGAAGAAGGCCTGGGAAAGGATCCGGACCGCGCTGCGGAAGTAGGGCCGGCAGACCGAAGGCGCCCGCGGCCATGCTGCGGGCGCCTTTCCCTTGCCTCCCGTCCAAGCGATCCCTGCCGGGGGCCGCAGGTTTGTTCCGCCGGGTTCCCGTCCTGAGCCCCGACCCATAGGGGTCCCATCCCCGGGCGCCGACCCATCGGTAGCGCGATCCCAGCAGCAAGCTGCTGCGATTGCGCTTGCCGTGATCCATTGAGAACGTGTTGTCGAGGAGGTGGGACGCGCTCTTCGCGGCATACGGCCCACCTGGACCGCACCCGGAGGCCGTTCCGAAAGGGAGCCCCCTCCCCACTCATCCCCCCCTCCATCAATGGACAACGGCCAGCGCATTCGCAGCAGCTCGCTGCTGCGAATGCGCTACCGGTGGGTCGGGGCCCGGGGATGGGACCCCTTTGGGTCGCGGTTCAGGCCTGGAACCCGGTGGAACAAACCTGCGGCCCCCGGCGGGGACGCCTCGGCCCCTCCGGGAAATCCAAACCCACCCGGCCTCAGAGCTCGATGCGGGTGCCGAGGACGTTGAGGAATTTGGCGATCCAGTCGGGGTGGGCGGGCCAGGCGGGGGCGGTCACGAGGTTGCCGTCCACGTGGGCCTTGTCCACGGGGATGTCCACGAATTTCCCGCGGGCCTCGGTCACTTCGGGGCCCACGGCGGGGTAGGCGGTGCAGGGGCGGCCTTCCAGGACGCCGGCGGCGGCCAGGATCTGGGGGCCGTGGCAGATGGCGGCGATGGGCTTGCCGGCCTTGGCCATGGCCCGCACCAGGTCCAGGACCTTGGGGTTGAGGCGCAGGTACTCGGGGGCGCGGCCCCCGGGGATGACCAGGGCGTCGTAGTCCTCGGCCCGGGCCTCGGCGAAGGAGGCGTTCAGGGTGAAGCGGTGGCCGGGCTTTTCGGAATAGGTCTGGTCGCCCTCGAAGTCGTGGATGGCGGTGCGCACGAAGTCCCCGGGCTTCTTGTCCGGGCACACGGCGTGGACGGTGTGGCCCACCATCAGGAGCATCTGGAAGGGGACCATCACTTCGTAGTCCTCGACAAAATCACCGACGAGCATCAGGATCTTCTTCGCTGCCATGGAGGCCTCCGGGATTGATTCCTGTGGAATTCTAGTCGGCCCCAGGGAAAAGTCGCCAAGAAAATGGTCGGCTGGGTAATCGCACGTGTCCCCGACGTTCGGCCCGGGTCGTTGCTGCGGGCCAAGCCCGCAGCAACGGAAAGCGCTCCTTTCATCCATGGGACTGTGTTGTCACCCATTGGCCCCGACCCACCTGGGGGGCTCTCTTCGCGAGTTTCGACCAGGATGCTGGCTCGCGCCGAATGCTGAATGCGTTAAGCGGCAAACGCTTGAAACCGGGGTCAGCGGATCTGGGGTCGGGATGGCTTCAATGGGTTGGGGGAGGTGCGCACCAGGCAGCGTCGGCGCCCACCGGCGCCGAAAGGTCTATCGCGAAGCGGATCCATGAAAACGTGGGAGCCGCTCCTCGCCAGGGACCTCCAGGAGAGGCTTTCCGTTCCGGCTTCCGCTCCGCTCAACGAAGCGAATGGGCGGAGCACCGACTTTGTGTCCGTTCTGTCATCCCCGTCCTCGCCGGCTTAGCCGGCGAGGACGAACCGGGGCGAAGGTCTGGGACACGTATGATTAGGAAGCTAGGGCAAAACGGTGAAGACGGCCGAGCTGGAGGCGGTGGTGCCGAAGGCGGAGACGCTCACGACGCCGGTGGTGGCGCCGTCGGGGACGGTGACGGTGATGGTGTTGGCGTCCACCACCACGTAGTTGGCGGCGGGGCCGCCGGTGAAGGTCACGGATTCGGCGCCGATGAAGCCGGTGCCGGTGAGGGTCAGGGTGGAGCCCACCTTGCCGGACAGGGCGGAGAGGCCGGTGACGGTGGGGGTGACGGTGAAGATCACCGGGGAGGCGGTGGCGCCCAGGGCGTTGGTGACGGTGATGAAGCCCGTGGCGGCGGCGCTGGGCACCGTGACCGTGAGGGTGGCCGCGTCGGTCACCGCGAACTTCGGCGCGTCCGCGCCGCCCACGGTGACGTCCGAGACGCCGGTAAAGCCGCTGCCGGTGAGGGTCACCGTGTCGCCCACGGCGGCCTTGACGGGGGTGAGCCCGGTGATGACGGGCGCGTTGACGGCGTCGGGGACGAAGGTGAAGCTGGTGGAGCTGGCGGCGGTCAGGCCGTTGGTGGTCACCGTGATGGGGCCCGTGGCCGAGCCCGCCTTGACGTTGGCCTTGATGGTGTTGGAATCGATGACGATGAACTTGGATTCCACCGCGTTGCCGAAGGTCACCGACGTGGCGCCCGAGAATCCGGTGCCCGTGAGGGTGACCAGCGTGCCGGAGGGGCCGGTGGCGGGGCTGAAGCTGGACAGGGTCGGGGTCACGAGGAAGCGCGTGTCCGACGTGGCCGAGCCCAGGACGCCCGTGAGCTGGATGAAGCCGGAGGCCGCGGCCGCGGGAACCTGGATGCTCATGGCCGTGTCGCTGGTGACCGTGAAGTAGGCGCTGACCCCGCCGATGGAGGCGCCGGCGACGCCGGTGAACCCGGAACCCGCGAGGACCACGTAATCGCCCACGGCGGCCTGGGCGGGGGTGAAGGAGGTGAGCACGGGGGCCGTGACGCCTCCGCCCGAATAGGTGAAGGTGGGCGACGTGGCCGTGAGGGAGACGCTGCCGTTGACGGTGGTGACGGAGATGGGGCCGGTGGACGAGCCCAGGGGGACCACCGCCTGGATCTGGGTGGCGCTGTTGACGTAGAAATTGGCCGCGGGGCCGGTTCCGAACTTGACCACCTGGGATCCGGTGAAGCCGGTGCCGGTGAGGGTCACGGTGGTGCCCGGGGAGCCGCTGGTGGGGCTGATGGCCGTGACGGTGGGGATGACGCTGAAGGTGGTCGTGCTGCCGCCGCTGCCCAGGGAGTTCACGACGCCGATGACGCCGGACATGGCCCCGTCGGGGACCGTCACGGTCAGGGAATTGTTGTTGTTGCGCTTCCAGTCCGCGGTGACGCCGCCGACGCTCACGGTGGTGGTCCCGTCGAAGCCCGAGCCCGAGACTTCGATCTTGGAGCCGGTCAGGCCCTGCGTCGGCGTGAAGGAGGTTATGACCGGTACCGACGAGGCCGCGGGGCTGTTGCTTTTGTGGCACCCCACCGTTCCAACGATGCAGGCGACTGTCACCAACGACCAGCAGTATCGAGCGACCATTTCCGTATTCCTTGCGAAAAGGAGACCATCCCAGGGAGGGGAGAAGCCTGGAATGTGCTGATAAAATTGACAACCCCAAGGCAGGTTAACGGTTCAACCCGAGGGGGGTCAAGCGTCCAGGGGCTCGGCGAGAAGGCGGAGAAATTCCTCCCCGTACGTCTCCAGTTTCTTGGGCCCAACTCCACTGATAGCCATCATTTCCTGGGGGGTTCCGGGCTTGAACCGGGCCATCTGGTGCAGCGTCGTGTCGCTGAAAACGATGTACGCGGGGAGGTTCCTGCGGTCCGCGATCTGCTTGCGCAAAGCCTTGAGTTTCAAGAATAAAACCGCATCCTCCCCCCCCTCGACGGGGGCGGGGGCGGCGGGCTGCGGATTATGAAAATTTCCCTTGGGAACCTTTGGCTTCTTGCCGGCACGGAAGTCGCTCAGCGCCGCCGCCAGCGGGATTTCGCTGAGCACGTCCCGCCCCGTGCAGGCGTCGCAGGAGCACCCGCAGGCCTCGATGCGCTCGCCGAAGTGCCCCACCAGCGCGCGGTGCCGGCAGGTGCGGTTCTCCGCGAAATCGTACATGGCGCGGATCTGCTTGCGCTGCACCTGGGCGACGGCGGGGTCCAGGCCGTCCAGGAACCGCTCCAGGCTCATGACGTCCGCCCAGGAGTAGAACAGCACGCAGTCGGCGTCCGCGCCGTCGCGGCCGGCGCGGCCGATCTCCTGGTAGTACCCCTCCAGGCTCTTGGGCAGGTCCCGGTGGATGATGTAGCGGATATTGCTCTTGTCGATGCCCATGCCGAAGGCGATGGTGGCGGTGACCACGTCCACGTCGTCCCGGCGGAAGGCCTCCTGGGCGGCCTCCCGGGCCTGGGCGTCCAGCCCCGCGTGGTAGGCCATGGCCCTCACGCCCCGGCTCCGCAGGTACTCCGCCGTGGATTCCGTGGATTTGCGCGACAGGCAGTAGATGATCCCGCTCTGCCCGGGCCGGGCCCGGACGAGGTCGAGGATGGCCTCGCGCACCGCGGGGCCGTCCCCGCCCTTCTTCACGGCGTGGAGCCGCAGGTTGGGCCGGTAGAAGGAGCCCAGGTAGTCCAGGGGCGCGTTCATGCCCAGCTGCGCGATGATGTCCCGGCGCACCTCGGAGGTGGCCGTGGCCGTCAAGGCCAGCACCGGCAGGTGGCCGAACCGCGCCTTGAGGCCCGCCAGGTTCCGGTAGGCGGGGCGGAAGTCGTGCCCCCAGTGGCTGATGCAATGGGCCTCGTCCACGGCGATGAGGCGAAGGTCCAAACGATCAAGCAGCGGGCCCACGCTCTGCTCGATGCCCTCGGGCGCCGCGTACACCAGTTCGTATTCCCCCCGGTGCAGCTGCCGGATGCGCTCCAGCCGTTCCCCGGATTCCAGGGACGAATTGAGGAAGGTGGCCCGCAGCCCCGCGTCCACGAGGGCGTCCACCTGGTCCTTCATGAGGGCGATGAGGGGCGAGATGACCAGGGTCGTGCCCCCCAGGAGCCGCGCCGGCAGCTGGTACGTGAGGGACTTGCCCGCCCCGGTGGGCATCACCGCCAGGCAGTCCCGGCCCGCCATGACGGCGCGGATGACCTCCTCCTGGCCGGGGCGGAAGGTGTCGAAGCCGAACACCGACTTGAGCCGGGCCTTGAGGTCGGGTTCCTCCCTCAGGGCCCCCGCGATCTCCTTCAGGGTGGCGATGGCCGCGGCGCTGAAGGCCTCCGGCTCGGCGCGGTAGCGGTCCCGCAGGGCCCCCAGGGACTGCCGGCACGCGTCCCGTTCCCCGGATTCGAACAGGAGGCGCAGCGTCTGGATATCTTTTTCAAGGGGCATGGACCACCGGGCAAGACTCCATTGTCAGGCCTCGGGGCCCGGATGCCAAATGCCGGTCCCGCCCGGCATTCATGTTCACTGCTTCTTCCTTGGGGCACACTGGTTCCATGAGCAGTCAAGACCGCGCCGCCCTGAACGACCTCCTCCGCCTCCTGGACGCCCGGGCCCTGGAGGATCCGGGGGCGAGGTTCCGCTGGACCTCCCCCACCGCCCTCGCCCTCATCCTCGCGCGGTGGACCACGGAGGAGGGCCGGCAGAAGACCCTCTGGGTGGACGCCCCCACGGAACTGGAGGCCCAGACCCTGGCCCACGACCTGGCCGTGGCCCTCCCGGACGCGCGGGTGGCGCACTTCCCCGGCTTCGCCCCCTTCGCCGGCGGCGAGTCCAGCCCCCCCTTCGTGGTCACCCGGGACCGCCTGGCCACCCTCATCGGCCTCCTGGAGCACCGGGTGCAGGTGCTGGTCACGGGCCCCCTGGCGGCCCTGGAGCGGCTGCCCCACCCCACCTGGTTCCAGCGCCAGAAGCTCGAGCTGGCCCAGGGCACCGAGGTGCCCCGGGACCTCCTGCTGGAGACCCTGGTGGCCCTGGGCTACCGCCGCACGGAGCTGGCCGGGAGCCCCGGGGAGTTCAGCGCCCGGGGCCTGGTGGTGGACCTCTGGCCGGACCACCTCGACGCGCCCCTGCGCCTGGAGTTCTTCGGGGACGAGCTGGAGCGGCTCAGCCCCTTCGATCCCGAATCCCAGCGCCGCAGCGGGGACCAGCTCCAGGCCATCACCCTCTACCCGCGCTTCGAAGGCGAGCGCGGCAATGGGGACCCCCTCCTGGCCGCGGTGGAGAGCCGCGCCTCCCTCACCCCCGAGCCCGAGGACGACCTGGAGTTCCGGCGCTCCCGCCTGGCCTCCCAGGGGCACTTCCCGGGCGAGGAGCTGTTCTACCCCATGCTGGCCCAGCCCAAGGGCCAGCTGGCGCACTGGGTGCCCCCGTGCCTGCGGGTGCGCCTGGAACCCCAGTGGGAGGCCGCCGTGGCCGACCGGGAGCGGGCCCGCATCCAGGAAAGCCTGGCCGTGCTGCGCCGGGGCGGCGTGGTGTGCCCGGAATTCGAGGACCGGTTCCTGGAGACCGACCCCAGCCGCACCACCCTCCTGCTCACGGAATGGCAGAGCGAGGCCACCGTGGCCCTGCAGGCCACGCCCCCGCGGGAGTTCCATGGCCGGCTCGGGGACCTGGCGGAGCACCTCCAGGAGCTGGCCCTCTCCGGCCACCACATCTTCCTGGCGGGCTCCACCCCGGGCATGCGGGACCGGTTCGGCGAGATCTTCCAGGAGTATGAGCTGCCGGTGTCCTTCGGAACCCAGCCGGGATGCCGCACCGTGCACCTGCCCCTGTCGGCGGGCACCTTCCTTAAGGAGCCCCGTATCCTGGTGCTCACCGAACGGGAGGTCTTCGGGCGCAAGGCCCTGGCCGCCCCCCCCAAGCGCAGCCGCTCCGCGCCCTTCCTTTCGGACCTTCGGGACCTCAAGCCCGGGGACCGGGTGGTGCACCTGGACCACGGCATCGGGGAGTTCCTGGGCTTCGGCGCCCTGAACATCGGCGGCGAGGAGCAGGAAGTGGTCCAGCTCCGCTACGCCGACGGCGGCAAGCTCAACGTGAGCCTGGAGCGGGCCGACCTCATCCAGCGCTTCGTATCGCCCGACGGAGGCCTGGCGCCCCTGGACAAGCTGGGCGGCGCCTCCTGGGCCAAGGTCAAGCGCCGGGCCAAGAAGGCCATCCGCGACATGGCCGAGGAACTGCTCAAGCTCTACGCCCAGCGCAAGCTGGAGGCGGGCCACGCCTACCCCCCGGACGGCCCGGAGATGGCGGAATTCGAGGCCACCTTCCCCTTCGAGCCGACCCCCGACCAGATCGAGGCCACCGAGGCCATCAAGGCCGACCTGGAGCGGCCCGTGCCCATGGACCGGCTCCTCTGCGGGGACGTGGGCTTCGGCAAGACCGAGGTGGCCATGCGGGCCGCGGCCAAGGTGGCCCTGGAGGGGCGCCAGGTGGCCGTGCTGTGTCCCACCACCATCCTCTGTTTCCAGCATTTCCGCACCTTCAAGGAACGCTTCTCGGCCTTCCCGGTGCGGGTGGAAATGCTCAACCGCTTCGTGGACGCGGCCGAGACCAAGGCCATCCTCCAGGACGTGGAGGCCGGCAAGGTGGAGATCGTCATCGGCACCCACCAGCTGCTGGGGGCCCGCGTGAAGTTCAGCGACCTGGGCCTGGTGGTCATCGACGAGGAGCAGCGCTTCGGGGTGAGCCACAAGGAGCGCCTCAAGAAGATGCGCGCCAACGTGGATGTGCTGGCCATGAGCGCCACCCCCATCCCCCGCACCCTGCACATGAGCCTCACGGGCCTGCGGGAGATGAGCCTCATCGAGACCCCGCCCCGGAACCGCCTGGCCATCGAGACCGTGGTGGCCCCCTGGTCCGACGAGCTCATCGCCACCGCCATCCAGTTCGAGCTGCGCCGGGGCGGGCAGGTGTACGTGGTGCACAACCGCGTGGAGTCCATCGTCACCGTGGCCACCCGCATCCGCGAACTGGTGCCCGACGCGCGGGTCGGGGTGGGCCACGCCCAGATGACCGACGAGGCCCTGGAGGCCGCCATGCTGGGCTTCATGGAGGGCCGCATCGACGTCCTGGTGGCCACCACCATCGTGGAGAACGGCCTGGACGTGCCCAACGCCAACACCCTCATCGTGCACCGCGCCGACACCTTCGGCCTGAGCCAGCTCTACCAGCTCCGCGGACGGGTGGGGCGCAGCGACGTGCCCGCCTACGCCTACCTCCTCATCCCCGGCAAGGGCGAGATCAGCGAGGACGCCCGCAAGCGCCTCCAGGCCCTGGAGGACTTCTCGGAGCTGGGCTCGGGCTTCCGGGTCGCGGCCCAGGACCTGGAGCTGCGCGGGGCCGGCAACATCCTGGGCGGGGAGCAGTCCGGGCACATCCACGACATCGGCTTCGAGCTCTACATCAAGCTGCTGGAGGAGACCCTCCAGGAGCTCCAGGGGCAGCCCAGCGGCACCTTCGAGGTGAAGCTCGAACTGGGCGCGGCCCAGCTCTCCCGCCAATGGGTGGACCAGGCATCGGAGCGCCTCGTGGCCTACAAGCGCGCCTCGCGCCTTCGCACGGAGCGGGACCTGGAGCTGTACCGCCTGGAGCTGGAGGACCGCTTCGGCCGGATCCCGGAGCAGGACGAGGAGAGCGCGCGCTTCTTCGAGCTGCTGCGGGTGAAGATCCTCGCCCAGGCCCTGGCCGTGGGCGAGGTGTCGGCCGAGAAGGGCCGCCTGAAGCTGCGCCTCTCCCCCCAGACCCCCGTGGACCCCGGAAAGCTCATGGCCTGGGTGCGCCAGCAGAAGGGGGGCCAGTTCAACCCGGACGGGACGGTGCTCGTCGCCGCTCCGGCCCCGGGGGACGCGGCCATACGCCAGGCCCAGGAGATCCTCGGGGCCTGGGCCGCATTCTAAAGGTGGCCTGACCCTTTCCAGTCTGACAAAATGGACCCTTTAGGATCCGCAAAATGCAAGAGATGGACAAGGCCTTCGATTTCAAGACCGCCCAGCACCGGTGGTACGAGCGGTGGGAGTCCTCCCGCATCTTCGAGGCCCAGCCCGGGAGCGGAAAGAAGCCCTGGTCCATCGTCATCCCGCCCCCCAACATCACGGGCAACCTGCACATGGGCCACGCCCTGGTGTTCACCCTGCACGACATCCTCACCCGCTTCAAGCGGGCCCAGGGCTACGACGCCCTGTGGGTGCCCGGCGTGGACCACGCCGGCATCGCCACCCAGGTGGTGGTGGAGCGCCAGCTGAAGGAGGCCGAGGGCAAGACCCGCCACGACGTGGGCCGGGAGGCCTTCCTGGAGCGGCTCTGGTCCTGGAAGGACGAGAACCAGGGCGCCATCGAGAACCAGCTGCGCCGGCTGGGGGCCTCCGTGGACTGGACCCGCAAGCGGTTCACCATGGACCCCGACCTCAACCGGGCCGTGCGCAAGGTCTTCGCGGCGTCCTACAAGGCGGGCCGCATCTACAAGGGCCCCCGCATGATCCAGTGGGACCCGGCGAGCCAGACGGCGCTTTCCGACCTGGAGGTGAAGTACGTCGAGCGCCACGGCAAGCTCTGGCACATCCGCTACCCCATGGCCGACGGCAGCGGCTTCATGGTGGTGGCCACCACCCGGCCCGAGACCATGCTGGGCGACACCGGCGTGGCCGTGCACCCCGAGGATGAGCGCTACGGCCACCTGGTGGGCAGGACCGTCAAGCTGCCGCTCACGGACCGGGAGATCCCCATCGTGGCCGACAGCTTCGTGGACCCCAAGTTCGGCACGGGCTGCGTGAAGCTCACCCCCGCCCACGACCCCAACGACAACGCCGCCGGCAAGCGCCTGGGCCTGCCCAGCATCACCGTCATCGGCTTCGACGCCAAGATGACGGCCGCCGCCGGCCCCGCCTACGCGGGCCTGGACCGCTTCGACTGCCGCAAGAAGGTCATCCACGACCTCGAGGCGCTGGAGCTCATGGAGAAGATCGAGCCCTACACCCACCAGGTGTCCGTGAGCGACCGCAGCGGCGCCGTCCTGGAGCCCCTGGTCTCGGAGCAGTGGTTCATGAAGGTCGACGAGGCCGCCGCCAAGGCCCTGGCCTCCGTGCGCGACGGCCGCATCCGCTTCACCCCCGAGCGGTGGGCGGGGGTGTGGGAGCACTGGCTCGTGAACATCCAGGACTGGTGCATCTCCCGCCAGCTCTGGTGGGGCCACCGGATCCCGGCCTGGACCTGCGACGCCTGCGGGCACCTCAACGTGGAGGAGGAGGCCCCCGCCGCCTGCGGTTCCTGCGGCTCCACGGCCCTCACCCAGGACCCCGACACCCTCGACACCTGGTTCTCCTCGGCCCTCTGGCCCTTCAGCGTCTTCGGCTGGCCCGACGAGACCGGGGACCTCAAGCGCTACTACCCCACCAGCGTGCTCATCACCGGGTACGACATCCTGTTCTTCTGGGTGGCCCGCATGGTCATGGCCGGGCTCACCTGGACGGACGAGGTGCCCTTCCGGGACGTGTACTTCAACGCCCTCGTGCGGGACGAGCACGGCGCCAAGATGTCCAAGTCCAAGGGCAACGTCATCGACCCCCTGCAGACCATGGACGACTACGGCACGGACGCCCTGCGCTATTCCCTGGCGGCCATGGCCGCCCCCGGCACCGACATCTCCCTGTCCGTCTCGCGCCTGGAGGCCAGCCGCAACTTCTGCAACAAGCTCTGGAACGCCGCGCGGTTCGTGCAGATGAACCTCACCCCGGACGTCACCCTCGCCGTGAAGCCCGACCTGGGCGAGGCCGAGTACTGGATGATCCGCCGCATGCGCGAAAGCCTGGGCCTGGCCACCCGGGCCATCGAGGAATTCCGCTTCCACGAGGCCGCCGAGACGCTCTACCACCTGGTGTGGGACGACTTCTGCGCCACCTACATCGAGCTGGCCAAGGTCACCCTGCAGAACGGCACCGCCGCCCAGAAGGCCGCCATCCTGCACTTCCTGGACATCCTCCTCCGCGCCCTGCACCCGGTGGTGCCCTTCCTCACCGAGGAGATCCACGCCGCCGTCATGGAAGGCCGCCTCCCCCAGGGCGAGCCCGAGCTCCTTGCGGCCCGCAGCTGGCCCCTGGACGATCCCCTCCTGGGGGTCGAGGGCGGCGACCCCGACCTGGTGCCCCGCTTCCAGGAAGTCCTCACCGCCTTCCTGCGCCTCAAGGCCGACAACGGCGTGGATCCCGCCCGGCGGGTGCCCGCCTTCTGCACCCTCACGGCCCTGGAGCCCTTCGCCGAGGGCCTCAAGAGCATCGGACGCCTGGAGTCCCTGACCTTCTCCGGGGGCGACATCCACGCCCCCACGCGGGCCGTGGGCGTGGTCACGGGCGGCACCGTCGCCCTGGAACTGGCCGGCCTCAAGGATCCCGCCGCCGAGAAGGCCAAGCTGGAGAAGGAACGCGACAAGCTGGAAAAGGAACTGGAGGCCTCCCTGGCGCGCCTGGCCGACGAATCCTTCGTAACCAAGGCCCCCGAGGCCGCGGTGAACAAGATGCGCGCGGGCGCCGCGGAAAGGCAGGCCCGGCTCGCCAAGATCCGGGAACTCCTCTCGGTCTAGGCCCCGTTCACCGGGCCCCGCCGGGCGTTCACCGGTGGAGGCCCGGCGCCGGCGTATTCGCGGGTTCCTGGTCGCGCATCCGGTCCTACCCTTGAAACCCAAGGTGACCCCATGAGACTCCTGCCCATCCCCTTCCTCCTCTGCGCCGCCCTCGCCGCGGCCCCCCCCTTCCGCACCGAAACCCGCACCGAGCCTCTGGCCATGGGCGCCAACCTCCGCATCACCCAGGGCGACGGCAAGGTGGAGATCAAGGGGTGGGACCGGCCCGAGGTGCAGCTGGTGGCGGAATTCGAAACGGGCCGGATGCGCGGCGAAGCCAAGCTGGAGGTGCGCCGGGTGGCCGACGGGCTCGAGATCGAGGTGGACCGCATGAAGCGCCGCCGCATCCGGTTCCTGTTCTTCGGGCGCTACCACGACCCGGTGTGCAACCTCACCCTCATGGTGCCGCGCAGGCTGAACGTGGAGGTGCGCACCGTGGACGGGGCCGTCGGGATCCAGGAGCTGGAGGGCTACGCCGGGTGCCGCACCGTGGACGGCCCCATCCGCCTCCAGGACATCAGCGGCGAAGTGCACGCCAGGGCCGTGGACGGGACCATCACGGCCCGGAACCTCAAGGCCCGCATCAAGGGCGGCACCGTGGACGGCAACATCGCCCTCAGCCAGGTGGAGGGCGGCGTGGACGTCCACAGCGTGGACGGCTCCATCACCGCCGAAGGCCTGGACGGATGGGGCGAGGGCCTCGCCTTCCGCACCGTGGACGGTTCCATCAAGGTCAAGCTGGGCCAGGCCAAGGGCAACCTGGAGGCCAAGGCCGTGGACGGCCGGGTGCGGGCCAACCTTCCCGGCGCGGTCTACGCCGGGAACAAGCGGAACCGCTTCACCTGCGCCATCCCCGGCCGGGACCAGAAGATCACCTTCCGCACCGTCGACGGGAACATCGACATCGAGTAGCTACTGGACCGACTCGGTCCGGATGGCCAGCTCGCCGCCCTCCACGTCCAGCACCGCCGCGTCCCCGGGCCGGATCCGGCCCTCCAGGAGCATCCGGGCCAGGCGGTTCACCACCACCTGCTGCACCAGGCGCTTCAGGGGGCGGGCGCCCATCTGGGGGTCGAAGCCCTCCTTGGCCAGCCAGGCCAGGGCCTCCGGGGGCACCTCCAGGCGGATGCGCTTCTCCTGGAGCATGGCCGAGACGCGGTTCATCTGGATGCGGGCCACCGCCTTCATGTCCTCCAGGCCCAGGGACCGGAAGGTCACCACCTCGTCCAGGCGGTTCAGGAACTCCGGGCGGAAGTGGAGCTTCAGGGAGGCCTGGATCTCGGCGCGGGCCTTGTCCACCTCGCCGCCGGCCTCGAAGATGGCCTGGCTGCCGATATTGGTGGTCATGAGCACGACGGTGTTGCGGAAATTCACGGTGCGGCCCTTGCCATCCGTGAGCCGGCCGTCCTCCAGCACCTGCAGGAACAGGTCGAAGGTGCGGGGGTGGGCCTTCTCCATCTCGTCCAGGAGGATCACGGCGTAGGGCCGGCGGCGCACGGCCTCGGTGAGCCGGCCCCCCTCCTCGTAGCCCACGTAGCCCGGGGCCGAGCCGATGAGGCGGGTGGCGTCGGCCTCGTGGGTGAACTCGCTCATGTCGATGCGCACCATGGCGTTCTCGTCGTCGAAGAGGAACTCCGCCAGGGCCCGGGCCACCTCCGTCTTGCCCACGCCCGTGGGGCCCAGGAAGAGGAAGGAGCCGATGGGCCGGTGGGGGTCGCCCAGCCCCGCGCGGTTGCGGCGCAGGGCCTCGCTGATGGCCTCCAGGGCCGGATCCTGGCCCACCACGCGCTCCCGGAGGCGCTCCTCCATGTGGAGGAGCTTCTGGATCTCCCCTTCGAGGAGGCGCGATACGGGCACCCCGGTCCACTTGCTGACCACCGCCGCCACGTCCTCCTCCCGCACCTCCTGGCGCAGCATGGCCCCTTCCTGGTCGTCCGAGGAGGCCAGGCGCTTCTCCAGGGTGGGGATCTCGCCGTATTCCAGGCGGGAAGCCACCTCGTAGTCGCCCCGGGCCTTGGCCCGGTCCAGTTCGATGCGCAGGTCGTCCAGGCGCTTCTGGCGGCCGCGGTTCTCCTCGATGCGGGCCTTCTCCTGGTCCCAGCGGGTGCGAAGGGAACGCAGCTCCTCGGTGATGTCGGCCAGTTCCTTGTCCAGCTCCCCGAGGCGGGCGCGGCTGGCGCTGTCCTTCTCCTTGGCCAGGGCGTGGCGCTCCAGCTGGAGCTGCATCTCCCGGCGCTCCCGGGCGTCGATCTCGATGGGGCGGGTGTCGATCTGCATGCGCACCAGGGAGGCCGCCTCGTCCACGAGGTCCACGGCCTTGTCGGGGAGGAAGCGGTCCGCGATGTAGCGCTGGCTCAGGTGGGCCGCCGCCACCAGCGCCGCGTCGCGGATGCGCACGCCGTGGTGCAGCTCGTAGCGCTCCTTGAGGCCGCGCAGGATGGAGATGGTGTCCTCCAAGGCCGGCTCGTCCACGAAGACCGTCTGGAACCGCCGCTCCAGGGCGGCGTCCTTCTCGATGCGCTTGCGGTACTCGTCCAGGGTGGTGGCGCCGATGCAGCGCAGCTCGCCCCGGGCCAGGGCCGGCTTGAGGAGGTTGGCGGCGTCCATGCTCCCCTCGGCGGAGCCGGCCCCCACCAGCAGGTGGATCTCGTCGATGAAGAGGATGATCTCCCCGTCACTGTTCTGGATCTCCTGGATGACGCCCTTGAGCCGCTCCTCGAACTGGCCGCGGTACTGGGTGCCGGCCACCAGGGCGCCCATGTCCAGGGACATGAGCCGCATGCCCTTGAGGCTTTCGGGCACGTCGCTCTTGGCGATGCGCTGGGCCAGGCCTTCGACGATGGCGGTCTTGCCCACGCCGGGCTCGCCGATGAGAACGGGGTTGTTCTTGGTGCGCCGGCTCAGCACCTGCATGACCCGGCGGATCTCCTCGTCCCGCCCGATGACCGGGTCCAGCTTGCCGGACTGGGCCAGGGCGGTGAGGTCCTTGGCGTACTTCTCCAGGGAGGCGAACTTCTCCTCGCCCCGTTCGTCCTCCACCCGCGAGCCCTTGCGGGTCTCCCGGATGGCGGCCTCGATCTTCCTGCGGTCCAGCCCGAAGGACTCCAGGATCTTCCGGGCCTCCGTGCCCGCGTTGCCGAAGGCCAGGAGCATGGCGTCCGCCGCCAGGAACCGGTCCCCCAGGCCGCGGCCCGTGTCGCTGGACACCTCCAGGAAGTGGCGCAGGGCGGGCCCCGCCTGGGGCTCGGCCCCGCCGATGGCCTTGGGCAGCGACGCCAGGGCGGCGCCCGCCGCGTCCACCACGCCGGTGACGGCCTCCGCCGCCAGCCCCGCCTTCTCCAGGATGGGGCGCAGCCCGCGCTCGGGGACGAGGATCGAGGCGAACAGATGCTGGGGCAGGATCTCCGGATGCTGCCCGGCCACCGCGAGATCCCTCGCGCCGACCAGGGCTTCGTTGGCTTTCTGGGTGAACGGCAACATGGCCATGAAATGCCTCCGGAATCAAGCTTAGGCAAGATCTGACTCTTTTCAACTAAAGTTTTCTAAGTGCAAGCCATGAGGTCATTTGTCCGCTTCTAAAAAATAAATCGTTTGTTTTTTGTGGACAGAGGATGGGAACGCACCACGTTTAAGCAGCCGTCATTGCCCGCTACAGCGGGCGAACGATGTCTCCTTTCAATATTTCAGTCATACAAGGGGCCCGTAATGAATTCCCGCCATCCCCTCCCCGAGGGTCTGCCCCCTGGGCGAAGCCGCATTTGGACCTTCCTCCCCTGCCTGGCCCTGGGCCCCCTCCTCCTCCTGGGCACCGCCTGCAGCAGGCGCGGCGGCGGCTCCACCCAGGCCCAGGCCGCGACGGCCCCGGCGGTGACCTCCATCGCCCCCGACAGCGGGTTCCCCGGCGACAAGGACATCATCATCACGGGCACCGGCTTCACCGGGGCCGGCCAGGTCCTCTTCGGCGGCACCCAGGCCCTGGCCTTCACGGTGGAAAGCGATACCCGGATCAACGCCTCGCTTCCCGCCACCCTCCCCTCCGGCGCCGTGAGCGTGAGCGTTCGCAAGGGCGCCCAGGTCGGCACGTCCCCCTCGCCCTTCACCGTCAAGGAGATGCCCGCCCCCCCGGTGCTGACCTCCTTCAGCCCCCAGGAGGGCATCCCGGGCACGGTCGTCACCCTCACGGGTTCGGGATTCCTCGGGATCACCGCCGTGACCTTCGGCGGCGTGCCCGCCTCTTCCCACAAGGTGGTGGACGGCAACACCGTCGAGGCGACGGTCCCCGAAGGGGCCTCCACCGGCCTGATCTCCATCACCGGGATCACGGGGACCGTGGCGAATTCCAGCGGCGACTTCACCGTCGTCCTGCCCGGGCCGGCCATGCCCCACGTCGAATCCCTCGCCCCCGCCACGGGCGTCCCCGGCACCGCCGTGACCCTCACCGGCTCCGCCTTCCTCGGCGCCACCGAGGTCCGCTTCGGGGGCCTCGCCGCGGACGCCTTCCAGGTGAACGCCGACGGGACCCGCATCACCACCACGGTGCCCGCGGGGGCGGCCACGGGCGCGGTCCTGGTCCTGACGCCCGGAGGCACCTCCCCGGCCACGTATGCGGCCATCTTCACGGTGGAGGCCCCGCAGCTTCCTCCCTCCATCGCCGCCATCGAACCCGACCAGGGCATTCCCGGCACCGAGGTCACGGTGACCGGCACCGGCCTCGCCGGGATCACCGGCATCACCTACGGCGGCCTGGAGCTGCCGGCTTCGCGCTACAGCCTGGACTCCTCCACCAGCCTTCGGGTGCGGATCCCCGACGATGCCCAGGTGGGAGGCTCCATCGGCGTGATCACGGGCACGCCCCCCATGGCCACGTCCCCGGAGTTCGTCATGCTCCCCTCCCGCCGGGCCATCGCCCCCCATACCCTCACGGTGACCAAGGCGCCTGATCTCCTGGGCCAGCAATGGCTGAACTATCCGGACGCGCGGCGGTCGGCCATCTACCAGGACCTGAGCCTGCCCCTGTCTCCGGTCTTCCACGCCTACAATCCCGGCGGCGACAACCCGGGTCTCCGGGACGGCAAGTTCGTCGCCTCCTACAGCCTGAGCCTCCTGCTCCCGCCGGCCTTCCTCGAAGTGCTTCCCCGGGCGATCCAGGACCGGATCAAGGCCCTCGGCGTCCCTCCGGCCAACGTGCAGATCCTGGTTTCCACCCAGAACTACGCGTACGACGGCGTGACCCCGGACAACGGCGTCTACCTCTTCCGGCCCCACTACTGGACGGATCCCGACGCGCCGAATTCAGGCATCTACTACAAGGACCACGCCCTTTCCGGTGGGATCTTCGAGGCCGATCCCAAGGTCACCCTTTCAGGCCACCCTTCCGGCGAGTGGTTCGATTTCTCCATCCTGACCCACGGTCCCTCCGCCACGGAGGCGGGCCCCATCGTCGCCTCCGGCAACACGGAGCCCATGGCCGGCTTCGACGTGACCGAGACGACCGGCCTCTACAGCGTGGTCCAGGATGGCGACCGCGTGGCCGTGACCCTGCACATCCTCCTGAACGATGAGGACCAGGCGACCCTCGACGGGATCACCGCCACGCCTCCCACCCTCGGAGGCCTGTTCAAGGCCCTCCTGACCTCCGGCTTCGCGAAGACCCGGGGCATCCAGCTCCTGGGCGACCTGACCCGGCCCGTCATCGCCACCGTGACCCACACGCCCGTGCCCGGCGCCCCCGACCTCCGGGTGACGCTGACCGGGTCGGCCCTCACCGGCGCCCAGGAGGTCCTGCTGAACGGGACGCCCCTGACCCCCCTCCCCGGCGAAAGCAGCGACGCCATCCTCCGGGTGGACCTCCCCGCGGGTTCCACCGGGAACCTCCAGGTGGTGACCCCCCTGGGCACCAGCGATCCGGTCCCCCTGCCCTGAACGATCACCCGCGCAAAAGCCCCGGTCCGCCGACGCAGCCTGGCTGCGCCGACGGACCGGGGCCTTTTCCGGCCCCTACCGCTCCGGGGCCAGTCCCAGGCTCTCGGGGGAGCGCCACAGGGAGCTCAGCAGGAGCTGGCGCATGTGGAAGAACTCCTTGGGAAGCTTGTCGTAGAGCTTCTCGAAGAGCTCCTCGTGCAGGAGGATCTCGTGGCGCCATTCGTCGCGGCGGATGGCCATGGCGGCGCGGAAGCCCTCCTCGCCGAAGTTGGACAGGCCCTCCAGGTGCAGGTCCTCGTAGCGGGGGACCCAGCCCAGGGGGGACTCGGCGGCGTAGGCGCGGCCGTGGACCCGGTCCACGATCCAGTTGAGGATGCGCATGTTCTCGGAATAGCCGGGCCACACGAACTTGCCGTCGGCGTCCTTGCGGAACCAGTTGACGCAGAAGATGCGGGGCGGGTTCTTGATGTCGCGGCCCATCTGCAGCCAGTGATTGAAGTAGTCGCCCATGTGGTAGCCGCAGAAGGGCAGCATGGCGAAGGGATCGCGGCGCACCTCGCCGATGTTGCCGGCGGCCGCGGCGGTCATCTCGCTGCCGATGGTGGCGGCGGTGTAGACGCCGAAGTTCCAGTTCACGGACTGCACGACCAGGGGCACCGTGGTGGCGCGGCGGCCGCCGAAGATGAAGGCGCTGATGGGCACGCCGTTGGGGTTCTCCCACTCGGGGTCGATGGAGGGGCACTGGCTGGCGGGGGCCGTGAAGCGGCTGTTGGGGTGCGCCGCCTTGCGTCCGCATCCGGGGGTCCAGGGCTGGCCCTGCCAGTCGGTGAGCTTCTCGGGGACCTCCTCGGTCATGCCTTCCCACCACACGTCGCCGTCGGGGGTCAGGGCCACGTTGGTGAAGATGGTGTTCTCGGTCATGGAGAGCATGGCGTTGAGGTTGGACTTCATGCCGGTGCCGGGGGCCACGCCGAAGAAGCCCGCCTCGGGGTTGATGGCGTAGAGCCTGCCGTCGGGCCCGGGCTTGATCCAGGCGATGTCGTCGCCCACGGTGGTGACCTTGTGGCCCTCGAAGGCGCCGGGGACCTGGAGCATGGCGAAATTGGTCTTGCCGCAGGCGCTGGGGAAGGCGGCGGCCACGTAGGTCTTCTCGCCGCCGGGCTTCTCGACGCCCAGGATGAGCATGTGCTCGGCGAGCCAGCCCTCGTCCCGGGCCATGCAGCTGGCGATGCGCAGGGCGAAGCACTTCTTCCCCAGCAGGGCGTTGCCGCCGTAGCCGGAGCCGAAGGACCAGATGGCGCGCTCCTCGGGGAAGTGCACGATGTACTTGTCGACCTTGTTGCAGGGCCAGGGGACGTCCTTCTGGCCGGGCTCCAGGGGGGCGCCCACGGAGTGCAGGCAGGGCACGAAATCGCCCTTGCCCATGACGTCCCAGACCTTGCGGCCCATGCGGGTCATGATGCGCATGTTCGCGGCCACGTAGGCCGAGTCGGAGATCTCGATGCCGATGTGGGCGATGCGGGAGCCCAGGGGGCCCATGCTGAAGGGGATGACGTAGAGGGTCCGGCCCTTCATGCATCCGCTGAACAGGCCCCTGAGCTTCTCCTTCATGACCTTGGGGGCGATCCAGTTGTTGTTGGGGCCCGCGTCCTGCTTGCGGGCGGAGCAGATGAAGGTGCGGTCCTCCACCCGGGCCACGTCGCTGGGGTCGGAAAGGGCCAGGTAGCTGTTGGGGCGCTTGGCGGGGTTCAGCTTCTGGAAGGTCCCGCTCTTCACCAGCTGCCCGCACAGATCGTCGTACTCCTCCTGGGAGCCGTCGCACCAATGGATCCGGTCGGGCTGGCAGAGGTCGGCGACCTCCTGGATCCAGGCGACGGCTTTCTTGTTGTGCACGTAGTCAGGGACGTTCAGCACGGCGCTCATATGCCAGTCTCCAGTAGCATGTCCCGGGAAAGCCGGAAAGGCCCGCTATTCCCTCAAACAGCTGATTGAAATCAGTCTAGACATGGGGTTTTCCCCCCGCAATGCGGAAGAAGGGCCCCGGTATGCCGCCCCCCCCCTTCTTGGTATGCTGGAACCGCATCAACCCCTTGTCCCATGGGCTTCTGGGCCCCGGCCCGGGCCTGTGTGACTTAAATCATTCTCCAGCGGCACCCGGCGGGCGGATCATAAGCTCCTGCCACCCGCCCTAAATCATCGAGGAGAGGCCGTGTCCATCCATCCCGAAGCCCAGGATCGCAACGATCGCCTCAAGGCCATCAACCCGGCCATCGCCGGGGCCCTCTCCCCCCTCGGACAGCGTTCCTTCTTCCCCAAGGGGATCCCCTACCAGGCCGGCCAGAGCAAGGGCTGCGCCATCAACGCCACCATCGGCCAGATCACCGACGGCGCCGGGAACCCGCTCCCCCTGGCCCCCATGGCCGAGAAGCTCGCGGGCCTCAACCCCAAGGACGCCTTCCTGTACTCCCCCATCCAGGGCCGCGAGCCCGCCCGCAAGGCCTGGCACGACAAGCTGGTCAAGGAGGACGCCCGCATGGAGGCCGTGGGCCTTCCCGTGGTGAGCGCCGGCATCTGCCACGCCCTGACCATGGGCGCCGAGCTCTTCTTCGGCAAGGGCGACACCCTGGTGCTGGCCGACCTCTACTGGGACAACTACGAGCAGATCTTCAACATCCGCCTGGAAGGCGATTTCCGGCGCTTCCCCTTCTACAACGCGGCCATGGGCTTCAACGTCGAGGGCCTGCGCGACACCCTCGCGGCCGTGAAGGGCAAGGTCCAGGTGCTCCTGAACTTCCCCAGCAACCCCAGCGGCTACAGCCCCACCCCCGCCGAGATGAAGGCCATCGCCCAGGTGCTGGTGGACGCCGCCAAGGACCGCACCGTGGTGGTCTTCTGCGACGACGCCTACCACGGCCTCGTCTTCGACGAGAAGGCCACCACCAAGAGCCTCTTCTTCGAACTCATCGGCCGCAGCCCCAACCTCATCCCCCTGAAGTGCGACGGCGTCACCAAGGAGCTGAGCTTCTTCGGAGGCCGCGTGGGCTTCCTCTCCTTCGGCGTGGACAAGGAATCCGCCGCCATCCTGGTGGACAAGTGCATGGGCCTCATCCGCTCCGGCATCGGCAGTCCCGTGGGCCTCAGCCAGTACCTCATGGAACTGGAACTGGCCGACGCCCGCCACGAGGCCGAGTTCGAGAAGATGCGCCAGGTGCTGGGCCGCCGCTACGACGTCCTGCGCAAGGCCCTGGACAAGCCCGTTCCCCACTGGACCGTCTATCCCTTCAACGCCGGCTGCTTCTGCCTCCTGGAACTGCGCGCGGGCCTCAACGCCGACGCCATCCGCCAGAAGCTCATCGCCGAGGAGAGCGTGGGGGTGGTGAGCCACGGCGACAAGTACATCCGCCTGGCCTTCTGCTCCATGAAGGAGGAGGCCATCCAGCCCCTCATCGACGCCCTAGAAAGGGTCTGCGCCCGGAGCTAGCCCCCCTCCGTCTTCCAGCATCCCCTTCATCCTATTCATCCAATTTCATCCCCGTTCCCGCAGGGCCAGTGCCCGGATGGGTCGGCGCATGCAGATCAACGACGCGCCGCCCCACCTCATCGCTGGCCCTGCGGGAACGGGGATGAAATTGGATAAACAGGATGAAGGGGATCAGGCGTCGAGCCCAGCCGGTTCCCGGCGATGGACAACCCGGTTCTGGACAACCCGTCCATCCCGGGGCGAAGCTGATGGGATGAATCCTTGGCGCGGCCTCAAGGGCCTTCCCCGCGGAATGTGGGTGCTGGCCCTCAGCACCCTCGTGAACCGCATGGGCACGATGGCGGTGTTCTTCCTCGCGCTGTACCTGGTGGGGGGGCGCGGGTGGACCGAAGCCCAGGCCGCCACGGCCTTCGCGGTGTACGGGCTGGGGGCCCTGGCGGCGAGCCCCTTCAGCGGGTGGTTCTCGGACCGGTTCGGGCACCGGCTGACCCTGGCCCTCAGCCTGGGGCTGTCCGCGGCCCTGCTGATGGCGATCCCCTCCGTCCATTCCCGGGCGTTCCTGCTGCCGGTCATCGCCCTGTGGTCGGCGGCGACCCAGGCCTACTACCCGGCTTCCATGGCCCTCATCACCGACCTGGTGCCCGGGGAGAAGCGCAAGCAGGCCTTCGTGCTCCACCGCCTCGCGTCCAACCTGGGCATCTCGGTGGGGCCGGCCCTGGGCGGCTTCATCGCCCACGCCTCGTACGACGCCCTCTTCTGGATCGACGGGCTCACCACCTTCCTGGGGCTGGGCGTGCTCCTGGCCTTCGTGCCCTCCCCGCCCCCCGAGCCGGCCCCCGCCCTGCCCAGCCTCCCGGGCTGGAAGGACCGGCGCCTCCTGTGGCTCCTGGCCGCCATCCTGCCCGCCACGGCCGTCTTCACCCAGATCCACGGCGCCCTGCCCCTGTGGGTAGTCCAGGGCCTGGGCCGCGGCACCCAGGTCTTCGGCCTGCTCTTCACCCTGAACACGGGGCTCATCCTCCTCCTGGAGGTGGCCGTGAACCACCGCCTGGCCCACTGGAGCCACGGCCACCAGCTGGCCCTGGGGGCCGGCCTCATCACCCTGGGCTTCGCCTCCCTCGCGTGGATGCGGCCCCTGCCCCTGCTGGTGGTGGCCACGGTGGTGTGGAGCCTCGGGGAGATGGTCTTCCTCCCCGCCTCCACCGACGCCGTGGCCTCCCTGGCGCCCCCGGACCGCCGCGGGCAGTACCTGGGCCTCTACAGCCTCGTGTGGACCGTGGCCCTCACCGTGGGGCCCTGGCTGGGCCTGGTGGCCTACGGGTGGGGCGGCCCCTGGGCGGTGTGGGGCGGCTCCGGCGCCCTGGGGCTGGTGAGCGTGGCCCTGGCCTTCCGGAAGTCCTGAGGCCCCATCCCCGGTATCCTGGATGTTTCGAGGTTCTCCGGATGTCCACTCCCATGCTCACGCAGGTCGCGGCCCTCAAGCGCGAGGCCGGCGATGCGATCCTTTTCACCCGCATGGGCGACTTCTACGAGCTCCACGGGGAGGACGCCGTGAAGGCTGCGCCCGTCATGGAGATCGCCCTGACCCTCCGGGGCCGGGGGACGGAGTTCGAGACGCCCATGTGCGGCGTGCCCCACTTCGCCCTGGAAAGCTACCTGCCCAAGCTCCTGGCGGCGGGCTATTCCGCGGCCATCGCCAATCCCACCGCCAAGCCCGAGGAGGTCAAGGGCCTCCTGCCCCGGGCCATCACCCGCATCATCACCCCCGGCACCTGGCTGGACGACGACGGAAGGTGGCTGGCGGCCGCGCACCGGGTGGGGGAGAGCTGGGGCATCGCCCTCCTGCAGCTGGCCTCGGGCCAGCTGCGGGTCATCCCCGGCGAGGGCCTGCCCCTCCTGGCCTCCACCCTGGAGCGCCTGGGCCCCCAGGAGCTGATCCTGGCCGAGGGCAGCCCCGATCCCTTCGAGCTGGAGGCGGCCCGGACCCGCCTTCCGGTGTGGCGCTTCGAGGCCGCCCGGGCCCGCACCCAGATACTGGCCTTCTTCGGGTGGACCCACCTGGAGGGGGTCGGCCTGGATCCCTACCCCGCGGCCATCGGCGCCCTGGGGGCCCTCCTGGACCAGGTGGAGGCCACCCAGAAGGGCCGGCCCGCGCACATCCAGGGCGTGAACCTGGAGCTGGGCGCCGCCGGGCCCCTCCTGGACGCCACCTCCGCGCGGCACCTGGAGGTCTTCGCCAACACCCTGGACGGATCCCGCGCCGGCAGCCTCCTGGAGCTCATGGACCAGTGCCGCTCCCGCCTGGGCTCGCGCCTCCTCAGGGCCTGGCTGGACCAGCCCCTGCGGGACCGGGCCGGCCTGGAGCTGCGCTGGCGCCAGGTGGCGTGGTTCACCGAGGACCGCCACCGGGAGCCCATCCAGAAGGTGCTGGCCTCGGTGCCGGACCTGGACCGGATCCTGGGCCGCGTGGCCCTGGGCCTGGCCACCCCGCCGGAGCTGGCCCAGCTGCGGGACGGCCTCGCCCGGGCGGGCAAGCTTCCCGACCTCATCCAGGAGGGGGGCTGGTTCCAGGAATCCCAGGAACTGGACGTGTGGCCCGGGGACACCCCCACCTGCGGCGAGCTGGTGGCGGAGCTGCGCCGCTGCCTCGCCGAGGCTCCGCCCCTGGAACTGGAGAAGGGCAACACCATCCTGGACGGCGTGGACCCGGAACTGGACGCCGTGCGCCGCCTGGCCCGGGACGCCAAGCAGGTGATGCTCGAGCTGGAGGAGGAGGAGCGCGCCGCCTCGGGCATCAACAGCCTCAAGATCAAGTACAACCGGGTCTTCGGGTACTACTTCGAGATCACCAAGGCCAACCTGGCCTCGGCCCCCGCCCACTTCATCCGCAAGCAGACCCTCGCCAACGCCGAGCGCTTCACCACCGAGAAGCTCATGGCCTTCGAGCAGCGGCTGCTTTCCGCGGAATCCGACCTGCTGCGCCTGGAGGAGGCCCAGTTCAAGCGCCTCCTGGCCCGGGTCCTGGAGGACCGCGGGGCCCTCACGCGCCTGGCAAGGGCCGTGGCCAAGGTGGACGTGCTCTGCGCCTTCGCGGAGCGCGCGCGCCTTTCGGGCTGGACCCGGCCCGAGGTGAGCGAGGACCGGGAGCTGATCCTCGCCGGCGCCCGGCACCCCATGCTGGAGGCCCGCCTGGGCCGCGAGTGCATCCCCAACGACCTGCGCCTTCCCGCCGGAAGCTCCATGGCCGTGGTCACCGGCCCCAACATGGGCGGCAAGTCCACCTTCCTGCGCACCGCGGCCCTCCTGGCGGTGCTGGCCCAGGTGGGCTCCTTCGTGCCCGCCGAGCTCATGCGGTTCTCCCTGGTGGACCGGATCTTCACCCGCATCGGCGCCTCGGATTTCCTGGCCAAGGGCCAGTCCACCTTCATGGTGGAGATGACCGAGACCGCCCGGATCCTCAACCAGGTCACCCCCGCCAGCCTCGTGATCCTGGACGAGATCGGCCGCGGCACCAGCACCCGGGACGGCCTGGCCCTGGCCGAGGCCATCGCCCTGCACCTGCGCGACCTCAAGGGCGGCGAGCCGCGCACCCTGTTCGCCACCCACTACTTCGAGCTCACGCGGCTCGCCGACGACCCCCGCATCCAGAACCTCCACGTGGAGGTGCAGGAATGGGAGGAGCACCTGCTCTTCCTGCACCGCATCGCCGAGGGCCCCGCGGACCGCAGCTACGGCATCCAGGTGGCGCGCCTGGCGGGCCTTCCCAGGTCCGTCATCGCCGCCGCCCAGCGGATCCTGGCGGAAACCCCGGAAAAGCCCCTGGAGGAGAAGCGCTCCCGGCGCCAGGCCCCGGTGCAGCCCGCGCTGCCCCTCTTCGAGCCCGAACCGGATCCCCTGCGGGAGGAGCTGGCCGCCCTGGACCTGAACCGCATGACCCCCCTGGAGGTCATGGCCTGGGTGGCAGCGCGCCAGAAAGGCTCGTGACCACGTCCACGACCCCTTCCCGCTGCAGTTCGGACAGTTCCCAGGGCAGCCGCGGCCCGTGGGCGGCGCGGTCCAGGCCTTCCAGGGCCTCGGCGCCGGCCCAGGCGTTGCGGCCGGCGCGCTTGGCCAGGTAGAGGCAGGCGTCGGCGATCTCCACCACCTTCTCCCAGCCCATCCAGGTGGTGTCCCGCAGGCTGAAGGGGTAGGCCGCGTAGCCCACGGAGCAGGTCCACCGCACCACCTCGCCGCTTTCCAGGGTCAGGGACTGCTCGGCCATGAGGCTGCGGATGCGCTCGGCCAGGAAGGGGGCCTCGGCCCGGGTGGAGTTGCGGGCCATGACCAGGAACTCCTCCCCGCCCCACCGGATGACCCCGTCGGTTTCCCGGGCGGCCTTGCGCAGCACCTGGGCCACGATCTCCAGCACCTGGTCCCCCACGTGATGCCCGAAGTTGTCGTTGACCACCTTGAAGTGGTCCAGGTCCACCATGAGGAAGAGGAGGTCGTTGTTGGGAAGGGCCTGGCCCGGGGTCCAGTCCCGGTAGGAGCGCTGCACCTTCGCGGTGTCGTCGTCCACCACCACGGACAGGAAGCGCCGGTTGTGGAGCCCGGTCAGGGGGTCGGAAAGGCTCTGGGCCTTAAGGGCGAGGTTGGCCTTCTCCAGGGCGTGGTTGGCCTTCAGGAGATCGCCCGTGGCCTTGTCCACGAGGCCCGCGAGCCGCTCCTTCTGGCGCGCCAGGGTGCGCAGGCGCCAGTTCATCACCTGGGTCACGGCGCCCAGGGCGGTCAGGACCTCCAGGGTCGTGAACCACCAGGTGCGCCACCAGGGCGGCAGGACCTCGAAGGCAAAGGTGGCCGCGGGGCCGAAGGCCATGCCCGGATAGGCAGCGCGCACCTCGAAGGTGTACCGGCCCCCGGGGAGGGCGGCGTAGCGCGCCTGGGGCACGTCCGTGGACCGCCAGTCGTCCTCGAGCCCGCCCAGGCGCACCTGGTACACCACCGCCTTCTCGTTCACGTACGTCTGCGAGGCGAACCGGAATTCCAGGGTGGCGTCCGCGTGGCTCACGGGTCCCTGGACGTCGGCCCTGTGCCGGCCCCGGGTGACCTGGGTGATGGTCGTGACCAGGGGCGGCAGGTCCCGGGGCCTCCTCCCGTCCAGGACGTGGGAGAGGCCCGTGGACGTGCCCACCCACACATCCTGGTTGCGGTCCACCAGGATGGCGTTCTGGCTGCAGTCGTCCCCGGCGAGGCCGCTGCCCCGGCCCAGGAGGAAGGTGGAGGGGCCGGACACGATCTCCACGCCCCGGTCCGAGCCCAGCCAGAGCCGGCCCCGGGCGTCGACGCCCCCCGCGTAGACCACGTTGGAGGCCAGGCGGCCTCCCGCGTCCAGGCTCTCCAGCACCTGGATGGCGCCCCCGGCGTAGGCCACCCGGGCCGCGCCCCGGGGCTCCCGGTACAGGACCCATGCGGTGCCGTCCTGGGCCAGGGCGATGCCGTTGAGGGGATCCACCTTGAGGCCCTGGGCCTGGCCGAAGCGGTGCCAGCCCCCCTCGTCGTGGAGGATCAGCCCGGCGCTGGTGGCGCCCCAGATGCGCCCCTCGCCGTCGGCCACCAGGTGCCAGGCCACGAAGGTGGGGATCCCGGCCTGGGCCGGGCCGTAGTCCAGCCTGGATTCCCTCGTGCGGGAATCGATGCGGAACACGCCCCGGCTGGGATCGGCCAGCCAAAGGATGCCGTCCCTGCCGCAGGCCACCGACTGGGAGCGCTGCGGAGGGGCGAGGCCCCCGGCCCGGAGGCTCCGGTGGAAGTTCTCGGTGGCGGCGGCGCCCCGGGGTTCGAGGGTGCGCAGCGGCGCGTTGGTGGACCCGATGAGGAGCGCCCCCGAATCGTCCTGCACGAGGCTCGTGACGTTGAGCCCGTCGGTGCCCGGAACCCGGGACCAGCCCCTTTCGCCCAGGAGCGCCAGGCCCTCGCTGGTGCCCGCGAAAAGCCGCCCCGAGCGGTCCCGGAAGACCTGCCACACCAGGTCGGAGGGCAGGCCGTCCTCGGCGGTGAAGGTGCGCACCTGGCCCCGGCCCAGCTGGCGGTACACCGTCGGCCCCACCACCCACAGGTTCCCTTCCCGGTCCCGGAGGGAGGAGGCCGTCCACCGGCAGGGGAGGCCCGCGGCCTGGTCGATCACTTCGTGGTCGTCCCCCCTCAGGCGCAGCAGACCGGCATTGGTGGGGATGCCCACGGTCCCGTCCGGCTCCCGGCTGATGATGCAGGATGCGAAGGGCGGCGCGGGCAGCCAAGAGGAGGCGTCCCGGAAGGCGGCCTCCCCCGGATCCTGGTACCGCAGGAGGCGCCGCCCCACCACCCAGAGCCGGCCCTCCCCGTCCACGGCGAGGGTCTCGATGCCATCCACGGGCAGGCCGTCCTGGGTGGTGTAGCGCACCCAGGGGGCCTCCTTGCGCCGCTCCCACACCTGGCCACCCACCACCGCGAAGATCGAGGCGGTCGCCGTGCGGCAGGCCAGGGCGTGGCCCTGTCCGCTGGGCACTTCGGCCACCCGTTCCATCCCTTCCCCCCCCTGCCGGTACAGCCCGTCCACCCCCAGGGCCCACAGCACCCCGTCGCCGTCCAGGTCCACCGCGGAGCCCCGGATGGGCCGGAAGGTGCGCCCCTGGTGGAGCACCGGGGTGAACACGCCCTTGTGGAACTTCATCAGGCCGCCTTCGGTGATCACCCAGATGCCCCCTCCCCGCCGCCGCAGGACCCGGTTCACGGCGGTGGAGGCCAGGCCGTCCTCGGCGGTCCACTTGCGGAAGGCCACGCCGTCGTACCGCACCAGGCCGGAATCCGCGCCGATCCAGATGAAGCCCTCGGAGTCCTGGGCGATGCTGGTGAGGCCGGGCTCCACGAAGCCCTGCTCGGGTCCGTAGGTCTTGAAGAGGTACCGGCCCGGGGCCTCGGCCCGGGCGAAACCCAGGGCAAGCAGGCAGGCCACTACGGTTCGGAACAAAGACATGGGGGGATCCGGTCTACCGGGCGCGCAGGTGAGGCTACCCCTGGTGGGTCGGAGGGGGGGCCGGGGGGAAGGAACGAGGACGTTCGTGATGTTCCTTAAAAATACACTGCCCGGACGCGCAAGGGCTTGGGAATTTCCAACAACCTACTTCGCGGGGTCCCTGCGCTCCAGGAACGCCTCCGACCCCTTCATCACCGCTGCGGGTCCCTGGGAGGCCTTCCAGCCCTTGCCCGCGCCCCACGCCCGGGCCAGTTCCAGGGCCTCGGGGTTCCCCGGGGCGAGGGCCAGCACTTCGGCCAGGTCCGCCCGGGCCAGGGCGGCGCGGCCCGTGCGGTGGAAGAGCAGGGCCCGCTTCAGGAAGCCCCAGGGGTTCCCGGGCTCCTTCGCCACCACCTCGTCGTACTCCGCCTGGGCCTCCTGCATCCGCCCCTCCTCCTCCGCGGCCTCGCCGCACAGGAGGTTCGTGACGGCGCAGAACCCCAGCCAGGCCTTCTGCTCCCGGAACTGCGCGGGGGTGTAGATGGCCTTGCGCCGGACGCCCTCGGCCACCTGCGCGAGGCGCCGCAGGGCCTTCTCGGTGTGGCCGTCCACCCTCGCGAAGACCTCCGCGTCCCCCGAGCCCCGGAAGAAGTCCGGGCTGATGCGGCCCTCGGCGCGGTACGTGTCGAAAAGCCGGGTCCCCGGGTACAGCGCCAGGGGCGAAACCTGCACGTCGTGGGGCAGGGCGCTGCGGATGAGGTCGCAGGTGATCTCCACGTCCGCCCATTCCTCGCCGGGGATGCCCGTGATGAGGTAGATGCCCAGGTTCATCCCCACCTTGCGCACAAGGGTGAGGGCCTTGAGGGCCTGGCGCATGTTGGTGCCCTTGTCCAGGAGCTGAAGCACGCGCTCGCTGCCGTGCTCCACCCCGAACTGCATGAACTCGCACCCGGCCCGCTTCATGGCCACCAGCCGGTCCTCGTCCACCAGGTTCACCCGGCTCTGGCAGTTCCACAGGGGGTGCATGCCCGAGCCCCGGATGAGGTCCATGAGCTTGAGGATCCGCCCGCGGTTGGCGGTGAAGGTGTCGTCCCGGAAGCTGAAGTAGGTGAGGCCGTGGCGCCGGCGCAGGAGGGTCATCTCCCGGAGCACCGCCTCGGGGCTCCGGAAGCGCACGGAGCTGCCCCAGAATTCCGGCGTGTTGCAGAAGTTGCAGGTGGCGGGGCAGCCCCGGCTGGTGCTGAGGTAGGAGAGCTGGCCCGGGTCGTCCAGGAAGTCCGCCTGGAAGTGCTCCACGGGGGCGCCCATGACGTCCAGGTCCTCCATGGGCGGGGCGCTGGGGGTCTCCCCGTCCCGCAGGATGAGCCCCGGGGCCGTGCGCCAATCGGCGCCCCGGGCCATCACCTCGGCCAGGGGGATCTCCCCCTCGCCCTTGACGATGGCGTCCAGGGCCGGGCAGTCCTCGAAGACCTCCCGGGCCAGGTGCGTGGGGTGGGGCCCCCCCGCCAGGAGCACCGCGTCCGGGCAGGCCTCCCGGGCCAGGGCCAGCAGGTCCGAGCTGCGCTTGCGGTTGAACGTGAACATGGACACGCCGATGACGGCCGGATCGTGCCGGCGCAGGTAGACCAGGATCTCCTTGCGCCCCTTGCCGCTGAGGTTGGCCAGGCGGCAGGCGTGGCCCCGGGACTTGAGCATGGCCTGAAGGAAGCCCAGGCCGATGGGGAGGAAGGTCATCCACTCGTCCCCGTACCCGCTCCTGGGCGCGCTGTAGAGAAGGAGCGCGCCGCCCCCGTCCTTTCCGGTCTTGCCCCCCATGGTCCCCCCGGATTCCATTTCAACACAGGTGACGCGCCCGCACGAATCGACAACAATGGCACGATAGGAACCCATCGGAGCGGCCCGTGGCTGAGACCCTCAAGAAATCCGGCGAGATCCAGGATGTCCTGGCCCAGGCCTGCGCCCGCCGGGAGCTCCTGATCCTGGCCACGCCCTACCTCCGCTTCGAATCCAGCTTCCTGGCCATCCAGAACGGGGAGCTGCACATCCTCGCCACCATGAGCCGCGAGGACGCCACCTTCGGCCTGCGGGCCCCGGACATCACCATCCGGTTCCCGGACGGCCTGGGCTTCTACGAGGCCCGGGTGGAGGTGCTCGGCCTGGGCATCCTGGACGGGCGGCGCACGGTGCGCCTCTCCCTGCCCCGGACCCTGGTGGAGAACGACCAGCGGGACTCGTACCGGGTGGAGCGGGTGGGCCGGGTCGTGGTCACCTACAGCACCGTCAAGGGGGACCTGCTCCAGGGGAGCCTCGTGGACATCAGCGCCACGGGGGCCAAGGTCCATGCCCAGCGGGACGTGGATCCCGCGACGATGGGCCCGGGCACCGTCCTGCTCCTGTCCATCCCCCTTTCCCCCGAGATCCAGATCGAGACCCGGGCCGAGGTGCGGCACCTGGGCGCGCGCACCCTCGGCCTGGCCTTTCGCCCGGCCCTTCCCGAGCGCACGGAACAGCCCCTTTCCCGGTGGATCTTCCTGCGCCGGGAGGAGGAGCGGGAGCGCCTGGCCCAGCGCCTCGAGCTGAACGAAAGGGCCGCCCAGCCCAAGCCCGCGGGGCCCACCGGCATCCTGCTGGTCAGTTCCGACCCGGCCCTGGAGACGGCCCTCCGGGAGGCCCTGGCCCCCGTGCAGCCCGTGATCCGCCTCCCCTACTCCGCCCAGGCCATCAAGGACGCCCTGGCCGCGGCCCCGCCCCTGGCCATCTTCCACGTGAGGGGCACCGGCCTCGACGAGCGCCGCCTCCTGAAGGCCCTGGTGGAACTGGCCCTGGCCAGGATCCCCGTCCTGCTCCTGGGCACCCAGGTGGACGGCTCGACCCTCTTCGAGCTTTCGGCGGAATGGAAGGCCTCCAGCGCCATCGTGTGGAACCCCTCCCGGGCGCTCTTCCTGCAGCGCCTGGCCCAGGGCATCATCCGGCGCCATTCCCACGGGGGCGACAGCCCCATGGCCCCCGCGGAGGCCTGAACCCGGTGTAGACTGCTCCCAAAAGCGGAGCCCCCATGACCCGGTTCACCTTCGATCGCCGCCGATTCCTGGGCCTCGCCCTGGCCACGGGCGCCGCCCTCGCCGCCCCCCCCCGGCGTTCCGCGCCCGGGGGCGTGGCCCTGGACGAAGCCACCCTGGACCAGATGGCCGAAGGCATGCGCACCGGGCGCTGGACCTCCGAAGGCCTGGCCAGGCACTACCTGGCCCGCATCCGCACCCTGGACCGCGCCAGCCTCCACGCCGTGCTGGAGGTCAACCCCGAGGCCCTGGACATCGCCCGGGCCCTGGACCGGGAGCGCAGGGAGAAGGGCCCCCGGGGCCCGCTCCACGGCATCCCGGTGCTGCTCAAGGACAACATCGACACCGGCGACCGCATGCAGACCACCGCGGGCTCCCTGGCCCTGGAGGGGGCCAAGGCCCCCGTGGACGCCCCCATCGTCGCGCGCCTTCGGGCCGCCGGCGCCCTGATCCTGGGCAAGACGAACCTCAGCGAATGGGCCAATCTGCGCTCCAGCCACTCCATCAGCGGCTGGAGCGGCCGGGGCGGCCTCACCCGGAACCCCTACGCCCTGGACCGCAACTGCTCCGGTTCCTCCTCCGGATCCGGCGCCGCCGTGGCCGCGTGCCTTTGCGCGGCGGCCGTGGGCACCGAGACCGACGGTTCCATCGTCAGCCCCGCCACCTCCTGCGGCATCGTGGGGCTCAAGCCCACCGTGGGGCTCCTGAGCCGCGCCGGCATCATCCCCCTCTCCCACACCCAGGACACCGCCGGTCCCATGACCCGCAAGGTGCGCGACGCCGCCATCCTCCTGGGCGCCATGGCCGGCCCCGACCCCCGGGACCCCGCCACCGCGGGCTGCAAGGCCTACCCCGACTACACCGTGTTCCTGGATGCCGGCGGCCTCAAGGGCGCGCGCCTGGGCGTCGCGCGCAATTTCTTCTCCGGCAACCGCGGCGTTCTGGAACTCATGGAGACCACCCTCAAGACCCTCACCGCCGCCGGCGCCGTGCTGGTGGACCCCGTGGACGTGCCCACCGCCGATTACGAGAAGCCCGAACTGGAGGCCATGCTCTACGAGTTCAAGGCCGGCCTCCGGGCCTACCTGCAGGGCCGGGGCGTCACGGGCCCCGTGGTGGACATGGCCTCCCTCATCGCCTTCAATGAGCGCATGAAGGCCAAGGAGATGCCCCTGTTCGGCCAGGAGCTCCTGTACGAGGCCCAGGCCAAGGGCCCCCTCACGGATTCCGCCTACCTCAAGGCCCTGGAAACCTGCCGCACCCTCTCCCGCGCGGGCATCGACGGCCCCATGGACACGCACCGCCTGGACGCCATCATCGCCCCCACCGGCACCCCCGCCTGGGTCACCGACCTGGTCAACGGCGACAACTACGGCACCAGCTGCGCCACCCCCGCCGCCGTGGCCGGGTACCCCCACCTCACGGTCCCCGCCGGGTTCGTGATGGGCCTGCCGGTGGGCCTGTCGTTCTTCGGCCGGGCCTGGAGCGAACCGGTGCTGCTCAAGCTGGGCTACGCCTTCGAGCAGGCCACGAAGGCCCGCCGGGCGCCAAAATACCTGCCGACGCTGGACCTCAGTTCTTCTTGAACTGCCTGTCGTAGGCTTCCTGGGCGTACTTGCTGGGCGGCACCCCGAAGCGCCGCTTGAAGGCGCGGGTGAAGGCGGATGCGTCGTAGAAGCCCAGGGATTCCGCCACGTCGAGGGGACGCTCGCCGTCGGAGAGGAGCTGCACGGCCCGCTGGAGGCGGCGCTCGATGAGGTACTGGTGGGGCGTGGTGCTGGTGGCTTCCCGGAAGAGGCGGATGAAGTGGTCCGGCGTGCAGCGGGCCAGCTTCGCCATTTCGGGGACGCTGTTGGGGGCGCCCAGGTGGGCCTCCATGTGGTCCAGCACCAGCTGGAGGGTGGAGCGGCTGAGGCGGTAGGGGAACCGGGCGCGGTCCTCCTTCTCGCACAGGCGGTTCAGCTCGGCGCCCAGCAGGATGAGGAAGAGCTCCCGGGTCATGAGCTGGAGGCCGTCGGGGTTGGAGATCTCCTGGCTGAAGATGCCGAAGAGCTGCTTGAGGCTCTGGCTGCGGAGCACCGCGAAGCTCTGCTCCTGCCACTTGCGGGGCGGGTGCTGGAGGATGGAGACCAGGGGCTCCGGGAAGGGGCCGTCCATCTGCAGGGCCGTGAAGCCGAAGGGGGAATCCGGGTGATGGCGCTTGAACGTGTGGCCGAAGCCCGGCATCAGGAGCGCGAGGCTGCCCCGGGGGATCACCCCCTCCTCGATGTCCTCGCCCGTGCAGACCCGGATGGGGCTGGTGGGCAGCATGAGGGTCCACGATTCGTTGGAGGGCATGGCCTTGGCCGGAATGGGATCCCGCTTGAGGATCACCAGGCGCAGCGGGCCGCTGGTGTGGGTTTGGACGTTCTTGGTGTCAGGACCGGTCATGGGCTTTTTCTTCAACACATGAAGAGGAAGGGTGGATGGACGGACCCGCTGGGAGCGCTGGGCCCTTCGGGCCAACCCCCGGGTTGTAGGCTTCGGAATTCAATCTTTTGAAAGCATATCCGCGATGCTTTTTAACAACCACAACATGCTTTTGTCCGATTGCAGAAAAACCGGGATTTTCCGGCGCGGGGGACCCGAAAGGCCCGGACACCCCCGGGTTCGGGGGGGGTGTCCGGGCCCTTCAGATCTCCGAAAGGCCTAGTAACCGACCTGAATGGAGCACATGAGGGTGTCGCCGCCCTGGGCGCCGGACTGGCCGGCGATGGAGCGGAGGAAGTTCTTGCTGCGGAGGATGTAGTCGATCTTCAGCTTGCCGTAGGTGTTCTTGGAGGGATTGAACACGTAGTTGTAGCCGAGGGTGGTCTCGGTGTACTTGGGCGAGAAGTCGCCGCCGGCGTTGAGGCCGGTGGTGGGCTTGTAGGGGTTGACCGCGCCGTAGTAGTCGTCGCCGGAGTTGTAGTTGAACATGTCGTAGCGGGCGCCGACCTGGTGGGCGCCCATCTTGTAGACGGCGGTGACGGCGTAGGCCTGGAACTTCTGGTCCAGGTGCTCGCGGCTGGGGGCGGCGGCGGCGGCGAAGAGGGTCGGGAAGCGGCGGCCCACGAGGCCCGTGGCGGCCTCGCCCAGCACGTGCCAGTTCTGGTTGTTGAAGGAGTAGAACAGGCCGGTGGCGGTGGTCTTGTCCCGGTTGTCCAGGAGCTGGGCGCTGGTGACGCCGGCGGCGGTCCAGTTGGCGGGCAAGGTGGCGGCCACCGTGGTGGAGGACTTCAGGTTGGTCTGGCCGGTGCGGTACCAGATGCCGAACTTGTGGGCGGGGGTGAAGCTGCCGTCGAAACGGAAGGTGTAGTCCTTCTGGGCGTTCTGGTCCACGGCGGTCTTGCCCGCGGTGCCGTCGTCGGTGGTGCCGTTGGAGATGGCGGCGGTGACGTTGCCCTTGAAGGCATCGGCCCTGCCGTAGCTGTAGGTGGCGATGACGCCGCGGTCGCGGCGCTCGCCCAGGAGGCGGCTGATCTGGGCCCGGTCGAAGAAGTAGATGTCCCGGGCCGACATCAGGGTGGATTCGTACGTGGTCGGCATCTTCATCTGGCCGAGCTTGGCGGTGAAGCCGGTGCCCTTGGGGGTCCAGGTGATGACCCAGTCCTGCAGCGCGACGCCGGAGTTGGTGGTGGCGGAGTTGGCGGCGGAGGAGGTGTTGGTCAGGCTGGGGTCGAACATGATGTAGCCGGCCCACTCGTCGTTGATCTTGTAGTTGCAGTAGATCTCGGCGCGCTTGATGTTGAAGGTGTTCTCGGTGAACCGGGAATCGAGGGCGTAGTAGTTGGCCACCACGTTCTGCGCCCCGTTGTTGCGCAGGTTGGTGTCCATCATCTGGGTGTACCAGAACTCGGTCAGGATGTTGACCTTGACGTCCTGGGCCTGGGCGGCGAATCCGGCGGCGGCGAGAACGGCGGCGATGCCGAAGGTGCGGGAAATCCTCATGGCTTGGCTCCTGTGAGGGGTTGGGGTGAAAGAACCCGTTGGACTGCGGAACGGCCCGAACCCAGGGCTCCGTGCCTGGACTGGAAACCGGGCCTTCGGTGATCGGGGTTGAGCATCTAGGAAGAAAGGAAACCACAAATCTTGACCAAAAGATCAAGAATCGCGCATTTTCACCCATCTTTTTCAGAATGGTTGACCACTTAAGTCGAGCTTACCGTTCAATTGCCATGCGGTACACATCGCTCGCGGGGAGGCCGAGGTGCCGGGCGAGGGGTTTGACCGCCTCCCGCAGGGTCATGCCCCCTTCCCGGGCGGCCTCCAGGTACCGCTGGGCCCACTCCGGGAGGCCGTCCAGGTCTTCGCCGGCTTCCAAATCTTCGGAAACGGTGCGCTTGGCATCGGCGCCCGCCATGACCAGCACCATCTCGCCCCGGCCCTCCGAACCCAGGGCCGCCTGCACCTGGGCGGGGGTGCCCCGGTACCAGGTTTCATGGAGCTTGGTAAGTTCCCGGCCCAGGGCGATCTCCCGGTCGGGAACCACCTCTTCCAGTTCTAGCAATGTTTCATGGATGCGATGGGGCGTTTCGAAGACCACCACCGTCTCCTCCTTGGCCGCCAGCCGGCGCAGGGCCGCCCTGCGGGGCTCGCTGCGGGAGGGGAGGTAGCCCCAGAAGCTGAAGGCGTGGCTGGGCAGGCCCGAGGCCACCACGGCCAGGGTCACCGCCGAAGGGCCCGGCAGCACCGTCACCCGGGCCCCGGCCTCCCGGGCCAGCCGCGCCAGTTCGAAGCCCGGGTCGTTCACGCCGGGCATGCCCGCGTCGGAGCAGTAGGCCACGGTGCGCCCCCCGGCCAGGGCCAGGGCCACCCGCTCCCGGGCTTCCAGGGGGGCGTGGTCGTCGAAGCGCGCCAGGGGCTTCTCGATCCCCAGGTGGGCCAGGAGCCCCCCGGTGCGCCGGGTGTCCTCGCAGGCCACCAGGTCGCATTGGGAAAGGGCTTCCCGTCCCCTTTCCGTCAGGTCCCCCAGGTTGCCGAGGGGGGTGGGCACGAGGATGAGATGTCCAGCCAAGGGGGCCTCCGGGGATATTCTGGCAGACTTGACCTTCTCCCACCGCCTGGACGCGCCCATGCCCCGGAAACCCGAACCCGTCACCCAAGCCCAGGCCCGGCGCCTCCTCCTGGCGGCCCAGGGCCTCCTGGGCCCGCCCCCGGCGGACCTGGACACCCTGATCCGGCAGCTGGGCTACGTGCAGATGGATTCCATCAACGTGGTGGAGCGGGCCCACCACCTCATCCTGGGCAGCCGCCTGGAAGGCTACGCCCCCGCGGATTTCGACGCCCTCTTCCTGGGCGAACGCCGCCTCTTCGAGCACTGGACCCACGACGCCTCGGCCATCCCCCTGGCCTGGTACCCCCACTGGAAGGTGCGCTTCCCCCGCAGCCGCGCGCGGATCCTCCAGAACGCCTGGTGGCGGGAGCGGGTGGGGGACAGGGTGGATGAGCTCCTGGACCTGGTGCTGGAGCGCATCCGCGCCGAGGGCCCCCTGCGCAGCGCCGATTTCGAGCACAAGCAGGACAAGGGCGCCAGCGCCTGGTGGGGCTGGAAGCCCCAGAAGGCCGCCCTGGAATTCCTGTGGCACGCCGGCGAACTGGCCGTGGCCCGGCGGGTGAACTTCCACAAGGTCTACGACCTCCCCGAGCGGGTCTTCCCCGCCGCCCACGCCCTGCCCGCCACCACCCTGGCCAAGCATCGCGAGTGGGCCTGCTCCACCGCCCTGGAGCGCCTGGGGGTGGCCACCCCCCGGGAGCTGGCCGCCTACTACGACGCCCTGGAACCCGCCGAAGCCGCCCGGTGGTGCGCCGCCGCCGCCAAGGCCGGCCGCGTCCGCCCCGTGGAGACCGAGGACGGCCGCCCGGCCTTCGCCGTGGAGGACTGGAAGGCCCGCCTCGCCGAGCCCTCCGACCGCACCGTCCTCCTCTGCCCCTTCGACCCCATCCTCCGGGACCGGGCCCGGGCCCTGCGCCTCTTCGATTTCGATTTCCGTTTCGAGGCCTTCGTCCCCGAGGCGAAGCGGCAGTACGGCTACTACGTCCTGCCCATCCTGGAGGGCGAGGCCCTGGTGGGCCGGCTGGATCCCAAGTTCCACCGGGACAAGGGCGTCCTGGAGATCAAGGGGCTCTGGTTCGAAAAGGGCATCCGCGCCACCCGGGCCCGCAAAGCCGCCGTATCCCGAGCCGCCGAGACCCTCGCCGCCCGCATCGGCGCCCGGGACGTGCAATGGACCGGGCCGGGCGCCATCTAGCCCAACCTTCCGACCCACCCCGTATAAAAAAAGCGGAAGTCCAATTTGGCGGCTCTTCGGGGAATGATCATCCCCTTCATCCGATTTCATCCCCGTTCCCGCAGGGTCAGTGTTGAGGTGGGTCGGCGCGCAGTTGACCCGCATTCGCCGACCCATCCCGGCTCTGGCCCTGCTGGAACAGGGATGAAATCGGATGAACAGGATGAAGGGGATCAGCCGTCGAACTCAGCCTGTTCCCGGCAGATGAGCCGCACCGTGGTTTTCATGGCCTGGCTATCTTGTGGCTTCTGGAGCGACGCTTGGGATGGGTCGGAACCTTGAACTAGAACGCCACCTGGAACGCCAGCACCACCGTGTCCCCGCCCTGCTCCGAGGTCTGCCCCGCGGAGGCGAGGGGCTTGAGGAAGTTCTTGCTGCGGAGGATGTAGTTCAGTTTCAGGTTCGCGGCCTTCACCTTGGCGGGGCTGAAGGCGTAGGTGTATCCCAGGGTGGTCTCGGTGAACTTGGGGCTGAGGTCCACGCCGGCGTTGATGTAGGGGCTGGCGGCGGCGTACCACTGGTCGCCGCTGTTGTAGTTGAGCAGGTCGTAGCGGGCCAGGACGGTGTGCGGGCCGAAGCTGTAGGCGCCGGTGAGGTAGTAGCCGGTGAACTTCTGGTCCAGGTGCTCGCGGCCCGCGGCGCCGGCCTGGGCGCCCACGGAGGGGCCGCGGCGGCCCAGGAGGCCCGTGAGGTACTCGGCGGACAGGTGCAGGGGGCCCGCCTTGTAGACGTAGAAGGCGCCCAGGTTGGTGGTCTTGTCCTTGTTGTCGAGCACCTGGGCGGCGGTGGGGGCGTTGGCGCCGGCGAAGGTCTTGGCCAGGAGGGCGCCCTTGTCGGTCTGGTCCGTGCTCCCCTGCAGGGTGTAGGCGCCGAAGGTGTGGGCGGAACCGACGTTGAAGTCCAGGCGCAGGACGAAGTCCTTGGCGGCGTTGGAATCGCCGGCCTTGCCCGAAGCCAGGTCCGACATGCCGTTGAAGGCGCCCAGGGAGACCCGGCCACCGAATTCCTTGGGGTCGCCGAAGGGCATGGCCACCACCAGGCCCCGGTCCCGCTTGTCCCCGAAGACCCGGCCCAGCTGGCTGCGCTCCGCGAACAGCAGCTCCGAGGAACTGACGTTGCCCTCGTAGGTCTGGAGGGTCTTGAACTGGCCCACCTTCACCTGCGCGCCCATGAAGGTGTAGGTGATGAAGACGTCCTGGAGGACCGTGGGGTTGTAGGAGCCGTTGCTGTTGGCGGCGTTGGCGGAGGTGGTGTTGATGGAGGGATCGATCATCACCTGGTACTCCACGCCGGGGAGGATGGGCCCCTTGAGGCTCAGCTCGGTGCGCCGGAGGTTGAAGCCGTTCTCCTTGAACTCGCTGCGGAGGTTGTAGTAGTTGCCCACGCCGTTGAGCCGGAGGTTGCTGTCCATCATCTGCGTGTACCACACCTGCACCAGTCCCCCCACCGTGGGGGCCTGGGCGGCTGCGGGGATCGTGGCCAGGGCGAGGGCCAGGGGCGCCATGCGCTTCATCATGTCTTCTCCATTACCGTAGGTCGGCAGGAGAAGGTTCCCAGGCGCGCGTTAAGGCTCCGTGAAATCCCTGGTCATTCTCGGGTCACGCGGAACCCGTCAGTAGCCTTCCCCGTCCGCGGCGGCCTCCACCTTGCCCCGGTGGATGCGGAAGAGCATGGCGAAGTAGGCGATGACGATGGGGAAGGCCAGCACCCACCACCTCAGCCCCGTGCGGAGGCCGTAGGCCCCGGCGTTGGCGTTGTGGGCGTCCAGGCTGAAGGCGGGGTCGAGGGTGCTCCGGAGCATCACGGGCCACACGCAGGCGGCGGTGGCCGCCAGGAGGCCCACGATGAAGGCGCCCGAACCCAGGAAGGCCGCCAGCGGGCGCCCCTTCGCGAGCCCCGCGGCCACCGTCCCCAGGCCCGCCAGGAACAGCGCCATGCCGGCCCAGGCCAGGGGCGCGTGGGGCAGCCGCGCGTAGACGTCGGGGTTCACCCGCGCGGTGGCGAAGGTGGCGGCCAGGGCCAGCACCGCCACGACCGCCCACAGGGGCCGCGCCGCGGCCATGCACCGGCGGTGCACGGCGCCCGAGGTCTTCCAGGCCAGGAAGAGCGCCCCGTGGGCCGTGAGGGTGGCCAGCACCAGGAGGCCCGTGAGGAGCGTGTACCAGTCCAGGATCCCCACCGGGTTCCCCACCCCCCAGTGGGTGAAGAGGGGGATGTTGAAGAAGCCCGAGCCGTCCAGGGGCACCCCCCGCACCACGTTGCCCAGGGCCGCGCCCAGGAGCACCGGCATGAGGGCGCTGGCCAGGGCGAAGGCCCCGTCCCAGAAGGCCCGCCAGAGCCGGTCCGCCACGTGGGAGCGGAACTCGATGGAGATGCCCCGGATGATCAGGGTCCAGATCACCATGAACATGGCCAGGTAGAACCCCGAGAAGCCCGCCGCCAGGACCCTGGGGAAGCCCAGGAAGAGCAGGCCCCCGCCGGCCAGGAGCCAGACCTCGTTGCCGTCCCAAAGGGGACCGATGGCCGCCAGCACCTCCCGGCGCTCCCGGTCGTCGCGCGCCACGAAGAGATGCAGGGCCCCCGCGCCGAAATCGAAGCCGTCCATGACGGCGTAGAGCGCCACCACCACCGAAACCATCCAGAACCAGAGCATTTCCATGACCGTCTCCTCAGTGGGCTTCGGGGCCGTTGGCCACTTCCCGGGCCACCAGGAAGAGGTAGAGCAGGCCCAGCACCAGGTAGAGCCCGGCGAAGCCCAGGGTCGTGAACACCGTCTGGCCCGGGTGCACCAGCGCCGAGGTGCCCGAGGCCGTCCTCAGGAGCCCGAACACCAGCCAGGGCTGGCGCCCCAGTTCGGCCACCATCCACCCGGCGGAATTGGCGATGAAGGGGAAGGGGAAGGCCAGCATGAGGCACCACAGCAGCGGCCGCGCGCGCTCCAGGCGCCCCTTCCACAGGAGGAGCGCCGCAAGGCCCATGAGTCCGATGAAGAGCGTGCCCAGGCCCACCATGATGTGGAAGCCGTAGTAGAGCAGCTCCAGCTCCGTCGGCCAGGTGTCCCGGGGGAAGTCATCCAGGCCCTTCACGTCGCTGGAGAAGGAGCCGTAGGCGATGAAGCTCAGGACGCCAGGGAGGCGCACCGGATTGTCCAGGCGCTGCCGGGCCACGTCCGGCTGGCCGATGAGGTTCACTTCCGCGTAGCGCCCGCTCTGCCAGCGCCCCTCCATGGCCGCCAGGGCGACGGGCTGGTGGCGCGCCACCTGCTTGCCCTGGAGGTCCCCGGTGGGAAAGGCCGCCGCGCAGGCCCCGATGAAGCCCGCCAGCACCCCGGCCTTGAGGTAGAGCCGCGCCTGGGCCCCGTGGATCCCCTGCAGGGTCCAGAAGGCCCCCACCGCCGCCACCACGAAGGCGCCGGTCACCACCGCGCCGGTCATGGTGTGGGCGTACTGCACCAGGGCCCAGGGATTGAAGAGGAAGGCCCCGAAGTGCTCCAGCCCCAGGGTCCCGTCCGCCAGCACCCGGTGGCCCACCGGGTGCTGCATGAAGGCGTTGGTGGCCACGATGAAGTAGCCCGAGAGCCAGCTCCCCAGGAACAGGGCCAGGGCGGCCGCCGCGTGGAGCCGCGGGCCCAGTTTCTTCTCGCCCCACACCAGGAGGCCCAGGAAGGTGCTCTCCAGGAAGAAGGCGAACATGCCCTCCATGGCCAGGGTCTGGCCGATGACGCCGCCGGCGTCCCGGGAAAACCGCGCCCAGTTGGTTCCGAACTGGAATTCCAGCGGGATCCCCGTCACCACGCCCACCCCGAAGGTCAGGCCGAAGATGCGGATCCAGAACCGGGCGGCCTCGTTGAACCGCTCCTCCCCCCGGTACAGGGCCAGCCCCTTGAAGACCAGGATCAGGAGCGCCAGCCCCATGGTCAGCTGGGGAAACAGGTAGTGGAAGGTCGCCGTGAACCCGAACTGGAACCGGTGCCAGAAGAGAAGACCATCCATGTCAATACCCCACGCCCAATGTTGCGACCTGGAAATAGTAGACCGGGTTGCTTGGTTTCGACAAGCTGGGCGCTAACATCGTATTATGAGGCCAGGCGCCTGTGCGCCTGTTCCGGAGTCCGCATGGCCTACGCAGGCGAATTGGCAGCCCTGGCGACGTCCCTTTGCTGGGCCTTCAATTCGGTGTGCTTCACCGTGGCGGGCCGCCGGGTGGGATCCCAGGCGGTGAACGCGTCCCGGCTCTTCATGGCCCTGGCCATGCTGGTCCTGTTCCACCTGGCGGCCTTCGGCACGGCCTTCCCCTTCAACGCCGGCGCCCACCGCCTGGTGCCCCTGGCCATCTCCGGCCTCATCGGGTTCGCCGTGGGGGACGCCCTGCTCTTCGAGGCCTTCCTGCTCCTGGGGGCCCGGGTGGCCATGCTCCTCATGACTCTTTCGCCCGTCTTCAGCGCCATCCTGGCCCGGATCTTCCTGGCCCAGTCCCTGGGGCTCCCCAAGGTCGCGGCCATCCTGGCCACCCTGGCCGGCATCGCCTGGGTGGTGGGGGAGGGCCACGGGGAAAGCGAGCGGCCGAAGCACGCCGCCCTGGGCGTCCTCCTGGGCGTCGGTGGCGCCCTGGGCCAGTCCGTGGGCCTCATCCTTTCGGAAATGGGCATGCGGGGCGGCTTCCATCCGGTGTCGGCCAACCTGGTGCGGGTGGTGGCGGGCACCGTGGCCATAAGTGTCTGGTTCCTTTTCCGGGGCCAGTTCCTGGACCACGCCCGGCGCATGAAGGACGTGAAAGCCACGTCCTACATCTTCGCGGGGGCCATCACGGGGCCGGTCATCGGCGTCGTGCTGTCCCTGTATGCGATAACCCACACATCCATGGGCGTGGCCGCGACGCTCATGTCCCTGTCCCCCGTCCTGCTCCTCCCCATTTCCATGGGCGTCTTCAAGGAGCGGATCTCGCCCAGGGCGTGGGCTGGCACCGTGCTATCGATCGCAGGAGCGGCCGCGCTCTTCTGGATTTAAGAAAATCAACTCCTGAATCCCGGAGGATTTCCGATACCTTAATCGGGAATCCCTTTCTCAGGAGAATACCTTGAAGTTACTGCAAAAGCTCAGGCATAGCCTCTATCTCCAGGTCATCATCGCTGTGCTCGTCGGGGCCTGGCTGGGATATTTCCGTCCGGAGTTCGCGGCTTCCATGCGTCCCCTGGGGGAGGGCTTCATCAAGCTGGTGAAGATGCTCATCGCGCCCATCATCTTCCTCACGGTGGTGCTGGGCATCGCCAAGATGGGCGACATGAAGAAGGTGGGCCGCGTGGGCGGCAAGGGCCTCCTGTACTTCGAGGTGCTCACCACCATCGCCCTGGCCATCGGGCTCATGATCGCCAACTTCGTCAGGCCCGGGGCCGGCATGAACATCAACCCGGCCACCCTGGACGCCAAGGCCATCTCGGCCTACACCCACGGCCCGCACCTCTCCACCGTGGACTTCATCATGAACATCATCCCCAAGGACGTGGCCGACGCCTTCGCCAAGGGAGACATCCTCCAGATACTGCTCTTCGCCATGCTCTTCGGCAGCGCCCTGGCCTTCGTCAAGGACGACGGCATCCCCGTCATGAAGTTCCTGGACGGCCTCAACAAGGTCTTTTTCCGCCTCGTGGCCATGGTCATGCGCCTGGCCCCCATCGGGGCCTTCGGCGCCATGGCCTTCACCGTGGGCAAGTACGGCCTCCACTCCCTGGTGAGCCTGGGCAAGCTCATCGCGTGCTTCTACGCCACCAGCCTCCTGTTCGTCATCCTCGTGCTGGGCTCGGTCATGCGCTACTCGGGCCTGAACATCTTCAAGTTCCTGCGCTACATCCGCGAGGAGATCCTCATCGTGCTGGGCACCTCCTCCTCGGAGAGCGCGCTGCCCCTCATGATGGAGAAGATGGAGCGCCTGGGCTGCTCCAAGTCCGTGGTGGGCATGGTCATCCCCATGGGCTACTCCTTCAACCTGGACGGCACCTCCATCTACCTCACCCTGGCGGCGCTCTTCATCGCCCAGGCCACCAACACCCACGTCACCCTCACCCAGCAGCTCTACATCCTGGCCATCCTGCTGCTCACCTCCAAGGGCGCCGCGGCCGTCACGGGCGGGGGCTTCATCACCCTGGCGGCCACCCTCTCCGTGGTGGGCAACATCCCCGTGGCGGGCCTGGCCCTGCTGCTGGGCATCGACCGCTTCATGAGCGAGGCCCGGGCCATCACCAACCTCATCGGCAACGGCGTGGCCTCCGTGGCCGTGTCCAAGTGGGAGGGCGAGCTGGACCTGGACCGGGCCAACTACTTCCTGGACAACCCCCGGGTCGTGGAGGAGGAGGAGTACCAGCTCTCCCGCGTCCCGGCGCAGCCCGGGGTGAACTACGAGGGGTAGAAGCTCTTGAGGGTCTGGTCCAGGGCCTGGATCACCGCCAGGATGCGGAAGGGATCCACCGGCAGGAAGTCCACGGCCCCGAAGCCCAGGGCCCGGTTCCGCTTGAGGGCGGCGTCCTCCTCGGGACCGGCCACCAGGACCGGCACCGGGCAGCGCTCGTCCTTGATGAGCTTGGCGGCCAGCTCCATGCCGCTCATGGCGCGCAGCCGCTGGTGGACCACCACCAGCTTCACCCGCCCCCAGGCGCCGTCCTCCACCCCCAGGGGCTTGACCAGGGGCCGCACCTCGCCCCGGGCGAAATCCAGCCCGGCCACCCCGAACTTCCGGCCCACGGCCTCGGCCATGCGCACCGAGAAGGGGGGTTCGCTGATGACCAGCACCAGGGGATCCCGGTCCGAAAGCACCTGGAGGGTGGGGCCCGACCTCTGGACCCCCGCCTTGGACCGGTCGGCCCGGAGGCCCCGGGACTGGAAGAGCTCCCGGTCCTTGCGGGCCTGGGCGGCCATGGCCTCCTCCAGCCAGTTCCGGTAGGTCCGGAGCGCGGGCGCGTCGTGCTTTTCCGTGAAGCGGATGCCCACGACCCCTTCCTCGATGGTGTCGCACACGGCCTTGAGGATGAACTTGGTGTCCGGGTCCACGGCCAGCTCCAGGGTGGTGGGGGTGTCCACCTTGAGCTGGCCCTCCTTCACCGCCCCGCTGCCGTAGAGGGGCAGCAGCAGGCCGTCCTGCCCCAGGGCCCGCACGCGGGCGTCGCAGAAGTCATTGGTGGGGCTCGTGAACACCGCGGCGACGTCCTTCTCCGGGAGGTAGTCCGAAAGCCCGCGGTAGTCCCGGCCCTTGAGGCTGCGGGGCTGCTCCAGGTGGACGCAGTCCGAGCCCTCCAGCTGCCCGAAGCCGGCCACCTCCACCGTGCCCTGGAACTTGCGGCCCCGGTCCAGGACGGCCATGCGGTAGTGGTCCCCGACGTTCATGTTCCACTTGGCGCGCTCGGCCCCGGTGATGCCCACCAGGATCCGCCCCTCCACCTCCTCGAAGATGGGGAAGGTCCAGTCCCGGCCCTCCACCTTCATCGTGATATCGCCACCGGAGCGGCACAGCCGCTGGAAGACCATCCGGATGGCCGCTCTGTCGTCGAGTTGGAAGAATTCCGCTGGCATGCGGTGATTATGTGGTGGGCGTGGGAAAACTCAATAACCAAGTACTTGATCCACCGCCGCATAGGGGTCCATGGACCGGTCGGCGATCGCCTGGATGACCGCTTCCACCCGGGGGGATCCCGCCCGGGCCCGGGCCCTTCGGGACGCTTCTTCCGCCAGCAGGGCGTCGAAGCGGATGCGGGCCCGCTCCCGGGCCTTGGCCTGGAAGCCGCCGTGGGCCTTCAACCAGGCCCCGTGCTCCCGGGTCTTCCCCAGCAGCTCCGCGATGCCCTCCCCCTGGGAGGCCACGGTGCGCAGGGCCGGGGGGTCCCAGGCCTTCACGGAGCCCAGGGACTTCATGGCCTGGATCTCCATCTCCACCTTTTCCACCCCGTCCCGGTCCGCCTTGTTGACGATGAAGATGTCCGCCACCTCCATGATGCCGGCCTTGATGGCCTGGATCTCGTCGCCCATGCCCGGCACCAGGACCACGCAGCAGGTCTCCACGCAGCTCACCACGTCCACCTCGTCCTGGCCCACGCCCACCGTCTCCACGATCACCACGTCCCACCCCGCGGCGTCCAGCAGGTCGATGGCGTCCTGGGTGGCCCGGGCCAGGCCCCCCAGGGCCCCCCGGGTGGCCATGGAGCGGATGAAGACGCCCGGGTCGGCCGCGATGCGCCCCATGCGGATGCGGTCCCCCAGGATGGCCCCCCCGCTGAAGGGGGAGGTGGGGTCCACCGCGAGGATCCCCACCCGCTTGCCCTCGGCCCGCAGGGCCCGGGCCAGCTGGTCCGTGAGGGTCGATTTCCCGCTTCCCGGGGCCCCGGTGAGCCCGATGACCATGGCCCGCCCCAGGTGGGGCCAGACGCTGGCCATGAGGCTCCTGGCCTCGGCGTGGCCGTTCTCCATCCAGGAAATGGCCCGGGCCAGGGCCCTGGGGTTGCCGTCCAGGAGGGGTCGCAGGAGCCGGGAAGCGTTTTCCATGGCTCCAGGATGCCATCGCCCGCCCCGGGGGGGAGCCCATAGAGATGTTATGATTTCAACGGAAGCCCGTCACCCGAAGAGCAGAAGATGACCCCACGACTCCCCGCCCAGCCCAATCCCCCCCCCGCCGAGCCGGCCTCCCCCGGCGTCGTGAAGATCCAGAAGCGCGAGGCCAAGCCCGCCGTCACCACCCGCGAGAAGGTCTGCGCCACCTGCGGGCGCACCTTCCGGCTGTCGCCGGACGAGAAGTTCTTCAATTGCCCCCACTGCTACAAGAAGACGCTCCCGGCGCGCAAGCCCGCGCGCAAGAACGAAGCCCAGATCCTCACCCAGATCACCTGCGTGGAATGCGGAACCCAGGAATACGTGGATTTCGTCCCCACCGATCCCGCCGCGGCCTTCTGCGCGTCCTGCTTTTCCAGGCGGAAGCGGGAACTTCAGGCCCAGAAGCCTCACACTGAACGGCGATAGCCCTCATCCGGAGTTGTGCATGAAATTCGGTATTCCTGCCCTTACGGCCACCCTCATCGTGCTCGGCGGAGCCGCCTTGGCCCACGGCCAGGCCAAGCCCAAGGCCGCCAAGGCCCCCGCCCCCAAGGGCGCCGCCAAGGAAAGCATCGAGGCCACCTTCGCGCGCCAGAACCTGGACCAGGTCCTGGACGCCGTCAACGCCGGGTGGTTCGGGAAGCCCTACCAGGACGTGCGGGCCGTGGACCTGGACGGGTCCCTGTCCATCGCCTTCACCGCCGCCGCCGCCAACGCGAAGGTCGACCAGCTCGGCCAGGGCGCCGTCAAGGGCGGCCTCACCAAGGGCGGCACCGTCAACATGACCCTGAAGGGCACCTATTTCGCCAACGCCGATTTCCGCACCGAGCTCAAGGGCGACTTCGGGACCCTGCTCTACTACCGGTCCGGCCTGAAGGGCTTCCTGTACAGCAAGGAGATGAACGCCTACACCACCAAGGTGGATCCGCCCCCGGCGGACGCCCCCGTGTCCTTCCTGGGGTGGTTCAGCCAGTGCGTGAACGACGTGCGCGAGGTCTACGTCAAGGGCACCCTCTTCAAGGCCTCCCTGGGCCGCGAGGACGGCGCCGGCGGGCAGATGCTCTCCTTCCAGTCGCCCACCTCCGCCTACGATCCCAAGAAGCGCGAGCAGAGCATGGCCGAGAGCCTGGGATTCTGGAAGCGGGGCAAGCTGGACGTGGTCTTCGACAAGGCCACCAAGCTGCCCACGAAGATGAACTACAGCAACTCCGCCCAGGGCATCACCACCCGCATGACCTTCCACTACACCGGCACCCGCCCCACCAGCGTGACCATCGAGAACCAGAGCCGCGGCATGGAAGGCCCGGCCACCCTCACCGTCTCGTACAACGCCCAGGGCCGCATCGACCACCTCGCGGGCCAGATGGGCTTCCCCGTGGGCACCATGCGCTTCGACGTGAACATGACCTGGACCGGGGAGCGCAAGCTCGCCGGCACCATCCCCCCCGTGGGCGCCACCAAGAAGGGCGGCGACGAGCTGGAGACCATGCTCCTGGTGAACCTCGCCGGGAAGGTGCTGGACCTCCAGCGCGGCGGTTTCAACCTCCGGAGCGTGACGCTCACCAGCAAGTGAGGCCCCATGCCCGACCCCGAGGCGCTCGCCAGCTGCTCCCTCGGGGACGAGGCGCTCTCGCGCGGTGACCTCGCCGGAGCGGTCCGGGCCTACCGCAGGGCCCTGGCCGCTTCGCCCTTTCCCGAAGCCTCCAACAACCTGGGCAACGCCCTGATGGCCCTGGGCGACCTTACCGGCGCCCTCGCGGCCTACCTGGACGCGGACTGCCCCGAGGCCTGGATCAACGCCAGCGTCGCCGCGAGGGCCCTGGGGGATACCGGCCGGGCTTCCGACCTCCTCCAAAAGGCTCTCCGGGCGCAGCCGGGAAACCCCCTGGCCTACACGGCCCTGGGCAACCTCCTCAAGGACCTGGGCCGCATCGACGCGGCCCTGGCCTGCCACCGGGAGGCCCAGGCCCTGGATCCGGCCGACCCCGTGCCCATGGGGAACCTGGCCTACCTGCGCGCCTTCGACCCGGAGGCCTCCGCCGGGGACATCCTCCAGGAGGCCCGGAACTTCGACCGCGTCCACGCCCGGGACCTGGGGGGGGAGCCCCCCACCCCCCGGCCCGGCCCCAGGCTGCGCATCGGGTACGTCTCGCCGGATTTCCGGTACCACTGCCAGGCCTTCTTCACCCTGCCCCTCTTCGCGCACCACGACCGCGCCGCCTTCGCCATCCACGCCTACTCGAGCGTGCAACGCCCCGACGCCGTCACGGAGCGGCTCCGGGCCTCCTGCGACGTGTGGCGGGACTGCGCGGGGCTCCCGGACGGGGACCTGGCCCGGATCATCCGCGAGGACGGCATCGATGTCCTCGTGGACCTCACCATGCACATGGCCGGGGGCCGCCCCCTGCTCTTCGCCCGCCGGCCCGCCCCCGTCCAGGTGGCCTGGCTCGCCTACCCCGGCACCACGGGCCTGTCGGCCATGGACTACCGGATCACGGACCCCTTCCTGGACCCCCCCGGGGTCACCGAGGACGCCTACGCGGAGCGCTCCGTCCGCCTTCCCCACACCTTCTGGTGCTACCACCCCCTGGCCGGGGAACCCGATCCGGGCCCCCTCCCCGCCCTGGCCGCGGGCCACGTGACCTTCGGATGCCTCAACAATCCCTGCAAGGTGAACCCCGCCGTCCTGGCCCTGTGGGAACGCGTCCTCCAGGCCGTCCCCGGCTCCCGCCTGCGCCTCATGGCTCACCCCGGCAGCCACCGCCAGCTGATCCTGGACGCCTTCGCCGACCCGTCCCGCATCGACTTCACCCCCTTCCTGTCCCGGCGGGACTACCTGGAGCAGTACCGGAGCATCGACCTCTGCCTGGACACCTTCCCCTACAACGGCCACACCACCAGCCTCGACGCCTTCTGGATGGGCGTGCCCGTGGTGACCCGCGTGGGCGCCACCGTCGTGGGCCGCGCCGGCTGGAGCCAGCTGCAGAACCTGGGCCTGCCCGGACTGGCCGCGTGGGACGACGACGCCTTCGTGGAGATCGCCGCGTCCCACGCCGGGGACCTGCCGCGCCTGGGGGCGCTCCGGGCCGGGCTGAGGGCGCGCATGGAGGCCTCGCCGCTCATGGACGCCGAGGGCTTCACCCGGGACCTGGAGGACGCGTACCGGAGAATGGCGGGATTTCATCCCCTGCATCCTGTTCATCCATTTCCATCCCCGTTCCCGCAGGGCCAGGGATGAAGTGGGGCGGCGCGCAGCGGATCCGCATGCGCCGACCCATCCCTGCGCTGGCCCTGCGGAACAGGGATAAAGATGGATGAAAGGGATGAAGGGGATCAGGCCTTGAACTCAGGCCGTCCCCGGCTGGGGAGCCGGGCTGTCGAATTATGGGATAGCTTTTTGTTGGCTTCGGTAGTGAATGTCGGGATGGGTGGGGGACTTGGGATCCCTCCTCAGGGGCGCGGCCGCGGTCCCTCCGGGGCCGCGGCCAGAAGGTCGGGCAGCAATGCGCCCCGGGCCGGGATCAGGGTTATTGCCCCCTTCCCCGCCAGCATTTTCTGGGTCTCCAGCACGTCGAAGAGGGCCTCGGACACCGCCGGATCCCTCGAGATCTCCTCCAGCGCGGCGCCCACGATCTCGGGCCGCACGGCCCCGGCCTTGGCGAACTCCACCGCGGCCTGGCGCTCCGCGGTGCTGGTGATGATGTTCACCTGGTTCGTGCCGTCCTGCTTGATGCTGGAGGTCACCTGCCGGAGCCGGTTCACCACCTTGCTCTCGATCTGGCGGATCATGTCCGCGTCCCGGAAGTGGACCTTGCGGATGTAGATGGAGCCCAGCTTGTAGCCCCAGTCGTGGGACAGCGGCGACACTTCGTTCCGCACGGTCTGGCTCATGGAGTGGCGGCTGCTGAGCATGTCCCCCAGGGGCATGTTGCTCAGGCAGCGCACGGTGGAGTTGCTCACGTTGGCCGCCAGGGAGCCCCGGGGATCCGTGTTCTTGAACAGGTAGGCCACCGGATCGCTGATGAACATCTCGTACCAGATCCCGATGCCCATGGGCGCGCCCTCCTCGGAGTTCACGGGGGCGCTGCGCAGGTACTCCTGGTCCAGGCGGCGGTCGATCTCGTAGCAGCGCCCCAGGAACCGCACCAGGGGCGCGCGCCAGCCCAGGCGGAACCAGAGGAAGTGCAGCCCCGGCTCGTCCAGCACGCCCACCACCTTCCCGAAGAGCACGTACACCTGGCAGCGGCGCTCCTGGACGATGGCGTAGAATCCGATGGCCCGCAGCACCCCCAGCACCAGGGGCACCACCAGGAAGCACGCGACGAAGGTGATGAAGGCGACGATGAGGGTTTCCATCACTTCACCTCCAGCACGATGCGGCCGGCTTCGCCGTAGAGCCCCAGGCGCACGTTGCGCACGTAGGCCTCCAGCGCCCCCTCCCCGCCGCGGGCCTTGAGCTCCGCGATCTGCGAGGCCAGGAGCCGCAGGGGCTCCACCTCCGCCTGGGCCTTGAGGGTCTCGATCTCCACCGCGCGCCGGGACTGGACGATCTTCTGGTCCGCCGAGGCCTGGGCCAGGCTGATGTCCGAGGACACCTGGTTGTGGGCCGTGTTGATGGCCGCCAGGGCCGATTCCACATCCGGGGGCGGATCGATGGCCGTGATGAGCGAGGCCTCCAGCAGCATGCCGTACCGCGCCTGGGCCGAGGCGCATTCCCTGTCCATGTGCTCGTTGAGGTCCCTCAGGTTCTTGCGCAGATCATTGATGGAGATCCCCGTCTGCACCGCCGGGACCCCGTCCGCGTCCGCCGGCGCCTCGAAGTTCGCGATGCGCTCCCGCAGCACCGACACGAAGTAGCCCATGACGTGGGCGATGGGGTTCTTGACGCCGAAGAGGAAGGCGTAGAGGTTGCGTTCGCTGATGCGGAACCGGATCTGCCCCGTGAGCCCCGTATTGAGCTGGTCCTTGGTCACCGCCTCCAGCACCGTCCCCCCGTTGTTGGCCGAGGGCGTCCCCGGATCCCACGCCATGCTCACCGTCTCCGTGGCCACCGACACCTTGTAGACCCGCTCCCAGGGCCACTTGAAATAGGGCCCCCCCGGCGGGATCACCCGCACCTGCGGCACCGCGTACCGCTCCCTCTCCTCCGGCGTCAGCATCGCCGAAATGGGATCCTCCGCCGTGGTGGCCGTCCCCACCCGCTCCGCCCTCCCGAAGGAGGTCTTAACCGCCCGCTGGTTCTGGTCCACCGTATAGATCCCCGCCGCCAGATACCGCACCAGGAACCACGCGATGACCCCCAGCGTGCAGCCCAGGGGAATCCCGACGGACAGATCGACCATGACAGCGCTCCAGGAAGTGATGCGCCAAGTATGACCGCCCCCCCCGTCAAACCCCTGTGAATTTCCAGCGCTCCCCACCTTCTTTGGCCTTGGACGCCGCCTTGCTATACTTGCCCATCAGTCGGGGCGTGGCGCAGCCTGGTAGCGCATCTGCTTTGGGAGCAGAGGGTCGGAGGTTCGAATCCTCTCGCCCCGACCAATAGAATCAGATACTTACAAACTTGGTCAAAGATGCCGAAGTGCAAATTTGACCGCCACGCTCTCGGGACCGGTGGGGAAGGGCAGCACAGGGGGCCCCTCCACACAGCCGACTACGCGACAACTTCCGCCGCAGGATACAGCACCAGCTGCCCACCCGCTTGGAGATCGGACAGGCTTGCGGGTTCTCAGGATGGGAAAGCGCAAGAATCATCGCCTCCTTGAACAGGAAGTGGGAACATAGGCACTATTCCCGGAATCCTGATGAAATGCGCCCCGATCATCCTTACCTGCCTATCGTGCGCCCTGCTAAATGCCCAGGCAATCGACTCATCCAAGCAGGAAGGCATCGTCCAAACCATGGATGACGGCACCAGGCCTGTCAGGTCTGCCAAATTGCCTGCCCTATCCTTCTACGGCGAAGTCATCCAGTACCTTTTGGACGGCAATGATGCCATGCCTCCCAATGTGGTCAGCTGGCAGCGGAGGGGGGATCCCCCCGCTCTGAATTGGTTCCTGCAGGTTCATATCGCCCCTGCCCTCACGGGTGACGAGACGCTTCTCACTCTGCAAGAGATGACAGATGGCACCGCGGCGATGATCGTCCTCGTCCCCCGGGGTGGGATCAATTTCTGGTACCAGATGTCTGAACCATGCCTGACCGGGCAAACTCTAATTGTCGAAGAAACGGCGAAGAGGCTGGCATTTGTCAGGATTCGCCTCACGGAAATGGAATTCCCGGATGTTAGACGGATGATCCGCGACTTCAAGGAGCTGAAGGCGCAATTCTTCTTCTCGGACCCCAAGGCAATGGTCCTGGATGGGATTTCATACAGCTTCAAGGGCAGGGCACCGTCCTGGAACTTCGACGTTCACACCGACAATCCCGACCCAGACAACCCGCTTGCCAAGTGGGCAGATGACTGTCATTCGGTCATCTGGAAGCTGGTAAACGAAGACCCTGTTCACGGGATGAAGGGGCACCCCATCACTTCCGTGGACAAGGACTGTATCGGACCGGTTCTCCTACGTGCTTCTGCCGGTTCTGGGAACGTCGACGATGTCAGGCAGCTTCTTAAGCTGAGTGTGCCCGTCAACGGAGTGGATTATTGGGACGGAAGGACCGCCCTGCTTTCCGCTGCCCAGTCATACGAACTGGATGTCGTCAAAATCCTCTTGGAGGCGGGCGCGGATCCCCGCGCAGTGAACCTTAATGGAGAATCGGCAATCCGCCTTCTCCCGGATGAATACGGACCAGGGTTCAGGACCGGGAAAACGGAACTGCCCGAATGGTCAAGGGCGTACGTCCAGCGTGCGGAGAAGAGGACAAAGGTCGCGGAACTACTCAAAAGGGCGGGAACACCTATTGATGATGTAGATGGCGACGGGTTGACCCCACTCATGGTCGCCATACAGCGCCAGGACATCCAGCTTGCCAAGTGGCTTGTCGAAAACGGCGCTGATCCCAAGAAGAAGGACAAGGCAGGAAAGACTGCTTTGGACCATGCCCATGAGTCCAAAGACCCCAAAGTATTGGCGAGTCTCCAGGGCATCCTCTGACACGCTGTGGGAATACTATTACTCAGTTCTAGTCGCGTTTATCCATCCCAACTTAGAACCTCGTCGGCGTAGAGGGTTAGATGAAACGGTTCCTTCTTGGCGCAGTCTGCATGGCAGGGTCCTACCTTGTGGCGCAAGATTGGTTGCCGTGGAATGTAACTCCAAAATTCACCCAGGATTCCAGCGGTTATGAATCCTTCCAGAGCATTAGGGGGAAGGACACAACGGGTTCCCCCTGGCAGATCTCGTGGGACTCCAAAGCGGTAACTGTGACTTCCCCGGACGGGTCCCGCAAGGCGCTGGATAAGACGTTCCCAATTGAAGCGCACCCCCATGGCGGGATGTCCATCAGCACAGATGACATCCAGCGATGGCAGCACCGGATGTGGGAGTGCCTGAGGGTTCGCATCGACACAGGGAGAAACGGAATCGGGTTGGACTACTACATCCTGATCGTGATTGACCGGAAAACCAGGGATTGGACGGTCGGTAGCGGTAGGATCGCTGCGGAGAGCATCGAGGGCCCCATCCAGAAGGGCGATGATCTGGTATTCCGGTGGGATGACGAAGAGGACAAACGCCCCCTGAGGGTCAAGCATGAGTGGAAGGTCTCCCGCAGGTTGAACGGGATTCGCAGCAGCACTCCGGCGGTCCTCTACCAGCTTGAGTACGGGTACCCTTCTTGGTTCCGTTTCTGGTCCGACATCAAATCACCGAATCCAGATTATGCCGAGTACCAGGGATGGCGGTCCGTTGCCTGGAACATCCTCAACTCCGACGCTTCCGGGGGCACCGCAAGCGCGTCGCACGATTCGATTCCCAAGGTGCCCGGCAAACAAGTCTGGCGAAAGGGGACCGGACCGGACCTCTGGTTTCCCGTCAAGGGGACCATCAAATTCAAGTGGGATAAGGAGGTGGAGGTCCGGCGTTACGCCTGTTCACCAGAAAGAATCGCGCCTGATGCGGCATTCAAACTTGCCGCGACTGACGGGTGGGAAGTCATCCTCACTAGGGATGGGGACGGGCAGTACTTGGGTGCCATGCTCGTGGAGAAGGGATCTGACACCCTTAAGTCAACCCTTGGATCCTGGCTACCGAGCCGCAGCCCCTTCCTTCCCCACCAGCAGTTCGGACAACAGCGCCAGGAAGTCTTCCGTTTGGCTCCATGCAAATGGCTCGGGACGCTGGCCGCCTTCAAGGAGTGCAGGCAGACTGGCGTCCATGGCCTGATGGAGTTTGGGATGAACGGAATCCCCGGCAAGGCCCATGTCCTCCGCTTTGGCCAACAGGGCGAGGGTCTGCGACACGAGGGGGTACACCGTCATCCACGGGTAAGGCGTCAGGACCTTCCCGGCGGTCAGGAACCGGCGGGACGGCTCATCCAGGCGGTAGCGCTTTTCCCGGCCAGCTTGGCGCACCTGCACGTGGCCTGAACGAGCCATATCCACCATGGCATCTTGGATGTTCTTCTGGGAATAGCCGGTTTGGCGCGCCAGCTGGGAGGGGGTCCACTCCATGCCGCCGCATAGCCAAGCCACGATCTCGCAGCGAGCCGAACTGCCCATGAGCGCCCGGAGCGACAGGATGAGCGCGGCGGGCACCCACGGTTGGAAGGGACTTGCCTGACCGCGGGACAGGTAGGCTTCGCGCCGAAGGCCCTGCCGGAGGAAGGCGGGATCCGGCAGTCCGACCTGAGGCAGCGGGACGCCTTCCAGCGTGAAGAACAGGGGCTCAGGAGGGGAAGTCGCCTTGCCCGGATCCAGGAGAGGCCTCCAGCGGTTCCCGCCTCCCGAGGCGTGGCAGAGCTCCGCCAGGGCAGCCAACTGCCGGGCCACCGGATGGCGCCCGCGGAGGGCCTTGAGCCGGGGGACGGCCAGGAGATCCCCGTTGATTCCGCACCAATCCAGAATGACGTCGAAAAGCCGGGCATCCCATCGCGCCTGCTCCAGGGAACACAGCAGCAGCGCCTCGGGGTCGATGATGCGATGATCCGCGCCGCCATAGCCGGCGACACCCAGGGCGGACCACTGGCCCCAGAGGTGGTCCAGCAGGATGCGGCGCAGCCGCCTAGACCAAGGATCGGGCGACATCGGCGTATCCCAGTTCCGTGAGCAGACTACCCAGCACCATCCGATAGCCCTCGGAGACGTCCTTCTCCAAGGTCCAGAGGGCGGCGGCGCGGATCTCTTCCGCGGTGGGCTGGAGCTTGAGCAGGTCATCGATGTGATAGCCGCCCCGGTCCACCGAGGCCCAAAGCTTGAAAGGGATCTGGTCGGCCCGGGCAATGAAGGAAACGGTGAGCGCCGGGCCGTAGGCGCAGGTGACCAAGCGATCTTGCAAACCTTCAGGCATGCCGACCTGAAAGAGGCCACCCTCCCCGCTGCTGGGTCCATTGTTCAGCCAGTTCCGGGGCAGGCCGAACACCTTGGCCACCGCCTCCGCCGCCACAACGAGGGCGGGCGGCAGGGGCACGGGCGCCACCAGCCTACCCTCCCTCGCCAGCGCCAACACGTCGAGATCGCGGGTGGTCCGGGACACCAAACCCAGCGCGATCAGAGCCGAACCACCGCAAACAACCAGGTGCACAGGCGCCGAATCCTCCAGGCGGAGTTGATCCTGAAGCAGGTGAAGGGCTTGTTCGAGATGAGGGGCGTCCAACGCTCTATTCATGGTTTTAACACTTTATACAAGTGCTCAAACCACTAGTATAGCCCCCCTGCCAGCCACCGCCAGGCCTTCTTGCACCCTTTTAAAGAGCAGAGGGTCGGAGGTTCCAATCCTCTCGCCCCGACCCATAACACCCGTGTCCCATCAGAGACAGGCTTGGGCTTTACTCGAAGGTGGGTAGGCTTGTCTTGACTCTCTTCATACAGGACGCGTATGGCTCGGACCAGGTTCCTTATTGTGATTACCATGCTGCTCGCGAGTCCGTTCATTCTGACCGCGCAGAAGGTTCAAGCGGTCCCGAACAAGCCCGTTCCAACGGAACTCATCCTGGAACCCTGGATCATCGGAAGTGAAACGGCAGCCCAGTGGAACGGCCTCCTGCCGACGGTCAATGCGCCTGCCCATCGTTCCAAGGCGTATCCGGGGCAGCACCTGACCCTTGCCGTGGGTGCCCAAGGGAAGGATCGAGACCTGCTCCTGAGGGAGGGCACCTATACCTTCACCGTGGCGTTCAGAGGTGCCGCCCAATCCTTCCAGGGACTCCACCCTTCGCAGACTCGGCGCATCAAGGCTGAAGGGGCTGATTTCGTTCTATCTGTCCTGAAGGAAGCCAAGGTGGATTCTGGCAAGCTTGAGGACGCCGTGTCGATGATCAGCCTCGCCCTGTTCGAGGTTGATTGGGTGGTGCCAGCGGAGGCCAAGGATGGCACGGCCACCTTCGGTGGCACGTTCACCTCAAGCACGGGGAAGGTCACCCCGCTGAAGGACCGCACTGTGGAAATTTTGTCCTTCGACCGGATTGCTAAGGAAGGCGGTTTCAAGGACCAGAAAGAGAGCAATGACTGGATGATGACCTATTACCAGCATCCAGAACCTTCGCGTCTCCTCCATGCGCTCAGGATGGAAAAGGACAATCCAGCCAGCAAGCAACCCAATGGAATCGCCTTCAAGGTGGCTGTGCTGAAGTCTTCATCCTTGGCAGCCCAGGACCTCCTCCTAAGGCTGAAGGGTGAGGATCGATCCCTTCGTGGGTTTGCCCTCCTCCTCCTATCCGAAGCGGGTTATGACCTGACCTCCTATCTCAAGACGCTCACGGAAGAGGAGCAGGCCTGGTTTGAAAAGGCCAGGGAAGCAGCCTCGGCCCTTCCGGACCCATACGACCTGAGGCCGGACGCCAGTGATCTCTACAGGGTCACCACGCGAATGGACATGCTGTGGAGCCTATTCCTGGTAACGGGGGACCAGGAGCCTGTCCGTGCCGTTTCCCAGCCTTTGGCATGGCGGGACGACTGGAAGGTGTTCACGAAGATGCGGGACGAGTATCAGAAGACAGGCAAACGGACCAATGGCATGAGCATCGAACTGGTCCGTGCGATGGCTTACGGTGCCTCAGGTTGGTCCCTCGGGTCCTTTGTTCGCCACCACCCCCTCGTCACCGATTTCGTGGAGGCCTGGAAGCAGGATGCGACCATTCCGAAGGTCATCCAGGAAGAACTCGGAACTTTGATCACGAATCCGGCTTTTAAGAGGCAGTAGGCATCCTGGGCGCCCGGCAGAGCAACGCACCCTCCGGGACCAGCGCCCTGAAACCTGCCGCATGCCAGGTCTGAGACCGGCCTATGCGTGGGCCCGGTTCTCCTCCGGGGCTTCCGGGAGGGCCTGCAGCCGAATATAGGCTTGGTTGACCTGCGAGAGACCCGCCCCCAGCACGTTCAGCACCACGGCCGTGCTCCACCCCGCGATGCCGAAGCCCGGCAGGAGCCGCAGAAAGTTTCCGCCCACCACCACCGCCACCAGCAGGAAGGACAAGGCCACGTCCACGGCCGCGGCCATCTCGCTCCAGTGCCGGTCCCGCCTGCCCAGGAGGAAGGCCAGGAGGTTGGCGGTGCAGATGGGAAAGGTCCGGCGGCGCTCCACCAGCAGGGCCAGGACGTTGCCCAGGTTGAGGCAGAGATCCAGGGCCCCCAGGACCAGGAGCGGATAGCCCCAGCGCCCCAGGAGGAGGCCCGACAGGAGCTTGAAGATGCAGAAGGGCAGGCCGACGGTGAGGATTTCCAGCAGGGCCAGCAGCGTGGGATTTCGTACCAAAAGATGCTCCGTGAGGGCGGTGGAAAGCGAACCCGGCGGCAGAGGGGACCCATGCGGGGCTTCCCGGGCGCCAAGGCCTTGGGATGCCACCACCGCGGCCGCATGGGCCTCCAGAAGTGGCATCACATTAGGACATTAGCACGCCCGGGGGGCCTGGCACCGAAAACGCCACCTCCCGATCAACGCGCCTCGGATGATCCGCGCTTTTGGATCCAGTCCCCGATGACATCCAGGACCTGGGGATCGACATGCTGCCCGGGACGCGCGTACTCCCTCCCCGTGCTCTTCCCTTCCACCGGCATGAAGAGATGGTTGAGCTTCGCGAAGCGGCACAGCGTCACGTCCTTGCGGCCGCCCAGGGCCGTCTTCCAAAGGGCGAAATCAGCGAGGGTCACCTGGCAGTCCTGGTCCCCCTGGAGAATGAGCATGGGACGTTCCAGCCCCCGGGCCGCCTCGGCGGGATGGTAGCCTCGCAAATCCAGCCAGTAGGAGGCCGGGGCGAAAAAGATGAGGTCCGAAGGGGGATGCGCAGGATCCAGGGCCTTGATCCGGGCCACGATGGCCTCCATCTGCTTCCGTTTCTCGGGGGGAGGGTTCTGGCGCAGGGTCTGCTCCAGCAGGAGGTCCTCCAGGGGGCGGGACGGCCCGGCCATCACCACGAAGCCCGCGGCCCCCCTGGCCTCCCTGGCGATGCGGGGCACGAGCATGCCCCCCAGGCTGTGGCCCAGGACGAAGACCCGGGAGGGATCGGCTCCTGGCAGGGTCCGGGCCAAGGCGACCGCGTGGACGGCGTCCTCCACGGTCTCCTCCTTCACGGTGAGTTTGTGGATATCGGGCGCGGAGTGGCCCTTGTACACGAGGGTTCGCTTGTCGTACCGGAGGACGGCGATGCCACGTTGGGCAAGACCCCAGGCCAGGTCCCGGAAGGGCTTGGAGGGCCCGATGGACTCGTCGCGATCCTGGGGCCCGCTGCCGTGCACCAGGACCACCACGGGCCAGGGTCCCTTGCCCCCGGGGGCGGTGAAGGTTCCGGGAAGGACCCAGGGCTCGGCGCCCACCTTCACGTCGGTCTCCTGGAGGCCCGGCGGGAGCGGATCCGCCACGGGCAGACCGGGCTTGAGCGCGAAGGGGAAGGACTGGCCCCCCTGGGTGAACGTGCCCTGGATGGCGTTGCCCTGGGCCTTGCCCGTGAAGGTGGGCGCGCCGGGTATCCCCGCGATGCGGAAGCTCACGGTGTCACCGTCCACGGTAATGGCCTCGAGAGGCAGGTTCTTCGCGCCCTGGGCCGGAATGGAGATCGTGCCGGTCCAGGCGGCCCTGGCCTCCAGGTGGACCTCGACCTGGAGGTCCATGCGGCCGAGTTGAATGGCGCCGGAGAAGGTTCCTGGGGCCAGTCCCGGAGCCTGGGCGACCAGGGCGGGAAGGCAGATGGGGAGCGCAGCGAGCCCCACCTTCATGGATGGACCTCCTTGAAGAAGGTACCTGCAAAAGGACTTGGCAAGGCCGATCCAGAGCCTTCTTTCGACCCTGCGGAAGCGAGGGCCCTGCCTGCTCCCCCCCTCCCCTGGCGTCCGCGGGAACGGCCTAAATATTTGGTGTTTTATATATTTAAAAATGTTTTAAACAGGCCGGAAACGTTGGCGTTGTTGGGTGCAGGAGTAGGGTGTTGCCGCCCTCCCTTCGGTGAAGCACGGTTCATGGGTCCATGGACCGGGGACACCCCCGCTTTACCGCCACCCCGATGCCCCGGGTTTCCGGCCCATGCCAGCCATGGGTCCCAGACCTGATGGCAAATGTCCGGTTCATCCGGCGATGTGTGAATTTGAAATGATTGGCCGATCTTTGAATCTGAAATCCATTCTCGGCTTCTGGCTGCCCCTGGAGGCCACCTGGTTGATGATGGGCGTGGAGGGGCCCTTCCTGGCGGGCATCGTGGCCCGGCTGGGCAATCCCGTGGATAACCTCGCCGCCTTCGGGTGTGCCTTTTCCCTGGCCTGGTTGGTGGAATCCCCGGTGATCATGCTGCTTTCGGCTTCCACCGCCCTGGTCCGGGACCGGGAGGGGTTCCTGGCCCTGCGCCGGTTCACGTTCCTGCTCATCGGAACCCTGACCGGGCTCCTGGCGCTCCTGGCCCTGCCCTGGGTCTTCACGCCCCTGGCGGAGCGCGCGCTGGGGATGCCGCCGGAGGTGGCGCGCCTGGCCCATCTCGCCACCGTGCTGCTGATTCCCTGGCCCGCGGCCATCGGCTACCGGCGGTTCTACCAGGGCCTCCTGGTCCAACGCCACCTGGGCCGCAAGGTGGCCCTGGGGACCCTGTTCCGGGTCGGATCCATGGGCCTGGCGGCGGGGGCCACGGTCCTGGCCCTGGACGACCGGATCCCGGGGGCCTGCGTGGGGTCCCTGGGACTCACCGCCGCGGTGGTGACCGAAGCCGTCGCCACCCGGTGGATGGTCCGCCACATCGTGCGGGACCTCCTGGCCCCCGGCCCAAGCGGCCCCGCGCCGGCCATGGCCTCCCTGGTCCGCTTCTACTTCCCCCTGGCCCTCACCTCCATCATCACCATGAGCACCGGCCCCCTCCTCACCTTATTCCTGGGCCGGGGGCAGGATGCCGTCCCCTGCATCGCCGTCTGGCATCTGGTCTACGACTTCGTGTTCTTCTTCCGCAGCGGGGGCGGCGCCTTCCAGGAGGTGGGCGTGGCGCTCTGCGGCACGGAGGACGGGCATGCGGTCGCCCTGCGCCGGGCCGCGGTGTTCCTGGCGGTCCTTTCCAGCGGCCTCATGGTGGCCGTCGTCCTTTCCCCCCTGGGCGCGCTGTGGTTCCGGGGCGTGGTGGGGCTTACGGGGGACCTGCTGCCCTTCGCGCTGCTCCCCGCGCAATTCCTGATCCTGCTGCCGGCCATGGAGGCCCTCCTGGGCTTCCAGCGCTCCCGGTGGATCAGCGCCCGCCGCACCCGCTTCGTTTCCGCGGCCACCGCCCTGGAAATGGGCGGGATCGTCCTGGGCATGGTGCTCTTCGCCCTGGTGCTGGGCTGGCGGGGGACCCTGGCGGCCGCCCTGTCCCTCACCCTTGGCCGGATGGTCGCGTGTGGGTACCTGCTTCGGAAAGCCCGGCTGCTTCCGTCCTGAGGGAAGGGCCGGATCAGGGATCCTCGAGGGCGGGCGAAGCGACGATCGCAGGGCCAGGAAAAAAACGGTTGCAGCCCCTTGCTTTCGTATTTTTTTCGTACATATTTTGAACGAGGAAGCCACTCCCGGGTCCTTCCTCCCATGAGCATCCCGTTCCCATTCAGAGTTCTTTGGAGTCCCCCATGAGCACCCGAGGCCTGCTTGCCTTCTGCTTCAACGGCCGACACTACGTCACCTACAACCATTCCGACAGCTACCCGAAGGGGCTCGGGGCGGGGGTCTGCAGGTTTGCCGCGGCGCATCTGCACTCCCCATCGGCCATCGAGGCCTTCGGGCGGAAGCTCGAGGCCCTGGAATGGGTGGACAACGCCAGGGACGGGGAGGCCACCCGCCTGCAAGGCGGGGAGCTGCTCGCGGCGATCGCCCAGGGTGAGGTGCGGCGCGTGGCCCGGGAGAACCTGGCCTTCACCCTGGGCGGGGACCGCGAGTTCGCCTACATCCTGGACCTGGACCAGGGCCGGATGGAATTCTGGGACCTCTTCGACGGGGGCCAGGCGGCTACCTTCGATCTGGAAACCCTCTCCTCCTGCGCCGTGGATGTCATGGAATGCGAGCGCCGCCACTGAAGGCATGGGATCCCGAAAGCGATCCCGGGCAGGGGCCGGAGTTCCGGGTGCCCTTCGGGCGGACACCCCGCGGCCGGCTCGTGCGGGCCACGGAAGCGTCCCCGGGCCTTCCCTACCGCTGCCCGGGGTGCGATTCCCCCCTGAACCTGAGGAGGGGGGAAGTGCGGGCGGCCCACTTCGCCCACCGGGGTTGCGGGTTCTGCTCCCCGGAAACGGCCCTCCATCGCGGGGTCAAGGCCTGGATCGCGGGGTTGTTCGCGAGGTTCCTCCGGCGCCGCAGCACCCGGCTGCCCAGGGTGTCGGGATCCTGCCGCAGCTGCGCGGGCACCGCCTGGTTTGATCTGGCCAACCTGGATTTCGACGAGATCGCGGTGGAGCGGGAAACCTCCACCGGCCTGCGCCCGGATGTTCTGCTCCTGGAGGGCGGGGCCCCGGTCCTGGGCATCGAGGTTCTCGTCACCCATGCGGTGGAGGAGGTCAAGGCGCGGAGGACCCTCCATCCCTGGATCGAAGTGGACGCCCGGAGGGTGACGGATGCGCCCAGGACCTGGCTGCCGGAGGCCGGCTGGTTCCCGTGGGCCGGCCTTTGCAGGAGATGCCACCTGCTCACGCGGATCCGGGCCGTGGGGTTCTCGGAGCACTGCGATCCCGGGGACTGCGCCGCGGAGCTCGGGGCGGCGTGGTTCCTGGAGGCCCTCACGCCCTGGCTCCGGGATTCCGGGAACCGCAAGCGTCCCCGGGTGGCCTGGCGCTGTCCCTGGTGCCGCAAGCCGAACCAGAGGCGGCTGGTGCGGGAGGCCATCCTGGACGCGTCCCGGGCCACCAGCCTCGGCCCGCCCATCCGGGCTGGCGTCGTGCTCCAACTGGCGGACGGCGGGGACCTCGTCCTGGTCTTCGGGGGGCTCCGGCCTCCGGGGGCCCGGAAGGGCGTCCGGCTCCTGGAGCCCATGGGCGGTCCGGCGCTGCAGTGCAGGCCGGACACCACCCATCCCCTGAGGCTGCGCATGGAGGGCACCAACCGGCCCGCGGCCTTTCTCTGCCGCCACTGCGGAGGGGATTGCGCCGGTGTCCTGCCCCCGCCCTGGGCGCCGCTGCTCTGGGCGGAGGCGCTGGCCCTGGGATTCCCGGAGGCCTGAAGGACCGGTCCCCTCCGGCCCGGGTTGTGGTGGAATGGCTTCATGCCCGAAGCTGCCGCCCTGCCCTTTCCGCCGCGTCCCCAGGGGCGGCCCGTGCGCACCCTGGGGATCCTGGCCCACGTGGATGCGGGGAAGACGACGCTCACGGAGCAGATGCTCTTCGCCAGCGGCGCCATCCGGGCCCTGGGGAGCGTGGACCTGGGCACGGCGCACACGGACGGCATGGAGGTGGAACGGGAGCGGGGCATCTCGGTACGCTCGGCGGTCACCACCTTCCCCTGGCGCCAAGTGGAGATCAATCTCATCGATACGCCGGGCCACGTGGATTTCGGGGCGGAGGTGGAGCGGTCGCTGCGGGTCCTGGACGGCGCGGTGCTGGTGCTTTCGGCGGTGGAGGGGATCCAGGCCCAGACGGCGGTGCTGTGGAAGGCCCTGCGCCGCATGGGCATCCCCACGATCATCTTCATCAACAAGACCGACCGCATGGGGGCGGATCCGGCGGGGGTCCTGGCCCAGGTGCAGCGCCGGCTGACGCCCCTGGCCCTGGTGCTGCCCTGCCCGGGGGAGGCCTTTCCGCAGTGCCCAGGCAACGACTGGGCGCAGACGGTGGAGCGGGTGGCGGAGCAGGACGAGACGATCCTCGGGCACTGGGCCGAAGGCCGGCCCGTGGCGCCGGAGCTGCTGCGGGAGCGCATGGCGGACCTGGCCCGGGGGGGGAGCCTTCACCCGGTGCTCTTCGGGGCGGCCCTCAAGGGACAGGGGGTGGAGCCGCTCCTGGACGCCATGGTGGACTGCCTGCCGGCGCCGGCGGGGGACGTGGAGGGCCCGGTGTCGGGCCTGGTGTTCAAGCTGGAGCACGACAAGACCATGGGGCGCATCGCCTACGTGCGGCTCTTCGGCGGGGAGCTGAGGAACCGGGACGCGGTGGCCAACGCCACCCAGGGGACCCTGGAGAAGATCACCCAGATCCGCCGGGTGCGCGTCCAGCGCCACGAGGACGCGGGCCTGCTGCAGGCCGGGGACATCGGGTCCGTGTGCGGGCTCCAGGCCCGCATCGGGGATGTCCTGGGGGATGCGGGAGGCGTGCCGGAGGGCTGCGCCCTGGCGGTGCCGCTCCTGACGGTGCAGGCCTTCGCCGCCCAGGAGGCGGATTTCCCGCGGCTGGTGGCGGCCCTGCGCGAGCTCGCCGACGAGGATCCCATGCTGGGGCTGGAGTGGCTCCGGGACGAGCGGGAGCTGCACCTGCGCATCATGGGCGTCATCCAGATGGAGGTGCTCACGAGCCTCCTGGCCACGCGCTTCGGCCTGGAGGCGCGGTTCGGGCCGCCTTCGGTCATCTACCGGGAGACCCCGTCCGGGGCGGGGGAGGGCTACGTGGAATACACCATGCCCAAGCCCTGCTGGGCCGTGATGAAGTTCGCCCTGGAACCCGGGGAGCCGGGCTCGGGGGTCGCCTTCGCCTCCACCGTGCGCAACGACGCCATGCTCCTGCGCTACCAGAACCAGGTGGAGAACGCCCTGCCCGGGGCCCTGAAACAGGGCCTCCACGGCTGGGAGGTGACGGATATCCGCATCACCCTGGTGGAGGGCCAGCACCACCTGGTGCACACGCACCCCCTGGACTTCGCCGTCGCCACGCCCATGGGCATCATGAACGGGCTCGAGGCCACCGGCACCACCCTCCTGGAACCCATGCTGGCCTGCACCATCACCGTGCCCGCCGCCCTGGGGAACCGCGTGATCGGGGACATCCTCCAGATGCGGGGCACCTTCGAGGCGCCGGCCCTGGAGGGGGGCGAATTCACGGTGGAGGCCACGATCCCCGTGGCCACGTCCCTGGACTACCCCACCCGCCTGGGCTCCCTCAGCGGCGGGCGCGGGGTGCTCTCCACGCGCTTCGCGGGGTACCAGCCCTGCCCCCTGGAGCTCGGCGCCACCAGCCCCCGCCGGGGCATCGACCCCCGGGACCAGGCGAAGTACATCCTGGCGGCCCGGAAGGCCCTGTGAGGACTCGCGCGGGGCTTGACAGCCCTAGCCGGGCCCTTAAACTAGGACTCGCCAGGTGGTAGTTAAGCCGCCGGCGCACAGGAGCCTTCCATGGAAGCACGATTCGATTTCTCAAAGGTCGCCGGCGACGGCTACAAGGCCATGCTGGGGGTCCACGGCTACGTGCAGCACAGCGGGCTGGACCTGGGCCTCCTGGAGCTGGTGAAGATCCGCGCCTCCCAGATGAACGGCTGCGCCTTCTGTCTGGCCATGCACATCCCCCTGGGGCGCCAGCACGGCGTCACGGAGGACCAGCTGAACCTGCTGGTGGCCTGGCGGGAGGCCCCGGTGTTCAGCGACCGGGAACGGGCCGCCCTGGCCTGGACCGAGAGCCTGACCCGCCTGGAGGGCGGCGACGTCCCGGACGCGGTGTACGAGCAGGCCTGCGCCCAGTTCTCCACCCGGGAGATCGCGGATCTCTCCTTCGCCGTGGCGGAGATCAACGCCTGGAACCGCCTGATGGTGTGCTCCAGGACCCCGCCCCAGCTCGCGCCCGCCCAGCACTGAGCGTCCAGGCCCCCCCTTTGAAAAACCAGGGCGGGGGCGCAACGGATTCGCTAATCCTTCGAGAAATAGCCGTGGCGCGGGTTTCCGGCCGCCGTTTCCGCGAAGGCTGCGGAAAACCCAAGCGGCCGGGCCCCCGATTCCTCCCCTTCCAAGGCGATCCCGGACTGCACCCAAAAAGTGGCAGTCCGGGCCTACTCCTCCGCCAGCGCCACCTCGGGCATGGGCTCGTCCTCGTGGCGGTTCAGCACCTCGTTGAAGCGCTTCCAGTCCAGTTCCTTCTCCCAGATGGCCATGAGAACGGCCGCCAGGCAGTTGCCAATGTGGTTGGTGATGGCCCGGGCCTCTGACATGAACTTGTCGATGCCCAGGATGAGGGCCATGCCCGCCACGGGGATGCCCGGCACCACCGCCAGGGTGGCGGCCAGGGTGATGAAGCCCGAGCCCGTGACGCCCGCTGCGCCCTTGCTGGTGATCATGGTCACCACCAGGATGCCCAGCTGCTGGCCGAGGGTCAGCTCGATGCCCATGGCCTGGGCGATGAAGATGGAGGCCAGGGTCATGTAGATGTTGGTGCCGTCAAGGTTGAAGGAGTACCCCGTGGGGATGACCAGGCCCACGATGGACTTGGACAGGCCCAGGTGCTCCATCTTGGTCATCAGGGGGATGAGGGCCGATTCCGAGGAGCTGGTGGCCAGCACCAGGAGGAGCTCGCCCTTGATGTAGCGCAGCACCTTGAAGATGTTGAAGCCCGCAAGCCGGGCGATGGTGCCCAGCACCACGATGACGAAGAGCGCGCAGGTGGCGTAGAACAGGCCGATGAGCTGGGCCATGGGCACCAGGGACTTCAGGCCGAACTTGCCGATGGTGAAGGCGATGGCCGCGCCGGCGCCGATGGGGGCCAGGTAGAGGATCTGCTTCATGACGCCGAAGAACATCTTGCTGACGTTCTCGAGCATGGCGATGAGGGGCGCCTTGTACTTCTCCGGCAGGGCGGCCGCGGAGAAGCCCAGCAGCACGGAGATGAGCAGCACCTGGAGGATGTCCCCGTCGGTGAAGGCGCTGAACAGCGTCTTGGGGATCATCTTCAGGAGGTGGTCGGTGACGGTCATGTGGTGCGCCTGGGCCACGTAGCCCGCCACCAGCCGGGGATCGAGCTTGGAGGGGTCCGCGTGGAAGCTCCGGCCCGGCCCGAAGACGTTGGCCATGATCAGGCCGATGACCAGGGCGAAGGTGCTCACCACCTCGAAGTAGAGGATGGCCTTGGCGCCCACCCGCCCGGCTTTCTTGATGCTGCCGGCCCCCGCGATGCCCAGCACCACGCTGCAGAGGATCACCGGCGGGATGAGCATCTTGATGAGGTTGATGAACCCGTCGGCCAGGGGCTGCATCTTCACGGCCACCCCGGGATAGAAGTGTCCCAGCAGGGCGCCCAGCACGATCATCACGGCGACCCAGTTGTACAGCTTGGAAGCAAATCTCCTGACCATGGCCATTCCCCCCCTAATCCGAAATGCAGGTAGCCCCGGAAGGGGGCTACCGGACGACGAACTGTCAATTTCGAATTGATGAAGGAGTAGAACACCTCGACCGGGGGATGTCTATCGTGAAAAAACTATTGTTTTCCGGGGGGATTTCAAACAACCAGACAAACGAACAGGCCCCGGAACCGTGGAAGCGGTTCCGGGGCCCGGGGACCGGGTGGGCTGGAGGTTAGTAGCCCACGATGTAGAAGTCGTCGATGCAGGAACGCAGGGTGTTGTTGGTGGCGTCCATGCGGCGGAGTTCGAAGCGAACCGAACCGGCGATGCCCACCGTCCAGGTGACCGTGGTCGGAGTGGTGGACGTGATGGTGGCGTCGGGCAGGACGTGGACCCAGGTGGTGCCGCCGTCCACGGAGGAGAAGAGGCCGATGGGGCCGGGGGCCTCGGAGCCGTACTTGGCGACCTTCACGGAAACGCTCTGGGCGCCCAGGGCCCAGTCGAAGCCCATGGTGATCTTGCCGCCGGGGGCGGAGTTGCGCAGGCGAACGCCGGCGAGGCCCAGGAAGTGATCGCTGGTGCTGCCGCCATTGGCGGTGGAGGAGGCCAGGAGGGCGTCGGTGAGGGTCCAGGAACCGGTGCCCAGGGCCACGACCCCCGAAGTGTACGACGTCTTGGCGCCGGTCTCGAAGCCTTCATACATGTCCTTGGCGGGAACGGCGTTCACGGTCAGGACGGCGCTGTTGCTGGTGGCGGTGAGGGCGGAGGAACCGCTCGTGTTGGTGGCGATCACGGTGTAGGTGCCGCTGTTGGCCGTGGTCACGCTGGTCAGCTTCAGGGTGGCGGCGGTGGCGCCGGGGATGTCCACGGAATCCTTCTGCCACTGGTAGGTGACGGTGCCGTTGCCGGTGGCGGCCGCGGAGAGGAACACCGCATTGCCGGCGAAGACCGTCTGGGTCTGGGGCTGGGTGGTGAAGGTGGGCGTGGTGGGGGTGGGGCTGGTGATGGTGACCACCCGGGAGAGGGTGCTGGTGTGGCCCAGGGCGTCGGTGGCCGTGAAGCTGGCCGTGTACGAGCCCGCCGTCGTGAACACGTGGGTGGTGGAGGGGGTGGTGACCGTGGCGCTGCCGTCACCGAAGTTCCAGGTGGTGCCGGTGATGGCATCGGGATCGGCCGTCGCCTGGCCCTCGAAGGGCACCGCGTCGCCCACCATGGCGTTGGAGGTGGCGATGGTCGTCACGGCGTTGGTGGTGTTGTGCACGTGGGTGAAGGTGGAATCCCAGCTGGGCTTGATGATGTGCACGTTGGGGCGGTTGGGGCCCTGTTCGAGGGTGTTGCCCCATCCGGTGACGTCCACCACGGAGGTGAAGGTCGCGGGCAGGGGGGAGGCGGGGGCCGGGAAGAAGTTCAGGCCGGTGAGTTCCTGCACCCGGTCCACGGTGGTGGCGAACTTCCAGAGGTCGGCGTCCACCATGGTCACGGCGGGGCCGGCGGTGCCGGAGACCGTGGTGCTGTGGGGGACGATGAGGGCCAGGACCTTGGGGCCGGCCGGGGTCTCGCGCACCAGGATCTTGTAGAAGGCGGTGGCGATGGGGATGTTCTTGGCGCTGATGGGGGCCACCAGCGGGGTGCTGAAGATGGGACCGGTGTAGATCCAGACCCGGCCGAAGGCGGCGGTGAGGGTCTGGGTGGTGAGCGTTTCCAGGTCACCCCAGACGCCGCCGTTGAGGGCCTGCACCTGCGGGCACATGTTGGTCATGTACATCGTGGAGGCGCCGGCGTCGGGGCCGTAGACGTCCCTCAGGTTCGCGAACTGGGTCTGGTGGCCGCGGCTGTAGCCCGTGCCGGAATAGTCGGACGAGATGGCCGAACCGGCGATGCGGGGATCCGTGGGGTAGTCGGAAGGACGGGCGAAGGTCCAGGGGGCGCTGGGGAAGAAGCACGCGGAGGACCACACCGGGGAAAGCTTGGCGGTGTCGTAGCCCACCCGGAAGGAACCGGAGGGATCCGCGGGGGCCGTGGTGAGGAAGGAGGAGACGACGGTGTACGGCCGGGTCGTGTCGGTGACGGTGGGGTCGCCGGCGTAGACGGGCTTGGGGGCGGAGACGGTGAGGGTCGCGGCGTCGCTGACCACGTGGGTCGAGCCGCTGGTCACGGTCACGGTGTAGCTGTTGGAGACGGTGTGCAGGTCGGTGGCGGCCACGGTGAGCGTGGGGGAATCGGTGCCCACGGCCGCGCCGGAGCCGTCCTTCCAGGCGTAGGAGAGGTTGTTGCCCGTGGCGGTCACCGAGAAGGTGGCGCCGGCGGGGGCCGTGACGACGGCGGGCTGGGGCTGGGCGGTGATGGAGACCGCGACCGGCTTGGGGGTCACCGTGAGGGTGGCGGCGGCGCTGGTGGCGGTGGCCGTGGTGCCGTTCAGGGTGTTGGTGACGGTGACGGTGTAGTCGCCGGCGTCCGTGAGCAGCACGGGGCTCAGGGTGAGGGCCGCGTTGGTCTTGCCGCTGATGGGCACGCCACCCAGGAGCCACTGGTAGCTCAGGGCGCCGTTGCCGGTGGCGGCGACGGTGAAGGTGGCGGAATCGCCTTCCAGGACGGTCTGGGCGGCGGGGGCCGTGCCGATGACCGGGACGGTGGCCGCGGGCAGGACGGTGAGGACGGCCGCGGCGCTGGTGGTGGCTGCAGTGGTGCCGTTGAGGGTGTTGGTGGCGGTCACGGTGTAGCTGCCGGCGTCGGCGGCGGTGACCGGGCTGATCGTGAGCGCGGCGCCGGTCTGGTTCACCAGGGCGGTGCCGCCCTTGAGCCACTGGTAGGTCACGGTGCCGTTGCCGGTGGCCAGGGCGTTGAACGTGGCCGACCCGCCCTCCACGGCCGAGGCGGCCGCGGGGCTGGTGGTGAAGACGGGGGCCTCGGCCTTGGCGACGATGGACAGCACCGCGGCGGCGCTGGTGGTGGTCGCGGTGCGGCCGTTAACGGTGTTGGTGACCACCACGGTGTAGCTGCCCGCGTCCGTGGTGGCCACGGGGTTCAGGGTCAGGGTGGCCGAGGTCTTGCCCAGGAGGGACGCGCCGCCCCTCCGCCACTGGTAGGAGAGGGAATCGCCCGTGGCCGTCACGCTCAGGGTGGCGGTGCCGCCGTCTACCGCGTTCACGTTGGCGGGCTGGGCGGTGATGACGGGGGCGGCGACCGGAGCGTCCGGATCATGCTTGCTGCTGGAGCAGCCCGTGAAGAGGACCGGAAGCGCCAGCGCGCCGATGGCGAGCGCAGGAACTGTCAAGCCACCCGTGACGCAAAGGGGCCGTGCGAAACGAGCCAATGCTCGTTGGATGTTCATCGTGGACTCCTTGACCCGCGGTGGGGTCGAAAGGGATTGAAGGATTCGGGAATCAGCTGGTTACTGGCCTTCGGGGGCCGTGATCTGCATGACGCTGTCGCCGGAGGTGACGATGAGGTCGCCGGCGGGGGTGATCCCAAGGCCCTTGGGGAAGTAGAGGCCGGAGGTGCCGGCGGTGCCCAGGGTGCCCCGGGTGGTGTTGAGGTGGGCGGGCACGAGGCTGGTGCTGCCGTTGAAGTTCGTCACCGTCTCGGTGGCGCCCACGACGGTGCTCACCAGGGAGGCGCCCACGTCGATCTTCCGGATGGCGTGGTTGGACTGGTCCACCACATAGATGTACTTGGCGCTGCCGGTGACGGGGTCCTTCAGGATGGCCAGGTTCACGGGGTTGAAGAACCGGGCCGTGCCGGTGCTGGGCACGCAGGAGCCGTCCACGAAGCCGGAGGTGGAGGAGGTGTTGCCGCCGGCCACGACCGTCACGGTCGGGGTGGTGCTGAAGTCCTGGCTGGCCTTCTTGACGGAGTGGAGGCTGAAGTCCGTCCAGTAGACGGAGGTGCCGTCCACGGCCAGGCCGTTGACGGAACCCTGGCTGGCGATGTTGGCGGGGGCCTGGGCGCCGGTGGCCACGGTGAACTTGCGGATGGCCGTGGCGTGGGCGATGAAGAGGCTGGCGCCGTCGCTGGTGACCGCGATGCCCCGGGGCGTGTTGGCGGTGAAGGTGTAGCCCAGGGTGATCGGGGTGGCCACGCCCGCGGTGTCGATCTTCACCACCTTGATGGTGGTCGCCAGGCGGTCCAGGACGTACACGTTCTGGTTCCCGTCCACGGTGAGGCAGTAGGGATCGGTAAAGGTGTAGCCGGTGCCGATGGTGCTCACGGTGCCGTCGGGGGTGATCTTGCGCACCACGTCGTTGGCCTCGTCGGCGATGTAGATGGTGTTGTTGGCGTCCACGGCCACGCCGTTGGGGTTGTAGAACCGGGCGGTGGCGATGGTCTCGTCGGTGGTGCCCGAATCCCGGGAGCCCGCGAAGGGCGAGGTGGTGTACACCGGGGTGGCGTCCGCGGACGGGGTCAGCTTGCGGATCAGGGCATTGACGGCATCGGCCACATAGAGGTTGCCCGCGGAATCCAGGGTGATGCCCTCGGGCCCGTTGAAGGCCGCCTGGGTGCCGGCGCCCTCCTTGTAGCCCGCCACGCCGGTGCCGGCGATGGTGGTGACGTCCCAGGCGGAGGTCCCGGCGTTGTAGACCATCTTGCGGATGGTGTGGTTGTTGTTGTCCGCCACGAACAGGGTGCCGTTGCTGGCCCGGACGATGCCCGCGGGGCGGGCGAAGCGGGCGTTGAGGCCGCTGCCGTCCACGTTCCCGGCGGTGGCGGTGGGATAGGCCCCGGCGATGGTGGTCACCACGCCGGCCTGGGTCACCTGACGGATGGCGTGGTTCTCCCGGTCGGCCACGTAGAGGGTGCCGTTGGCGGGGTCGATGGCCATGGACGAAAGGGTCCGGAACAGGGCGAGGCTTCCGGTGGCGTCCTTGAGGCCATAGCTGGCCGCGCCGTTTCCGCCCGCAAGCACGGTGAACTGGCTGCCTGCGGCCGCCGCCGGATCGAAGATCCGGATGGACGAGTCATAGGCGGAGGCGATGTAGAGTTTGCCATTGTAGAGAACGGAACAGAGGGGGTCGTCCAGGAGCTGCTTGCTGGAATCCCCGTAGGTGCCCACGGTGCCCGCAAAGGTGGAAACCGTCCAGGATCCATCCCCCTGCTTGGCCAGCTTGCGCACGGAGTTGGTGTAGTAGTCGGTCACGTAGAGGGTGTTGGCGTCCACGTACAGGACGTGGGCGGGGTTCTTGAACCGGGCGGCGGTGCCGTTGCCGCTGCCGTCGCCGCTGATGGTGGTGTTGATCCAGGGCACTCCGGCCTTGCCCGCCAGGGTGGTGACCACGCCGGTGGGGCTGATCATGCGCACATTGGCGAGGAGGCTGTCCGCCACGTAGATGTTGTCGCTGGGATCCACGGACAGGTTCATGGAGGCGGCGGTGGTGCCGCTGATGGCCGCGGAGTTCAGGCCGAAGCGGGCGGTGGCGCCCGTGCCGTCCAGGTAGCCGGGGCCGGCGGTGCTGCCGGCCAGCAGGTCGAAGCCCTTGGCGGCGACCGCCGTGGTGATGGTGGCGTTGGTGGTGTTGAGGGCGTTGCCGCCGGTGAGGGTGTAGGTCTGGCGGCGGATGGGGCTCACGGTCTTGGACGTGAGGCTGAGCACGTCGGCGCCGTCCAGGGTGAGGGTGTCGGGGGTGTTCAGGTAGTCCCAGGTGAGTACGCTGGAGCCGTCGAACTCCGTGACCGCCGGGGAGGCCTTGAAGTCCACGAAGGAGAAGGGGCCGGAACCCACGGTCAGGCCCAGGGTGCGGGTCACCGGGGCGCCCCCGGCGGCGGGCGTGAGGGAGAGGGTGTAGGTGGTGGTGGCGGTGGGGGTGACGGTGATGCTGCCCGCCAGGTCGATGGTGGCCGGGAGGGTGGCGTCCGCGGGGTTGGCGGTGAGGGTGGCCCCCTTGAACAGGCCCGCCACGGAGGTGGCGTCCCAGGTCAGGGTGGCGGAATCGCCCTTGACCACGGCCCGGACGCTTTCCGTGAAGGTCACGGGGGTGGCCAGGACCTTGATGGACACCGTGCCCGTGGTGCTCTGGCCCACGGAGTCCACGGCGGTGACGGTGTAGGCCGTGGCGGAGCTCATGGCCTGGGGGGCCCCGGAAATGGCGCCGGAGGTGGCGTCGAGGGTCATGCCGGCGGGAAGCGCGGGGGTGACCGAGTAGGTGTAGGTGCCGCCGCCGGTCACGCTCACCGCGTTGGTGCCCACGAAGACGTCCTTGTAGTACGTGGCGTCGGGCACGGCGTAGGTGAGGTTGGAGGGGGCCGGCAGGACCGTGGCGGTCACGGTGCTGGTGCTCACCTCGCCCTTGGCGCTGGTCACGGTGAGGGTGTAGACCGTGGTGGACGTGATGCCGTTGAGGGTGATGATGCCGTTGGTGGTGGGGGTGAGGTTGCCCGGGGTGATGAGGGCCGTGCCGCCCGTGGTGGCGAAGTTGGCGCGGATGAGGACGGTGCCGCCCTTGGCGATGTTCACGGTGCGGGTGGCGGTGCTGTCCCAGGTGCCCTGCTTGGGCTGGCAGATGAGGAAGGACGAGATGTTGGGGGAGGGGGTCTCGAACGCCTTGTTCGAGTTGGTGCAGCCCAGCTGCATGGACACGAGGCCCAGGCTGATTCCGGTGCCCACATAGGCCAGGGCCTTGCCGGTACCTCGGGGGGTCAAGCGGGTGAACATACGTACTCCTGAAGAGGCTGGATCGGAAAAGAGGTTCGTCATGGTCGTGGGCCTAGAAGCGGGCCTTGAGGGTGAACTGAACTTCGCGCGTCTTGCTGTCGGGCATATCGAGCCGCCCGAACGTCTGGGCGTAGGAGCCCCGGTCCAGGGGGGACGCGGCGTAGTAGGTCTGGGAGGTCCACATATTGGACCAGTTGAAGACGTTGTAGATGTCCACGATGGCTTCCACGCCCAGCCCCTTGGTGATCTGGAAGGTCCGGTCGAAGCGCAGGTCGAAGGTCTTGGTGGAGGGCTGGCGGTAGGCGTTCCGGCCTCCCGCGGTGTCGATGTACTTGCCGTCGCCGTTCACGTCGCTGTAGTAGATCCCCGAGTAGGGCCGCCCGCTGGTGAAGGTCGTGACACCGGAAATGCGGACACCGTAGACCTTGGGCGCCCACCAGGCCAGCACGGCCCGGAACTTGTGGTCGTTGTCGCTGAGGGCGTAGGACTGGAGGGGATCGGCGGGATTCTCGGTGAGGGCGCTGGCGGAGGTGAGGGTGGCGCGCTCGTTGGAGTTGTTGTCCTCGGCCTTGGCGAAGGTCAGGTTGCCCTTGAAGCCCCACTGTTCGGGGATGTTCCGGCCGAACTCCAGCACCAGGTTCTTGTAGCGCCCTTCCCCGTCGTACTTGGAGAGGATCACGTCACCGAAGCCGCTCAGATCCAGCTGGCGGCCCCGCACGATGGCGGTGTAGGGGCGGTTGGCGGCGGAATTGGAGAAGTGGTTCCACTTGGTGGGGTAGCCGTCGTTGTAGATGCCGCCGTTGAGCACCGAGGTGCTGCCGTCGACGTTCTGGGCGATGTTGATGTTCACGCCGTACTGGAGGTTCAGGTACTTCTTGTAGGTGGCCTTGAGGCCCACCGTGTAGCCGTTGCCCAGATCCTGTTCGATGCCCAGGGACATGGACCGGGCCTGGGTCATCTTGGCCTCGGGGTCGATGACCGTGACGGCCACGGCATCCTGGGGCAGGAGGGCCAGTTCGGCCATGGAGAGGGGCCGCAGGGAGCCGGTGCCGGTGAGGGGGCCGCCCCAGCGGTTGGCGGCCGACAGGAGACCGCCCGCATTGAACATCGCCGCGTTGGAGGCGGAGGTGACGGAGTAGGAGACGAGGTTCAGGCCGTTGTTCATGATGGCCGCCGACGCGGTCTGGCCCGGGTTGCTGATGCTGAACCAGCCGTACCCGCCGCGGATGACCGTCTTGGCGTTCCCGAAGACATCGAGGCTGAAGCCGAAGCGCGGGTCCAGGGCCTTGTCGTCAGGCTGCCGGTCCAGGCCCTGGAGCTTGCCGTTGGGGTTGGGGTTGCCGCTCCAGCGCTCGCTGCTGGCCCGGACGCCGAGGCTCAGCATGAGGCGCTTGTCCAGGAGGCCGGTGTACTGGCCCTGCAGGAAGCCGGCGAAGTACTTCTCGCTGAAGTCGCTCACGCCGTCCAGGGGCGAGTAGCCCTGGCTGTAGGACAGGCCGGAGCCCGCGACGGAACCGGCGAACCAGGCATTGGCCATGGAGTAGGTGCCGAAGGACCAGTTGCCGTTCTGGCTGGGGAGGTACCGGTTCTTCATGTGGATGTACTGCAGATCCACGCCGGCCTTGAGGTTCCAGTCCCCGGACATGTAGGTGACGGTGTCCTGGAACTGGGTGGTCTTCTCGTTGGTGGTGCGGGGATCGATGTAGTACTGGCCCGCGTTGATCGAGTTGCTGGCGATGCGCACGGGGGCGCAGGTGGTTGAATTGGGGGTGGTGGGCCGGTCCTCGGTGGCGATCTGCAGGCGGCCCTCGTTCAGGAGGTTCGGGCCCAGGATCGACTTGAGCTCCAGGACCGAGGACAGGCTCTTGAAGGTCATGGTGGAGTTGCCGGAGACCGCCACGTCGTAGCGCCGGGTCCCGGGGTAGATGTCATTGAGACCCTTGTAGTTCTGGGAATTGATCCGGAAGGTGGCGGTGTGGTTCTCGTTCACCGTCCAGTCCAGGCGGCCCATGACGACCACGTTGGTCTGCTGGTCCGTCCAGGGGGTCTGGGATTCCTGGGAGAGGGTGGTCCCGGCGCCGGTCATGAGCAGGGAGCCCATGCCCTTGGGGGCCCAGAAGGCCGTGTAGTCGCCCACCGCGTTGCCGGAGTTGCCGTCGTAGCCGAAGGCCGGAACGCTCTCCTCCTTCAGGCGGGAGGCTTCCACGTTGATGAAGTAGTGGAGCTTGTCCTTGATGATGGGGCCGCCGAAGTTGAAGCCGCCCTGGGCGGTCTTGTAGTCGCGGGTGCGAGCCGTCAGGGAGTTCTTGGCGCCGCTGAGGTCGTAGTCCACGGGCCGGACCCGGGCCACCAGGGAGTTGGGCTTGAACATCATGAAGGCCATGCCCGAGGGTTCGTTGGTGCCCGTCTTGGTCACGGCGTTCACCACCGCGCCCACGGCGTCGCCGTACTGGGCGTCGAAGGAGTTGGTGATGACCTGCAGTTCCTTGATGGAGTCGGCGCCGAAGGAGAAGGGCACGCGGGTGCCGCCGCGCTGCTCGCTGTTGAACTTGGAATTGAAGCTGGCGCCGTCGATCTGGAGGTTGTTCTGGACGCCGCGGGCGCCTTCCACCGACGTGTAGTAGGACGTTCCGCCCACGGCGGCCCCGGGGGTGAGCTGCACCAGGTCGGTGAAGTTCCGGGTGGCCAGGGGAACGGCGGAGATCAGGTCCTGGTTCAGGGAGGTCTGGGAATTGATCTGGGCCACGTCCAGGCTGGCGGTGACGTCCACCACCTCCACCACGGCGGAGGCCTCGGCGGAATCCATGCTGAAGTTCTGGGTGCTGGTCTGGCCCAGGCTCACCCGCACCAGGGGGTCCTTGGCGGTCTTGAGCCCCTTGGCCGTGACGACGATCTCGTAAGTGCCCACGGGCAGGAAGGGGAACTGGAATTCGCCCCGGGCGTCGGTGACCTGGGTGCGGGCGAAGCCGGTCTCGAGGTTGCGGACGGAAACCGTGGCCGCGGCCACGGGGGCGCCCTTGCGGGCCTTCACGCTGCCCCTCACGGCGCCCGAGGTGGTGCCGGTCTGGGCCGTGGCCACCATGGCGCACGTCAAGGCCGATAGGACGATCAAGCAGGACTTCCTGGTATGCATCTGCGCTCCTTGGCGGACGAAAACAGCGCCCGGGCGCTCAATCTGCCCCAGGCTCAACACCTTGTTTGAAGGATCTAAAAACCCTAGCACAAACGTTTTGGGGAAACAGTCAATTGCGGTTAATATTTTTCACCCTGGACGTAAAAAAATTCCCTGGCCGACCCGCGGACGCGGGCATCCACGGGTCTGCCCGCAGTCCGGAGCCCGGTGCCAGGAACCGCGTCGCCAAACCGGGACGGCCGTCGATTTAGGGGCTTGACCGGCGTGCGGTTCCGCACCAGAATGAGACCTGATTCAGCCGTTCAGTTCCATAGCCGTGCCCGGAGTCGGGTCCCCCCTGCCCCGGGAATTTTCAAGTAATTGATTCAGACACTGATGCCCCAACGCCCCAAAAAAACCCAACCAGCCGGTTTATAACCCCAACCCACGCTGCAGGAGGTCCCGGGCCCCCCCGCCTCCAACCAGCCGCGCCCAGGAGCCCCGGTTCCGGGCCTCCACCGAAAGGACCCGCCCCATGAGCAACGCGAGCATCATCGGCGCCCACAACACGGAGTTCGGCGCCTTCGTCCGGAAGGACAAGAGGACCGGCCTGATGACGGACACCCGGACCTACTACGATCTGCTGGTGGAAGCCGGCCGTGGGGCCATCCGGGACGCCGGCCTGGAGGCCAAGGACATCGACGCCATTTACGTGGGTTCCTGCTCCCCGGGCTCCTTCATCAACCAGGAGCACGTGGCCCCCCTCGCCGCGGAGATCGACCCCGCCCTGCGCTTCAAGCCCATGACCCGCTGCGAGTGCGCCTGCGCCTCCAGCTCCGTGGCGCTCTACGACGCGGTCTACGCCATCGAGGCCGCGCGGTACAAGCACGTGCTGGTCATCGGCGTGGAGAAGATGAACCTCCTCCCCACCCCCCAGATGACCCATGTGCTGGCCTGCTGCTCCCACTGGCCCACCGAGGGGTCCCGGGGCATGTCCTTCCCCATGCTCTTCGCGGAGTACGCCAAGGGCTACCAGGCCCAGTACAAGATCCCCGGCGAGGAACTGGAGCGCATGCTCTGGACGGCCGGCGCCCTCTGCTACCGCAACGGGGCGGAAAACCCCCTGGCCCACGTGAGGAACGGCCCGGCCTCGCTGGAGGAGATCCAGAAGCTCAACGAGGTGGACGACAAGGGCCGGTGCAAGAACATGATGATCGCCGCCCCCCTGCGGCTCCACGACTGCTCCCTGGTCACGGACGGCGCCGCGGCCCTGGTCATCACCCAGACGGCCAACGTGAGCGATCGGAAGCGGGCCGTGTCCATCGCCGGCATCGGGCACTCCTGCGAGCGCCTGGCGGAAGGGGTCCGGCCGAACATGTATGACTTGATGGCCGGCAAGGACGCCGCCGCCAAGGCCTACGGTGAAGCGGGCATCCGCCCCGGCGACGTGGATCTGGCCGAAGTGCACGACTGCTTCACCATCAATCAGATCCTTTCCACGGAGGCCCTGGGCTTTTCCACGGACGGGCGGGGCGGCTACGACTACCTGGACGGGCGCTTCACCCGGGAGGACCGCATCGCCATCAATCTGTCGGGCGGCCTGAAGTCCAAGGGGCACCCCGTGGGCGCCACGGGGGCTTCCATGCACGCCCTGATATACAAGCAGCTCATCGGCGAACCCATCGGCGTTCCGGCCCGCAAGGCGGATATCGGCGTGGCCTTCAACGTGGGCGGCTCGGCGGTCACCAACTGCGTCACGGTCCTCCGGAAACTCTAGGGAGCCCGCCCATGAACCCCATCCATTACAACGATATGATTTTCACCGTCGAGAAGCGGGGCGGGGGCTGGGACATCCTCTGCACCCGGGCCGGAGGCGCCACGGCCGTGGCCGCCGCGGGGCTGTTCCCGGGGGCTCCCGAGGAGGAGGCGGCGGCACGGGCCCTGCGGGTGATCCGCACCGTCTTCCCGGTGGGGGTGCGGTGCGTGGGGCCGGACGTGGCCCATCCCAACCGCATCGGCGACCTCAAGATCGTGGGGCCCGACGTGCTCCATCCCAATTTCATCCACTGGGACGCGGACAGCGTCACGCCCAGGTCCTGAACCCAACCCCAAAGAAAGGGAATACACCATGGAAATCAAGGGAAGCGTCGTTCTCGTCACGGGCGGAGGCAACGGCATCGGCGAGGCCGTGGTCAAGTACTTCGCCAAGCGGGGCGCCAAGGTGGCCATCGTCGACATGGTCCAGAAGAACATCGACCGCGTGGTGAAGGAGGTCAAGGAGATGGGCGCCGAGTGCATCGGCATCCAGGCCAACGTCACCAGCGAGGCGGACACGGCCCGGTTCATCCAGGGCACCCTGGAGGCCTTCGGCCAGCTCAACATCTGCGTGTCCAGCGCCGGCATCATCCGGGACGGGACGATGCTGAGCCTGGACAAGGAGACGGGCCAGGTCTCCAAGAAGCTGGGCCTGGACAAGTGGGCCGCGGTCATCGACACCAACCTCACGGGCACCTTCCTCACGATGCGGGACGCCGCGGAGGCCATGGTCAACGGCGGCTGGCCCGGGCTGCTGGTGCCCATCTCCTCCGTGAACAAGTGCGGCCAGGTGGGGCAGATCAACTACTCCTCGGCCAAGGTGGCCGACGCCCTGATGCCCAAGATCATCATCGGGGAGTTCCTCATGCGCGGCATCCGCAACATCCGCTGCGTGGCCATCGCGCCGGGCTACACCGCCACGCCCATGCTCACGGGCATGAACCAGGACGCCCTCAAGGCCATCCTCGCGGACGTGCACCTGGGCCGCCTGGTGGCCCCCGAGGAGATCGCCTCCATCATCGGCACCGCCGCGGAGAACGAGGCCCTCAACGCCACGACCATCGAGATCACCGGCGGGCTCTGCTACCCCAAGGGCATCGCCAAATAGGCGTCACACCGGCCGCCCCGGATCCCGGTCCGGGGCGGCGGGGATGCGCCGGCGGGCCACCTTGGGGTCGGCGAGGGTGCAGGGCCCGGCGATGCAGCCGCCCTCGCAGGCCATGACCTCCAGGAACCGGGCGGGGCCCTTGCCGGAGGCGTAGAGCCGCAGGCGCCGCTGGGTTTCGGCGCCCAGGCCGCAGAGCACCTCCGCGTCGGCCCCCACGGCGGCGGCCACCCCCCCCGCCGCGGCGAAGGCCCGGCCCCGGTCCGTGGCCGGGATATCGGCGGGGGACGGTGGGCAGGCGTCCACTTCGATGCCCCAGGCCACCAGGGCCGCCCCCAGCTCCTCGAAGGTGAGCACGTGCTCCACGGAGCCCCCCAGGGCCTCCCGGCGCTTGGCCACGCAGGGGCTGAGGAAGACCCGGGGCAGGCCCGGGAAGCGCTGGGCGGCCAGCTTCGCGGCGAAGGCCAGGGGCGTGGGGGTGGTGGACACCCGGGGGGCCAGCGCCGGCAGGCGGGAGGCCACCAGGCCCGTGTAGGCGGGGCAGCAGGAGCTGGTGAGGAAGGGCGCCTCCTCCAGTTCGCGCCGCTCGGCCTGGGCGGCCAGGTCGGCCCCGGCGGCCACCTCCACGGTCCCCGCGAAGCCTAGGCGCCGCAGGGCCCCCACCAGGTGCTCCAGGGGGGCCTGGAACTGGGCGGCCAGGGCCGGGGCGAAGAGGGCCACCAGGGGCCTGCCTTCCGCCAGGGCGCCCAGCACCTCCACCACTTCGGACTGCTCGGCCACGGCCCCGAAGGGGCAGGCCTGCATGCACTTGCCGCAGGCGATGCAGAGATCGTGGCGGATCTCCTGCTTGCCGGAGGGGCCCCGCACGATGGCCTGCACCGGGCAGGCCTCCTCGCAGGGGATGGGGATCCGGAGGATGGCGTTGAAGGCGCAGACGTCCTTGCACTTGCCGCAGTTGACGCAGCGGGCGGGATCGATGGCGGATTGGCCGTCCCGCACGGTGATGGCCTGTTTCGGGCAGGCCACGGCACAGGACTGGGCGGCGCAGCCGCGGCAGGCGTTGCTCACGAAGTAGGCGGCGCGCACGCAGGCGCTGCAGGCCTCCTCGATGACCGTAAGCAGGCGCGGATCCCGGGACGTGCGGGCCTGGGCGTCCCGGGCGTAGTGCGCCAGGGGGCGCAGCTCGTCCTCCTCGTCCTGCACGGAAAATCCCAGGAGGGCCATGGCCCGGTACCGCAGCACGGCCCGCTCCCGGTGCACGCAGCAGCGCAGGGCGGTCTCGCCCCGGGGGCGCAGTTCCAGGGGGAAGCGGTCCACGCGCCCGGGCAGGTCCCCGGCGCGCAGCGCTTCGGCGGTCTTCACCAGGAGCTCCCGCCGGAGCCGGGTGGTGGTGGCGGGGTGGGCCATGTCACGCCCTCCCCGCCAGGACGTCCTCGATGCGCGCGACGATGCCCTCGAAGGTGGCGTTGGCCAGGGGCTCGCCGTCCACCAGGACGAAGGGGGCCCGGGCCGCGGAGTGGCGGGTGCAGAGCTCCAGGCAGCGCTCGCCCCGGATCCTCACACGGCCCCGGAGGCGCTCGGGAAGGTGCTCCTCCAGGAGCACGAGGCGCGAACCGTCCATGACGACGCAGGCGGTGCCCATGCAGATGGTCACGGTGACGGGTTCCATGGGACCTCCGGATCAGTAGTAGGAGAGCAGCGTCTTCTTCAGGTGCCGCGTCTCCAGCAGGGCCGCGATGCGCTTGATGACGTTGCGGCGGATGTCCAGTTCCACGGGCAGGGCCGGGTCCTGGTGGGCCTCGTTCACGGCGGTGCCCACCTGGAAGTGGATGACGTCCGATTCCAGGAGCAGCTCCACGAGGCGCGAGGCGGCGTTGCGCCGGGGGCAGGCGCCGGCCTCCAGGTACTCCCCCACCTTGGCCAGGGTCAGGCAGCCCTCGGTGACCAGTTCCACGCCGGCCATGGTGGAGGGCGCGGGCACGTCCCGGTCGTGGAGGGACAGGTCCATTTCCACGTCCCGGTTCAGTTCCCGGGCCAGGATATTGGAGGTGGTGCCGCCGCACACCACCTTGCGGGCGCCGGGGGCCTCCACCAGGGCCGCGAAGTCCCGGTCCCGGGCCCGGTCGAAGGGGGGGCCCGTGAGGACGTGGAGGATCCGGGGCCGGCGCAGGTGGATGACGCCGCAGGTGATGTCGTCCCCGGCCTCGCCGCCGTCGAGGCCCAGGGCCTGGTCCACCAGGAGCTCGGCGAGGCGCCGGCTGGAGAGGTCCGGGTCCCGGGCCAGCCAGTCCAGGGCGAAGGCCGCGGCCTGGGGCTCGCCCCACCCCAGGGGATGGGCGGGGGTGCCCATGCCGGACTGGGTCACCCCGTCGGAGCAGAGCACGAGGCGGTCGCCCACGCGGCTCTGGAATTCGCTCACGATGAGGCGCCGGTTGCCCCACCGGGGCTGGGACAGGACGGTGCTCTCCAGGGGCAGGATGGCCCCGTCCCGGATGAGCAGGAAGGGCGGGTTGCCGTGCTCGAAGACCCGGGTGCGGCCGTCCCTGCGCGCATCCACGATGGTGAAGGTGGAGTAGCTGATGCGGCGCACGGGGTCCACCGGCAGGGAATCCATGAGGATGGCGGCGGCCTTGGCGGTGTCGATGTTCCACTCCACGTACTCCAGGGCCATGGAGGCCGTCACCGAGGCCAGCACCGCGGCCTCCACGCCGCTGCTGAGGCCGTCGGCCAGCACCGAGACCACCCGGTGGCCGTCCTCCAGGCTGCGGGAGTGGAAGAGGTCGCCCGAAAGGTGCTCCCCGCCGCAGGCCAGGCCGAAGTGGTCCACCTCGATGAAGCGGGCCTCAGGCTCCATGGGGCCCCCGGAACTCCGCGATGATGGAATTGAGGATCCCCTCGCTGCGGGCGGCGTTGCGCCCCAGGCTGAAGGCGATCTCCTGGGCGTTGGCGAGCATGTTCTGGATGACCTCCTCGGCCTTGCCCACCATCTCCTTCTGCCGGGCCTCGGTTTCGGTGACGTCCAGGAGGAGCGCCCCCACCACGTGGCCCGGCTCGACGGTGAAGATGGTGGCGCTGAGGGTCCCCCCGGCGCTGGCCAGGTTCTGGCGGATGAGTTCGTCGCCGCCTTCCAGCACCTCCCGGAAGCGCCCGCCGAAGTCCACGAGCTTCTCGATGTGGGCGCCGCAAAGGCCGGGCTGGGTCTCGGCCACCAGCGCGGCCTCCTCGCCCAGGAGCCGCACGAACTGGTCGTTGCTTTCGATGATGCGCAGCTCCTCGTCCACGATCACCACCCCGAAGGGGAGGGTGCGCAGCAGGGCGTTGGCCTTCTTCTCGGCGAGGCGGCGGAGGTTGGACACGCACATGCGCGTCTCGGCCCGGCCCCCCAGGATGGCCCCGGCCAGGTCCCGGCAGGTGTCGTACCCGCAGGCGCCGCAGTTCAGTTCGTCCCCGGGGCCCGTCTTGCCCAGGCGCCGCAGGGCGGCCTCCAGGCGGCCTTCGGGGATCCCCGCTGCCGGCGGCACCCGGGCGGTGAAGCCCCGCTCCAGGGGCACCGCGGGTTCTCGGGGGTAGGCGCCGGGGGCCTCGGAGGCCCCGTCCAGCACCGCCATGCGGGCCCCCACCGGGGAGCGCCGCGCCGCGGGGCCGTTCACGCAGCCCCCGGGGCAGGCCAGCAGTTCCAGGAAGACATTGCCCCGGGGCGCGGGCAGGTCCGCCAGGGCCTCCCGGATGGGGCCCAGGCCGCTGAGGGTGACGAAGCGGGTGTCGCCGGTGGCCATGTTCAGGGCCGTGGCCCGGGCCATGCCCCCTTCGATGGGGTAGAGGGAGCCTTCGGCGGCCGGCCCCAGGAGGAAGTCGCCCTCCGGCTCCAGGTCCAGGGGGTCGATGCCCTCCCGGTCCAGCCAGCGCCGCAGGTCCTCGAAGGTGAGGGCGGCGGCCAGGGTCGGAGCCTCCTCCACCTCCAGCTTCTTGGCGATGCAGGGGCCGATGAAGACCACGGGCGCCTCCCCCAGTTCCGCCCGCAGGAGCCGCACGTGGGCCAGCAGGGGGGAATCCAGGGGGGTGAGGTCGGGGATGCGTTCGGGCAGGTACGTGCGCACGTAGTCCACCGCCACGGGGCAGGCGGTGGAGATCCAGATGCGGCCGGTGTGGGCGTCCAGGTCCTGGGCCAGCCGCGCCGACACCTCCTGGGCCCCCAGGGCCGTCTCGCTCACGCCGGCGAAGCCCAGGCGCTTGAGGGCGGCGATGATCCGGCCGGGCCCCCCGGGGAATTCACTGAGATAGGAGGGCGCCAGGGAGGCCACCACGGGGCGGTCCCCCCGCAGCAGGGCCTCCACCAGGGGCAGGTCGTCCCGCACGCGCTTGGCGCCGCTGGGGCAGGCCGAGACGCAGGCCCCGCAGGCCAGGCACCGCTCGGGCATCACCACGGCGTGGGCCGAGCTGACCCGGATGGCCTTGACCGGGCAGGCCCGCACGCACTTGTAGCAGTCCTGGCACTGGGCCTGTTCGGAATAGACCGGTCCGGGCCTCACAGCGCCTTCTCCAGGTCCTCCAGGCAGGTGGCCGGGTCCAGGAAGGTCTCCCCCAGGCGCAGGTTCGGGCCGTGCTGGCAGCGCCCTTCGCACCGCGCGCCCCGCAGGGCCACGGTCCCCTCCAGCCCCTTGCGCTTGAGGAAGGCCTGGAGGCGGGGCAGCATCGCGTCGTTGCCCCGGGTGAAGCAGGAGCTCCCCAGGCAGATGGTGAGCGTGGGCAGGCCTTCGGCATCAGGCATGGTGAGCCCTTTCGTGGGACGGACCTAGGTCCGGGAGGAGAGTTTGGCGGAAAGCACGGCGAGGCCGATGGCGATGTCCTGGTCCTGGACGATGACGTCCGGGGGCAGGTCCAGCGGGCACCCGGTGAAATTCCAGATGCCTTCGATGCCCGCCCGGGCCAGGCGCAGGGCCACGTCCTGGGCGGCGTCGGGGGAGACGGTGAGGATGGCCATGCGCGCGTCGAGGCGGCGCAGTTCGGATTCCAGCTGGTCCATGTGCCACACGGGGGTGCCGTTCACCACCAGCCCCGCCAGGGACGGGTCGATGTCGAAGGCCGCGCAGATGTCCAGCCCGTGGGCCCGGAAGCCCTCGTAGCCCAGGAGGGCCATGCCCAGGTGCCCCACGCCCACCAGCACCGCGTCCCGCACCTGGTTCCAGTTCAGGCAGTGCTCGATGGCCAGGACCAGCTCCTCCACCTGGTAGCCCATCTTGGGCATGCCGGTGATGCCGATGAAGCCGAAGTCCTTGCGCACCTGCACGGCCTCCAGCCCCAGCAGCTCGCCCAGGCGGGCGCTGGACACCACCTCCCGGCCCAGCCGGCGCATCTCCCGCACGACGCGCAGGTAGCTGGGGAGGCGCTGGACGGTGGTGAGCGGGAGGCTCCCGATCTTGTACCCGTATGCCATGCCCGCCTCCCTTTCAATTGCTACCGTGGTATCGATACCACGGTAGCAATTGTGGACCGGCGGGTCAGGATGTCAAGCCATCGAATTATTCATTGCATTAATTCATCTTGAATTGCACGACCACGGAGACCCGCACGGCCCGGTTCTCCCCCCCGATGCGGGGCGGGAAGAACACCCAGCGCCACACGAAGGCTTCCGCGGCCGCCCGGAACTCCGGGGTGCCGCCCTGGCTCTCCACGAAAAGAGGGTTGCCGTCCTTTCCCACCGCCATCCGCAGTTTCACGGTGCCTTCCTCCTTGGCGGCGAGGGCGGCGGGGGGATACACGGGCTTCTCGGGGCGGTAGGCCACCTGGAGATCGGCGTTGGGCAGCTCGGGCAGCGCCTCCAGGCCGCCCTTGGGGAAGGGCCCGGCCAGGGCCCGAGGGTCCTGGCCGGCGGGATCCCAGGTGCGGGTCACCTGGATCGTGAAGAGGCCCGCCTCGATGGGATCCAGGGACAGGCCGGGTCCGTCGTTGAACTTCCGGGTGGGCACGACCTCCACATCGACGATGACGGCGCGGTCGGACGTGTTGTTGAAGGCGCGCTCATTGAAGCCGCGCGGGCCGTGCTGGCGAACCACCTCCAGGTGGTACGTGGAGCGGGGGATCTTCCCGGCGGACTTCACGTCCAGCCCGATGCGGGCGTGGGGCGGGATCTCGAAGGAGAAGGACCGGTTCAGGTTCGCGTTGCCCTGGATGGACACCATCCCCGCGTGGGCCGGGACGAACACGCCCTTGCCTTGGAAGGCGGGGCGCGGGGCCGGCGGGGGCAGGTCCCGGCGGGGCTCCGCCACCCTCGCCGCGGGGGCGGGAACGGCGGGCGGGGGCGGGACTTCCAGGGCCGCCCGGGGCGCGGGCAGGTCCACGGAAGGGGCGGCGTGGAGGGCCGCCAGGGCCACGGCGGGAGCCTCCGGAGCGGGGGCCGGGACCGGGGCCTGAACGGCCTCCACGGGCGGCGCGGGGGGCGCGGGGGGGGTGGCCTCCAGGGGCGTCCAGTGCACACCGCCCCCCAGGACGGCGACGGCGGCCAGGGCCAGGAGGCCGGGCCGGGTGAGGGTCTGGGCGGGGAGCACGGGCAGGAGCAGGCGTTTGATGCGGTGCATGAGGGAGCCTCCGTGGCCCGAAGGGGCCAGTTGGGTGGTGGGTCCGTGGCGCAGGGCTTCCAGGTCGGCCAGGGCCTGGGCGAAGCGCAGGCCCCCGCCGCAGTGGACCGCGGCGGCGTCGTCGCAGCAGTGCTCCCGCTCCGCGCGGATCTCGCGGGAGAGCCACCACACGGCGGGGTGGAAGAAGAAAACGACTTCGGCGAGGTTCTGGAGGAAGTTCACCAGGAAGTCACGGCGCCTCACGTGGGCCAGTTCGTGGGCGAGGACGGCTTCCAGGGTGGCCTCCGGCAGGGAGAGGAGGGCCGCGGTGGGAACGAGGATGACGGCCCGCCAGAAGCCCAGCACCAGGGGGGAGTCCACCAGGTCCGACACCCGGAGCCGCACGGGGCGGTCGTGGGCGAAGGCCTGGCGGAGGCGGTCCAGGCACGCCTCCAGGGCTTCCGGGGGCGCCGTGGCCCCGCGCAGGCAGGGGCCGTAGAGCCACAGGAGTCCGGCCCCCAGGCGCAGGGCCAGGACCGCGCTTCCGGCCGACCAGGCCAGGAGGATCCGGGGCAGCTGCGCGTACAACCGCTCCCGGAGATCCGGAGGCAGGACGGTGAGGGTTCCGGAGAAGGCCGCGGGCGCCTGGATCACCGTGGCCTCCGGGACCGCCAGGAAGAGGGTGGCGAGGAAGGCCAGGACCATGGCCACGAGGCCCATGCAGGCCACCAGGTACCGGGTCCCGGGGCGGCGCGCGAAGCGCAGCGCCAGGAACGCGGCGCACCCCAGGAGGGCGCCCTCCCAGAGGAAGTGCACCAGGGCCCACGCGAAGGCCTGGAGCCAGGGGGCGAGGGAGGCGGTGGTCATGGGGCCTCCGCCTTCCGGCGGGCCGCGTCGAGCAGCCGCTGGATCTCGTCAAGTTCGCTCACGGAGGCCGCGTGGGACTCCAGGGCCCGGACCATGAGGTCCTTGGCGCTGCCCGCGAAGGCGCGGCGGACCAGGTCCTGGACCAGGAAGGCCTGGGTGGGCTCCTGGTCCCGGGCCGCGGTGTAGACGTGGGTCATGGCCGAGGCGTCCCTCGTGACCATGCCCTTTTCCGCCATGATCTGCATGAGCTTCAGGACGGTGGTGTAGCCCAGGTCGCGTTCCCGGGCCAGTTCCGTGTGCACGTCCCGCACGGTGGAGGGGCCCCGGCGCCAGAGGACGCTGAGAATGGCGAGCTCGCCGTCCGAAGGACGGATGGGATCGGGGCACATGGCGACTCCGCGGTGATGAACCCAAGATACGAACATATTCGTAGGTGTCAATGGGCCGGGAAATTTTAATCACTTCATCTTGAAGTTCACGTCAAAGGAGACCCGCACGGCCCGATGCGGGCGTGGGGAGGGATCTCGAAGGAGAAGGACCGGTTCTGGCTCGCGTTGCCCTGGATGGCCGCCATTTCGGCGTGGGCCGGGATGAAGACGCTTTTGAACCGGAGGGCCGACTGCGGGGCCGGGGTGTCCGGGGTGGTGGAGGCGGCCGGGTCCAGGCGGAAGTCCACGGCCATTTCCACCCGCACGGCCTTGAACTTCCTCCGGGCCGGCGGCGTGGAGAAGGAGAAGCGCCAGCCATAGTCCTCGGCGGCGGCACGAAGCTCGGGTGGCCCATCCAGGGCCTTTACCTGGACCGGCCAGCCCTCCCGGTCCACCACCAGTTCCAATCGCACCGAGCCCTCGATCCGGGCGGCCAGGGCCGCGGGGGGGTAGTCCAGGCTGCGCGGGTGGGACCGCACTCGCATGGAACCAATCTTGACCAGGGGCAGCTCCTTGATGGCCGCCTGGGTGAAGGCCACCGCCTTCGCCCTGGGATCCAGGGCGGCCGGATCCCAGCTCCGCTCCACCTCCAGGATGAAGGGCCCCCCGGGAAGGATACTGAAAGCGCCGTGGCGATGCACGATCAGGGGCGGGAATACGCTCACGTACACGTACTGGACCTTATCGGAGGTGTTCGTGAGCCACCGGAGGTCGTTGTCTTCCGGGTGTTCCTTCCGTTGCACCACAATTCTGAAGGCCCCCAAGGAATTGTCGCCATCGGGCCGGAGCTTGAGGGTGATCCGGGCGTGGGGCGGGATCTCGAATTCCGCCCCCCCGAAGATGGCGGTGACGCCCCTGAAGACCCGGGCGGAATCGAAGGCCGGGATCCTCCCCTCGAAGGGCCAGATCGTCGGGGCCTGGCCCGGGGAGACACTCGGCCGGGGAGCGGGGGCCGGGGCGGGAACTTCGGGGACCGGGAGGGGCGCCGCGAAGGACCGCGCGGCGGCGCCGGGGGGGTCCTCCAGCGGCAGCTGGTAGAGGGCGGCATGGGTGGGCTCGGCCTGGGCGGGTGCCGCGGGCATGGCCTTGGGCGAATCCACGGCGGGTTGGGGGGGCGGTTCCGGAGGCGCGGCCACGAGGGGCGTCCAGTGGACGCCTGTCGCGAGCACGGTGACGGCGGCCAGGGCGAGGAGCCCGGGGCGGGTGAGGGTCTGGGTGGGCAGCATGGGAAGGACCAGGCGTTTGATGCGGTGCAAGAGGGAGCCTCCATGGCCCGAGGGGGCCAGTTGGGTGGTGGGTCCGTGGCGCAGGGCTTCCAGGTCGGCCAGGGCCTGGGCGTAGCGCAGGCCCCCGCCGCAGTGGGCCGCGGCGGCGTCGTCGCAGCAGTGCTCCCGCTCCGCGCGGATCTCGCGGGAGAGCCACCACACGGCCGGGTGGAAGAAGAAGACGACCTCCGCGACGTTCTGGAGGAAGTTCAGGAGGAAATCCTGGCGCTTGATGTGGGCGAGCTCGTGGGCGAGGACGGCCTCGAGGGAGGCCTCCGGCAGAGCCAGGAGGGCGGCGGCGGGCACGAGGATGACGGCCCGCCAGAATCCCACCACCAGGGGCGAGTCCACCAGGTCGGAGACCAGCAGCCGCACGGGGCGGGCGTGACGGAAGGCCGCGCGGAGGCGCTCCAGGTCGACCTCCAGGGAGGCAGGCGCGGGGCGGGCCTTCCGGAGACAGGGCCCGTAGAGCCACAGGAGCCCCGCCGCCAGCCTCAGCGCCAGGGCCCCGCTTCCGGCGGACCAGGCCAGGAGGATCCACGGGAGCCGCGAATGGAGCCGTTCCCGGAGATCCGGGGGCACCACGGTGACGACCCCGGAGAAGGTCGTCGCCGGCTCGATGGCCAAGGTCTCCGGCCGCGCGGCGACGACGGTGGCCAGGAAGGCGAGGACCATGGCCAGGAGGCCCAGGCAGGCCACCAGGTACCGGGTCTGCGGACGGTGGGCGAAGCGCAGCGCCAGGAAGGTGGCGCACCCGATGAGGGCGCCCTCCCAGAGGAAGTGCACCAGCCCCCAGGCGAAGGCCTGGAGCCACGGGGCGAGGGCGGCGGTGCTCACGGCGCCTCCGGCGGCGCCGCGTGGGGCTCCCGGGCCCGTTCCATGGGCACGTCCCGCACGGTGGAGGGGCCCCGGCGCCAGGGGACGCTGCGGAGGGCGAGCTCGCCGTCCGAAGGACGGATGGGGTCGGGGCACATGGCGACTCCGGGGTGATGACCCCAAGATACGAACATATTCGTAGGTGTCAATGGACCGGAAAAATTAATTTTCAGGCCCCCGGGGACCCGGGCGCCGCCATGGCCAACGGCCCGGCGGACCTGGGAGGGTATCCTGGAGTCTCGCCTTTCAGGGAAGCCCATGCACCGCGCCACCAGCCTTTGCCTACTCCTCGCCCTGCCGCTGCCCGCGGCGCCGACCCTCGAAGGCACGGTGCAGCCCTTCCGGAAGGTGGAGGTCAGCGCCTACGTTTCCAGCCACATCGTGGAGCTGAAGGCGGGCGAAGGGGACCGGGTGAAGGCGGGGCAGCCCCTGGCCCAGTTGTACGCCCGGCTCGAGGAACTGGAAATGAAGCGCTCCAAGGCGCTGCTGGACCGCCGGGAGTACGAGGCCAAGGGGGCCCGGAGCCTCTTCGACAACCGGGTGATCCCGGAGTTCAAGGCCATGGAATCCCGCATCGAGCTGGACCTGGCGCGCCTCAACTACGAGACCGCCGCCGAGCACGTCCGGCTCCGCACCATCCTGGCCCCCGTGGACGGCCTGGTGGTGGAGCGCACCCGGGAACTGGGGGAGACCGTCAACGCCTCCCAGGTGGTCTTCCGCATCCTGGACCTGAGCCGGGCCACCATCCTCTGCACGGCCCGGCCCGACCGGGTGGCCCGGCTGGCACCGGGCCAGAAGCTCACCGTCCATGTGCCTGCCGCCGAGACCCTGCCTCCGCTGCTCGCCGAGGTGGTCCTGGTTTCCCCCTCCCCCGATTCCCCTGGCCTCGTGCGCCTCAAGCTCCTGGTCCGCGACCCCGCGCCCGGCCTGCGGGCGGGCCTGAAGGCCGTGGTGGATCTGCCCGACAACCCCTGAAAGGAAGCCCATGGTCCAGCTCGTCACCCAGCCGTTCGTCATCCGTCCCGAAGGGAACAAGCCCAAGCTCATCGAGGAGTTCGTGGGCAACGTGGCCACGGGCACGCGGGAGGTGAGCATCGCGCGCATGAAGGCCGCGGGAGGCTGGCTGGAGCCGGGGCAGACGCCGCGGTTCGACGAGTACACGCTGGTGCTGGCGGGGACCCTGCGGGTGGAGACCCGGGAGGGCATCACCGACGTGCAGGCCAACCAGGCCGTCATCACCCGGGCCGGGCAGTGGGTGCGCTACAGCGCGCCGGAGGCGGAGGGGGCGGAGTATGTGGCCGTATGTTTGCCGGCCTTCCATCCCGATACGGTGCATCGGGATTGAGGCGATCCGCCCTCTAGGAGCCTGTCCAAGTAATATTCGGCCCCGCGATGGTGGCACCGGCCATGGCAAGACAAGGCCCGCGAGGAGAGCGATTAGGTTAATCGTTCGACGAGCGGAACGCGGGATTGCCGTGGCCGCTGCCACCACCGGAGGCGGCGCCTGGAGGCCCGCCTATCGTGCGCAAGTCCCTTGAAAATATGACCTATATTTCCTGCGGGCCTTGCGCTCGATAATCGGGCCTCCAGGCGCCGTCGCGGGGCCGAATATTACTTGGACAGGCTCCTAGGCGGAGAGGTGGATGCCCGCCTCATCCATGGTGATCTTCCGGGCTTTGTACAGCGCTCCCAGCGTCAGCTTGAACACCTTCTTGCTCATCCCGAAAAGGGCGTAGATCTCCTCCGGGGCGGTGCGGTCCCCCACCTTCAGGTGGCCGCCCCCGCGGGCCAGGACGGCCAGCACCTTTTCCGCGGCGGATTCCACCTTGGCGTAGCCGGGGGCGCTGAGGGCGATGTCCAGCTTGCCGTCGGCGCGGGGGGTCTTGACCCAGCCGTCCTGGCGGTGGCCCCGGGGCAGGCTCCCGAAGAGGTCGGCCTTGTGCACCAGGCCCCAGTAGCGGTGGTCCACGATGACCCGCAGGCCCAGGTCGGTGGGCTCGTCCACCAGCACCGTGACCTTGTCGCCGGCGCGGTAGGCGGGGGCCTCGTCCCGGAGGAAGTCGTCCAGGCGCGCCGAGGCCGCCACGCGGCCGTCCTCGGCCTCGAAGACGCAGACCATGATGCGGCGCCCCTCGGCGATGCGGCGCTTCTGCTCGAACTTCACTTCGCTCCAGGGCAGCAGGAGATCCCTGGGCCGGCCCCAGGCCAGGAAGGCCCCGGCATCCTTCACGGCGACGATGCGCAGGTAGGCGACGTCCCCCACCTGCACGGGCTCATGGGACATGGTTCACCTCCGGTCTCATCATCCTTCCTTCAGCAGCGCCAGGAGCGCGGCGGCGTCGAGCTGGGCGGCGACGGCGGTGCCGCTGAGGAGATCCTCGGCCAGCTGGCGCTTCTGCTCGTGGAGCCTGAGGATCTTCTCCTCCACGGTCCCCTTGAGGACGAGGCGGTACACCGTGACGGGGCGGGTCTGGCCGATGCGGTGGGCCCGGTCCGAGGCCTGGTCCTCCACGGCGGGGTTCCACCAGGGGTCCATGTGGATCACGTAGTCGGCGCCCGTGAGGTTGAGCCCGGTGCCCCCGGCCTTGAGGCTGATGAGGAAGAGCTCGCCCTCCCCGGCCTGGAAGGCCTTCACCGAGGACGCGCGTTTCTTGGCGGGGGTGGAACCGTCCAGGTACTGGTAGGTCACGCCCCGGGCGTCCAGGGCCTCGCGCAGCAGGGCCAGATGGTCCACGAACTGGCTGAAGACCAGGGCCCGGTGGCCGTTCTCCCGGAGCTCGTCCACCAGGTCCAGGAAGGCCTCCAGCTTGGAGGAGGGGATCTCCGCGCCGTCCTGCACCAGGGACACGTTGCAGCAGGCGCGGCGCAGGCGCATGAGGGAGGCCAGCACCTGCATGGTCTGCCCGGGGCTGTCGTCCAGTTCCTCCAGGCTCCGGCGGCGCAGGGCCTCCAGGAAGGTCATCTCGGCCTCGGAGGGCTCCAGGGCCAGGACGATCTCGGTGCGGGCCGGCAGTTCCGTGAGCACCTGGGCCTTGGTGCGGCGCAGGAGGAAGGGGCTCACGATGCGGCGCAGGCGCGAGACGGCCTCGGTGTCCTGGTCCTTCTCGATGGGCTCCTGGAAGCGCTTGCGGAACTGGTCCAGGGACCCCAGCAGGCCGGGGTTGAGGAAGTTGAAGAGGTTCCACAGCTCGGCCAGGTGGTTCTCCACGGGGGTGCCCGACAGGAGCACCCGGAAGCCGGCCTGGAGGTCCATGACGGCCTGGCTTCGCTTGGTGAGGGCGTTCTTGATGTTCTGGCCCTCGTCCAGCACGGCGGTGGCCCAGGACACCCGCTGGAGCCGCTCGGCCTCCAGGGAGAGCAGGCCGTAGGTGCAGATGAAGAGGTCGTAGGGGCCGGCGCCCTGGAGGGAGGCCTCCCGGTCCCCTTCCCCGAAGCGCTTGACCCTGAGCTGGGGGGCGAACCGCTGCGCCTCGGCCTCCCAGTTGGAGCAGACGCTGGTGGGGGCGATGACGAGGCCCGGCCCGTGGCCGGCGCGGGCCAGGAGCATGGCCAGGGTCTGGACCGTCTTGCCCAGGCCCATGTCGTCGGCGAGGCAGGCCCCCAGGCCCGCCGCGGCCAGGCGCAGCATCCAGTGGCAGCCCTCGGTCTGGTAGGGGCGGAGATCGGCCCGGAGGCCTTCGGGAAGGGCGGGCTCCAGGCCCATGGCGCCGTGGAGCCGCTCCAGGAGGCCCGTCCAGGCCCGGTCCGCCTTGAATTCGCCCAGCTCCCCGGCCAGGCCCTCCAGGGCCAGGGCGCCCAGGCCGGGAAGGCGCAGCACCCCGCCCTGCACGTCCCCCAGGGCCCGCAGGTCGTCCAGGCGCCGCCGGAAGGTCTCGGCCAGGGCGTAGACGCGGCCGTCGCCCAGCTTCACGAAGCGCGCCCCGGGCTTCTCCGAGGCCTGGAGCAGCTCCTGGAGGCTGGCCACGCGGCCTTCGTCCAGCTTCAGCTCCCCCTCGGCGTCGAACCAGGTGCCCTGGCGCTTCACCCGCAGGCTCATGGCGTCCATGCCGATGGTGCGGGGCGGGCTGAGCCGGCCGCCCTCGGGCCACTGCACCACGGCCAGGCCCTTGGCGTGCTCCAGTTCCAGAAGGAGGGTCATGCAGCTTTCGGGGTCGTCGATCATCCACTCCGAGCGCCCCTCCTCCAGGGGAAGGGTGGGCAGGGCCTCCAGCAGCGCCTCGGCGCCGGCGGTCTCCGCCCGCAGGTCCCGCGCCACCAGGCGGGTGGTGCCCTGGTGGTCCACCATGAGGTTGGCGCCGCCCTGGCCCGGGGGATAGTACCCGCCGCCCTTGAGGGGCTCCACCCGCAGCTGGGCCTTGAGGCCCTGGTGGAAGGGCATGAGCAGGAGCTGGATGGCGGGGTCGCCTTCCACCTTGGCCATGCCGGCCTTGCGCGCGGCCTCGTCCTTGACGGCCACGTCCGAATGGATGGTCACCATGGGGGCGACGGCCCGCAGGGCCTTGAGCACCTGGGCCTCGGCGGCCAGGGGCACCTGGAGGCCCTGGCCCACGATGCCCTCCAGCTTCCGGTGGGCGGAGGTGACGGTGATGACCCGCACCCGGAAGAGGCCGTCGTTCACCACCATCACGTCGCCCTCCTCCAGGGCCGGCTCCAGGCGCAGCTCCAGCACCTGGCCCCTGCGGGTCACGCGCAGTTCGGGCTGGCCGGCCACCACCTCCACCCGGGAGGCCTGGTCCACGTCGCCTTCGGTCCAGAACACCAGGGGGTGGCCCACCAGGGCCTGCAGGGCCCCGTCCAGGTTCAGCTCGAAGCCCTTCCAGCCCTCCCGCACGCAGGCGATGACGGCCTGGTCCTGGGGCAGGAGGAAGTCGTAGGCGCGGCTCTCCTCCTTGAGGCGCTTCATGGAGATGGCCTTGCCGCGGGTCCACTGGCCGCGGGCGTCCAGCCGCTGCTCCCGGGGCTCGATGACGAAGGGCGCCTTGCCCTCCACGTTGCGCCACACCCACCAGGCCAGGCGCCCGGGGCGCTGGCTGGCCATGGGCTTGACCAGGCCGTGGAGGTCCTCCAGGGCCTTCTCCCAGCTTTCGCTGTGCTGCACCAGGTCCAGGAAGGGGAAGCGGCCCGTGGAGAGCCCGCCGCGGCTGCGGCGGCCCATCTCCTCCAGTTCGCCCGCGAAGAGGCCCAGGGGCAGCCCGTCGAGTTCCTGCTGGGCGCCCTCCAGGGCGGCGGGGGCGAGGCGGGCTTCGCACAGGTACCCGCAGAGAACGTCCACGAAACGCATCGCCCCCGCGGGACGGGCCCGGGGAGGCAGTTCCTCCCGGGGGGGCAGTCCCGTGCGGTGGAGGAGGAGGCGCTGCAGGGGCTCGGCAAGGGTGCTGAGGGGATCCCCGGGCTGGCGCCGGCCCAGGAGCTCCAGGCGCTCCGCGGCCATGCGCAGGCCGGCGTCGTCGCCCCGTCCGATGAAGGCCAGGAAGCAGAAGAGGTCCATGAGCCCGGGCAGGTGCACCGCCTTGCGCCGGGTGCCCTGGCCCAGGGCGGCCAGGACGGTCTCGAAGCCTCCGGCGGCCTCCGCCGTGCGGCCCTGCACGAGGTCCATGGCCGCCTCCAGCAGGGCGATGGGCACCAGGGCGCGCTGCCTGGGCTGGAGCTTCTCCAGGAGGGCGCGGGCCTCCTCCACCCGGCCTTCCATGAGCAGGTATTCCGCCATGGGCCCCAGGGGGCTGGGCCGGGTGCGGCTCCGGGCCTCCAGCCACGCCCGGAAGGGCTCGTTGCGCTGGTGGTGCACGGTCTGGTCGTGCAGGAGGGCCCAGGCCCCGTGGCTCTGCTGGGCCGGAGGCAGGGCCTCGAACCAGGCCGGGTCGAAGGGGCGGGAGCAGATGAGGGCCAGGGGATCCCGGAAGGCCAGGGCGGTCCGGTGGGTGGAGCGCACCTTTTCCTGGGCCGTGAGCCAGTCCTCGGTGCGCCCCTCCAGGAAGGCCAGGCGGAAGGCCGCCAGGTCCCGCCCCAGGGGGTCCAGCAGGACCTTGCCCGCGTCGTACGAGCACTGCCCCGCCACGGAAAGGGCCTTGAGCAGCCCCTTGCGGTGGGCCCGGCGGCACACCGCCTCCCGCGCGGCCTCGGTCACCGACCAGAATCCCCGGTGCTCCTCCTGGGCCAATCCGGCCTCCCTCAGGAGGCTGAGCATGGGCGTCATGGCCGCCGGGTCCGCGATCCACGGCTCGGCCTGCGGCGCCACGCGGCTGCGCACCAGGGTCTGGGCCAGGTGTCCCCGGGCCGAGGCCTGCCCGATGGCCCCCAGGGCCATGAGGAGGGCCTCGGGGAGGGGCTGGAGCCTGTCCAGGTCGAAATCGGAAACCCAAAGAACTGCCATCTGATCAGGTTAACGGCATATCGGGGTTTTGGCGCCGGGAGTTTTCCCGGGGGGGTGCGGTGCGGGCCTTCCGGCGCTGACAGGCTGGCCCTGCCGGGGGCCGCGGGTCGTCATCGGGAGGTTCCAACCGGGATCGGCGACCCATAGGGGTCCCATCGGTGGGCGCCGACCCAGCGGGAGCGCTTCCGCAGCAGCAAGCTGCTGCTCGCGCTTGCCGTGATCCATTGGCCGAGGGCGGCTGAGGACGTGGGGCAAGCCACTTCCCGGGATTGTGGTGTCCGCGATGGCGGATGTCAGGGGTTCGTGAAGAGCTTCTTGCGTCGAGCAAAGGCCCGTTTCAGGGCGGCGTTGGGCGGCGGCGGGTTGAGGAGGAGCTCCACGAAGCGGACCTGATCCTCCCTGGAGAGCCGGGTCATGGTGGCCTCGTCCAGCGCTTTGTAGGCGGCCACTCGGAGCGAGTCCGCGACGAAATCAGTCACGGTGCGACCCTGAAGCTCGGCCGCACGCCGGAGGAGGGCATGGAGGTCGGTGCTGATGCGAGCTTCAAGTCGTGCCGTTGGGATGGCCATGGTGAATGCCTCTCCCAAAGCATACGGCAAATTGCCGGAGACGGAGTAGACGCCATTCCGGTCAAGGACTTTCCTTGAAAACGGATATTCATTATATAATCCATTATAATAGCAATTAAATCGATTTCAATTGGTTAAATCCAGGGAATCGAGTTATTTCAGAATACTTCTGAACATGAATATTTATTGGCAAATGGGACCCATCTGGCGTCGGATGGACGGGTGGAACCCGATGGGGGGAAAGTGGAAGACGAGAAAGACCGCACGGCAAAGATGATGCGATTCACCTTCGGGCCCCTGGACCCCAAGGCCCATGACCGCAAGAACTTCTCCTGCGGAAAGGAACCCCTGGATATCTACCTGAGGGCCCAGGCCAGCCAAGACCTTGAGCGCAACTACGTCACCTGCTGGGTGGCTGCCACGGCCGAGGGTCGGATTGCAGGGTACTTCACCCTCACCGCCCATTGCATTCCGCTGGAAAACCTGCCGGAAGCATTTCGGAAGGGACTGCCCTCCCGGATTCCGGTGCCGGCTGCACTGCTTGGTAGGTTGGCCGTGGCTCAGCAATTCAAAGGGCAAGGCCTTGGGGAAATTCTTATCACGTACGCCCTGACAACAGCGGCCCGATCAGGGAACGCTGCCCATATGCTGGTAGTGGATGCCTTGGACGAAAATGCAGCAGCGTTCTATCGGCACCTGGGCTTCCACGGGTTCCCGAGCGCGCCAACGCGGTTCTTCATGCCCCTGGCCTACTTTCGCGCAGAGTAGAACGTCCGGCGACACCCGGCTCGCAAGCCCCGGTGCGCGCGGAAAATCCTGAGACTTCGTCTCGCCCTGGGCCGGCATCCTTGCTAAGCTTGGCCACCCGGTTGGGCCGGAGGGACTCCATGCATCCTGAGCGTGTGTACTTCTACGGGACCTGTCTGGTGGACCTGTTCTATCCGGAGGCGGGGATGGCGGGGATCCGGCTGCTGAGGCGGGCGGGGGTGGAGGTGCTGTTTCCGGACGGGCAGACGTGTTGCGGGCAGCCGGCCTTCAATTGCGGGTACTGGGAGGAGGCGCGGGGGGTGGCGCGGAGCCAGGTGGCGCTGTTTCCCCTGGACATCCCCGTGGTGCTGCCTTCGGGGAGCTGCGCGGGGATGATGCGCAACCACTATCCGGAGCTCTTCCATGGGGAGCCCGACGAGGCGCGGGTGCGGGCCTTCAGCGGGCGCGTCTTCGAGCTGACCCAGTTCCTGGTGGATGTGCTGGAGGTGAAGCTGGAGGATCTGGGGGAGCCGGTGAAGGTCACCTGGCACAGCTCCTGCCACGCCCTGCGGGACCTGGGGCTCGCGGGACAGCCCCAGGCCCTGCTGGGGCAGCTGGCCAACGTGGAGGTGGCGCCCCTGGCCCGGGAGCGGGAGTGCTGCGGCTTCGGGGGGACCTTCTCGGTGCGGCACCCGGAGATCTCGGGGGCCATGGCCTGCGACAAGGCCGCGGATGCCGTGGCCACGGGGGCGAGCCGGGTGCTGAGCACGGACGGGGGGTGCCTGCTCAACGTGCAGGGGGCCCTGGAGGCCAAGGGCGCCGCCCTCCGGGCGCAGCACATCGCGGAATTCCTCTGGGAGCGCACCCATGCACGCTGAGACGGGCTTCCGGGAATCCGCCGCCCAGGCCCTGGGGGATCCCCAGATCCGGGCCAATTTCCGCCGGGCCATGGACGGCCTCATGGCCAAGCGCGCCGCGCAGTTCCCCGATCCCGCCGACCTCCAGGCCCTGCGGAGCCTGGGCACGGCCATCCGGGCCCGGAGCCTGCTGAAGCTGCCCGAACTGCTGGAGCAGCTGGAGGCCAGCTGCCTGCGCAACGGGATCCAGGTGCACTGGGCCCGCACCTGCGAGGAGGGCAACGAGCTCATCCTGGGCCTCCTGCGGGCCCGGGGCGCCACCCGCCTGGTCAAGGGCAAGTCCATGGTGTCCGAGGAGATGGGGCTCAACCATTTCCTTGAGGAGCACGGGGTGGAGGCCCTGGAATCGGACCTGGGCGAGTACATCATCCAACTGGACCAGGAAACGCCGAGCCACATCATCATGCCGGCCATCCACAAGAACAAGACCCAGATCGCCCGGCAGTTCAGCCAGAAGATCAAGGACGCCAAATATACGGAGGACGTGGACGAGCTCACCGCCCTGGCCCGCAAGGTGCTGCGCCGGAAGTTCCTGGAGGCGGACGCGGGGCTTTCGGGGGTGAATTTCGCGGTGGCGGACACCGGGACCCTCTGCCTGGTGGAGAACGAGGGCAACGGCCGCATGAGCACCCACGTGCCGGCCCTGCACATCGCCGTCATGGGGCTGGAGAAGGTGGTGGAGACCCTGGAGGACGTGGCGCCCCTCTACGCGCTCCTCACCCGCTCCGCCACGGGTCAGGCCGTGAGCACCTACCTCAACCTCGTCCGGGGCCCGCGCGGGCCCGGGGAGCTGGACGGCCCCCGCGAGGTCCACCTGGTGATCCTGGACAACGGCCGTTCCCGCATCTACGCGGATCCCCAGCTGCGGGCCACCCTGCGCTGCATCCGCTGCGGGGCGTGCATGAACCACTGCCCGGTGTACACCCGGGTGGGGGGCCACGCGTACCAGGCCGTGTATCCCGGCCCCATCGGCAAGATCCTCACGCCCCAGATGGAGGGGGTGGGGGTGCGCCACGAGCTGCTCCACGGCTCCAGCCTGTGCGGAGCCTGCTCCGAGGTGTGCCCCGTGGAGATCCCCATCCCCGAGATCATCGTCCGCCTCCGCCGGGAGGCCACCCACCGGGACCCGGGCTCCTCCGTGGAAGGCCGGGGCACCGGGAGGACCGCCACCGAGGACCTGGCCTGGCGCGTCTGGGCCGCCGTGCTCTCCCGGCCCGGGGCCTACCGGTTCGCGGCCTGGTGCGCCACGCGGTTCCGGAACCTGATCCCCGGCGGCCTGCCCCTGCTCAAGGCCTGGACCCTGGCCCGCGGCAAACCGGTGCCGGCGAGGCGCTCCCTGCAGGAACGGGTGAGAGAGGAGGGGATCCCCCATGGCTGACGCCCGCGCGACGATCCTGGAAAGCCTCCGGGCCGGGGGCGGTGGCGAACCGGTGCCCCTGCCCTCCACCGAGGTCCTGGCGGCCCGCGCCTGGCCCCCCGCGGAACGGGTGGCCCGGCTCCGCCGGGGCATGGAGGCCGTGCACACGGAATTCCTGGAGGCCGTTCCGGGCCAATGGCCCTCGGTGGTGCTCGGCTTCTGCCGGGACCAGGGGTTCCCGAACCTCCTCTACGGCCCCGCCAGTTCCGCGGGGAAGGCCCTGGCCTCGGCCTGGACGCCCCGGGATCCGGAGCTGATCCCCTACCGGGAGCCGGTGGAGACCTTCAAGGCCGCGCTCTTCGAGGACGTGGCGGCGGGCTTCACCACCGCCCTGGCCGGGGTGGCGGAAACCGGAGGCCTCCTGCTGGAGCCCGGCCCCGAGGAACCGCGCCTGCTCTCCCTGGTGCCCCCGGTGCACATCGCGCTGCTGCTGGCCTCCACCATCGAGGACACCCTCTGGTCCGCGGTGCGCCACCGCGGCTGGGGACGGGGCGCGGCCCGCAACTCCCTCCTCATCTCCGGTCCCAGCAAGACCGCCGACATCGAGCAGACCCTGGCCTACGGGGTGCACGGTCCCCGGCGGCTGGTGGTGGTGCTTGTCGACAACCTATAGGCGCTTGCGGATCTCCCGCTCCGCGAAGGTCACGTGCTCGAGCATGGCCCTGGAGGCGGTTTCGGCGTCGTGGGCCCGGATGGCCTCGAAGACCCGGGTGTGCTGGTCGATGATCTTCTGGGCGTTGTTGGGGGTGTCCAGGAGCAGCTGCTGGCTCCCGGCGGAAACCGCCTTGCTCCATTCCTCGTGGACGGTGCGGAGGAGTTTGATCAGAAGATTGTTATGGGTCGCCTCGGCCACGGCATAGTGGTAGGCTCCATCGTATTCCTCTCCTTTTTCAGAGTCTCCCTGCCGGATGCGATCCTTCATCTTCTCCAGGAGCATACCTATCTGCTCGATCTCCTCGTCCGTGGCGCGTTCCGCGGCCAGCGCAGAAGTGGCGGTCTCGAAGATGCGCCGCACCTCGAACATGTCCAGGAGGGAACCCCGTTCCACCGCCAGGAACATGGCCAGGGGACGGATCACTTCGTTGGCCGAGGCGTCCCGGATGAACGTGCCCTCCCCCTGGCGGATCTCGATGAACCCCAGCATCTCCATGGACCGGATCGCTTCGCGCACCGAGACGCGGCTCACCTGGAGCCGGTCGGCCAGTTCCCGTTCGGACATGAGCTTGTCCCCGGGCTTCAGTTCGCCGCCGGTGATGAGCTGCTGGATCTGCTCGGCGATCTCTTCATATATTCGCTTGGTCTTGACGGGTGTGAATTCGATGGCCACGGGCAACCTCGCCACGATCCTAGCAGGGCCAGGAGCCGGAGAACCGGGCCAAATCATGAATGCAATATCTCCGTTCAAGGTGGAAGTGCTGTAGCAAGGTAAGTTAGAAAACGGACGAAGTTGTCCAAAATTTTGGTGGTAGGACCACCATACCTTTGGTAGGCTTTCTCGCTCCCCTGATCTTTCTTCCAACCCACCCACTCCTCACCTAAAGGAGGTCCAATGAATTGGACTCAGGTGTACTCGCCCGTCATGGGCAACATCTTCTTGTCGGCCCTGGTGGCCGCCCTGCCGGTATTCGTGCTCCTGGGGCTCCTGGCCTTCTGGCACGTGAAGGCCCACATCTCGGCCCTCCTGGGCCTGGCCACGGCGCTCCTGGTGTCGATCTTCGTGTACCACATGCCCGCCAAGCTCGCGGGCATGGCCGCGGTGAACGGCGCCCTGTACGGGCTGCTGCCCATCGGCTGGATCGTGCTGAACGCCATCTTCATCTACGACATCACCGTGAAATCCGGTGATTTCGAGGTGGTCAAGCACTCCATCGCCGGGATCGCCGCGGACCGGCGCATCCAGGCCCTCCTCATCGCCTTCAGCTTCGGGGCCTTCATCGAAGGCGCCGCGGGCTTCGGCACCCCGGTGGCCATTTCGGCGGCCATGCTCATCGGCCTCGGGTTCCGTCCCCTCCAGGCCGCCGGCCTCGCCCTCATCGGCAACACGGCCCCCGTGGCCTACGGCGCCCTGGGCTCCCCCCTCATCGCCCTGGCGGGCGTCACGGGCCTGCCCCTGGAGATGCTCAGCGCCGCCGCCGGCCGCATCCTGCCCATCTTCTCCCTGGTGGTGCCCTTCTGGATCATCTGGACCATGGCCGGACGCAAGGCCATGATGGAAGTCTGGCCGGCCTGCCTCACCGCCGGCGCCAGCTTCGCCACCTGCCAGTTCCTCGTCAGCAACTACCACGGCCCCTGGCTGGTGGACATCGCCGGCGCCATCGTCTCCATGGTCTGCACCGTCGTCCTCCTCAAGTTCTGGCAGCCCAAGACCCTCTGGCGCTACGAGCACGAGCGTGAAGAGGCCCACGCCGAGATCCCCGACCAGTCCACGGGCAAGGTCGTCAAGGCCTGGATGCCCTGGGTCTTCCTCTCCCTGTTCGTGTTCGCCTGGGGCACCCCCCAGGTCAAGAATTTCCTCAACGGCGGCACCAAGGCCGCCCCCAACTTCCTGTACGGCGTCTCCAAGCTCGACTACAAGATCCCCCTCCTGCACAACGCCGTCACCAAGGCCCCGCCCGTCGTCGCCAAGCCCTCCGTGGAGCCCGCGGTCTACACCCTGAACTGGCTCTCCGCCACCGGCACCAGCCTCCTGCTGGCGGGCATCGCCGGCGGCCTTCTCCTGGGCTTCGGGCCCCTCCAGCTCCTCAAGATCTGGGGCAACACCGTCAAGCGCGTGCGCATCTCCCTGCTCACCATCGCCGCCATGCTGGCGCTGGGCTTCTGCACCAAGTCCGCGGGCCTGGACGCCACCATGGGCCTGGCCTTCGCCGCCACCGGCGCGGTCTTCCCCTTCTTCAGCGCCATGCTGGGGTGGCTGGGCGTGGCCCTCACCGGTTCCGACACCTCCTCCAACGTGCTCTTCGGCGGCCTGCAGAAGATCACCGCCCAGCAGCTGGGCCTCAACCCCGTGCTCACGGCCGCGGCCAACACCTGCGGCGGCGTCATGGGCAAGATGATCGACGCCCAGAGCCTCGTGGTGGCCTCCGTGGCCACCCACCAGGAAGGCCAGGAGGGCACCATCCTCCGCTACGTCTTCTGGCACAGCATCACCCTGGCGGCCCTGGTTGGCATCGTGATCATGCTCTACGCCAAGGTCCTCCCCTCCAACTGGATGCCCACCCACACGGCTCCGGCCCCCGCCGTCACCGTCGCCGCCCCGGCCCCCGCCGTGGCAGCTCCCGTCGCGACGCCCGTCAAGTAGGACGAGTTCGATTCCGCACGACCGGGTCCTGCCAGCCCCACGCTGGCGGGACCCTTTTCAGGGCCCCAACGGCCCGAGGACAGTATAATGAGCAACGCCGCCCCCCTCCGGGATTCCCTCGCAGCCATCGTCGGCCAGGACCGCGTCCTGGACCGCCCCGTGGACCTCATCGCCTTCGCCTCCGACGCGAGCTTCTACCGGCTGATCCCCAAGGCCGTCGTCTTCGCGGGCAGCGTGGACGAGGTCAAGGGCCTCTTCCGCGTGAGCCAGGGCATGGGCATTCCCATGACCTTCCGGGCCGCGGGCACGAGCCTTTCCGGGCAGTCCGTCTCCGACGGGATCCTGGTGGAGGTGGCCCGCAACTGGCGCGCCATCGAGGTGCTGGACGGCGGGGCCAGGGTCAAGGTCCAGCCGGGCGTCATCGGCGCCCACGTGAACCAGGCCCTGGGCCGGTTCAAGTCCAAGATGGGCCCCGACCCCGCGTCCATCAACACCTGCACGGTGGGCGGCATCCTCTCCAACAATTCCAGCGGCATGTGCTGCGGCGTGGCCCAGAACGCCTACCACACCCTGGACTCCCTCACCTTCGTCCTGCCTTCGGGCACCGTCATCGACACGGCCCGCCCCGACGCGGACGAGGCCCTGCGCCGGGCCGAGCCCGCCCTGTGGGAGGGCCTGCTCTCCCTCAAGGCCGAGCTGGAGGCCAACGCGCCCCTGGCCACGCGCATCCGGGCCAAGTACAAGATCAAGAACACCACTGGCTATTCCCTCAACGCGTTCCTGGACTTCTCGCGGCCCGTGGACATCTTCCGCAACCTCCTGGTGGGTTCCGAAGGGACCCTGGCCTTCATCGCCGAGGCGGTGCTGCGCACGGTGCCCGACCTGCCCGTGAAGGTCACGGGCTTCCTCATCTTCCCCGACATCCACGCCGCCTGCGCCGCCATCGTGCCCCTGCGGGACGCGGGCGCCGCGGCCCTGGAGCTCCTGGACCGCGCGAGCCTGAGGTCCGTGGAGAACCAGGCCGGCATCCCCCCCACCATCAAGGACCTGCCCGGGGGCGCCGCCGCGCTGCTGGTGGAATTCCAGGGCCAGGAGGAGGCGGCCCGGTACGAGCTGGAGGCCAAGGCCGTGGAAGCCGCGGCCGGCCTGACCCTGCTGGAGCCCGCCAAGTTCACCCACAACCCCGTGGAGCAGGCCCTGTTCTGGAAGATCCGCTCGGGCACCTTCCCCTCCGTGGGCGCCGTGCGCAAGCGCGGCACCACCGTCATCATCGAGGACGTGGCCTTCCCCATCGAGAAGCTCGCCGACGCCACCGTGGACCTCACGAAGCTCTTCGCCAGGCACGGCTACGACGAGGCGATCATCTTCGGCCACGCCAAGGACGGCAACCTCCACTTCGTCATCACCCAGTCCTTCAACGACCAGGCCGCGGTGGACCGGTACGCCCGCTTCATCGACGACGTGGTGGAACTGGTGGTGAAGAAGTACGACGGCGCCCTCAAGGCCGAGCACGGCACCGGACGCAACATGGCCCCCTTCGTGGAGACCGAGTGGGGCGCCGAGGCCAAGGCCGTCATGACCAAGCTCAAGGCCCTGGTGGATCCCGCCCAGCTCCTCAACCCCGGCGTCATCCTCACCGCCGACCCCAAGGGCCACCTGGCCGACCTCAAGCCCATGCCCGGCGTGGAGGAGGAGGTGGACAAGTGCATCGAGTGCGGGTACTGCGAGCCCAAGTGCCCCAGCCGCGAGCTCACCCTCACCCCCCGCCAGCGCATCGTGGTGCGCCGGGAAATGGCCCGGCTGGAGGCCACCCGCGAGAACGCGGCGCTCCTGGGCTCCCTCTCCGAGGCCTTCCCCTACATGGCCCTCAAGACCTGCGCCGTGGACGGACTGTGCGCCACGGCCTGCCCCGTGGGCATCGACACGGGCCAGCTCACCAAGCGCTTCCGGCGCGCCAGCCACTCCCCCCGTGCCCAGAAGCTGGCCCTGACCGTGGCCCGCAACTTCGCCACGCTGGAACCCGGGGTCCGCCTGGGCCTGCGTTCGGGCCACATCGTCCAGAGCATCTTCGGCAACGCCGCCATGCCCATGCTCACCCGCATCCTGAAGGCCTTCGGCTGGGCCCACCAGTGGAGCCCCGAGATGCCCAAGCCCGCCAAGGGCAGGCTCCCCGTCACCCAGCGCCAGGGGGCCCAGGCCATCTACTTCCCCGCCTGCATCTCCCGCACCATGGGCCACCTGCCCGGGGAGGACCCCAGCATCAGCCTGGTGGAGGCCCTGGTGGCCGTGTCGGCCCGGGCCGGCGTGCCCGTGCACATCCCCACGGACGTCGCCGGCACCTGCTGCGGCGTGCCCTTCTCCTCCAAGGGCTTCGACCTGGCCCACAAATTCACCGTGAACCAGGCCATCGAGAGGTTCTGGACCTGGAGCCACGAAGGGGAGCTGCCGGTGGTGGTGGACACCTCCCCCTGCACCTACGGCCTGACCACGTGCCGGGGCTACCTCACCCCGGAGAACCAGGCGAAGTTCGACAAGCTCACCATCCTGGACGCCGTGGCCTTCGCCCACGATGTGCTGCTCCCCAAGCTCCAGGTGAAGCGGAAGATCGGCTCCGCCGTGCTGCACCCGGTGTGCTCCCTCACGAAGATGGCCCTGGTCCCCAAGCTGGAGGGGGTCGCCAAGGCCCTGGCCGAGAAGGTGACGGTGCCCAAGGACGCCGGCTGCTGCGGCTTCGCCGGGGACCGGGGCTTCATGGTGCCCGAGCTCACGGCCTCGGCCACGAAGCACGAGTCCTCCGAGGTCCGCAAGGGCGCCTTCGACGCCCACCTCTCCAGCAGCCGCACCTGCGAGATCGGCATGACCCGCTCCACGGGCTCCATCTACCGCAGCTTCGTCTACCTCCTGGAGGCCTCCACCCGCCCCTGAGGTAGAGTTGGGGGATGGCCTTCCTTCTCGCCGTCTCCATCCTCTGGGCCCTCTCCTTCGGACTGATCCCCCGGGTCAGTCCGATGGGGGCGCCCTTCGTGGCCGCCGCGCGGTCCGTGCTGGCCCTGGCCCTCTTCCTGCCCTTCCTGCGGGTCAAGGGCCTGGCCTGGCGGCACCGCTCCGCCCTCGCCCTGGTGGGCGCGCTGCAGTTCGGCCTGATGTACGTCTTCTACACCGCCAGCTTCCGGTGGCTGCTCCCCGGAGAAGTGGCCCTCTTCACCATCTTCACGCCCATCCTCGTGGCCCTGGCCGACGACGTCCTCTCCCGGCGGGTGTCCTGGCCCATCCTGGGCGCCGCCGCCCTGGCCGTGGCCGGCACCGCCATCTGCCTGGGGACCCGGGTGCGCCAGGAGGGCGTGCTCCGGGGCTTCCTCCTGATGATGGCCTCCAACGCCTGCTTCGCCGCGGGCCAGATCCTCTACCGCCGCCTGGCCCGGAAGCTCTCCAGGCCGGACCACCAGCTCATGGGCCTGCTGTACGCCGGCGCCGCCGCGGTGACCCTGGCCATCGCCGCCCCCGGGGTGGATGTCGCGAAGGTCCTCCACGCCACCCCGACCCAGTTCCTGGTACTGGCCTACCTGGGCCTGGTGGCCTCCGGCCTGGGCTTCTTCCTCTTCAACGCCGGCGCCCGCAGGGTCGACGTGGGCACGCTGGCGGTCTTCAACAACGCCAAGGTCCCCCTGGCCATCCTCGCCTCGGCCGTGGTGTTCGGGGAGCGGGTGGAGTGGTTCCGTCTGGGCGTGGGGGGCGGGGTGATCGCCGTGGCCTTTCTCCTCGGAAAGCGGAGGCCGTAGCAGGTGCGGGGCGATCTGGATCCAGCTTAGGCCGGGCGTTCTTTATCCTGCTATTTCCCCTGGATCCTGTTCATCCCTGTTAGAACTTCACCGGGGGTTGTCGCCAGCTTTGGGTCATGGACGTCGAGGGACCTGCGCTCCGACCCAACTCTGCATCAGCCCTGCGAAAACCGGGATGAACGCCGATCGATGGGATGAACGGGGATCCGCTCAACCTGGATCAGCCCGTTCATCACGGTATCAAGGCACCCGGGGCATGCCGGCACACGCTGATCCCATCAGCCAAGAACCTACCGGAAGTACTCCACCCCCGCCCGGAAGATTTCCATGTCCTTTTCTCCCGGCACATTGAACCACGTGTGCGGGGTGTACCTCTCCGGGTGCGCCATCTTCCCGAAGACCCTCCCGTCCGGACTCGTGAGCCCTTCGATGGCCAGGGAGCTGCCGTTGGGATTGAATTCCAGGTCCAGGGTGGGGTTGCCCTGGTCGTCCACGTACTGGGTGGCCACCTGACCCCGGTCCAGGAGGTCCCGCAGCACGTCGGCGGGGCCCACGATGCGGCCCTCGCCGTGGGCGATGGCCACGGTGTGCAGGGCGCCGGGCTGGAGCCGGGACAGCCAGGGGCTTCCGCTGGAGACCACCCGGGTCTGGGCGAAGCGGCTGGCGTAGCGCAGGTTGTTGAAGGTGAGGGTGGGGCTTCGCTCATCCAGGGCGCGGATCTCGCCGAAGGGCACCAGGCCCAGCTTGATGAGGGCCTGGAAGCCGTTGCAGATGCCCAGCACCAGGCCGTCGCGGCGCCTCAGGAGATCGTGCACGGCGTCACTCACCCGGGGGTTGCGGTAGGCGGCGGCGATGAACTTGCCGCTGCCCTCGGGCTCGTCGCCGGCGGAGAAGCCCCCGGGGATCATGAGGATCTGGGCCCGGGCGATGGCGGCGGCCATGGCGTCCAGGGATTCCTCCACGGCCCGGGCGTCCAGGTTGCGGAAGACCACCGTCTCGGCCACGGCCCCGGCCTTTTCGAAGACCTGGGCGGTGTCGTACTCGCAGTTGGTGCCGGGGAAGACGGTGAGGACCACCCGGGGGCGGGCGATGCCCAGGGCGGGGGCCGGGGGCGCCTGGAGGATCCGGGGCTGGAAGGGCGGAAGGGGCTCGGCCGGGGCTTCCAGGCGGGTGGGGAAGACGGGCTCCAGGGGCGCCTCCCAGGCGGCCAGGGCCCGGTCCAGGGGGAGGGCCATGCCCCGGGTGGAGATTTCGGGTTCGGGCCGGGTGGTGCCCAGGAGGGTCCAGGCCAGGCCGTCCATGAGCTCCTCCAGGTCCCCGTCCAGTTCCAGCACCAGGGCGCCGGGTCGCGGCGCGAACCAGTGGGAGGGCTCCCGGGGCTCCAGGGCCAGGCCCACGCGGTTGCCGAAGGCCATGATGGAAAGGGCGGGAGCCAGGCCGTCCATGCCCACGGCGCGGGCCGCCAGCACCCGGCCTTCCCGCACGAGGCGGGCCACGTGGGCGTAGGTCTTGTCCAGCACCTCCCAGTCGGGGAGGGCCTCCTCGGTGCGCAGGAGATCCACCAGGACCACGGCGTGGCCGGGGCCCTTGAATTCGGGGCTGGTGACCCGGTCGGCCTTCACCACGTCCACGGCGAAGGCCACCAGGGTCGGCGGCACGTCCAGGTCCCGGAAGGTGCCGCTCATGGAATCCTTGCCCCCGATGGCGGGGGCGCCCAGGGCCATTTCGGCGTGCAGGGCCCCCAGGAGCGCGGCGAAGGGCTGGCCCCACCGGGCGGGGTCGTCCTTGGGCTTGCCGAAGTACTCCTGCAGGGTGAAGCGCAGCCCCCGGGGGCCGGCGCCCACCGCCGCCAGGCGCGCCGCGGCCTGGACGTGGGCCCACACCGCGCCGTGGAAGGGGCTCCACCGGCTGAGGGACGGGAAGTAGCCATGGCTCATGGCGCTGGCGGAAAGGGTCTCGCCGTCCTGCACGGGGAACTTGGCCACCATGGCTTCGTTCGGGGTGCGCCGGGTGCGGCCTCCGAAGGGGGCCAGCACCGTGCCGGCGCCGATGGTGCAGTCGAACTTCTCGCCCAGGCCCCGCTGGCTGCAGGTGTTCAGGTCCGCCAGGCCCTCCAGCCAGCGGCGCTCCAGGTCCTCCGGGGCCACCGCGGGGGCGGCGAAGGGGGTGGCGGCGGCGGGCGCCTCGATGCGCACCGTGGTGAACTGGGCGGCGCCGTTGGTGTCCAGGAACTCCCGGGAGAGGTCGGCGATGGTGCGGCCCCGCCAGGTCATGCGCAGGCGCGGCTCTTCCGTCACCCGGGCCACCAGGGTGGCCTCCAGGTTCTCCAGCGCGGCCAGGCGCAGCACCTCCGGCGCGTCCTGGGCGGCCACGGCCACGGCCATGCGCTCCTGGCTTTCGGCGATGGCCAGCTCGGTGCCGTTGAGCCCTTCGTACTTCCGGGGGATCACGTCCAGGTCGATGACCAGGCCCGGGGCCAGCTCGCCGATGGCCACGCCCACGCCGCCCGCGCCGAAGTCGTTGCACTTCTTCACCAGCCGGCAGAATTCCGGGGCGCGGAACAGGCGCTGGAGCTTGCGCTCCATGGGGGGATCCCCCTTCTGCACCTCGGCGCCGCAGGTCCCGATGGACTCCTCGGTGTGGCTCTTGGAGCTGCCCGTGGCGCCGCCGATGCCGTCCCTTCCGGTGCGGCCCCCCACCAGGATGATCACGTCGCCGGGGGCGGGCTCCTCCCGGCGCACCTGGGCCTGGGGCACGGCGCCCACCACCGCGCCGATCTCCATGCGCTTGGCCACGAAGCCGGGGTCGTAGTACTCGGTGACCTGGCCCGTGCACAGGCCGATCTGGTTGCCGTACGAGGCGAAGCCCTGGGCCGCCTCCTGGGTGATCTTGCGCTGGGGCAGCTTGCCGGGAAGCGTGGCGTCCAGGGGCACCCGGGGGTCCCCGGAGCCCGTGACGCGCATGGACTGGTACACGTAGGAGCGCCCGCTGAGGGGGTCCCGGATGGCCCCGCCCAGGCAGGTGGCGGCCCCGCCGAAGGGCTCGATCTCGGTGGGGTGGTTGTGGGTCTCGTTCTTGAACATCAGGAGCCAGGGCTCGCGCCCGCCGGGGGCCGCCGTGTTGTCCACGTCCACCACCACGGAGCAGGCGTTGATCTCGCTGGTGAGCTCCTGGTCGTCGAGCTTGCCGGCTTTGCGCAGGGCCCGGGCCGGGAGCAGGGCGATGTCCATGAGGCACTCGGGCCGCTCGGCCAGGTCCTCCCCGAAGACCTGGGACCGCAGGTCCCGGTAGGCCCCGTAGGCGCGCCGGATGGGCCGGGCCATGGGGCCGTCGTCCACCGAGACGTCCTTCACGCGGGTGAGGAAGGTGGTGTGGCGGCAGTGATCGGACCAGTAGGTGTCCAGGAGGCGCAGCTCGGTCTCGGTGGGATTGCGGCCCTCGCCCCGGAAGTAGGTGCGGGTGTGCTCCAGGTCCGCCAGGGTCATGGCCAGGCCCATGCGCGCGTGGAGGGCCTCCAGGAAGGGGCGTCCCCCGTCGTTGAAGCCCTCCAGCACGGCCACCTCGGCGGGCTCGGGCAGGACGGGGACGAGGGTCGCGGGCTTGGGCCAGGCGGCCTCCCGGCTGTCCACGGGATTGATGAGGAAGGCGCGGATGCGGTCCAGGGCCCCGGGCTCCAGGGCGCCCCGGAACACGAACACGTGGGCCCCGGCCACCGCGGGCCGGGCGCCGTGGGACAGGAGCTGGAGGCACTGGGCGGCACTGTCGGCCCGCTGGTCGTACTGGCCGGGCAGGTACTCCACGGCCAGGGCCGTCTCGTCCGGCGCCAGGGGCAGCTCCTCGTCGAACACCAGGTCCACCGGGGGCTCGGCGAACACGGTCCACCGCGCCGCCTCCAGGTGGGCCTCGGAAAGCCCCTCCACATCGTAGCGCACCACGAGGCGCACGCCCTCCAGGCCCCGGATCCCCAGCTGCTCTTGCAGGTCGTGGCGGAGCTTCTTCGCCTCCACGGCGAACTCGGGCTTCTTCTCCACGAAAAGGCGGCGGATGGCGGGCATGGGGGTCCCTGTCAAAACAGAACGGCCGCCCCAATGCGGCCCCGTGTCCCCTAGAATATAGCAAGAATGGGGTATTAACGGTTCAAGAGAGGGCCCGGCCCGTGGCCGAAGCGGGGCAGGCGCGGAGCTGCGACGGCGTTCCGGCGGCCACCAGCGCGCCACCCTCGGGGCCGCCCCCGGGGCCCAGGTCCACCACCCAATCGGCGGCCCGCACCAGGTCCAGGTGGTGCTCCACCGCCACCACCAGGGCGCCGCCCGCGGCCAGGCCCTTCAGGGCCGCCGCCAGGCGCTCCACATCCGCGGCGCCCAGGCCCCGGGCGGGCTCGTCCAGGAGCACGGCGGCGCCCTGGGGGGGCGCGGCCAGGAGGGTGGCGAGGCGCAGGCGCTGCCATTCGCCCCCGGAAAGGCCGGAGCCGGGCTGGCCCAGGCGCAGGTAGCCCAGGCCCACCCGGGCCAGGGCCTCCAGGGGCCCGGCCAGGGCCGCGTCGGCGGGGAACAGGGCCAGGGCCTCCTCCACCGTGGCGGCGAACACCTCCGCGATGGACCGCCCCCCCAGGAGGCATTCCAGCACCTCGGGCCGGAACCCGGCGCCGGCGCAGACTTCGCACCCCACCGTCACGTCCGGCAGCAGGTCCATGGCCACGGTGAGGGCGCCCCGGCCCTGGCAGGCCTCGCAGCGCCCCCCGGGGGAGGCCGTGGAGAAGTGCCGGGCCCCAAGCTTCAGGGCCCGGGCCCGGGGGGTGGCGGCGAAGCGCTTGCGAAGGGGTTCCGCGAGGCCCGCGGCGGTGGCCACGGTGGTGGCCCAGCCCGGGCCCGGCCCCCCCTGGTCCAGCACCTCCAACCGCCGGATGGGGACGTGGACCCGGAGCTCCGCGCAGCCCACCGGGCCCCGGCCGGCCAGGGCCGAGCGCAGGGAGGCCGCGAGCACGCCCCGCACCAGGCTGGACTTGCCGCTGCCCGAGACCCCCGTCACCGCCACCAGGGCCCCGCAGGGCAGGTCCACGTCCAGGCCGCGCAGGTTGTGGAGGCTGGCGCCGCGGATGGAGACGCCGGGGTCCAGGGCCCGGGCCGGGGCGAAGGCCGCGGGGGGCCTTTGGGCGAGGATCCGCCCGGTGTGGGAGGCGGGGGGGAAGGAGCCCGGGGCCCCCTGCCCCGTGAGCCGGCCCCCCTCCGGGCCCGCGCCGGGCCCCAGTTCGAGGACGTGGTCGGCCCGGGCCACCAGGGCCGGGTCGTGCTCCACCACCACCACGGCGTTGCCGGCGTCGGCCAGGCGCCGCAGCACCCCCGCCAGGCGCGCGGTGTCCTGGGGGTGCAGGCCCAGGGTGGGTTCGTCCAGGACGTAGGTGACGCCCGCAAGGCCCGAGCCCAGGGACGCCGCCAGGCGCACCCGCTGGGCCTCGCCTCCCGAGAGGCTCGCCCATTCCCGGTCCGGGGCCAGGTGGCCCAGGCCCGCGTCCTCCAGGGCCCCGAGGCGGGCCAGGATGTCCTCCCGCAGGAAGGCGGCGGCGCCGTCCAGGTCCAGGGACCGGAACCAGGCCCGGGCCTCGGCGGCGGTCCTGCGGGCCAGCTCGGGCAGGCGCAGGCCGGCGAAGGTGGCCCGGCGGGACCGCGGGTTCAGGCGCTCCCCGGCGCACCCGGGGCACGGGGCCTCGCCCAGGAGCTCCTCCAGGTCCTCCCCCTTCTCCAGGTGCACCCGCTCGTATTCCCTGTCCACCAGCGTGGCGAAGCCCTCCCAGGGGGTGGAGAGCCGGTGGATCCCCTCGCGGCCGCCCCGGCGGTAGGCCCATTCCACCTCCAGCACCCCCTCGCAGCCCCGCATGGCCACGGCCCGGGCGCGGGGGTCCAGGTCCCGCCAGGGCGCGGTGAAGTCCAGGCCCAGCTCCCGCCCCGCGGCCAGGAGGGTGGCCACGTACCGGCCGTCGGGCTCGCCCAGGTAGGCGCCGAAGCGGGTCCCGTCCATGGCCCCCGCGCCCAGGGGCAGGTCGGGGCGGGACACCAGGCGGTCCGGATCGCAGGCCTGGAGGAAGCCCAGGCCCTTGCACCGGGGGCAGGCGCCGGCCTCGGCGTTGGGGGAGAAGGCCGAGGCCGGGAGCCGCTCGGACCCGGCCCGGGCGTAGAGCATCCGGTAGAGCTCGTCCAGTTCCGTCACCGTGCCCACCCGGGAGCGGGGGTTGCGCCGGCCCGAAGCCTGGGGCACCGCCACGGCGGCCTGGAGGGAGCGCGCCGCCACGAATTCGGCGCCCCCCTTGCGGGGCAGGAGCCGGCGCGCCCAGGGCGCCACCAGGTCGTTGAAGCGGTTCCGGCTCTCGGCCAGGAGGGTGTCGAAGACCAGGGAGCTCTTGCCGGAGCCCGAGGGGCCGGTGACCACCGTGAGGCCCCGGGCCGGGAAGGCGGCGTCCAGGTCCCGGAGGTTGTGGGTGGTGACGCCCAGGAGTTCCATGGGCGGGGGGGCCCCGGGGGCCGGGGGGCACGGCGCGGGCGGCGGGAACCCCCGCAGGCCCGCCCCCGTGAGGGAGGCCTCGCAGGCGGCCACCGCGGCGGGAGGACCCGCCACCACGACGCGGCCGCCCTCGGGGCCGCTGCCGGGGCCCAGATCGATGACGTGGTCGGCGGCCAGGATCACGCCGGGGTCGTTGTCCACCACCAGGAGCGTGTGCCCCGCCTCGGCCAGGCGCGCCCAGGCCCCCAGGAGCACCCGGGTGTCGGCGGCGTGGAGGCCCGTGGTGGGCTCGTCCAGGGCGATGAAGGAGGCGCCCTTCCCCGCCCGGGCCAGTTCCGTGGCCAGCTTCACCCGCTGGGCCTCGCCCCCCGAGAGGGTGGTGGCGGGCTGCCCCAGGGGGAGGTACCCCAGGCCGCAGTCCAGGAGGGCCGAAAGGATCCGGGCCAGCCGGGGCTGGTCGCCGAAGAGGGCGGCGGCCTCCTGGACGCTGCACGCGAGCACCTCGGCGATGCTGCGGCCGCGGTACGGCACGGCCAGCACCTCCGGGTGGAAGCGGAGGCCGGCGCAGGCGGGGCACGGAACGGAAACCGCGCCCAGGTGCTTCATGCCCACCTCCAGCACCCCGGCCCCTTCGCAGGTCTCGCAGCGGCCCCCGGGGGTGTTGAAGGTGAAGTGGCCCTTGCCCAGGCCCGCGGCCCGGGCCTCGGGGGTGGCCGCGAAGAGGTTCCGGATCAGGTCGAAGGCGCCGGTGTAGGTGGCGGCGTTGGACCGGGGGGTGCGGCCGATGGGGGCCGCGTCCACCAGGAGCGTGGGCCGGCGCAGGGCGGCCTCCTGCAGCAGGGAGGTCTTGCCGGCGCCGGAGACGCCGGTGATGACGTTGAGGCCGCCTTCCACCAGGTCGATGGCGAGGTCCCGGAGGTTGTTGCGGGCGAGGCCCTCCATGCGGGTGCGGGGGCCTTCCCGGGGCGTCCGGGGCCCGGGCCTGAACCCGCCCCGGAGCCAGGTGCGGGTGGGGGAATCGCCGGGTTCCAGGAGGCCCGAAGGGGGGCCGCTGTAGAGCACGGCGCCCCCGTCCCGCCCCGGGCCGGGGCCCAGGTCCACGATCCAGTCCGCGCCCAGGGCGATGACGGGGTCGTGCTCCGTGACCACCACCGTCTGGCCCTGGTCCCGCAGGCGCCGCAGCACGCCCAGGAGCCGGGCCGAGTCCCCGGGATGGAGGCCGGCGGAGGGTTCGTCCAGCACCAGCAGGAGGCCCCTCAGCTCCCCCAGGGCGAGGGTCAGGAGGCGCAGGCGCTGGGCCTCGCCCAGGGAGAGGGTGGGCGCGGGGCGGTGGAAGGCCAGGTACCCAAGGCCCAGTTCGGCCATGAGGGCCGTGCGGGCCAGGAGGTCCTCCCGGATGGGGGCCAGCACCGGAGCCTCGGCGCCGGCGAGGTCCAGGCCGGCGAAGAAGGCGTGGAGCTCCGAGGCGGTCCGGCCCGCCAGGTCCGTGATGCCCAGGTCCCGCCACCGCACCGCCAGGGCCTCCGGGCGCAGGCGCGCGCCGCGGCAGGCGGAGCACGGCGTGGTGCGCACGTACCGCAGGATGGAATCGTTGCGCTTTCCCCGGAGGATCTCCTCCATGACGGGCACCAGGCCCCGGTAGAACCCGTCCTGGCGGGGCCGGGCGGTGATGCCGGTCCACTTGAGGCGGGATTCCAGGGGATGCTTGCCGTAGGGCACCCGCAGGCGGTCGGAGCCGTGGAGGACGACGTGCCGGGCCTCCTCCCCCAGGTCCCGCCAGGGGATGTCCACGGAGCCGCCGTGGGCCCGGAGCACCTGGTCCAGCACGTCCAGGGTCACCTGGGAGTACATCAGGTAGCCGTTGGGAGTGCTCACGTGGAGGGCGCCCTGGCGCAGGGTGAGGGCCGGATCGGCCACCAGCAGGTCCAGGTCCAGGCGGTCCTCCACCCCCAGGCCCGCGCAGGCCGGGCAGGCCCCCTCGGGGCCGTTGAAGGAGAAGAGGCCCCGGGTGGCCGGGACCGGGCCCTTCCCCAGCCGCGCGAAGAGGAGCCGGAGCAGGTCCCACACCTCGGTGAGGGTCCCCACGGTGGAGCGGGGATTGGCCAGGGCCGCGCGCTGGCCCACGGCCACCGCGGGGCCCAGTCCCCCGATGGAGGCCACGTCGGGCCGGGCCAGGCCGCCGGTGAACTGCCGGGAGAAGGAGGGGAGCGTCTCCAGGAACCGCCGCTGGCCCTCCCGGAAGAGGGTGTCGAAGGCCAGGGAGGACTTCCCGGAGCCGGAAACGCCGGTGACGACGGTGAGGAGGCCCCGGGGAATCCTGACGTCCACGCCACGCAGGTTGTGCTCCCGCGCGGCCTTCACCTCGATCCAGTCCCTGTCCTCCATGGAACGATTCTACCGCGGCCTGCCGTCGGGGAGATCCAGGGGCTTGCCGTCCATGCGCTTGAGGCGGGACATGAGCACCGTGCCGGTGCGGGTGTTGAAGATGATCTTGCGCCCCACGTCCCCGCCCACGTCCGAAGCCACGATGGGGATGCCCGCGTCCTGGAGCAGTTCCCGCGCCACCGCGATGTTGCGTTCGCCCACGGTGACCGCGCCCTGGCTGTTGCCGATGACGTTGCCCCCGCCGAAGACCTTGGCCACCAGGCGCTCCCGGGTGCAGCCCCGGTCGAACATGGCCCGGAGGAGCTTCTCCATGGCGATGTTGCCGTACTTGGGGGTGGGCAGGCCGTCCCCGTTCCACAGGGCCAGCATGTAGTGGTTGATCCCGCCCATCTGGATCCCCGGGTCCCAGAGGCACACGGCGACGCAGGATCCCAGCACCGTGGACACCTCGAACTCCTGCCGGTGGGCGAACACCATGCAGGGGTAGAGGTAGTGTGTGGGGATCTTCTCCAGGGGCGGTTCCATGGTCAGAACGCTTGGGGCTCGTCGAAGAAGATGATGTTGTCGTCCTGGGCGTGGGCGTCGGGGTTGGCCAGGGACGTGGTCCTGGGCAGGGTCACCCGGAACAGGCTCCCCTGGCCCGGCTCGCTTTCCACGTCGAGCCGGCCGTCCAGGATGTCCACCAGGGCCCTCGCCACCACCAGTCCCAGGCCCTGGCCCCGGGCCACCTTGAAGGGGCCGTCGGCGTGGCGGAAGGGCTCGAAGATGGCCTTGAGGGAGGCCCCTGCGATGCCCGGCCCGGCGTCCTGCACCTCCAGCACCAGGCCGGCCTCCGTCTCCGTGGCGCGCAGCTCCGCGACGCCCGCCCCGTGCTGCACGGCGTTGGAAAGGAGGTTGGCCAGGATGTGGTGGAGCATGTCCGCGTCGGTGGGGAAGTCCGCCCCGAGGCCCTGGAGATCCATGCGCAGGGTGATGCCCCGGGTCCTGGCCATGGGCGCGAAGGAGGCCACCACGTCCTCCGCCACCGACGCCACGTCCACCTTCGTGACGAAGGGACTGGACTCGCCGGCCTCCACCTCGGCGGCGGTGAAGACGTTGCGGATCTGGCAGTCCAGGTGGAAGGCCTCGTGCTTGATGCGGGCCGCGAGCTCCTGGGCCTTGCCGGGGGGCAGGGACGGGTCGGCGATGCCGTCGGCCAGGCCCATGATGTCGCTGAGGGGGTTGTAGATCTCGTTGCGCATGAGGGCCAGGAACCGGGTCTTCACGGCCTCGGAGCGCTGGAGCTTCTCGTTGAGGGCCAGGAGGTTGCGGTTCATGGCGCCGGAATCGTGGAGGGCCTTGCCCAGCTTGTCCCGGCTCTCCCTCAGGGCCGCCGTGTTCCTGCGGATGGCCAGGTGGGTGCGCACCCGCACCTCCAGCTCCTCGTACTGCACCGGCTTGGCCAGGCAGTCCACGGCGCCGGCGTGGAAGGCCTTCATGCGCTGGGTGGTGCCCAGGAGGCCGCTCATGACGATCACCACGGGATGGTGGTCCCCGGGCAGGGCCGCCAGCTCCCGGCACACCTCGAACCCGCTCATGCCGGGCATGGTCAGGTCCAGCAGGACCATGACCGGCCCCTCCCTCCGGGCCAGGTCCAGGCCCCGCACCCCGTCGGGGGCGTCCAGCACCCGCAGGCCGATGCCCTCCAGGAAGGCCCGCAGGGCCCGCCTGAGCCCCGCGTCGTCGTCGATGATGAGAAGGGTTTCCTGGGTCTCCATGGGTGCGCTCCGGAAGTCAGCGGGCGATGAGTTCGGGGATCATGGAGAGGGGGACGACCTTGTCGGCGGCGCCGAGCTTGATGGCCTCCTTGGGCATGCCGAAGACCACGCAGCTCTCCTCGTCCTGGGCCAGGGTGTGGGCTCCGGCCTGCTTCATCTCCAGGAGGCCCCGGGCGCCGTCGTCGCCCATGCCGGTCATGATCACCCCCAGGGCGTTCCGGCCGGCGTACTTGGCCACGGAGCGGAACAGCACGTCCACGGAGGGGCAGTGCCGGTTCACGGGGGGCGCGCTCACCACCTCGGCCACGTACTGGGCGCCGCTGCGGCGCACCACGAGGTGCTTCCCGCCGGGGGCGATGAGGGCGCGGCCGGCCAGGACGCGGTCCCCGGTCCGGGCCTCCCGCACCTCGATCTCGCAGATGCTGTTGAGCCGGGCCGCGAAGGCGGCCGTGAACTTCTCGGGCATGTGCTGGACCACCACGATGCCTGGGCAGGTGCGGGGCAGCGAGGCCAGGACGAATTCCAGGGCCTGGGTGCCCCCGGTGGAGGTGCCGATGGCGGTGAACCGCTCCGTGGTGACCACCATGGACTCCCCTCCGGGGGGCAGGACGATGTCGGCGTTGGCCTTGGGGGGGACGGGCTTGAGCACCCGGTTCACCCGGGCCCCCGCCGCGGCCCGCACGGCCACGACCAGGTCGCCCGAGCTGTCCTCCAGGAAGTTCTTCACGCCCATGGTGGGCTTGGTGAAGATCGTGAAGGCGCCGGCGGCCAGGGCCTGCATGGTGGTCTCTGCGCCCTTGGCGGTGAGGGAGGAGCAGATGATGACGGGCGTGGGGTGCTCGGCCATGATCTTGCGCAGGAAGGTGATCCCGTCCATGCGCGGCATCTCCACGTCCAGGAGGATGACGTCGGGCCATTCCTTCTTCATCTTCTCCATGGCGAAAAGCGGATCCATGGCCTGGCCGATGACCTTGATGCCCCGGTCCTTGCCCAGGATCTCCGTGAGGGCCTGCCGCACCACCGCGGAATCGTCGATGATCAGGACTTTGATGGGGTCAGGGGACACGGTACACCGTCGGGCGAAGGGGGACGAGGCTGTGGTCGAGGCCGGTGAGGCTCTCGGAGTGTCCGACGATGAGCAGGCCCCCCGGCTTGATCTGCGCGGCGACGGCGTCCACCACCTGCTTCTTCTGGGGAGGCTCGAAGTAGATGAGGACGTTGCGCAGGAAGGCCACGTCGAAGGGCCCCAGCCTGGGCAGGGGCTGGATGAGGTTGGCCTGGGTGAAGGTGACCCGCTGCCGGAGCTGCTTGCCGATGAGGAACATGCCTTCCTGCTTGCCGCCCCCCTTGAGGCAGTGGGCGTGGAGCAGGTCCTTGGGGATGCCGGCGCTGCGCTCGATGGGGTAGAGGCCGGTCCGGGCCCGCTCCAGGACGCGGGTGCTGATGTCGGTGCCGTGCACCTGCCAGTCGGCGGTTCCCAGCACCTCGGAAAGGACCATGGCGATGGTGTAGGCCTCCTCCCCGCTGGAGCTGGCCGCGCTCCACACCTTGAAGGGGAAGGGCACGGGGCGCAGGGCGCGGATGTGGTCGGCGAGGATGCGGAAGTGCTCGGGCTCCCGGAAGAAGGAGGTCTCGTTGGTGGTCATCAGGTCGATGGCCGTCTGCAGTTCGGCCTTCTCGGAGGGGTCCTGGAGGATCTTGAAATAGGCCCCGAAGGAAGCCAGGCCCCGGTGGCGGAGCCGGCTGCCCAGCCTGCCCACCACCAGGGCCTTCTTCTGGTCCGACAGGTTGATGCCCGTGAGCTGCTTGACCAGGGTCCGGATGCGGCCGAACTCCTGGTCGGAGATGGCCGGGGAGCCGGGCGTCAGCGGCGATGCGGGCGGAGTCGGGCGCAGGGTCACGAAGCTTCCGTCCTGGCGCCGGCCCCCAGGGCCGCCATCTCTTCGATGGAAAGGACGTGGTTGACGTCCAGGAGGATGACGAACTTCCCGCCCACCTTGCCCACCCCCGCCAGGAACTCGCTGCGCAGGGTGCTCCCGAAGGACGGGGCCGGCTCGATCTCCGAGGCGCCGATCTCCAGGACCTCGCTCACGTGGTCCACGATGACGCCCAGTTCCACCACCTCCCCGGCCTGCTCCACCTCCAGGATCACCACGCAGGTGCGCCGCGCCACCTCGGTGGCGGGGCGGCCGAAGCGCACCGACAGGTCGATCACCGGCACCACCGCGCCCCGCAGGTTGATCACCCCCCGGATGAAATCCGGCATGAGCGGCACTTCCGTGAGGGACCCGTACTGGATCACCTCCTTGATGGACCGGATGTCCATGGCGAAATGCTCCCCGCCCAGCACGAAGGCCAGGAACTGGTCCTTCTTCTCCACCTGGGCCCTCTCCACCGCGGCCCGGGTGCGCTTGTTGACCTGCATGGATTCCGCCATATGCGCCTCCTTCCCTCAGAACCTGGAAAATTCACGTTCGTCCGCGACGGGTCCCCGGGCCCGGGGGGCCCGGGCGGCGGGCTGGGGCGCGGGCTTCCTCCGGGCCTGGGAGCGCATGCCCGCCAGATGGAAGAAGGCGACGGTGTTCTGCATCTCCTGCGCCTGGGCATTCACCTCCTCGGAGGTGGAGGCCAGTTCCTCGGAGGCCGCGGCGTTCTGGGCCACGGCCTGGCTGATCTGGCCGATGGCGCCGTTGATCTGGCCCACTCCGGAATTCTGTTCCGCGGAGGCGGCGGCGATCTCCATGACCAGGTCGGAGGTCTTCTGGATGGACGGGACGATGGTGTCCAGCAGGGCGCCCGCCCGTTCCGCCAGTTCCACGCTGCCCGACGCCAGCCCGCTGATCTCTTCGGCCGCCACCTGGCTGCGCTCGGCCAGCTTGCGCACCTCCGCGGCCACCACGGCGAAGCCCTTGCCGTGCTCCCCGGCCCGGCCCGCCTCGATGGCGGCGTTGAGGGCCAGGAGGTTCGTCTGGTATGCGATGTCGTCGATGATGGCGATCTTCTGGGCGATCTGCTTCATGGCCCCCACAGTCTCCTTCACCGCCCTGCCGCCGTCCAGGGTCTCCACGGCGGTGCGGGAGGCCAGGTCCCCGGTGACCTTGGCGTTCTCGTTGTTCTGGGCGATGGAGGCGCTCATCTCCTCCATGGAGGCGCTGGTCTCCTGGACGCTGGCAGCCTGTTCGCTAGCGCCCTGGCTCAGGGACTGGGCCGTGGAGCTCAGCTGCTCCGAGGCGCCCACCAGCATATCGGAGGATTCCTGCACCTGGCCCACCACGTCGGAGAGCTTTTCCACCATGACCTTGATGGAGGCCATCACGCTCCCGGTGTCGCCCTGGGCCGTCACCACCTCCAGGGCGAGGTTGCCTTCGGCCACCTGGCGCACGATGGACGCCGCGTAGCCGGGCTCGCCCCCCACCTGCTGCTTGATGAGGGAGGTCACCAGGAGCCCCAGGCCCACGGCCAGGAGCATGCCCACCCCGATGGCCACGGTCATCTGGATGGAGGCCGAGCGCGCGGTCTGGGCGTTGGCGGTGGCGATGGACTCGGCCGCCTCCACGTTCTCGCGGATCATCTTCTCGATGACGCCGTTGAGCTCGTTGGTGATCTTGCCGACGTTGGCGCTGTAGGACACGGCCACGGAATCGGCGATCTTGTTCTCGTTCCGGAAGCGGATCATGGGCTGGGCCACTTCCCGGTCATAGGTGACGGTGAGTTCCTTGAGCCGGGCCAGGTTGGCCTTCTCCTCCGCCGTGGTGGCCTGCTTGGCGTAGGCGGTCATGGCGTCCTGCATGATCTTCCAGTTCTTCTCGTAGGCCGTGAGCACCATGGCGAGCTTCTCCTTGTCGGGAGCGGCGATGGTCTTGCTCAGGGAGTTGCGCACCAGCTGGAAGTTCCCGTTGATGGCGTCCAGGTTCTTCATGGGCGCGGTGGCGGAATCGAACATGAAGCGGTCGCTTTCGGCGAGCTTGCCGAGGTTGAGGATCCCGATGGCGCCCACGCCTCCGGCGATGAGGGCGACCAGGACGAAGGCCAGGATGAGCTGGGTGGCGAGACGGAGCTGCTTGAACCATTGCATGGGGTACCTCCCTTGAACTAGGAAAGGACGGGGGTCTGCCGGCCCCTGCGGGTGGCGAGCTGCACGAGTTGGGGCACGTCGAGGATCAGGGCCACTTCGCCGGTGCCGAGGATGGTGGAGCCGCCCACCCCCTTGAGGTTCCGGAAGAGCTCCCCCAGCGGCTTGATGACGGTCTGGAATTCGCCCAGGAGCTTGTCCACGACGATGCCGGCGCGGATCTCCCCGTACTGGATGACCACCACCCGCTCCTTGGCGGGCCTGTCCCCCGGGGCCGAGAACACCTCCCGGAGCCGGAGGAAGGGCAGCACCTCGCCCCGGAGGTTGATGAGGTGGTTCTCCTCGGACTCCAGGAAGGGCCCCAGGTCCAGGCATTCGATGACGGTGTCCAGGGGGATGACGTAGCAGGTGCCGGCCACCTCCACCCGGAACCCGTCGATGATGGCCAGGGTCAGGGGGAGCCGGATGCGCATGGTGGTGCCCGAGCCCTCGTAGCTCTCGATCTCCACCGTCCCCCGCAGTTCGTCGATGTTCCGGCGCACCACGTCCATGCCCACGCCGCGGCCCGAGAGGTTGCTCACGCTCGCGGCCGTGGAGAACCCCGGCTCGAAGATCAGGGCGTGCACCTCGCTGTCGGAGAGGTCCGCCCCGGCGGCCACCAGCCCCCGCTCCACGGCCTTGGCCAGGATCCGCGCGCGGTCCAGGCCTCCGCCGTCGTCGGCCACCTCGATGACGATGCTGCCGGATTCGTGGAAGGCGTTGAGCGACAGGGAGCCCGTGGCCGGCTTGCCCCGGGCGATGCGCACCTCGGCGGATTCGATGCCGTGGTCGATGGAGTTGCGCACGATGTGCATGAGCGGATCGGCGATCTTCTCCACGATGGTCTTGTCCAGCTCGGTGTCGGCGCCCTGGATCTCCAGCTCGATCTCCTTGCCCAGCTCCCGGCTCACGTCCCGGACGATGCGGCGGAACCGGCTGAAGGTCTCCCCGATCTGCACCATGCGCAGGCTCAGGGCGTTGTCCCGGATCTCCTCCACGAGCTTGTTGAAGGTGGCCGTGGCCTCCGCCAGGCGGGTCTCCTTGGCCTGGCTGGCCAGGACCTGGGCGCTGGCCCCGGCGATGACCAGTTCGCCCACGAGGTTCACAAGCTTGTCGAGCTTCTCCGCGGCGACCTTCACCACCTTCATCTCATGGGCCTGCTTGTCCTGGAAGCGCTTCTGCTTCTCAAGGGCGGCGGCCACCACCGGGGTGGGCACGCTCTGCTCCTGCACCAGGATGGTGCCGATCTTGCGGGCGGATTCCTCCTCGCTCTGGATCCGCAGGGCCTCCTCCAGGTCCCGGGCCGTGATGCAGCCTCCGGCCACCAGGATCTCCCCGAGGTAGTGCTCCTCGTCGGGCATGGCCTGGATGAGGGCCAGGTACTCCTCCACCCGGGAATGGGGGGGGATCAGCCGGATGCGGCTGTCGTCCTGGATGAACTCGAAGACCCCTTCCAGGGTGGCGCGGTCCGCGTCGGTCTCCAGGTCCATTTCCAGGCCCAGGTAGCACAGTTCGGGATCGAAGGCCGGGCCCGCGGGGAGCTTCTCCAGGAGGGAGTGCAGGCTCGTCATGCGGCCCAGGGTGCGCAGGTAGCGCACGAAGGACAGGGGATCCATGCCGTTCTGGAGCACCGTGGGCGCGAAGCGCACGGAGATGTGCCAGTGGTCGCCGCCGGTGCCGCGGGGGCGGGCCACCTCCGGGTGCACCGCCACGGCCACGGTCTCCACGCCCCCTTCCAGCCAGGGCACCAGGGCCGACAGCAGGCGTTCGCCCTCCTCCGCCACCTCCGGCGGCTCGGGGGCGTTCTCCCGCACGGTGGCGAGCATGCGCACCAGGTGGTCGTGGCATTCCAGGAACAGGCCCACCAGGTCGGGGCTCAGGGTGATCCGCCCTCCCCGCACCCGGTCCATGACGCTTTCCACCGTGTGGGCGAACCGCACGATGGGGTCCAGGCCGAAAAGGCCCGCGGAGCCCTTGATGGTGTGCACGGCGCGGAAGATGGCGTTGATGGATTCGGTGGCGTCGGGCTGGTCCTCCACGGTGAGGAGCGCCTCTTCCATGGAAGCCAGCAATTCCCGGCATTCGATGATGAAGGTCTGCTTGACCTGGTCCATGTCCATGGTTGCCTCAGGCGTTGGGAGCGATGAGCAGGGTGTCCCCGAAGGCGCCGGCCAGGTTGAGCTGGTCGAGCACGTCCAGGACGGCGGGGCTGTGGCTGGTGTAGGGCAGCGCCAGGCCCAGGGACCGGGCCTCGCGCTTGAGCCAGAGCAGCACCTGGGCGCCGGCGGTGTCGATCTCCTCGATGCCCGAAAGGTCCAGCTCCAGCGCCGGATCGGCGGAAAGCTCCTCCCCGAGGCGCTGGCGCGCCTCGGCGGCGTGATAGATGGTGAGTTCGCCGGAGAGGAGGAGGGTGTGCTGGGAGCGTTCGAAGGCGATCATGGCCGTGCCTCAGGGAAGGATCAACTTGGATACGGCGACGAGGAGCTGCTCGGGCTTGAAGGGCTTGACCACCCAGGCCCGGGCCCCGGCGGCCTGGCCCTCGCGCTTCTTGTCCTCCCCGGCTTCGGTGGTGAGCATGATCACCGGGGTGAACTTGTAGGAGGGGTGCACCCGGATGGACTTGAGGAAGGTGATGCCGTCCATGTTGGGCATGTTCACGTCGCAGATCATCAGGTGGATCTTCTGCCCCGTGAGCTTGGCGAGGGCGTCCTGGCCGTCGCAGGCCTCGATGACGTCATAGCCCGCGCCGGCCAGGGCGATGGCCACCACCTGGCGGAGGCTCACGGAATCGTCGATGATCATGATGGTTTTTGCCATGGGTTCCACTCAGAAGAAGGTGATGTCGGAATCGGAGTCCTGGGAGGTCTGCTCGCCGCGGTGGATGGCGAGCTGCTCGGCGGTGGTGTAGGTGGTGGCGAGCTCGGCGAGCCACTGGTCCACCTCCAGGCCGGAAGGGTGGTGCTCGAGGCGGTGGCTGAATTTCTCCATGTCGGCCACGACGCTCTGGAGGATCTGCCCGACCCGGTCCTGGAACTGCAGGTGGACCAGGGTCCCGGAGATCTCCTGGCCCAGGTGGCTGCCCACGCCCTCGAAGCGCTGGGCGGACTCGGACAGGAGCGTGACGCCCTCCTGGATGTCCTCCACCACCTTCTTGATGGTGGCGTCCGCCCTCTGGACGATTTCCGCGTCCGTGGTGGCGAAGGCCTGGGTGGCGGCCAGGGTGTCCAGGAGCGACTTGTTCACCCAGGCCACCTTGGAGGTGATGGCGTTGCCCGTGGTGCCCGAGCGCATGCTCAGCTTGCGCACTTCGTCGGCCACCACCGCGAAGCCCCGGCCCAGTTCCCGGGCGTGGGCGGCCTCGATGGCGGCGTTCAGGGCCAGGAGGTTGGTCTGGTTGGCGATGGCGGCCACCTCCTCGGACATGGTCCGCAGTTCCTCGGTGATGGCCGCCAGGTCCTGGATCTTCTCCAGCACGGCGTTGCGGGCCCGGGCGCCGGCCTCCAGGTCCTCCACCACCCCGTGCAGGGCGGCCGCGCCCCCCTCGATGGTGGCCTGGAGACTGCGGTTGGTGTCGAGCCCCGCGGAGTGGACGGCCTCCTTGAGGTTGCGCTGCATGGCCGAGAAGCGCCCGGTGAGGGCCGTGATGGCCTCCTCCATTTCCGCCCGGGCCTGGGTGGTCTGGCCCGCCCAGAGGGGAACCACGGCGCCGGCGACCTGCTCGATGCCGGGGCGGCCCGCGGGGGCTGCCTCCACGGGCGCCGGCGCCTCCGGGACGGGATCCGCGGGTTTCGGACGCCGGGCCAGGAGGAGGCACCCCAGGGCCGCGAGGCCCAGGACCCCGCCCTTCCAGGAGAACCCGGAGGCGAGCCATGGGGCCAGGAAGACCACGGCGGGGAGGCCGTAGGCTTCCAGCTGCGGGGGGAGGGAAAGGTGGGTTCCACGGGCTGGGGATTCCAAGGGGTCTGGTCTCCTGGTCGGGGCGCGGGGGGCCGCGCGGAAAGGATGGGTCATTCAGTTTGCGGGGGGCATCACGATAGAGTGGATTCTACCTCCCCATGGACCCGCCATCAAAAGCGGGAGAATTCCCCCTCCTCCGCCTCCCGCGGGGCCGCGGTCCTGCGCGCCGGCGCGGAAGGCCGCGAGGCGCTGCGTTTCCGGGTCTGGGCGGCGGCCCGGGCCAGGCGGAAGAATTCCATGGTGGACTGGAGCTCCAGGGCCTGGGCGTTGACCTCCTCGGAGGTGGAGGCCAGTTCCTCCGACGCGGCGGCGCTGTGGGCCACGGTCTGGCTGATCTGCCCGATGGCCGCGTTGATCTGGCCCACCCCGGAATTCTGTTCCGCGGAGGCCGCGGCGATCTCCATGACCAGGTCCGAGGTCTTCTGGATGGAGGGCACGATGGTGTCGAGCAGCTTGCCCGCCCGTTCCGCCAGATCCACGCTGCCCGAGGCCAGCCCGCTGATCTCTTCGGCCGCCACCTGGCTTCGCTCGGCCAGCTTCCGCACTTCGGCCGCCACGACGGCAAACCCCTTGCCGTGCTCGCCGGCCCGTCCCGCCTCGATGGCCGCGTTCAGGGCGAGCAGGTTGGTCTGATAGGCGATGTCGTCGATGATGGCGATCTTCTGGGCGATCTGCTTCATGGCCCCCACGGTCTCCTTCACCGCCTGGCCCCCGTCCACCGTCTCCTTGGCCGTCCTGATGGCGATATCCCCGGTCACCTTGGCGTTCTCGTTGTTCTGGGCGATGGACGCGCTCATTTCCTCCACGGAGGCGCTGGTCTCCTCCACGCTCGCTGCCTGTTCGCTGGCGCCCTGGCTCAGGGACTGGGCCGTGGAGCTGAGCTGTTCCGAAGCCCCCACCAGGGACTGGGCGGCATCCTGCACCTGCCCCACCACGGAGGCGAGCTTCTCCACCATGTTCTTGATGGAGGCCATCATGCTGGTGGTGTCGCCGGGCATGAGGTTCACGGCGACTGCCAGGTCCCCCGCCGCCACCTGCTGGGCGATGAGGGCGGCATCCGCCGGCTCGCCGCCCACTTGCCGCTTGATCACCCGGATCACCAGGAAGCCCAGGCCCATGGCCAGACCGAAGGCCGCGAAGATGATGAGAATGATATTGCGGCGCAGGGACGCGTAGACGGCTGCCCCCGCCTTGTCGCCCTCTTCCGCCACCCGGCCGTTGTCCTCGAAGATCTTCATGACCAGGGCCCGGAGATCCTTGTACATGGGCCGGGTCTCGTTCACCACCAGGAGCCGGCCATCCTCATGCTTGGTGGAGTTGAGGAGGCCCTCGGCCCGCTTGATGGCATCGGTGTACGTGGCCCACTTGGCGTCGAATTCCTTCCACATCCCGGCCTCGACGTCGCTCATGGCGCTGGAGCGCTCCTTGGCCATCCAGTCCAGGACGGACTTCTTGCCGTCCTCGATCACGGCCATTTCCTCCGCGCGCCCCTTGGCGTCCACGGCCAGGGCCATGTACACCACCCGCTGCTGGAGGGCCGCCAGGGACACCAGGGTGTTGGCCACGTACTTCTGGCCCAGGACATTGTCCTGGTACACGGAGTGCATGCGGTCGGCGACGGTGGAGGTCCCGTTCAGCCCGTACAGCCCCACCAGCACCGTGATGATGGAGACCACCAGGAAGGCCAGTAGAAGACGGGCGGTCAAGCGAAGATTCGCCAGGAAAGCCATGAGATTCTCCTTTCAGTTCCGTGGGGGAAGTGGGGCCAGCTGCGATTCGAATGGCTTATCGGCAGGGCGGTTCAGAGGTTGAGATTGGTGGAGATGTTCTCCCAATTCCTCCATTGCGCAAGGTTTTGTATGATCGGTTCAACTCAAACAATTATTCATGGTGTCGGCCGGGCTTTCCGGGGCCTTCACCTAGGGAATCCTAGGGGGAAATGACGGGGGCCGATATACGCTAAAAAACCTACTTCGTGCAGAATGCCAGCGGAGGTTCCCGCCATGCCCATGCCCCCCATCCTTCCCGCCCTGGACTGGAAATCCGTTTTCGAGTCCGGCCTGCCCTATTCCCAATGGATCACCCAAGGCACCCATCCGGCCAACCGGGACCGCATGGCTGAGATCCTGGGCTCCGCCCAGCTGGAGCCCCAGGCACGGGCCTGGCTGGGGGCCCTTCCCCGGCCGGTGCGGGTGGTGGCCATCGCCGAGGACTGGTGCGGGGACGTGGTCCGGCACGTGCCGGTGCTCCAGCGCCTGGCCCAGGCCGCCCCGAATCTCCAGGTGCGCTTCGTTTCTCGGGAGCAGCACCCCCAGGTCTTCGCCCGCTTCCTCACCAACGGCGGGGAGGCCATCCCCAAGTTCATCTTCCTTTCCGAAGCCTGGGTGGAATGCGGCAACTGGGGCCCCATGCCCGCGGCCCTGAGGGACCTCATCGCCCGGGGCAAGGCCTGCGGCGACGTGGCCGCCGCCCGCCGGAAGGTCTCCGCCCGCTACGAGGCCGACCCCGCGGGCCGGGAGACCCAGCGGGAGTTGATGGCCCTGATCGAGACCGCAGCCTGCACCGAACCCTGAACCCACGCGCCGACCCACCCCGCCCTCGCCCCCCCCTTTCATCCCCTTCATCCCGTTCATCTATTCCATCCCTGTTCCCGCAGGGCCAAAGCAGGGATGGGTTGGCGCATGCAGATCAGCGACGCGCCGCCCCACCTCATCGCTGGCCCTGCGGAACAGGGATGAATCGGATGGATGGGATCAAGGGGATAGCTTGGGTGGGTCGAGAACGTGGACTAACGGAACATCCAGCTCACCTTCACCTGGAAGGCGTCGTCGGAGGGAAGCCGGGAGAGCACGGCCACGTCCGCGCGGGGGCTGAGGCTGCCGCGGTCGTTGATGAGGGCGTCGGTGGCCACGCCGTGGGTGTAGACGAAGAACGCCGTGGATCCGGGGTTGAATTCCCACCGCACGATCACGTTCTGGTTCCAGACCCGGTCCGAGAAGGAGGTGGTGGCGCTGGCCGCGCCGGGGGCGAGGGTCGCGTCGTCCACGTAGCTCTGGAGGTTGCGGAAATCCCAGTTGGCCATGAGCCACTGCCCCAGCACCTGGAGGCTCAGGCGCGGGGTCATGGCGTAGGCCAGGCGCAGGGTCTCGTTGAACTGGGTCATGCGGCGCAGCCCCACCACGGGGGTGGTGCCCTGGGTCTCCAGGTACCGCAGTTCGCCTTCGTTGCGGGTGACGGAGGTGTCGGACTGGATCTCCATGGCCGGACCCAGCTTGATGGACTGGTACCACCCCGCGTCGGAGGTGGGGCCTTCGGGCCAGAAGGAACGGCTGGCGGTGATGCGCACGTACCAGGGCCGATTTCCCGGGGTGTCGAAGCCCAGGCCCACGCCCGGGATGGAGCCCCGGTGGAGGTACTTCTTCACGGGATCGGAATAGGTCCGCAGTTCCCGGTCGTCGTCCACGGGCAGGGCCACGTGGGCGTTGCCCCACACCGACCAGAAATTCGTGAAGTCCGTGCTGGCCCAGGCGCTGGCGGTCCTCTGGAACACCTTGCCTTCCTGGTCCCGGGCCAGGGCGAAATCGGCCCCCCACTCCCAGTTGCGCAGGCACAGGAACCGCTGGTCCCAGTGGCGGGCGACACCGATGTATCCGCGCTGCTCGTCCGCCCTGGCCTGGTAGCCCAGATCATTGGGATTGAAATTCCGGCTGGCGTTGTCCCCGTTCACCTCAAACCGCCACCCGGAATTCCAGCGCTTGAAGAACCGGCCGTAGCCCCAGAACCCGTCCACCTCGGATCCCCGGGTCCCCGCCTGGCTCCAGGCCGTGCTCAGGTCCACCTGGGAGGACCGGTCGGAGCTCTTCAGGACGGCGTCCATGGCCCCCACCCGGGCGGAGCGGCCCGCGGGATCGGCCTCCCGGACCATGGAGGCGAAGCCCCCCAGGGTGCTGCCCCGGTGGTCCAGGGTCTGGATGGCCCGCACGACCCCGTAGGTGGCGTAGGGGGCGATGGACCGGTTCAGGCGCCCGCCGTCCTCCGTGCCCACCACGCCCCGGGCGTTCTCCACCCCCGCGGCCAGGGAGCCCAGGGTCAGGCCCGTGTCCAGCTTGGCGGTGTACTTCGCCGCCGCGGCGATCTCCGCGGTGGGGGGCCCGTCCAGGAGGGTCTGCCCCGTGTCCAGGGAGGGGCTGGCCAGGCTCCGGCCGATGCGGCGGCTGTAGAAGAGGCGCACCCCCGGGAACTGGAAGATCTCCATGCCCTCCAGGAAGAAGGGGCGCTTTTCGGGAAAGACCGTCTCCACCGTGGACAGGTTCAGCACCGCCTGGTCCACCTCCACCTGGGCGAAGTCCGGGCGCACGGTGAGATCCAGCTGGGAGGCGGGGGTCAGGCCCAGGTGGGCATCCACGCCGGCGTTCCCCTTCCGCCGCCGGTCATCGTACGCCTTGGCCGTGTGGAATTTGTCCGTGAAGGTGAAGAACGGGATCCATTCCCGCCGGAGCCGGGGGGTGACCCCCTTGATGCCCGTGAGGTCCGGGAACCGGCTGGCGAAGGCGTTCTCCCCCCGGGGGGGCAGGTCCCAGTAGCTGGATTCCCGGATGGCCCCGGAATCGGTGCGGCTGAAGTTGATGCCCCACACCCCGTCGCCGCCCCGGAGGCGCAGGACGGAGAGGGGGATCTTGAGGATGGCGGTCCAGCCCCCGGGGCCCGACTTCACCTGGCTTTCCCACACGGCGTCCCAGGAGGAATCGCCGGTCATGGAATCCCCGGCATAGAGGGCGTCCCGCTGGACCCCCGCGGCGTTGACGAGGAACCCGAAGGCGGTGCGCCGGTCCCGGGCGCTGTCGATGTACACCCCGAACCAGTCGCTGGTGCTTTCCTGGTCCCGGCGGTGCACGCGGCGCACGGGGCGGACCCCCCGGGGCAGCCCCATGTGGGCGCCCACGTAGAGGTAGTCTTCGTCGTAGAGGACCTTCACCTCGGTGGGGGTGGCGGCTTCCTGCCCGAAGTCCGGCCAGGAGGTGCGGAACCCCGTGGCGGCGGGGGCGCGCTTCCAGTCGGGCTCCCGCATGCCCCCGTCCAGACGGATGCGCCCGGTGGTGCGGATCGCCTGCAGGCCCGCGGCCCCCAGGCAGCTCCCCCACGCCAGGATCCCGAACGCGGCCCACCGCGCGAAGCGCAGAGAACGGGCGGGCGAGCTAAGGGTCATGGACGCTCTCACACAAGGAGGGGCCACACGGGCAGGAGACCGGTGGTTCCCTGGCCCTATCCTAGCAAAAAAAACGGATGCCCGGCCGATCCTCCTACCTGCCCTTGAATTCGTCCATGGACCGGTTCACCCCGAAAAAGCCCGTGATCGCGTCGAACAGGGCCGCCGGCAGGAACTTGATCATGAGCACGGCCACCACGAACCGGGGCAGGATGAGCCGGGCCCGGTCCTTCTCGATGGCGTCCAGGATGCGGAAGGTGACGTAGGCGGGGTCCAGGATCGGCAGGAGCCAGGGGAACCGGGTCTTCACGCCGCGGAACATGCCGGTGTCGATGTAGTAGGGGCACACCACGGTGGTGCGCACGGGGTGGCCCAGGCGCCGGAGCTCCAGGCGCAGGGATTCGTCGAAGCCCACGGCGGCGAATTTCGAGGCGCAGTAGTCGGTGAGCCGGGAGGTGCCCGAAAGGCCCGCGGCGCTGGCCACGGTGACCAGGTGCCCCCGGCCCTGCTCGATCATGGCCGGCAGGAAGGCCCGGGCCATCCAGAACAGGGCCAGGGTGTTCACCTGGAAGGTGCGCTCGATGGCCTCGTCCGTGCATTCCAGGATGGGCTTGCCGGTGACGATGCCGGCGTTGTTGATGAGCACGTCCACCGCCCCCCGGGCCTTGAGGACCTGGGCGGCCGTGGCCTGGATCCGGGCGCGGTCCGAGAGGTCCACGGTGTATATGGCGGTATCGCCCCCCAGCTCCGCCAGGACGGAGCGCAGCCCCGCCTCGTCCCGGTCCAGGAGCGTGAGCCGGGCCCCCCGCACCCGGGCCTCCTGGGCCATGAGGCGCCCGATGCCGCTGGCGGCGCCGGTGATGAGCACGTGGGAGCCGCGCAGGCGGGTCATGGATCCTCCACGGAAAAGGGGCGCCTACAGGCCCGCGAGCGTCGTCATCATCGCCCCGATGGGCGCGAGGGGGTAGGTCTGGTTCCGCACCGTGACCGCCGTTCCCCATCGCCCCCCCACCGCGAAATCGGTGAAGGCGGGGGTGGACAGGTACTGGGGCGGGACGGTGCCGCCCAGGGCGCCGATGTACTGCACCAGGGCCATCCATTCCTTGAGCTCCACCACCGGGAGTACGGGGCCGGCGGCGTTGATCCGGTACTTCATGGCCCCGGCCAGGTCGGCGGCGGAAACCGTGGTGGCGTCCATTCGGGTGTTACCGGCGTACGCGGTGATGTCCACTCCGAATTTGGACTTGGCCGCGCCCATCATCATCACCGCGTAGAGGTCCCCGGCCACGCGGTAGCGGGTGGCGGGAACGAGGTCCAGCGTGGTGGGGCCGGTGCACATGGCGTCGGCCGCGTCGAACGCCGAGATCTGGCCGATGGCGCCGATGGCCATGGTGAAAATCTTGGTGTTGAGGGTGATGCCGCCCGTGGCGGCGTCGGCGGCCCCCTTGGCGGCAACGTCCCCCAGGACCTGCAGGTTGGTGCCGGTCTGGGTGGCGTCCAGCGTGGCGGGGGGATCGTTCAGGGCGACCATGGCGGTGGCGTAGGGATTGCCGCCCGCCATGGCGGCCAGGAGCGCCGCGGGATCGCCGGTGGAGCCCAGGGTGGCCAGGGCCTGGTAGGCGGCGCCGGCGGCGGCGACCGTGGCGGCCTTGGACTGCACCACCGACAGCACGGCGGCGGCGGTGGCGTACTTGAAGTACAGGTAGGATCCCGGCCCGTCCAGCGCGTAGCTCAGCCCTGAAATGTTCAGGTAGTAGTCCGAGGGGGTCAGGTTGCACTGGCTCAGGAGCTGCAGGGCGCACACCTTCTTCAGGTCCTCGGTGGTGAGGTAGATGGACATGAGGGGGTAGCCCACCGGGATGGCCTGGGTCGTGTCCGGGGAGATGCCCAGGGGAAGCACGTTGTATGCGTTGGCCAAGGAGATGGGGCCCGCGGCCAGGTGGTCGCGGATGACGCCGGTGGGCACGATTCCGGCCGTGAAGAACATGGGGTTGAAGCCCGCGGTCGCGAGGGCCAACACGGCCTGGTCCTGGGTCAGGCCCTTGGCCCTCATGGTCTGGGCGATGGCGGCGGAGATGATGCCGTTGGGCACGTTCCGCACGGCATCCGCGGCGAGGTCGCCCATGCCGTTGGGGCAGCGCACGGGGTTCTGGTCGTTGGAGCGCATCTCCTGGGGGGTGGAGCCCACCACCTTGTAGACGCCCGTGGTCAGGTCCGTGGAATCGAAGACGTAGCCCGCCTGGGATCCGAAGAGGGTGGTGAACAGGGAACCCAGCCCGTAGTTGAGCTGGGAATCCGCCTGGGCCACGAAGACCGACTGGGCGGGGTCGCGCACGGGGTTCACCCCCAGGGCCGCGAGGCTGGCGTCGGTCATGGCCTTGTTGGAGGCCGACACCAGGGTGGTGGTCTTCGAGGCGGCGTTGTAGGTGAGGTCGATGCGCGCCACGTTGGTGGTGTAGGCCCCGGCGCAGATGATCTGGGTCGTCCAGGTCTTGCCGGCCACGGCGCTCTTCTGGGCGAAGCTCGCCTGGGCATCCGGGAAGGCGTTGTGGGTGTGGCCGGAGGCGATGACATCGATGCCGGTGGTGTTCTTGGCCAGGTTCACGTCCTCGCCCTTGACGGCGGTGATGTCCGAGGAATCCGTCCCCGCGTGGGAGAGGGCGACGACCACGTGGCAGCCCTCCGTGTTGCGCAGGGTGTCCACCAGGGACTGCACCAGGGCGTAGTTCCGGCTGTAGTCGGTGAAGGTCACCGGGGCCGAGGCCGGGGCGGCGGCGGCGGCCTCGGTGCCCATGAGGCCGATGAACCCGACCTTGAGCCCCGAGGGGTAGGTCTTCGTGTAGGTGGGGGTGATGGCCGTGCCCATGAAGGGGGCCAGGTCCTTGTTCCCGTTGAGCACCGTGTTGGAGGCGACGATGGGGGTGTGGTAGCCGAACTTGGACTGGGAGAGGGAGAGCGCCGTGGCGAGGCCCAGGGGCGTGTAGTCGAATTCGTGGTTGCCCAGGGTCACGCAGTCGTAGCGCAGCGTGTCGATGAAGAAGGTGGCCAGGGGCTGGGACCCCAGCGTCAGGTCGTACAGCGTGCCCATGCTCCAGTCGCCGGAATCCACCAGCACCACGGAGGTGCCGGAGGCGGCGCCGGCCCGCACGGAATTCACGTAGGCCGCCACCCGCGCGTAGGACCCCAGGGGGGCCGGGCTGGTGGCCGACATGGGTCCGATGCCGTTGGCGTGGTCATGGACGTCCGTGGTCTGGAGGATGACCACCTTGGCGTCCCCGGCGAGGGGGGCGGGACCGGCGAGTTTCTCGGGGGAGGAAAGAGAGCAGCCTACGAGCAGTACGGTGAGGATGCTCCCGGCGGCCAGCGTGGCGATATTCCTTGGCATGGATGGCTCCTGTCCGTTAGAAATGGAAATCGACGCCGAGGGCGAGGATGTAGTATTCCTTGTTGTATTCCTTGGTGGGCGCGATGGTGACGCCCTGCGCGGCGTACGAAGCCGCCAGCTGCCGGTCCCCGGCGTCCGCGTTCCTGTACTTGTTCTGGAAGGCCGTGTGGGCGAGGCCCACATTGACCTTCATGCGCCGCGTGGCCGCGAACTGGAAGCCGACGCCTTCGGACATGTAGTTGGCATGGGCGCCCGGGACGCTGATGTCCATGGTGGATTCCTGGCGCTGCCCGATCTGGTTCAGGTTGATGCCGAAGCTGAAGAGCCACCGGGGATTGATCTGGTACTCGAAGGCCGCGGATTCCTCGTAGGTGTTGCGGTAGGCCTGGGAGGCCTTGACGCCGAACTGGGCGTTGTCCAGCATGCCGAAGTCCACGTTCTTCTCCAGGTAGGCGTTGGCCCCCATGGAGAGCCGCAGGGCGGGGGTCAGCTGGTAGCCGAAGCCGAAGCGCACCACCTGGGGCAGGTCCAGGTGCGCCCTGGCGCCGTCCCGGAAGAGGCCGCCGCCGTCCTTGCCGTCGTGGACGGTGGTCTTGAAATCCAGGGACGTGCCCATTTCGTACGTGAGGTTCACCACGGCCTTGTCGTTGGGGCAGTAGTTGAGGCCGAATTCCGCCGAGAACCCCGTGGCCCTGTCCACCTTGTCGATGACCAGCCGGTTGTGGGTCCTGAGATCGTGGTTGAACTGGTTGTACGTGCAATAGCCGTCCACGCTCCCCACCGTGGCCTGCTGGGACGTGACGAAGCGCCCCGCCAGGGCCAGGGAGAGGCCCGGATTGACCTGCACGGCCCCGCCGATGCGCAGGGCGATGTAGCTGGATGAGCCCTTCAGGTACGAATTGGAGGGGAAGGAGGAGGTGCCGAGCCCCGCCGCCAGGCCCGCGGCCTGGGCCTGGGCGCTGGTGGCGCCCCCGGCCAGGGCCGCGGCGATGGCGTCGGCGCCGATGACCTGGGAGTACTCGGTCTGGCCGTAGCCCGCCAGCTGCTTGCCCATGAGATCGAGGGTGGGCAGCCCGCCCTTCCATTCCCGGATGGCCGTGGCCCCCAGGGTCTCCACGCCCAGGAACGCCGACCAGGTGTCCTTCTTGTACGCCAGGTAGAAATTGGGGACGATGAGCACCGGGTTGTCGGAGGTGTAGGTGCGGTCGCCCACCGCCGGATTCCCGATGGTGCGCACCGTGGCCTTCTGGAAGATCATCTGGTCGCTGAAATTGAAGGTCCAGCCGTCCCGGAGCCGGGGGGTGCCGGCCATGTTGTAGTACACGATGTCCGCGTTGTCGATGGCGCTGTTCCGGTCGAACATGCGGATGTATTCGGCACTCTGGTTGCTGTTGTAGAAGATGCCGCCCGCGGCGGCCGGGGGGGCCAGGGCCAGGATCAAGGACGAATGGAGCAGGGCTCTCTTCATTTACGTACCTCCAGTGGGGGGTTCCTGGGACCTGGGTGGGGACGGGATTCCGGTTCGAGGGCAGACGGAGGCCCGCCTTCGGACGGTCATGGGAAAACGGGGTTGTGGGGGGATGCTAGACCTGCCCGCACGGCCCGTCAAATCATTGTTTGGCCGGGCGCGCTTTCCCCTTGACGCCGTCCGCCCGCAGCTCCCAGAATCCGGGAAGTCCCCCTGCCCGAGAGGCCCCATGGCGCTGCGCGATCCCGAATCGGCCTGGCAACCGTTTTCCGCCTACCCTGGAACCGGCGCGGGGGTCCTGGTTTCCCACGGCTTCACCGGCGGGCCCGCCAGCGTGATCCACCTGGCCCGGCGCCTGGCCGAGGCGGGCTTCAACGTAGAGTGCCCCCGGCTCACGGGCCATGGCCCCGCCTGGCGCGAGCTGGCCAAGGCGACGCGGGAGGACTGGCTTCGGGATCTGCGCGCGGCCCTGGAGCGCCTCAAGGCCCGCGGCGGGCCCGTCTTCGTGGCGGGGCTGTCCATGGGGGGCACCCTGGCCCTGCGCCTGGCCGAGACCGATCCGGCCATCCGAGGCGTGGCCCTGGTGAACCACGCGCTGGTCTTCGGCCATCCCCTGGTTCCCTTGGCCTTCCTGCTCAAGCACCTGGTGCCCTCCACCCCCGGCATCGCTTCCGACATCCTGGATTCGGGCATCAGTGAACCCGCCTGCGACCGCACCCCCACGGCGGGGGTGGAGCAGGTGTACCGCCTCGCCCGGGAGGCCAGGGCGGCCCTGCCCTCCCTGCGCCAGCCCCTGCTCATCTTCAAGTCCAGGGAGGACCACGTGCTCCCGGCCCGCAACGCCCCCCTCACGCTCCAGGAAGCCGGCTCCGCCGACAAGGAGCTGGTGTGGCTCCAGCACTCCTACCACGTGGCCACCATGGACCACGACAAGGAGCTGATCGCCGACCGGTGCATCGCGTTCTTCACGCGCCTGGCCCGGGAGGTCCCATGATCCGCGCCGCCGCCCTCGCCCTCCTCGCCCTGGGTCCCATCCTCGCCGGGATCCCCGTCGGGACCCGGCTCCCCGAGGCCCACGTGGCCGACAAGGGCCTCCTGGTCCTGGACGGCAAGGCCGTCACGTACCACCCCTGGAAGGCCTCCGCCACCAACGGCCGGGTCCGCACCATCTACCACCTCGCGGCGCGCATGGGCATCGACGACATCAACAAGCCGTACATCGACGCCCTCATCGCCGCCAAGCTCCCGGAGCGGCTCCCGGACAGCCCCTACAAGACGGTGACCGTCCTGAACCTCTCCGAGGCCAACTGGGTCACCCATGGGATCGGGGTGAGCCGCCTGGAGAAGAATCAGCGGGACACCCCCTACGCCCTCTTCGTGGCCGACGAGAAGGGCGCGGCCCGGGCCGCCTGGGGCCTGGCCCCGGGGACCTCGGCGGTCATCGTCCTGGACCGGGACGGGACCGTGCTCTTCTTCAAGGAGGGCCGGCTTTCCCCGGAGGAAATCCGCATGGCGGTGGGGATCATCCAGGAACGCCTGGGCAGGTAGGGGCGATTCGGCTGGACCAGGGAAAAGACTGGTTGGGGAAGGGTGTGACCGGCCTGAACGGGGCGATTCGGCGGGACCAGGGAAAGGATTAAACGCTGGGGCGCAGAGGGCTCGCTGGGGCGCTGGGAAAAGAAGGTGAACCTGGGGGGGACTGGCGGCGGGGTCTTCCGATGGGGTCCACGCGACCGGGATGGCCGGATCCGTCGCGTCGTTCACACCGGAATCTGTTCCCCCAGCGCCCCAGCGAGTCCTCTGCGCCCCAGCGTTTGATTTTTCTGCCTGGTTTTCGTGGCGCCATGCGTTCGTGCATTGCCAAAGACCCTTCCTTGGCCCCACCATGCGCCGAACCGATCGGGCATTAGCCACCACCTGCCCAAAGATACCGGCCTTACCAAACAGATAGATGAATTTCCGCCACCCCCATAAGCCGTTCCAGGCGCACCGACCTGCCACCCGGGTCGCGCAGCCAGCCGGTGTACTCCCCGAAGAACTGGCGGAAATTCACCTTCAGGAAGGGAAGCCGCGTGCGCTCCCCCCGCTCCCCCAGGGGCCGGAAGCGCAGTTCCACTTGTCCGTCCTCGGTGAAGATGCGCCAGTCCTCCCGCCTGGGATCCTCCGGGTCGTAATCGAAGACCACCTGGGCCAGGCGGATGCGCTTGCCGCCCACCCAGAAGGCGTTTTCGGGGTAGAAGGACTCGTTGACCAGGGCGGCGAAATTGGCGCCCACGGGGGTGCCGTCCGGTAGGACGCCGGCCAGGGCCGACCAGAGCCAATTGCTGTTCCGGTTGAAGAAGCCAGCGGACCAATCGTAGACAGCGGCCACCCGGCCCAGGTCCCCGGCCCGTTCGACGCCGTCGAAGGTCACGGACAGGGCCTCCGGCAGGAGGGGGGCGCATTTCTCGGTGAAGGTGAAGCGGTTGGGGTCCCCGCAACTGGGGTTCACCACCCGCAGGGGGTGGTGCCTGAAGCCGTAGGGGAAGAGGCCCTTGACGACCAGGCGCTCGCCGAAGCGGGCCTCCACCTCCAGCCGCTCCCGGTCGTGGGACTTGGCCAGATCCAGGCCGCAGCCGCGGCTTTCGTAGTGGATGGCGCAGGCGTCGGGGTCCAGGGGGAAGACCAGGCGGCCAGGCCGGTCCTTCACGGAGCGCTCCCAGTAGGCCCCCGTGCCGGAATCGAAGAAGAACCCGAAGACGTTGGCCACGTAGCCCAGGCGCACCGCCGCCAGGCCCGCCACGAAGCCGTCGCCCAGGATGCCCAGGTAGCTGAAGGCCCCCAGGGCCATGCGCCGGCGCAGGGCCCCCGCCTTCCGCCCGAAGAAGGTGCGCAGGGGGAAGGCCTCGTGATTGAACCGCACCGGGCCGTCCAGGCAGCCGTACCCGACCTTCCCGTTCTCCCCGATGAGCGTGTGCATGGCGGACCCTTTTCCCCCAGTGTACGCCGCGGCCCGTGAATTCCATTGACGGTTTCCGGGAAGGGACTAACTTGTCTATACAACACTTGTCCGTACAACCTGGAGGAGCCCCCGCCATGATCAGGAAGACCCTCGCCGCCAGCATCCGGGACGATCTGCGGGCCCGGATCGCCGAAGGCGCCTGGGAGGACCGCCTGCCCTCCGAACCCGAACTGGTCCGGCGCTTCGAGGCCAGCCGCGAGACGGTGCGCAAGGCCCTGGGGATGCTGGAGGCCGAGGGCCTCATCTACCGCATGCACGGCAAGGGCACCTTCGTGGAGGCGCCCATGAGCTTCAATCCGCTTTCGGGGACCCTCTCCATCACCGAGGAACTGGCCCGCAACCGGCACCCGGTGCGCAACACGGTCCTGGAAGCCGGCTGGATCGCCCCGGAGCGCATCTCCTCGACCTTCCTCCGGGGCTTCTTCGAGGGGGCCCCCCGGGTCTACCAGGCCAGGCGCCTGCGCCTGGTGAGGAGCGAGGTGCTGGCGGTGGAGACCTCGTACTTCCGCGAGGCGGACTTCCCGGGCATCGACGCGGAGGACCTCACCGGCTCCCTCCACGCCCTCATGAACGGGCGCTACGGCCTGGCCCCGGACCGGGTGCGCAACCGCTTCCACGCCCTGGATTTCCGCATCAAGGAAGAGCGAGAGGCGGCCCGGGCCCTGGGCAGCCGCCAGGCCATCCGGGTGGAGCGGGCCCTGGTGCTGAAGCGGGAGGTGTACTACGCCGTGAGCTTCACCCTGCGCACCGATCTCCATCCCCTGGAATTCATCCAGTTGCCCGGCAGGACCGGGGAGGGGGTCCTGTGAGCCGGGCCGACGACTTCCACACGGAGGGCACGCACCTTTCCTGGTCCGCCCTGGACCGCCCCGGGGTCCTGGACCGGGCCGCCACCCTGGATTTCGACCTGGTCATCATCGGCGGCGGCATCACCGGCGCCGGCGTCGCCCGGGAGGCCGCGCTGCGGGGCATCACCTTCCTCCTGCTCGACCGGGAGGACTTCGCCTTCGGCACCTCCTCCCGCTCCTCCAAGCTGGTGCACGGGGGCATGCGCTACCTGGCCCAGAGGGAGTGGAAGCTGGTGCGCGAGAGCACCACGGAGCGCAACTGGCTCCTTTCGGCCCTGCCCAACCTGGTCCGGCCCCTGGGCTTCCACTACTGCGCCTACCTGGGCAGCAAGGACAGCCCGGGGCGGGTGAAGGCGGCCCTGAGGCTCTACGACCTCCTTTCCAACGCCTTCTCCCGCTACCGCATCCGGCGGCACCGGATCCTCACCCCCGCCCAGCTGAGGGAGCGCGAACCCCGGGTGCGCTCCGAGGGCATGGTCCTGGCCGGGCTCTACTACGACGCCAACGTGGACGACGCCCGGCTCGTGGTGGAGGTGCTCAAGGAGGCCCGGGACTTCAGCGGGGGCCGCTCCGTGGCCCTCAACTACGCCGAGGCCGTCCGCGTCCTCCAGGAGGGCGGGAAGGTGCGGGGCGTGGAGGTGCGGGACCGCCTCTCGGACCGGGCCTTCACGGTGAGGGCCGCCTGCGTGGTGAACGCCACCGGGATCTGGACGGGGGAGCTCGCGGGCCCCGAGACCCGGCCCACCAAGGGGGTCCACCTGGCCATCCCCAACGCGCGCCTGGGGAACCGGGAGGCCTTCATCCTCCGGTCCCTGGACGACGGCCGGAACTTCTTCGTGCTGCGCCGGGGGGACATCAGCCTCATCGGCACCACCGACACCGACTACCAGGGGCCCCTGGATTCCCCCTTCTGCACCCGGGAGGACGCGGACTACCTGCTGCGCACCGTGAACATCCGCTTCCCCGGCGCCGACATCGGCTACGACGACATCCTCTCCACCTACGCCGGCATCCGGCCCCTGGTGAAGGACGGGGGCGCAGCGGCCTCGTCCGTGTCCCGGAGGCACGTCATCCGGGACCCCGGCACGGGCCTGGTGGCCATCGCCGGCGGCAAGCTCACCACCTTCCGCCTCATGGGCTGGGACGTCCTGTCCCACTGCTCCCGCATGGGCTACCTGCGCCCCCTGCGGGGCCGGGAGAGGGGCCGCCACTTCACCCGCCGCCCCCTGAAGGCGGGCATCACCTGGGAGGCCTTCGCCAAGGTACTCGAAGCCATGCGCCTGGACGGCCTCGTGCCGGAGGCCACGCTGCGCCACCTCCACCAGCAGTACGGCCACGGAGCCGTGGCCATCCTGGCGGAGATCAAGGCGGACCCGGCCTCGGGCCTGCCCCTGCTGGAGGGCCACCCCTTCTGCGGGGCCGAGATCCGCCACATCCTGGAATTCGAGAACGCCCCCACCCTCATGGACCTGATGCTGCGCCGCACGGAAATGCAGCTCACCGTCTCCCACCGCCTCCAGGCCGTCCTGGCCTCCAGGGTTGCGGCCGTCGCCGGAACCTTCTACGGTTGGGACGCCCCCCGCACGCAGCGCGAGATCTCCGCCTACCTGGACTACGTCCGGAAAACCATCTTCTTCTAGCAGGAAGCCCATGGACGACACGCTTCTGGCCCTGGATTGCGGAACGCAGAGCCTCCGGGCCATGCTCTTCGCCAAGGACGGCACCCTCCTGCACAAGGTGAAGATCGAGTACGAGCCCTACCGGAGCCCCCGCCCCGGCTGGGCCGAGCAGGATCCCGAGCTGTACTGGACCAGCCTCTGCGAAGCCGTGGGCACCCTGAAGCTCGAGGCCCGGGAGGCCTTCGACGCCGTGCGCGGCGTGGGGGTCACCACCCAGCGCGACACCCTGGTCTTCCTGGACCGCGCCGGCGCTCCCGCGCGCCCCGCCATCACCTGGCTGGACACCCGCAAGGCCCGCACCGTGTACCGGCCCGTATGGTTCAAGCGCCTTGCCTTCTGGGCCGTGGGCATGCTGGAGGCGGTTCAGAAGACCCAGAAGGAGTGCCGGGCCAGCTGGGTGCGCCAGGAGCAGCCCGAGGTGTGGGCCCGCACCACCAAGGTCCTCCAGGTCTCCGGGTTCCTGAACCATCGCCTCACGGGCGCCTTCCGGGATTCCGTCGCCAATCAGATAGGGCATATCCCATTCAACTACAAGAAGATGCGCTGGGCCCGCAAGGGAGAGCTGCCCGCCCTCCTCTTTCCCATCGACCGGGGCCTGCTCCCCGAGCTGGTGCCCGCGGGCACGGTCCTGGGCACCGTCACGGCCGACGCGGCCCGGGCCACGGGGCTCCCGGAAGGGCTTCCCGTGGTGGCCTGCGCCTCGGACAAGGGGGCCGAGACCATCGGCATCGGCTGCGTGGGGGAGGACATGGCCAGCCTCTCCCTGGGCACCACCGCCACGGTCCAGACCAGCTCCCCGAGGTACTTCGAGCCGGTGGCCTTCATGCCCCCCTACCCCGCGGCCATGCCCGGGCACCACAACCCGGAGGTGGAGATCTTCCGCGGGTACTGGATGATCTCCTGGTTCAAGCGGGAGCTGGCGCCGGCGGAGGTGGACGAGGCCCGGCGGAGCGGCGTGCCCCCGGAAGTGATCCTGGACCGGTTCCTGCGGGACGTGCCCCCGGGCTCCATGGGCCTGGTCACCCTGCCCCACTGGGGCCCGAGCCTGAAGATGCCCGGCACCAAGGGCTCCATGGTCGGCTTCGGGGACGTGCACACCCGCGGCTACATCTACAGGTCCTTCCTGGAGGGCCTGGCCTTCGGCCTGCGGGAGGGCCTGGAGCGGATCGAGAAGGCCGGGGGCGTGCGCATATCCCGCATCGGCATCTCCGGCGGCGCCACCCAGTCGGGGGAGATCTGCCAGCTCACCTGCGACATCCTCGGCCGCGAGCTCACCGCCGGGGAGACCTTCGAGACCGCGGGGCTGGGGGCGGCCGCCATCACCGCCGTGGGCGTGGGCCTCTACCCGGCCCTGCCCGACGCCGTCGCCGCCATGGTCCGCCACGGCCGCACCTACCGCCCGCGCCCCGCCGAGGCCGCGCTCTACGACCAGCTCTACCGGAGGGTCTACCGCCGGCTCTATGCCAGGCTCAAGCCCCTGTACCAGGAGATCCGGTCCATCGTGAACTATCCCGCGAGGGCCTCCGATGAAGACTGAACCCCAGCCCCCCTGGATCCACGCCGCGCCGCCTCCGGGCTCCTGGCGCTCCCTCTTCAAGTGGGGCGCGCCCGGCGAATTCAAGCACCCCAACCCCCGCCTCTTCCGCCTCATGAAGCGCGCCTTCGCCATGGGCGACGAGGACTTCCGGGCGCCTTCCCGCACTGGCGAGGCCCCGGTGGACCTGGCCCTGCCCTGCCGCCTCGGATCCGGGGACCTGGCTACCCTGCGGACCCTCCTGGGGGAGGGCGGCGTGGCCACGGACACCTTCACCCGCATCGCGGCGGCCAGCGGCAAGACCATGCTGGACCTCCTGCGCCTGCGGGAGGGCCTCGCGGAGCACCTCCCGGATGCCGTGCTCTACCCCCGCAACCGCCACGAGGTGGCCCGCATCGTGGAACTCTGCGCCCGGCGGGGCATCGCCGTCACGGCCCGGGGCGGCGGATCCTCCGTGACACGCGGGCTGGAGTGCCCCCGGGGCGGGGTCTCCCTGGACCTCGCCCGGCACATGCACAAGGTCGTCGCCTTCAGCGAGGCCGACCAGACCGTCACCGTCGAGGCCGGCATGTACGGGCCCGAGCTGGAGAAGCTCCTCAACGCCGCCCCGGAGCTCTTCGGCGCCTCCCGGCCCTTCACCTGCGGCCACTTCCCCCAGTCCTTCGAATTCTCCACCGTGGGCGGATGGGCCGTGACCCGGGGCGCCGGGCAGAATTCCACCTACTACGGCAAGATCGAGGACCTGGTGCTGGCCCAGGAGTGCGTCACCCCCGCGGGCGTCCTGCGCACCGGGGTCCACCCCGCCGCGGCCACGGGGCCGGACCTGGACCAGCTGCTCCTGGGCAGCGAAGGCGTCCTGGGGGTCGTCACGGAGATCACCCTGCGCATCTTCCGGCACCTGCCCGGGAACCGCCTGCGCTTCGGCTACATGTTCCCGGACTGGCCCCGGGCCTGCCGCGCCGCCCGGGAGATCCTCCAGGGAGAGGCCGGGTTCCCATCGGTCTTCCGCCTGTCGGACCCGGAGGAGACCGACGTGGCCCTCAAGCTGTACGGCGTCGACGGCCCCGCCGCCGACGCCCTCCTGGGCCTGCGGGGCCTGCGCCCAGGCAAGCGCTGCCTTCTGCTGGGCTCCAGCGACGGCGAAAGGGGCTACGCCCGCAACGTCCGCCGGAATGTGGCCCGCGTCGCCCGGCGCCACGGGGCCCTGCCCATCACCGGCCTGGTGACCCGGGCCTGGGAGCATGGGCGGTTCCGGGATCCCTACCTGCGGGAGGACCTGCAGGACTTCGGCATCCTCACCGACACCCTGGAATGCTCGGTCACCTGGGACAGCCTCGAGCGGGTGCACCGGGAGGTGCGGGCCTTCTGCAAGGCCCGTCCCGGCACCCTCTGCATGACCCACATGTCCCACGGCTACCCCCAGGGGGCCAACCTCTACTTCATCTTCATCACCCGCATGGACGCCAAGGCCGACTACCTGGCCTACCAGGCCGGGATCCTGGACGCCATCCGCGCCCAGGGCGCCGCCCTCAGCCACCACCACGGCATCGGGCGCATGACCGCGCCCTGGATCGAGGGCCAGCTGGGCCCCGCCCACATGGACCTGCTCCGGGCCCTCAAGCGCCACTGCGACCCGGGCGGCATCATGAATCCCGGGGGCACCCTGGGCCTGGACCTCCCGGAGGACCAGCGGCGGTAGAATCCTCGCCATGTGGAACCCCGACGCCTACCTCCGTTTCGAACAGGAGCGCACCCGCCCCTCCCGGGACCTGTGCGCGCGCATTCCCGCCGCCGCCCCCGCCACCGTGCTGGACACCGGCTGCGGCCCCGGCAACAGCACCCAGGTGCTGAGGGAGCGCTGGCCCGGCGCCCGGATCACCGGCCTGGACAAGGCCCCCGAGATGATCGAAGCGGCCCGCAAGCGCCATCCCGGAGGCCACTGGGTGGTGGGGGACCTGGCCACCTTCGAGGGCGGCCCCTTCGACGTCATCTTCTCCAACGCCGTGCTCCAGTGGCTTCCGGACCACCATCGGCTCCTGCCCCGGCTCATGGACCGGGTGGCCGCGGGAGGATTCCTCGCGGTGCAGATGCCCACCGGAAAGGACTCCCCGGCCCGCCTGGCCATGGAGAAGGCCGCCGCCCACCCGCGCTTCGGGGGACGCCTGCCCTCGGAGGAATCGACCCTCACCTTCAAGGATCCCCGCTTCTACTACGAGACGCTGGCCCCCCTGGCCTCCGGGGTGGACCTCTGGGAGACCACCTACCACCACGTGCTGCCCGGCCCCGAAGCCGTCGTGCAATGGTTCGAGACCACCGGCATGCGCCCCTACCTGGAACGGCTGGACCCCGGGGACCAGGCCTTCTTCAAGGACCGGGTCCTGGAGGGGGTCCGGGAGGCCTTCCCCCTCTGCGCGGACGGGAGCCTTCTCCTGCCCTTCCGAAGGCTGTTCTTCGTGGTTCAAAAATAGGATCTACTCATCTTCAAAATGAATCTTGAAATAATATGACTTAAATCATCTTTATATACATGTTTAAACACCTAATGCCTGGCCGGAACGTGAAATTTCAAACCAATTCCCGATTTTGCTTATGCTACGATCCTAAAATTCCGATCAGCTTCTCATACCATCTTTGAAGGAGTTCCACGGCCATGGGGCGATCCTCGCGCTTGGCAGTTATGTTTAAATCATTCCGGCGGGGGCTCTCCCTGGGCCTCCTCCTGCCGGCGGCCCTCCTCGTGGGCTGTGGCGGGGGATCCAGAGCCTCCAAGGGGAACCACCACCCCAAGGGCTGGCTGGATGTGCACCCGGGCCAGGCCCTGGCCGGCCTGGACCAGTGCAGGACCTGCCACGAGATGACCGTCCTGAAGGTGGGCAGCGGGATCCCCAACTGCATGACGGCGGCCTGCCACCATGGAACGGTGCCGGGCTTCAGCCTCGCGGCCTCCCACGGCCTCCGGGCGAAATCCGCCCAGGACGCCAGCGGCGGCGGCCTGGCATCCTGCGCCACCTGCCACGGCGCCGACTTCGCCGGAGGGGGTTCCGCCGTGTCCTGCGCCAGCTGCCACGGCGTGCCGGCCCCGCACCCGGCCCGGCCCTGGAACGATCCGGCCGGGCTCACCCACAGCACCACCGATCCCTCCAACGCCGCCCTCTGCGCCCGGTGCCACCTGGCGGGCTCCGCCAGCAATCCCCCGGGCCACCCGGCCCAATCCGCCGCCGCCGGGGCCGTGCCCTCCTGCTTCAACAACACGATGTGCCACGGGCCGGCCGCGGCGCCCCACCCCCTGGGGGCGGCGTGGCGGGAGGCCACCAGCAGCGCCTTCCACGGCTTCCAGGCCAAGCAGAACCTCCTCTACTGCCAGTCCTGCCACGGGACTCCCGGCACGACCTCCTTCGGCGGGGGCTCCGTCTCCACGGCCTGCGATTCCTGCCACACCGCGGCGGGGGCCCATTCCACCGTGTGGAGCGCCGCGCCCGTGGACACCTTCCCGGGCTACACGCCCTCCCACCGCAACGCCCAGAACCGGGACCTGGCCTGCCCGGTCTGCCACGACTACACCAAGGGCCGCACCGCCCCCCTTCCCGCGGCCCCCAGCTGCTTCGCGGGCTCCTCCAACGCCGTGGCCTGCCACGCCAACGGCCCCGGTCAACCCGACCATCCGGTGCCCTTCCAGGGGTCCCTCCACACCGCCGCCACCCAGGCCACCTTCAACGCGGGCTGCGCCACCTGCCACGCCGTCACCGGCACCTCGCCCCTGGCGGGCGCCCCCACCTGCGCCACCTGCCACCAGGCCGGCTCGCCCCTGGTCCTGACCTCCTGCGCCTCCTGCCACGGCAAGCCCCCCGCGGGCACGGCCTTCCCGGATATCGCGGGCTCCCACGCCGCCCACGAGACCCTGGCCGGAGTGACGGGCCTGTGCTCCACCTGCCACAACACCTTCGACTCCGGCTCCCTGGAGCACTACAACCGCGCCAATGCGCGCCCCGGCATGGGCACCGCCACCCGGCCCGCCCCGGTGGCGCTCCTGGGGAACTTCAACGCCAAGGCCGGAACGGCGGCCCTGGATCCCACCGTGCTCACCTGCTCCAGCGTGAGCTGCCACGGCGGCATCCCCACGCCGGCCTGGGGCCAGGGCACCATCGCGGTGAACACGGACGCAGGCTGCCGCCAGTGCCACCAGGTGGGCACCGCCCAGGCCACCCCCGAGAACAATGCCGCCTGGTCCGGCCTCCACGGCTTCCACCTGGCCGCGGGCGTGGGGGCCCTGTGCACCGACTGCCACAGCATGACCAACGGCACCCCGGGCGCCGCCAACCACTTCGCCCACCTGGACACCCCGCAGATGGAGGGGCCCGCCGGCGACACCATCCTCCTGCTGGGCAGCACCGCCAACGTCTACGACAAGGCCAACCAGAACTGCACCGTCACCTGCCACGGCCACGCCCACACCGCCTCCTCCTGGAAGGGCGGGCCCAGCCACCCGGTGCCCTACCTGGGCACGGGGCACACCGGCGCCGGCACCGCGACGGCCTTCAACGCCACCTGCTCCAGCTGCCACGCCGTCACCGGGAGTTCGCCGGTGGCCACGGCGCCCCTGTGCACCGTCTGCCACACCGCGGGGTCCCCGCTCACGGTGGCCAACTGCGCCTCCTGCCACGGCAATCCTCCGGCGGGCTCGGCCTTCCCCGACGTGGCCGGGGCCCACGCGAGGCACAATGCCCTCGCGGGGGTGGCCGCCCAGTGCGGGGTCTGCCACACCAACTCCGATGCGGGGACCCAGAGCCACTACGCCCACGCCAACGCCCGCCCCGGCGCGGACGCGCTGCGGGTTCCCCCGGCGCCCACGGGGTTCTCGGGCACCTACAACGCCAAGGCCGGCGCCGCGGCGTTCGCGCCCGCCACCCTCACCTGCTCCAACGTGAGCTGCCACGGGGCCCTGCCCTCGCCCAATTGGCGGACCGGGACCCTGGACTCCGCCGGCACCTCCGGGGACGCGGGATGCCGCGCCTGCCATTCCCGGGGCACGGCCCTGGGCGTGCCCGAGAGCAACAGCTACTATTCGGGCCAGCACGGCAAGCACCTGGGGTCGGAGGTGGCCGCCCAATGCACCGACTGCCACGGCATGGCCAACGGCACGCCCGGAGCCCTGGCCCACTTCACCCACCTCAACACGCCCGCCATGGAAGGCCCGGCCGGGGACACCATCCAGTACCTGGGCAGCCGTTCCGTCTACAACGCCGCCAACCGCACCTGCACCCTCACCTGCCACGGCGAGAACCACAACAACCGGGCCTGGTAGGCCCCCACCTCGGAGAGATCATGTCCATTCCACGCCTCGCCCTTGCCGTCCTGCTCTGCGGCGCCACCCTGGCGGCCCAGCCCAAGAAGGAGCCCCCGCCCTTCGGGGGGGACTATCCCAAGTACTGGCTGGATGTTTGCGCCCGGTGCCACGGGGTGAACGGCAACGGCCGCGACAATGCCGGCAGCCCCCTGCCCGACAATGGCTTCGATTTCACCGACAGCCGCAAGGCGGGCCGCAAGAAGGATTCCGACTGGGTGCGCATCACCCTGGAAGGCAAGGAGAAGATGCCCGCCTTCAAGGGCAAGCTGACCCCCGAGCAGGCCCAGAAGATGGTCACCGATATCATCCGGCCCTTCGGCGCCCGGCACTGACCAGGAGTTCCCATGATCGCCAACCTGCGAACCGCCGCCCTGTGCCTGGCCCCGGCCCTCCTCCTGGCCGAGTCCTCGGAATACCCGCTGGCCGTCAATCTGCCCACGGGCGACATGATGCAGTTCTGGGACATGGGGATCGCCTTCACCCACCGGTTCTCCACCCCCGCCTCGGGCCACGGCAAGGACGCCTACGGCCTGGACGGCTACGCCTACCCCGGGCTGGGGGTGGACTTCGGGATCAAGCCCGTCAAGGGCCTGAACGTCATCCTGTACCGCACCGCCGACAACAAGACCTTCACCTTCGCCCTCCAGCAGCGCATCCTCAACGGCGACTACGTGCGCATGTCGCTCCGCGCCGAGCGCTTCGACGAGGTAGTCAAGCGCGCCGAGACCCCCGTGGGCACGGTGGGCATCAACGGCGGGGCCTACCAGCTGCCCACGGAATTCTTCCTCGGGGATTTCGCGGTCCTGTCCGTGGTGCCCACCTACCTCAGCCGCACCACCACCCAGAAGAAGCCGGTCTTCACGGCCGGGGCGGGGCTGCGCGTGGACATCACGGACAAGCTCGGGTTCGTGGGCGAGTACTACCCGCGCCCCTCGAAGGTCGACCGGACCTTCAGGCCCGGCTATTCCGCGGGGTTCACCTACAAGACCTTCAAGCACCGGTTCACCCTCGTGGCCACGAACGCCACGGGCACCACCACCAACCAGGTCCTGTCGGGGGACTACGGAGGCGGGGCGCGCTCCACGGGCCAGTGGGCCCTGGGGTTCAACGTCGCCCGGACCTTCTAGCCATGGGTGCGGCGCTCTTCGAGCTGTTCTCCCGGGAACACCCGGCCCTGGTGCACGTGCCCCTGGGCATGGTGGTGGTCCTGCCCATCATGCTGGTGGCCGCCCACCGCTCCCGGTACCCCCAGACCTGGCGGCGGATGGCCTTCCGGGTGGGCCTCCTGGCCCTGGGGGGCAGCCTGCTCACGCTGCTGAGCGGCTTCTACTGGGCCCGGCTCCTGAGCCTCATCCCGTCGGACGGCTATGTGCCCGTGGTGGCCTCCCGGGGGCAGGCCCTCCAGCGGGTGCTGCGCCTCCACGAGCTCACCGCCCTGGCCGGGTTCGGGGTGGGGGTCCTGAACCTCCTCCTGCTGCGCAAGTCCTACCACGAGCCGGACCGCATGCGGTGGACCACCGCGTGCCTGGCGGGCACCATCCTCTGGGCCGGAACCTGGGGCTACGTGGGCCGCCTGGGCGGGGTCATGGTCTTCGGCAACGCCGAGACCAACAAGGCCGCCCAGGAAGCCATCGACGCCCGGAAGAACGACGCCGAAGCCGAGCTCCCCGTCCGGGCCCTGGACTACGCCAGCCTGGAACCCCTGCGCCCCGCCCCCTTCCGCAGCCGCGCCCACGGCGGCCGCCTGGCACGCACCTGGGTCACCGCCTCCGGCAGCGACGCCCTGGCCGCCGGAAAGCCCCTGCCCATCGGCGCCTACGCCGTCATGAGCACCGATGCCAACGGCTCCCCCGGCCCCCTCTACATGCGGGAGGCCAAAGCCGACGGCACCCAGGCCTTCTCCCTCTACTGGCCGCGCATCCCCGAAGCCGAGCGGAAGGCCTTCGGCGGCGAGGACGCCGTCTACCTTCGCAGCCCCGCCAAGGGCCTGGAATCCTGCGCCACCTGCCATCGGTAGACGTTTTCCAAGCGGGCGCACGTGTCCCGGACCTGCGCTAGGGATTCGCTGCCGCAGACAAGCTGCGTCAGCGGAGGGCCCAAGGCGGGAGGTTAGGGGGAAGTGTTGCCACACTCCGGCTTCGATGGACGGTCCGGGCCCGGTGGGAACCCGGGCTCCCCGGGGGGGCCTATGTCCCGGCGACACGCTTCAAGTGATCCGGGATGGAGACCCGTTCGCGCCGACGTTGATCAGTCCGCACCCCTCACACACTTCTATTTTTCGCACGCTCGATTTCGCCCCGACCTCCCCAGCCATGAAGCCGAAGGTGATCAGCGTCGGCGCGAACCGGCCTCCATCCCGGATCACTTGAAGCGTGTCGCCGGAACATAGGCCCCCCAGGAGAGCCCCCCTCTCCCTATGCCCGCAATCATCATCGAAGCCGGAGTGTGCCAACACTTCCGCTCAACCTCCCGCCGTGGGCCCTCCGCTGACGCAGCTTGCCTGCGTCAGCGAATCAGTGGCGAAGGTCCGGGACACGTACCCCCTCTTGGCCAGGCTAGGAATCTGGGGCGGGATCAGGGATCATGGGGGGAGAAAATCCGAAGGAAGGCACCATGGATCTCGCGACGTACATCCGGGCCCTGCCCAAGGCCGAACTGCACCTGCACATCGAAGGGACCCTCGAGCCGGAGATGATGTTCGAGCTGGGCCGGCGCAACGGGGTGGCCCTGCCCTTCGCCAGCGTGGAGGCCACCCGGGCCGCGTACGCCTTCCAGGACCTGCAGTCCTTCCTGGACATCTACTACGCGGGGGCGGCGGTCCTGGTGCGGGAGGAGGACTTCTTCGACCTGGCGTGGGCCTACTTCCGCCGGGCCGCGGAGGACGGGGTGGTGCATGCGGAGCTCTTCTTCGATCCGCAGACCCACACGGCCCGGGGCGTCCCCTTCGCCACGGTGCTGGACGGCCTGGAGCGGGCCGCGGCCCGGGCCCGGGAGGAGCTGGGGATCTCCTCCAGGCTCATCCTCTGCTTCCTGCGCCACCTGCCCGAGGCCGGGGCCTTCGCCACCCTGGAGGAGGCCCGGCCCCACCTGGCCCGCATCCACGGGGTGGGCCTGGATTCCTCGGAAGCGGGGCATCCCCCGTCCGAATTCGCGCGGGTCTTCGCGCGGTGCCGGGAGCTGGGGCTTCACGCCGTCGCCCACGCCGGCGAGGAGGGCCCGGCGGCCTACATCACCGAGGCCCTGGACCTGCTGGGCGCCGAGCGCGTGGACCACGGCGTGCGCTGCCTGGAGGACCCCGCCCTGGTGGCGCGCCTCGCGCGGGACCAGACCCCCCTCACGGTCTGCCCCCTGTCCAACCTGAAGCTCCGGGTCTTCCCCACCATGGCCGATCACACCTTCAAGCGCATGCTGGACGCGGGCCTGCGGGTCACCATCAACTCCGACGACCCCGCCTATTTCGGCGGCTACGTGGCCCGCAACTACCTGGAGACCGCGGAAGGCCTGGGCCTGACCCGGAAGGACCTGGCCACCGTGGCCCGCAACAGCCTCCTCGCCAGCTTCGTGACGGACGAGGAGCGCGCGCCATGGCTGGTCCGGAGCCCGGCTCTGTAAGCATCCGGGTCAGCAAGCAGTCGTGACCCGCCGGCCCTTCCCACCCCGGGTTGAACTCCCAGCGCCCCAGCGAGACCTCTGCGCCCCAGCGTTTGATCCTTTCCCCGGGGTTCACCGCCGCAAAAGGTTCGTGCCATGCCAAGACACGTACCTTGCATTCGCCACGCGCGATGTGCCGATCGGCCGAGGTTCAAGCCATCCCCGTCCAAAAATTTCGAACAAACACTAGACTTTCAGGTTCTTCCGTTTCCTTCCCAGGAGCCCCGCCTCCCGGAGCACCTCGCGGATCTGCCCTTCGGAGAAGGGCTTGTCCAGGTAGGCCCCCACGCCCAGGTTCCCGAAGGCCTCCCGGGCCTCCTCGTCCAGCCTGCCGCTGGAGACGATGATGGGGATGGCCGGCAGGATCCGCCGCAGGGAGCGCACGAAATCCAGGCCGTCCAGGGCGGGCATGTGCAGGTCGGTGATCACGCCGCAGAGGCGCTCCCGGTGGTCCTCCGCGCGGATCAGGCCGGCCACGCCGTCCACGGCCTCCACCACCTCGAAGCCCAGGCGGCGGAGGACGATGGCCGCCATGGTGAGCACGGCGGGCTCGTCGTCCACCACCAGCAGGGTCCTCCCCTCCCCGGAGAGCTCGCCTTCGGGATCCTGGTGCTGGCCCGGGCTGAGGCCGGCCCGGGCCAGGGGAAGGTGGATCCGGAACGTGGTGCCGCGGCCCGGCACGGTCTCCACCTGCAGGAAGCCCTCGTGGCCCTTCAGGATGGCCACCACCGTCGCCAGGCCCAGGCCCGTGCCCTTGTCGATGGGCTTGGTGGAGAAGAAGGGATCGAAGATCTTGGTGAGCAGTCCCTCGGGAATGCCGGTGCCGGTGTCCCGCACCTCCACCACCAGGCAGGGCCCCGGCCTCGACGCGGGAAGGGCGCCGGGGACCGGGCCCGTGATCTCCGCGGCGCGCGCCTCGAGGGTGAGCCTGCCCCCGTTGGGCATGGCGTCCCGGGCGTTCACGCTGAGGTTCAGGAGGATCTGGTGGATCTGGGTGGCGTCCCCCCACAGGGGCGGCAGGTCCTCCGGGCAGAGGAGCTCCACCTCGATGTTCTTGGGGAAGGTGCTCCTCAGGAGGGTGGCCAGCTCCGTGAGGAGGAGGCGGCTCAGGAGGGGCTCCTTCCTCCCCTCCGTGCCCCGGGCGAAGGCCAGCAGCTGGCGCACCAGCGCGGCCCCTCGCCGGGCGCTGGCCTCCAGCAGGTCCACGATGCCGGGGGCCGCGTCCGGGAACTGCTCCCTCAGCGCCTCCACGCCCATGAGGATGGGCGTGAGCGCGTTGTTCAGGTCGTGGGCCACGCCCCCGGCGAGAGTGCCCAGGGCCTCGATCCGCTGGGAGCGGTGGGCGGCGAGATCCTGCTGGCGGCGCTCCGTGATGTCCCGGGCCACGTAGATGAAGCGGGGTGGGCCTTCCGCGGAGGCGATGTACTGCACGTTGATCTCCACGGGAACCTCGCGCCCGTCCTTGGTCCAGTGGGTGGTGGTGATCTGGCGCGAGCCCCCCCCGGCCACCAGGGCGAGGAATCCCTCGAACCCCTCGCCCTGGTCCCCGGGAAGCAGGTCCCGGGGCGTCCTGCCCAGGAGCTCGGCCCGGGTGAATCCCGTCTGGCGCACGGCGCCTTCGTTGACGTAGGTGAAGCGCAGGCTCCCGGGCTCGAAGATGAAGGCGCCGTCCTCGGTGGCGTCCAGGGTCGCCAGGGCCTGGCGGACCTCCGCGGTGCGCGCCTCCACGCGCCGCTCCAGTTCCGAGTTGAGGGAGCGCAGGAGGTGCTCGCTCTCAACCAGGGCCTCCTGGCTCAGGTGCAGGGCGGCCTCGGCGTCCTTGAAGAGGGTGATGTCCCGGGCCGTGGCGTACGTGGAGCCGTCGGTTTCGGGCACGCAGCGCCAGGAGAGCCATCGCCACGAGCCGTCCTTGTGGAGGTACCGGTTCTCGTACTGGAACACCGTCCCGGCGCCCCGGGCCTGGCGTTCCGCCTCCCGCCGCGCCGCGTCCCGGTCCCCGGGGTGCACGAACTCGAGGAAGGGCCGGGCCAGGAGTTCCTCCAGGCTCCAGCCCAGGGTCTCGGTGAACGCCGGGCTCAGGCGCCGGAAGCGGCCGTCGGGGCCCACGATGCACAGCATGTCCAGGGGCAGCGTGAAGAAGCGGTCGCGATCGGCTTCCGCGCGGCGCCGGCGGGCGCGGCTTCTCCGGGCGGCCTCCCCCAGGCCGGCCAGCACCGCGGCGACGGCGAGGAGGAGGGCCAGGCCCCGGGGTCCCCCGAGGACCGCGGCGCCGGCCAGGGCGGCGAGGAGGGCCAGAGCCGCTCCGAGGCCGTAGGGCATCCCTTTCCAGCGTGGCGACAGCAGCGAAAGCATCGGATTTTTCTCACCGCGCCCCAGCAGCCGAAAGGCATGATGGGGCCTCCAGGACAGGTACTCTATCCGAATTCGCCCCTGCGTCCCAATCTCGATTTCATGCTTGCCCGCCTAATAGCTTGCCTTAAGCCTTGGGCATGACCCCGTCGACCCCCTCGACGTAATAGTTCATCTTGTCCAGGTCCGCGTCCGAGATCGTCTTCCCGGCGGGAACGCGCACCGTCCCGGCCTGGTCCACCACGGGGCCGGCGAAGGGGTGGAACTTGCCGGCGCTGATCTGGTCGCGCAGCTTCAGGATGGAGGCGCCCAGCTCCTTGGGGACCTTGGGGCCGAAGGGGGCCAGGGCGATCATGCCCTGGTTGAACCCGCCCCAGACGTTCTCGGGCTTCCAGGTGCCGGCCAGCGCGGCCTTGACGGTGCGGGTGTAATAGTTGCCCCAGAGGTGCACCAGGCTGGTGAGGGTGGCCCGGGGGCCGAACTTCGCCTCGTCGGAGTTGTAGCCGAACACGCCGACGCCCTTTTCCTCCGCGGCCTGGATCACGGCGGTGGAATCCGTGTCGTGGGTCATCATGTCCGCGCCCTGGGTGATGAGGGTGAGGGCGGCCTCCCGTTCCTTGCCGGGGTCGAACCAGGAATTGGTCCAGATGACCTTGACCCTGGCCTTGGGATCCACGCTGCGCATGCCGCGGGTGAAGGCGTTGATGCCCATGACCACCTCGGGGATGGGGAAGGCGGCGACGATGCCGGCCACGTGGGACCGGGTGAGCCTGCCGGCCATGACGCCGCAGAGGTACCGGGCCTCGTAGAACCGGGCGTTGTAGACCCCCACGTTGGGGGCGGTCTTGTAGCCGGTGGCGTGCATGAACACGGTGTTGGGATAGGCCTTGGCCACGGCCAGGGTGGGGTTCATGTAGCCGAAGGAGGTGCAGAACACCACCTTGCAGCCGGACCGGGCCATCTCGCGGATGACCCGCTCGGAATCGGCGCCCTCGGGCACGTTCTCCACGAAGGTGGTGGTGACCTTGCCGCCCATCTCCTTCTCCATCTGGCGCCGGGCCACGTCGTGCTGGAAGGTCCAGCCGGCGTTGCCCACGGGGCCCACGTAGACGAAGCCGATCTTCGCGGGGGCCGCGGCGGGCGGGGCTCCCGGGAGGGCGGCGGAGGCGATCAGGGCCGCCGCGCCGAGGGCCTTCTGCACAAGCGAGTGTCGGTTCATGGCTCTCCTCCGTTCGGGATACGGGGTGGGTTGGGGGATGTATCCCCCTACCTTGATCCTGGACGGCCCCCCTGTCGATCCTGTACGTTTAGGTATCTTGACACGAGGTATACCCATGCGATGGACAATGCCCCTCCTCTGCCTATGCCTGGCGGGCGCGGTTACGGCCGCCGACCGGGTGACGGGACGCGCCTTCGCCACCCGGTCCGAGGTGGCGGCCCGGCACGGCATGGCCTGCACCAGCCAGCCCCTGGTGACCCAGATCGCCCTGGATATCCTCAAGGCCGGCGGTTCCGCCGTGGACGCGGCCATCGCCGCCGACGCGGCCCTGGGCCTCATGGAGCCCACCGGCGCGGGAATGGGCGGGGACCTGTACGCCCTGGTGTGGGACGCCAAGGCGAAGCGGCTCCACGGCCTCAACGCCAGCGGCCGGTCCCCGCAGTCCCTGACGCTGGAGCACTTCCGGAACCTGGGCCTCCGGCACATCCCCCCCACGGGGCCCCTGCCGGTGTCCGTTCCCGGGGCGGTGGACGGGTGGTTCATGCTCCACGGGCGCTTCGGCAAGCTGCCCATGGCGGCCCTCCTGGCCCCGGCGATCCGCTACGCGGAAGAAGGCTTCCCGGTTTCCGAACTCGTCGCCTACTACATGGGTCGCAGCATGGATTCGCTGGGGAAGTACCCCGGCTTCCGGGAGACCTACTCCGTGGACGGCCAGCGGGCCCCGGCCTCCGGCGAGCTCTTCCGCAATCCCCGCCTGGCCAGGACCCTGGCCCAGGTGGCCGCGGGGGGCAGGGACGCCTTCTACAAGGGCGACATCGCCCGGAGGATCGACGCCTACATGAAGGCCCAGGGCGGCTTCCTGGCCTACGAGGACCTCGCCGCCCACCACGGGGACTGGCTGGACCCCGTGAGCGTCAACTACCGCGGCTACGACGTGTGGGAACTGCCCGGCAACGGCCAGGGCATCGCCGCCCTCCAGATGCTGAACATCCTCGAGGGCTACGATTTCTCCACCATCCCCTTCGGCAGCCCCCGCCACCTGCACCTGGTGGCGGAGGCCAAGAAGCTGGTCTTCGAGGACCGGGCCAGGTACTACGCCGACCCGGATTTCGTGAAGGTCCCTGTGGAGGGGCTCCTTTCCAAGGCCTACGCCGCCAGGCGCCGCGCCCTCATCCGCGAGGACCGGGCCGCGCGGCGCCTGGAGGCCGGCAACCCCGCCCTGAAGGACGGCGACACCGTGTACCTCACCGTTGCCGACGGCGAAGGCAACATGGTCAGCCTCATCCAGAGCAACTACCGGGGCATGGGCAGCGGCATGACCCCGGGGGACCTGGGCTTCTGCCTCCAGGACCGGGGGGAGCTCTTCTCCCTGGAGCCGGGGCAAGCCAACACCTACGCCCCCGGAAAGCGCCCCTTCCACACCATCATCCCGGCCTTCATCACCCGGGGCGGAGAGCCGTTCCTGAGCTTCGGCGTCATGGGCGGCGAGTTCCAGCCCCAGGGCCACGTGCAGATCGTCATGAACATCGTGGATTTCGGCATGAACGTCCAGGAGGCCGGCGACGCGCCGCGGTGGGCCCACGAAGGGTCCCCCGAGCCCACCGGCGAGAAGGGCCGCCTTCCGGGAACCGTGCAGCTGGAAAGCGGCTTCCCCCTGGAGAGCGTGCGCAAGCTCATGGACATGGGCCACGGCGTGGCCTGGATGCTGGGCGGATACGGCGGTTACCAGGGCATCCGCCTCGACCCCCGCAACGGGGTGTACTTCGGCGCCAGCGAAAGCCGCAAGGATGGCCAGGCCGCCGGCTACTGAAGCTGGCGCCCGGCGCCCATCCAGCGCAAAATGGGTACCTCGCTCGACGTGATTTGGATGGGGAGCCGATGCCCTTGAGACGCTGGTTTCTGGCTGGTCTGGCCCTGGGGCCCCTGGGCCTCCGCGCCCAGGCCCAGGAGCCTTCGGCGGCCCCCTATTTCCTGCTCACCCAGCAGGCCCGCACGGCCTTCACGGTGGAGGGCGCGGGGGCCCGGGCCATGGGCATGGGGGGCGCCTTCACGGCCGTCGCCGACGACGCCACGGCCGTGTCCTACAATCCCGCGGGCCTGGCCCAGCTGGTGCGGCCCGAGGTCTCCGCCGTGGCCCAGGGCTTCACCCGCAACCTGGACTTCAAGGGGTTCACGGGCAGCGTGGCCGGGGTGAGGACGGCCTTCGAGGACACCTACAACAAGGACCGGGACCTCGCCCTGAGCTTCGCCTCGGTGGCGGTGCCCTGGAAGCTGGGGGGCCACAACCTGGTGCTCCTGCTGAGCTACCAGAAGGTTTTCGATTTCACCTACCGCAGCGACGTGTCCTACCTCGCCTCCACCAACGGCGGGACCACTTCGCAGGCCATTGGCCAGACCGTGGGCCAGACCGGAGGCGTTTCCCAGTATTCCCTGGCCCTGGGCGCCGAAGTCTCCAGCCGCATCCTGCTGGGCCTGGCCGTCAACCGCTGGACCGGGCATTCGGGGTTCACCTCCTTCTCCCAGCGGACCACCACGGGCGTGGACCACATCTTCGATTCGAACCTTTCCCAGGAGAGCACCTTCCAGGGCCTCAACGCCACCCTGGGCCTCATCTGGCGCTCGGAGTGGCTGAACCTGGGCTTCACGTACCGCACGCCGTTCCAGGCCACCTACGTCTTCACGAACACCTACACCTACCTGGACAACGCGGTCGGCATCCCCGCCACCACCACCAGCGGCGCCACGTCCACCGCCATCAACTGGCCCGAGACGCTCACCTGGGGCCTGGGCCTCCACCTGGGCTCCCGCACCCTGGTCACCGCCGACTGGAGCCTCACCCCCTGGTCCAGGGCCCGGTTCCACGGGGGTTCCCTGGACGGCCTCAACTGGTTCGACCTCCAGTCCCGGTCCCAGACCCCCAAGGCCACCGACCTGAAGGTGGGGGTGGAGTGGCTGGCCCTGGTGCGGCCCGGACTGGTGGTCCCCCTGCGGGCCGGCGCCTTCCGCCAGCCCCAGCCCCTGGTGGACCCCCTCACCGGGGCCCAGCGCATCCTGGAAGGATGGACCGTGGGCGCGGGCGTCAAGCTCCGGAACCTCACCCTGGACATGGCCCTCAAGGCCACCCACGATCACCGGTACATCTCCCGCTACAACACCGACGCCCCCATCGGCGGCGTCGCCTCCACCGCCTACGGCATGGAGCGCCTGGAGGAATACCGGCTGTACCTCTCCTGCATCTACCAGTTCGAGACCGGGCCCGTGCACCGGGCCCTGGCCTGGATCTTCGGATGACCTGGATGCTCCCGTCAGGGCCGCTGGCGATCCTCGTCGCCGTCGCGGCACCGGCCTGGTTCACCTTCCACACCGCCTACCAGGACGGGCTCGAGGCCCAGAAGCGGGGCGATTACGCCCTGGCCGCCAAGGCCTTCGCCAGGGCCATCGAACTGGAACCCACCCCGGGCCGCCAGGTGAAGACCTACGGCCTGAACTTCATCCCGTCCTATTTCCCGTACCTCAGGCTGGCGGAGGCCCTCCTCGCCCTGGGCGACGGGGCCGGGGCGGAGCGGGCCCTGGGGCTTTCCGAGCGCTTCGGCATCGAGCCCGGGCCGGAACGGGAGGTCCTGCGCAAGCGCCTCCACGCCGCCGCCCCCAAGCCGGCCCCCCCCGCGGCGCCGCCGGAAACGGCGCCCGCCGCGGTTCCGCCGCCGGTCACGGTCCGCGCCCCCGGGGCGCCGGCCCCGGAACGGCCCGCGGAGGCCCGGCCTCCCGATCCGGGGCCGCGGGAAACCCCGCCCCGGGAATCCAGGCCGGAGCCGGCCCGGCCCACCCCCAGGGCCCCCCAGGAACCCTCCCCGGCTCCGGTGATCCGGACGGTCCCGGTCCCGGCGCCGTCCGCGCCCTCCGGATCCGGCCGGCGCTGGGTCCTGGGGGGCCTGGGGCTCGCCGCCCTGGGCCTGGGGCTGGCCCTGCGTAGGCGGCCCGCGGCGGCCCCGCCCCCCGTGGCCGCCGATCCCAACCTCGCGCGCAGCTTCGGCCCCTACCGCCCCCTGCGCCTCCTGGGCGACGGCGGCTGCGCTTCGGCCTACCTGGGCGTCCACCGCGATACGGGCGCGCCGGTGGCCCTCAAGGTCCCCCACCGGCACCTGGCCCAGGACCCCCAGTTCCGCGCCCGGTTCCGCCGGGAGGCCGCCCTGGGGGGGCGGCTCCACCATCCGCACATCGTCCCCATCCTCACCCCCGAGCCCTCCGAGGAGGACCTCTGGATCGCCATGACCTTCATCGAGGGCACCACCCTGGAGGCCTTCCTCAGGGACCGGGGAGCCCTCCCGGTGCCCTGGGCCGCCGCCATCGCCATCCACGTGGCCGAGGCCATCGCCCACGCCCACGCGCAGCAGGTGGTGCACCGGGACCTCAAGCCCGCCAACATCATGCTCAACGCGGCCGGCGCCTGGGTCATGGACTTCGGGGTGGCCCGGGTCCTGGACGGCACCGCCACGTCCTCCACGATGTTCATCGGGACGCCGTCGTACGCGGCCCCGGAATGCCTGGCGAACCCCCAGGTGGGCCCGGAGGCGGACGGATACGCCCTGGGGCTCATCCTCTTCGAGATGCTCACGGGGCGGCAGGCCTTCAGCGGCTCCTCGGCGTTCCAGATCCTGGAGGCCCACCGCACCCAACCGCTGCCCGAGGTGCGGAGCCTGCGCCCCGACGCCCCCGGGGCCCTGTGCGACCTGGCCGCGCGCCTGGGGCGGAAGGCGCCCGGCGAGCGCCCCGGGGACGCCGAGATCCTGGAGGTCCTGCGCGGATTCGCCCCTATCGCATCATGGCCACCGCCCGCTGGAGCTCTTCCGGCGTGAAGGCCGAAAAGCCCAGGCGGGTCGCGGCGAGATCCGCCCCGGCGAAGCTGTAGTATCGGCCCTGACGGAGCTTGAGCCCCTGGGCCTGGCAGCCCTTGATCCAGGCCCCGAAGGTGGCCGGGTCCCCCAGGGGTCCCAGGCCCTCCATCCAGAGGCCCATGGCCCCGCCCCGCCAGCGCAGGCGGTCCCCCAGGGCGTGGCCCAGGGCGTCCTGGACGGCTTCGGCCCGCTCCAGGCAGGCCTTGCGCACCCGCAGGATCAGGCGCTCCATCTCCCCGTCCAGGAACAGCTCGGACAGGGCCCACTCCGTGGCGGGATCCCCCTGCCAGTCCAGGCGCTGCCGGGCCCTGGCCAGGGGGGCGGCCATGGCCTCCGGGACCACCAGGTAGTCCACCCCCAGGGCCGGCGCGAAGACGCGGGAAAGGCTCCCGGCGTGGAGCACCTGCCCGGGGTCCAGGGCCGCCAGGGGTTCCGGGGCGTCCAGGTGCTCGCCTTCGGGGTCCAGTTCGAGGATGGGGAAGCGCCCCCGCCGGGACAGCTCCAGGATCGCGGCCCGGCGCGGATCCGACAGGCGCGCCCCGGTGGGGAAGTGGCACCCCGGCGTGAGCACCAGCAGTTTCAGGGAACCCTCCCGGTGAAGGGCCTCCAGGGGCTCCACCCGCAGGCCCTCCGCGTCCACGGGCAGGCCGCGCACCTGGGCCGTGCAGGCCTGGCGGAGGGTCTCCCACAGGGCCGGATCGCCCGGATCCTCCACCGCGACCGTTCCGCCCCGGCCCCCCACCAGGGCCTGGGCCACCAGCGTGATGGCCATGGAGGAACTGTGGAGGATGAGGATCCGCCCCGGATCCGCCGGAAGGGCCCGGCTCACCCCCAGGTGCGCCGCGAGCACCTCCCGGAGCCTGCGGAGGCCCATGGGGTCCCGGGAACCCATGAGTTCGGGCCCCTTGAGCCGCAGGCCCCGCTGGTAGGCGCGCCCCAGTTCCAGGAACGGCGCGAGCCGCGCGTCGGCGCAGGCCTCGGAGAGGTCCATCACCACGCCCGCGGGGCTGGTGACCGGCGGGAGCCCCTCCGGCACATCGAACCCGGGGGCGCCGCCGGCGCCCTGGGCCCCTTCACGCCTGGGCACCGGCAGGGTGCCGGACACGAAGAACCCCGCCCGTTCCTGGGAGGTGAGCCAACCCTGGGCCTGCAGTTCTCGCAGGCCGGCCAGGATGGTGTTGACGGTCACCCCCAGCCGGGCCGCCAGTTCCCGCACCCCCGGCAGGGCCATGCCCGGCCGAAGGCGGCCCCGGGCGATGGCCCGCACCACGGCGCCGGCGACCTGGAGGTAGAGCGGGGCGCGGGACCCGGGCTCCAGACGAAGTTCCAGGTCCATTGCCTTTGCCACGCCGCCCCCGGTCATTGCCCGATCAATAGTTAGAATAGACGCACTGGAAGACGGTCCGGGCCTTGAGATGGCCATTGGCCTGGGGAATCCCGAAGACCTGCACCGCCACCCCCTGGGTGAGGGCCGCCGACGGGGCCACGGCCGTGAGGGTGGGCCAGGGGTTTACCCCATACCAGGTCGCGGAGGGAACGCTGAACCGGTAGCAGGCCGTGGAGGCGTCCATGTCCACCAGGACCGTCGTGTCGCCGCCGGGCAGGGCCAGGCCGAAGCCCGTGGACGCGTAGGGCACGGCCACGGTGCCCACGGGCAGGGTCAGGGTCTCCAGCACCGCCCATTGGGCGCTCCAGCCCGACGGATTCGCGGCGTTCCCCCAGGCGGCGTGGACCGTGGCCGAGACCGGGATGGCCCCCAGGGTGCCGCCGAAGTCCACCTTCGCGGCCGCGGCGGCGGAGAAGGACGCCGTCCCCGCATGGACGGTATCGGGGCTGCCGGCCTCCCACCAGACGAAGCCCTGCAGGGGCTTGCCCGCGGCGTCGTAGCCGTTGGCGGTTCCTGGCGCGATGAACGGCAGGGCCGGGTTCAGAGCCGGGGCATCGGATCCCGAGGGGCAGGAGAGGCTCACCTGATTCCCATCCACGGCCGTGACCGCGCCCTTGAAATCCGGGGAGACGATTTCCACGGCCACGAGGGTGGGAGACCCGTGCGAGGGGTAATGGAAGAAGGGGGTGGCCGTGAAGCCCAGGGAGAGGTCGCCCGCGGCCAGGAAGTCCGGGCCCGCCGTCATGCCCGGCGCGGCGAAGATCGTGTCCGGGGTCGTGAAACCGCCGGATCCCAGGCTGAAGCCGGTGAAGGAATCCCCGTCGAAGGCCGCCAGCCCCAGGCCCGGGTTGACCCGCACCACCCGCCCCAGGATGTGGGTGCCCAGGAACTCGCCTTTGCCGGCCCAGATGCGGGTGGCCCGCAGGGTCCCGTCCTGCTGCAGGGCTCCGCCCACGCACACCAGTCTCCCGGGAAGCGCGTCACCCACGGAGGCTAGGTCCTTGATGACCTGCCGGGTCCCGAGATCCACATCATAGAAGGTGGTTCCGGCCGCCGCGTCCAGGGAGACCCCCACCAGCTGGGGCAGGTACCCGGTGGGGAAGATGCCCGCCCGGAAGGCGGGCGAAACCTGGAAGGTCTGCCGGGAGGGGTCGGTCTTGTACACCGTGCCCCGCAGGGGCAGGAGGGTCATGGCGGCGGGGTCGGCCACCGCGCGCTGGCGGACAGGGTTTTCCAGGCTCAGGGTCCAGAAGTTGGTGTTCGAAGGCGTCTTGGCGCCGGTGATGAAGCCCGGGCGGCTGGTATCCCATTCCAGGTTCAGCACGGAGTTCCGGTCGGTGGTGACCACCAGGGGGGCTCCGAGGGGCACCTGCAGGGCCAGGGTGGCCTTGCCGCCGGCGCCGACGATCGCGAGGGTCGAAACGTTGGTCTGGGGCGCCTGGAGGAACCCCGGGGAGGGCGTGGAGGAGGAGGTCAGGGCGATGTCCCGGGTGTCCGTGGCCAGGGTCACCGTCGCGGAGGTGTAGGTGCCCAAGGGCGCGGCGAAGCTCCCCAAAAGCTGCGTGGCCCCGCCCAGGAGCGCCAGGTTGACGGGAAGCGGTTCGCCCTGGGGCGCCAGGAGGTTCAAGGGCTCGCCGCCCCCCTGGGGGGTGAGGCTCACCTGCACGATCTTCACGTCGATTTCCGCCCAGTCCTCGGAGCCGGTGCTGGTCATGCCCACCGAGACCAGCCCGGTGGTGGGGGGAAGGGTGTGGGTGCCCCGGGAGGACGACGCGCAACCCAGTACGAGGGGGACAAGGCCCAGGAGGATGCGGTGGATGGGTTTCATGGCGGCTCCAGTTCAGGGATGCACGAGACAGATCGACGAGGCCCAGGCGGAGTCCCTCCCGTCCGTGAGCGGGATCTCCGTGCCGTTCTTCCAGAGGACCGCGGTGCGGTCTTCGTATCCGACGATGTAGAGGTCGGACCCATAGGGAGCGATGCCGTAGGCCCCCGAGCTCGACCCCGCGGTGGCGGGAAGCAGGGTCTGGACGCCGTTCTTCCAGAACGCGGCCCTGCGTGTGGTGCCCGTCACCACGTAGCCCGCCGCGTAGACGTCGGTGCCGGCCACGGCGAGTGCCGCGGCGGAGGCCCCCTTGAGGCCGTCGGAGAGGAACACGGGCTCCCCGTTCCGCCAGAGGGTGGCCATCTGGACCCCGCCGGTGCTGACCGTGTACCCCACCGCCAGCACCTCCCCGGCGTCTGTGACGGCCACCGCCTCCACCTCGCCGATCCCGGTGGACGAGCCGAGTCCGTGGGCGACGCCGTTCTTCCAGTACCGGGCACTCCCGTCCCAGCCGGCGACGTAGACATCGGAACCCTTCGCGAAGATGGCGCTGGTCCTGGACACCACCGAGCCCCCGCCCAGTACCGTCCCGGCGCCGTTCTTCCAGGCCACCGCGAGGCTGTAGGGGGAGTTCGTGAAGATGGTTCCGGCGACATACACATCCTGGCCCGCCACCGCGATGCCGGCGAGGGCCGGGTTCCCCGTGAAGGAGGGGTCCGGCGAATGCAGGGGGGGCTGCACCAGCGTCAGCACCCCGTTCTTCCACACGGCGCCCTCCGCGGGATGGCCGGAATGGCCGCCCACGGCGTAGACGTCCGAGCCCGACGCGGCCAAGCCCGTGACCCGGGCATGGATTCCGGCCTCGTTCACCAGGGGAACCGCCGTTCCATCCTTCCAGTAGAGGGCTTCCGTCCGGTCCTCCCGAGTGATGCTGCCCCCCACCAGGACCGAAACGGGCGCCTGGGGGAGGACGCCCCGGTCGCTGGTTCCACTGGAGCAGCCGAGCGCCAGCAGGGCAAGGCAGGGCAGCAGGGTGAGCGCGGGTTTCATGGGACCTCCGGGATTGAATCCAGTCTGGCCCCGGGTCCCCGTCCTGCACAGGTACAGCCCCCGGATCCCGAGGGGTACAGTCCCTACCGGGCCGGCTCCGGCGGCGCCGGCGGCAGCGTCTCCTTCGAGAAGAAGGGGAGCCGCCCGGGGCGCTGCGCAAGGTGGAGGGCCACGGAGGCCAGCACCGCCGCCGTGCGTTTCACGTCCTCCGGGGGAACCCGGTCGAGGGTGTCGATGGCGGTGTGCCAGGTGTATTCGAAGTATTCCAGCCCGTCCTGCACGACGCCCATGGCCGGGAGGCCGGAGGACGTGAAGGAGCTCATGTCGGTGGAGGGCCCGGTGAGGGCCTTGGGAGGCCGGTTCCGGGTGGCCGAGGCACCCCGGACGCCCAGGTCCTGGAAGGGCGCCAGCAGTTCGCGCAGCACCCGGGAACCCTGGGCGGGCCCGAACATCGTGAGCCCCCGGACCTGCCCGGCGCCCCCGTCCATGTTGACGTAGGCCACCAGCTGGCCGAACTCGGGCTTCGGGGCCTCGGCGGTGCCGTAGTGGGCCGCCACGTAGGCCATGGAGCCCAGGAGCCCATGCTCCTCCCCGTCCCACAGGGCGAAGCGGAGGGTGCGCGCGGGCTGGACGCCCAGGGCCTTGACGATCCGGGCCACCTCCATCATCACCGCCGCGCTGGCGCCGTTGTCGGTGGCGCCGGTGGCGGTGTGCCACGCGTCCAGGTGCGCCCCCAGGAGGATCACCTCCCCGGGCCGGGTGGAGCCGGGGATGTCCGCGATGACGTTGTAGCCCAGGCCCCCCTTGGATTCCCGGTTCGCGATCTCCAGGGCCAGCTCCACCCGGGGGCCGTCCGCGAGCACGCGGCACATGCGGCCGTAGTCCTCGTGGCGCATGACGAGGGTGGGCACGGCCTTGGCGGTGTCGTAGGCGCGGTTCTGGAAGGCGCGCACCTGGCCGTTGCGCAGGCCCGCGTCGTTCACCCGGGCCAGGGCCTTGGATGCCACCAGGAAGGCGTCCAGCTGTGCCTCCGCCTCCCGGGCCGGAAGGGCGCCGGCGCGCCGGGTGGGCTGGGGTCGGGGACCCGGCTCCGGGGCCGCGGGATCGAAGCGCCGGGCCAGGGCCTCGTCCGTGAGGCGCGGGGGCCGTGGGGACGGGTTGAGGGCGGGAAGTTCCCGGGGCGCCCCCGCCAGCACGACCCGCCCGCGCACCGCCTTCCGCGAGGCCTCGAACAGGGCCGAGAGTTCGGCCTGGGTGGGTTCCTCCGGCACCTTCAGCAGGTAGGCCTCGCCCCGGACGGTGCCGCGGGTGGAGGGCGTCCAGGCCACCACCTCCACCCCCAGGTGGGCCTTGTAGGGCGCCTCCACGTGGGCCGCGCAACGCTCGTTGGCCCAGCCCGGATGGCCGAAATTCCAGGACTCCAGCCGCGCCTCCAGCCCCCAGTCCCGGAACCGGTCCACGGCCCAGTCCGCGGCGGCCTTGTAGGTGGGGGACCCGGTGAGGCGGGGGCTGAACACGTCGGTGAGGGGGTGGAGGGTCGCCAGGATCTGGGACCGCTCCAGCGCCTCGGCCCGGATGCGGGCGTTCAGGGCGGCGTCCACCGGTTCCTGGGCCAGCCCGGGGGTCCACAGGGCGACAAGGGGAAGTAGTCCCAAACACTTCATTTCGATCTCCATCGTTATACGATGGTATTCCCGGGAGGGCCCGCCGGGGACGGAAATCGTGGGGGCCCCCGGAACTCCCCGAGCCCCGGGGCGCACTGGGAAGCCGAAGGTCTCTTCCCACCCCCTTTCCCGGTGCCCCATGGTCCTCCGCCCGCTTTTGCTTGCCTTCGCCCTCCAGCCCCTGGGGGCCCAGATCCTCGTGGAGCCCCGCCACTGCGTCCTCCAACCGGGCCGGAGCCAGGCCTTCACGGCCCGCACCCACGGGGGGCTGCCGGTGGCCTGCGCCTGGACCGTGGCGGGGCCGGGCGGATCCATCGGACCCGACGGGGTCTTCCGGGGCGAGCCGGGGTCGTACACCGTGCGCGGGGCCAGCCTCGCGGATCCGGGCCAGTGCGACGAGACCGGCGTCCTGGTGCTGCCCGACCACCCGGGACTGCGCACCGTGGGCGAAATCCGCCCGGAGGCCTTCGCCCCGGCCTGGTCGGAGGCCCTGCCCTTCCTGGACTTCGTCACCGGAAGGCGCCTGGGGCCGCCGGACGCCCGGGTGACGGCCCTGCGGGGCAGCTGCTCCCCGCAGCGGGACATCATCGGCTACGGCATGCCCGTGACCGTCACCTGGCCCGCACCGGGGGTGGCCCCCGACGCCCAGCTCCTGAGCTGGATGGAGGGGGACGAGCCCGTGCGCCGGGACGTCACGGGCTGCCAGGGCACCCGGATCCAGGCCCGCGCGGCGGTCACTCGCACCCAGGTGGAACGCCTGGGACGGACCGCCCAGGGCGAATGGATCAGCCTCGTCCACCCCCTGGATATCACCGTGCGCGGCCTCCTGCCCTTCGCGGGCAACCCCATCGGGCCCGGGGACGCGGACGGGCGCGGGCTCTCCGCGCGCTTCCGGCGTCCGGAGGGTTTGGCCCTTCTGCCGGACGGCACCCTGGCGGTGGCGGACCCCGAGGCCCGGGCCCTGCGCCTGGTCAGCCCCGCCGGGGAGGTCACCACGGTGCGGGGGGAGCTCTTCCGCGCCCCGGCCTTCGTGGCCGCCCGCCCCGACGGGACCCTCCTGGTGGCCGACCCGGGCGCCCACGCCATCCTGGGCGTGGCCGACCGGCGAACCGTCACCCTCCTGGCGGGGGTGCCCGGGCTGCGGGGCCACCGCGACGCGGCCATGCCGGCCGTGGCCCTGTTCGACAGCCCCCAGGGCCTGGCCCTGGACCCGGGCGGGAACCTCTTCGTGGCGGACCGGGGCAACCACGTGGTCCGGCGCATCACCCCCGGAGGGGAGGTGTCCACGGTGGCGGGCCTCCCGGGGGTCCCCGGCCACCAGGACGGCCTCCAGGGCACCTTCAGCGCCCTCCGGGGCCTGGCCTACCGGCACCCGGGGCTCTACGCCGTGGACGGCCACAGCGTGCGCAGGATCGTCCAGGGCGAAATCACGACCCTCTGCGGCGATCCCGCCACGCCCGGCCCCTCCGTCCAGACCGCCCCCGGCTCCCCCCTCCCGGGCCGGATCCCCTGCCTGGACGATCCCCACAGCCTGGCGGTCCACGGGCAGGACCTGATGGTCACGGACCGGGGCAACCGCACCGTCCTGGCCATCGGGCCCACCGCCAACGGGCGCGCCGACCTGCGCATCCTGGCCGGGGACCGCGCCGAGGCCGGCACCCGCTTCGGCCTGCTCCGCCTGGGCATCAAGGGCCCCCTGGGCGAGGCCTTCGGGGCCCTGGACGGCCCCCGGGGCCTGGTGGCCGACCCCCGCGGCGACCTGGTCGTGGCGGACGGCACCTGCATCGCGCGCCTCTCCGCCCCCGCCGTCACCTTCCAGCGCCGGGCCCCGGTGCTCCTGTACCTGCCGGGCACCCCCGCGGCCCGGGGCCTGCCCCTGACCGTGGACTTCTTCGGGCCGGAGCTGGCGGCCCCCTGGCCCCGCCTGGACCGGGAGGGCCCCGCCCACTACCACTGGACCCTGGATGTCCTGGACGCCCAGGACCGGCCCGTCCTCCCCCGGAAGGAGGGCGTCCAGCGCGGCAGCGACCACGGCCGGACGGAGCTCCTGTTCCGGAAGCCCGGCCGGGTGAAGCTCCGGCTCACCTGCGTCACCGCGGACGGGGCGCCCCGGCAGCACACCGAGGAAATCACCGTGGAGTAATCCGGCACGGAAGGGCTACCCTGGAAGGATCCCATCCATCCCAAGGAAGCCCCATGCGTCCCCTTCGCCTGCTCCTTCTCACCTCCGCCGCGGCCGCCCTCGTGGCCCAGGCCCCGCCCCTTTGGCTGCGCTACCCGGCCATCTCGCCCGACGGCACCTCCGTCGCGTTCTCCTACCAGGGGGACCTGTACCGGGTGCCGGCCACCGGCGGCACGGCCACCCCGCTGACGGTGGGCGGCTCGTACAGCTCCCGCCCGGTGTGGAGCCACGACGGCAAGTGGATCGCCTTCGCCTCGGACCGCTCGGGGAACCTGGACGTGTACGTCATGCCCAGCCAGGGCGGCGAGGCCCGGCGCCTCACCTGGCATTCCGCGGCGGACCTGCCCTTCGCGTTCACGCCGGACGACAAGGAGGTCCTGTTCACGTCCCCCCGGGGCCACGCCGCCCCGGACCGGCAGTTCCCGGGGCGCTCCTTCCCGGAGACCTGGCTCGTGTCCCGGGAAGGCGGCCGCACCCGGCGCCTCACGGACATCACCCTGGAGAACGCCGTCTACGATCCCTCCGGCGCCCGCATCCTGTACCAGGACGTCAAGGGCTACGAGGACCCCTTCCGCAAGCACCACACCTCCGCCGTCACCCGGGACATCTGGAGCTTCCAGCCCGGGTCCAGGGCCTTCACCCGCCTGACCTCCTTCAAGGGCGAGGACCGGGAGCCGGCCTTCGGCTCCGACCCGGACGCCTTCTTCTTCCTCAGCGAGCGGGACGGCTCCTTCAACGTCTTCCGCGGCTCCGTGACCCATCCGGACCGGGCCGAGGCCGTGACCCGCTTCAAGACCCACCCCGTGCGCTTCCTCACCGCCGCCCGCAACGACACCCTGTGCTTCGGGTACGACGGCGAGATCTGGCTCCAGGCCCCTGGGGCCGCGGCCCGCAAGCTGTCGGTGTCGGTCCAGGTGGACGGCAGGGGCTCCCTGGAGCGGGTGCTGCCCGTGAACGGGTCCATCACCGAGATGAAGGTCTCGCCCACGGGCAAGGAGATCGCCTTCGTGGTGCGCGGGGAGATCTTCGTCACCAGCGCCGACGGCAAGGTCACGCGCCGCATCACGAGCCTGCCCGGGCAGGAGCGCAGCGTCGGCTTCAGCCCCGACGGCCGCACCCTGGTGTACGCCGCCGAGCGGGACGGGAGCTGGGACGTCTTCACCAAGCGCATCGTGCGCAAGGAGGAGCCCAGCTTCTTCGCCTCCACCCAGCTGGAGGAGAAGGCCGTGGCCGCCACCAAGGCCGACGAATTCCAGCCCCTCTTCTCGCCGGACGGGAAGGAGGTGGCCTACCTGGAGGAGCGCACCTCCATCAAGGTCGCGGACCTGGCCACCGGCAAGACCCGCACCCTCCTGCCCGAGGGCCGGAACTACTCGTACGCCGACGGGGACCAGGAATACCAGTGGTCCCCCGACGGCAAGTGGATCGTCTACGCCTGCAGCCGCGGCCTGGGCTGGCTCCGGGACATCGCCCTGATGCCCGCCGACGGTTCCGGCCCGGCCCGGAACATCTCCCACAGCGGCTTCGGCAACGGCGATCCGCGTTTCGCCCGCAACGGCTCGATGATCTACTGGACCTCCTCGCGGGAGGGCAGCCTCAACGCCGCCCAGCAGGGGGTGACCCGGGACGTCTTCGGGCTCTTCCTCACCCGCAAGGCCTGGGACCGGTTCAACCTCTCCAAGGAGGACTTCGCCCTCGTCAAGGAGAAGGAGGAGGCGGAGGAGAAGGAGAAGGCCAAGGAGAAGACCAAGGACGCCAAGCCCAAGCCGGAGCCCGTGGCCATCGAGTGGAACGGCCTTGACGACCGCCTGGCCAGGCTCTCCAGCCACAGCACCTCCCTGGCCGACTTCGAAGTCGCCCGGGCCCTGGACAAGATGTACTACCTGGCCCGGTTCGAGAAGGGCTACGACCTCTGGTCCGTGGACCTCCGCACCCGCGAGAACAAGCTCATCCTGAAGCTGGGCGCGCAGCGCGCGGGCCTGGAGGCCACCCCCGACGGCAAGGCCCTGTTCCTGCTCGCCGACGGCAAGCTGGTGAAGGTGGACCCCGAGACCTCCAAGCGCGAGGACCTGCCCGCGGCCTCCGAGCTCATGCAGGATCCCGCCGCCGAGCGCGCCTACATCTTCAACCACGTGTGGCGCCAGGTGGAGAAGAAGTTCTACGTCACCGACCTGCACGGCGTGGACTGGACGAAGTACCGCGAGGCCTACCGCCGCTTCCTGCCCTCCGTGCGCAACAACTACGACTTCCAGGAACTCCTCAGCGAGATGCTGGGCGAGCTGAACGCCTCCCACACCGGGGCCCGGTACAACGCGCCCCAGGTGAACACCCCCGCCACCGCCTCCCTGGGCCTTTTCCTGGAACCCGCCCCCAAGGGGCTGAAGGTGGCCGAGGTGCTCAAGGGCGGCCCCCTGGACCTGGACGCCAGCAAGGTCCGGGCCGGCCAGGTGCTCACCGCCATCGACGGGGTTCCCGTGGAGGACCCGGAGGGCGTGGCGCGCCTCCTGAACCGCCGCGCGGGCCAGAACACCCTCCTGACCTTCGAGGACGCCGGGGCCGCCTTCGACGAGGCCGTCAAGCCCATCCCCGCCGGCCGCGAGAACGAACTGCTCTACCTGCGCTGGGTGGAGGCGAACCGCGCGGAGACGGAGCGCCTGTCCAAGGGCCGCCTGGGCTACGTCCACGTGCGGTCCATGGACGACGCCAGCATGCGCACCGTGGTGGACGAGGCCCTGGGCCGCCACAGCGGCAAGGAGGCCCTGGTGGTGGACACCCGCTTCAACGGCGGCGGAAACATCCACGAACAGCTTTCGGACTTCCTGAGCGGCAGGAAGTACTTCGACATCATCCCCCGGGGCCTCCCCTACGGCCACGAGCCCCTGCTCAAGTGGGTCAAGCCCTCCATCGTCCTCATGAGCGAAGGCAACTACTCCGACGCCCACCTCTTCCCCGTGGCCTACAAGCTCAAGGGGCTGGGCAGCACCGTGGGCAAGCCCGTGCCCGGCACCGGCACCTTCGTGTGGTGGGAGGCCCAGATCGACCCCACCCTGGTCTTCGGCATCCCCCAGGGCGGCTGGCGCACCCCCGATGGCAAGTTCTGCGAGAACAACCAGCTGGAACCCGACATCGACGTGGCCAACGAACCCGCGGCCATGAGCGGCGGCCGGGACCAGCAGCTGGAGGCCGCCGTGGCGGCCCTGGTGGCGCAGCTGGAAGCAAAGGGGAAGTGAAAGACCTTCCCCGGTTGGCGGAATACCCCCCCCTCAGCCCCGGCCCAGCCTCAGGGAATTCCCGATCACCGACAGGCTCGAAAGCACCATGGCCCCCGCGGCCAGGATGGGATTGAGCACCCCGGTGATGGCCAGGCTGATGCCCACGGCGTTGTAGAAGAAGGCCCAGAAGAGGTTCTGCCGGATGATGGTGACGGTCCGCTCCGCCAGGCGGAAGGTCCCGTCGATGCGCAGGAGGCCGCCCCCCAGCAGCACGATGGGGGCGGCGTGCATGGCCAGGTCGGCGCCCGAGCCCAGGGCGATGCCCAGGTCGGCGGCGGCCAGGGCCGGGGCGTCGTTGACCCCGTCGCCCACCATGGCCACCACGGCGCCCCGGGCCTGCAGGCGCCGCACGGCCTCGGCCTTCTCGGCGGGGGGCACCTCGCCCAGGCACTCGTCCACCCCCAGGCGCCGGCCCATGTGCGCCGTGGTGCTCCGGGCGTCCCCCGAGAGGAGGAGGGTGCGCACGCCCCGGGCCCTGAGGGCCGCCACCAGGTCGGCGGCGTCCCTGCGGGGGGCGTCGCCGAAGGCCAGGGCCCCGGTGGGCGCCCCGTCCACGGCGCCGAAGACCACGGTGAAGCCCTCGGCCTGCCAGGCCGAAGCCAGGGCCGTCGTCTCCGGGGTGGGTTCGGCCCCCTCCCGTTCCATGAGGCGGCGGTTGCCCACCGCCACCCGGTGGGGGCCCACCCGGCCCGCGAGGCCCAGTCCCGGATGGATCTCCAGATCGGCGGCGTCCCCGGGCGCGATGCCCCGCTCCCGGGCATGGGCCACCAGGGCGTGGCCCAGGGGGTGCTCGGAGTAGGCCTCCAGGGCCGCGGCCAGGTCCAGGCGCTCCAGGGCCGCGCCCCGCACCTTGAAGACCCCCTCGGTCATGGTGCCCGTCTTGTCCAGCACCACCGCGTCCACCCGGCGGAAGGTCTCCAGGACGCCCACGTCCCGGATGAGGATGCCCTTGCGGGAGGCGGCGCCCACGGCCGCGGTGGTGGCCAGGGGCGTGGCGATGCCCAGGGCGCAGGGGCAGGCGATGACCAGCACGGCGATGGCCCGCAGCATGGCCACGGTGGGCCCCAGGCGCAGGGCGAGGCAGCCCGCGAGGGTCCCCAGGGCGATGGCCAGCACCACCGGGATGAAGAGCCGGGAGACCCGGTCCACGGCGCGCTCCAGGGAGCTGCGGTTGGCCAGGGCCCCCTCCACCGACTTGACGATCTGGGCCAGGGAGGAATCCGCGCTGGCGTGGGTGACCCGCACCTCCAGGACCCCCGCGGCGTTGAGGCTGCCGCACACCACCGGGTCCCCCGGGACCCGGGACCGCAGTTCCGATTCCCCTGTGATGACGGATTCGTCCACGGAGGAAGCGCCGGCCACCACGAGGCCGTCGGCGGGGATGCGCTCCCCCGGCTTCACCAGGAAGACCATGCCCGGCGCCAGGGCCTCGATGGCCACGAAGCGCTCCTCCCCCTCCACCCGGATGCGGGCCTTGCGGGGCAGGAGCCGGTGCAGCATGGCGATGGCCCGGGCGCTGCGCTCCTTGGCGGAGCGCTCCAGGGCCTTGCCCGTGAGCATGAGGGTGACGATGGCGCAGGCCGTGTCGAAGTAGTAGTGACGCCCCCCCAGGAAGGCCTGGGCGGCGCTGTAGGCGAAGGCGGCCAGGACGCCCGTGGAGATGAGGGCCTCCAGGCGCAGGCGGCCCTGCTTGAGCCCGAACCAGGCCAGGCGGTGGATGGGCCAGGCCGAATAGGTGACGGCCGGGAGCGCCAGGCCCATGAGGATGAAGGGCACGGCCCGCCGCGCCCCCTCGGCGATGCCCTCGAAGAAGCTGGCGTAGACCACCAGGCTGAAGAGCATCACGTTCATCCACATGCCGAAGGCGATGCCCAGGCGCAGGAGCATGTCCTGCCATCCCTTGCGGTCCCCCTCGGCCCCGAAGGGCTGGGCCCGGTAGCCCAGGGAGGCCACCCGGTCCGGGATGACCCCCGGCGGAAGGTACTGGGGGCAGTAGCGGATCTTCAGGAGATCGGAGGTGAACAGCACGTCCGCGCTCACTACGCCGTACTCCCGCGCCAGGGCGTGCTCCACCAGCCACCCGCAGGAGGTGCACCACATGCCCGAGATCTGGTAGAGCTCCTCCCGGGTCTCGGCCCCCTCCGGAATGGCGGGCCGGCCCTCGTCGGGCGCCGCGATGAGGCCCAGCTTCAGGCTCTGCAGGAACACCTCGGAGGAGCGCAGGTCCTCCCCCGCGGCCACGGCTCCGCTTTCCACCAGGATGGCGTAGACGTTCATGCAGCCGTTGCAGCAGAAGGTCCGCGGCGCGTCCAGGAAGGTCCGGGAGCAGGCCCCCGGCCCCGCGGGGCTGCCGCAGAGGTCGCAGACCGCCATGTTCAGCGCACGGCGACGGTCTTGCCGTGCTCGTCCAGCATCTCGATCCGCGCGTGGGAGACCCGGTTGTACACGTACCCCAGGAGGCCGATGAACAGCACGCACACCAGGCCGAAGAAGCCCAGGTAGAACCGTCCGTTCCGTTTCTTGTCGTCCATGGTCAGTTTCTCCGGGTGGGCATGAAGAAGTTCATTTCGGCGGCATCGGAGGCGCCCCGGTCCGAGGACTGGAAGACCACCCGGATGGGATTCAGCTCCCGGTCCCCGGCGGGGGCGGCGATGTCGAAGCTCCGCTCCAGGGCCGCGCCCGGGGCCAGGGTGAGGGGATTGGGATCCAGCACCACCCGGGCCCCCGGCAGCCCCTCCACCCAGATGCGGATCTGCACCGGCTTCGGGGAGCGGTTGGCCAGGTTCATGCGGACCCGGTTGGCCACGCTGCCGTCGGGAAGCACGGTGAAGAGGGTCGTGCGGTCCGGGGTCAGGCGCATGAGGACGGGCTTGCGCAGCCAGAGCGTCAGCCCCAGCGCCGTCAGGTAGGCCACCATCACGAAGAGGATGACGAAGCGCTTGGGATCCCTGAACCCCCACCTCCGGTACCACGGCTCCTTCGCCGCGGCCGCCACGGACCCGCCCCAGGAGTAGTGGATGAGCCCGGGGTGGCCCACCTTGGCCAGCACCTCGTCGCAGGCGTCGATGCAGTCGCCGCAGTGGACGCATTCGATCTGGTAGGGGCCCTTGCGGATGTCGATGCCCATCTCGCAGACCCGCACGCACTTCCTGCAGTCGATGCAGGCATTGGCGGGGTCCTGGTAGGCCACCAGGAGGGAGTGCTTGTCCTGGAGCATGCCCTGCATGTACCCGTAGGGGCACACGGTGGTGCAGAAGGTCTGCTTGACCAGGCTGAAGTCCAGGAAGGTCACCAGGGTGACCGAGGCCCCCATGATGCCGCCCACGGAGGCCAGGTCGAAGCGGGCCAGGCGCCCCAGCAGGTCCCGGGGCTCGATGAAGTAGGCCATGAAGACGAAGGCCAGGAACACCGAGGCCACGGCCAGGATGGCCAGGAAGAGGCCCTTGCCCAGCGCCTTCCGGGCCGCGGGCTGCGCCGTCCATTTCTGGGCCATGCGCGCCGCCCAGGCCTCCACGGCCGTGCTGGCCTCGCTGAAGATCATCTGGGGGCAGGCGTAGCCGCAGTAGACCCGCCCGTACATGATGGCCACCACCGCGATGACGAACATCAGGAACATCAGGGCGAAGAACAGGATGCTGAACTCGCTGATGAGCACCTCGAAGCCGGCGAAGAAGAACCGCTGGCGGGGGATGTCGAAGCGCATCAGGTTGGAGAAGGGCAGGACGAGGAACACCAGGAAGCAGAGCAGGTGGAACAGCTTCCGGAAGGGCCGGTGGCCCCGCCCCGGGGGGGGCAGGGGGGCGCGCTTCTCGGCCAGGAGCCAGTGCCGGGCGGGAGGGGCTTCGGCGCTCATTTGCGGTAGAGGATGCGGGGATTGGGGGAGGGCACGGCGACGCATTCCTTGTAGTGGACGAAGCGCTTCATGAGGATGGCGTGGGTGGGGCAGCGGGAGGCGCACATGGCGCACCGGATGCAGGTGCTTTCGTCCTTCAGCATGATCCCGCCCAGTTCGTCCTTCTCCTCCACGGACATGGCCCGGTAGGCCTCGAAGGGGATGCCGGCGCCGGCCTGTTCCAGCTTGAGCCAGGCGTCCTCGTCCTTGAGGCGGCTGAGGCCCACCAGCTTGATGAGGTCCTCGGGGCACACGTCCACGCACCCGTTGCAGGCGATGCAGGTGGAGGTGTCGAACACCGTGTTGATGTTGCACCGCAGGCACCGGGCCCCCTGGCGCCGGGCCATCTCCTCGGGGTAGCTCAGCTCCACGATCTCCGTGGAGGCGGAGCGCACGCCGCTCTCCAGCACGGGGGCGTTGCAGCGCTCCTCCCGGTGCCAGCCCTCGGCCATGGTGTAGACGGCCGGTTCCCAGCGCTTGCGCACCACCACGTCCGTGCGGGTGCCCCGCAGGAAGTCGTGCATGCTGCGGGCGGCGGTGTGGGCCGAGGCGATGGCGTCGATGAAGAGCCGGGCGCCGTGGGCGATGTCGCCGCAGGCGAAGATGTCCGGGGCCGTGGTCTGGTAGGTGTCCTTGTTGACCTTGATGAGGCCCCGCTCCGTCTCGACCCCGTCGGCCTCGGAAAGGAAGCTCAGGTCCGAGGTCTGGCCGATGGCGAAGATCACGGTGTCCACCGGGATGTCCTCGAGGCTGGTCTCGTCGAAGGTGGGGGCGAAGCGCCGCTCCTCGTTGAAGACCGACAGGCACTTCACGGTGCGCATGGCCTTGACCCGGCCGTTCTCGACGACGATCTCCTTGGGGCCGCGGCGGTTGTGCAGGCGGATGCCCTCCTCCTCGCCCTCGTGGATCTCCACCTTGTCGGCGGGCATCTCCTCCAGGGACTCCAGGCACATGAGGTGGATCTCCTTGTCCCCGGAAAGGCGCAGCGCCGAGCGCGCCACGTCGTAGGCCACTTTCTCCTCGTGGCCCATGGTCTCCCGCACCAGGTCCTCCTCGGAGGCCTCCAGGGGCCGCAGGGCGGACCTGGCCACGTCGTAGGCCACGTTGCCGCCGCCCACCACCATCACCCGCCGGCCCAGCTCCAGGGCCTTGCCGTCGTTGAAGGCGCGCAGGAATTCCATGCCGTCGTAGACGCCCTGGGCGTCGCCCCCGGGCAGGGAGAGCTTGCGCCCGTTGGGGAGCCCCACCCCCAGGAAGATGGCCTTGTAGCCCTCGTCGCGCAGCTGCTGGATGGTGAAGTCGCGTCCCAGCTTCATGTTGCATTTGAGGTCCACGCCCATGGAGACGATGGCCTCGATCTCGTGGTTCACCAGCTCCCGGGGGAGCCGGAAGACCGGCACGCCCGTGGTGAGCATGCCCCCGGGCTTCGCGTCGGCCTCGAAGACCGTCACCTTGTAGCCCACCTGGACCAGGTCGTGGGCCACCGTGAGGCCCGAAACGCCGGCTCCGATGACCGCCACCCGCTCGAAGTCGCCCCGGTTGGGGGGCAGCATGCGCTGGTCGCAGCCTTCCCTGTAGCGCGCGTAGTCGCCCGTCTCGGGCCCGAACTTGTCCGTGACGAACCGCTTGAGGGCGCGGATCGCCACGGGCTCGTCCAGGGACCCCCTGCGGCAGTTGGCTTCGCAGGGGGCCCCGCAGACGCGGCCGCAGATGGACGCGAAGGGATTGGTGGCCCTCGCGGCCCGGTAGGCGTCCTCGTACCGGCCTTCGGCGATGGCGGTCACGTAGGCGCATGCGTCGGTGTTCACCGGGCACGCGTATTGGCACTTGACCATCTCCAGCCAGTACTGGGAGTCGTCCGGAACCCTGAGCTGCCAATTCCCCATATCCACGGCTCTAATGCTCCTTGATGGACCGGAAGGTGAACACGGCCATGATGACCACGTAGATCAGGGCCAGGGCCGCCACGGCGTACTGCAGGGCCGGGCTGGTCTGGGTGACCTTGTTGAACTGCTGGACGAAGGCGCCGCGGGTGGCGTGGTTCACGTCGCCCATCATCTGCATGACGATGTAGGCCGTGCAGCCCAGGCCGATGATGGGGAAGGCCACCTTGAGGAAGAAGGGGAAGTCGGTGCCCTTCTTCTCCATGATCCAACCGCCCGCATAGTCCTTCAGCTCTTCCTTCTGCTCACTCATGGCTTCTCCTCTGATCGTCGTCTTCCAGCATGCGGAATTTGATGTCCTCCCCGTCCTTGCCCCAGTACCCGTCCTTGGCGGTCTTGACGAAGAAGAACACGGCCAGGGAGAACATCAGGAAGAAGAACAGGTAGGCGAAGTAGACGCTGGGCCAGGTGTAGTCCATGGTCACTTCTCGTAGTCGTTGGCCGGGCGCCAGTTCTTGGCGCGGCCCAGGGTCTGCATGTAGGCCACCAGGGCGGGGAATTCCTTGGGGTCGTTCACGATCCAGGGGAAGGCGGGCATGATGGAGCCCTTCACCAGGTCCCGGGGGTTCCGGAAGTGGGTGCGGTGCCACTGGGTGTCGTACCGGCCGCCCACCCGCGCCAGGTCGGGACCGGTGCGCTTGGTGCCGAACATGTGCGGGGTGTCGTAGACGAACTCGTCGGGGGTGGAGATGGGGGCGTCGACGCCCTTCCAGCCGTAGCGCTTGGTGTCGGCCAGCAGGGTGCGGATCTGCTGGGTGTGGCAGTACCAGCAGCCCTCCCGCACGTAGATGGCGCGGCCCTGCATCTGCAGGTCGTTGAGCTTGACCAGGGCGCCCGTGGGGCCCTGGGAGGGATCGGAATTGGCGAAGGGCTTGCCCCAGCTCTTGTCCACCATGGGCGGCACCACGGTGGTGAGCAGGCCTCCGATGAAGAAGAGGACGAGGGACGCGACGATGGCCCAGACGGCGGAAGTATCGGCTTTTCTCAGCATGTTCGCTCCTTTCTGGCCGCTACGCGGCCGCCTCGGTTTCGGGTCCGAGGACGGTGGCCATGATGTTGTAGGCGAACATCACGATGCCGACGAAGATCATCACGCCGGAAATGAACCGGACGGTCCAGATGGGCTTGAGGGCCACGACCGTGTCGATGAAGGGGATGGAGACGTTGTTCCACTGCCAGCCCTGCCAGAACCCGCCCAGCCACAGGGTGGTGAAGAATCCCAGGCCGCCGATCATGATCATCCAGTAGCTCCAGTTGGCCAGGGCCACGGAGTGCAGCAGCTTGCCGAAGACCCGCGGGGCGGCGTAGTAGGTGCCCGCGATGGCGAAGAAGCTGAAGGCGCCCAGCACGGCCATGTGGGCGTGGCCGGGGATCCAGTCGGTCTTGGAGACGATGGCGTTCACCGTGCGCAGGCTGTGCATGGGGCCCTGGAAGCAGGTGAGGAGGTAGAAGACGACGCCGGACATGAGGAACTTCAGCTCGACCTTGTCGCGGAGCTGGTGCCACTGCCCCTTCATGGTGATGAGGAGGTTGTACACCACGGCCCACACGGGGATGAGCAGCATGAGGCTGAAGGCGATGGCGATGGTCTGGAGCCACTGGGAGATGGGCCCGTGGAGCATGTGGTGGGCGCCGGTCCAAACGTAGACGAAGGCCAGGGACCAGAAGCCCACCATGGAGAGCTTGTGGCTGAAGAGCGGGGTGTTGGAGGTGCGGGGAATGAAGTAGTAAGCGATGCCCAGGCCCACGGGGGTGAAGATGAGGCCCACGGCGTTGTGCACGTACATCCAGTTCAGGTTGGCCTGGTTGACGCCCGTGGCCAGCAGGGTGGCGAAGTTGCCGGTGAGGTAGACGAAGGCCGTCCACAGGAGGCAGCCCATGAAGTACCAGATGGAGACGTACATCGCCTGGTACTTCCGCTGGAAGACCGTCATGAGGATGTTGGCGGTGAACATGAGCCAGGCCACCACCACCAGGACGCTCAGGCTCATCTCCAGCTCGCCGTACTCGAAGCCCTTGTTGCGGCCCAGGAGCAGGCTCACCACGGCGCCGAGGATGATGACGTTCCAGAGGATGCCGGTGGCGACGCCGAGCTTCTCGCTCCAGATCTTCACGCCGCACAGGCGCGGCACGATGTAGAAGGTCAGCCCCATGTCGGCGGCCAGGAGCCACCCGAAGAGCATGCCGTTGACGTGCAGGGGTCGGAGCCGGCCGTAGGTGAGCCAGGGGGTGGTGCCCATGAGGTCGGGCCACACGAACTTGGCGGCGATGACCAGGGCGATGATCCCCACGATGAAGAAGTAGCTGATGGAGCTCACCACGAACCACTTGACCGTGGTGTCCTCGTGGATGATGGCCCCCGGAGCGGCGCCCCCGGATTCCGCGCGGCTAAATTGTTCCTGCATTCTGGCCCCCCTTGGGTTTGGGATTGAAGTTCCTGAGGAAGTTGACGAGATCGCCCACATCGTTGTTGCTGAGACCGTAATCGATCCAGGAGGGCATCGCGGTGCCCTGGACGCCGTAGAGGATGGATTCGAAGAGCCGCGGGTCGCCCACGCCGGCCATGAAGAGGTTGTTGCGCAGGTTCCGGGGCTTGGGAAGGATGTCCAGGGCGTTGGGGCCCTTGCCGTCGCCCTTGCGGCCGTGGCAGCCGGTGCACCGGTTCAGGAAGGTGGCTTCGCCCCGGGCGATGGATTCGGGGCTGGAGGCCACCGGGTTGACGGCGGGGACGGCGCGGGCCTTGGGCTCCTGCCGGGGCTCCTTGACGAAGGCGGTCTGGATGTAGCCCAGCACGGCCTTGGCCTGGTTCTCGTCCAGCAGCTTTTCCCAGGCCGGCATGGAGGTGCCCTCCACGCCCTTGCGCACGGAGGCCACGAGGCGGTCCATGGGCTTGGAGTTCATGAAGGCCGCCTTGGTGAAGTCCCGGGGCGAGGGATCCAGGTGCTCGGCGATGGGGCCCAGGCCGTTGCCCTTGTCCCCGTGGCAGCGAAGGCAGAGCGCCTTGTAGGTGGCCTCGGGGCTGGGCAGGGCCGGGGCGGCCTTGAGCCCGGAGAGGTAGGCCGTCATGGCCTTGAACTCGTCCTCGGTGAACCGGAAGGCCGGCATGATGGAATCGGCCATGGTGGAGCGTGGATTGCGGAAGTGCGCTTCCAGCCAAGCGGGCGTCTTGAGGAGCCCTTCGAAACTGAGGTCGGGCGCGATGGCGCCGTCCTTGGCGCCCAGCTTGTGGCAGGCCGTGCAGGCCCGGTCCAGGACCAGCTGCTCGCCCTGCTTGGCCATCTGCGCGGGGTTGATGGCCACGGGCTTGATGTGGGCCTGCACCAGTTCCGCGCCGCCGGTGGCGCGCAGGCGGTAGCGGTCCATTTCGGTCTCGGAGAAGTTCTTGCCCTTGCGGCTCTTCAGGAAGACCACCAGGGCCTTGATGTCCGGATCGGAGAGCATGTTGAACCGGGGCATGATGGAGGTGGCCAGGATGGACTTGGGATCCTTGATGCGGGCATAGATGTAGTCGATCTTGAACTTGCGGCCCACCTCGGTGAGGTCCGGCCCGATGGTGCCGTCCGAGAGGCCCTCGATGCGGTGGCAGCCGTAGCAGTTGCTGGCGTAGAAGAGCTCCATGCCCCTGCGCACGGTGGGGGTGCCGCTGAAGGAGGCGCCGGTGTGGCACTGGGCGCAGTTGGCCTCCAGGTACTCCTTGCCCCTGAGCATGGGCACGAAATCCTTGCGCCAGTTCTCCTGGGTGGCCGCGCCCAGGAGGGGGTCGGGCCAGTACTCGTCCTCCCCGTGGGCGTCCCGGGGGCTGAGGCCCCGGCCCTGCCCGTCGTGGCACACGGTGCAGCCGAACTCGCTGAACTTGTGCCGGCGCTCCCACTTGCCGTTCTTCTGCACATCGCCCATGGCGGTGGAATAGGGGTGGGTCTTCAGGGGCTGCTGGTAGGTGGCGAACCGGGGATCGTCGGCCGCGATGTGGCAGGTGATGCAGCGGTCCACCCGGGTCTCCCCGAAGTCGGCCACCACGGTCTGCTCGATGCGCGGGCTCCGCGCCTCCAGGGAGGCCCGTTCCGCGTCGCCCTTGGCCATGGCCTTGGCCTGGTTGAAGTAGGCGATCTGGTGCACTTCCCATTTGTGGCTGAACTGGTTGTAGAGGATGACCCCGTGGATCACGAGGATCAGGAACGTTCCGACGGCGAGTGCGAATCTCATGGTTTGGACCTCACCAAGGGGTAACGAAGGCCCAGTTGGGACCGCGGAAGAACGTGCCGATGATGACGAAGATGACGTTCGCCAACAGGAAGGTCAGGAAGATCGTGTTGGCCAGGAGCCGGTCCCGGGAGAACCACTTGCCCACCCCCTTGGGGGAGCGGTCCAGGTAGGGCGTCAGCAGCAGCAGCCCCACGAAGATGCCCGGGACCCCGATGCCGCCCCAGAAGGCGGAGTAGGAGACCATTTCCTGCAGGCCCAGGAAGTACCAGGGCGCCTTGGCCGGATTGGGCGGATGCATGACGTTCACCGGCTCCTCCAGGGGCGCGTTGAACAGCAGCGCAAGCACCAGGACCACCGCCAGGGTCATGACGAACACGAACAGCTCGGACATGAAGAGGTTCGGCCAGGAGAAGACGGTGTTGTCGGGGATGTTGTTGACCTTGGTGAGGGGCCCGCGCACCAGGCCCTGCAGGCCGTAGGTCTTCTTCCCGTCCAGGGTGGAGGGCCTGGGGTCCGCGGCGGAGCCGGCCATTTCCATGGGGGGGGTGGGATCGGCGTCGGCGGGCCGGGAGAGGCCGCCGTCCTTGCGGATGCGCCAGAAGTGGATGGCGATGGAGAGCGTCAGCACGGCGGGGAGCACCGCGACGTGGAGCACGTAGAAGCGCAGCAGCGCCTCCTGGCCCACGGTGGAGCCGCCCATGAGCAGGAACTGGATGTCCTTGCCCACGATGGGCGCGTAGCCGGCGATGGCGGTGCCCACGGTGATGGCCCAGAAGGCCAGCTGGTCCCAGGGCAGCAGGTAGCCCGTGAAGCTCATGAGCAGGGTCAGCAGAAGCAGCACGACGCCCAGCACCCAGTTGAACTCCCGCGGCTTCTTGTACGAGCCCGTGAGGAACACCCGGCACAGGTGCATGACCACCACCGCGACCATGCCGTGGGCGGACCACCGGTGCATGTTGCGCAGGATGGTGCCGAAGGCCACGCTGCCCCGCAGGTCCAGCATGCGGTCGTAGGCCTGGGTCGTGCTGGGCACGTAGTAGAACATCAGCAGGATCCCGGTGACGACCAGGATCATGAAGAGGAAGAACGATATCAGGCCGAGGCCCAGGGTGTAGGAAGGCCGGAGCGTGTTCTTGTGCACCTTCACGGGGTGGATGTGCAGGAAGAAGTTCGTGAAGCTGGTGCTGGAACGCTCCAGGTCGTTGGTGGGCAGGGGATTGCGGAAGAGGGACTTCCACACGTTCCCGGGCAGTTCCTTGACCGCGGTCAGGAGGGAGGGGCTTGCCGTCTCTTTGCTCATAGGGTCAGGTAGCTCCCGGGGGTGATCTCGGTGTCCTTGTCCACTTCGATCTCGCCGTTGGGGGCCAGCGTGATCTTGTACCAGGGAAGGGGCCGCGGGGCGGGGCCGCCCGTGACCGTGCCGTCGGAATCGAAGCGCGATCCGTGGCAGGGGCAGGCGAAGCCCGTGTCGGCCAGCCCCACGATGCAGCCCAGGTGGGTGCAGGTGGTGCTCACCGCCGCGATGCGGTTGCCTTCGCGCACCACGCAGATGCGGCGCGCGTCCAGGGCGATGCGGGTGCCCGCCGGATAGTCGTCGGGCTTGCCGATGCTGAAGCGCTGGGGCTGGCCGTAGGTGGCCCTGGGCTTGATGAAGACGAAATTGGAGATGGCGCTCAGGACGCCGGAGCCGACCAGGCCGGTGCCCGTGATCCAGGCCAGCATCCTGCGGCGGGAGACCGCCACCTGGGTGCCCCCCCCGCTACTTCTTTTCAGATTGACTGCCATCAACAGCCTCCCTAGTGGAATCCTTGGAATCTTTCCTGTCCGACCAGAACACCTGGTATTTCGCGTCCTCGATGTCCTTGAACCAGCCGCGCTTGACCGCGAAGACGAAGAAGCAGGCCGCCGCAAGCCCCATGGCGAGGCTCGCCGCGATGGCGATCCACGTCATCTCCATGGCGCGCCTCCCCGCGGGAATGGGAAACCCGCGGTGAAGGGAGCGTCGTATCCGGTCAACGACCAGCACTCCATCCTCAACCTCACAATTGCGATCCCCTATCCTGGAGGAAACCGCCACTAGTTCACAAGACCCTTTTGTCACATTTGTGATGTTTTTGGTAATGATTTGTATAAGCCTAATTAAATGAATGAATAAAAATCAAAAATTTACCTTCGGATCGTTCGAATTTGTCACGCAATTCTGCTGGCGAGACTCATTTTCAGTCGAATTCTGGGTGGATATTTACGACTGGATTTCCTTAATTCGCCGAGGGAAATCGTGCGCCTCGAGGTCCGTCCCATGGGGGGGGTCGACGTCTGGATCGTTCGGCCCGGACAAGCAGTCCCTGCCGGGGGCCGCGGGGGTTTTGAATGGGGCTATCGGGCGGGACCCCGACCCACCTGTGTTCCGGTCGAAGGCGCCGACCCACCGTGAGTGCTCGCAGGCAAGCTGCGAGCACTTGCCGTTTCTCGGACAGGGATCGCCGTTCCGGTGTTTTGGCGGGAATGCGCCGAGGACGAATGGAGCCCCATTCCTGGTTTTTCGAGCCATCGACACAACTCAGCGTCGGCGCCAACCGCCCTTCCCCCCGATCACTCGAAGCGTGCCCTTGAGGCCTAGGCCCTCCCGGGGGGCCCCAGGATCGTGAATCCCCCACCCTCCAACGGAGGACGAATGCGGCAGCACGCCTCCGCAGTCCACGGACGGGGCCCTTCCGTTGGCGCAGCTTGCCTGCGCCAACGAACCGGGGCGAACGTCCGGAACCCGTACGATGACTCGGCCCGGCCCCTAGTTTCCCGCCGCCACCGAGGTTTCGGTGTGGAGGCGCTGGTGGGCCACCACGTGGCCGTGGGGGCCCACGGCGAGGGTGTCGAAGTGGACCTGGGCCAGGTGGCGTTCCAGGACGTTCGTGGCGCCCACCCACACGGACTGCACGGGGCAGTCGCCGGAGAGGGGGCAGCCCTTGTCGGCGTCGGCGCAGTGGTTGAGGGCCATGCCCCCTTCCATGGCCTGCACGACGTCCAGCAGGGAGATGTCCCCGGCGGACCGGGCCAGGCGGATGCCTCCGGAGGAGCCCCGGGCCGAAACGAGGATGCCCCGGGTCACCAGGGGCTTGATGAGGCGCCGCACGAAGGGCATGGGCAGGGACCGGGATTCCGAGATCTCCGCGATGGAGACCTGGGCGCCCTTCTCCAGGCAAGCCAGGTGCAGCACAACCCTAACCGCGTAATCGGTCTGACGAGAAATACCGAGCATGGGCCACCAGGAGGAAACGGAACTGGAAACCAGAAGGCCCCGCCCCCGGCCGAGGGCGGAATGGATACCGGGCCAGTATCCAACGGATGCCCGCCGGGGAACCTTGATCTTCGTCACTTGCTCCCTCAGAATCCGCTTAGGGCCCGTCCAGCGACGCGGACCGACCCAGGAGACCCCCGTGAACATTCCCGGCCACTACCAGCGGTTCCACCGGACGCACCTGCGCTTCGCCCTCGTCATGCTCGCCGTGGCCCTGCTGGCCGGCATCTCCTTCCAGGAATCCGGGCGCAAGGTGCTCATTTCCCCGGAGGTGCCCGCGGGGGCCCACCTGGAATTCCTCCTCACCCTGGCGCTGGTGCATGGGCACGCCGTCCTGGTGGGCGTCCTCCTGCCCCTGGCCTTTTCCTGGATGCTTCATCTTTCCTCCGCCCTGGGGGCGCGCCCGGTCTCCCAGCGGGTCCTGGGCTGGACCACCGGCCTCTACCTCCCCGGCGCCGTGCTCACGGTCATCCTCATGCTGCTCAAGGGCTACCACCTGGTGCTGGGCGTCCGCCACGGGACCCACGATTTCGCATTGCTTAATGAGCGTTTCATGTTCGGCAACCATTTCCTGCGGGCCGGCGCCTACGGCCTCGCCCACGGCCTGATGGGACTGGGCCTGGGGGTCCTGGGGGTGGCCCTCTGGCGGAACCTGGGGGAACGGCAGGCTTAGGACCTGGGAAAAAGCAGGCAGTACAAAACCATTGTCCCCATTTCGCCGATGGAATTAAAATGGGAGTGATCAACCCTAGCGACCGTGGAGGGGCGATCCCCTCGACCGGGGTTATGGTCAGGCGAACCAGCAGGCTTCCGTGGCCGCTGTCGTGCCGATGAAAGGATCAAAATGAGCTACGCAAAGATCTTCATCCTGGCGGCTGCGGCCGTGGCCAGCCTTGCGGTGCGCGCCGAACTGGCCCCCGAAGTGGAGGCCAAGTTCCTGAAGGCCATCATCGCCTCCAGCGGCACCGCCAAGATCGCCTGCGACGATCCCGCGCTGAAGGGCGCCCTGGAAGCCCAGGGCATCGCCGTGGATTCCTCCGCCGCCATCTGCTGGGTCACGAACCCCAACATCGCCAAGACCATGAAGCAGTTCGGCCGCCTCGTCATCACGAACCGCCGGGACCTGGCCTCCTCCGCCTCGGTGCTGATCCTCGAGGACAATGGCCGCCCCAAGCTCATCCTGAACACCGCCAATTTGAAATCCGCAAAGGTGCAGCTCAGCGACGCCGTCCTCAAGATCGCCGAAAAGATGTAGATCACAATTCAGGGCTCCCGCGTCTGAAATGGGACCAGTCCGGTTATGCTTTGGACTGAGGCCATTTCTTTGGAGATGTCACCATGCCAACCCCTTCCCTGAGGCTGCCGTCCGGCGCCTGCGCGGCGCTGGCTGCCGGCGCCATCCTCCTCACCGGCTGCGACCGGGACCAGGTGAGCCGTTCCGCCCCTGTGCCCGCTTCCCCCGCCACCCCCATGCCGGCCCCGGGCGGCATGCCGCCGGCCATGGGCGGCGAGGTGGCCCCGCCGCCGGCGCCCTCCAGCCCCCTGCGCTGGACCCTTCCCAAGGGCTGGACGGAGACTCCGGGCAGCGGCATGCGCTTCGCCACCCTCAACCCGCCCGGTCCGGGCAAGATCGAACTCTCCGTCGTGTGCCTTCCGGGCCAGGCGGGGGGTGAACTGGCCAACGTGAACCGCTGGCGCGGCCAGATCGGCCTGGAACCCATGGACGAGAAGGCCCTGGGCACCTCCCGCCAGTCCGTCAAGAGCAAGGCCGGCGCCGTGGCCGTCTTCGACTTCACCAGCCAGGGCCAGGCCCAGACCCGCATGATCGTGGGCTCCCTCACCGCCAAGGACGGGAGCACCTGGTTCCTCAAGCTGGTGGGCGACGTGGCCCCCGTGGGCAAGGCCAAGCCCGACTTCATGCGCTACCTGGAGACCCTCCGCCTTGATTAAGACCTACGCGCTCCGCTTCTGGAACGGCCTGGCTTCCATGCAGGTCACCATCGTGTCCATGATCCTGCTGATGGCCCTGGTGGTCCTCTGCACCCTGGCCCAGACCGATCTGGGAACCTTCGGCGCGGTGAAGGTGTACATGCGCTCCTTCCTGGTGTGGCGCTACTTCCCCGGCCTCGCCTTCCCCCTGCCCATCTTCCCCGGCGGGGCCCTGGTGGGCCTCGTGCTGGTCTTCAACCTCTCCCTGGCCGGCATCCGGCGCCTGGAGGCCAACTGGTCCAAGTGCGGGCTCTGGCTGGCCCACGGCGGCCTGATCCTCCTGGTGGCGGGGGAATTCTCCACCGGCGCCTTCCAGGTGGAGACCAACATGTCCATCGAGAACGGCCAGACCGTGAACTGGCTGGAGAGCCCCCGGGACTTCGAGCTGACCGTCACGGACGTGACCAACCCCGCCCTGCCCCAGGCCTACGGCGTGCCCGAGAGCCTCCTGGCCAAGGGCAAGGACGTGCCCCTTCCCGGCACGCCCCTGACCATCCGCGTGAAGAAGTTCTACCCCAACGCCACCCTCACCCGGCTGGGCCCCGGCGACCCGCCGCCCCTGGCCACCCAGGGCGTGGGCACCGGCGTCAAGGTCGCCGAAGCGCCCCTGGCCGCCACGGAAACCGAGGTCAACATGGTCACGGCCATCGTGGAGCCCATGGCCGGCGGACACAGCTACGGCACCTGGCTGGCCTCCAACGGCATCGGCGCCCCCCAGAGCTTCATCCACGAGGGCCACACCTATACCCTGGGCGTGCACAACCGGCGGTACTACCTGCCCTACTCCATCACCCTCAAGAAGTTCAGCCACGACGTCTATCCCGGCACCCAGATCCCCAAGAACTTCTCCAGCCTGGTGCACATCTCCGACCCCACCCGGGGCGAGGAGCGGGACGTGCTCATCTCCATGAACCAGCCCCTGCGCTACGACGGCAGGGCCTTCTACCAGGCCAGCTTCGGCAAGGGGGACCAGCTGAGCATCCTCCAGGTGGTGAAGAACCCCGGATGGCTCATCCCCTACATCTCCTGCACGCTCATCACCCTGGGCCTGCTCATCCACTTCGGGATCACCCTCCGGCGCTCCATGAAGAAGCGCCATGAAACCCAGCAGGTGACCGCATGAACCTCAACCGACTCGCCAAATGGCTGCCCGCGGTCCTCACGCTGGCCGCGGCCATCTTCATGATGATGCCCCCGCGGCCCGTGCGCGGCATGGAGATCGAGAAGTTCTGCCGCATGCCGGTGCTGGAGGGCGGCCGCGTCAAGCCCCTGGACTCCGTGGCCCGCAACGCCATCCTGCTCATCCAGGAACGCCAGACCATCCGCTTCGAGAACCGCACCCTCAGCCCCGACGAATGGATCCTGGACGTCATGTTCCGTCCCGCGGTGGCCGACCAGCAGCCCATCTTCAGCATCGACGATCCCGACGTGCTGGGCCTCATGGGCATGGCCCAGAGCAACCAGCGGCGCTTCAGCTTCGCCACCCTGGGCCCCCACCTGGACGAGATCGTCAAGCAGGCCCAGACCGCCATGGGCATCGAGGCCGTGAAGCGCTCCCGCTTCCAGTCCGCCGTGGTCAAGCTCTACGGCCGGCTCGAGAAGTACCACGGCCTGCGCAACTCCATGCAGCTCATGGACACCCCCGGGCTCTTCATGGAGCTCCAGACCCTCAACACCCCCGAGGCCGCCGCGCGGCACCAGGCCCTGGCGGAGCTGGCGCTGTTCAAGCCCCTGGCCCCCCTGGCGGGCCAGGACCCCGACGCCTGGCTCTCCGTGGGCACCGCCCTGGACCGGGCCAGCGCCGGCTCCATGCACCCCTCCCTCCTGCCCCTGGCCCGGGCCGGGGCCGCCTACACCGTGGGTGACGCCGCCTCCTTCAACGCCGCCACCGCCGACCTGGCCAGCCAGGTGAGCTCGGTCCGCCCCGAGGCCCTGCGCCGGGCGGGCTCGGAACTGCTCTTCAACCGGGTGGAGCCCTTCTACATCGGCATGATCTTCTACATGCTGGCCCTGGGCGGCATCTTCTTCTCCTGGCTGGGCCGGCGGGAGTTCTTCCAGGAGGGGGCCTTCTCCTTCCTGTGGGGCGCCGCCATCATCCACACCCTGGGCCTGGCCTCCCGCATCGTCCTGCAGGGCCGGCCCCCGGTCACCAACCTCTACTCCTCCGCCGTCTTCGTGGGCTGGGGCGCGGTGATCCTGGCCATCGTGCTGGAACGGATGTACCGCCGGGGCTTCGCCACCGCCGTGGGCGCCGCCTCCGGGTTCGTCTCCCTCATCATCGCCCACCACCTGGCCATGGAGGGCGACACCATGGAGATGATGCGCGCCGTGCTGGATTCCAATTTCTGGCTGGCCACCCACGTGGTGACCATCACCATCGGCTACAGCGCCACCTTCCTGGCCGGCGCCATCGCCATCGCCTTCACCCTGCGCAAGCTCTTCGCCCGCAACCGGGACGAGGCCACCACCAAGGTCCTCGCGGACATGACCTACGGCATCATCTGCTTCGCCCTGCTCTTCAGCTTCGTGGGCACGGTGCTGGGCGGCATCTGGGCCGACCAGTCCTGGGGCCGCTTCTGGGGCTGGGACCCCAAGGAGAACGGCGCCCTCCTCATCGTGCTGTGGAACGCCGTCATCCTCCACGCCCGCTGGGCCGGCTACATCCGGGAAAAGGGCCTCATGGCCTGCGCCATCTTCGGCAACATCATCACCAGCCTCTCCTGGTTCGGCGTGAACATGCTGGGCGTGGGCCTCCATTCCTACGGCTTCACCGACGCCGCCTTCATGTGGCTCTTCCTCTTCATCGGCAGCCAACTGGTGCTCATCGGCCTCACGCTGCTGCCGGACTCCTTCCACGTGGGCGCCAAGGCCTAACGAACGTCCATCCTGTCAAGCAGCCCCTGCCGGGGGCCGCGGGTTTATTCGGCCGGCTTCCCACCGAGGTTGCGACCCACAGGGGTTCCGACCGCTTGCGCCGACCCACCGGTAGCGCAATCGCAGCAGCAAGCTGCTGCGATTGCGCTTGCCGTGATCCGTTGACGATGGGTGATTGGGGACGGGGGGTGCGCCTGTTCATCGCGCGGCCGGAAGACCACCGGGGTCATGCCTTGGGCTGTGCACCGTTGCCCACTTCGCCCACGTTCCCGAGCCCCGCTGTCACGGGATCACGGGCAGCGAATTCGCAGCAGCTTGCTGCTGCGAATGCGCTACCGGTGGGTCGGGGCTTCGGGTCGGGACCCCGGTGGGTCGCGGCGCAGGTGGGAAGCCGGCCGAATAAACGTGCGGCCCCCGGCAGGGGCTGATTGGGGGGACCGGAAACTCCACGGGCCGACCCCTGAGCCCGCACCTTTTCCTTGTGTCGGCGGAGGAGTTTCAGGAATCTGGATGGAGTGTCTTCGAGGGAGTCCCGTGAACATCGCGCGCCGCATTCTGCCCCTTCTGATATGCCCTTGGCTTTCCGCCGCGCCGCGGGCGTTTTCCATTGAGGACCTCTACCGGTTGAAGGATGTGGCGCACCTGGCGCTGTCGCCGGACGGGTCCCGGGTCCTGTTCGAGGTCGCCTCCCAGGATCTGCGCAAGTCCACGCGGGCCACCCATGTGTGGATGGCGGACCTGCGGAGCGGAGCGGTGCGGCAGCTCACCTTCGCGGGGCATTCGGATACGCTGCCCCGCTGGTCCGCGGACGGGAAATCCTTCACGTTCGTCTCCAACCGGGAGGAGGGCTCCCAGGTGTGGCGCATGGACATGGGGGGCGGGGAGGCGAAGGCGCTCACCTCCTTCGGGCCGGGCATCGCGGACCCGCTGGTGGTGGGGAAGACGCTCTTCTTCCAGTCCACCGTGTTCCCGGAGGCCATGGCGGACGAGGCCCGCAACAAGGCCATGGCGGACAAGCTGGAGAAGGGGCCCGTCCAGGCGCACCTGGCCGATTCGCTGCTGTACCGCCATTGGACCTCGTACCGGGATTTCCAGTACACCCACCTGTTTTCCGCCCCGGCGGACGGCGGGCCGGTCACGGCCATCACCTCGGGGCCGCGCGACTTCCCGGGCTATGACCAGAGCTACGACGTGGCTCCCGACGGCCGGGAGCTGTGCGTGGCCACGCCCAATGGCGCGGAACCGGCCCGGTCCACCAACACCGACCTCTTCCTCATCCGCCTGGATGGGGATCGCACGCCCGTCTGCATCACCGGGGCCAACCCCGCGGCCGACGGCGCGCCCCGCTACTCCCCGGACGGCCGGTGGATCGCTTACAAGTTCCAGCAGGTGCCGGGCTTCGAATCCGACCGCTTCCGCCTGGGGGTCTACGACCGCACCGCCAAGGCCTTCCGGAACCTCACGGAGGCCCTGGACAACCCCGTGGAAAGCTTCCAGTGGTCGGCCGACGGCAAGGCCCTATGGTTCACCATCCAGGAAAAGGGACGCTATCCCCTGTACCGGGTGGAGCTGTCCTCCGGCAAGCCCGTGCGCATGCTGGAAGGCCAGAGCATCCGGGAGTTCGTGGTGGCCCCGGACCAGGGCTCCGTGGTGTTCGTGCGCAACCGCGTGGGCGAGGCCTCCGAGGTCTGGAGCTGCCGCTTCCCCGGGAAGGAACTGCGAAAACTCACCGCCTTCAACGACGCGGTGGCCGCCGAGGTGGACCTGCGCCCGGCGGAGGAGCTGTGGGTGAAGGGGGCGGACGGCACGCCCGTGCAGGTCTTCATCGTCAAGCCCCACGGCTTCGACCCCGCGAAGAAGTATCCGCTGATCCTCAACGTGCACGGCGGGCCCCAGATGATGTGGTCCGACACCTTCCGGGGCGACTGGCAGGTGTACCCCGGCGCCGGGTATGTGGTGGCCTTCCCCAATCCCCACGGTTCCACGGGCTACGGCCAGGCCTTCACCAACGCCATCTCCAGGGACTGGGACGGCAAGGTCATGACCGATATCGCCAAGGTCACCGACGCCCTGGCGGCCCTGCCCTACGTGGACGCGTCGCGCATGGGCGCCATGGGCTGGTCCTGGGGCGGCTACGCCATGATGTGGCTGGAGGGGCACACCACCCGGTTCAAGGCCCTGGCCGCCATGATGGGCGTCTATGACCTGCCGGCCATGCACGGGTCCACGGAGGAGCTCTGGTTCCCGGAATGGGACCTGGGGGGCACCCCCACCTCCCACAAGGCCGCCTACGACCGCATGAACCCCTCCGGCAGCGCCCAGGCCTTCAAGACCCCCTGCCTGGTCATCACCGGGGAGAAGGATTACCGGGTGCCCTACACCCAGAGCCTGGAGTTCTTCACGGACCTGCAGCTGGCGAAGGTGCCCTCGCGCCTCCTCGTCTTCAAGAACGACGGCCACTGGCCCGACCGGCTCAAGTCCATGCCCGTCTACTACAACGCCCACCTGGAGTGGTTCGCCAAATACCTGGGCGGGGCCCCGGCCCCCTGGTCCACCGAGGCCCTGGTGCGCAACCAGGTTTTCGGAGACTGAGACTCCACCTCCGGAATTATCGAAGGCCAGCTCCGAAATTACCCGGCCGCTGACGCCGGGGGCTAGGCATAATGGGGAAAATTCCCAGGAGGACACGTGGTTCCCAAGGAGAATCAGGTCGATGTCGCCATCGTGGGGGGCGGGATCGTCAGCGCCACCTTGGCCACCATGCTGGCCGAGCTCCGCGGGGACATGCGCATTCTCGTGCTGGAGCGCCTGGGCGACGTGGCCGAGGAGAGCAGCCAGGCCATGAACAACGCCGGCACGGGCCACGCCGCCAACTGCGAACTGAACTACACCCCCGAGAAGCCCGACGGGTCCGTGGACATCACCAAGGCCCTGAACATCAACGCCTCCTTCGAGGTGTCCCTGCAGTTCTGGTCCCACCTGGTGGAACGGGGCATCATCCCCGCCCCCTCCACGTTCCTGAACCCCTGCCCCCACCTGAGCTTCGTGTGGGGCGAGGCCAACACCCGGTTCCTGCGCACCCGCCAGGCCCGCCTCTCCGGCCACCCCATGTTCGCGGACATGCGCATCACGGAGGATCCGGCCGAGCTCAAGGAATGGATGCCCCTGATCATGGAGGGCCGGGAGCCCGGCACCCCCCTGGCGGCCACCCGGGTGGACCGGGGCACCGATCTGGATTTCGGCAGCCTGGCCCACACCATGTTCACCGCCCTGAAGCGCCGGCCCGGCTTCCGCCTGGAAGTGAACCACGACGTCCAGGACCTCACCCGGGAGCCCTACGGGCTCTGGCGGCTGAAGGTGGCCGACCGCAAGGAAGGCGGCCACAAGGAATTCACCGCCCGGTTCGTGTTCCTGGGCGCCGGCGGCGGGGCCCTGCCCCTCCTGCTGAAGTCCGGCATCCCCGAGGCGGACGGCTACGGGGGCTTCCCCGTGAGCGGCCAGTGGCTGGTGTGCAAGAACCCCTCCATCGTGGCCCGCCACGCCGCCAAGGTGTACGGCAAGGCCACCATCGGGGCCCCGCCCATGTCCGTGCCCCACCTGGACACCCGCATCATCGGGGAATCCCGGGCCCTGCTCTTCGGCCCCTACGCCGGGTTCACCACGAAGTACCTCAAGGAGGGCTCGTACCTGGACCTGCCCCGTTCGGTGAAGACCACCAACCTCAAGCCCATGCTCTTCGCCGGCCTCCACAACCTCGACCTGACCCGCTACCTCATCGGCCAGGTGCTCCAGTCCCAGGAGGACCGGGTGAAGACCCTCCGGGACTTCATCCCCACCGCGCGCCTGGAGGACTGGGATCTGGAGATCGCCGGCCAGCGGGTCCAGATCATCAAGAAGGATCCCAAGCAGGGCGGCAAGTTGGAGTTCGGCACCGAGATGGTGGCCGCCGCGGACGGAACCCTCGCCGCCCTCCTGGGCGCCAGCCCCGGGGCCTCCACCTGCGCGGCCACCATGGTGGACCTCATCCTCAAATGCTTCTCCGAATCCCGAACGGCGGAAGGGCAGGCCATCATCCGGAAAATGGTCCCCTCCCACGGCCACGACCTCACCAAGGAGACGGACGTCCTTAGGGCCGTGCGGGACCGTACGAACGCGGTGTTGGGACTCCGATAGGACCGGGCCCGGACAGGCTTGCCCTGCCGGGGGCTGCGGTGGTTTTCAGCCGGGTTCCGGCAGGGGGGCGCGACCCAACCGGGTCCCGACACCATGCGCCGACCCATCGGTAGCGCTTGCGCAGCAGCGAGCTGCTGCTGGCGCTTGCCGTGATCCATGGACGACGGTGGCGGAAGCTGCGGGAAGCCGGCCCGACCAATCAACGTCGGCGCCAACGGACCGGGGCGAAGGTCCGGGACACGGACGGAAACGCAGCCACCCTTTTAATCCTGCATCCGGATGAGCTCGCGGTAGTCTTCGGCCGTGATGATGTTCTGCCAGTGGCCCGTGATCATCGCGAGGCCCGTGATGGCCATGAAGAGGCCCACCACCAGCGCCGCGAACACGGCCCGGGGCACGGCCTTGCCGCCGGGGGCGCGCATCTCCAGGGTGTCCTTCACGGGGCAGGCTTCCACGCAGCGCAGGCAGGCGGTGCACTCGTCGCTGGCCACGCGGGTGGCCGCGTGCACCTGGATGCGGGAGGGGCAGGCCTTCGTGCAGAGCTTGCAATCGATGCAGGTGGCCTTGGACCGGGTGATGCGCAGGGGGCTGGCCAGGCTCAGGAGGCCCAGGAGCGCGCCGTAGGGGCAGAGGTAGCGGCACCAGACGTTCTTCACGACCAGGGAGAGGGCGGCCAGGACGAGCACCACGGCCAGGGCGGTGGCGGAGATGCGGGCGAAGAAGAGGTACATGCGCAGGTCCGCGGCAGCGTTGAAGGGGCTGTACAGGAAGCCCTGCAGGGCGGGTCCGTCCATCCTCCAGGCGGCCCAGAGGAAGAAGAGCAGGAGCAGGTATTTCAGGGAGCGCAGGGGGTAGTCCAGCCAGCGTGGCGGTTCCAGGTGCCGGCCGAAGAGCTTGGCCCCCAGGCGCCACAGGCCCTCGCTGAGGGCCCCCACGGGGCAGAGCCAGCTGCAGAAGGCCTTCTTCAGGAAGAGGCCCAGCGCGAGGATGGCCAGGAAGATGAAGAGACCCGCGGGGTGCAGCTCGCAGATGCGGCCGGTGGCGGCCCAGAACTTGAGGCTCAGCAGGGCGCTGATGGGGAGGAAGCCCTCCGCCCCGGGCGGGTGGGATGCGCGCCCGTGCATGAACAGCGCGAACTCCACCCCGATCCAGCCGCACAGCGCCAGGAACGCGGCCTGCACCGCGGTGCGAAGGGGGAAGGGACGCTTCTTCATGCCTTCGAGCCTAGCACCCGCGTTCCTTCATTTCGGAATTCCCGATCCGTTTTGTGACCCTCGGCACGGCGCTTTCCCCGGCGCCCGTCCCATGCAAAGCTTTACGAGGCAGACCTGGAGATCCCGATGAATGACCATGGCCCCAAGGGCAGCGCGCAGCCTGGGTTTCCCAGCAGCTTCTGGACCGCCAACGGCACCGAGCTTTGCGAGCGGGCGGCCTATTACGCCATGGCCAGCTTCGTGGTGCTCTACCTGGGCCAGCTGGGGTTCGGGGCCTACTGGCCCAGCTTCCTGAACAGCAGCGTGCTGTGGTTCCTGGTGTACTTCCTGCCCATCCTTTCGGGATCCCTGGCCGATCAGTACGGCTTCAAGAAATCCCTCCTGGTGGCCTTCGTGCTGCTGGCCATCGCCTACTTCCTCATGGGCTATCCCGTGTGGTTCGGCGGGGCGAAGCTGGCCCCCGTGTTCTCCTCGGAGGTGACCGTGGGCTGGCGCACCGCGGTGCCCATCGTCGGCGGCGTGGTGATGATCGGCCTGGGCGGCAGCATCGTGAAGCCCTGCATCGCCGGCACGGTCCAGAAGACCGCCGGCGCCCGCAAGACCCTCGGGTTCGCCATCTTCTACATGATCATCAACGTGGGCAGCCTGGTGGGCCGGGGCGTGGCGTTCTATTTCCGCCGGCGCTTCGACCTGAGCGCCATCTTCGCGGTGTCCATGGCGGCGGCGGTGGTGGCCTTCCTCGTGGTGCTCCTGGTGTACAGGGACCCGGACGTGGAGATGGGCAACACGGAGAAGAAGCCCGGGCGCTCCATGGGCGAGATCCTCCTGGGCATGGTCAAGGTGCTGGGCAGCGGCCGCTTCGCCATGTTCCTCCTGGTGTCCAGCGGCTTCTACTTCATCTACAACCAGGTGTACAACCTCCTGCCCCTCTACGTGAAGCGCACCGTGGAGCTGACGCCGGCCATGGACCTCTACACCATGGCCAACCCCTTCGTCATCGTCACCTGCCAGCTGCTGATCACCCTGGCCTTCGGCAAGCTGCCCCCCATCAAGTCCATCGTGGTGGGCACGGTGATCATCGGCTTCTCCATGCTCATCAACATCGCCCCGCTGTACCTGGGGGGCGGGGTCTCCCCGCGGGTGTGGGACCTGCTGCCCATGGGCTCGCTGTTCATCGTGCTGACGGTGGCGCTCATCGCCTTCGGCGAACTGTTCGCGTCCTCCCGCCTCTACGAGTACATCGGCTCCCTCGCCCCCAAGGGCCAGGAGGGCCTCTTCCTGGGCTACGCCAACATCCCCATGGCCGTGGGCTCCCTCATCGGCGGCCCCGCGGGGGCCTGGCTCTTCAACGCCGTGATGTGCAAGGGCGCCACGAAGCTCCCCAGCGGCCTGCTGAAGCTGGACCCCAGGGCCGCGGCCACGGGCTGGGTGATCCTCACGGCCATCGGCCTCTGCAGCGCGGCGAGCATGTACGCCTACAACGCCTGGCTCAAGCGCCAGGAATAGCCCGCTCCAGTTCCTCCACCGCCGCGTCCAGTTCCTCCAGCAGGGGGGTCCGGCCCCGGCGCGCCAGGATGTCCACCACGCTGCGGTAGTACCACACGGTCTCCCCGGGCCCCGCGTTGAACCGCGCCCACAGGGCCGGCCCGCAGGCGCGCAGGTCCCGCACCAGGGACCGGCAGTTGTGGAGCTTGTCGCCCAGGACGATGAGCCGGGCCCCGTCGCTGGCCTCGGCCAGGTGGGCCAGGTAGGCCTCCTTGCGCTGCCTCCAGGGAGGCTTGGGCACGGAGAGGGCGTCGGTGCATTCCAGGACCAGGTCGGCCACGGCGGGTCCGAACCGGGCCCGGATCTCCTCCAGCACCGGCAGGCCCCCGCCGTCCTCCACGGCATCGTGGAGCAGGCTCGCGATGGCCACGTCCTCCCCCGCCCCGTTCTCCAGGGCCGTCGCCGTCACCGCCAGCACGTGGGAGAGGTAGGGGACGGTGGTCCCCTTGCGGAACTGCCCAGTGTGCACCCGGGCGGCGAAGGCCATGGCCATCTGGAAGCGCGGACCGAGGGGGAAGTCCATGGGAACTCCGGGGGGTGGGCTCCAGTATGGGACGGGGTCCAGACTTCAAAATAAATTAAAATTTTATATTGTCTTAGGCTGCAGTTAACCCAAATTGCCTCACGGAACCGCGTCCATCGAGGACATCAATTTTTAAATATTGCTCATAGCACGACTTTCCCAAACACCCACGGGGCTCCCATTGCGGCCGGCCCGGGAGGAACCAATGAATATCAAGTTGACCGTGGGCCTTCCCTGCGCCCTCCTCCTGGGAAGCCTGGTCCACTGCGGTGGAGGCCGCTCCGGCGCGGAGACGTCCTCCCTGGCACCCCTCGTCACCTCCCAGCCCCAGGACCAGGCCGTCAAGGCCCCGGCCTCCGCCACCTTCTATGCCACCGCCTCGGGGGACCCCGCGCCCACCTACCAGTGGGCCCTCAATGGCGTGCCCATTCCGGGGGCCACCTCCAACGCCTTCACCACCGCCGGCACCGATTCGTCCATGACCGGCCAGGTCTACACCCTGACCGCCACCAACAGCCTGGGATCCGCCACCAGCGCGGGGGCCGCCCTCACCGTCACCGGCCCCCCGGTGATCACCACCCAGCCCGCCAGCGCCACCGTGAGGCTGGGGGACACCGGCACCTTCTCGGTGGCCGCGGCGGGGCTCGGCGGCCTCACCTACGAGTGGTCCAGGAACGGCTCCACCCTGGAGGGGGTCACCGGCCCCACGTGCTCCGTCCCCGCGGTCTCCCCGGACCTCACCGGAGGCTCCTACACCGTGAAAGTGACCAGTCCCTCCGGGTCGGCCACCAGCAACCCCGCGATCCTCACGGTGGCCTACGGCCCGGTGATCGCGGTCCAGCCGGCCTCCCGCGGCGTCAAGGCCCCCGACCCGGTGGAGTTCAAGGTGGAGGCCAAGGGCAACCCCGTCGTATTCCAGTGGTTCCGAAACGGTATCGCCCTGGCCGGGGCCAACGAGGCCACCTGGTCCGTGCCCGTCACCACCGTGGCCATGAACGGCGATGTGTACCAGGTGGAGGTCACCTGCGCGGACGTCTCCCTCTGGAGCGACAAGGCGATCCTGAACGTCTCGGGCGCCCCGGTCATCACGGCCCAGCCCCGGGGGGTGAGCCTCCTGGCCGGATCGGCCTTCAGCCTCACGGTGGAAGCGGTGGGCGTGCCCGAGGCCCTCACCTACCAATGGAACAAGGACGGCGACCCCATCCCCGGCGCCACCGCCCCCACCTTCGCCGTGGCCCAGGCCGCGGTCGGGGACGCCGGTTCCTATTCCGTCACCGTCAGCAACGCCGCGGGATCCACCGAAAGCCTGAAGGCCAAGGTGGCCGTGACCGCGGGATACACCGTCGGCGGCACCGTGACCGCCGGGGGGGAGCCGGTGGCGGGCGCCATCCTCACCCTGGGCACCAGCCCGGTGCGCACCGCCACCAACGACGCCTTCGGCGCCTTCGCCTTCGCGGGGGTGCTCCCCGGCACCTACGTCCTCACCCCCTCCATACCCGCCTTCTCCGCGGTCATCTCCCCCGCCTCCCACACCCTCACCGTGCCCGACGACGGGAAGGCCAGCTTCACGGCCGTCCTGGGCTACACCGTTTCCGGCACCCTCACCGGGGCGGGGGCCGGCACCACGTACCTGAGCCTCCAGCCCGCCGGGGGCGGAACCCCCCAGGGCGCGGCCCATCTGGACCTGGGCGGAGGAAGCGGCTTCACCTTCCGGGGGGTGCCGCCGGGCACCTACACCCTGACGGGGCGCACGGATCTCTACGACAAGGGGGTACCCAACGCCCACGATCCCGCCGGGACCCTGGCCGCCCCCGTCACGGTCCGCGGCGGGGACGTGGCGGGTCTCGTCCTGGCCCTGGCGGCGGGCGCGCCGGACCTCTCCCTCCTTCCGGCTCCCGCCTTCACCGCGAGCGGGATGGATTCGGGCATCGTCCTGGACTACGCGCCGGTCACCTCCGCCGGGGTGGAGCAGCCCCAGTTCTACCAGGTGGACTGGAGCACCGACCCCGAATTCGCCACGCTCTCGGGAACCCGGCGCCTGTCCCCCTCCGCCGGCCACCTCCTGATCCTCACGGGCGGGCTCCCGGCGGACGGCACGGTCTATCACGTGCGCATGCGGGGCGTGGGACCCGCCACCGCCACGCCCTGGTCCCCGCCCGCCTCCGTACCGGTGGGCCCCGCCTCCGGGCTCCTCAGCGCCTCGGGCACCGTATCCTTCGCCACCCCGCCCACGGGCCCGCTGGTCGTGGGGCTGCGGGACCTGGCCTCGGGCCGGGCCTGGATGACCCGCCTCCCGTCCCCGGTGAGCCCCCAGCCCTTTTCCATCTCCGGCATTCCGCCCTCGAGCCCGGGTTCCTATCAGCTGATCGCGTTCCTGGACCAGGACGCCAACGGGGTGCCCTCCTTCGGGGACGCGGTCCGGACCCAGACCGTGGCCATGGACCAGGATCTCCCGGGCCTGGCGCCGGTCCTGCCCTCCGCCGCCTGCACCGCCCAGGTGGCCACCCGCCATTCCCGCCCCGGCGGGACCGACGCCTACGCCCTGGCCTTCACCCTGAAGGACGGCATCCGCCACGTGGCTTCGGCCCAGGTGGTCTCGGGCCCCAACCTCCCCGTGCCGGCGAGCCTGGGCACCAACGGCGGCTCCTCCGTCCTGACCTACGAGGCCGCCGTCACCGCCCGCCCCGCCGTGGGCGACACCTACACGATCCTGGCCACCTACCAGGATGGGACCACCGGGACCCTCACCACCCAGGTGACCGGGGTCCTGGACCTTTTCCCTTCCCTGGACGCCCCCATGGGCACCGGGGACGGGAGCGGGTCCTCCGCCGACCTGCAGCCGGCCTTCGCCTGGACCGGGACCTTCCCCCCGGCCTTCCACCTGGCGTTCAGCCTGACGGGACCGGGCGTTTCCTGGGGGGTGCCCGCACTGCCCCCCACCACCACCTCCCTGGACTGGTCCGTGGATCCCGGGGATCCCGCCAACCGGGTCACCGGGTCCCTGGCCGTGGGAACCCCCTGCGCCTGGACCCTGGCGGTGACGGATGATTCCGGAAATGCCTCGCAAGTGACTGCGGCCTATACGCCTTGACCCTGTTCCAGCTTATGGGCCCATAAATATTCCGGAAGATCAGGTCCGGTTCTGAGCGAGAATGAGAACCCATCTCGCTCAAAACCCGCCCTTCCGGAGAGTACATGAGTGGATCCACCCAGCCCGCGAGGATCGTCACAGCCGCTGCCCTGTTCGACGGCCACGATGCGGCCATCAACCTGGTGCGCCGGCTCCTGGTGGCCCAGGGGGCCCAGGTCATCCACCTGGGGCACGACCGGAGCGTGGCGGAGATCGCCAAGGCGGCGGTGGAGGAGGATGCCGACGCCGTGTGCGTGTCCTCGTACCAGGGCGGCCACATGGAGTTCTTCACCTACCTGGCCGAGAGCCTGCGGGCCCTGGGCGCCGGGCACATCAAGGTCTTCGGCGGCGGGGGCGGGGTGATCCTGCCCGAGGAGGCCCGGGCCCTGGAGGCCGCCGGGGTGGAGAAGATCTACACCCCGGACGACGGCATGCACCTGGGGGTCGAGGGCATGATCACCGATCTCCTGGAGCGCACCCGCAGGCGCCCGGACAGGAACCCGGGCCCCGGAGGGGAGCGGCTGGAGCGGTCCCGGCGCCTCTCGGCGGCCCTGGCCGGGGCCGATCCCGGCGGGGAGGCCCCCCGGGTGCCCGTCATCGGCCTCACCGGCACGGGCGGGGCGGGCAAGAGCTCCCTGGCCGACGAGCTGGTGCGCCGGCTCCTCCTGGATTTCCCCACCCTGACCGTGGCGGTGCTGGCCATCGACCCCACCCGCAAGGCCTCGGGCGGCGCCCTGCTGGGGGACCGCCTGCGCATGGGCTCCACCTCCAGCGACCGGGTGTTCTTCCGCAGCGTGGCGGCCTCCGGGGACATCACGGCCCTGGTCCGGGCCGGGGCCGGGCTCCTGAAGCGCACGGGGGCCTCCCTGGTCCTGGTGGAGACCAGCGGCATCGGCCAGGGCGACACCGAGATCCTGGAGATGGCCGACGTGCCGGTGTACGTCATGACCAGCGAATTCGGGGCCGGCACCCAGCTGGAGAAGATCAACATGCTGGATTACGCCCACCTGGTGGTGATCAACAAGTTCGAGGACAAGCGCGCCGAGGACGCCCTCCAGGCGGTGCGCCGCCAGGTGCGGCGGAACCGGGGCATCCCCGCCTCGGTGCCCGACGACCGGCTCCCCGTGTACGGCACGGCCGCGGGCCACTTCAACGACGCCGGGGTGGACCGGTTCTACCTGGACCTCCTGGCCCACCTGCGGGAGGCCTTCGGCCTGGACCTGCGCTCCGCCCTGCCCGACCCCGGTCCCGCGGCGTTCTCCTGCGAAAGGGCCGCGCCCATCGTGCCCTTCGAGCGGGGCAAGTACCTCCAGGAGATCGTCAAGGCGGTGCGGGACTACCGGCACCACACCGAAGGCCTCGCGGCCCGGGCGGACCGCCTCCAGGCCCTGGAGGCGGCCGCCGCGGCCATGGCCGAGCCCCCCGAGGCCCTCCTGGCCGAGGCCGGCCGGGCCCGCACGGACCTGGGGGAGGGACTCGCGCTGCTGGAGCGGTGGAACCGCATGCGCGCCGCGTACGCCGGGGAGACCTTCACCTACCGGGTGCGGGACCGGGAGGTCCACGTGCCCCTCACTGTCACCTCCCTCTCGGGCACCGCGGTGCGCAAGGTGGAGCTGCCCCGCACGGACCGGGCCGGGGAGATCATCCGGTTCCTGCGCCAGGAGAACGTCCCCGGCAGCTTCCCCTACACCGCCGGCGCCTTCCCCTTCCGCCGCACCGACGAGGACCCCAAGCGCCAGTTCGCGGGCGAAGGCGGCCCCGAGAGGACGAACCGGAGGTTCCACTTCCTCTGCCGGGGGGAGGCCTCCAAGCGCCTGTCCACCGCCTTCGATTCCGTGACCCTCTACGGGGAGGACCCCGACGAGCGCCCCGACATCTACGGCAAGATCGGCGAATCCGGCGTGAGCGTCGCCACCCTGGACGACATGAAGACCCTCTTCCAGGACTTCGACCTGTGCGACCCCAACACCTCGGTGTCCATGACCATCAACGGCCCGGCGCCGGTGATCCTGGCCATGTTCTTCAACGCCGCCATCGACCAGCAGGCCGCGAAGGGCATCGACCGGGAGACGACGCTGCGCAACCTGCGGGGCACGGTCCAGGCCGACATCCTCAAGGAGGACCAGGCCCAGAACACCTGCATCTTCTCCATCGAGTTCGCCCTGCGCATGATGGGCGACATGCAGGCCTTCCTCATCCGCAACGGCATGCGCAACTACTACTCGGTGAGCGTCTCGGGCTACCACATCGCCGAGGCCGGGGCCAACCCCGTGGCCCAGCTGGCCTTCACCCTGGCCAACGGGTTCACCCTGGTGGAGTACTACCTGAGCCGAGGCATGGCCATCGACGACATCGCCCCGAGCCTGTCGTTCTTCTTCAGCTCGGGCCTGGATCCGGAGTACGCCGTGCTGGGCCGGGTGGCCCGGCGCATCTGGGCCATCGCCCTGCGGGACGTCTACGGCGCCAGCGAGAAGAACCAGAAGCTCAAGTACCACATCCAGACCTCCGGGCGCTCCCTGCACCTGAAGGAGATGAAGTTCAACGACATCCGCACCACCCTCCAGGCCCTCACCGCCCTGCTGGACAACTGCAACTCCCTCCACACCAACGCCTACGACGAGGCCCTCACCACCCCCACCGAGGAATCGGTGCGCCTGGCCATGGCCATCCAGCTCATCATCACCCGGGAGTGGGGCGTCCACTGGAACGAGAACCCCCTGCAGGGCTCGTACTTCTTCAGCCGCCTCACCGACGACCTGGAGGAGGCGGTGCTGGAGGAGTTCAGCCGCCTCAACGCCCGGGGCGGGGTCCTGCGGGCCATGGAGACCCAGTACCAGCGCTTCCGCATCCAGGAGCAGTCCCTGCTCTACGAGACCCGCAAGCATTCCGGGGAGCTCCCCGTGGTGGGGGTCAACACCTTCGTGCGCGAGGAGGAGGCCGGGGCCGAGCCCCGCCCCGTGAGCCGCGCCACCCCGGAGGAGAAGAACGGACGCCTGCGGGAGCTGCGGGCCTTCCAGGAGCGCCACGCCGCCGAGGCGGGCCCGGCCCTGGAGCGCCTGCGCGACCAGGTGCGCCGGGGAGGCAACCTCTTCGAGGTCCTCATGGACACGGTGCGGGTGGCCAGCCTGGGCCAGATCACCTCCGTACTCTATGAAATGGGAGGAAAATACCGGCGTTCCATGTGACCTCCCCATTCAGCATTACCCCCACCCCTTCGAATCATGTTCAAATCCATCACCATCCCCAGACCCGATACGAACCGGAGCTTTCCATGAGCATGCCCCTGACCCAGCTTGGCGAGGAGGAACTCGCCTTCCAGGAACTCGTCGCCGATTTCGCCCGGAACGAGATCCAGCCCCTGCGCGAGGCCATGGACGAGGCCCAGGAGATGCGCCCCGACCTGGTGAAGAAGCTCTTCGGCCTGGACATCATGGGCATCGAGGTGCCCGAGGCCTACGGCGGCGCCGGCTCCACCTTCTTCAACGCCATCCTCGTCATCGAGGAGCTCAGCAAGGTGGACGCCTCCGTGGGCGTCCTGGTGGACGTGCAGAACACCCTGGTGGACAACTGCTTCAACCGATGGGGCAGCGAGGAGCAGAAGCGGAAGTACCTGCCCCGGCTCTGCAAGGACACCGTGGGCGCCTACGCCCTGTCCGAGGCGGGTTCGGGGTCCGACGCCTTCGCCCTTTCCACCCGGGCCACCCCCAATGCCGGAGGGTACCTGCTCAACGGCAGCAAGCTCTTCATCACCAGCGCCCAGGAGGCGGGGATCTTCGTGGTCTTCGCCACGGTGGACCCGGCCGCGGGGTACCGGGGCATCACGGCCTTCATCGTCGAGCGCGGCATGCCGGGCTTCACCGTCTCCCGCAAGGAGAACAAGCTGGGCATCCGCGCCAGCTCCACCTGCGAACTGAGCCTGGCCGACGTGCAGGTGGGGCCCGGACAGGTGCTGGGGGAGGTGGGCAAGGGCTACAAGGTGGCCATCGAGACCCTCAACGAGGGCCGCATCGGCATCGCCGCCCAGATGCTGGGCCTGGCCGAGGGCGCCCTGGCCCACGCCCTGGCCTACACGAAGGAGCGCAGGCAGTTCGGCAAGGCCATCTTCGACTTCCAGGCCGTGCAGATGCGCCTGGCCGAGTGCGCCAGCCGCGTGGAGGCGGCGCGCCTCATGACCTACAACGCCGCCCGCATGAAGGACGCCGGCCTCCCCTTCATCCGGGAGGCGGCCATGGCCAAGTACTTCACCAGCCAGGTGGCGGAATGGGTCGCCAGCGAGTGCCTGGAATTGTTCGGAGGCTACGGCTTCACGAAGGACTACCCGGCAGAGAAGTACTTCCGGGACAGCAAGATCGGGAAGATCTACGAAGGAACGACGTTCATGCAGCTGCAGACCATCGCCAAGCTGCTCTAGGCGGGAGGGGACATGACCACGGGACAGGACGCGAAGCTGGCACTCCTCAGGGCGAAGCACGAGGAGGCCGAGAGGGGCGGGGGCGCCGACAAGATCGCCAAGCACCACGCCTCCGGGAGGCTCACGGCCCGGGAGCGCATCGCCATCCTCCTGGACGAGGATTCCTTCACGGAGATCGACAAGTTCGTCCTGCACCGCTGCGACAACTTCGGCATGGAGAAGATGAAGATCCCCGGCGACGGGGTGGTGACGGGGTACGGGCTCATCGACGGGCGGTTGGTGTACGTCTTCGCCCAGGACTTCACGGTCTTCGGGGGGTCCCTTTCCAAGGCGTACGCGGAGAAGATCTGCAAGATCATGGACATGGCCTCCCGCAACGGGGCGCCGGTCATCGGGCTCAACGATTCGGGGGGGGCCCGCATCCAGGAGGGCGTGCAGTCCCTGGCGGGCTATTCGGACATCTTCACCCGCAACGTGCTCTCCTCGGGGGTGGTGCCCCAGATCTCGGCCATCATGGGGCCCTGCGCGGGGGGCGCGGTCTACTCCCCGGCCATTACGGACTTCGTGTTCATGGTCAAGGACACGTCCTACATGTTCATCACGGGGCCCGACGTCATCAAGGCGGTCACCCACGAGGAGGTCTCCAAGGAGGACCTGGGCGGGGCCATGACCCACAACGCCCGGTCCGGCTGCGCGCACTTCGCGTGCACGGACGACGAGGAGTGCCTGCTCATGATCCGCGAGCTCATGGGCTTCATCCCCCTCAACAACCAGGACGACCCGCCCTCCCGGGTCTGCACGGACGACCCCAACCGCACCGAGGTGGCCCTGCGCACCCTGGTGCCCGATTCGGCCAACCTGCCCTACGACATGAAGGACATCTTCCATGCCGTGGTGGACGACGGCCACTTCTTCGAGGTGCAGGAGCACTTCGCCCGGAACCTGGTCATCGGCTTCGCCCGGCTCAACGGGAGGCCCGTGGGCATCGTGGCCAACCAGCCCAATCACCTGGCCGGGGCCCTGGACGTGGATTCCTCCCTCAAGGGCGCGCGCTTCGTGCGTTTCTGCGACTGCTTCAACATCCCCCTGATCTTCTTCGAGGACGTGCCGGGCTTCCTGCCGGGGGTGGGCCAGGAGCTGGGCGGCATCATCAAGCACGGCGCCAAGCTCCTCTACGCCATCACCGAGGCCACGGTGCCCCGGCTCACCGTGATCACCCGCAAGGCCTACGGCGGCGCCTACTGCGTGATGAACGCCAAGAACATCCGCTGCGACTACGCCATCGCATGGCCCACGGCCGAGATCGCCGTCATGGGCCCCGAGGGCGCCGTGAACATCATCCACCGCAAGGAGCTGGACACCTCCCGGGACCCAGAGCGCACGCGCACCGCCCTGCTGGACGACTACCGGAACAAGTTCGCCAACCCCTACAACGCGGCCGAACTGGGCTACGTGGACGAGGTCATCGATCCCATGAACACCCGTCCCGTCCTCATCCGCGCCCTGGAGATGTGCCGGAACAAGCGCGTCAGCAATCCGCCCCGGAAGCACGGCAACCTGCCGCTTTGAGGATTCCGACCATGTTCAAGAAGATTCTCATCGCCAACCGGGGAGAGATCACCATCCGGGTCATCCGCGCCTGCAAGGAGCTGGGGGTGCCCACCGTGGCCGTCTTTTCCGAGGCGGACCGCGCGGCCCTGCACGTGCGGGCCGCGGACGAGGCCTACTGCATCGGCCCCGCCCCCAGCCGGGAATCCTACCTGCGCTACGACCGGATCCTGGAGGTGGCGGCCCGGTGCGGCGCCGACGCCATCCACCCCGGCTACGGGTTCCTGTCGGAGAACGTGGCCTTCGCCGAGGCCTGCGCCGCCCAGGGGATCACCTTCATCGGGCCCAACCCCAGGGCCATCCGGGTCATGGGCAACAAGACCACCTCCCGGGTGGCGGTGTACGAAATGGGCGTGCCGCTGGTGCCCGGCATGCGGGAGAACCTGGTTTCCGAGGAGCAGGCCCTGGAATGGGCCGACCGCATCGGCTTCCCCATCATGATGAAGGCCGCCGCCGGCGGCGGCGGCAAGGGCCTGCGCCAGATCCTTCGCCGCGAGGACGTGGTCGCGGCCTACCGCGCCGCCAAGTCCGAGAGCCTGGCCTCCTTCGGGGACGACGCGGTGTACATGGAGCGGTACATCGAGAACCCCCGGCACATCGAGATCCAGGTGCTGGGCGACAAGCACGGCAACATCATCTACTGCCCCGAGCGGGAGTGCTCCATCCAGCGCCGGCACCAGAAGGTCATCGAGGAGGCCCCCTCGACCCTGGTGGACCCGGAGATGCGCAGGGCCATGGGCGAGGCCGCCATCCGCGCGGCAAAGGCCGTGGACTACGATTCCGCGGGCACGGTGGAGTTCATCGTTTCGGGCAGGTCCAGGGAGTTCTTCTTCCTGGAGATGAACACGCGCCTGCAGGTGGAGCACCCCATCACCGAGATGATCACGGGCATCGACCTGTGCAAGGAGATGATCCGCAGCGCCGCGGGCTACGTCCTGCCCTTCCGCCAGGAGGACATCCCCTGCCACGGCCACGCCCTGGAGTGCCGCATCTACGCCGAGGACCCCGACAACCGCTTCCTGCCCACCCCGGGGAGGATCAGCGGCCTGCGGGTCCCGGGCGGCCCCTGGGTGCGGGACGAGTCGGGCATGTACGAGGGCCTGGACGTGCCCATCCACTACGACCCCATGCTCAGCAAGCTGGTGGTGTGGGGCAGCACCCGGGAGCGCATGATCACCCGCATGGAGCGGGCCCTGTCGGAGTACGCGGTCAAGGGCATCAAGACCACCATCCCCTTCCACGCCCGGATGCTCAAGAACGAGCGGTTCCTGGCCGGCGACATCGACACCAACTTCATCGACCAGGAATTCCAGCCCCAGGACGAGGCGCGGGTGAAGCCCCACGAGGACATCGCGCTGGTGGCCGCGGCCATCGGGGCCTACCGCCGGGACAAGGCCAAGGCCCTGGGCCGGGTCGGGGGCGAATCGGGCCCGGCCGGGGACGCCTCGGCCTGGAAGGCCAGCGGCAGGGTCAAGCGGGATCCGGGATTCTGAGGAGGCAGCCATGGTCTACATCGGCACCCATCAAGGCCGCACCACCAAGGCGAAGGTCGTGGAGCCCCGCCCGGGCCTCTTCACGGTGACCTTGGGGGAGACGGAGTACGAGGTGGATTTCCTGGAGCCCCAGCCCAACATCTACTCCCTCCTCATCGACGGCCGCTCCTTCGAGGTGGACGTGGACGCCAAGGCCGGCGGCGACGTCTTCGACGTCCTCATCAAGGGCGACCACTACGAAGTGGAGATGGTGGAGGAGAAGAAGAAGAAGCTGGCCATGAAGATGAGCAAGGGGGCCTCGGGCCGCCAGGACATGAAGTCCCCCATGGCCGGCAACGTGCGGGCCGTGCAGGTGCAGCCCGGGGACCGGGTCGCCGCGGGACAGGTGGTGCTGATCCTGGAGGCCATGAAGATGCAGAACGAGATCAAGTCCGCCATCGACGGGATCGTGGCCTCCGTCACCGCCCGGGAGGGCGTGGCCGTGGCCGCGGGCGATCCGCTGCTGGTGGTGGAGCCCTGGGAACCGCAGTTCCCCAACGGTTGAAGGCACGGAGGACCCATGAACGACCATGTGAGACTCGTCATCGAGAACGGCATCGGGGTGGTCACCATCGACCGCCAGGAGGCCCTCAACGCCCTGGACGACGGGGTCCTGGCGGGGCTCGAGGAGGCCTTCCTGGCCCTGGGCCGGGACCCCTCGGTGCGCGCCGTGATCCTCACGGGCGCCGGCAAGGCCTTCGTGGCCGGGGCCGACATCAAGGCCATGGCGGCCTTCACCCCCGTGGAGGCCCGGGCCTTCGCCCAGCGCGGCCAGCGCATCTTCACCCTCATCGAGGACTATCCCCACCCCGTCATCGCGGCGGTCAACGGCTACGCCCTGGGGGGCGGCTGCGAACTGGCCATGACCTGCGATATCCGCATCGCCAGCGAGAAGGCCAAGGCCGGCCAGCCCGAAGTGAACCTGGGCGTCCTGCCGGGCTTCGGCGGAACCCAGCGCCTGGCCCGGATCATGGGGCGCTCCGCCGCCAAGTACCTGCTCTTCACCGGGGAGGTGATCGGCGCCGCCCGGGGCCTGGAACTGGGCCTCTTCAACGAGGTGGTGGCGCCCGAGAACCTCCTGCCCCGCTGCATGGAGATCGCCGCGGCCATCGCCGCCAAGGCCCCGGTGGCCGTTTCCTTCGTCAAGCACGCCGTCAACGAGGGCACCGACGGCCCCATGGCCCACGGCCTCTCCCTGGAGGCCGAGCTCTTCGCGGGGACCTTCGGCACCCAGGACCAGAAGGAAGGCATGAGGGCCTTCATCGACAAACGCCCCCCCCAGTTCCTGGGCAAGTAGAGGATCATCCCGATGGACCTGAATACCCGAATGCAGAACGTCGCCGTGGTGGGCGCGGCCGGCAAGATGGGCAGCGGCATCTCCCTGCTGCTGGCCCTGGAGCTGGCCTACCGGTCCCTGGAGGACCCCAAGGCCACCTTCGTGCTCAGCCTCATCGACATGAACGATTCCGGCCTCCAGGGCCTCCTGCGCTACGTGCGGGACCAGGCCCGCAAGGACGGCGAGCGCCAGGTGAACCGGCTCCGCGCCCTCTACCGGGACCGGGCGGACCTGGTGGAGAACGCCGAGATGGTGGAGGCCTTCGTGGCGGAGGTGATGCTCCACCTGCGCACCGGCAGGACCCTGGCCCTGGCCAAGGACGCCCTCCTGGTCTTCGAGGCCGCCTTCGAGAAGGAGGAGATCAAGTTCCAGATCTACGATGAGCTGGCCGCCCTGTGCCCGCCCGGGACCTGGTTCCTCACCAACACCTCCAGCATCCCCCTCCACGTGCTCACCCACCGCTGCGGCATCCAGGGCCGCATGATCGGGTTCCACTTCTACAACCCCCCCGCCGTGCAGAAGCTGGTGGAGCTGATCCCCCCGGAGGACTGCGATCCGGCCCTGGAGGCCGGCGCGGAGGAACTGGCCCTGGTGCTGCGCAAGAAGACGGTTCCGGCCCGGGACATCGCGGGCTTCATCGGCAACGGCCACTTCATGCGGGACGGCCTGCGCTGCATCCGGGAAATGGAGCGCCTGGCCCCGGAGCACGGCTTCGCCCGGGCCGTCCACATGGTGGAGAAGGTGAGCCGGGACTGGCTCCTGCGCCCCATGGGCATGTTCCAGCTCATCGACTACGTGGGCATCGACGTGTTCCAGCTGATCCTCCGGGTCATGGAGAAGTACCTGCAGGAGGGCCTCCATTCCCCCCTGGTGGACACCCTGCTGGAGCAGGGCGTCCGGGGCGGCCAGACCTCCTCCGGGGCCCAGAAGGACGGGTTCCTGCGGTACGAGAAGGGCCGGCCCGTGGGCATCCTCGATCCGGCCACCCGGGACTACGTGCCCGTGGACGCCGCCTTCGCCGCGGACGTGGAGGCGCGCCTGGGACCCCTCCCCGATCCCTCCCTTTCCTGGAAGGCCCTCTCCCGGGACCCGGGCAGGGAACGGAAGCTCCGCGCCCACTTCGCGGCCCTCAAGGGCCTGGATTCCCAGGGCGCCGCCATGGCCCGCCGTCACGCCGCGGACAGCCGCGACATCGCCCTGGATCTTGTGCGCCAGGGCGTCGCCGCCCGGGCCGAGGACGTCAACGCCGTCCTGACCCTGGGCTTCTTCCACCTCTACGGCCCCGTCAACGACTTCCTGGACTGACCATGCGAACCCTGAACAAGCCCGTCTTCCTCGCCGCCGGCGCCTACACCCTGAGCCTCGGCACCGGCCGTCCCGAATTCAACCCCCGCACCCCCCGCCCCGGCCTGGACCACTACATCCGGGAGGCCGGCGCGGCCACCCTGGCCCAGATCGGGGATCCCGGCGCCATCGACGAGAGCGTCATCGGCAACTTCATGGCCGCGCGCTTCAACCGCCAGGGCCACCTGGGCTCGCTCATGACCATCGTCCACCCTTCCCTGGAGTACAAGCCCGCCCTGCGGGTGGAGGGGGCCTGCGCCTCGGGGGGCCTCGCCCTGGCCTCGGCCGTGAAGAGCGTCCTCAGCGGCATGGCCGACGCCGTGCTGGTCATGGGCGTGGAGGTGCAGAACACCGTCAAGGCCATCTACTGCGCCGACTACCTGGCCGGGGCCGGGTGGTACGACGGGGAGCGCAAGGAGGGCCACACCTACTTCTTCCCTGGGAAGTTCTCGGACCGCGCCGGGGCCTACGGGGCCAAGGTGGGCCCGGAGAAGGCGCGGCAGGCCTTCGCCCACTGGTACCGCAACGCCGTGGAGAACGCCCGGCTCAACCCCGACGCCCAGGAGCATTTCAACAGGGTGGACGACCTCGTGGCCCAGGGCCTCACCCCGCCCAATCCCAAGAGCTTCACGGACCACCTCAACCTCTACGACTGCTCCAAGGTCTCCGACGGCGCGGCGTCGATCATCGTGGCCTCGGAAGAGGGCTGGCGCCGCCTGGGCCTGGCCCGGCAGGACGTGGTGGAACTGGCCGGGATGGGCCAGATGGCCGCCAACCTCACCACCCCCCCGCCCGACCTCACGGAAATGACCACCTGCCGCAGGGCCGCGGAGCAGGCCCTGGCCATGGCCGGCACCGGCATCGGGGACATGGGGGTCGTGGAGGTCCACGACTGCTTCACCATTTCGGGCGTGCTGCTCACCGAGGCCCTGGGCATGGCCGCCCCGGGCGCAGGCGCCGACGCCGTGCTGGAGGGCCTCACCCGCCGGGACGGCCGCTGGCCCACCAACACCGGCGGCGGCCTGGTGGGCTACGGCCACCCCACCGGCGCCACGGGCGTGCGCATGGCCGTGGACCTCTGGCGCCAGCTCACGGGCCGGGCCGCCGGCTACCAGGTGGACCTGAAGAAGGACCACGGGATCCTGGTGTCCATGGGCGGCAACGACAAAACCGTCGTCTCCCTCGTGGTTAAACGCTAGGCGCCGGCATGGGATTCGTGCGGGTCCCGGACATTGGGCCCGGTTCGTTGCCGCGGGCCATGGCCCGCGGCAACGGAAAGCTCACACCTGGTCCGGAGGGCCGGGTTGTCACCCATTGGCCCCGACCCAGCTTGGGGGGTCGCTTCGCGTGGTTCGACACGTGTGCTGATGGGCGCCGAAGCTGGATTACTTGGTTGCGACGCCGATGGAATCGAGCGGGGCGATGACCTCGGGGGGGAGGGTTATTTGGGCCACGCTCAGGTTTTCGCGCAGATGGGTGCGGCTGGAGGTTCCTGCGATGAGCAGGATGTTGGGGGAGCGATGCAGGAGCCAGGCCTGCGCGACCTGCATGGGGGTGACGCCGAGCGAGGCTGCGACGGTGACCAGGACAGTGGACTGCAGCGGGGTGAAGCCGCCAAGGGGGAAGTAGGGGACATAGGCGATGTTTTGGGTGGCGAGGTCGTCGATGAAGGCGTCGTCGGCGCGGTTGGCAAGATTGTAGAAGTTTTGAACGCAGACGACGTTGGTGAGGGATTGGGCCTCGGCGCACTGGTCCGGCGTGACGGTGCTGAGGCCGATGTGGCGAAGGAGGCCTTGCTGCTTGAGGTCGAGGAGCACCTCGAGGGGTTCCGCAAGGGATCCGGGCTCCGGGCCGGAACGGCCGCCCATGCGGAGGTTGACGATGTCGAGGGTTTCGAGGCCGAGGTTGCGCAGGTTGTCGTGAACGCTCTTGACCAGGTTTTCACGGGAACGGTCCAGAATCCACGAGCCGTCATCTCCCCGGCGGGCACCGACCTTGGTGACGAGGGTGAGCTCTTTCGGGTAGGGATGCAGCGCTTCCTTGATGATCTGGTTGGTGATGTGCGGGCCGTAGAAGTCGCTGGTGTCGATGTGGTTGACGCCGGAAGCGATCGCCTCGCGCAGGACGGCGATGGCTTCGGAGCGGTCACGGGGCGGGCCGAAGACGTTGGGCCCGGCGAGCTGCATGGCGCCGTACCCGATGCGACGGACGGTGTGGGTTGTGCCGGGGAAATGGAAGGTGTCGAAGATCTGGGGTTGTCCAATCATGGGCGTGGCTCCAATTGAGAATGACTCGCGGTGTCGTCCTGCCTATATTAGATGAAGAAACCTTCAGATTAGGAGTTCGCATTTGGCGCGAAAGACAGCAACCCACTCAGAGCCAAGAAAAACGCCGGTCCAGGCTCGTTCCGCCGCAAGCGTGGACGCGATCCTGAAGGCGACTGTTCAGGTTTTGGTCAAGGTTGGAAAGGAGAAGCTGACGACAACGCGGGTGGCGGTGCGGGCCGGAGTGTCCGTGGGAACCCTGTACCAGTACTTCCCGAACAAGAGAGCCTTGCTGCGGGCTGCCCTGAAACTCCATCTGGACGAGATCCTCGCGGAGGTGGACAGGGTCTGCGTCGTGCAGCGTGGCCAGCCGGTGGAAAGGATGGCAGAGGCGCTGGCGGTGGCATTCCTGGCGGTGAAGATGCGTGACCCCAGGAAGGGGCGCGCGCTGTTTGCGGTGAGTTCCGATGTGGAGGGTGGGAAGATCGCGGCCGATGCGGAGGCGCGAGCCAGAGAGGCGCTTGTTGGCCTGCTGCAGAGCGCGCCGGAGAGGTTGAAGACAGACCCGACCTTGATGGCCACGATGCTGCAGAGCATCATTGGCGGCGTGAAGCGGCGGCTGCTGGAGGCGGACATGATGGAAGAGCAATCCAAGGCGATCCAAAGCGAGCTGGTGTTGGTGGTGCGAACCTATGCCCGAGCCTGCGTGGGGCGCTAGCCCACCGGCAGGAACACCTGGAAAAGTGCGCCTTCTCCCACCCGGCTGGTGCAGCGCACGTGGCCGCCGTGGGATTTGACGATTCGGTCCACCACGGCCAGGCCCAGGCCGGTGCCCTGGCCTTCGGGCTTGGTGGTGAAGAAGGGGTCGAACATGCGTTTGCGCACCTCCAGGGGGATCCCCACGCCGGTGTCCTGGACCTCCAGGAGCACCGCCGGGTGGGGAAGGCCGGGGGCCTCTCCCGGTTCCGCCAGGCGGGTGCGGAAGGTGAGGTCGCCGCCCCCGGGCATGGCGTCCCGGGCGTTGGCCCCCAGGTTCATGATGACCTGGTGGATCTCGGAGGGTTCCACCAGGGGGGCGGGCAATTCCGGGTCCAGGTGGGCCCGCACGGACAATCCGGGACCCGCCGATTCCCCCATGAGCGCCATGACCTCCTGCACCAGTTCATTGAGGTCCGTGGGGCACCGTTCCTGGGGGGCCTTGCGCACATAGCGCAGGAGCCTGCCGGCCAGGGCGTGGCCCCGGTTGGCGCCCCGGTGGATGGTTTCCAGCCTCCGCTTCTGGCCCGGGGTGAGGAGGGGGTCCTGGAGCAGGAGTTCGTTGCAGCCCAGGATGGCCACCAGGATGTTGTTCACATCGTGGGTGACGGCGCTGAGGAGGGCTCCGGCGGTTTCCAGTTTTTGGCTGTGCAGGAGTTGTTCCCTGAGTTCCCGGAACTCGCTGGCATCGAGCAGGAAAACGAGCATGGCCTCCACCCGGCCCTCCCGCCCCCGGAGGGGCGTCAGGTGGAGGGTCAGGGGGAAGGGGGGCCCGACCTTGGGTCGCCCCTGGGCCTGGATACCCGTGAGGGCCTCCCCCCGGAAGGCGCGTCCAAGGAGGGTTTCCGCCTCCTCCGGGCCGCCCGGCAGAAACACGGGCAAGGGCCGTCCCTGCGCCCCGGCGGCCGTGCGCCCGAAGCGGTTCTCGGCGGCGGGGTTCCAGGTGCCCTGGACCCGTCCCTGGCGGTCCAGGATACATACGGGCACGGGCGATTCCCGGAAAAGCTCCCGCAGGGCCCCGAGGTCCCGCCGGCCCGCGCGAAGCCTGGCATTTTCCAGGGCCGCCACGGCCGTAAGGCCCACCGCCGCCACGGTGGCCGCCAGGAGCAGGGTGCGCCCGTTTCCCGCCTTCATCCCGTGAGAAGCCACCAGCCCGAAGGCGGCGAGGAGGCCGCCGGCAACCAGGATTCCCCAGCCCAGTTTCGGGCCTGATCGGAGGAACAGGGGTTGCAACCACGGTATGCGCATTGGGAGACGATGCTGGGAAGGGGCCTGGAATCGGCGCACCCCACAGTATTATTAATTAATAATATACCGCAACCCATACGGCCTCCGGAATTTCATTTCGATGACAACTTGAAATAAAACTGAAGATCCGAATCCTCCCGGTTGGACTGCCCCCACTGGGTCCAGCCCTTCCAGCCGCCCGCATCCTTGAAGACCGCATGCCCATCCGGGAACACGGCGGCGGCGGTGAAGCCCTTGTCCAACCCCTTGCGCATGGGAAAGGCTTCGAAGCGCCCGTCTCCGTGGGCGGCCAGCACCAGGCGGTAGGTGCGCCCCGCCTCCAGGGTGGGCGGCGGGCGCGGGAAGGCGGCCTCCACCCACCCGCATCCCCCCAGGGAGCAGGAGGCGCTGGGAGCGGGTGCACTTTCCAGGCAGGAGGCTTCCGCCACGGGTTTGCCCTCGGCCGTTTCCAGGCGCACCGCCAGGGGCCCCTTCCCCCCCAGCCTGCGCACCCGCAGATCCACCGCCTCCACCTTCCGGGAGGTCCCGGCCACGGTGAAGACCTCCCCCACCGCGTCCGGGCCGGCGATGGGCCGGGGGGCGCCCATCCAGAACTCCACGTAGCCCACCCCCTGGGAGCGGCCGCCATCGTAGTAGATCTCCAGAATGGGGGTGAACCCTTCCCGGGTGCCCGGCGAGCGGCGGAGCTCCCAGCGGGGGTGGGCCGTGTTCCGGAAGAGCATGGCCCAGTCCTCGTCGGACCGGGAGGGCTGGAGGGGGGTATCCGCCACCCGGCTGAAGATGGCGTTGAGGGACACGAAGTTGGCGGCCCGGCGGGGATCGATGTTGGAGAACACCGCATGGTAGAGGGTGCCGGGCTGGAGCACGGGGGTCCGGTCGAAGGTGATGAGGGGGTAGAACTGATCGCTGGTGGCCACCAGGTTGAGCGTCTGGCGATTGGAGGCCAGCACCTGGCCCGAGGGGAGGTGGGCGGGGCTGCCGTCGTCGCTCTGGATCTCGATGCGCAGGGTCCCGCCGGTGCCCCCGTGGTAGCCGGCCTTGCGGAAGCTCCAGATGAGGAAGGGCCGGACGCCCCGGAGGGGACCGCCCGGCCCGGCCCGGAACCGGTAGCTCACTTCATTGCCCGAGGGCCCGATGGGCGTGTTGGCCAGGGAATCCCCCTGGGTGCAGGGCCCGTAGAACCGGGCCTGGGCCGCGAGGAGCAGGGGAAGCAGGATGAGGGCCGGCACGCGCATGGCATCACGATCGTCGGAGCTTGGATGCCGGGGAGGGGGTTCAGGGTACGAAGGCGAACTGGAGATCGCTGAAGGTGAGGTTCGGGGTGCCCCACATGTCCCAGCCCTGCCAGCCCGCGGCGCCGGTGGTGGTGAACTGCGCGTGGCCGTCGGGGAAGACCGTGGAGGTGGAGAAGCCCTTGTCCAGCCCCTTGCGCAGGGGGAAGGCGGCATAGGTGGTGCCCGCCGGGCTGGACAGGACCAGATGGTAGGCCACGCCCGAATTCAGCACGTGGCTGAGGGGGAAGACGGCCGTGGCCCAGGCCTGGACGCCCTGGGGGAACCCGGAGGCGGGAAGGTCCACCTGGTCCACGGGGGTGCCGTCCGCTTCTTCCACCCGCACGGTCAAGGGACCGGTGCCGGCGGTGCGGGCGAGCCGGAGCTTGACCCGGCTGAAGTCCCGGCTGGGCCCGGTGACCTTGAAGGTTTCCCGCACCGAGGCGGCGCCGGAGATGGTCTTGGGATTGCTGGACCACACCTCCATGTAGCCGTTGCCCTGGCTGCCCGTCGCATAGTCCAGTTCCAGGGTGGGGGTGTAGCCCTGCCGGACCCTCCAGGCGCCGCCGGCGGGCCGGAACAGCACCGCGAAATTCGCGTCGGCGATGACGGGCTGCATGGGCGCGGTCTGGGCGTTGGTGTAGAGGGTGTCCAGGGAGATGTAGTTGCCGACGGGGTCCGAGTCGATGTTGGTGAAGACCAGGTGGTACAGGCCGCCGCCCTTGAGGGCCACGGGGCTGGGGAAGGTGAGCTTCGGGTAGAAGTTGTTCTGGGGAATGATGTTTCCATAGGAGGTGGAGGCGAGGGCGGGACCGGACGGCTGGTGGGCGGCCGTGCCGTCGTCGGCCAGGAGATCCACCCGGATGGTGCCGCCCAGGCCGGCGTTGTAGCCCACCTTGGTGGAGGACCAGATGAAGAAGATGCGGAAGCCCTCCAGGGGCGAGGTGTACCGGGCCTGGAAGCGGTAGCTCACCACGTTGGCGCTGGGCCCGCCCACCACCGTGTTGGCCAGGGAGTCGGCGCTGAAGCCCGATCCGTAGTAGAAGGGCGTCAGGGGCAGGACGGGCACCACCGGAACGGACTGGGTGTAGGTGGAGACCACCCCGGCCAGGGTCACCGCGCAGGTGAGGGTGACCGTCCCCGAGGCCGGGGCGTTGAAGTAGGCGGCGGCGTTCACCGTCACCCCGGAGAGGGTCCCGTTGGCCACCGACCACCGGTAGGTGGCCCCCGCCTGGGCCGGGACGTACGCCAGGATCTGCGTCATGCCCGCCGACACCAGGGCCGGGGTGCGGATGAACCCCGTGTCGGCGAGGGAGGCCCCCGCCGTCAGCACCGGGACCGCGGCCGGGCCCGCGCTGCTGCCGCCCTGGGCGGATTGCCCGGAGCACCCGAGGGCCACCAGGCTTGCGGTGAACAGGACAGCTTTGAACATTTCCATGGGCGCACCTCCTCCAGGGCCCGCCGCAGCTGCGGCTGGGCCGTATCGCGAACCGGTCCGGGCTCCCCGGACGCCGCGCCCGGCAGGGCGCGGCCGACAGGAAAGGAGCAAGGGCGGTGCCAACCCTCCTGGATAAGGTTAGTTAACTATTCCCTGTATTTAAATAATGAAGCGGGCATGCGAAGTCCCGTTCCTGGATCCGGAATCCAGAAACGGGACGGCCGGCGCGGGAAGGCCCGGCTATCAGCTCCCCGCCCTCAGGCTCCTCCCCAGCACCGCCAGCACGTGTTCCACGTCCGCTTCGCCCAGGCGGTTGTGGAAGGGGAGGGCCAAGGTCCGCCGCGCCAGGCCCTCGGTGACCGGGAGCGTGCCCGCCAGATCGCCCAGGCGCTCCCGGATGTAGGGCTGGGTGTGGATGGGGGCGAAGTAGCCGCGGGCGGGGACGCCCTCGGCCTCCATGGCCTCCAGGGTCCGGTCCCGGTCGAGGCCCTCGTCCAGGGTCACCACGTACACGAACCGGCTCACCCGCACGTGGGGCAGGACCCGGGGCGGACGGACCCCGGCCACCCTCGGCAGGCGCTCGCCGTACATCGCGGCCACCCGCTCCCTGCGCGCCAGGATTCCTTCCAGGCGCGCCATCTGGCTCAGCCCGAGGCTGGCGCTCATCTCGTCCATGCGGTAGTTGTGGCCCAGGAGGCCGTGGTGGAGCCAGCTGGAGCCCTCCTCCCGGCCCTGGTTGGCCAGGCTCCGGCACAGCGAGGCCAGGCGCGCGTCGGAGGTGACCACCATGCCCCCCTCCCCGGTGGTGATCTGCTTGTTGGGGTAGAACGCGAAGGCGCCGGCGGCGCCGAAGGAGCCCAGTCTGCGGCCCCGGTACTCGGCGCCCAGGGCCTCGCAGCAGTCGTCCACCAGGAGGAGGCCGTGCCTGCGCGCCACCCGCTCCAGGCCGTCCCAGTCCGCGGGGTGGCCGAAGACGTCCACGGCCAGGATGGCCCGGGTGCGGGGCGTGACGCGCCGCTCCAGGTCCTCCACGTCCAGGTTGAAGGTGGCGGGCTCGGCCTCCACGAACACGGGGGTGGCGCCCTCGTAGAGGATGGCGTTGACGGAGGCCGCGAAGGTGAAGCTGGGCACCAGCACCTCGTCCCCGGGACCCAGCCCCAGGGCCTTGATGATAAGGTGCAGGGCGGCGGTGCCCGAGCTCACCGCCACGGCGTGCTCGACGCCCGCGTAGGCGGCCACGGCCTCCTCGAAGGCGCCGGCCGCGGGCCCCAGGGCGAGGCGGCCGCCCCGGAGCACCTCCACGACGGAGCGGATGTCGCTCTCGTCCAGGTCGGCGCTGGACATGGTGATGGCGGATGTCTGGAGCATGGGATCCTCCCCGTCAGGCGACGGTGCGAATGGTGACGAAAGCCTCGGCCGCGGCCAGGCCCACGGTGGCGCCCCTCAGGACGGCCAGGGCGCGCAGGGCTTCCAGGGAGCGCTCGTGGGGCGGGGCCTTCACCTGGGACCGGAAGGCGGCGAAGGCGCCCAGCTTCTCCTCCAGGGTGCCGCTGATGTCCACGAAGTGGTTGGGGATGAACCCCGGGGTGAGGGAGGGCGCGTTCCAGTTGGTCTCGGACAGCGTCTCGTACGCGTAGAGCCGGCGCGGATAGCCGGAGTGGCTGGGGCGCGCGGCCACCAGGGCCGACTGGGCCACCAGCTGGTGGTCCCGGTGAAGGTCGCCCAGGAAGGGGAGGTACAGTTCCTCCGGGGCCAGGCGCCGCACCGCGTCCAGGAGGTGGCGGTTCAGCTCCCGGTGCATGAGGGTGTCCAGCTCCGCCGCGGGCAGGTCCAGGAACCGGGCCGAGGCCACCCCCAGGCGGGCGTGGGCCTCCAGGGCCTCGGCGCGGCAGGCGGCCTCCTCGTCCGGGGACCACACCGGCGGGTAGCCCCGGGTGGCCACCACCACGTGGACCGGGTGGCCCTCCCGGGCCCACCGGGCGATGGATCCCCCCAGCCCCAGCACCTCGTCGTCGGCGTGGGGGGCCAGCACCAGCTTCGTGACCGGCCTCATGGGCGCGGCCCCGGCGCGCCGTCGGGGATGCCGCTGCGCTGGGAGCCGTCCGGCGCGTACGCCGTGTCGGCCCGCAGGACAACCCCCACGGTGCGCAGGAGGATGCGCAGATCGAGCCAGAAGCCCTGGTGATCCACGTACCACACGTCCAGCTCCACCCGCTCCCGCCAGGTGTGGCGGGAGGCGCCGTTGACCTGCTGCCACCCGGTCATGCCCGGGGTCGCCTCCAGGCGCCGCCGGTCCCGGGCGGTGTAGTAGGGCAGGAAGCGCGGCAGGAGGGGCCGCGGGCCCACGAGGCTCATGTCGCCGCGCAGCACGTTGACCAGCTGGGGCAGCTCGTCGATGCGCCAGGCGCGCAGCTTCGCCCCCACCCGGGTGATGCGCGGATCCCCCCGGAAGGTCGCCGCCTCCGGGTCGCCGGGCATCATGGTGCGGAATTTCAGGATCTCGAAGAAGCGCCCCCCCAGGCCCAGGCGCCGCTGGCGGAAGAGGACGGGCCCCGGTCCGTCCAGGGCCACCGCCAGGGCGGCGGCGGCCAGGACCGGCGCGAGGGCGACGAGCAGGGCCAGGCTTCCCGCGAGATCGAAGGCGCGTTTGAGGCGGTTCACAGCACCCCCCCCAGCTCCCCGAGGCCGGTGACGCGCCGCTCGGGGGAATGCCCCGGGGGCACCGGGCGCCCCGCGAAGGGCCCCGTGGGCACGCCGATGGTGCGCATCCCCAGACGCATGGGCCCCTCGAAGTCGCACAGGGGGTTGTCCCCCACGTAGGCGCACTGCCGGGGCGCCACGCCCAGCCTCCGGCAGGCCAGGAGGAAGGGGAAGGGACTGGGCTTCTGGAGGATGCGGGGAAAATCCCCCGTGAAGACCCGTTCGTCGAACCAGGGCATCAGGCCCAGGGCCTCCACCTTGTAGCGCTGGGTGTCGCTCAGGCCGTCGGTGACCAGGAAGGTGCGGTAGCCCCGCCCGCGCAGGTCGCGCAGGGCGTCCAGGGCTCCGGGATAGGGCCGCATCGGGGGCCGGTGCCGGTGGTAGCGCTCCACCAGCTCCGCCACCAGGACCGGGTCCTCGACGCCCATGCGGAGCAGGGCCTCATCGAAGATCCGCGGGTGGCCAACCGTGAGCCGGGCCAGGGTGTCGCGGAGCACCTGCTCCACCCGGCGCCCGCTGCAGCCCAGGCGCCCCCCCAGCTCCCACGCGATGGAGCCGAAGAAGGATTCGGCGAAGCCGCCGTGGTCCCAGAGGGTGTAGTCCAGGTCGAAGCCCACCGCCAGGAGGGTGCCGTTCATGCCCCGTCCCCCCCGGCCTGGAAGGATTCCTCCCAGTACCGGTACATGACCATCGGCCGGCACGGCTTGAGCCAGGGCTCCGGGACCCGTCCCCGGCCCAGGTCCAGGATGCCCTGGAAGTAGGGGACCCCCGCGGCCTGGCTGAGGATGGCGGTGCCGGCGATGCGCGCGTTGATCTCCGTGAAGCGCGGCGTCTCCCCCGCGAAGCACTGCACGTTCACCGGCCCCACCAGGCCCAGGGCCTTGACCATGCGCCGCACCGGCTCCACCAGGTCCTCCCGCCAGCAGGTGGCGCCCTTGGACGAGATGCCCGAATCCACGGCCAGGCGCCGCCGGGGCGACAGGACCACCAGTTCGCTCTCCAGGTCCGCCAGCACGTCCAGGGTCAGTTCCTCGCCGGCGCAGTGTTCCTGGACGATGGGATCCGGCACCCGGGCCGCGTAGAACGCGGCCTCGGCGTGGTCCCGGGCCACGTGCACGCCCGCGCCGCCCCGGCCCGACCGGGGCTTCACCACCACGGGGTAGGCGGCGAAGGCGCCCTCCCGGTACTCCGCGGCCGCGATCGTGCGCGGGGTGGGAATGCCCAGGTCCCGGAACATCCCGAAGGTGAGCAGCTTGTCGGTGCACACCGCCAGGGCCCGGGGCCCGGAGACCAGGACCCGGGTCCCGGCGGATTCGAAGCGCGCCAGGTTCGAGGCGCACAGGACCAGTTCCTCGTCCAGCGCGGGCAGGAAGAGGTCCACGCCCTCCAGGCGGCAGATGTCGACCATGCGGTCCAGGTAGGCGGGTTCGCCCACCCGGGGCACCACGTGGCTGGCGTCCGCGAAGCGGAAGCCCACGCTACGCCCGTCGCAGTCGGCGGCTACGATGCGGCAGCCCAGGTCCTGGAAGGCGCGGTACTGGGTCACCGAGGGCGGCGAGCCCGCGGCGGTTCGGAGCAGGGTCAGGGGGCGTTGGGGTTCCATGGTGTCCTCAGGAATGGCGGTAGGCGGGGAAGAAATCGCCGGTGCGGTCCCCCGCGAGGTCCCGGTAGACCCGGGGCAGGAGCACCATGCGGTAGGTGGCGAAGCGGCTCCGGAGCCGGGAGAAGCCCTGCTTGAAGAAGGCCAGGGAATCCTCGGCGCAGCCCACGCCTCCGCCCAGGTGGAGGCGGCGCGCACCCCAGGCCCGGGCCTGGTCCCGCATGGCCAGGAGCATGAGCTTGGCCGGCCCGGCCCTCCGGAAGGCGGCGGCGGTGCCCGCCAGATGGAACTGCATCAGGCCGTCCATGTTGGTGAAGAGGCCCCCGGCCGCGGCCTCCCCCCCGGGACCCACCACCATGCACAGGTGGAGCCGTTCCCCCAGGCACGCGCGCAGGTCCCGGAAGTAGGCGGCGCCGAAGCGGTAGGCGGCGCCCGAGCCCCGGTAGGCCATGGTCTCGGCGTAGATGCCGGCGAATTCCCCCAGGCGGTCCCACCCGTCCACCTCCACCCGGAAGCCCCCGGCCAGGAGCTTGCGGGCGTCGGCGCGGTGGTTCACGCGGGTCTGGCGCTCCAGTTCCTCCGGGGGCAGGTCCAGGTCCAGGAAAACGGTCTGGCCGTGGTCAACGACGGTTCCGAACCGTTCGAAGGGCCCCTCCGGCACCGGCAGCAGCGGATGGAACCGGAAGAAGGCGCTCACCAGGCCCGCGGCGGCCCCGGCCGCGGCGAAGGCCTCCAGGAAGGCTCCGACGCCCTCCGGGGAGGGCTCCCCGCGGAAGAGGGGACAGGGATACCCGTAGGGCGCGCACGCGTCCCGCCAGGGCCCGCCGGGCACCGGGCGCAGCACCAGCGGCATGAGCATGGCGCGGCCGCCGTCCGTGGCCAGGAAGGCCGCGGCTTCGCCCCCGTCCATGCGGGCGCAGAGCTCCACGTAGGCCGGGAGATGGTAGAAGTCGTGGGGGGCGCCTTCCAGGAAGGCCGCCCAGGCGGGGTCCCCGGGGCGCAGGAACTCAGGACGCATGGGCGCCTCCGCAACCTTCGCCCATCGCGGCCAGCAGCGCGGATTCGAAGGCCTGGGCCAGCCTGCGCATGTCGAAGTGGGCCTCCACGAATTCCCGGGCCTTGGCGCCCATGGCCCTGCGGCCCCCGGGGCCGGCCAGGAGGAGCCGCTCCACCCCCTCCGCCATGGCCTGGGCGCTGCCGGGCGCCACCACCAGCCCGCCCCCGGACAGCAGGATCGGGTTGGTGGAGCAGCGCACCCCCAGGACGGTGGGCCGGCCCATGGCCATGTAGTCGTAGAGCTTGTTGAAGCTGATGCCGTGCTCCCAGAGATCGGAATCCGCCGCGCTGGCCCAGAACGCGTCGGCCCGGGCCAGCAGGCCGTAGATCTCCCGCTTGGGCACCGGGGGCCGGAAGGTCAGGTTGAAGAGCCCCAGGCGCCGGGCCTTGGCCTCCAGGCGGGGCTTCTCGGGGCCGGTGCCAACCAGCACCAGGGCCGGACGCCGGGGCAGGAGCCGGGCCCGCTCCTGGAGGATGGCCGCGGCGTCCACCAGCACGTCCAGGGCGTTGGTGACCCCGTGGGCCCCCGCGTACATCACCGTGAAGGGGCCCTCGTCCCGGGGCTCGTCCAGGGGCGGGATCATGGCCAGGTCGATGCCGTTGGGCACCCAGGTGATGCCCGCGGGATCCCCCCCGCGCTCCTCCACCCTGCGGGCCACCTTGGGCAGGAGCGTGACGATGCGGTCCGCCCCGCGGTAGAGCTCGCGCTCGATGCGCTCCAGGACCCAGACGATGGGGTGCAGGGGGGAGACCCCCATCACCTCCGTGAGGGACCGGGGCCACACGTCCCGGATCTCCAGCACGAAGGGCACTCCCAGCCGCCGGGCCAGGCCCATGGCGGCCCGGGCCCCGAAGGGATGGGGGCTGCTGCCCACCACCACGTCCGGCCAGGACCCCAGGTACCGGGGCAGCACCGTGCCCACGGCCCGGGCGAAGGCCAGCATGTTCCACAGGCGCCCGGCGCCGTTGCCCCGGTACCCCGGGGTGCGCAGGCGGATGAAGGCCACGCCCTCGCGGGTCTCGCGCCGGGCCGGTTCCCCCGCGGGCACGGACCCCGTGCGGGTGAGGTGATCGAAACTGCCCGCTGCGATGACCACCGAATGGCCCATGGCCGTGAGGGCCCGGGCCAGGGAGAAGTGGCGGGTGCCCCCGGGCTGGTCCGGGGCCAGGGCATAGGGATTGACGAGGAGGATGTTCATGGGTCGTCCTTCGGGAAGGTGCGTTCCAGGGCCCCGGCCCGTTCCAGGTGCCACCGGAGGTTGGCGGCTTCCACCTCCCACCGGTACCGGTCCAGGTAGGCCGCCCTGCCCCGCCGGGCATGCTCTTGAAGGGCGGCGGGATCCAGGGCCATGGCCACCAGCGCCTGGGCCAGGGGGCCCGCCTCGGGGCGCACGACGCGCCCGGCGCCGCTCTCCCCCACCAGTTCCCGCCAAAGGGGGAAGTCCGAGGCCAGCACGGGGATGCCCAGGGCCATGTACTCGAAGAGCTTGGTGGGGAGGGATTCCAGGTAGTTGGGCTGGGGGAGCAGGGTGACCAGCCCGATGCCGGCCCCGGCGGCGTGGGCCGCCAGGGCCCCGGCCTCCAGGGTCTCCAGGTGCCGGCACCACCCTTCCCGGGCGGCCTCCTTCACCAGGCGCCCCACCTCCGGCTCCAGGATCCAGCCCGCCAGTTCCAGGCGCAGCCCAGGCACCCGGTGCCGGGCGATGCGCACGGCCTCCAGGGCCAGGGGTATCCCCCGCCCCCGGGAAAGCCCGCCCATGTAAAGCACCCGCAGCGGGTCCGGGGTCCGGGGCGGGACGTGGAAGACGGCCCGGGGGTAGTTGTGCACCACCCGGGTGGACGCCCGGGGCCATGGGCGGGCGATGGCCTCCGTGGCCGGGGCGAATCCGTCGAAGAGCCTTGCCGCGAGGCCCAAGGCCCACTCCGCCAGGCGCTCCAGGGGCTGCCGGGCCCAGGGGGGCAGGTAGGCCTTGGACCGGAACTGCAGCGGCAGGTCCTCGTGGATGTCGTAGAGCAGGAAGGTCCCCGGCGCCAGGATCCCCACCAGGGCCATGGCCGGCAGCAGCTCGGGGTCGTGGAAGTGCACCAGGGGGAAGGGCCCCTCCCGCAGCACGGCGCGCCAGAGGCCCAGGGCCCCGCGGATCCGCGCCAGCCGGGAGCCCGGGTCCGGAAGGGGGTGGAGGCGCAGGCCCGGCACCGGGCGCCAGCCGTCCCGCGGCGGCACCGCGAAGAGGTGCACCTCCAGGCCCCACTCCAGGCACGCCGCCAGTTCCCGCCCGAACACGCGCGGGTCCCCCCAGGGGTGGGCGCTGGTGACCACGGCCATGCGCTTCATGGGGCCCCCTGGCAGAGGGCCGCCGACAGGAACGCGAACAGGGGCCGGTTGTCGTTCACGTCCCCGCTCACCAGGGCGTTGACGATCCAGAAGACCAGGCCCGCCAGGAGGATCCTCCCTTCGGGCCGGTCCGAGCGGGTCCAGGCCGCGCCCAGGCCCGCCCCCAGCACCAGGGTGGTGAGGGCCCCGCAGGCCCAGCCGGATTCCAGGGTCACCTCCAGGAGGAGGTTGTGGGGGTACTGGCGGCCGGTGCCCCCGTCCAGATCCACCTGGGCGGCGAAACCGCCCCAGCCGGCCCCCCAGGGCAGGCCTCCCAGGCGCTCCCAGGAGGCCCGGGCCGCCACCGCGCGGTAGCGCTCCGACGTGCCGAATTCCCCCCGCAGGAAGCTCCCGGTGCGCTGCAGGGAGCCCGGAGGCGCCAGGGCCAGGGAGAGCCCCACCGCCAGGGCCACGGCCCCCGCGCAGAGCAGGAGCCTCGACGCCGGCGCCCCCGTGCCCCGCCGGCCCAGGCCCAGGGCCACCGCCAGGGCCAGCAGGGCCCCCCCCATGGGCCCCCGGGACCCGGAGAAGACCGCCGTGACGGCCGCGGCGCCGGTGAGCCCCAGGAGGGGCAGGGAGAGGGGCCCCGGCCGGGCCAGGAGGAGCGCCCCGAAGAGGAAGAGGAAGCCCGCGGCCCGGCCCAGGGCGATGGTCCCGCCCCCCGCGGTCTCCAGCCGCTGGCCGCCCTGGCCCAGACCCAGGAGCCCGTCGGCGGTGAGCACCATGCAGAAGATGGCCGTGGCGTTCAGAAGCCCGCGCAGGTCCTCCCGGTCCCGCACCAGGACGAAGGGGGCCAGGGAGGCCAGGAGGCTGAAGCTGTACAGGGTGGCCACCTTCTGGAAGGCATAGGCGGTGGGCGCCGCCAGGGCGGCCCCGGGCAGGAAGGTGAGGTACCAGACCCCCGTGAGCCCCAGGCCCCATCCGCTAGCGGCCCGGGCCCCCCGCATCCAGGCCAGGAGGAGCACCCCGCCCAGGGCCGTCCCCGCCAGGAGGGTCAGGTCCAGGGGCAGGCGCGACAGCACGGGCCCCCCCTTCAGGGCCCCCGCGAACAGGAGGGCCCCAAGCGCCAGGAAGCGCGGCGGAAGGGGGACGGGAAGGCCCCTCATGGCCGCTCCGGGTTCCGGTCGTGGCGCCGGATGGCGTACCAGGTGATCCAGCCGTAGAGGCCGTAGGACACCGTCCCCGTGAGCCCGAAAAGGCCCACGGCCCACGGCGCGTCCCACTTCAGGATCCAGGCCGCCCCGATGCCTCCGAAGAAGAGCAGCGAACGGATCACCTCCCGCAGCAGGGCCAGGTCCTGCCGCTCCAGGACCACCAGCGCGCTGGAGACGCAGGCCCCCGTGAACTGGGCCAGGGCCATGGGGGCGATGGCCACCAGGAAGACCCCGGCGCTCTTCCAGGCCGCCCCGAAGACCGCCGGGAAGAGGAACCATCCCGCCGCCGAGGACAGAGCCATGATCGGCAGCCCCAGCAGGAACATGCGGCTCACGGTGCCCCGGAAAAGGGGCATGAGGCTCGCGCCCTTGAGCTGCGCCGATTCCCCGAAGAACACCTGGGCCACCGATTCCCCGATGATGGAGCTGGGCAGCGCGAAGACCCGCTGGGCCAGGGCGAAGCAGCCCGCGGTGGCCGGGCCGTAGCAGATGGCCAGGAGCAGCCCGGGCATGCGCAGGTTGACGGTGTTGAGGAGGGCCGTGCCGCTGGAATAGAGGGGGAAGCTCCGGTAGCGACGGGCGGCCCGCAGGAGGTCGGCGGGCCTTGCCCTGCGCACCCTCGCCCAATCCCGGCGCCAGTCCAGGAGGGCCAGGGTGCGGGTGCCGTTGGTGCGCCCCAGGGCGTCCCCCGCCAGCAGCCCCGCGGGCCCCTGCCCCAGCATGCCCGCGGCCACCTGCACCGTGAGCTGGGTGAGGCCCTGGGTGACGCGGGTGCGGGCGATGCGGTCGTAGCGCTCCTTCCGGATCGCCCAGCAGGTGAACACCTGGTACAGCCCCGCGCCCAGGGTGCTCACGGGCACGAGCCAGAGGTAGGGCCCCAGGCCCGGCTCCCCCATCCAGCCCAGGATCCGCGCCCTGAAGACCCGGATGGCCAGGGCCCCCGCGCCCGTGGTGAGGCCCACCAGGGCCACGCACAGCAGCAGCAGCCCCGCCGCCTCCCCCTCGTCCTCGGGCAGCGGGAGCGCCAGCTCGAAGCGCAGGGAGGCCACGGTCACCAGCAGCGAGACCAGGGACACGTACACCACCAGGACCCCGAAGTCCGCGGGGGTGTAGAGCCGGGTGAGGACGGGGGAGGCCGCCACCAGGAGGCCCTGGGCCACGGCGGTGCCCCCCGCGACCTGCAGGACCTTCAGGCGGAACCCCGTGAAGGGGGAAGCCACGCCTCACCCCTCCCCGAGGATGCGGCGGAGGGTGGACGCCACGTGGGCCTGGACCTCCCCGTCCATGTTGGGCCAGAACGGCAGGCTCAGCACCTCCGCGGCGGCCCGCTCGGCCCGGGGGCACACCACCCCAGCGTGGCTCCGGCCATAGACGGGAAGGCGGTGGCAGGGCACCGGGTAGTACACGTTGGTCTCGATGCCCTCCTCCAGGAGCCGCGCCTTCACCCGGTCCCGGTCGGGGGCGCCCCGGCGCACCCGCACCGTGTACTGGTTGAACACGTGGCCGTCGCAGATGCCGGGCAGGACGAGGCGCTCCTCCCCGGCCAGGAGGTCCTGGTACATCCGCGCCGCCCGGACCCGGGCCCCGTTCCACGCCTCCACCCGGGGCAGCTTCACCCGCAGGAGCGCGGCCTGCAGTTCGTCCAGGCGCGAATTGCACCCCACCTTCTCGTTGTGGTATTTCTTCCGGCTCCCGTGGACCCGGAGCATCCGCGCCCCCTGGGCGAGCTCCTCGTCGTCCGTGGCCACCAGGCCCCCGTCGCCGAATCCCGAGAGGTTCTTCGTGGGGAAGAAACTGAAGCATCCCGCGTGCCCCATGGTGCCGGCGGCCTTGCCGTGGTACCGGGCCCCGAAGCTCTGGGCGCAGTCCTCCACCACCCGGAGCCCGTGCCGGGCCGCGGCGCCCAGGACGCCGGCCATCTCGCAGGGCAGGCCGAAGAGGTGCACGGGGAGGAGGGCCCGGGTGCGGGGGGTGACGGCGGCGTCGATGAGGCGGGGATCCAGGTTGAAGGTCTCCGGATCGATGTCCACGAAGACCGGCTGAGCGCCCACGTTGCTGATGGCCTCGGGCGTGGCGAAGAAGGTGAAGGGGGTGGTGATCACCTCGTCCCCGGGCCCGATGCCCAGGGCCCGCAGGGCCAGCACCAGGGCGTCCGTGCCCGAATTGCAGGCCACCGCGTGGCGCGTGCCCAGGAAGCCGGCCGCCTCCCTTTCGAAGGCGGCCACCTCGGGGCCGAGGATGTAGTGGGCGGAACGGAGCACCCGCTCCGTCGCCCCCGTGAGTTCCGGCCAGAGGGCCTCCACGGGCCCCGACAGGTCCAGGCTGGGGATCCGCGTCTGGGTGCTCATGCCTCCTCCTTGCGCACGATGCCGTCCGCCCTGCGGCGGTAGGCCTGCCCGTAGCTGGTCCGCGCGAGCCCCGCGGCGTCGAAGCGCAGGCGCTCGCCCCGCTCGCACATGTGGCCCACCACGCGGGCCGGGACCCCCGCCACCATGGCGTAGGGCGGCACGTCCCGGGTCACCACGGCCCCGGCGGCCACGAAGGCGCCTTCGTGCAGGGTCACGCCGCAGACGACGGTGGCGTTGGCCCCGATGCTGGCCCCGCGCTTGACGCGGGTGGGCGCGTAATCGGCCGAGGTGTTCCGGGGGTGGAGGCAGCGGGGGGTGCGCACGTTCGTGAAGACCATGCTCGGCCCGCAGAACACGTATTCCTCCAGCACGACCCCCTCGTAGAGGGAGACGTTGTTCTGGATCTTGCAGTGGTCGCCGATGGTCACGCCCGAGGCCACCATGACGTTCTGGCCCAGGCTGCAGTGGGCGCCGATCACGGCCCCGCCGTACACGTGGCTGAAATGCCAGATGCGGGTGCCCTCGCCCACGGCGGCGCCTTCGTCCACCACGGCCAGGGGATGCACCGCGCAGGGCGGGGTTTCGGTTCGGATGTTCATTCAGGCCTCCTTCAGGCTGGGTGGAAGGGCCCCCAGGAGCTGGGCATCGGCCCGCTCCAGGACCCGGATGACGTCGAGGCCGCTGCGGCCGTCGCTCGTGGGGGTGGCGCCGGTGGCCAGGCAGTGGAGGAAGTGCTCGTCCTCCAGGCGCAGGGCCTCTCCCGGGCCCTCGAAGACCCGGACGGATCCGTCGTCCACGGTCTCCAGGCGCCGGGGGCAGTCGCCCCCGTGGAGCCGCTTCCGGTGCAGGACGAGGCTCTGGTCCTCCTCGTCGTACACCAGCATTCCGCGCTCGCCCAGGACCCGCAGGCCCCGGCCCCGCCCGGGCCAGTACCAGGAGACGTGCACGTGGGCGCTGCGGCCGCCGGTGAAGCCCAGCTCCAGGTGGACGTCGTCGTGGACGCCGGGCTGCAGGAAGGCCGCGCCATCGGCCGAAACCCGCACCGGGGCTTCGCCCATGAGGTGGACGAGCACCGCCACGTCGTGGGGGGCCAGGCTCCAGAGGGCGCTCTCCGTGGACCGCACCCGGCCCAGGTTGGTGCGCTCCTGGTGGATCCGGTGGACCCGCCCCAGGATCCCCGAATCCAGCAGGCGCTTGAGTTCGCGCACCGCGGGCTGGTACAGGAGGAGGTGGCCCACCATGAGCACCCGCCCCGCCCCTTCCGCCTGGTCCACCAGGCCCGCCGCTTCGCGGGCCTCCAGGGTCATGGGCTTCTCCACCAGGACCCCCCGGCCCTCCCGGAGGGCCTCGCCGGCCAGGTCCGCATGGGTGGGCGCGGGCGTGGCGATGACCACCCCGTCCAAGGCCCCGCCGTGGCGGAAGGCCTCCGCCAGGGACCCCCACACCGGCAGGCCCGGGAAGTCCTGCCTCACCCGCTCCCGGGAGGCCTCGCACACCTCCACCGCCCCGGCCAGGGCGCCCAGGCCGTGGAGCACGCGCAGGTGGTTGCGCCCCCAGGCGCCGGCCCCCGCCACGGCCACCTTCACCGGGGCGCTCACAGGAGCACCAGCCCTTCCCGGTCCGCCTTGATCCCCCGCGTCGCGTTGCGGGTGTCCAGGACGAGCCGCGCGTGGCGCAGGACGAAGGCGTAGTCCACGTCCGAGTGGTCCGTGAGGATGACCACCAGGTCGGCCATGTCCAGGGCGTCGGCGGTGAGGGCCACGCTGCACAGGTCCAGGCGCCCGTCGCCGAAGTGGGGCACGTGGGAATCGTGGTATTCCACCCGCGCGCCCCGCTCCGCCAGGAGCCCCAGCACCTCGGCGCAGGGACTTTCCCGGGCGTCGGCCACATCCTTCTTGTAGGCCAGGCCCAGCACCAGGATCCGGGCCGACAGGAGGCCCAGGCCGTGGTCGCTGAGGATCCGCATGGCCTTGGCCACGACGAATTCCGGCATGCGGCGGTTGATCTCCCCCGCCAGGGCGATGAAGCGGGTGTTGAAATTGAATTCCCGGGCCTTCCATTCCAGGTAGTGGGGGTCGAGGGGGATGCAGTGCCCCCCCACCCCGGGCCCCGGGTAGAAGGGCATGATGCCGAAGGGCTTGGTGCCCGCGGCGTCCAGCACCTCCCACACGTCCAGGCCCATGCGGTCGCAGAGCATGGCCATCTCGTTCACCAGGGCGATGTTCACCGCCCGGAAGGTGTTCTCGAAGACCTTCACCATCTCCGCCACCCGGGCGGAGGTGACGGGGACCACGTCCACGATGGTCTGCCGGTAGAAGGCCAGCGCCACGTCCAGGCTCCCGGGGCCGGCCGCGCCCACCACCTTGCTGGTGTTGCGGGTGGTGAACCGCTTGTTGCCGGGGTCCACCCGCTCCGGGCTGAAGGCCAGGTGGAAGTCCTCGCCCTCCCGAAGGCCCGTGGATTCCAGGATGGGCTTGATGAGCTCCTCCGTCGTCCCCGGGTAGGTGGTGCTCTCCAGGCTCACGAACTGGCCGGGCCGCAGGCGCCGGGCCACCTCGCGCGTGACGGCCTCCACGAACTGCAGGTCCGGCGTCAGGTTGCGGGTCAGCGGGGTCGGGACGCAGATCACGATGGCGTCCATCTCCGCCAGGCGGGCCCACTCCGAGGTGGCCTCCAGGCGACGGTGGTCCAGCGCCAGGTCCCGCAGCTCGGCGTCGCGCACGTCGTCGATGTAGTTGACGCCCATGTTGACGCTGGCCACCCGGGAGGCGTTCCGGTCGAAGCCGACCACCCGGAAGCCCACCTTGGCCTTTTCCACCGCCAGGGGAAGGCCCACGTACCCCAGGCCCACCACCCCCACGAGGGCGGTGCGGTTCTCGATTTTCCGGATCAGTTCCCCGGCATGGGCCGGGGCAACGCGGGTGCTCATGGCTTCTCCTTGGCGATGAAAAGGTCGTGGACCTTGGTTCGGTTGAGGGCGGCCCAGGTGGCCGTGCCGGTGACGACCATGGCTCCGAACACGATGAAGGACCGGTGGGGACGGCTCTTGGCCCGGGGCAGGTCGCCGGCGTCCAGGACCAGGAGCGTCTGGGCGTCGTTGCGGGCCTCCAGCAGGGCCTGCTCCTGGTTGAGGGTGAGGTTCTCCTGGACGCGCCTCCACAGGGCCACCTGCCCCCGCAGGCGCTCCCCCTGGAAGCGGAGGTCGGGGGCGGCGCTGGTCTCCCAGTTGCGGTTGGCGTCCTGGAACCGCCGGAAGGCCTCGTCCTTCCCGGAGCAGATGACGCCCACCTCCTCCAGCCGCTCCCGGGCGGTCCGGGCCCGGTTCCGGCCCTCGGCCTGGGCCAGGTCCACCAGCGCCCGGCGCAGCTCCTCCGTGGCCCTGCGCACCACCTGGAGGCTCAGCTCGGGGGACCGGGTCTCCGCCGTGAGGGTGAGCAGGCCCGACTTGGGATTGCGCTCCACCCGCAGCAGGCCCCTGAAGGCGCCCATGGCCCGGTCCGGGTCCCCGGCGCCCAGGTACTCCAGCAGGGTCCCCCGGCGGTCCCGGAGGGCGCCGAAGCGCCACGGCCGGTCCCGGTAGGCGTAGGTGGCCGAAAGCACCGCGTCGGCCACCCTCCGGCTCCGCAGGATGTCGTCGTAGATGACGGTGGGCCCGTCCTCCCGCGTCCCGGGTCCCACCGGGGGCGCCGTGGGCGCCCAGATGCCGGCGTGATTCTGGGGACCCGCGTGCCCGGCGTCGGGCAGGATGCGGACCTCGGCCCGGAACTGGTCGGGCAGGAGGGACGAGAGCCCCGCCGCCGCCAGCCCCGCCAGGAGGGCGAGGGCCAGGGGCCTGCGCAGGCCGGGGGGAAGGGAGGGGGTCCGCATGGCTAGGGGCGCGCCGCCCCGGAGGCCGCGGCCGCCCTGGGCGCCTCCAGCCACCGCCCGAGGCCCTCGGGGGAAGGGGTGTAGGCCGGGACGAGGCGGCGGAACCACACGAGGATCCTCCGCTGGCGCTCCCCCTCGGGCAGGGCCGAGGCCGCCTCCAGGGCCCGCAGGCCCCGCTCCAGCAGCTCCGGATCCGGCCGGTCCTGCACGGCCTCGAACACCTTGGCGTGGATGTCGGCCTTGCGGTCCTCCACGTCGGAGAAGAGCTCCTCGAAGAGCTTCTCTCCGGGCCGGGCGCCGGTGATCTTGATATCGATGTCCACCCCGGCGCTGTAGCCCGAAAGGCGCGCCATGTCCTGGGCGAGGTCCATGATCCGCACCGGCGCCCCCATGTCCAGGGCGAAGACCTTGGCGGTCTCCCCCAGGATCCCGGCCTGCAGGGCCAGTTGGACGGCCTCCGGGATCGTCATGAAGTACCGCACCATGTCCGGGTGGGTGACGGTGATGGGCCCCCCCCGGGCGATCTGCTCCCGGAAGAGGGGAATGACGCTGCCCCGGCTTCCCAGGACGTTGCCGAACCGGACGCTCACGAACCGGGTTCCCGCCGGCGCGTGGCCGGCGGCGAGGGTCACCAGGTGCTCCCCGATGCGCTTGCTCACCCCCAGGGCGTTCACGGGGTTCACCGCCTTGTCCGTGGATACGTTCACGAAGATCGCCGTGCCCGCGGCCAGGGCCGCCTCCAGCACGTTCCTCGTGCCCAGGATGTTGTTGATGACCGCCTCCTCCGGGTGCCTTTCCAGGTAGGGCACGTGCTTGTGGGCCGCGGCGTGGAACACGGCCCGGGGCCGCCAGGCCTCGAAGACCTGGCGGAGCCTGGCCGGATCCCGCACGTCGCAGAGGGCCACCTCCACGGGAAGGCCCGGGAACCTGCGGGCCAGGTCCCCCTCGATCTCCCAGAGGCTGTTCTCGCCACGGCCCAGGAGGACCACCCGGCTGGGTCCGCAGGCCGCCACCCTGCGGGCGAGTTCGCTTCCGATGGAGCCCCCCGCCCCCGTGATGAGGGACACCCTTCCTTCCAGCGCCCTGCGGATGGCCGAAGCGTCCAGGACCACCGGCTCGCGCCGGAGGAGCTCCTCGATGGCCACCTCCCGCCCCTGGGCCCTCCAGGGCCGTTCCCCCACAAAGTCCAGGATGCCCGGCACGGTCCGGACCTTCACGCCCAGGGCCTGCACCTCCCGGCAGAGCTCCCGCGCCCGGGGACCCGGGGCGCTGGCCGGCCCCAGGATCACCACGGAGATGCCCCGGTCCCGCACGAGCTCCCGCAGCTGCCCCGTGGCGCCCAGCACGGGCACCCCCTCGATGCGCACCCCCTGCTTGTCGGGGGCGTCGTCCACGAAGCCCACCACCTGGAACCGGACCTTGGGATGCTCCCGCACCTCCTGGCAGAGCCGGAGCCCCGCCCGCCCCGCCCCCACGATGAGGGCCCGCTCCGTGAAGGGGGTGTCCCCGGGCCGGTACCCCACCAGGGTTCCCACCAGGATCCGCGCCAGGAACCAGAGCACCCCGCAGAGCAGGCTGGCCCCCAGGAAGACGCCTTCGCCCGCCACCGGCCCCTCCTGGCGGAGGGCGCAGAAGGCCAGGGAGGCCAGGATGAGGACCAGGTCCGCGTACAGGATCGCCTTGGCATCCCGCAGGCCCATGAGCCGGTAATGCTGGGCCGTGAGCTGCCGGGCGAGATTCACGGCCAGGGCCAGGCTCACGAAGAAGACCAGGCTCCCCGGGAAGGGCTCCACCTGTTCCCCCGCCGCTTCCGCCAGCGCCCAGGCGAGGACCGCCAGTCCCGCGTCCAGCAGGAGCTTCCCGCCCCGCCGCACCCAGGGGGCCTTGTGGAGCCTCCCCCAGGAGAGGGCGGAAGACGGTCCGGGCTTCGGGATGCAGTCGATTCCCCACATGGCGATTACCATCCTTTTGATGAAGGGGTAGCCCCCCCGGCCCGGGTGGGCGGCGAGGGCAACAGGGAAAATCACGTCGTCCGGAGCAGAGCCGGGATAGACGCATGAGCAGTTGGGGATAGAGGTTTCCGATGGGTGGATAAGGTTAGGTTATTTAATATTTAAATACATATGTGTATTAGAATAATCCGCGACGGCACGGACCTATGGCGGCAAATCTAACTCAATGGGAATGCGGATGTCAATGGAAAGAATCATATCGGTTGAAGATATTTGATATATATTGTAAACATAATTAATATGTATCCCATTTTGATCGATGATAATTTATCGAATTAACGAAATATTTCTTTAGGGTGGAATCGTCCCGGTTGAATCCCGGCTGGGGATGGACCGGGAAGGTGCGCCGGATCCCCGTTCATCCCCTGGATCCCGTTCGTCCCCGTTTCCGCAGGGGTTGCGCTGGGGTGGGTCGCAGCGTGGTCCCGGGGCCTGGATCGCAATGGGGTCCATCCCTGGCCTCCAGGTACCGGCGACTCGCGGCGGGGTTGGAACGGGGATGAACCGGATTCAGGGGAAAAAGCAGGATAAGGAAGGGCCTGTTCTGCTTGATGGGATAGGGTTATTGTGTTCGGGGCTGGAGCTCGGCCTGGAATTTATGCCCCGGCGTTCCAGGAGGCGCGTAGCGTTCGATTTCAATTACATACCTAGAATATTGATCTTGGCCAATCAAAGAAGTATTTGGATCCATCCTAATCATTCATTACATGGATTTTTGAGATCACCAATCCATCATCCCCCCGGGAAGCGGTTCCGGGGGCATTGACATGGAACCAGGGGGGAGGCAATCATGAATCATGATTTTTGTATCGACACAAAAATCCTGATTCACCTGGAGGCCACCGTGCCCGGCCCATCGGTTCCAATCCCCACGCTCAGAAGGCTCCCGAGGTACTACCAGTACCTCTCGCGCCTCAAGAACGCCGGCCAGGAACAGGTTTCGGCGGCGCACATGGCGGAGGTGCTGGGCGTCCATCACACCCAGGTGCGCAAGGACCTGGCGATCACGGGCTGCCAGGGGCGGCCCAAGACCGGGCACAAGATCTCCGAGCTGCTGACGGCCATCGAGGGCTTCCTCCACTGGGACAGCCATTCCGACGCGTTCCTGGTGGGCGTGGGGAGCCTGGGCACGGCGCTCATGAAATATCCCGGGTTCGACAAGGCGGGGGCGCGCATCGTGGCGGCCTTCGACCATGACCCCACCAAGGCGGGGCTCCGCATCGGCGACACGCCCGTGCTTCCCATGGAGAAGTTCACCAGCCTCGCGGAACGCATGCACATCGCCGTGGGCATCCTCACCGTTCCCTCCGAGGCCGCCCAGGCCACGGCCGATCTCATGGTGGGCAGCGGCATCCGGGCCATCTGGAACTTCGCGCCCGTGAACCTGGATGTCCCGGACCACGTCATCGTCGAGAACCTCGAGCTCTTCACCAGCCTCGCACTCCTTCTGCGCAAGCTCTCGGACACCTGCACTCCGCAGCCCGTGGGCTAGCCCCCGGCCCAGGGCCGGAACAACCCCTTCACCCGCCCCCGGCCAGGAGCCGGAGGGGGAGGTCTGTCCCGAATGAAAGGAGTCCCAGCATGGACGCAACGGCAAAGGTGGCCCAGGAAGCAGGGCGCAGGTTCGAGAAGGTGATCCAGATACTCGACGGCCACAACCGCGACCGCACGCGGCTGGTGCCCATCCTCCAGGCGGTGCAGGAGGAGTACCGGTACCTTCCCGAGGAGGTCATGACCCTGGTGGCCACGTCCCTGGGCATCTCCCCCGCCAAGGTCTACGGCGTGGCGACGTTCTACAGCCATTTCGCCCTGCAGCCCAAGGGCAAGTACGTCATCCGCGTGTGCGACGGCACGGCCTGCCACGTGAAGGGGAGCCAGGACCTGGTGGACGCCCTCCAGGGCAAGCTGGGGCTGGGCGGATCCCGCAAGACCACGGCGGACATGATGTTCACCCTCGAGACCGTCTCGTGCCTGGGAGCCTGCGGGCTCGCGCCGGCCATGGTGGTCAACGAGGACGTGCACGGGCAGGTGGGGCCTGACCAGGCCTGCGAAATCCTTGAAGGCATCCGGCAGCAGGAGGGAATGTGAGCGCAGCGTTGATGGAACTCCAGGCCATGGGCGAGGCCTACGGCAAGTCGTCCAAGCATTTCCGCAGGCGCGTCGTCATCTGCGCCGGCACGGGATGCATGGCCAACGGAGCCATGAAGGTCTTCGAGGCCCTCCGCAAGGAGGCCGGGGACCACGGCATCTCCCTGGACATCGAACTGGACTTCGAGGAGACCCGCGACCGGGACGGCCTGCTCACCAAGAGCGGCTGCCAGGGCTTCTGCCAGATGGGGCCCCTCCTCAGCATCGAGCCCGACGGGATCCTCTACTGCAAGGTCCGGCCTACGGACGTGGCCGAGATCGTGAGCCAGACGCTCCTGGACGGCAAGGCCGTGGAGCGCCTCCTCTACCCCCACCCGACCACGGGCAAGCCCTGCCGCGGCCGCCACGAGATCCCCTTCTACGCGCTCCAGCAGCGCACCGTGCTCAAGAGCTGCGGCAGCCTGGATCCCGAGGACATCCGGGAGTACCTCTCCCAGGGCGGCTACCGCTCCGCCGCGAAGGCATACCTGGAGATGCAGCCCGACGCGGTGTGCGGCGAGATCCTGGCTTCGGGGCTCCGGGGCCGCGGCGGCGGCGGTTTCCCCACGGGCCGGAAGTGGGAGATGGCCCGGGTGCAGCCCGGTCCCAAGAAGTACATCGTCTGCAACGGGGACGAGGGCGATCCGGGGGCCTTCATGGACCGTTCGGTCATGGAGGGCAATCCCCACGCCGTCATCGAGGGCATGATGATCGCGGCCCGCGCCATCGGAGCGGATGAAGGCTATGTCTACGTCCGGGCCGAGTACCCCCTGGCCGTCGCCCGCGTGCGGCGGGCCGCGGCGGACGCGGAGAAGCTGGGCCTCCTGGGCGACGATCTCTTCGGCACCGGCATGGGCTTCCGGGTCCACGTCATGGAGGGCGCGGGCGCCTTCGTGTGCGGCGAGGAAACGGCGCTGCTGGCCTCCATCGAGGGCCAGCGGGGCATGCCCATGCCCAAGCCCCCCTTCCCCGCCCAGTGCGGCCTCTTCGGCAAGCCCACCATCATCAACAACGTCGAAACCCTCGCCTCGGTCCCGCTCATCCTGGCCCAGGGCGCCGCGGCCTTCAAGGAGACCGGCACCCCGGCCAGCCCGGGCACCAAGACCTTCGCCCTCACCGGCCACGTGGCCAACACGGGGCTGATCGAGGTTCCCTTCGGCACCAGCCTGCGCCACATCGTCTACGAGGTGGGCGGCGGGGTCACCGGCAAGGACGGCCGGATCTCCGAAGCGGGCTTCAAGGCGGTGCAGATCGGGGGCCCCTCGGGGGGCTGCCTCACCCGGGAGCACCTGGACCTGCCCATGGACTTCGACAACCTCACCAGCATCGGCGCCATGGTGGGCTCCGGGGGCCTGGTGGTGATGAACCAGGAGACCTGCATGGTGCAGGTGGCCAAGTTCTTCATGCAGTTCACCCAGAACGAAAGCTGCGGCAAGTGCGTCCCCTGCCGGGAGGGCACGCGCCAGATGCTGGCCCTGCTGGACGACATCACCGAGGGCCGGGCCACGGAGGAGACCCTTCCCCTCCTCGAGATGCTGGCCCGCAACGTCAAGGTGGGCGCGCTCTGCGGCCTTGGAAAGACCGCCCCGAACCCGGTGCTGTCGACCCTCAAGCACTTCCGCGACGAGTACGAGGCCCACGTGCACCGCAAGGTCTGCCCGAGCCGGGTGTGCAAGGCCCTCATGACCCCGGCCATCGAGGCCTCGCTCTGCAAGGGCTGCACCCTCTGCGCGAGGAAATGCCCGGTCGGCGCGATCATCGGCGAGCGCAAGACGGCCCATCAAATCGACCCCGGCAAATGCATCCGCTGCGGAGCCTGCGTGGACGCCTGCAAATTCAACGCGATCACTGGAGCCTGACATGAGCGCTTCCGAAACCCTCACCATCGACGGCTTCAAGGTCCCCATCCAGGGCGAGCGCAACCTGCTGGAGGTGATCCGCAAGGCCCACATCGAGCTGCCCACCTTCTGCTACCACAGCGAGCTGAGCATCTACGGCGCCTGCCGCCTCTGCGTGGTGGACGTGGAGGGCCGCGGGATGATCGCGGCCTGCTCCACCCTGCCCGAGCCCGGCATGCGCGTGCGCACCCAGACCGGCCCCATCCGCGAACTGCGCAAGGTCAACCTGGAGCTCCTCCTGGCCAGCGGCGACCACGACTGCCCCACCTGCGGCAAGAGCGGCTCCTGCAAGCTCCAGTCCCTGGCCCAGCGCCTGGGCGTGGACAAGGTGCGCTTCAACGCGCCCCGGGAGACGAAGCCCCTGGACACCTCCAGCCACGGCCTGGTGCGCGACCCCAACAAGTGCGTCCTCTGCGGCGACTGCGTGCGGGTGTGCCAGGAGATCCAGGGCCTGGGCGTGCTGGACTTCACCCGCCGCGGCTCCCAGGTGACCGTGGCCCCGGCCTTCGACATGGCCATGGCGGACGTGGAATGCGTGCAGTGCGGCCAGTGCGCCGCCGTGTGCCCCACGGGCGCCATCACCGTCAAGCAGGACGTGGACGAGGTCCACGCGGCCCTCAACGATCCCTCCAAGACGGTCGTGGTCCAGGTGGCCCCGGCGGTGCGGGTGGCCCTGGGCGAGCTCTTCGGCCTGGGCGACGACAGCCATGTCATGGGCCGGGCCGTGGCCGCCCTGCGGCGCCTGGGCTTCGACAAGGTCTTCGACACCGCCTTCGCGGCCGACCTGACCATCATGGAGGAGGGCGCCGAATTCCTCTCCCGGCGCGCCAAGGGCGAGAAGCTCCCCCTGTTCACCTCCTGCTGCCCGGCCTGGGTGCAGTTCATGGAACAGGAATACGCCGCCGAGCTGCCCCACCTCTCCAGCTGCCGCAGCCCCCAGCAGATGTTCGGCTCCCTGGCCAAGGACACGTTGCCCAAGGAGCTGGGCATCGACCGCAAGGATCTCGTGGTGGTGTCCATCATGCCCTGCACCGCCAAGAAGTCGGAAGCCAGGCGCCCGGAGTTCGGCGTGGAGGGCAACCCCGACGTGGACTACGTCATCACCACCCAGGAACTGGGCCGCATGATCCAGAACGCCGGCCTGGCCCTGGGCGAGCTGGAGCCCGAGGGCATGGACATGCCCTTCGGCTTCAAGACCGGCGGCGGCATCATCTTCGGCAACTCAGGCGGCGTCACCGAGGCGGTCATCCGCAACGTGGTGGGCGTCCTGGGCGAAGGCCCCATCCTGGAGCAGGTGCGGTCCACCAAGGGTCGGCGCACCGCCGTCCTGGACCTGCCCGGGGGGGAGGTGCGCATCGCCGTGGTGCATGGCCTGGCCAATGCCCGGGCCCTCATGGAGGACGTGCGCGCCGGCCGCGAGCACTACGACTTCGTGGAGGTCATGGCCTGCCCCGGCGGGTGCTCCGGAGGCGCGGGCCAGCCCGTGGCCCTGGATTCCCGCACCCGGCAGCGCCGGGCGGATTCCCTGCGCCGCCTGGACGCGTCCATGGACCTGCGGGTGTCCAAGGACAACTCCCTGGTCACCCAGGCCTACAAGGACCACCTGGGCGAGCCCAATTCCCCCGAGGCCCACCGCCTCCTGCACACCCACTACAGCATCCGGCGCCGCATCCAGGGCGAGGGCATCGCCCTCACCGAGGCGGGGGGCGCCCGGATCCCGGTGAGCGTCTGCGTGGGCACCTCCTGCCACATCCGGGGCTCCCAGCGCCTGCTGCAGTCCCTGCTCCACCACGTGGAGGAGCAGGAGCTGGGCGAGGAGGTGGAGATCCGCGCCACCTTCTGCATGGAAGCCTGCGACAGGGGCCCCTCGGTGCGCGTGGCCGGGCATACCCTGCACCGGGCCGACCTGGAGGGGGTCAAGGCGCTCATCGAGAAGGCCCGCAAGGGCGAACTGGAACCCTCAGAGGCGGGCCATGCCTGCCATTGAGCTGGTAGTCTGCATGGGCAGCGCCTGCTTCTCCCGGGGCAACATCAAGGTCCTGGACCTCATCCAGGGCTACCTGAGGGAGCACGGCCTGGAGCAGGACGTCCAGGTCCGCGGCACCCTGTGCCAGGACCGCTGCCGCCAGGGACCCAATGTCACGATCCAGGGCGAGTGCTTCTGCGGGATGGAGCCCAAGGCCATCCTGCAGACCCTGGAAGAGCGCCTGGGCCAGTCCGCCGGAGACGTCAGGTGAACAAGGAAAAGCCCATCTTCACGGAAAAGACGCAGTGCCAGGACTGCTACAAGTGCGTCCGGCAGTGCCCCGTCAAGGCCATCAAGGTCCAGAACGGCAGCGCCGCGGTCATTCCCGAGAGATGCGTCTACTGCGGCACCTGCGTCAACGTCTGCCCCGTGGGGGCCAAGAAGGTGCGGGACGACCTGTACCGCGCCCGGCTCCTGCTCAAACGAAGGCCCAAGGTGGTGGCCTCCCTGGCCCCGTCCTTCGTCTCGGAATTCCCCGGGGTCGCTCCGGGCGCCATGGTCGGCGCCCTCAAGGCCCTGGGGTTCTGGGGCGTGTCGGAGACGGCCCTGGGGGCCCAGCAGGTCTCCGGGGCCTGCGCGGCGGCCCTGGCCCGGGACCCCTCGGGCCTCTCCATCTCCTCGGCCTGCCCCACGGCGGTCGAGCTCATCCGCAAGTACCATCCGCAGCACCTGGACGCGGTGACCCGCTACGTCTCCCCCCTCCTGGCCCACTGCAGGCTGCTCAAGAAGGAGTACGGGGAGGACGTGGGCATCGTCTTCCTGGGCCCCTGCATCTCCAAGAAGCTGGAGGCCGACGCCAATCCGCTGCTCCTGGACGCCGCCCTCACCTTCGCCGATCTCAGGCGCTGGTTCGAGGACCGGGGCATCGACCCCGCCGCCCAGGACCCCGACGGGGAATTCATCCCGGACCGGGCCCGGGAGGGCGCCCTCTACCCCATGGACGGGGGCATGATCCGGGGCATCCAGGGCGCCGGCGCCCGGGGCGCCAGCTTCATGGCCTTCTCCGGCATCCCGGGCATCCAGGAGGCCCTCAAGGGCCTGGATTCCGACGCCCGGGGGCTCTTCCTCGAGCTCCTGGCCTGCGAGGGGGGCTGCGTCAACGGGCCCCAGGCCTCGGGCTCCTGCGGAACGGCCATCAAGTGGCTGCGCGTCATGGACCACTTCCCCGGCGAGGTGGGGCCGCCCCAGGCCCCCACCGTGGACCTGGCTTCGCCGGTGCACCAGGACCCCGTGGTGCCCCCGGACCACAGTTCGGCCGACATCAAGCGGGCCCTGCGGCTGGTGGGAAAGACCCAGCCCGAGGACCAGCTCAACTGCGGCGGCTGCGGCTACGACGACTGCCGGTCCCTGGCCCTGGCCCTCCTCGAAGGCCGGGCCGAGCCGGGCATGTGCGTCTCCCACATGCGCAAGCTGGCCATGAACAAGGCCAACGCGCTCATCCGCGCCATGCCCAGCGGGGTCGTCATCGCCGACGAGAACCTCGCCATCGTGGAGTGCAACCGCCTCTTCGCGGAGCTCATGGGCCCGGAGTGCCTCATGATCTACGAGGCCCGCCCCGGCATGGAGGGGGCGTCCCTGGCCAAGGTGGCGCCCTTCAGCCGCCTGTTCATGGAGGCCCTGGATTCCCACGGCGAACCGATCCGCAAGGACCTGCGGGTGGGGGACCGGGTCATCCGCCTCATGGTCTTCCCCATCGAATCGGGCCACATGGTGGGCGGCATCCTCCAGGACATCACGGAGCCCGCGGTTGTCCGCGAGCAGATCATCCAGAAAACCCAGGACGTCATCCGCAAGAACGTCACCACCGTGCAGCAGATCGCCTACCTCCTGGGCGAGAACGCCGCCGAGACCGAGCTGATCCTGGGTTCGATCATCGAGTCCTTCCAGCTGCCGCCGGTGAAGAGGCCGGAGCGATGACCCGCCACTTCATGGAAGTGGACTACTACCAGGAGCGCAAGCACAGCCAGGCCGCGTGCGGGGACGTCTTCCTCTCCGAGAAGATCGCCGAGGACCACCGGGTGATCTCGGTGCTCGCCGACGGCCTGGGCAGCGGCATCAAAGCCAACGTGCTGGCCAACCTCACCTCCACCATGGCCATCCGCTACATGGAATCGGACATGGACGTGCGCAAGGCCGCGCGCACCATCATGGCCACGCTCCCGGTGTGCCGGGAGCGCCAGATCGCGTACTCCACCTTCACCATCGTGGAAATGGACCCCTGGGGCGCCACCCGGGTGCTGGAGTACGACAATCCCCCCAGCCTCCTCCTGCGGGGCGCGGAGCCCGTGCCCATCGCCCCGGAGATCCTGCCCCTGCCCGACACCGAAGGCCGCGAGGCCGAACTGCGCCACGCCCGGTTCGAGGTGCGCCCCGGGGACCGCATCGTCTTCTTCTCCGACGGCGTCACCCAGGCCGGCGTGGGCAGCGAAGGCGCGCCCCTGGGCTGGGGCCAGGCGGCGGTCACCGCCTACCTCAGCAAGGTGATCCGGGAGCGCCCCCGCATCTCGGCCCGTCAGCTCGCTCGCACCCTTGTCCTCCGCGCCAAGGCCCTGGACGGTGGAAGTGCGAAGGACGACATCAGTTGCGCGGTGATGTACTACCGGGAGCCCCGGGAGGTCCTGGTCCTCACCGGCGCCCCGGTCTCCCGGGACCAGGATCCGGAAATGGCCGAGATCGCCCAGTCCTTCACGGGCCGCAAGGTCATCTGCGGCGGCACCACGTCCGCCATCCTGGGCCGGGAGCTGGGCCGGGCCCTCACCATGGACCTGCGCAACCTCGATCCCGACGTGCCCCCCATCTCCCGCATGGAGGGTTTCGACCTGGTCACCGAGGGCGCCATCACCCTGGCCCGCATGGTGCGCCTCCTGGAGGAGGAGGACGCCCCCGACCTCCTCAAGCCCAACGCCGCCACCCAGCTGGCCGGCATCCTCCTGGACAGCGACATCATCCACATCGTGGCCGGCACCAAGATCAACGAGGCCCTCCAGGACCCCAGCCTCCCCGAGGACCTGGACATCCGCCGGAACATCCTCCGGGGCCTGAAGAAGGTCCTCACGGAGAAGTACCTCAAGGAAGTGCGCATCCGGTTCATCTGAATTGCCCCTTGACCCTGGAGCCGGATCCTTAGGATTCTGGATCCGGCCATTCCCCATCCCAGGCCCCGTGCCCATAGCTCAGCTGGATAGAGCAACGGCCTTCTAAGCCGTAGGTCGCGCGTTCGAGTCGCGCTGGGCGCACCAGATCAACCGGTCCGGGCATCCCTGGAAGCTGCGCTTCCAGGGATGCCCGGACCCCCTCAGGACCGCCGCGGCGCGAACGGGATGATGTTCCCCTCCGGCTCCGGCTCCGCCTGGGCCTCGTCGGCTTCCAGGTCCTCCACCCGGTAGCTGTTCTCCACGCCGTTGTCCCAGCGCACGTAGTAGGGCCGCGGGGCGGCGCCGGGCTTGTGGGGGCGGTCCCCGGCGAAGAGGACGGTGCCGGGCTGGCCTCCGCCCTGGCCCTGGGGGCAGAAATGGGGCCAGGCGCCGCCGTACAGCCCATAGGCCGCCCTCGCGAGGCGGACGCGGTCACCGGTCTTGAAGAGGAGGTCCATTCGGGCTCCGGGGTTCCCGCCATTATGCCCGGTCCCCGCCGTGCCCACGGGGGCCGGGCGCCGGTATGCTTGAAGTCCATGGATCCACTGGCCGTTCCTCCCGCCTCCCCCCCGGCCTACCCGGGGCCCAGTTCCATTCCCGAGGTGGCCCTGGTCCTGGAAATGGGCCGGACCCTGCAGGAGTGCGGCGTCAGCGCGCCCACCCTGGAGGTCGCCCTGGGGCGCCTGGCCCAGCACCTGGACCTGGAAGGCGCCATCTACGCCACCCCCACGGGCTTCCTGGCTTCGCTCCGCAAGGAGGGGCACCACGGCAAGACCTACCTCATCCGGGTGGAAACCGGCCAGTCCTCCCTGGAAAAGCTCGCCGACGCCGAGGGCCTGGTGGACCTGGTGCTCCAGGACCGCCTGGACGTGGCCACGGCCCGGACCCGCCTGGCCCAGCTGGCGGCGCGGCCTCCGCGCTACCCCGCGTGGCTGCACGTGCTGGCCTACGGCATGGCCTCCATGGGCATGGCCGACATCTTCGGGGGGGGCTGGCGCGAAGTGGTGCTGGGCGCCCTCATCGGACTCCTGGTGGGCGCCGCGGCGCAGCTCGCCAACGCGCGGCCCGGACTGGACCGCCTCACCCCCCTCCTGGGGGGGGTCATCAGTTCCCTGGGCGGCGCCCTCCTGGGGCGGTTCCTGCCCTCGGCCTCCCATCCCATCCTCGTCCTCAGCGGCATCATCGTGCTGGTGCCGGGCCTGGGGCTCCTGGTGTCCATGCAGGAACTGGGCACGGGCAACCTGGTGGCGGGCACCTCGCGGCTGGCGGGGACCTTCCTGGTGTTCCTGCTCCTGGCCTTCGGGGTGGGCCTGGGCCAGCACCTGGGCGGCGCGTGGCTGGTGGGCGTGCCCTCCATCGCCATCCCCCTTCCCTTCTGGACCCTGGCCCCGGCCCTGGCCCTGGTGGCCCTGGGCTTCCTGGTGGTCTTCCAGGGACGCCTGGAGGACTTCGCCTGGACCCTGGGGGCCTGCGTCCTGGCCTGGGGCGCGGCGCGCCTGGGTTCGGAATTCCTGGGCTCCGAAGCCGGGGCGGGCATCGCGGCCCTGGCCCTGGGCGCCGCGTGCAACCAGTACGCCCGGCGCACCCGGCGCCCCGGCGCGGTGCTGCTGCTGCCCTCCATCATGCTGATCCTGCCCGGCAGCGTCGGCGTGCGCGGCATCACCATGATGATGCACGGCCAGACCCTGGAGGGGCTGGACGCCGGGATCCGCGCCCTTTCCGTGACCGTCGCCCTCATGCTGGGGCTTTTCCTGGCCAACGCCCTGGTGTCGAGGCGGTCCTTCTAGACCTATCATGGATAGGCAGCCCACAGGATCCAACCGATGCCCCCCCTTCTCCGGATCGCCGCAGCGTTCCTCCTGACCACGGCCCTGTGGCCGCAGGGGCCCGGGCGTCCGCCCGCGCGGCACTACGGCAAGGAGGACGGCCTGCTCAGCGAGGTGGTCACGGCCATGGCCCTCACCACCGACGGCCAGATCTGGGCGGGGACCGAGGCCGGGCTCACCTCCTTCGAGGGCCACCAGTTCGCGCCCTACGTGGGCCAGCTGCCCTCTCCCGTGACCACGGACCTCTTCGCCGACGCGGACGGATCCCTGTGGGTGGCCACGGACGGCGGCGTGGCCCGCATCCGGAACCGGCGCTCCGAGCTCCTGGGCGAGGCCGAGGGCCTGCCCCGGGGGTTCTACCGCAAGCTGGGACGGGATGCCCGGGGCCACCTCTGGGTGCTCTCCACCGACAGCCTGTACGCGGAGAACGGCCCCATGCGCTTCGTGAAGGCGCCGGCCCTGCCGGTGCCGGAGCGCCCCGTGCACCTGTTCGCGGATCCCTCCGATCCCAGCCCCCTGGTCATCACTCCCCGGCACATCCTGGAATGGGACGGCGCGGCCTGGGCCATCGTCCCCGGCCCGCCCCTCGGGGCGAAGGAGGAGTTCCTCAACCACTCCCGGGACGGCCTGGGCTGCATCTGGGTGCGGTCCAGCCGGGCCATGTGGCAGCGCCGGGAGGACGGCACCTGGCACCGGGTCAGGGCCAACATGACCGGCGGCTTCAGTTTCAGCTCCCGCCCCGACCGGGATTCCCGGGGCTGGGTGTGGTTCGACGACGCCGACGGCCTCTGGCGCATGAAGGGCGACGCGCGGGAGCGCCACGGGCGTCCCGGGGACGACGCCAAGGGCGGCATGGTGGACCGGGAGCACGGCATCTGGATCCGGACCGACCACGGGGTGCAGCGCAACCTGGGGCGCAGCCGCTGGACGGGCTATGACGCCCACGAGGGCCTCGCCGGGAACCTCGCCTGGCAGCCCCTGCGGGATGCCACGGGCCGCCTGTGGGTGGCCACGGACAAGGGCCTCTGCGTGGCCACGGACCAGGGCTTCCGGCAGGTCCTCCCCGGGCGCTTCCTGTCCCTGGCCCTGGCGCCCGACGGGCACCTGTGGGCCGCCGGCAGCCCCGGGGGCACCGTGCACGAACTGGACCCCGCAACCCTCGCGGTCCACGTGCACACCGTGAGCGTGCTTCCCCGGGGGCGCATCACCGCGGGCCTGGCCATCGACGCGGACGGCACGCCGTGGGTGGCGGACCGTTTCAAGGGGCTGGCCCGGGGGATCCGGAGCGGCACGGGCTGGACCTGGGCCAAGGCGCGCATCGACGGGCGCGACGTGGGCGAGGTGCTGGGCCTGGCCGCCGTTCCCGGCGGGGGCATGGCGGTGCTCCACGACGGCACCGCGTCCATGCTCCGGGAGGGCGCCTGGCGCACGGTGCCGGGCCTCCTTCCGGATACGCCCGGGGCGCTGGCCTTCGGCCCCGGCGGCAGGTTCGTCGTGTCCTACCGGAACCCCTACCTGAACCGCTCCGTGGTCACCCTGCACCGGCTCCGGGGGGAGGGTTCCGAGCGCATCCGCATCGTGCCCGTCCAGGGCCTGGCCAGCGACCCCCTCATGTCCATCTTCTCCGTGGGCATGGATCCCGACGGCCACATCTGGGTGGGCACCAACAAGGGGCTGGGGGAGCTCCCCTCCGAGGACGCCCCCGGCTTCCGGATGATCGGCATGGAGGATCGCCTGGTGAGCCCGGAGTGCAACGAGTGGGCGATGCTGGCGGAACGCGGGCGCGTCTGGGCGGGCACCACCTCGGGCCTCGTCGCCTACGACTCCAGCCAGATGGAGATCCGCCCCGTGCTCAAGGAGCCCATGGTGCTCCAGGCCTGGTCCGGTTCCCGGGAGCTGGACCTGCCCTGGTCGGCCCCGGACCTGGCCCGGAAATCCAACATGCTCGAGCTCAAGTTCATGATCCCCACCTACCAGGCCCCGGGCAAGATCTGGCACGAGGCCCGGCTCCTGGGGGTGGATCCGGACTGGATCCGCCAGGAGGAGGGCCATCTTCGCTACGCGGGGCTTTCCGCGGGCCGGCACACCCTGGAACTGCGCGGCGTCCTCCCGGACTGCGGCATCGAGGGGCCCGTCCTGACCCTGAACTTCACGGTCGTGCCGGCCTGGTGGGAGACCCCCTGGGCCCGGACCCTGGGCCTGCTGGCCCTGGGAGGGACCATCGGGCTCCTCTTCTGGCTGCGCAGCGTCTCGCTGCGGACCCGGAACCGCCAGCTCCAGGAGGAGGTGGCCCGCCAGACCCGCGCGCTCCAGGAGGCCTCCAAGGCCAAGAGCGCCTTCCTGGCCAACATGAGCCACGAACTGCGCACCCCCCTCAACGCCATCCTCCTCTACTCGGAACTGCTCCAGGAGGAGGCCAAGGAGCGCGGACTGGACTCCACCATCCGGGACGCCGGACGCATCAGCCAGGCCGGAAGCTCCCTGCTCAACCTCATCGACGACATCCTCGACATCTCCAAGATCGAGGCCGGCCACATGAAGATCGAGATCCGGGACCTGGCCATGGCGCCCTTCCTGGCCGGCCTGGATTCCGCCCTCAGGCCGGTGGTGGAACGCAACGGGAACATGTTCCGGGTGAGCTCCGACGGGGCCCCCGCGGTCCTGGCCACCGACCCCACCCGGCTCCAGCAGATCCTCGCCAACCTGCTGAGCAACGCCGCCAAGTTCACCGACAACGGCAGCGTGGTGCTGACGGTCTCCCAGGAACCCGGATGGGTGGTGTTCACGGTGGAGGACACGGGCATCGGCATGACCCCCGAGGAGCAGCGGCGGGTCTTCAGCGAATTCGTCCAGGCCGATTCCAGCACCACCCGGAAGTACGGCGGCACCGGCCTGGGCCTCACCCTGGTCCAGCGCCTCACGGAGATGCTGGGGGGCCGGGTGGACCTGGAATCCGAGGCCGGCAAGGGCACCCGGGTCCGGGTCCGCATCCCGGCGACCCCTGTGCGATAATGCCCTTTTAAGGCGAAAACCATGATTCTCCGCAAGGAATACGGCTTCGAGGCCGCCCACTTCATCCACAACCACCCCGGCAAGTGCCGCAACCTGCACGGCCACAGCTACAAGCTCTTCGTTTCCCTGGACGGGGCCGTGAACCCGGAGACGGGCATGATCATCGACTTCGACGACCTGTCCAAGGTGGTGGTGGAGAAGGTCATCCAGCGCCTGGACCACCGCTTCCTCAACGACCTCATCCCCCTTTCCACGGCCGAGAACATCGCGGTGTGGATCTGGGACGAGCTCAAGCCCTCCCTGCCCCTGCTCAGCCAGGTGGAGGTCTACGAGACCCTGGACAACTGCGTGATCTACCGGGGGGCCTGATGCGCGCGACCCGGCTGGCGCTTCCCGCCCTGGTCCTTGCCACGGCCTGCACCCCGGTGCGGGACTACCAGGAGGCCGCCCGCGGCCTCCGGTTCCACCTGGACCGGGTGGAACCCAGCGTCCACCTGGCCCTGCCCCTGGACCGGTCCCGCATGGCCTTCCGGGTCGTGGTGGGCGTCGACAACCCCTCCACCGTGCCCTTCCACGTGCTGGGCTTCACCGGGGACCTCAAGCTGGAGAGCCGCGGCGCCACCCACGCCATCGGCCGCATGGACCTGGCCCGGCCCCTGGACATCCCGCCCCAGGGCTCGGGGCGCATGGAGGTGGAGGTCTCCTTCTCGTACGGCGACCTCCGGGACAACTGGGTGGCCATCCAGGCCGCGGCCCAGGGCGGTTCCGGCGCCTGGCGCCTGGACGGGGTCCTCAAGGCGGACGCCTTCAGCTTCGCCATCCAGCTCCCCGTGAAGTCCCGGAAGGCCTTCGGCGGCGCCCCATGATCCGGGCCGTCGTCTTCGATCTCTGGAACACGCTGGTGCACAGCCGGCACGGCGACCCCTTCCGCCACCTCCAACGGCTCCTGGACGACGAACAGAAGAAGCGCTACCCCGAACTCCGGCGCGAGGCCATGGACCGCCCCCACCCCGACGCCCGCACCTTCCTGGCGGGGTGGATGGACCGGCTGTCCCTGTCGGGGACCCAGATGCTGGCCATGGCCGAGGTCTTCCAGACCGCCGCCGACGACGCCGCGTGGTTCCCCGAGGCCCTGGAGGCCGTGGAGGGCACCCGCAAGCTCGCCCGGGTCGGCCTCCTTTCCAACACCCAGAGCTTCGACATGGAGTTCCTGGAGCGCCTGGGACTGGAGCGGACCCTGCCCACCCGCTGTCTCAGCGCCCACACCGGCCATCTCAAGCCCGAGCCCGGCGCCTTCCGGCACATGGAGAAGCGCCTCGGACTCTTCCCAGGCGAGATCGCCATGGTGGGCGACAGCTGGCGGGACGACGTCACCGGGGCCCTGGAGGCCGGGTGGACCGCCATCTGGGTCAACCGCCCCGGCCACCCCCGGCCCGGGGACGTGCCCGGGGAGGACCTGGTGGAGATCCCCGACCTTTCCCTGGTGCCCCGGGTGGTGGAGAACCTCCAGAAAGGTGCCCGCTGCGGCACCTGCCTGGGCTGATCCGCTGGCAATTCCCCCGGATTCCCGCTAGAAAATGAAGTGCGCCTTTGATGGAGTAGCCGATGACCGCCACCGTTGACACGATTCTCGCCGAAGCCCGGAAACGCATGAAGTCCTCCCTCGAGACCCTCAAGAAGGAGATGGCCACCGTGCGCACGGGGCGCGCCAACGCCGGCATCCTGGATTCGCTGCACGTAGAGTACTACGGCTCCTCCATGCCCCTGAACCAGATCGCGGGCGTGAGCGTCCCCGAGGCCTCCATGCTCGTCATCACCCCCTTCGACAAGAGCGCCATCAAGGCCATCGAGCACGCCATCCTCAAGTCCGAGCTGGGCCTCAACCCCGCCAACGACGGCGTCGTGATCCGCCTGCCCATCCCGCCCCTCAACGAGGAGCGCCGCCGGGACCTGGTCAAGGTCGTCAGCCGCATGGGCGAGGAGATCAAGACGGCCATGCGCAACGTCCGCCGTGACGCCAACGAGGACATCAAGAAGCTGGAGAAGGACAAGACCGCCCCCCTGGGCGAGGACGCCGCCAAGAAGGCCCTGGCCGACATCCAGAAGATCACCGACGACTCCATCAAGGAAGTCGAGGAGATCATCAAGCACAAGGACGCCGAGATCATGCACATCTAGCCATGGTGCATCCGGCGACCCTCGCGCTGCTGGCTCTCGCGGCGCTCCTGGCGGGCTTTGTGGACGCAATCGTCGGCGGCGGCGGGCTCATCACCATCCCCGCCCTGATGCTGGGGCTGCCCGCGGGCACCCCCATCACCACCGTCCTGGGCACCAACAAGGTGGTGGCCTCCACGGGCGCCACCTTCGCCACCGCCCAGTTCATCCGGGCCAAGGTGCTGACCTTAAGGGAGATGGTCGCGCCCGTGGCCTGCTCCATGACCGGGGCGGGCCTGGGGGTGTGGATGGCCTACCTGCTCCAGGGCAAGGGGGACGCCTGGTTCCGGCCCGTGATGGTGGGGCTGATGGTGGTCATGCTGGCCTTCACGGTGTTCCGCCCCGACCTGGGCAAGGTCCACGCGCCCAAGTACGGCCTGCACCACCAGCGGGGCCTGGCCGCGCTCATCTCCTTCGCCCTGGGGGCCTACGACGGGTTCTTCGGCCCGGGCACGGGCTCCATCCTCATCTTCCTGTTCGTGGCGGTGCTGGGCTTCGATTTCCTGCGGTCCTCGGGCCTGGCCAAGAGCGTGAACTGGGCCTCCAACGTGGCCAGCCTGGTCCTTTTCGTGAGCCGGGGAAGCTGGATCCCGGTGGTGGGCCTGTCCATGGCCCTGGGCAACGGCCTGGGCGGGTACCTGGGCGCGCGCACCGCCCTCACCCGCGGCAGCGGCCTGGTGCGGGCCGTGTTCATCGCGGTGGTTTCGGCCCTGATCCTGCGGCTGGGCTGGCAGATGATGGGAAAATAGCCTTCCCTGACCGGATTCGTCAGGTATAGTGGTGCCTTCGCCGAGGAGGCACCATGGAACGAAGAGAACTGCTGGGAACGCTCGCCGCCGGAACCCTGGCCCTGGGCCTGGCCCCCCACCTCGACGCGGCTCCCGCCGCCGCCGCCCCCGAACCCCGGGCCGACTACAAGCCGCGCCCCTTCGCCTTCGACGCGGGACTCCCCGGCCTCTCCAAGGAGATGCTGGCCGAGCACCTGGCCCTGTACAAGGGCTATGTGAACCGCACCAATGCCCTGCTCAAGGACCTCCAGGCCGCCGAGGCCGAGGGCCGCGCCACCACCGCCGTGCAGGAATCCCGCCGCCGCCTGGGCTTCGAATTCAGCGGCATGCGCCTCCACGAGCTCTATTTCGAGGCCCTGCGCGAAAAGGGCGCGGCCCCGGGCGCCGGCCACCCCCTGCACAAGGCCATCCTGGCCGGCTGGGGCTCCTTCGACGGTTGGTGGGCGGCCTTCAAGGCCACCTGCACCATGACCGGCATCGGCTGGGGCGCCCTGGTGAAGGACCCGGCCACGGGAAGGCTCATGAACGCGTGGTTCCAGGACCACGAGAACGCCATCCCCGTGGGGACGGTGCCCATCCTCGTGGTGGACGTGTGGGAGCACGCCTACGTGAAGGACTACGGCGCCACGGCCCGGGCGAAGTACGTGGACGCCATCCGGCCCCTCATCGACTGGGGCGTGGTGGAAAAGCGCTACTGAGTCCCCTCAGACCTCGATCCCCAGCGCCCGGGCCGGCTCCACCACGAAGGGCCGGGTGCGGGCGCGGGGATGGGGCAGCTCCAGCACCAGCTCCCCGCCCAGCTCCTCCAGCCCGGGGGGGGCGGGCCAGGCCCACCGCCCCCGGGCCCCCTCCACCTGGATGAGGTCCAGGTCCAGGGTGCGGGGAGCGTTGCGGCCCGCGGACCGATCCCTGCCGGCCCGCAGTTCGGCCCGCAGCAGGGCCTCCAGCAGGGCCCGGGGCTCCAGGGCGGTGTCCACCAGGGCCACGGTGTTGAGGTAGTCCGGGCCCAGGCCCGATTCGTCGGGGGTCTCCGTCCACAGCGGCGACGGGGTGACCGTCCCCAGTTCCGCCAGCAGGGCCAGGCCGGTCTCCACGTGGGCCCGGCGGTCGCCGAGGTTGGAACCCAGGGCCACCAGCGCGCGCACCCCTAGCCCTCGATGAGGTGGGGCACGAAGGAGCTGCCGTTGTCCGTGATGGGTCCCCGGGCCTCGCGGATGCCCATGCCCGCGGGCTCGCCGTCCACGATCCACGCGCCCAGCACGGGCCGGTAGCCGTCGAATTCCGGGATGGGGGCGTAGGCCTGGTGGACGAAGCCTTCGGCGCCGTAGCAGTCCATGGCCTTGCCCAGGTGGACGGCGCCCCCGGCGTGGATCTCCACGTTGGCGCCCTCCCGGGCGAGGATGGGCTTTTTCACGTAGTTCGCGAGGTCCCTGGGGCCGTCCAGGTACGCCGGCAGCAGGTAGGGGCTGCCGGGGAAGAGCTCCCAGAGGATCGCCAGCAGGGCCTTGTTGGACAGGAGCATCTTCCAGGCCGGTTCCAGGAAGGCGCAGGGCCTGGGCTGGCGGGCCAGGTGGGCCCCGAATTCGTCCTTGACCATGAACTCCCAGGGGTAGAGCTTGAAGGCGGCCCGCACGGGGCGCTGGTCCAGGTCGCAGAAGCCGCCCTTGGCCCCGTCCCAGCCCAGGTCCTCCACCAGCATCTGGGCGGTGGAGAACCCGGCCTGGTCCGCGGTGTCCCGCAGATAGGCCACGGTCTGCTGGTCCTCCAGGGTGTCCTGGTGCAGGAAGTAGAGGGTGCCCGCGGGCAGGAAGTCCTGGGCGCGCTTCCAGGCCGCCACCAGGCGCTCGTGGAGGGAATTGAACTGGTCCCGGCCCGGGAACCGCTCCTCCAGCCAGTACCACTGGGCCACCGCGGCCTCCACCAGGGAGGTGGGGGTGTCGGCGTTGTACTCCAGGAGCTTGGGGAAGCCCTGCCCGTCGTAGGCGAAATCGAAGCGCCCGTAGAGGCCCACCTCGTCCCGGTCCCAGCTCTCCCGGATGACGGGCTCCATCCACGGGGGGATGCCGTACTCCCGGAACCGCCCGCGGTCCAGCACGTGCTCCACGGCCTTGAGGCACATGGCCTGCAGCTCGGCCGCGGCGCGCTCGAACCGCGCCACCTCGGCGGGGCTGAAGGCGTAGTAGGCGTCCTCGCGCCAGTAGGGGCTGCCGTCGTCGTGGGTGTGGAAGGTGACGCCCGCGGCCTCCAACCGGGATTCCCAGTCGGGGCGGGGCCGGATGGCGTGCCTCTGCATTTCAGCCTCCCGATCCGGATGCGTGCCCGGCGGCGCCGAAGCCGCCCCGGCCCACCGAGCCCGTGGCGGCCCTGCCGGAAATGGAACCCCGGGGCCCGGCCACGAAGGCCTGGCCGGGCAGGGACGTGGCCCCGCTCACCAGGGGCGGGCGCCAGGCGGATCCGCCCAGGAACACCATGGACCGGCCCCCGGTGGGGGCTGCGGCGGGCGCGAACCGGGACGCGTCCTCGGGGGCGATGGGGCGGCCCGGGTCGTGGAAGCGGTAGCCCGGGGCCAGGGGCGCGAACATGCCGCCCCGGTAGCTGTAGGCCGAGGGCCGGTGGAAGAGGAAGTGCCAGAGGAGGTAGTCGTCCAGCCAGGTGCGGTGGCCCCAGGATGTGCGGTACTGGTTGTCCCGGTCCTGGTCCCGGATGCGGTCCACCTCCTCCCCGAAGCCGTGGCGCTGGGCCAGGATCCGCATGCGGTCGGCGCTGGCGTAGTCCACCACCCACAGGAGCCGGCCGTTCTCCCGGGGCGTGTCGGAGTCCCCCCAGTCCACGTCCCGCAGGCGCTCGGCGGTGAGCTGGGCCACGTACGAATTGCCCTTCAGGGGGTCGTGGACGCTCACGCCCACCAGGAAGAGGTTCGGGGTGAGCGGGGTGTAGGTGGAACCCTCCGCCACCAGTTCGGGGTGGTGCTCGTTCATGAAGGCCTTCACGGCCGTGTCCACCTGGGCCTGCACCTCGGGGGTGGGCGGGGCGGTCTCGGCTTCGCGGCGCTGGCCGGCCTCCCATTCCTGGTTCCTGCGGGCCGCCTCGGCCCGGGCCGCCTTGTCGGCCCGGGTATCGCAGCCCAGGGTGCCGGCGGTGGCCGCCAGGATGAGGATCAGGGGGGGAACCGCGCCGCGGTACCTCATGGCCGGGTTCCGTGCTCGGCCTTCACCAGCGTGCGGATGCCGCCGCGGATGAGGAAGTCCCCCTCCACCTGCAGCCACTGGGGCGCCAGGGCCGCCACCAGGTCGTCGAGGATCTGGTTGGTGACGGCCTCGTGGAAGGCGCCGCGGTCGCGGAAGCTCCAGAGGTAGAGCTTGAGCGACTTGGATTCCACGCACAGCTGGTCGGGGACGTAGGTGATGCGAAGGCGCGCGAAGTCCGGCTGGCCCGTCATGGGGCACAGGCAGGTGAATTCGTCGGTCTCGAAGCGGACCTCGAAGGCCCGGCCCGGACGGGGGCTCAGGAAGGTGTCGAGGGTGGTGGAGGGCTCGGTGACGCGGCGCTTGGGAAGGGTCTTGAGGGTGGGCTTGGGCAACGGATGGATCCTCAGGGTCGCAGGTGGTCGGGGATGGTGGCGTAGGGGATGGGGTCGGCGACGCCGGCCTCCTTGAAGCCCCGCAGCCGGAGAAGGCAGGAATCGCAGGTGCCGCAGGCGGCCTCGTCGGCCTGGTAGCAGCTCCAGGTGAGGTGCAGGGGCGCGCCCAGCTCCACCCCCAGGGCCACGATCTGGGCCTTGCGCAGGTGGATGAGGGGCGCGTGGAAGGCGATGCGGGTGCCGGGCTTCGTGCCCAGGTCCGCCGCGGCCTCGAAGGCCCGCAGGAAGGCCTCGCGGCAGTCCGGGTACCCGCTGGAATCCTCCTCCACGAAGCCCACGTGGAGGGCCTGTGCGCCGATGACCTCGGCCCAGCTCACCGCCGTGGCCAGGAGGTGGGCGTTGCGGAAGGGGACGTAGCTCACCGGCACGCCCTCCCTGTCCAGGTCGCCTTCGGGGAGCGGGATGGAGGGATCGGTGAGGGCGGAGCCCCCGATGGCCCGCAGCCCGGCGAAGGGCACCACGAGGCGCCGGGGCGCGGCGTAGAAGTCGGCGATGGCCTCGAAGGCCCTGCGCTCCCGGGCCTCGGTGAGCTGGCCGTAGTCAGCGTGGAGCAGGGCCACCTGGAAGCCCGCGGCCCGCGCGGCGGCGGCGGCGACGCAGGAATCCAGGCCTCCCGAAAGGGACACGACGGAAATGGGGGCAGCGGTCATCGGGTTTCCTTGAACCTACTACGATAACCGGGCCAGCTCCTTCCGGGTCCTCCCGATGAGGTCCTCCTTCACGGGCACCAGCCACCGGAAGAAGGGGTGGTGCTGGGCCGCGTGGAGGAACCGCTCCGCCCGGGCCAGTTCGGGGCGGGGGTCCCGGCCCAGGGCCTTGAGGAGGCGGGCCCGGGCGAGGATGACGTGCACCTTGCCGCTGATGGCCCTGGGATTGCCGGGCCGGATGGTGAGCGCGGTGTCCAGGAGCCCCTCGGTCTCCTTCCACATGCGCAGGGCCTCCTCCGGGGGCAGGCCCGGGGTCTCCAGCCACCGGAACCGCCAGTCCGCGGAGGCCAGCCACCCGGTGACGTCGCTGGGGGCGATGGCCTGGGCGGCCCGGGCCGCGGCGTCGGCCAGCCGGTAGTGGTCCAGGGCCCCCCGGGCGTCCCCTGCCCGCTGGCGCTCCAGGCCCAGGGAGGCCAGGGCCCGGGCTTCCTCCACCTTGGCCTCGTGGAGCCAGCGGTTCTTCAGGAACAGGGCCCGCGCCATGGCCAGGGCCTCGGCGCCCCGGTGGTCGAAGGTGAGGATCCGGGCGCAGCAGAGCTCCTGCGGTTCCCAGGAGGCCCCGGCGGCCTGGGCGAGGAAGTCCCGGGCCGCCTGGAGGTGGCGCGCGGCGGTCCCGGGCGCCGGGGGAAGGTCCCCCAGCTGCTCGTGCTCCGTGACCCGCAGGTAGAATTCGCTGTGGGTCCGGCACAGGGCATAGGCCACCTCGGGGGTGCGGTAGCCGCCGTCCCAGGCCGCCTCCAGGGAGGCCAGGGCGGGTTCCAGGTACCGCATGCTCAGGTAGACCCGCCCCAGGGCCAGGTTGCCGGGGCCCCGGGCCTCGGGGCCCAGGTGGGCGATGTCCTTCTGGATCTCCGTGACCCCCTCGAACATCCCCGCCAGGAGGGGGCGCAGGTCATGGGGAGGGTAGAGGCGCGCCAGGGCCATGCGGGTTTCCAGTTCCTTGGCGTCGTGGGCGAAGCGCAGGGCCAGCACCGTGCGGCGCTGGGAGGCCGCCGCCAGGCGCGAACTCCACAGGGCGAAGGCCACCCCCAGGAGGAGGCTGATGCAGAGGGAAGCCGTCCAGGCCGGGTGCCGCCGCACCCGGCGCCGCGCGCGGCGGAACCAGTCGGGCCGGTACGCCAGGAGGGGCTCGCCGTCCAGGTAGCGCCGGAAATCCTCCGCCAGGGCCCCCGCGGTGGCGTAACGGTCCTGGGGCCGGTCCTCCAGGCACCGCACCAGGATGGCCCGCAGCTTCCGGGGCAGGCCGGGCCAGGAGGGCTGGGAACCCGTGGCCTCGGCCAGGGGCGCCCGGCCCGGGCGGGTCCGTTCCTCCCCGCCGCCCCGGCGGTCCAGGTCCAGCACCGCGCAGAGGGTGGCCCCCAGGGCGTAGACATCCGTCGGCGGGCCGATGAGCTCCCCCTCCCCGGCCTTCTGCTCGGGCGCCATGAAACTGGGGGTGCCCAGGACGCCGTGGGCCAGGGTCAGGCCCTCCTCGGCCAGGTCCTTGGCCAGGCCGAAATCCGCCACGTAGGGAACCCAGGGGCCGGCGGGGGACCGTTCCAGCAGGATATTGGACGGCTTCAGGTCCCGGTGGATGAGGCCCACCCGGTGGGCGGAGTGCATGGCCACGGCCACCGTGGCGAGGATCTCCACCGCCTCCCGGGGGGAAAGGCCCGGCGCCGCCTGGGCGAGGCTGGGCCCCGGCACCAGCTGCATGGCGATGAACGGGACGTTGTCCGAGACGTCCACGTCGAAGATCCGGCACACGTTGGGGTGGCTCACCCGGGCCTGGAGCTGGGCCTCCTTCATGAACCGCAGGATGGCCGCGGGGTCGGGGGCGGCGAGGGTCTTGATGGCCACCTGCCGGTCCAGGAGCGTGTCCCAGGCCCGGAACACTTCGCCCATGCCGCCCCGGCCGAGGCTGGGCCCCAGGCGGTACCGCCCCAGGCGCCGGCCCTCCAGGGCCCAGGCGGGCCGGGTGAAGGGACCCGCTTCCGGCGGGCAGCGAGACGTGGGCGGGGCCTCCATGCCGAAATTATAAACTATTTTTAATTTTGAGCGGGCGAATTGAGGATCCACCTCGCAACGGGACGGGGAATCCGGAAACGCCGCCTTCGTGGGCGGGTGGGTCGGACCCGGAATGGAGCCCCGTTGTCTATAAATTATTCAATGTATTTTTGGGCCCAGGCTTCCATGGCGTCCAGTTCCTCGGCCAGGGCCGCCCGGAAGGGTTCCTCGTCCCCCTGCGGGGGGACCTGGTAGGGGGTTCCGTAGCGGACCTTGACCCGGGAAAAGGGCTTGGGCACCAGCATCGCGTCCCAGGTGCCCAGCTGCCAGGCGGACTGGTAGGCGACGCACACGGGCACGATCCAGGCCCCGGTCTTGCGGGACACGGCCAGCACGCCGCCCTTCACCTCCTGCCGGGGCCCCCGGGGGCCGTCCACGGTGATGCCCAGGTCCCAGCCGTCCTTCACGGCCCGGATCATCCGCACCAGGGCCTGGGCTCCCCGGTCCCCGGCGGTGCCGCGCACGGCGTGGATGCCGAACCACTGCCAGGTGGCCGCGCTGCGCTCCCCGTCCTTGCTGTCGCTGGAGAGGATGGCCACGCCCCGGGGCTCGCCGTCCGGGGCGCTGCGCCGGAACGGATAGGCCTGGGGCATCATCACCAGGCGCCGGTGGTAGAAGGAGAGGATCACCCGCCGGTCCGCGGCCACCAGGTCCTCCACGGGCTCGAAGCCCTCCCGCGCCACCCGCAGGGTGTAGGCGAGGGTCTTCACCAGGGCCGCGGCCACGAAGGGCACGAGCCGGAAATTGAGCCACACGCTCAGGGGTCCGCCCACGGGCCGGCCCCGTTCGACGATCTGGACCCCGCTCACGGCTCCTCCCCTTCGGGCCCCAGGTCCCCGGGGGCGATGGTGTAGTCCTTGCCGCAGTAGTCGCAGCGGACCTGCACGGGCCCGCCGTCCTTGAACATCTCGTGGCGCTTGGCCCGCCCGAACCCGGCCAGGGCCTCCAGGAGGCTTTCCCGGGAGCACCGGCACCGGTAGCGCATGGCCGTGGTGTTGAGCACCTCGGCCCCCGGGCCCTGGTTGATCCAGGAGCTGAGGAATTCCGGCGTGCGCTCCCAGAAGGGCACCACGTCCAGGCCCTCCAGGGCCTCCACCAGGGCCCGGAGGCGCTCCGGGGGGCATTCCGGCATGAGTTCCACCAGGAGCCCGCCGCTCTCCCCCGTCCCGGGATCGCACCACAGGTGGACGCTGGCCTGGACCTGCTCGGACTGGAGGAGATAGGCTTCGAGCTGGGCCTGGAGGGGGCCTTCCACCAGTTCCAGGGTCCCCACGTAGGGCGCGTCCGATCCCGTGGAGCGCGTCACCTGGAGGAGCCCGGGGCCCTGGAGCCACGGGCCGGCCCCGGCGCCCTCGTCCAGCACCCCGCGGATATCCCCGTCGGGCCAGGAATCGGCCACCACGGCCCGGGCGCGCCCGGCGGAGCGGAGGTGGATCTGCAGGCGCTCGGAAAAGAAATTCCGGGCCTGGAGAAGGAGCGCGCTGGAAAGCACCTCCACCAGCACCGCGCAGGCCTCGGCCTCCAGGTGCGGGTGGCCCCGCCGGACCCCGTCCCACAGGGGGCTCGCGTCCAGGGCGGAAAAGCGGATGTGGCGGTCGGCGGTGAGGGCCCGGACGACCAGGGCGGGGGTATCGGCTTCGCTCATGCCCCAAGTGTAGCGGCTCCCCAAGGCCCCCCGGAATGTGAGAGGCTGATGGGATGGCAACGCAGAGTCGCACCCTTGTGGCACGGACCCTCCAGGTCGTCTTCGGCGACGGGGACCGGGTCCCGGACGCCTGGGACGCCGGCCTCTCCTCCGAGGACGCGGGGCTGGCCAACGCCCTCCTGGGGCACTGCCTGCGGCGCTGGGGCACCCTCCAGGCCCACTGCCGCCCCCAGTTCCGGAACCCCGCCCGGGGCGTCCCCCTGGGCACCCAGGTGGCCCTGGCCATCGGCCTGGCCCAGCTGGCATGGCTGGAGGGCGTCACGGACCACGCCGCGGTGAACGAGGCCGTGGACCTGGCCGGCGACCGGGACCTGGGCTTCCCCCCCCACCGGGGCCTGGTGAACGCCATCCTGCGCCGGGCCGGCCAGGACCGGGAGGCCCTCCGGGCCACCCTGGACGCCATGGACCCCGCCCTGGACCGCACCCCCTTCGCCGAGCTGACCCTCAAGGCCGCCCTGTACCCCCGGGGCCAGGGGGTGGCCCGGGAGCAGCTTTGGAAGCGCCTCCAGGCGCCGCCCCGGCCCACCTTCAGGGCCCTGGGACCGGCGCCCGCCACCCTCCTGCCGGTGGAAGGCGTCCCCGGCGCCCTGCAACTGGCCCCCGGCGCCGCCTTCCCCCGGGAGTGGCTGGCCTCGGGCCAGGGCATGGTGCAGGACATCAGCTCCCAGGCCCTCATGGCCTTCCGGTGGGAGGGCGCCCCCCGCACCATCCTGGACGCCTGCGCCGCCCCCGGCGGCAAGACCACCGCCCTGGCCCGCCGCTACCCCGAAGCCGCCCTCACCGCCCTGGAAAAGCACCCCCAGCGCGCCGGGCGCCTCCGGGAGAACCTCGCCGCCCGCGGGATCCAGGCGGAGGTGGTGGTGGAGGAGGCCGGCCCCTGGATGCGCCAGGCCGGCCCCGCCTTCGACCTCATCCTCCTGGACGCCCCCTGCACGGGAAGCGGCACCCTCCAGAAGCACCCCGAGCTCACCTGGATCGGCCCCGCCATCGACCGCCCCCGCATGCGCGCCGCGCAGCGCGACCTCCTGGAAGCCGCCTGCTCCCGCCTGGCCCCCGGCGGCCTCCTCATCTACGCCGTGTGCTCCTGGCTCTCCGAGGAGGGCCAGGACCACCGGGACTGGGCCCTGGCCCAGCCCGGCCTGGAACCCGTGGCCGCGTGGCCCGCGGGCCTGGGCGCCGAGGAGGGCCCCACCAGCTTCTTCCGCCCCGACCCCCTGACCTGGCCCGGAGAGGGCTTCCAGGCCTTCGCCCTCACCCGAACCCCGGAGCCCTGAATGCAAGCCTGCCCCTCCTGCGGCGGATCCCACGTCGTGGCCGTCGCCGAACACTACGCCGCCCAGGTGCGGATCCCCGAATCCGACCCCGAGGCCCTGGCCGCCCTGGCCCCCCCCCTGCGCCGCTCCATCTTCCACGGCACCGCCAGCATCACCCTCTTCTTCCTGGCCTTCCTCAGCCCCGGTTTCGTCCCCCCCCAGCGCGCCTACCCGGTCCTCGCCACCTTCCTGGCGCTGGGCGCGGTGACCTTCCTCACCTGGATCCGCGCCCGGCGCACCGATCGCGCCGCAATGGCCGCGTATCAGGGCCGGCGGATGTGCGAGGACTGCCGCTGGGAGGGGTGAAGGGTAAGGGGCATGCCCTGCCGGGGGCCGTGGATCGTCACGCGCGGGTCCCGGATGGTGGCGCCGACCCACAGGGGTTCCGTCCTTTCGCGCCGACCCACCGGTAGCGCTCGCAGGCAAGCTGCGAGCGCTGCCCGTGATCCATTGCGGATGGCCCCCGGTGCTGCGGGCCGCTCAACAAACCAGGCCCGACCCGCACCCGCCCCCCCATGTGACTGGAAAGCGGCGTCCCCAAAACCGTCGTTCACCCTGTCCCATCCTGGATACGCATAGCGATCACAGGCGAGCTGTGAGCGCCGCCCGGTGCTGCGGGCCGCCCAACAAACCAGGCCCGACCCGCACCCGCCCCCCCAAGTGATTGGAAAGCGGCGTCCCCCCAGCCGTCGTTCACCCTGTCCCATCCTGGACACGCAAAGCGCTCGCAGCTTGCCTGCGAGCGCTACCGATGGGTCGGCGCGAAAGGACGGAACCCCTGTGGGTCGGCGCAGAACTCCGGGACCCGGGCGCGAAGATCCGCGGCCCCCGGCAGGAAGTCCCGGAACCGTCCGGAACCTCCCGCCCGCCGGCGCTTCCTCAATCCTTGCCCATGACGTTGGCGAGGTTGAAGATGGGCAGATACATGGCGATGACGATGAAGCCGATGATGCCGCCCAGGACGGCGATGATCAGGGGCTCCATCATGGCGGTCATGGCGGCCACGGCGTTGTCGACCTCGTCCTCGTAGAAGTCGGCGACCTTGCTCAGCATGGCGTCCAGGGCGCCGGTGGCCTCGCCCACGCCCACCATCTGCACCACCATGGGCGGGAAGACCTTGGTCTCGGCCAGGGGCCCGGCGATGTTGCGGCCCTGCTCCACGGCCTCGCGGCTCTTCATGATGGCGTTCTGGATCACCAGGTTCCCGGCGGTGCGGGCGGTGATGTCCATGCCTTCCAGGATGGGCACGCCCGAGCTGGTCAGGGTGCCCAGGGTGCGGCAGAACCGCGCCACGGCCACCTTGCGGAGCAGCTCGCCGATGACGGGGATCTTCAGGATGATGGTGTCGATCTGCAGGTGGCCCGCGGGCGTCTTGTAGTACTGCCGCAGGCCGATATAGACCAGGGCGATGAAGATCAGCACCACGTAGAAGTAGTTGATCAGCACGTTGGAGATGGCGATGCAGATGAGGGTCGGGAAGGGCAGGCTGCTGCCCATGCCCTCATACATCTGGGAGAACACCGGGATCACCTTCACCATGATGATGGCCACCACCACGATGGCGATGATGATGACGGTGATGGGGTAGGTCATGGCGCCCTTCACCTTGGCGGTGAGCTTCACGGCCTTCTCGATGTAGCCGGAAAGGCGCTGGAGGATGACGTCCAGGATGCCGCCGGCCTCGCCCGCGCCCACCATGTTCACGTACAGATCGTTGAAGGCCCTGGGGTGCTTGCTGAGGGCCGTCTGGAGCGTGGCGCCCTGCTCCACGTCCCGGCGCACGGCGGCGAGGATCTTCTGGAAACCCTTGTCGGCCTGCTGGGCACCCAGGATTTCCAGGCACTGCACCAGGGGCAGGCCGGCGTCGATCATGACGCTGAACTGCCGGGTGAAGATGGCCAGTTCCTTGGGCTTGACCTTGCCCAGGGACTTTCCGCCCGCGGCGCCCTGGGGCTTGATGGAGATGACCTGGATGCCATTGCGCTTGAGCGTGACGGCGCCTCCGTCCCGGGTTTCGGCGACGATGACCCCTTCCTGAATCTCCCCGAGCCGATTCTTGCCTTTCCAAGCATATGCGGGCATCAGAACCTCTTCTATCTTTGGGACGTGTCAATGGGACCAGGATAAAGCCAATATGCGGCCATGGGAAGCCCGGAAGACCCCAGCCTACGTGTATTTAATATTGGGGTTCCGCCCCCCCAGCACGCTGCTGGGCTGGCCTGCCGGTTTGCCCGGATTCATGGGCGCCATGTTCTGGGTGCCCACCCCGCGGTTGATGAGTTCCCGCAGTTCCTCCTGGTTGGAGGAGTAGGACATGGCCATGTCCTGGGTGATGTCGCCCTTCAGCACCAGCTCGGAAAGGCTCTGGTTGAAGGTCTGCATGCCGAACTTGAGCTGGCCGGTCTGCATGGAGCTGTAGATCTGGTGGATCTTGTCCTCGCGGATCAGGTTGCGGATGGCGGGGTTGGGGATCATCACCTCCAGGGCCAGGGACCGGCCCTTGCCCGAGGCCTTGGGGATGAGGGACTGGCAGATGACCCCTTCCAGCACCAGGGACAGCTGGGCCCGGATCTGGGGCTGCTGGTGGGCCGGGAACACGTCGATGATGCGGTTCATGGTCTGCACGCAGGAGCTGGTGTGCAGGGTTCCGAAGGTGAGGTGCCCGGTCTCGGCGATGGTCAGGGCCGCCTCGATGGTCTCGAGGTCGCGCAGCTCGCCCACCAGCACCACGTCGGGGTCCTGGCGCAGCGCCGAGCGCAGGGCCTTCTTGAAGCTGTGGGTGTCGGCGTGCACCTCCCGCTGGTTCACCAGGCACCGCTTGTGGTGGTGCACGTATTCCACGGGATCCTCGATGGTGAGGATGTGCAGGGGCTCCACCTCGTTGACCCGGTCGATCATGGCGGCCAGGGTCGTGGACTTGCCGGAACCGGTGACGCCCGTCACCAGGATCAGGCCCCGGGGCTTGTCGCAGAGGGTCTGGGCGATGGGGGGCAGGCCCAGCTGCTCGAAGGAGCGGATGTTCTCGGGGATGGCCCGGAACACCCCGGCGGTGGCGCCCTTCTGGTTGAAGACGTTGGCGCGGAAGCGGGACACCCCCTGCAGGCCGAAGGAGAAGTCCACCTCCAGGTCCTCCTCCAGGCGGTGCTTCTGCTGGTCGGTCATGACGCCGTAGCACAGCCACCGGGTCTGGGAGGCCTCCAGGGGCGGGAGCTTCAGGGGCACCATGCGCCCGTCGATGCGCACCTGGGGGGCGGTGTCGGTGGTGACGTGGAGGTCGGTCCCGCCGTACTCCACCATGGTCTTCAGGAGCTGCTGGAGGGGGACTACGTACTGGGCACTGGGTTCGGCCATGGTTGCTACCCCTTTATGGGACTAGAGGACCGTCTCGCGGACGATTTCCTCGATGGTGGTGACGCCGTCCAGGACCTTGCGGCACCCCGAACGCCTCAGCGTGATCATCCCTTCCTTCTGGGCCTGCTCCCTCAGCTCGATGGCGCTGGCCCCGGTGAGGATCATGTCCTTGAGGGTCTCGGACATTTCAAGGACCTCGTAGAGGCCCACACGGCCCTTGTAGCCGCGGCCGCCGCAGATCTCGCAGCCGGCGCCCTTCTTCAGGACGATGCCGCGCTTGACCTCCTCCTCCGTGAAGCCCACCTTGAGCAGGGCCTCCGGGGGCGGCTGGTGGGGATCGGCCTGCTTGCAGTTGGCGCAGATGCGCCGCACCAGGCGCTGGGCGCAGATGATGTTGACCGAGGTGGCCACCAGGAAGGGCTCCACGCCCATGTTCATGAGGCGGTTGATGGTCGAGGGGGCGTCGTTGGTGTGGAGGGTGGAGAGCACCAGGTGGCCCGTGAGGGAGGCCTTGATGGCGATCTCGGCCGTCTCGAAGTCCCGGATCTCGCCCACCAGGATGATGTTGGGGTCCTGGCGCAGGAAGCTGCGCAGGGCGGCCGCGAAGTTCAGGCCGATCTGCTCCTTCATCTGCACCTGGTTGATGCCCGCGAAGTTGAACTCGACGGGATCCTCGGCGGTCATGATGTTCACGTCCGCGGTGTTCAGCTTGGAGATGGAGGAATAGAGGGTGTTGGTCTTGCCCGACCCGGTGGGCCCGGTCACCAGCACCATGCCGTAGGGCTTGCTGATCTGGCGATCCCACTGCTGGAGGCTCTCGGGCTCGAAGCCCAGCTTGGTGAGGTCGAGCATGAGCTTGTCGGAGTCCAGGAGCCGCAGCACGATCTTCTCGCCGAACAGGGTGGGGAGGATGCTCACCCGGTAGTCGATGACCTTCTGCTTTCCGCCCAGCTGGACCCGGAGCTTGATGCGGCCGTCCTGGGGCAGCCGCTTCTCGGCGATGTTGAGCTTGGCGAGGATCTTCACGCGGGAGGTGACCGGGTCCTTGAGCTTGATGCTGGGCCGCATCACCTCCTGCAGCAGCCCGTCGATGCGGAACCGGATGCGGTAGTGCTTCTCGTAGGGCTCGATGTGGATGTCGGAAGCCCCCTTGCGGATGGCGTCGATGAGCACGATGTTCACGAGCCGCACCACCGGCGCGTCCTCGGAGGCCTTGCCCAGGGCGGCGGCGTTGACCTCGTCCTCCTCGTCCAGGGTCTCGTACTGGGTGGACTCGGCCATCTCCTCTTCAAGGTCCTTCAGGTCGAGGCTGGCGTCCTCGTGGTCCCCGAATTCGTCGGGGCCGGGGGCGGCGGCCTCCTGGCCCGGGGCCCCGGCATTGAAGACGCCCCGGCCGTCATCCTGACGATCCCGCAGGCGCACGGCGCTGGTGCCCCCGTAGTAGCGTTCGATCGCCCGTACCAGCCCCCGCTCCGAGGAGACCACCGGATCGATGTTGTAGCCGGTGTGGAACCGCACATCGTCCATGGCGAAGATATCCGTGGGATCGGACATGGCCATGGTGAGGACGTTGCCCGACCGCTGAAGGGGCAGGACCTTATGCTTGTTGGCCAGTTCGGATGGCACCAGGGCGATGACCGAGGGCTCGATGGGCGGCCACTGGTCCAGGTCCGCCGCCGGCACCCCGTACTGCATGCCCAGGAAGCTCACGATGTCCTGGTCCGAGCAGAACCCCAGGCGCACGACAATGCTGCCCAGCTTCCCGCCTTCCCGGCGCTGCAGCTTGATGGCCTCGTCCAGCTGATTTTCAGAAATCAGCTGTGCCTTCACAAGCATTTCACCGAGCTTGCTAGCCAATGGATCCTCCGAAGGGGGTTGATGGGCAGTGTACACCTACAATCCGCTGCTTGGCATATAGCGTGATTCAACCAACCGGCTATCCTGGGGGCATGCCCAGCGCCCAGTCCTCCGGTCAGCGCCTTGATTTGGTCCGGGAACTCATCCGGGAGAAGGGACTTTCGCGTCAGGATCTTCAATTATTGGAGGAGATACTGCGGGTCGGCGGGGGCGATGTCTTCCCGCTCCTGGAGACGGGCACCGGGGAGGCCTTCCCCGTGGGCGAATCCCTGCACCTGGCGAAGCTCCGCCGGGCCTTCGGCCTGTTCCTGGCCTTCCTGAACCAGTTCTCCGAACGGCGCCTGGGGGAAGTTCGCCCGGCCATGGGGCTGGTGCTCCAGCACAGCCTGGACACCCTGGGGGAGCTGGCGGCCACGGCCCACCGGGAGGTGCTGGACCAGAACCTGGAGCCGGACTGGGTCATCCACCTCCTGGACCTCATCGCCAGCCTGCGCACCATGGCCACCTCCCTGGGCTCGGGGGAGGGCTCCCAGCTCAAGGAGCACTGGACCGCCTACCTCCAGGAGGAGCGGGACCACATCAAGAGCATCTTCGCGGTCCTGGCCGGCATGGAGGAGGGCCCGGCCCTGGTGGCCCGGCTCAACCAGCTCATGAAGACCCTCAACCGGGCCCTCCAGTCCGGTTCGGGCAACCCCCTGGAACCCATCCGCAAGATGGAGGCCCTCCTGGGCGGAGCCCTTCCGGAATCCACCCGCCTGCGGGCGGAGCCGCTCCTGCTGGTCCAGCACGTCATCGCCAGCCTGCGCATCATGCTCTTCAGGCCCCTGGACCGCGGCGTCCACTGGCCGGCGGTGGAGCACATCCGGGGCAGCCTCCAGTGGCTGTGGAACCACCTGGGCTGGAGCCTTCCCCGGGTGGAGGACCGCCTCCTGGAGAAGAGCCTCCCGGGCGACGTGCGCGCGCTGCTCAAGCAGCTTCGGGAGAACCACCCCCCCTCCTTCCGCATCGTGGCCCGGGCCCTGGTGAGCCACCTGGCGCTGCTGAGCCTGGTGGAGGGCATGGAGCCCGCGGTGAACGCCTCCATCCCCAAGCGCTTCGCCTCGGTGCCCCATTTCTACGTCATCGAGAGCGAACTGGGCCGGCTCGCGGAGCGGGTGTTCCACCCCCGCGCGGCCGACAACCTCCCCAAGGGCAGCGAGGAATCCCTGCTCCTGGGCGCCTTCCTGCGCCAGGCGGTGCTGAGCCTCCTCCAGGACCAGGCCACCATCCGCGGCCTCCTGCTGCAGACCCTCACCAACGACGACGTGGACCAGCTGGCCATCACCCTCGACAACCTCAGGGCCCTGCTCCTCTCGCACCAGCGCCAGCTCATGGGCGACCTCGTGGGGCTGTTCAGCCCCGAACTGCGCCACAAGCTCTTCCCGGATTCGCCCTCCCTCACGGAGGAGGGGGACCGCCTCCGCCGGCGCCTGCACCGCCTCTGGCAGTACATGGACCCGGCCCTGGGCCAGATCCGGCTTCACCTGGAACTGAGGAGCTGGCCCCGCCTCGCCCTGGCCCTTTCCCAGGCCCAGGGGCAGGTGGCGAGCTTCCGCCGCAGCCCCGAATTCCTCCTCATCCGCAGCGTCGACCGCCAGGAATTCGAGCGGCTCACCCTGCAGTTCACCCGCAGCCTGGAGGACCCCGCCGTCATCGAGACCTCCCTGGAGGAGGCCTCGGAGACCGTGGGCGAGATCCTGCGCTTCCTGGACCAGTTCCTGCTGCGCATCAACGCCCGGGTGCCCCTGATCCGGCTGGACCTCACCACCTCCCGGGAGGCCCTGCGCCTGGGCCAGGCCTTGCGCCTGGCCCGCGGCGACGCCCCGGACCGCTCCCGGCTCACCCACAAGCTCATCCAGACCACCAAGCCCCTGGGGGTGCGGGACCCCCAGGCCCTGAACCTCCTCAAGCGGTGGGTGCGGGCCGAACGCAGCGGCCGCGAGGTGAAGACCCACCTGGACGCCCTCCTTTCCCACCTCGAGCACCTTTCCTCCCGCCTCGACGCGGCCCTGAGCTGAAATGACCATCGGCCTCCTGACGATCCACGAAGCCCAGGGCGCCGCCGCCCTGGAGGAGGCGCTGGCGTCCTGGGGATACGCCGTGTCCCCGTCCCCCGGCGAAGGCACGGTGATCATCGTCGCGGACCGCCCCCATCCCCGGTGGATCCCCCCGTCCGGGTCGGAGATCCTCTGGTGGGTGAAGGAGGCCGACCCCGAGGAGGTGAGCCTTGTGCTCAGCGTGCGCGCCGGGTGGGTGCTGCGCCAGGCGCAGCCCCTGGCCCGCGTCGGGGAGGCTCTCCAGCGCATCCGCAGCCGGGACCTGGGCAGCGACGGCTGGCTCCGGCAGATGATCCACCTGGCCACCCTGGACGAGCTCCTGAGGCCCATCCTCGCCCGGGCCATGGGCCTGTCCGCGGCCCGGGGCGGGGCCATCTGGATCCGCCAGGAGGAATGCTACTTCCAGCGCTGCGGGGCGGGCTTTCCCGAGGCCCCGGTGGGATTCAGCGAAGCCGAGGCCCTGGTGGACGCCGGGGAGGCCTTCTTCCTCTGCCCCCGGGAGAAGCTGGGCCTCCTGCGCCTGGTGGAGCCCCGGGCGCCCCAGGACACCTTCCTGGGCTGGATCAAGGAGGTGGACGACCTCCTGGTCAAGGCCTGGAACCTGGAGCAGAGCCGCAACCTCTCGTACCGGGACGACCTCACCGTGGCCTTCAACCGCCGCTGCCTGGAGGTGGAACTGCCCGAGGCCATCCGCGCGGCCTCGGTGCGGGGCGAATCGGTGGCCCTGCTCTTCCTGGACGTGGACAACCTCAAGGAGCTCAACAGCCAGTACGGCCACCCCACCGGGAGCCGGGTCATTTCCACCGTGGCCCTGGAGGCCAAGCAGATCATCCGCAACCTGGACCGCCTCTACCGCTACGGCGGGGACGAATTCTGCATCATCATCCCCGGATCCCCCGCGCCCGTGGCCGCGAGGATCGGCGAACGGCTCCTCAACGCCCTGGCCCGCAGCCCCCTGCAGGTGGGCTCGGCCCAGGTCTCGGTGTCCATCAGCGTGGGGGTGGCCTCCTTCCCCGCCGACGCCGACGGAGCCGACCACCTCCTGGAGAAGGCCGACCGCGCCCTGCTCAGGGCCAAGGCCAGCGGCAAGGGCTGCGTCATGCTCGCCGACGAGACCCGCAGCCTGGAGAAATAGTCAGACCAGCGCCACTTCCCGCAGCAGCGATTCCGCCGAGGGATTGCGGGCCAGGTTCCGCATGGCCTCGAAGGCCCGGGCCTGGGCGGGCTCCAGGGCCAGGGGGGATCCGGCCAGCTTCGTGAGCCCCTCGGTCCAGGGGGCCAGGCGCGGGGCGCGGCCCTCCCGGAGGCGGCCCACGTCGGCCAGCACCAGGAGGAACAGTTCCAGGCACCGGCTCACCTGCTCGTTCTGGGAGGCCTCGGCGTTCTTGTCCGGGGCCAGGGCGGCGCCCGCGGCGCTGAAGGCCGCGCCCCCGGCCACCAGGATCCAGGCGTCCACCTGGTCCGAGGCGCGCTGGAAGGCGGCCTCCTCCAGGTAGCGCAGGGTGCCCCCGGACAGGGCCGTCCACCGCGCCCGGTGCGCCTCCTCCCAGCCCTCCCTGCGGGCCACGGCCCAGGCGTCGGCGTCCGACAGGGACAGGAAGGGGATGCGCTCGCACCGGCTGCGGATGGTCTGGAGCATGGCCTCGGGCCGGTGGGTCACCAGCAGGAAGCAGGTGCCGGGCGGGGGCTCCTCCAGGGTCTTGAGGAGCATGTTGGCGGAGGGGCCGTTGAGGCGGTGGGCGTCCTCCACCAGGATCCAGCGGTGGCAGCCCGGGGGCGGCGCCCGGTGGGCCCAGCTGATGACGCCGCCCTCCACCAGGTCGTCCTCGCGGATGGAGCCGATCTTGATGAGGCCGGCCTTGCCCTCGGGGGCGATGCGCAGGAGGTTGGGCAATTCCACCGGCAGCTCCCCCTGGAACAGGCGGCACCCCTCGCACTCCCCGCAGGCGGTGCGGCGGAAGCACAGCTCCCGCTGGGCCAGTTCCAGGGCCACCCTTCGCTTGCCCACCCCGTCCGGTCCGGCGAAGAGGAGCGAGCCGCCCACCTTCCCCTCGCCCACGCGGGTCAGCAGACGTTCCCGGATGGCCCGGTGGCCCAGGATCAGGGGGTCGAACACTATTCCACCTTCAGCCCGGCGGTGCGCAGGAGGGGCGCGAGGCTCTTCCAGATGGCCTCCTCCACCACCTCCGGGGCGTCCTGGGCGGGGATGACCACCACCCGCTGGGGCTCCTTCTGGGCGATGGCCAGGAAGCGGGAGCGCACCCGCCGGTGGAACTCCAGCTGCTCGGAATCGAAGCGGGTCTCCCGGAACCCGCTGGCGGCCGCGTTGCGCGCCTCCACCCGGGCCAGGGAGACGGCGGGATCCATGTCCAGGAGGAGGGTCAGGTTGGGCTTCAGGCGCCCCAGCACCACCTCCCCGATGCGGTCGACCATGGAATCGCTGATGCCCTGGGCCCCCTGGTAGGCCCGGGTGGAATCGTCGAAGCGGTCCAGCAGCACCAGGTGCCCCTTCTCCAGGGCGGGCTGGATGAACTGGGTCAGGTGCTGGGCCCGGTCGGCATAGAAGAGGAGGAGTTCGGCCTTCGGGCACCAGGCCTCCCCGGAACCATGGGGCTCCAGCAGGAGCTGGCGCAGTTCGCGGCAAAGGGGCGTGCCGCCGGGTTCCTTGGAGACGTCCACCGGGATCCCGCAGCCTTCGAGCCTCGCCGCCAGCTTGCGCAGCTGGGTGGATTTGCCCGAACCTTCAATGCCTTCCATGGTGATGAACAGCCCTGCCACGCAACCTCCTGGCGCCTCGCGGCACTCCTGAGGATACCCTGCCGCGGGGCCGGGGGTCGAATCGCGGCCCCCCTGGCCGCCATGGAAGCTGCACAATCTCCCAAATGGGCCTATCCTTTAAAAAATTGTTTCCACTCCGGAGATGACCGTGACAGAAACCATTCGGTGTCCAGGCTGCTCCACCCGCTTCACGCTGACCCCCGGGCGCGTCCATGCCGGCCTGCGCCGCGCCAAATGCTTCCGGTGCGAGACGATCTTCGACATCGCGGAGGTGGTGGGAAGGCTTCTGCCGGAACCCGCGCCCGCGCCCGTCCCCGAACCCGCTCCCATGGAGGAGCCCTCCCTCTTCGCCCGGTTCGACGATCCGGCCCCCCCCTCCCTGACCCTGGGCGACCTGGAGGGCGCCGACGACGAGATCATGGAGAAGACCCTCGTGATCAATCCGCCCCCCGGGGAGGCCGCGGCGGAGGCGGAGGCCACGGCGGAGACGGAGGCCGACCCCGAGGCCGGCGCCTCCGGAAGCTTCTCCTCCGCCCGGGACGCCATCTCCAAGCTCATGGGCGAGGACGCCCCCGCGGCCCATGCCTCCACCAGCGAGCGCCGCTTCCTGGGTTCCCGCAGCCCCATGGACGTGGAAGCCACCCTCAGCGCCCTGGACGTCACCCTGGGCGGCAACGCGCCGGCGCCTTCCCCGGCCCCGGAGGCCACCACCTCCACGGTCAAGCTTTCGGCCCAGGAGATCCAGGCCGCCATGGCCTCGGTGGGTGCCCGTTCCTTCGCACCTCCGCCGCCCCCGCATCTGCCGCCCCCCCCTCCCCCGCATCTGCCGCCCCCCCCTCCCCCCCGGGCGGAAATGCCCCCCCCGCCCCGGCCCCTGGAGGCCCCCGCCGCCCCCGGCGCCGAACTCCTGAAGATCCAGATGGAACAGGAGACCATGAACAGCGTCTCCATCGACCAGGTCACCGCCTGGATCGAACAGGGCCGCGTCCACGAGTACCACATGGTGGCCCGGCAGTTCAGCGACCACTGGATCGAGGCGGTCAAGGTGCCCGCCCTGCGTCCCGTCTTCGAGCGCCGGCGCCGGGACGGCGTCCCCTCCTCCGCCGAAGTGCCCGCCCCCGCCCCGGAGATGGCCCCCGCCAAGAAGAGCCTCTTCGGCGGCCTCTTCGGTAGAAACTGACAAAGGAAGCCCCATGCTCTCCCTTCTCCTGCCGGCCCTGCTCGCCCTCACCCCCCAGGAACCCGCCCCCGCCAAGGCCCCCCCGGCCCAGCCCCTGAGCTTCGCCAGCTACCGGCTGCCCTTCACCTGGAACGCCCTGATCCCCATCAACGGCGTGGAGCTGGACGGCCTGAAGGTCACGTCCATCTATTTCAACAAGCGCGAAACCACGGTTTGGCCCCTCAAGGGCGCCGATTTCGGCACCCGGGCCAAGGTGGAGGTCTCCAACACCGCCGCCAAGGGCCGCACCCCCGGCTTCTCCGTGGCCGTCTTCGACGCCGAGGACCGCCTCCTGGGCGTGGCCTCCGGCGGCACCAAGATCGGCAGCGTCGGCGCCGGCACCACCGAAACCTTCGACCTGAACTTCCGCCAGGTCCTGGAGCGTCTCCCCAAAGGCGACCACTTCTACCTCAGCATCGAACTCAGGGACTAGGTTTTTCGGCGCACGTGTCCCGGATGGGCGGCCCGGTTCGTTGACGCAGACAAGCTGCGTCAACGGAGAACTCACGACCAGGGGGGCGTCGGGGGTGTTCGCACGCTCCGACTTCGATGATGGGGTGGGGCGAAGGGGAAGGTAGGGGCTCCCCACGGGGGCCTAGGGGCCAAGGGGGCGCTTCAAGTGGGCCGTGCAGGATAGGGATCCGCGCCGACGCTGACTGGTCAACGTCGGCGCGGAACAGGTATCGGCCGGGAGCACTCGAAGCGGGTCGAACGGGCATAGGCCCTCCCGGGGAGTCCCGTCTTCCCGCCTTCCCAATGGCTCGTCAGTGCCGGCGTGTGCGAACACCCACGCCGAACCCAAGGCGGTGAGCTCTCCGCTGACGCAGCTTGCCTGCGTCAGCGAACCGGGGCGTACGTCCGGGACACGGGCCTTCGTTCAGATGGCTTCCTGGTCCTGGTAGTGGCGGAGGATTTCTTCGGGGGTCGCGGTGGCGGTGCCCATTTTGCCGACCACCACGCCGGCGGCGGCGTTGGCGAGCATGGCGGACTGCTTCCAGTCGGCGCCGGAGGCGATGGCGGCGGCGAAGACGGCGATGACGGTGTCGCCGGCGCCGCTGACGTCGAAGACTTCCCGGGCCTCGGTGGGGATGAGCCAGGGCTCCCGGTGCAGGGCCTCGGGCGTGAAGAGGGCCATGCCCTTCTCGCTGCGGGTGACCAGCAGGCCCTTGAGCTCCAGGGCCTCCACCATGGCCAGGCCCGCGGCGGCCACGTCGGCGTCGCCCTTGGCGGGCAGGTGGCTGAGCTCGGTCAGCTCCTTGGTGTTGGGGGTCATGAGGGTGGCGCCCCGGTAAAGGGGGGCGTGGGAGGGCTTGGGATCCACGATCCACGGAATGTCCAGCCGGGCGCAGAGGAGCCGGACCCGGTCCATGACCGGGGCGTTCACGGAGCCCTTGGCGTAGTCGGAGATGATGAGGGCCCCCACGCCTTCCAGGGCCGCCTCCAGGCTCCGGCACAGGCCGTCCACCGCCGCGGCGGAGAAGGGGTCCGTCTCCTCCCGGTCGATGCGCAGCATCTGCTGCTGCTGGCCGATGACCCGGGTCTTGATGATGGTGGGCCGGGTGGGGTCCACCACCAACCGGTCCTGGGTGATGCCCAGGCCCGCCAGCAGGCCCCGCAGGCGCCGGCCCGCGGCGTCGTCCTGGAGGGTGCCCACCAGGACGGGCTCGGCCCCCACGGCCTTGAGGTTCGCGGCGACGTTGGCGGCCCCGCCCAGCACCGCCCGTTCCCGGGAGACCCGCACGATGGGCACGGGCGCCTCCGGCGAGATGCGGCTCACCTCCCCGAAGAGGTACTCGTCCAGCATCACATCGCCCAGCACCGCCACCCTGCGGCCCCGGATCAGCCCCAGGAGGGCGCCGGCCTGTTCCCGGTCGAGTCTCATCGGTCCCCCTTGGCGGCCCTGTCCTGGAGCATGACGGGGATGCCGTCCTCCACGGGGTAGACCCGCCCGCAGGTTGCGCAGGCGAGCCCTTCGGGCGTCTCGGTCAGTTCGCCATGGCAGGCGGTGTCGCCGTCCACGGCGGGACAGCACAGGATTTCCAGAAGGCGCGGATCCAGCATGGGGCCTCTCAGCAGAGGGTGTACTTGGGACCGCCGCCGCCCTCGGGGGGCGTCCAGAGGACGTTCCCTTCGGGGCACTTGATGTCGCAAGTCTTGCAATGGACACAGTTGGAAAAGGCGATGTCCACCCGGGACACGCGCCCGGCGGCGTCGGGGTGCATCTCGTACACCTGGGCGGGGCAGAACACGGTGCAGGGGCTGCCCTTGGTCTCCCAGCAGGAGACGCAGACCTGGTCGCCCTTGACGATCTTGAGATGGCCGGGCTGGTGCTCGTCGTGGAGGGTGCCCGAGGCGTACACGTCGTCCAGCTTGGAGAAGGTGAGGGCGCCGTCCGGCTTCACGCCCCAGTCCAGCATGTCGCGGTGGAGGCCCTCCCGGCCGTAGTGGGCCTCGGTGGTGGCGGTGGCGTCGGCGTCGGTGCCCATGCGCAGGGGATCCCCCGGCGCCCAGCCCCCCGTGACCTGGCCCAGGGCCAGCTTGAGCACCGCCCCCGGCGTGGGCCCGTGGGCGAGGACCCCGTGGAAGTTCCGGGCCCGGTAGAGCTCGGTGCCCGCCCAGGAATCCAGGTAGGCCCGGCTGTAGCGCAGGAGGGAGGCTTCGCCGAAGTCTCCCTCGGCCAGGGCGTCGGCGATGGTCTCGGCGGCGCACATCCCGCCCTTCATGGCCAGGTGGATGCCCTTGAGGCGCCCGGCGTTGACCATCTGCGCCGCGTCCCCGGCCAGCATGCCGCCCGGGAAGGCCAGGCGCGGCATGGAATTCCAGCCGCCGATGGCCAGGGCCTTGCCCCCGTACTGCACCATGCGGCCTCCGGCGAGCATCGCCTTGATGCGCGGGTGCGTCTTGAATTTCTGGAGCATGAGGTGGGCGTCGGCGAAGGGGTCATGGGTGTCCAGGGACACCACGTAGCCCACCGCCAGCCGGTCCCCGCCCATGCGGTAGACGAAGGAGCCCCCGCTTTCGCCGTCGGCCTGGGGCCAGCCCGCGGAGTGCAGGACGAAGCCCTCCGGCACCCGGCCCGCGGGGATCTCCCAGATCTCCTTGGCCCCGGTCTCGTACACCTGGGGATTGACGGACCCGGCCTGGAGCCCCAGCACCTCGTCCAGTTCCCGCATGAGGTGGCCCCGGGGGCCCTCCCCGAAGACCGTCACCTTGGCCCGCAGGTTGTTGCCGGGCTCGAAGGTGGGCCGGGGGGACCCGTCGGCGTTCACGCCCCGGTCCGCGGTCTGGACCCCGGCGACCCGGCCGTCCTCCCAGAGCACCTTGATCCCCGCGAAGCCGGGCAGGAGCATGACGTCCACCCCCGGCACCTCGCGCTTCTCGATCTCCGCCGCCATCCAGCGCACCATCCGGGACAGCGAGACGATGGGGAACCCGTGGTTGGCCAGGAAGGGCGGGGGGAAGGGCGCCTTCAGGCCGCCCCGCTCCGTGAAGTACCACACCTCCTCGGAGGTGACCCGGCCTTCGCAGGGGAAGCCCCGTTCCGCCCAGTCCGGGCAGAGCTCGTCCAGGGCCGCGGGGTCCAGCACCGCGCCGGAGAAGGCGTGGTCCCCGATCTCGTCCCCCTTCTCGATGAGCCCGATGGTGAGCCCCGTGATCTTCCGGGCCTCCAGAAGGTCGAGCAGACGCCAGAGGCCTGCCAGGTTGGCCGGGCCGGCCCCCACGAAGAGGACATCGAATTCCAGGTCCTCCCTCTCCACGCCGGGACGGGCAAGCTGGGTCGAGAAATCGGGCATGGGCGCTCCAACAGAACCCGCCCAGTTTACCGCGCGCGGTGGCAGAATCTTAGGAATGGATGCGCCCCGCCCCGCCCCGCCCCAGGACCTGCACTTCGAGGCCGCCGTCGAACGCCCCCTTTCGGTGGTGTACCGCGGGGAGGAAGGGGCCTGGGAGGGCCACGACTACCGGGTGGAAGTGATCGCCACCCGCCTGGGTCTGGACGGCTTCGACGTGGTGGTGGACTTCCGGGACCTGGAGGCCGCCCTGGACGCGCTCCTGGAGCCCCTGCGGGGACGCCTCCTGGGGGAGATGGGCCTGCGGGGGCCCATGGACCTGGCCCGCCTCCTGGCCACGGAACTGGCCCTGAAGGTCCCGCCTCCCGCCCGCCTGGCGGAGGTGGCCCTCACCGACGGCCAGGGACGCCGGCTGGCCTACCGCCCGTGATCTCCCCGAAACTCCTGGCCGCTGCCCTGGCCCTGGGCTTGGCCCCCCTGGCCCTGGTGCACCCCGTGCGCATCTCCGGCCGGAGCATGGAACCCGCCCTGAAGGACGGGGACCTGCGCCTGGCCCTGCGCGCCTGGTGCGCCGGCAAACCCGCCCCGGGCCAGGTGTGGCTGGCCGAGGGCCCCTCCGGAACCATCGTCAAGCGCCTGGTGGCCGGCCCCGGCGCCCGGGTCGAGATCCGCGACGGGGAACTCTGGGTGGACGGGAAGTACCTCCAGGAACCCTATGTGGCCGTCACCGAACGCGCCTCCGGGGGCCCCTGGGACACCGGCGCCGGGTTCTTCCTCCTGGGCGACAACCGCGGCGAGAGCATGGACAGCCGCAACTGGGGACCCCTGGCCAGCACCCGTTTGGAGGCCAGGGTCCTGTGAGGTGATCCCCTCTTCATCCCCTTCATCCTGTTCATCCCATTTGATCCCTGTTCCCGCAGGGCCGGGGATGAGATGGGGCGGCGCATCGTTGATCTGCATGCGCCGACCCATCCCGGCTCTGGCCCTGCGGGAACGGGGATCAAATCGGATGAAAGGGATGAAGGGGATACGAAGTTGAACTGAGCTCGTTCCGGGTCGAGGAGCCGGACCACGGGTTTCCTGGAATAGGTATCTATTGGCATCGATTGTGGCAGTTGGAGTGGGTCGCAGCCTTGGGTCTAGGTCATGCGCGGCACCGCCTCCTGCAGTTCCTCGGGGGTGTACGCCATGAATCCCAGCCGCGTCGCCGCCAGCGCTCCGCCCTCCAACCGGAAATAGGTCCCCGGCCGCAGCTTGATCCCCTTCAGGCCGCAGGACCGCACCCACAGGCCGAAGCGGGCCGGGTCCGCCATCTTGCCCTGGCCCCGGAGCCAGAGGCCCATGCCGCCCAGGGCGGGGTCGAAGGCCAGGAGCCCCGGCAGGGCGAAGCGCAGCGCGTCGAAGAGCGCCTCCCGCCTATCCTGGCAGGCCTTGCGCACCCGGCGCAGGTGCCGGGCCATCTCGCCGTCCAGGAACAGTTCGGACACGGCCCACTCCAGCACGGGGTCGCCCTGCCAGTCCATGCGCTGGCGGGCCCGGGCGAAGCGGTCCGCCAGGAGCCGGGGCACCACGATGAAGCCCAGGCGCAGTCCGGGGGCGACGAGGCGGGAGAGGCTGCCGCAGTAGAGCACCTGCCCCGTGGTGTCCTGGGCCGCCAGGGGCGGGGTGGGGGACTCCAGGTAGTCGTACTCGGGGTCCAGTTCCAGGATGGCGAAGCGGTGCTCCCGGGCCAGGGCCAGCACCCGCTCCCGGCGGTCCGGGGCCAGGGGGGCCCCGGTGGGGAAGTGGCACTGGGGCGTGAGCACCAGGAGGGCCAGGCGGGTGCCGGCCAGGAGGGCCTCCAGGGCCTCCACCCGGATCCCGCCGGCGTCCACGGGCAGGCCGTGGAGCCGGGCCCCGGAGGCCTGGCGCAGGGTGTCCCACGCCAGCGGATTGCCGGGGTCCTCCACCGCCACGTCCCCGTCCCCGTGGCCGATGAGGGCCTGGGCCACCAGGTTGACGGCCATGGAGGTGCTCCGGATGAGCAGGAACTGCGCCGGGTCCCGCACCAGGGCCCGCTGCTCGGCCAAGTGGTCCGCCAGGGCCGTGCGCAGGCGGGCGTGGCCCAGGAACTCCGTGGCCTGGAGCAGGGCGGGCCCCTTCAGGCGCAGGGCCCTGGGGTAGGCCTTGGCCAGGGCCTCCATGGGGGCCAGGCGCGCGTCGGCCACGCCGTCGGAGAAGTCCAGGGCCACGTTCAGGGCGCTGGTGATGGGCCGCAGGCTCCCGGGCACGTCGAAGCCGGGGGCGGCGCTGGCCGGGGCGGAGCCCCCCTGGGGACGGCGCTCCGGTAGGGGATCCACCACGAAGAAGCCGCTGCGGGGCCGGGCCTCCACCCACCCCTGCTCCTCCAGGGCGCGCAGGGCCGTGAGCACGGTGTTGCGGTGCACCCCCACCCGGTCCGCCAGCTCCCGCACCCCGGGCAGGGCCTGGCCCGGCCGGATCTGCCCGGCGCGCACCGCGGCCAGGATGGCTTCGCCCACGCGCACGTAGATGGGGCCCGTCAGGGCGGGGTCGAGGGTCAGGTTGAGTTCGCGGGCTCGCAAGGCCATCCGTCCAGGGTCCAGCCTTGAGTGGACACCCGGGGGGCATCTGGCACAACCGGGAAATGGGGATGTGTACCTTACCCCCGCCCCGGGGCGGCCGGATCCTGGATCCGCCAACCTCCCAGGAGCCCGCCCATGAACCGAACCCGCCTCCTCCTCCTCGGCACCGGCCTCGGCGCCGCGGCCCTCACCCTCGCCTGCGGCGGCGGCGGCGCCACCGCCACGCCCGCCGTCCCCGCCCAGGGCACCGTCGGCTTCATCACCACCGACGCCGCCACGGAGTCCTGGTCCAACGTCGGGATCATCATCCGGAAGGCCTCCCTGGTGCTGGCCTCGGACACCTCCGCCGCCAGCCCCGTGGTCATCTACGACGGGTCCAGGGACACCACGCCGGTGAACCTCCTCCAGGAGGACCAGGTCGACGAGCTGCTCTCCCACGCCACGGGGGTCCCCGCCGGAACCTACGACCGCCTCATCGTGGAAGTGGACGGCAGCCCCGCCAACATCACCCTGGTGCCCGCCGCGGATCCCGCCACCGGCGCCGTGCCACCCGCCATCGACCCCTCCCTCATCAAGGTCCGGGGCACCGCGGACCCCGCCCAGCCGACCTGGATGGTCCTGCCCACCATCACCCTCGCCTCCCCCGTGGTGGTCACCGCCAACGCCACCACCGCCGTGGCCGTGGACTTCGACCTCTCCCACCCCGCCTTCATCGCCACCCACGATGTGCCCACCGCCGCCGGCGGCCAGACCCTCTACGTCGTCAATTTCGGCACCCGCGGCATCTTCCGCCACCGCCCCGCCGCCGCCTTGACGGCGTACTACCTGCGCCGGCACCTGGGCACCGTGGCCTCCGTCGCCGCCGACGGCTCCAGCTTCACGATGCTCACCGAGCACGGCCAGACCCTGCGCATCCTCGCCGACAAGGGCGCGAACCCGACCCTCTTCCACAACCTGGACGCCAAGCCCGTCACCGCCGTGGCGGCCTCCTCCGTGCCGGCCACCCTCGCCGCCGGGCTCCAGGTGGAGTGCACGGCCCGGTACCAGGCCGACGGCAGCCTCACGGCGGTGCGGGTGTGGTACTCCGCCACCGCCAACCTTCCCGCGTGGAGGCCCGAAGGCCACATCACCTTCGTGGATCGCGCCAACAACCTCATCCGGGTGCTCGACTCCGCCGGCAACCCCAGGACCTTCCTCGTGAACGCCGCCACCAGGTGGTACTTCAAGGGCGACGTCTCCACGGACCTCTCCGGAGGCGACGGCTCGGCCTTCCTCTCCCAGGTGGAGCGGTACTTCAAGGTGCACCTCACCGTGGCCGACCCCACCGCCTCGCCCATGACCGCCACCTCCGTGGACATCCAGCGGGGCGTCTTCGAAGGGTCCGTGGGCCCCGCCACGGCCTCCGGCTTCACCTACACCCGCACCTTCGGGGACCTGGCCACCGCCACCCACGCCCTGGGCTACGGCGCCTCCTTCTCCAGCTGGGACTTCACCTTCCCCGGCCTCGCCACCACGGGCACCGCGGGCTTCCTGGCCGAGGCCAATTCGGGCATCGTCCTGGACACCTCCGGCACCCCCTTCAAGCCCTACGGCATCAGCACCCTGGACTGGTCCTCGGGCTGGAACGCGGCCAACGCCGTCTTCATGCCCATCGGCATCTCCCCCTTCGCCCAGACCGTCACCGGGGCCTTCGCGGCGGGTTCCCTCCAGATCACCGCCCGGGGCGCCTCGGCCGTGCCGGTCACCGTGACCCTCGACGCCACCGCCCAGGAGCAGCCCCTGGTCACCACCTTCACCCGCCAGGCCGGGGCCGCGGTCACCGTGGCCACCGTGGATTCCTCCCAGTGGGCCTCGGTGCTGACGGCGGGCGCCAAGGTGCGGGTCTTCGGGGTGCCCGACGGCACCGGGAAGCTCAAGGCGTACTACGTGAACATCTATCGGTGAGCGCCAGCAGTTCCGGGTCGCCGGGGAACGCCGCCAGTCCGAGGTCGAGGATCCCGGCGGCGCTCTCCGGCTCCCCCGCGTCCAGGAGGGCGTGGATGACGATCTGGTGCCACAGGGTCCTGCCGCCGTCGGGCACCGCCCGCAGCGCGTCCAGGGCGTCCGAGGCCACCCGCGGATCCCGGTGGCGCGCCGACTGCCCCACCAGGGCCTCCCAGAGGAGGAGGTCCCGGGGGTTCTGGTCCAGGCCCGCCTCCAGCACCCGGCGGGCGGAGTCCAGGTCCTCTCCCTCCTCCAGCAGCGCGGCCAGCTTGAGGAAGGGCAGGGTGTAGTGGGGGTCGGCGTCCAGGGCCCTCAGGTAGTCGTCCTTGGCCTCGCCGGTCCGGCCCAGCCTCCACAGGGATTCCGCCCGGGCCCCCAGGGCCGCGGCGTGGTCGGGCTTCTGGCGGAGGATGTTGCCGAACCACAGGAGGGAATCCTCGTACCGCTCCAGCCCCTGCAGGGCGAGCCCTCCCCCCAGCCACACCAGCATGGGCGCCCGGGGGGCCGTGGCCCGGAAGCGCTCCGCGGCCCGGCGCACGTCCTCCCAGGCCTCCACCAGCAGGCCCTCCTGCACCACGTTGTACTGGAGCTGCAGGTCCCGGGGCCGGGCCTCGGCCTCGGCCCGGGCCAGGCGGAAATACTCGCCCTGCTTGGCCCGGTCCCGGGCCATGTCCAGCTTGCCGAAGTGGTGGATGGGCACGTCCAGCTCCGGCGCGGGCAGACCCTTCTCCTCGAAGTACAGCTCGGCGATCTCGTGGACCCGGCCCCGGTACACGTCCTCCCCCCGCCTGCGGAAGAGCCGGATGGCCTTCTGGAGGTAGTAGTGGCTGCACTGGGCGCCCTCCCCCGTCTCCCGCTCGTTGCTCCGGGCCGGGCCGTCCATGCCCACGAAGGCCCCGCTGCGCAGGTAGTTCCTTATGGGCAGGGTGAAGGCCTGGGGTCCCGGCCCTTCCAGCGCGGCCCGCAGGGCGGCGTGATCCGCGGGATCGATGGCCTCGTCGGCGTCCAGCACCAGGATCCAGTCCCCGGTGCAGGACCGGATGCAGGCGTTGCGGGCGGCGGCGAAGTCGTCCACCCAGGTGAAGGCCTCCACCCGGGCCCCGAAGGACCGGGCCAGATCCCCGGTGCCGTCCGTGGACCCCGTGTCCAGGACCACCAGTTCGTCCCAGAGGCCCCGGATGGATTCCAGGCAGTGGCCCAGCGAACCGGCTTCGTTCTTGACGATCATGGCGGCGGAAAGGCGCAAAGTTCGCTCCCGGGGACGCCTCAGTTTATGCTGGAACCCAGGATTGGAGTGTCGATGGACAGGCTGGTGATTCAAGGTGGCGTCCCCCTGCAGGGGCGCGTGGCGGTTTCCGGGGCGAAGAACGCCGCCCTCCCCTGCATCGGCGCGGCCCTCCTGGGCGGGGACCCGGTCACCCTGCGCCACCTGCCGGCCGTCTCGGACATCCGCACCATGCTCCGGGTGCTCCAGGCCCTGGGGTGCACGGCCGAGGTGACCAAGGACGAGGAGGGCTTCGAGCTCACCGCCGTGGTGGACGCCTCGGGCGTGGCCGCCGGCGGCCTCCAGGCCCCCTACGAACTGGTCAAGACCATGCGCGCCTCCATCCTCGTCCTCGGGCCCCTCCTCGCGCGGTACGGCAAGGCCTCGGTGTCCCTGCCCGGGGGCTGCGCCATCGGCGCCCGCCCCGTGAACCTCCACCTGGAGGCCCTGGAGCGCATGGGCGCCGTCATCGAGATCGACAAGGGCTACGTGGAGGCCCACGTGCCCGCGGGCCGCCTCAAGGGCATCGACCACACCTTCGAGAAGGTCAGCGTCGGGGCCACGGAGAACATCCTCATGGCCGCGTGCCTCGCCACCGGCACCACCATCCTGCGCAACGCCGCCATGGAGCCCGAGATCAGCGACCTGGCCGAGATGCTGGTGTCCATGGGCGCGCCCATCGAGGGCATCGGCACCTCCACCCTCACCATCCGGGGCGTGGACGCCCTGGGCGGCTGCGACCACGGCATCATCCCCGACCGCATCGAGGCCGGCACCTTCCTGTGCGCCGTGGCCGCCGCCGGGGGCGACGTGCTGCTGGAGCGGGTGGAGCCCGCCCACCTGCGGTCCATCACCGACCTGCTGGAGCGCTGCGGCTGCGTGTTCACCGAGCGGGAGGGCCAGGCCGGGCTGAACCTGCGCATCCAGCGCGAGGCCGGCCAGAAGCTCCACGCCAAGGACGTCACCACCACCCCCTACCCCGGCTTCCCCACGGACCTCCAGGCCCAGGTCATGGCCGTCATGACCCAGGCCACGGGCATCTCCGTGATCCGGGAGACCATCTTCGAGAACCGGTTCCAGCACGCCATGGAACTGGAGCGCCTGGGGGCCAACCTGCGCATCGACGGCGGCACCGCCATCGTGGCCGGCCCCAGCGCCCTCACGGGCTGCACCGTCATGGCCACGGACCTGCGGGCCTCGGCCACCCTGGTGATCGCGGGCCTGGTGGCCAAGGGGGAGACCACCGTCGACCGCATCTACCACCTGGACCGGGGCTATTCGGGCCTGGAGCAGAAGCTCAAGGGCCTGGGGGCGCGAATCGAGCGGGTGGGTGGAGGAAAAGTCTAGAATTTTGATTTCCATTCGCCTGTCGAGCGGGGGCCTGGGTTGGTAAACTGGCCCCTGGGGGAATCATGTTCGGTGAGATGAAGGTCTTTTCGGGTTCGAGCCATCCTACCCTTGCCGCCGGCATAGCCGGCCACATCGGGATGCAACTGGGAAAATCCCGCATCACCCGCTTCTCCAACGAGAACATCAAGGTGAAGATCGACGAGAACGTGCGGGAATCCGACGTGTTCGTCATCCAGACCAGCGCCCCCCCGGTGAGCGACAATCTTGTTGAAATGCTCATCATGATCGACGCCCTGAAATTCGCGTCGGCCGCCCGCATCACCGCCGTCCTGCCCTACTACCCGTACGCCCGCAGCGACAAGAAGGATGAAGCACGCATTTCCATCACCGCCCGTCTGGTGGCGGACCTGCTCCAGACCGCCGGGGCGGACCGGGTGCTGGCCATGACCTTGCACGCCCCCCAGATCCTGGGCTTCTTCCGCATCCCCGCCGACCAGCTCCTGGCCACGCCCGTCCTGGTGAACCACTTCCGCAGCTCCGACCTCTCCAATTCCGTGGTGGTGGCCACGGACGCCGGCGCCGGCAAGATCGCCGGCCACTTCGCCAAGCGCCTGGGCCTGCCCATGGCCATCATCGACAAGCGCCGGGTGGACGACAGCGAATCGGCCCGCTCCACCGCCCTCATCGGCGAAGTGGCGGACAAGGACTGCATCATCTTCGACGACGAGATCGCCACGGGCGGCTCCATCCGCGAGGCGGCCCGGATCCTCCGGGGCTTCGGCGTGCGCCGGGTGCGGGTGGGCGCCACCCACGCCGTCTTCTCCGGCACCGCCCTCACCCGCCTCAAGGAGGCCGAGCTGGACGAGCTGGTGGTCACTGACACCATCCCCATCCCCCAGGCCATCTCCTCGGAGATCCCCAACCTCAAGGTCCTCTCCACCGCCTCCATGTTCGGCGACGCGATCCTGCGCATCCACGGCGGCCGCAGCATCAGCGAGATGATGGAGGCCTAGCTCCGTGGAGACCCTCCGGGCCCTCCTGGTGCAGCGCGCCGCGCGGCTCCAGGAGTGGCCGGCGGTGTCGGCCCCGGGGTGGGGGACCCTGAAGTACCCCGCCTTCCGCAACCGGGTGGAGGGCGTGGCCCTGGGCCTCATGGCCGCCCCGCCCCCCCGGGTCTTCAGCCGGGGCGCCGGGCCCTGGGACTGGGCCTGCGAAGTGGCCTGCGCCTCCTGCGGCCTGCTGTGGGACCCCGCCGGGGAGGTGGACCCCGGCATCCTGGGCGGCCCCCGCTTCAACCGGGAGGAGGGCCGGCAGCCCTACCACGACTGCGATCCCACGCCGGAGACCCCCTTCACCGCCGCCCTCGCCCATGCCGGCCTCCTGGCGGGCCTGCGCCGCCTCAACGGCCGCCTGGGCTGGGACCACGACTCCGCCGTCACCCTGCCCCTGGGCGACCTCGGCACGCCCGAGGTGCGCACCGCCCTGTGGAGCGCCCTCTATGCCGGCGCCCACGCCATCCTCATGGCCGGTCCGGTCCGGGGCTGGGATCCCACCCCCTTTGCCGGCCTTTTCTAGGGCGCCAGAAATACAAGTAACGCCATTGAGCCGTAGCTTCGCCACGGTGACCCGAGCACCGAGGCCCTGGCAGCCATTCGGGCTGCCTCCGCGAAGGATTGAAAGCAAACCCTTCCTTTCTCTTTCCTCGGAATCCTCGGCCTCCTCGGCGCCTCAAGAACGGGGTACCAAGCGACTCGTCAACACCCCACCTGATCTGGATCTGTACGAGGGGGTGGGGCGAATTGTTAAGGTTCTTCTGGCGCCCTGCACTAGAGCCCTTCCCAGAGCTTTTGCACCTGCCCCCCGGCCCGCTCCAGGGCCGGCTTCAGGTGGGCCTTCAGGGAGGCCCGGGCCTTCGCCGGGAGCAGGCCCGCGGCCTCCAGGGCCTGGAGGCGGAGCGGCGCGTTGAGGCTGGCCCAGTCCTGCACCAGGGCCGCGGCCCAGGCGGCGTCGGCCAGGCGCGCCCGGGGCACCCAGCGCCAGGGGGAGCCCAGGCCCGGTTCCCGCAGGTGGGGCAGGACCAGCCCCGGCTGCCCGGCCCGCTGGGCAATGAGGCTGGCGGCCTCGGCCCCCTCCCGCTGGGCGAAGGGGTCCCCCAGGAGCGCCAGGAGGGCCGGGATGGCCGCGGGGGTGCCCACGGCGCCCAGGGCGGCGCAGAGGGCGAAGCGCATGGCCTCGGGCGCCTGGTCCAGTTCGGCCAGGAGGAAGGCCTCGTCCCCCGCCACCACGGCATTCTGGAGCCCTTCGGCCGCGGCGCGGCGGCTGCCCACGCCGCCGGTGCGCAGGCCGTCCAGGTAGGGCCCCAGCCGCGATCCGGGCTCCTCCTCCGCGTGGCGCTTGACCCTGCTCACCGTCTCCTGGTCCCGGTCCTCCACCCGGAACCCGGGCAGGGGCTGGTCCCCCCAGCCGGCGCTCTCGGCGCTCTGGAGCCACTCCTCCCATTCCGCGGCCAGGGCTTCCATGGACGGGATGCGCCGGGCGGGATCGGGGGCCAGGGCCTGCATGAGGATGCGCGCCATGCGGGGCGGGAAGCCCGTGCGCACCAGCGCGGGCGGGAGCTGCACCTGGCTGTAGGGGCGGCCCGTGGTGAACTCGTAGAGGATGGATCCCAGGGCGTACACATCGCACCGCCCGTCCACGTTCCTGGGATCCCCGTGCTGCTCGGGGGCCATGTACCCGAGGGTCCCCACCACCATCTGGCTGCGGGTGACGCGGGTGCCCTCCCCGCCCTCCCACAGGCACACGCCGAAGTCCGTCACCTTGAGGTTCCCCACGGCGTCGAAGAGCAGGTTGGAGGGCTTGAGGTCCCGGTGGATGACCCCGGCCTCGTGGGCCGCGCGCAGCGCTCCCGCCACCGGCAGGAGGCGGCGCAGGATCCGCGCCGGCGCCTCGCCGTAGCACCGCTTCACGTCGCCGCCGGGAAGCAGCTCCATGAGGATGAACGGCGTGCTTCCGGCCCGCCCGAAATCGAAGACCTCCACCAGGTTGGGATGGCTGAGGCGCCGGAGCACCTCCCCCTCCCGGAGGAAGCGCAGGACCAGTTCGGGATCGCTGGAGGCCTCGGCCTTGAGGAACTTCACGGCCAGGGCCCGCCCGGGGCGGAAGGGATCCTCCGCCCGGTGCACCACGGCCATGCCGCCCTCCCCCAGGCGTTCCAGGACCCGGGCCCCGCCAGCGCGCTTGGGCAGGGCCAGGTTCATGCGCGCCCGTCGAATTCCACGCGGTTCCGGCCCTGGGACTTGGCGCGGTAGAGGGCCACGTCGGCCCGGGCCAGGAGGGAGCCCGCGTCCGCGTCCTCCGCCCGGAACTGGGCGATGCCGAAGCAGCAGGTGACCCGGAAGGTCTGCCCGGGAAGGTGGCCGGCCATGGCCTCCTCGGCCACGGCCTTGCGCAGTTCCTCGGCCACCGCCAGGGCCTCGCGGCCTTCGGTCTCGGGCAGGACGATGAGGAACTCCTCCCCGCCGATGCGGCCCACGTGGTCCGAGGCCCGGAGCCTTCCCATGACCACCTGCCCGAAGCACTTGAGGACCTGGTCCCCCACGGCGTGGCCGTGCTGGTCGTTCACGTCCTTGAAGTGGTCCAGGTCGCAGAGGATCAGGGTCAGGGTGCGGCCGTGGCGCCGGGCCAGATCCGTCTGCTTTTCCAGGAAGCCCAGCACCGAGGCCCGGTTCGTCAGGCCCGTCAGGGAATCCACCGTGGTCTGCGCCAGCACCGCCTCATGGTAGTGCTTCTCCATTTCATCCAGGTGCTTGAGCTTGAAGGCGTGGGTGCCCACCCGGATCACATCCCCGTGCTGGAGGCTCACGGGACCGTTGCGGGTGAGGATCTTGCGGCCGTTCACGAAGGTGCCGTTGGTGGATCCCAGATCGGAAATGAGGACGATGGGCGCCTGGTCCTCCTGGCCCACCAGCTCGATGCGGGCGTGGTGGCGGCTCACCTCCACCTCGGGGAGCACCAGGTCGTTTTCCGGGGACCGCCCGATGGTGAGGCTCACCGTGCGCAGGGCCAGCACTTCCCCGATGGGCACCCCCACGTAGCGTATGAGCGCCCACTCTCCCCGGGCCGGCGGAAGCGTATCGCCCAGGGGGGAGGCGAAGAGCGTCGGCGGATCGGATTCGGCAAATTCCTCGTAGAGAGGCGGCTGAATGGGCATAGGTTCGGCGGGTACTGGCGGGAGGTCCTATGCCATTTAAGAGGCCGCGGCCCCCCTTGTCAACGAGCAGGTTCGTCGCAGATCACTTTGTTCCGCCCACCCCGCTTGGCGAGGTAGAGGGCGCCGTCGGCCCTTCCCATGAGCACGCCGCCGTCCCGGTCCTCCTCGCGGCGCTCCGCCACCCCCAGGCTGCAGGTCACGTGGAGGGGCCCCGAGGGGAGTTCGAAGGGCACCTGGCCCGTGGCCTCCAGGAGGCGGTTCGCCAGCAGCAGCGCGCCCTCCCTGTCGGTCTCCGGCAGCACCAGCAGGAATTCCTCCCCGCCGATGCGCCCGGCCACGTCGGTGGTGCGCAGGCCGCTCACCACCCGCCCCCCGAAATCCCGCAGCACCTGGTCCCCGGCCAGGTGGCCCAGGGTGTCGTTGATCCGCTTGAAGAAATCAAGATCGCACATGATGATCGAAAGGGGCCGGTGGTGGCGCTTGGAGAGATCGAAGCGCCGCTGCAGCTCCTCCAGGGTGGTGCGCCGGTTGCCCAGGCCCGTGAGGGGGTCCTTGGTGCTCTGGTCCAGGAGCACGGCGTGGAAGGCCCGCTCCATGGCGTCCATGGCCACGAGCTTGAGCACGTGGCTGCCCATGGCGACGCGGTCCCCGGGGACCAGGTCCATGGTCCGGGTCACGGCGCGGCCGTTGAGGAAGGTCCCGTTGGTGCTGGCGTTGTCCTCCAGCTGCACCCGGTCCCCGGCGGGGCCCTGCCACAGGGTGATGGTGGCGTGGGTGCGGCTCACCTCCTCGTCCAGGAGGGCGATGTCCACGCTGGGGCTGCGGCCGATGACGTTCGCCCCGGGCGCCAGGGGGAAGACCCGGCCCAGGTGGGCGCCGGCGTAGACCACCACCACGTACTCGCAGGGCACCTGCCCCGTCTCCCCGGGGAAGCGCTTGCGCAGGGCCGTCTCGAAATCCGGCCAGCCCGAGATGGGCACCGTGGGGTCCGGCGCGTCCACCTCCTCCGTCCAGTCCTTGTCAGGTTCGTTCCCGGGCTTGGACATCAGACATCCTCCACGAAGCAGCACACGATCGATTCGTCATCCTTCTTCCGGGCCAGGACGAAGGGGGCCCTCGGGGCGCCCACGCTTTCGGGACCCAGGGTGACCAGGAGGCGCCCGGTGGCGGCCTGGTGGTTGATCTGCCGGGTACCCCGCCCGGGGATCCGGTAGAGGCCCAGCACCTCCAGATTACGGATGTTCTCCCCGGTCTCCCGCACCAATTTCAAGGTATACCGCATCCAGAGCGCCTTGGGGAGCTTCTGGACGTCCTCCCCCACGAAGGCCACCGGCAGCGCCAGGGCGTGCTCCAGGGCCCGGAAGGACCGCGGGGCCCCCAGGCCGCAGGGCGCCGCCTGGCACCGGGCCCCGCCCAGGGGCTCCAGCCCGGGCCGGCTCCGGGTGCGGAAGCCTTCCGGGGCCGCCCCCCGCACCCCGGGCCTGCGGGGCAGGGGCGGCACCTCCAGGCGCCCGGTGCCCCCGGCCTGGAAGAGCGGCAGCACGCAGACCTGGGCCCCCGCGGCCCACCGGGCCCACCCTTCCTCCCCGCGCACCGCCGCGGTCCACCGGAACCCCACGGCCACCGGCGGAGCCGCCCCCAGCGCCGGAACCCCCGCCGTCCCGGCCCGGAGCCGGAAATCCGGTCCCTGGGCCCGGGTGCCCACGAGCTCCACGCCCCGCGCGGACGCCCCCGGAACCCCCAGGTCCACCTCCCGGGCCGGGGGGGCCTGGAAGACCCGCCGGATGGTTTCGGCCATGTCGGACATCGCGTCCCGGAACCGGCCGCCCACCATGCCTACACCGGCTTGACCAGGGTCTGGAGGGCCTCGGCGACCCGCTCCAGGGGCTCCACGGGATCCATCTGGTAGGCCGCCTCCACCAGCTTGCCCAGGGCCAGTTCCTGGGCCGGCAGATCCACGGACTGGGCGAAGATCACCCGCAGGGGCGCCGCCCCCTCCGCCACCTGGAGCAGCACCTCCCGGGGCGAGGCCCGGAAGCTCTCGCCGACCCTCGCCAGGGGCGGATCCTGGGTCTTCTGCACCGCCAGGGCCGGGCACTTCGCCTCCCCGTTCCACCCCCCCGCCAGTTCCGCCGGGGGCAGGATGAAGAGATCCGGCGCCGACTTGAGCTCCTTGAGGAGGGTCTTCTGGATCACCTCCTCCTTGAGGTGGGGCTCCAGCGCCTTGCCGTAGAGCACCGCCTGCAGCTTCGTGGGGGTGATGGGCTCCGTGTACCGGAAATCCAGCGGGATCCCCGAGGCGTCCGTGAGCAGCAGCCCCCCCAGGTAGCTGGCGCCCTCCTTCATCGCCACGAAATAGGCCAGTTTCAGGGTGTCTGCCATGGGTCCGTCCGCCTGTGGAGTTGGCTAAGAGGATACCGCGGGTTGGCCCCGGACCATTTCACCCAAAGGTCTTGTTTTCGTCCGGGAATTGGATATCCTAAGTACTGCCGTATGGGGAGTGGTCTAACGGTAGGACAACAGATTCTGATTCTGTCAGGTGAGGGTTCAAATCCTTCCTCCCCAACCAAATGAAGGCCCTGGAGTTACCCTCCGGGGCCTTCGACTTTGTACCTTCGCCGAAAGGTCATGGTCAGCCTCCGTTGCGCCACGAAAACCAGGCAGGAAACCAAACGCTGGGGCGCAGAGGACTCGCTGGGGCGCTGGGGGGGTCAGCCTCCGGCATGAAAGTCGCGGCGGATCCCGCCGTCCTGGTGGTGCCAGTCAACGAAGCAGCGTGGCATGGGGCCCTCCGGGTGGACCCACCATCAGCCTCCCCAAGGTTCACCTTCTTTTCCCAGCGCCCCAGCGAGTCCTCTGCGCCCCAGCGTTTAATCTTTTCAATGGTCTTGCCGTATCCCCTCGGCCAGGCCGGTCACCGCTCCAACCGGATCACGTTGCACGTGTTAGCTACGTGGACCGCATTAACCACGTACAAGCCAATTTGCCCACGAGAGGGCCGCTGGCAGCTTTGGATGGGCCTCAGGTCCAGCTATCACATCTTTCAGCAAGGGAATGACCTGAGCCTGGATCAATTCCAAGGGCATCCCAACAGGACCGGGTCCCCGCAACTTCTGCCAGACGATCCAGGGTTGCCCCGCCGTGTTGGCCACCACGTGCAGACCCTAGAGCAGCGAGCAGCGCAAGGAGAGGGATTACCCAGCCCCCCCGTCAGGCGCCCGCCGAATCTCAACATGGAGGTGGTAGACCTTCGAGGGACCGGCCCCAGCATTGACCTGACGTTCTTTATCCTGCCTTTTCCCCTGGATCCCTTTTATCCCCGTTCGAACTTCGCTGGGAGTTGTCGCCACCTTTGGGTCTTGGACGTCGAGTAACTTGCGCTCCGACCCGCCTCTGCGTCAGCCCTGCGGAAACCGGGATGAACGCCGATGGATGGGATGAACTGGGATCCGCTCAACCTGGGAAACCCCTTCACCACGGTTTCAAGGCACCTGGGGTTTGCAGACACACGCTGGAGCCAGGCAACCCTGGAGACTTGCGTCGACCTGGGCCGACAAAGCAGGGGGCCTTGGGGTACCCTGAATGAAACCCTGTGGCCCCATGACCAGAACTCCAAAGACAAACACCGCGTTGGCTACACCGAGGCGCCCGGCTGTCTTGGCAGGCCTGTTTGCCGGTTCCTTGGTGATCCTGGCACTGCTCGTCCTTCCCTTCGTCATTCCCTCCCAGAAGGATCCCACCCGTTTCTGGTTGTTCGTCCACCTCTGGGCCTTCCCGGTTCTCCTGTCTTCCATGCTCAGCCTTCGAAATCTGATGGGGATTTTCGGCATGAATGGAGGGACAACGTGACAGCGAATCCAGAAGCGCAGATCCCAAGCCCTGCCCCAGTGTTCACCTTTTCCCTCACGCCTTTCTCTGCCGGGCTTCGCGGGTGGGTATTGGTCTTTTTCGCCGCCGGGGTCGCAACCGCCGGCCTCGCGTGGTTCAGAAAGGGCGATCCGGCCATGCTGTTCAATATGCTGCTTCAGGTCGGCCTGCTGGCATTGGTGTGGCGCCGGATCCTCCGTCCCTTGCCCAGCAGCGTGACGAGGGATGGCAGCGCGTTGGTTTTCCGGGACGTCCCATCGTTTTGGATGAACATCCAGGGCATAACCGTTCCCCTGATCGTCAGGAGGGAAGTTCGGATCCCGATCATTGGCATGGTCCCCGAATGGATCAACAGCAGCCTGACCTGGAACGACATGGAGAAGGGAAGGACGGTCTTCCTGGCGAGAGGGGAGGAGGCTCATTCCCTGGTCCGTTGGATGACGGCCAATGGGGTGGCTCCTCCCGTTGGAGGCTAGGCCTGACCCATGAAACAGGATTGCGAAAGCCCAGAAGATCGTTTCATCCGGTCATTCCATTGATGATGGGATTTGCCGACCCCCTCATGGCCGCCCTTGCGCCCATGGGAACCAGTCGTTGGCCCGCCCTTCCGGGTTCGCGGCAGGAGGATTGGGAATCATTGCCTTCCCATCCGCCCGCGGATCCCCTGTGGGCGGGCCTTCCCATCCGTCCACCCCCGGGCGGAACCGGTCAGGAGGCCGTGCCGTCCCAGCCGAAAACCTTCAGGTCCAGGTTGCCCAGGTCGTCCACCTCCACGCCCTCGGCCCTGAGCCGCTCGATCTGCAGCATGGCCCCCCACCACCGTCCCCGGCTGGGCACGTAACCCTTGGAATTCACGATGCGGTGCCAGGGCAGGTCCGTGCCCTCGGGCAGGCCCTTGAGGACCATCCCCACCTGACGGGGACGGCGCGGGAAGCCCACCATCCACGCGATCTGCCGGTACGTGGCCACCCGGCCCCGGGGCACGGTGGCCACGGCGGCGCACACGGCTTCCCGGAAGCCGTTCACCCGCGCCGGGCCTCCGGCTTGAGGGCCACGGGCACCCGGGAGGAGAAGCCCCCTTCGTAGCTGTGCCAGTGGTCCAGGTCCTCCTCGGGGAAGGCCCAGCACCAGTACCCGTCCCCGGAATCGAAATCCACCAGCCAGGGGCCCTTCACATCCGGGCCCAGGTCTCGCACGGCCTCGGCCCAGCTCTCCATGAGGGCCTCCAGGCGGGTCTGCAGGGATTCAACCCGGCTGTCGTCCTGACGGTCCTCCGCCGCCTGCAGCTCCTCGGCGAGGCTGGAGGCCAGCTCGAACACCGGGCGCGTGATGGTCTGCACGTGGGGCAGCGCCGCACGGGCTTCCTCGAGAGTGAAAACTCGGGCCATGGATGCCTCCGGTGTTCCATGATAATCACCTGATGCGATTTGTGCCCCTCGTCCCTTCCGAAAACGACCCCCGCGCCCACAAGCCCTTCCACGCCATCGAACTGGCCTGGACGGGCCGCGCTCACCCCGCCTGGACCGGTCTTCCCGTCCACGCCATCCACCTGCCCCCGGCCCCCTGGGACGAGGGCCTGGGGGAGACCGCCATGGCGGCCCTGCGGGCCCGGCTGGAGCCCGATTTCCTGGTGCTGCACGCCGAGGACCCGGAGGCCCGCATGGAGGTGTCGCGCTTCCTGGGCGTCCTGGAGGGGCTCCTGGAGATCACCCACGGCCAGGGGGTCAAGCTGGCCCTGCGCCCCGCCCCGGGCGCCGCCCCGGCCCTGGTCAAGCGCCTGCGCGAAGCCCGGGGGGAGGCGGTGGGATTCTGCTGGGACCGCACCGTGGGCCCGGACCTGGAGTGCATCTCGGACCGCCTCTTCTGCGCCGTGGGCGGCCCCGGCGACGACTTTTCCGGCCTGGAGGCCCTGGGCTACCGGTGGAACGTGGCCGTGCCCCGGGGCGAAGGGATGGAGGAGCTGGCCCGGGCCTGGCCCGAAGTCCTCTTCCGGGGAGGTGGCCAGTGAAGCCCCTCCTGGTCATCGCCGGCGAAGCCTCGGGGGACCTCCACGGCGCCGAGATCCTGAAGGAGCTCCGCGCCCGGCGCCCCGCCCTGCGCATCATCGGCGTGGGCGGCGGCCTCATGACCCCCCTCCTGGACCGCAAGCTGGCCGACGTGAAGGACCTGGGCGTGGTGGGCTTCGTGGAGGTGCTCCGGCACCTCCCCCAGCTGCGGCGCCTCTTCAAGCTCATCCTGGACGTGGCCCGGGAGGAGGGGGTGGGCACGGTGCTCTTCATCGACTACCCCGGCCTCAACCTGCGCCTGGCCAAGGCCTTCCGCAAGGCCATGCCGGAACTGCGCCTGCACTGGTACGTGTGCCCCCAGGTGTGGGCCTGGAAGGCGGGCCGCATCCCCGAGCTGGGCCGGACCCTGGATGCGCTGTACTGCCTTTTCGACTTCGAGCCCGCCCTCTTCCAGGGCCTCAAGGTGGAGGCCCTGTGGGTGGGCAACCCCCTGGTGGAGGCCGTGACGCCCGAAGTGGACCGGGAGACCTTCTTCCGCCGCGCCGGCCTGGATCCGACCCGGCGCCTGGTGGCCCTGCTTCCGGGCAGCCGCCGCAGCGAGCTGGACCGCCTCCTGCCCCCCCTGGTGGCCACCGTGGCCGGCTGGGACGGCCCCGAGGTCCAGTGGGTGCTCCCGGTTGCCCCCACCCTGGACCCCGCCTCCCTCCACCTGGAAGGCACCCCCATCCGCCTGGTGGAGGACCTGGGGTACGCCGCCCGGGCCTACGCCGACGCCGCCCTGGTGTGCTCGGGCACCGCCACCCTGGAGACCGCCCTCCTGGGCACGCCCTTCGCCATCATCTACAAACTGAGCCCCCTCACCTACCTGGCCGCCCGGTACTTCGTTCGGATCCCCCACTTCGGCCTGGCCAACGTCGTGGCCGGAACCGAGGTGGCGCCCGAGCTCCTCCAGGGCGAGGTGAACCCCGCGCGCCTGGGCCGGACCCTCAAGGACCTCCTGGATCCCGAAAGGGCCGCCGCCATGCGCAAGGACCTCGCCGGCATCCGGGCCCGCCTGGGCCAGCCGGGCGCCGCGGGCCGGGTGGCAGACCACCTCGCCGCGTACCTGTAGGAGCCCGGGCGGGCCGAAAGCCCCGGACGGCACCGCCCCTTCGCCGACCTAGCCCAACTTTCCGACCAACCCCACCTCATAAAACCGTAAGTCCAATCGCACGGATTTTCGGTCGGGGCAACTCGCCAGGAATCACGATCCGAATTCGATCCGGTTTCTATCCCCTTCATCCAGTCCATCTGATTCATCCCTGTTCCCGCAGGGCCAGCGCCGGGGTGGGGCGGCGCGTAGTTGCTCTGCATGCCCCGACCCATCCCGGCTATGGCCCTGCTGGAACAGGGATGAATCGGATGATCAGGATGAAGGGGATGAAGCGCCGAACCCAGGTCATTCCTGGCTAAGGGGGAAGGCTGTCGTATTCATTGAAAGACTATGTGCTGGCTTCGGTAGTGATAGCTGGAGTGGGTCGGGGAATCGGGCTAGAACCGGTACGTCGCCGCCGCCATGATGGCCACGGCGGTGGTGTCGGGGTCCATCTTGCCCATGAGGGCCTTCAGTTCGAAATCCAGGGAACGGGTCATGCGGTACCCGAAGCCGAAGGTGCCCGCCGCGTGGCCCACCTTCTGGTCCACCTTGCCCAGCACCGGGTCGGTCTTGGACCAGCCCCACTGGTAGATGCCCACCCCGGCCACCAGGTAGGGGCCGCCGCCGGGGCGGAGCATCCGCACGGCCTCGACGTCCAGGTGGCCCACGGACACCTTGCCCGCGGAGCCGGGGAGCTTGGTGAGGTTGCCCCAGAACCAGAAATCCATGCCCAGGCCCACCCGGTAGCGCCAGCCCGGGTAGTAGTCGGCCAGGTCGTTCTCCATGAGGAGGCTGACGCCCACCCCCGGCGCGTTGCCTCCGCCCACGGCGTCCGCGAGGCCCGATTCCGGGAAGCTGCCCCGCACCTGGAACCCCAGGGTGGAAGGCTCGGCCTCCTGGGCCCAGAGGGCGGAGGCCAGGAGGAATCCCCCGGCGGTGGCCAGTGTCCTGCGCTTGAAATGCATGGCAGATCCCATTGAAGTCTCCAGTCTAGTTCAGTACGAGGCCACCACCTCGTCCCAGTGCCCCTGGGCCCGCAGGATGGCCTCGGCCACCGCGCGGAAAACGCCGGCGCCGCCGTCCACGGGCACCACGAAGTGGCAGGCCGCGCGCACCTCGGCCACCGCGTCCCGGGGGCAGCAGGCCAGACCCACCCGGTTGAGCAGGGGCAGGTCGGCCAGGTCGTCCCCCACGTGGGCCACCTCCTCCGGGGCCAGGCCGTACTTGGCGCACAGCTGGTCCAGCACCGGCTTCTTGGCCAGGTGCCCCACGAAGCAGTCCTCCACCTTCAGGTCCCAGGCCCGGTGCACCGTGGCCGGCGAATCCAGCCCCGAGATGAAGGCCACGGGGATGCGGAAGCGCTGGAGCCACTTGATGCCCGCCCCGTCCCGCACGTGGAAGACCTTGGTGTGGCGCGGGTCCGTGCCGTACACCAGGGCCCCCGTGGTGAGCACCCCGTCCACGTCCGTGCACACGAGGCGGATGGCCCGGGCCCTTTCTTCGATGGATGTCATGGAATCGCCTCCGGGAACGGAACAAGGATATCTTCAAAGCATCTTATGAAAGGATCCCATGTACCTGGGCAAGGCGATGCTGTTCCTGGTCCTGGTCTATGGAGTCCTCTTCATCGTCAAGCAGATCCTGCTCTTCTTCCGTGGAGGCCAACGCCGTGGGTGATTTCGACCAGCTCAAAGCCGCAGGCGCCCAGCTCGTGGACGTGAGGACCCCGGCCGAGTTCGGCCAGGGCAGCGTCCCCGGCAGCGTCAACATCCCCCTGGACCAGCTCCAGCTCCGGGTGGCCGAGATCGACCCCCGGATCCCGGTGATCGTCTTCTGCGCCAGCGGAGGCCGCTCAGCCATGGCCAAGCAGTTCCTCGAACGCGAAGGCTGCAGCGAAGTCCACAACGCCGGCCCCTGGACAAACCTGCTGTAGGGGCGAGGTGACGGGATCGTGCGGGTCCCTGAATTGCGACCCGGGTCGTTGCTGCGGGCCATGGCCCGCAGCAACGGAATGATTGCGGCTCGGGTTTTGGGGCTGTGTTTCACCCATTGGCCCCGACCCAGTTTGGGGGGGAGCTTCGCGTGGGGCGGGGAGGAGGTTGGGGAGCGCCGACGCTGGTTTGAGGTGGCTTCAAGGGGGTGTGGGGGAGGCACGCCAATCAGCGTCGGCGGCGACCGGGGCCGGGATGGGGAACGCGAAGCGAATCCCTCAAGCCATTGAAGCCGCGCTCCTGGGGAGGGGCCTTCGGGAGGGCCCTCGCCTTCACGATTCCCGTCCGCTCAACGAAGGGAATGGGCGCGGCACAGGCCCCGCGTTCCTTCCGGTCCATCCGTCATCGCCGGCTTGTCCGGCGATGACGAAACGGGGCGAAGGTCCGGGACCCGTGCGAATACGGAGCGGGGGTGGTGGCTACTGCTCCCGGCAGGGGAGTTCGAGGCCGAAGCCTTTGATGCGGTCCTCCCGCTTCAGGAGGAGGCCGAAGACCACGGCCAGGAGGCCGAGGCAGGTGAAGATGACCATGGGCAGGGTGTAGTTGTAGGCGGGGCTGCTCACGCCGTCCACCACCCGGGTGCCGGTGATGCAGAAGCGGTCCAGCACGTAGCCGATGAGGTAGGGGATGCCCCAGAGGGCCACCAGGTTCTGGGTCCAGAAGATCAGGCCGTAGGCGGTGCCCAGCTGGCGGTGGGGGATGAACTTGGGCACGGAGGGCCACATGGCGGAAGGCACCAGGGAGAAGCCGAAGCCCAGGACGATGGTGGCGGCCAGGGCCACGGTCCAGTGGCTCAGGAAGGGCACGGTGAAGATGAAATGGACCACCACCAGGAGGAGGGAGCCGATGATCATCAGGGATGCGCCCTTGCCTTTGCGGTCGTAGTAGTTGCCGAAGACCACCGTGAGGGGGATGGTGGCGAAGGGCAGGATCCCCGGAATGGCGCCGGCCCAGCTGTCCTTGACATGGAATTTCTGAACCATGAGATCCGGCGCGTACTTGAGGAAGGGGAACACGGCCGAGTAGAACAGCGCGCACAGGATCGTGATGTACCAGAACCCCTTGATGCTCAGGATTTCCCGGATATCCGAGATGCGGAAGGCCTCCTCGTCCTCACTGCTCTGGCCGCTCTCCTCCTCCGTCTTGTCCAGCTTGCGGTCCATGGCGCAGTAGAAGACGTAGGCCACCAGCCCGATGGTCAAAAGGATCACGCCCAGCAGGACGGGAGCTCCCACGGCCTTGAAGTAGGCGCCGATGGGTGCGCCGAGCTCCAGGGCCAGCGCGGTGCCGATGCGGGCCGTGCCCACCTGGAGGCCCATGGCCAGGGCGATCTCGTAGCCCCTGAACCAGCGCGCGATGACCTTGGTGGCGGTGACGCCGATGATCTCGATGCCCACCCCGAAGGCCGCGAAGCCCAGGGAGGCCACCATGACCTGGGCCTTGACGTTGAGGAGGGGGACCACCGCGTGGTCCAGGGAATGGGTGCTCACGGCCCACCACTTCACCGCGCAGCCCGCCACCATCAGGGCGCTGGAGAGGATGCCCGTGAACCGCGCCCCCATCTTGTCCAGGATGATCCCGCCGAAGATGAGCATGCCCAGGAACACGTTGAACCAGGCGTAGGCCCCGGTGAAGAAGCCGTACTCCGCGCTGGTCCATTTCAGCTGCTGCTCGATGAGCGGCTTCAGGGGCGACATGACGTCGGCCACGTAGTAGCCGCAGAGCATCGTGAAGCTCACGATGAGCAGCGATGTCCAGCGGGCCGCCACGGAGTGGCGAAGGGATCGTTTGATGGCTTCCGTCATGGGGGGTCCCGGAAAAAGTGGTTTGAGATCAAGGCTACCGGAGGGGCCCCCCCTTGTCTCCCACGGAAGTCATGGCTTCCGGCCGGACCCCGTTCGTGGCAGCCTGGGGCCCAGGGAGGTGCCCAATGGACCTGGGGATCAAGGGCCGCGTGGCCATGGTGGCGGCCGCCAGCAAGGGCCTGGGGAAGGCCGCCGCGGCGGCCCTGGTGAAGGAGGGCTGCCGGGTCTCCATCTGCGGCCGGGACCGGGCCGCGCTGGAGGCCGCCAAGGCCGACCTGGGCGGGTCCGTGCTCGCCGTCCCCTGCGACGTGACGAACCCGGCGGACCTGGAGGACTGGTTCAAGGCCACCCTCGCCGCCTTCGGCCAGGTGGACATCCTGGTCACCAACACCGGGGGCCCCCCCGCCGCCACCTTCCTGGAGCTCACCGAGGCCCAGTGGGAGAGCGGCGTGCAGAGCACCCTCCTGAACACCGTGCGCATGAGCCGGCTCGTCCTGCCCGGCATGCGGGAGCGCCGGTGGGGCCGCATCGTCCACATCACGTCCCTGGTGGCCAAGCTGCCCGCGCCCCTCCTCACCATCAGCAGCACCCTGCGGGCGGGCCTGTCGGCCCTCACCAAGACCATGGCCACGGAATTCGGCCCCGACAATGTCCTGGTCAACGCCCTGCTTCCCGGCCACGTCCTCACGGACCGCCAGCTCCACCTGGCCGAGGTGCGCTCCCGGAAGGACGGCACCACCGTGGAGGAGTACTTCGAGAAATCCAACGCCGCCATACCCCTACGCCGCCTCGGCCGCCCCGAGGAGATCGGGGAGGTCATCGCCTTCCTGTGCAGTGAACGTGCCAGCTACCTCACGGGAAGTTCCATCCAGGTGGACGGGGGGATCATCCCGGCCACCTTCTGAGGGTGGGCCGGTAGCCTCGGGATCGCGGTCCTACTTCTTCTTGCTGACCTGCCGCTTGGCTGATTGGCCCGGCCGGGTGGCCGAAAGGCCCTTCACGCCCCGGGAGGCGCGGCCCTTGGCGGGGGCGGCCTTGGGGGTCCGGGTCGGACGTGCGGTAGCCGGCTTGGCAGCCTTGGCCCGGGCGGGACGGGGGGGCCTCGCCTGGGCGGCCTCCCCCTCGGGGCGGCGGAAGGTCCGGGCGGTGGGGCCCTGGGAGGCGTGGGCCTTGGCTTCGGCGCTCCGGCTGGGCTTCAGGCCCTCGCCGGGGTCCAGGATCTTCCGGACCTTGGCGGTGCCCTCGTCCTGGCCTTCGCCCACCCCGCGCTTGCGGAAGGCCAGGCGGATGGGGGTCCCCACGAAACCGAACTGCTCCCGCAGGCGGTTCTCCAGGTACCGCTGGTAGCTGAAATGCATTTCCCGGTCGGTGTTGGTCTTGATGACGAAACTGGGGGGACGGACGCCCACCTGGGTCATGAAGTAGAGCTTGGGCTTCAGGCCCTCCACGGCGGCCGGGGGGAAGTTCGACACGGCCTCCCGGAGGAAGGTGTTCAGCTTGCCGGTGGGGATGCGGCGGGCATGGGCGTCGGCCACCTCGTGGATGAGGGTGAAGACCTTGGAGACCCGCTGCCCCGTGAGGGCCGACACGAACATCATGGGCGAGTGCTGCAGGAAGCCCAGATCCTGGCGGATCCGGTCCTCCATGGCCAGGGAGGTGAAGGTGTCCTTCTCCACCAGGTCCCACTTGTTCACGAGGATGATCACCGCGGCGCCGGCGTCCTGGGCGTAGCCGGCGATGACCGCGTCCTGGTGGGTCACCCCCTCCACCGCGTCCACCAGGAGGAGGGAGACGTCGGCCCGGGCCATGGCCTGCTTGGCCTTGAGGATGGAGAGCTTCTCGGCGCCTTCGTTGGTCTTGCCCTTGCGGCGGATGCCGGCGGTGTCGATGAGGCGGTAGATGCGCTCCTCCACCTGGAACACCGTATCCACCGTATCCCGGGTGGTGCCGGCCACGTCGCTCACCAGGCTCCGTTCGTAGCCCAGGAACTTGTTGACCAGGGAGGACTTGCCCACGTTGGGACGGCCGATCACCGCGAAGCGCAGCTCGTCGCCGGGATCGTGGATCTCCGCCTCCTCGGGGGAGCGGTGGAAGGGCAGATGGGCCTGGATGCTGGCCAGCAGTTCCGGCACCCCGTCCCCGTGGGCGGAGGAAAGGATGTGCACTTCATCGAAACCCAGTTCGTAGAAGGCGCTGTCCGGGGACCCGCCCCGCACGCCGTCGATCTTGTTGATGACCAGGATGGAGGGCTTGCCCTGGACCCGGATGCGGCCGGCGATCTCGGCGTCGTCGGGGTTCCAGCCGTCGTGGGCGTCCACCATGAGGACCAGCACGTGGGCCTCCTGCATGGCGGCCTCGGCGATGCGGGTGATGCCCATGGTGATGACGTCGGCCCCGTCGAAGTCCAGGCCGCCGGTGTCCACCAGTTCGAAGACCTCCGTGGGGTCCCCGGCCTCATCCAGGCAGGTGACCCGCCCGTAGCTCCGGTCCCGGGTCATGCCCGGCAGATCGTGCACCAGGGCCGCCCGGCTCCGGGTCAGGCGATTGAAAAGGGTAGACTTGCCCACGTTGGGACGACCACACAGGGCGACGATGGGGAGTTTCATGAGGGTGGCTCCCTAAAAAAACGCGCCCTCATTGCGAGGGCGCATCCTTTTACTGGCGGGGCTGACGGGGCTCGAACCCGCGACCTACGGCGTGACAGGCCGTCACTCTAACCGACTGAGCTACAACCCCTGGTTTTCAAAGCACCATTTCTGGTGGGCGATGACGGACTCGAACCGCCGACATGCTGCGTGTAAAGCAGCTGCTCTACCGACTGAGCTAATCGCCCGTATCGCCGAACATTGATCCTCTCACGGGACCCACGGGGCGTCAAGCTGAAATCCCTCGCTTGAGCTATGGATGGGAAGTTGAGAGAATGTCCTGCTCCCTTATCAAGGACCTTCCTTCCTGCGCCCCAGGCGGTCCAAGCTGAGGGGAAACGCAGGCCGATGGGAGGAATCCGTGCTACCTGATGGTGTGATGTCGATTGGCGGGGCCGGGATTCTGCTGGCGGGCGAACCGAAAAGCTTCATGGACGCCCTGCCGGATCCCATGAAGGTGGACCCGGCGACCCTCCTCTTCGTCATGGTCCTGGTGACGTCCCTTTTCGTCTTCCTCAAGTACGTCTTCTTCAAGCCCATCATCCAGGTCATGGATGACCGGGAGACGGCCATCCAGTCGGGCGCCAGCCGCCGGGCCGAGGCCACCGCCCTGGTGGAACAGCGCCAGGCGGATTACGCCGCCCGCCTCAAGGAGCTCCGGGCCCAGGCCTTCGAGCACCGCAAGAGCCTCTCCGCCGCCGCGTCCCGGGAAAAGGAGGCCCTGCTGGAGAAGGCCCGGGCCGAATCCGCCCAGAACCGCGAGCGCGCCCTGGCCGAGCTGAGGGCCACCCAGGAATCGGCCAAGGCCGATCTCATGGCCCAGGTGGAAGCCCTCTCCGAATCCATGGTTTCCCATCTTCTCCGGCGGGCCTGATGAACATCCTTCGCCCCTTCATCTTCCTGGCCCTCCTCTCCGGCCTCGCCCTGGGCGCCCCCGCCCTGCGGGCCCAGGAGCCCGCGGGCCACGCCCAGGCCAAACCCGAAGCCCAGCCCGAAGGGCATGAAGCCCGGCCCGAAGGGCATGAAGCCCAACCCGGAGGGCATGAGGCGAAGCCCGAAGGCCACGAGGGCGCCGCCCCCGAAGGCGGCCACGAAGCCGCCGGCGAAAAGCACGGCGGCGGCCATCAGGCCCTCCACCTCTTCGGCATGGAGCTGCAGGCCCCCGGCAAGTTCGCGGTGCAGGCCTTCAATTTCGCCCTGTTCGCGGGCCTCCTCTTCTTCCTCCTGAAGGGCGCCCTTTCCAGCGCCTTCAAGGCCCGCGCCAAGGAGCTGGAGGACAAGCTCAGCCAGGCCGAGCGCGAACGCGCCGAGGCCGATGCCCAGATCGCCGAGTTGGAGGGCCGCATGGCGGGCCTCCAGGCGGAACTGGCCGGCATCATGGCCAAGGCCGAGACCGAGGCCGAAGCCGAGAAGGAGCGCATCATCCAGTCCGCCCAGGCGGAGGCCGCCCAGATTCGGGCCCAGACCGGGGCCGAGATCGACTACCAGAAGCGCGCCGCCGAAGCCGAGCTGCGCACCCTGGTGGCCACCCTCGCCGTGGAGGGCGCCACCCGGCGCCTGCAGAACCAGGTGACGGGCGATGTGGCCGCCCGGGTCATCGACCAGTCCATCCAGCAGGTGGGAGGTGCCCAGTGAGCAACCGTCTCGTCGCTCGCCGCTACGCCAAGGCCCTCGCCGACCTGGCCCAGAAGGAAGGCAAGCTCGCCGACTACCGTGAGGAGCTGGCGGAGATCTCCGCCCTGGTGAAGGGCAACCCCGATCTGTCCCGCCTGGCCTTCTATCCCCTCCTGGCCCCCTCCCGCAAGGCCGCCGCCTTCGACGCCATCCTGGAGCAGGGCAAGATGAGCGCCACGGTGCGCCGCTTCTTCCAGGTGGTGGCCAAGGCCGCCCGCCTTTCCCTTGTGCACGAGATCGCCGACGCCTACGCGGACCTGGTGGACGAGGCCACCGGCGTGGTGGAGGCCCGGGTGCGCAGCTCCCAGCCCCTCTCCGGCGCCCAGACCACGGCCCTCACGGCCACCCTGGCCCAGCGCACCGGCAAGACCATCCGGTTCCACTGGCAACCCGACCCCGCCATCCTCGGCGGCGTGAAGGTGCAGGTGGGTTCCACCGTCTACGACGCCTCCCTCCAGGGCCAGCTGCGGCTCCTGAAGGCCAAGCTTCTTTCTGCCTAACCCGTCCCGGAATTTCGGAGGAACGCATGGACATTCGCGCGGAAGAGATCTCCCGCATCATCCGCAGCCAGATCGAAGGCTTCGACGCCCAGGTGGACGTTTCCGAGATCGGGACGGTCATCAGCGTGGGTGACGGCATCGCCCGCGCCCACGGCCTCGAGAAGGTCATGGCCGGCGAGCTGCTGGAGCTTCCCCACGACGTGAAGGGCCTGGCCTTCAACCTGGAGGAGGACAACGTCGGCATCATCCTGCTGGGCGAGACCGCCGCCATCAAGGAAGGCGACACCGTCAAGCGCACCGGGAAGATCATGAGCGTCCCCGTGGGCCCGGCCTTCGTGGGCCGCGTCATCGACGCCCTGGGCAACCCCATCGACGGCAAGGGCCCCATCGCCGCCGCCGGCCGCAACCCCATCGAGCGCATCGCCCCGGGCATCGTGGACCGCGAGAGCGTCACCCAGCCCATGCAGACCGGCCTCAAGGCCATCGACGCCCTCATCCCCATCGGCCGCGGCCAGCGCGAGCTGATCATCGGGGACCGCCAGACCGGCAAGACCGCCGTGGCCCTGGACGCCATCATCAACCAGAAGGACACGGGCGTCATCTGCATCTACGTGGCCATCGGCCTCAAGCGCTCCACGGTCGCCCAGGTGGTGAAGACCCTCGAGGACTTCGACGCCATGAAGCACACCATCGTCGTGGCCGCCACCGCCTCCGAACCCGCGCCCCTGCTCTACCTGGCCCCCATGACGGGCGCCGCCATGGGCGAGTACTTCATGTGGCACGGCGTGGACGGCAAGGAGGCCTCCGCCTCGAACCCCGGCCAGCACGTCCTCGCCATCTACGACGACCTCTCCAAGCAGGCCGTGGCCTACCGCGAGATCTCCCTGCTGGTGCGGCGTCCTCCCGGCCGCGAAGCCTACCCCGGCGACGTGTTCTACCTCCACTCCCGCCTCCTGGAACGCGCCTCCAAGCTCAGCAAGGCCCGCGGCGGCGGATCCCTGACGGCCCTGCCCATCATCGAGACCCAGGCCGGCGACGTGTCCGCCTACATCCCCACCAACGTCATCTCCATCACCGACGGCCAGATCTTCCTGGAATCCGACCTGTTCAACTCGGGCGTGCGTCCCGCGCTGAACGTGGGCATCTCCGTGAGCCGCGTGGGCGGCGCCGCCCAGGTGAAGGCCATGAAGCAGGTGGCCGGTTCCATCAAGCTCGAGCTGGCCCAGTACCGCGAGCTCGCAGCCTTCTCCCAGTTCGGGTCCGACCTGGACAAGGGCACCCTGGCCCAGCTCAACCGCGGCCAGCGCCTGGTGGAGATCCTCAAGCAGCCCCAGTACGTGCCCATGCCCGTGGAGAAGCAGGTGGTCACCATCTGGGCCGCCACCGCCGGATTCCTGGACGACCTGCCGGTCAACCAGTGCCGCACCTTCGAAACCGGGCTCCACGGCTACCTCGACATCAACGCTCCCGAGCTCCTCCGGACCATCCGGGACACCAAGGTCCTCTCCGACGAGACCAAGGCCGCCCTCAAGGTCCAGGTGACCAGCTTCAAGGAGACCTTCCAGGCTTCGCTCAACCAGCCCGCGGGAGCTTAACCCATGGCCGGCCTCCAGGACATTCGCCGCCGCATCCGGTCGGTGAAGAACACCCAGCAGGTCACCAAGGCCATGAAGATGATTTCCGCCGTCAAGCTGCGGAAATCCCAGGAAGGCCTCATGGCCCTGCGCCCCTACGCCTCCAAGATGCTCGAGGTGGTGCGCAACGTGGTGACCCGCTCGGAAGAGCTGGGCGCCTCCGTGGGCAGCCCCATCGCCCAGGCCTTCCTGGCCCCCCGCGAGGAGGCCAACATCCGCCTGGTGGTCATCGCCAGCGACAAGGGCCTCTGCGGCGGCTTCAACGCCAACGTGCTCAAGCAGGCCTCGGCCTTCGCCGCCTCCACCCCCTCGAAGATCGTCCACCTGGACCTGGTGGGCAAACGCGCCTCGGACTGGGCCCGCAAGCAGGGCCTCAAGGGCTCCGACCACCACGGCGTGGCCCTGGCCGGGCTCCCCGCCCTGGCCCAGGAGATCGCGGAGGAGGCCGCCCGGCAGTACGAGGCCGGGGAGATCGACGCCCTCTACGTCATCCACAACTACTTCGCCTCCGCCCTGGCGCAGGTGCCCACCACCCTGCGGGTCTTCCCCATGGAGATCGGGCCCCATTCCGAGGGGGTCGTTCCGGCCCTGCTGGAGCCCACCCCCGCCGCGGTGCTGGACGCGCTGCTGCCCCGCTTCATCGAGACCACCTTCCTGCACGCCCTGCTGGAGAGTTCCGCCAGCGAGCACGGCGCGCGCATGGCCGCCATGGACAAGGCCAGCACCAACGCCGAGGACATGATCGCCCGCCTCACCCTCAACATGAACAAGCTGAGGCAGGCTTCCATCACCAACCAGATCATCGAGATCGTGTCCGGCGCCAACGCCTGATCCCTCCCCCCTAGCCCTGAGGTCCGACATGAGTCAATTGAAGCAAGGCCGCGTCATCGCCATCATCGGCCCCGCCGTGGACGTGGAATTCGAGGAGAACCACCTCCCCGAGATCCTCAACGCCATCCTCACCGACGTCACCGATGCCAGCGGCAACACCAGCACCGTGACCCTGGAGGTCCAGCAGCACCTGGGCGAGAACCGGGTCCGCTGCGTGGCCATGGAGCCCACCGAGGGCATGGTCCGCGGCCAGAAGGTGGTGGACACCGGCGCGGCGATCCAGGTGCCCGTGGGTCCCGAGACCCTGGGCCGCATCATCAACGTCGTGGGCAAGCCCGTGGACGAGCGCGGCCCCCTGGGCAACAAGGGCACCCTGCCCATGCACCGCGAGGCCCCCAAGCTCGACGAACTGAACACCACCGCCGAGATGTTCGAGACCGGCATCAAGGTCATCGATCTCCTGGAGCCCTACGCCAAGGGCGGCAAGACCGGCCTGTTCGGCGGCGCCGGCGTGGGCAAGACCGTGCTGATCATGGAGCTCATCAACAATCTGGCCAAGGGCCACGGCGGCCTGTCGGTCTTCGCCGGCGTCGGCGAGCGCACCCGCGAAGGCAACGACCTGTGGGTGGAGATGATGGACTCCGGCGTCATCAACAAGGAGAACATCGCCGAAAGCAAGGTGGCCCTCATCTACGGCCAGATGACGGAACCCCCCGGCGCCCGCGCCCGGGTGGCCCTCACCGGCCTCACCGTCGCCGAGCACTTCCGCGACGCCGAGGGCAAGGACGTGCTGCTCTTCATCGACAACATCTTCCGCTTCACCCAGGCCGGCGCCGAGGTTTCCGCCCTCCTGGGCCGCATGCCCTCCGCCGTGGGCTACCAGCCCACCCTCGCCACCGAGATGGGCGAACTGCAGGAGCGCATCACCTCCACCAAGAAGGGCTCCATCACCTCGGTGCAGGCCGTGTACGTGCCCGCCGACGACTACACCGATCCCGCGCCCGCCACCACCTTCGCGCACCTGGACGCCACCACCAACCTCTCCCGCGAACTGAGCGCCCTGGGCATCTACCCCGCCGTGGATCCCCTGGCCTCCACCAGCCGCCTCATGGATCCCCGCGTGCTGGGCGAGCGGCACTACGGCACCGCCATGCGCGTGAAGGCCATCCTGCAGAAGTACAAGGAGCTCCAGGACATCATCGCCATCCTGGGCATGGACGAGCTCTCCGACGACGACAAGCTCGCCGTGGCCCGCGCCCGCAAGCTCCAGCGCTTCCTCAGCCAGCCCTTCCACGTGGCCGAGACCTTCTCCGGCATGCCCGGCAAGTACGTGAAGCTGGAGGAGACCATCCGCGGCTTCGAGGAGATCTGCGACGGCAAGTGGGACCACCTGCCCGAGCAGGCCTTCTACATGGTGGGCACCATCGAAGAGGCCGCGGCGAAGGCGGAAAAACTGGCCCAGGCCTGAGGCTGCCATGACCGATTCCATCCTCCTCGAAGTGCTGACCCCCGAGCGCCGGGTGTTCTCCGCCCACGTGTCGGAGCTGCAGTTCCCCACCGCCGAAGCCGGCTACTACGGCGTCCTGCCCGGACACACCCCCCTGGTCACGGCCATCGGCGACGGCCTCGTCTACTACACCGAGAACGACCAGAAGCACTGGCTCACGGTCTTCGGCGGCTTCGCGGAAGTGGGCCCCGAGCACGTCACCGTCCTGGCCCGCGTGAGCGAGACCGTCGAGATGATCGACGCCGACCGCGCCGAGGCCGCCCGGGTCCGCGCCCTCAAGCTCATCAAGGACGCCGAAACCGAAGAGGACCTGGACCGCGCCCAGGCCAAGCTCAACGCCAGCCTGGTCCGCCTCCAGGCCGCGGGAAGACCCATCGGCCACTGAAAGGCCGCGAACAGCACCATGGGCCGGGAATCCTCCCGGCCCATTTTCGGTTATGGGAACCTCCGGCCTGTTCCATCGGCACCTGCCGAATGCACGGGTCGCCGTGGGGAGAACGAACGACTGCGGGGTCCGGGGTCGAACGTTGGGTCAGCCAATCGCTCTAATGGCCTAACCTGGACAAAAGGAATTGCTGTTCAGACCTTATTAATCCGAGGACGTGGAGCGCTTTTTCATTCATGGAATAGAAAATTCTGCATGGCGGCAGAATAAGTTCCCTAGCTGGGTGGTCCGGTGCTTCTGGAATTCTACGACCCGACTTCGGGAATCTGGCCTTGTTGTCGAGGGATTTCATAATCTGCTCGGCAAGATCTGACGCGGCGCCCGGATTGTCCTGGGCAATGAATCCCAGGATTTCACGCATTTCCCTTAATGCACGATCCGTGAAGAGGATTTTCAGCGTTGCCACGTAGCAAGCTCCGCCTTCACGTCTTCCCAGGAGTGCACCTTGCCTTCGGCGACCTCTCTCTCGCCCGCGCTCAGGGCATCAAGGATCTTGGCTCGCCGCGCCAAGGCTTCGTAGCTGGCGACGTCCATTAGGACACCCGCGGCTTTGCCATGTTCCGTGATCACCATGAGTTCTCTGCCTTGACGTAACTCGTTGAGAATCTTGCCGGGTTGTCTCTTCATATCACTTACGGGGACCAGTCGAGGAAGCATTTGGTACCGCCTTTCGTGCTAAACATGGCACTCAACCCCGGCAATGGCAAGGAGGAACCAAGGCTGAAACCTTATCGAACCCGGCTGCCTCCTCGGCCCCGTCTACCCCGAGCTACGGCTAACCGCCGGATCCAGCCCGCAGCGCAGCGAGGACTGGACCCGGCGGTACCGATGGGTCGGCGCCTGAGGACGGAACCGCTGTGGGTCGCACCCGCCCACGGGAACCCGGTCCATGCGGCCTGCGGCCACCGGCGGGTACGAAGGGAACGGGCCGGAAGCTCCGGACTCCGGCCCCCGCTACCACTCGAAGCGCGCGTCCTGTTCCAGCAGCGTCAACCGCGGGTCCCCCAGCGCCGACAGTTCCGGAAGCATCACCTCGCGGTCCCCCGGGGTCAGGTGGTAGATGCCCACGGGGACGTCGACCTTCAGTTTCCTCAGTTCCTCCCCCAGCTTTTCCGGCGTCAGGTGCTTGGCGGCGTCCGCGAGCCAGGCCTGGGCGTTGGGGAAGCTGGCCTCGGTGATGAAGAGGCGCAGGTTCGCGGTGGCGTTGGCCTCCTCGTAGACCCGGTCCGTGGCGGCGGTGTCCGAGCTGAAGATGAAGGCGGAGTGGTCGTCCTCCACCCGGTAGCCCACGCAGGGCACCAGGTGGTTCACGGGGATGGGCGTGACGCGCAGGCCCTCCACCTCGTAGGTGCGGCCGGGCTCGATCTCGGAAAACCGGATGATGGGGTTGTCGGGGCTGGGGATCACCGAGAAGTCCGGCCACAGCTCGTCGTTGAAGAGGTGGCGGCGCAGGGCGTCCAGGGTCTCGGGCAGGGCGTGGATCTCCACGGGAACCTGGGTGTGCCCGAAGATGTTCTTGGTGAAGAAGGGCAGGGTGCAGATGTGGTCCAGGTGCGAGTGGCTGATGAAGATCTGACGGACCTTCACCTGCTCGGCCAGGGTGAGGGCCTGGGTGAGGCTCCCGGCGTCGATGGCCACGGTGCCGTTCACCAGGAGGCCGGTCAGGCGACTGCCTTCGGCTTCGCCTCCCGAACAACCTAGAACGCGCAGTTCCATGGGGTCCCTAGAAGCGGATGCCCCCGTAGAGGGCCACCTGGAAGGAAGGCGACATGGCCTTCCGGAATTCCTCGTTGCTGTCGCCCTTGGAGGACGTGCTGAGGGGCGCCGCCACCTCAAGCCGCACGAAGGGGCTCACCACCGGCAGCGGAGCGGAGAACCCCACGCCCGCGCGCACCCAGGGGCGGCCCTGGTTCGTGGTCTCCGAAGGCAGCCCGGGCCCGGAGGTGGTCAGCTTCTCGAAGCGGTAGTCGATGCCCGCGTTGAGGTTGATGATGAACTTCCAGTCCGCCTGCAGGCCCACGGAGGAATATTCGGAACCGAACTTGCCCAGGTTGTTCGAACCCAGCTTCAGGTCCCCCTCCGCCTTGGGATGGTAGGTGAGGACCGCGCCCACCCCGGCGATCTTCAGATCCAGGAAGGTGTAGGCCGCCCGGAAACCCACCCCGGTGGGGCCCACCGAATCGTAGTTGCCGGCCTTCAGCCCGTTGGAAGGCGCCGCGAGCGTCTGGGCCTTGCCCACCTGCTTGTCCACCAACAGCCCCACTTCGAGACCCCCCGCATGCACCGTCGCGGGTGCCAGGGCGAGGAGGGCGCAACCGACGGCCGACGAGATTTTCATGGGAGCTCCCTGCGGATCTGGAACATCCCAATCTTCATGGGTAAAGGACTCGAGGTCAACTACCTTTGCTAATCTCTTCCTATGCGGGCGCACCTCCAGTACCTCCTCCTCGACGGATTCGACCCCGACACGGGGGAACTTGCCCTGCGGGTGCGGGTGGAGTCGGACCCCCCCGGCGATTTGCGCCTCCTGCGCCTCAAGCTCCACCTGGGCCGCACCGGGGATCCCCTCCAGCCCCTGCGGCGGGAGCTCCAGACCCATGTGCAGATGCCCGTGCCCACCCTGTGGGACCGCGGACTGAAGACCATCATCCGCGCCATCGAGGACGAGCTGGGCTCCGCCGGGGGCCGGGATCCGGCGCGCTACACCTGGGTGTGCACCCAGCTCCTGCATCCCTCCGACGAGCGCCGGGGCACCCTGGGCCACCCCGTGGCGCGCCAGGCCGAGGTCCTGTGGGACTGGGCCCAGCGCGCGGAACAGGAGCCCGACGATGCGCACGCCATCGAGCTCCTGGAGCGGCTCCTCCTGCTCACCCCCAGCCACCGCACGGCCCTGGACAACCTCTCGGCCCTCCTGCGCAAGGCCGGCATGGTGGAGGAGCTCCTGGAGGTCACGGACCGCATCCTGAACCAGGACCCCCGCAACCCCGAGGCCCTCCTGCACCGCGGTGAATGCCTCATCAATCTGGGCAGGGCCCTGGAGGCGGGCGAAGCCTTCGCCAAGCTCCTCAAGGCCAACCCCGTCCACCCCCTGGCCCACCTGGGCGCCGCCCAGGCCCGGAGCCTGGGCGGCCAGGACCCCTTCCCCCACCTGGACGCGGCCCTGGAGCTGAACCGGGAGGCCACCCTTTCGGTGCTGCGGGAGACCTTCGACTACCGGATCCTGGCCGCCCCCCCCCACGAGAACACCTACCCCTTCGACGTGCTGCCCACCCTCCTGGGGGTCACCGGGGCCGAGGTGAAGACCTTCTGCACCGACCGGGGCCTGCCCGTCACCGGTCCCGGAGCGACCGTACGAGAGACCGAGCTGTCCCGGTGGGTGAACATCCAGAACCGCTACCAGCTCCTGCCCATGGCCCTGCATTGGCTGGCCCCCACCCCCCGGCACATCCCCGAACTGCCCCCCACCCCCTGAGCGAGGACCCCATGGACGCACTTCTCACCACCGACCTGCCCCTCCCCGCCTTCCGGCGGGGCAAAGTGCGGGACGTCTACGACCTGGGTCGCAGCCTGCTCATCGTGGCCACGGACCGCATCTCCGCCTTCGACTGCATCATGCCCGAAGGCATCCCGGGCAAGGGGCGGATCCTCACCCAGGTGGCCAATTTCTGGTTCGACGCCACCCGGGGCCTCCTGCCCAATCACCTGGAAGCCACCCGGGTGGAGGCCTACCCCGAGGTCCTGCGGCCCTACGCCGCCCTGCTGGAGGGCCGCTCCATCCTCGTGCGCAAGACGGCCCCCCTGCCCGTGGAGTGCGTGGTGCGCGGCTACCTGGCCGGTTCCGGCCTCAAGGAGTACGGCCGCGCCGGCACCGTCTGCGGCATCCCCCTGCCCCCGGGCCTGCGGAACGCCGATCGCCTGCCCGAGCCCATCTTCACCCCCTCCACCAAGGCCGAGGAGGGCCACGACGAGAACATCGACTTCGCCACCATGGCCGGCCTCATCGGCCAGGACCTGGCCCTGCGGGTGCGGGACGCCAGCCTGGCACTCTACCGCCGGGGCTGCGAACTGGCCCTGGAACGGGGCATCCTCCTGGCCGACACCAAGTTCGAGTTCGGGCTCCTGGAGGACGGCAGCCTGATGCTCATCGACGAGGTGCTCACGCCCGATTCCAGCCGCTACTGGCTGGCGGACGCCTGGAAGCCCGGCGCCAACCCCCCGAGCCTGGACAAGCAGTTCCTGCGGGACTACCTGGAGACCCTCCCCCACTGGAACAAGCAGCCGCCGGCACCCCACCTGCCCCCCCACGTGATCCAGGGCATCCAGGAACGGTACCTGGACCTGGCCTCCCGCTTCGGGGTCAGTTGATGGCCACCGCGGGCCCCAGGCCCGCGTCCTCGGCCTTCTGAACCAGGGCGGCGTCCCCGCCCAGCAGGAGGAACCGCAGGTCCGCCGGGGCCAGCAGGGCGGCCAGGGCGGCGTTGACGTCCGCCAGGCTCACGGCCTCCACCCGCCTGCGGAAGGCCGGGTCCAGGACCCCTTCCTCCAGGCGCCGCACCAGGTCCTGGGGATGCAGGGGCAGGGCCCCGATGCGGGCGTTCCAGCGGGTGCGGGCCCGCTCCAGGTCCCGCCCGGTGAAGCCCCGGGTCCTCAGGGTGCCCAGGGTCTCCAGGAAGGCCGCCACCAGGCCGTCCTTCCCGGCGGCGCCCGCCTTGACCTTGACGAGGAGCGGCTGGCCGGGACCGAGGCTGAATTCCCGCACCAGGCCCGGGGACAGGACCCGGGGCAGCTGCTCCAGCAGGTCCGCCAGCAGCTCCCGCACCGCCGGGTCGCACCCATCGCTGGTCCGTCCGGCCCACAGCTCCGCCTCGCCCCCCTCCAGCACCTCCAGGAGCCGGGGTTCCGCCGGGGGGGGCACCGCCGCCCCGGCCGGCGGGGCGGAGGCCGGGCCCCAAAGCCCGAAATGCAGGAAGACCAGTTCCTTGGCCTGCGAAAGGCTCAGGTCCCCGTGGAGGACCAGCATCGAATGCTCCGGACGCAGCACCCGCTGGCGGAAGCCCTGGAGGTCGGCGAACTCCAGGCCCTCCAGGGCGCCCCGCGGCGCGGGCGCCTCCCCCGGGGGGTCCCCCAGGGCTCCCAGGAAGCGGGCCCGCCCGCGGTCCGCCGCCGTGCCGGCCGTGAGGCGCTGGCCATCGGCCTGGCGCAGGGCCGCCACGGCCTGGGGATCGAAAACCGGCCGGAACACCGCGTCCGCCAACAGCTCCATGGCGGGCTCCTGGCTGCGGCTGTCCGTGGCCAGGGTCCAGCGGAAGAGGCCGGGCCGGGCCTGGAACCCGAAGGTGATGCCCTGGTCGTCCAGGGCCCGGTTGAACTCGGCCCGGGTGAAGGCCCCCACCCCCCCGGAGCCCATGAGCTGGCCCAGGAACACCGCCATGCCGGGCTTCGGCTCCCCCTGCCACCGGGTGGCCAGTTCCACCCGCAGGAGGGGCTGGTCGTGGTTCTCCAGCAGCACGCACTTCAGGCCGGAAGGCAGGGAGAAGGTCTGGGGGCCTGGTGCGGCCGCGAGGGCCGCGCAGGTGAGGAAGAGGGCGGCCCTCACGGCGCCACCTGGGCTTCCAGGAGCTTGAGGGTCTGCAGGCGTTCCCCGGGGCTCAGCATGCGCAGCTGCCGGAGGGCCTCCCGCAGCACGCCCTGGGCCTCCACGGGGTCGCTCAGGCGCCGCTGCACCAGGGCGTTGAGCACCCGGAGCAGACGGCTTTCGGTCTCGTCCAGGGGCAGCAGGAGCGGATCCGGCCCGAACTGGGCCAGGGTCATGCGGGAGGGATCCAGGTAGGTGCGGGCCGCGGCCTGGATGTCCGAGGGCCGGAGGTCCCGGGCGGCGGACAGGGACCGGAAGGCCAGGCGCCAGTCTCCCCCCTGGCACTGGGACCTGCCCAGGACCGCGGCCAGGGCCGCCGCGTCCTCCTGCACCTGGATCTGGCGCACTTCCAGCTGGAGCTGGGCCCGGCGCACCTCGGCCTCCGGCAGCGGCTCCCGCTGGAGCCGCATCACTTCGCCCGTGATGGCCTGCTCCAGTTCCGCCAGGGAATGGCCCGGGGCGGGCTCGGCCTCCAGCACCAGGAGGTTCAGGTCCCGCTCCCCGGGAACCCCGGCGTTGAGGGTGAGGGAGCTGGCGAGCCCCTTGGTGGTGAGCAGGGCCTGGTTGAGGCGGGCGCTAGGGCTGCCGGCCATCACCTGGGCCAGGGCGCGCAGGGCGGGACCGTCGGGATGATTGATCGCGGGGATCCGCCACCCCACGATGATGCGGGTCTCCCCGGTGGTGCTCACCATGAGCTTGCGCCCCGCGGGGGATTCCAGGGCGTTCATGGGATCGTCGTCCTTGAAGGGCGCGGGTCCCGGCACCGGCTCGCCCCGCCCCAGGGCCCCGAAGGCGCGCTCCAGGGCGGGCAGGAGGGCCTCCGCGTGGACGTCCCCCACCAGGACCAGGGTCATGCGCCCGGGCACCAGGAGGCGGCGGCCCAGGGCCCTCAGATCGGCCAGGGTGATGGCCTCCACGTCGGAACGGTGGAACTCCGAGGCCTGGGCGTAGGGGCGCCCCGCCAGGGCCATGGAAAGCAGCACGGAAAGGGAGGAGGGGCACGGCGGCTTGCCGTTGTCCACGTCCAGGAGGAGCCGCTCCCGCTCCAGGGGGAAACGCCCCAGGACCGGGTGGGCCAGGAGGGCCGCCTCCAGGCGGCACCAGGCCTCCACCTGGCCGGCGGGCAGATCCAGGCCGTGGGTGATGTAGTCGGCGGTCACCGCCCAGGTGCGGTGGGTGCCCCCCAGGGCGTCCACTTCGTCCCAGGCGTCGGAGGGGCGGAGGCGGTCCTGGATGGTCCCCAGGGCCGCCCGGTGCATGGCCTGGAGGGCCGGCAGTTCCGCCGAGGGAGCCCGGTCCGGGCGCCGGGCCTGGCGCAGGCGCTCCAGGCGGAGGGTCTCGAAGGCGGTGCCCTCCTGGCGCAGGGCCAGGTCCAGGTCCTTCTCCACCTGGGCGGAAGCCTGGCGGCGGAAGAGGCTGCGGGCCAGGAGATCGGCGGCCGCGGGGGCCAGATCACCGGACGCCGCCCGGCCCCCCTGCAGGAAGACCTCGGCCCGCACCGCCCCGACGCCCGGCCTTTCCACCATCAGCACCCTCAGGCCGTTGGACAGGGTACGGTCCACCACCTCGGGGGGCTGGATGATCTGGGCGGCGCAGGCCGCGCCCAGGAAGGCCAGGAGGAACGGTCGCGGGTCGAACATGCCTCCAGGTTATCAGCGGACCGTGATGCTGCCGTTGGTGGTTTCCAGGGTGATCTTCTGGTCCCGCCCGGGAACCTTCACGTGGGCCGAGTGCTTGGCCGATTCCACCACCGTGGCGCCGGGCACTTTGATATCGATGGATCCGTTGGAGTTCTCGGCGCGGATATTCCCCGTGGCCCGGCCCAGGACCACGTCGATGCCGCCGTTGGTGCTCTCCAGGCGGATCCCCTCCCCCCAGCCGTCCAGGTTGCGGGCGACGATGCCGCCGTTGGTGGTCTCCACCTGGATGCCCCCCTCCACGTCCTCCAGGCGGATCCGGCCGTTGGTGGTGCCGCCCTTGATGCGGGCCTTGAGGTTGTAGGCCTCCAGGGCGCCGTTGGTGGTCTCGGCCAGGGCCTCGCCCTTGAGGTCCCGGATCACCACGTCGCCGTTGGTGGTTTCGCACCGGGCATAGCCCTCCAGGGTGGACACGGTCACCGGGCCGTTGGTGGTGCGGAAGTGGCCCAGGAGCCGGCGCGGCACGCTGAGGGTCATTTCGCACCGCGGGCTGGGGGAGAAGCCGAAGCTGAACATGACCATGGGCTGCTGGAACTGGGCTTCGATATCCAGATCCGCGCCGACGTGCTGGACCACCAGATCGATCTTGCGCTTGGGGCTGTCCCGGATCTGGGCGCTGAGGGCCACCTCCTCCTTGTCCCAGCCCACCACCCGGATGGCGCCGTTGCGGTTCTTCACCCAGAGCTTGGAACCGAAGGCCAGCCGCTCGCTGCGCACTTCGGTGCGGTTGCCGGAGCCGGGGCCGTCCGCCGCCGCCAGGCCGGCACAAACCGTCAACGTCGCCAACGCGATCCCGATCCTCATGGTGACCTCCGCACTCTTGAAAGGTAACGCAGAAGGGGGCCCGGCGGGTTAGGATGGCAGGTCGGAGCGCCCATGATCCAGGTCCCCATCAGCTTCCTTCCCCACGGCGAGGGCCTGCCCCTGCCCGAGCGGGCCACGCCCCATGCCGCCGGCCTGGACCTGCGGGCCGCCCTGCCCGAGGGGGAGGCCTGGACCCTGGCCCCCGGCGAACGCCGCCTGGTGCCCACCGGCCTGGTGATGGCCATCCCCGAGGGCTACGAGGGCCAGGTGAGGCCCCGTTCCGGCCTGGCCCTGAAGCATGGGGTCACCGTCCTCAACGCCCCCGGAACCATCGACGCCGACTACCGCGGCGAGGTGGCCGTGGTGCTGGTGAACCACGGCACGGCCCCCTTCACCCTGGCCCGGGGCGAGCGCATCGCCCAGTTCCTCCTGGCCCCCGTCCCCGCCTGGGAATGGCGCCCCGAACGCACCGCCGCCGCCCTGGGGGAGACCCAGCGCGGCGGCGGAGGTTACGGATCGACGGGAAAGAGCTAGCTATTTCTTCGGGGTAGCGGGCTTGGCCGCGGGCTTCGCGGCGGGGGCGGGCTTGGCCGCGGCGGGGGCGGCGGGGGACTTCGCGTCGAAGCGCTTGGCCACTTCGTTGGTGAAGGCCAGCATCCAGGATTCCTCGCCGTAGGCGATGAGGCCCTGCTGGTACTGGAGCACCAGCTGGATCTTCTGCTCCTTGGCCACGGCGTCCACGATGGGGCCCACTTCCTGCTGGAACTGGCCGAAGACCTTCTGCTGGGTCTTCTGGAACTCGGCCTGGCTGTCCTCCTGGAGCTTCTTGAACTCGTAGTCGGCGTCGCGGAGCTGCTTGGTGATCTGCTCCTTGCCGGCGTCGCTGAGGCTGGGGGACTGGAGCTGGGCCTGGAGGCGGGCCCCTTCCTCGCCCTTGGCCTTGAGCTTCTCCTCGAGGTTCTTCTTCACGACTTCCAGTTCGGCGAAGAGCTGGCGGCCCCGCACGGTGTTGGCGATGAGCCGATCGGGCACGAAGACGGCGATCTTGGGGGTGATGTCCTGGGCGGAAAGGCTCACGACGGCCGCCAGGGGCAGCAGGGCGTTCAGGATGCGCATGGGTGGCTCCATGGTGACGGTGTTGGGGAAGGAATCAGAAGGTGGTGCCGATGCTGAACTGGAACTGCGTCTTCCCCTCGGTATCGAATTCGTAGGGGTTGAGCTTGCGGGCCCAGATCAGCCGCAGCGGGGCCGGACTGATGGGAAGGAAGAAGCGGAACTCCAGGCCGGCGCTGCGCCGCAGGGATTCGTGGAAGATCTTGACGCCCTGGGCCCAGGCGTTGCCCGCGTCGTAGAAGGCCACGATGCGGAACTGATCGGCGATCTTGAACTGGTACTCGGCGTTGGCGATGAACTGCTTGTTGCCACCCACCACCACGGAGGCGTTGGTGTTGTCCTTGGCCGCCGTGCCCACCTGGCCGTAGGTGTAGCCGCGGATGGAATTCTCGCCGCCGGGCCGGTACAGCTCCCAGATGGCCAGACTGTCGTTGGTCAGGTTGCGAACGTACCCGTAGCTGGAATTGAATCCGAAGATGTGCCGCTCGCCGATGTTCGCCCACTTGGCGAATTCGAGAGTCGTGCGGTAGAAGGGCCGGTCTCCACCGAACTGCCAGCCCCCGTACTCGAAGCCCAGGGAGAGCTTGGTGCCGTGGGTGGGCTTGAAGGGATGGTTCACGGTGCTGTAGGTGATGAAATTGTTCACCGTGGACGTGAGCTGGGAGGAGGTGTCGCGGTAGTAGTAGTTCCGGCCCCCTTCGATCTTCAGGATGCGGAAGGTGTAGCCCACCTGGTACGTGGTGAACCAGGCCCAGGTCTTGCCCGGGATGAAGGTGGAAAGCCGCGTGCCCATGGACACGCCCAGGGCCCGGGAGAGCTGCTTGTAGGCGTAGGCCGCGCCCACCCGCGAGGCGTCGTAGTCCGTGGTCCCGTCCGAGATGCTGGTGGTGAGGGAGTACGGCAGGTCGAAGATGTAGGGCTCGGTGAAGGAGATGGAGGCCATGCGCTGGTACTTGCCCCCGTTGTAGCTCAGCGAAAGCGTCTCGCCGCCGCCCCCCAGGTTCCGGGTGGAGAAGCTCATGCCCAGGGAGAAGCCCAGCACCGAGCCGTAGCCGCCCTGGAAGAGCACCTCGTTGACGCCGGCCTCCTCGCCCTTGATGGTGATGTCCACCTGGGGCTTGTCCGGGACGATGTCCACCTTGGGCTCGGAGGTCTTGACGTCGAAGAAGCCCAGCTGCCCCAGCCCCGTGAAGGAGTCCTTGAACAGCTCGGTCTGGAAGGGGTCGCCTTCCTTGAGGATCATGGCCCGGCGCAGGACCTTGTCCTTGGTGACGTTGTTGCCCTCGAAATTCAGGTGGCGCACGGTGTAGAGCTCGCCCTCGTCCACCTTCAGGGTCACGTCCACCTTCTTGACCCCGTTCTCGTCCCGCACGTCCATCTTCTTCTCGGCGCGGAACATGATGTAGCCCATGTTGCTGTACTGCTCCTTGATCTTGTCGATGCCCTGGTTGAGGGAATCCAGATCGAAGGGCCGCTTCTCGGACGGCTTGGGGTCCTTGATGTCGGGCTTGATGCTCAGCAGCTTGGCCAGCCAGGAATGGTTGTCCCGCTTGGCCTCGGCGATCTTGGTGCGGTAGAACTTCTCGCCGGCCTCACCCTTGATGACGTTGTCGTTGCCCTCCAGCTTGAAGGTGCCTTCGGAGTAGGCTTCGCCCTCCAGGATCGGGATCACCAGCTCCGCGCGCAGGTCGTACTTGGGGGACTTGCCCTCCTTGGCGCGCTTCTCGTTCTTCTTCTTGTTCTTCTCGGCCGTGACGTCCCGCACCTCGATGGTGGGCTTGCCCACGAAGACGTCCTTGTAGCCCAGGCGCCAGTAGGCCTTCTTCACGGCCATCAGGTCCTCGTCCAGGTTCTTCTCCACCAGGAGGTCATGGGACGTGAGCCAGCTGAACATCCAGTGCTTGCGGGTCTTGGCCATGACGCTGGCCAGGGCCTTGCTGCCGATGGCCTTGTTGCCCCGGAAGGCGATGCGGTAGATCCGGACCTTCCCGCCCTCCTTGATTTCGAAGACAAGGCGGGAGGTGGTGGGCCCCATGGGCTCCAGGCTCACCTCGATGACGGGATTGCGGAAGCCCTTCTCGGCGCACTGGTCGACGATGAGGTCCTTCACCTTGCGCGCGGCCTCCGGGTCGTAGACCGTGTCGGGGTTGATGGTGAGCTTCTTCTCCTTGATCTTGTCCTTCAGGGAGCTGAGGCCCACTTCGGTGCCGCCCCGGAAGTCCACTTCCTTGATGAGGGGCCGCTCCTTGACGAGGATGATGAGCTTCTTGCCGTTGCCCTCGTCATCGGCCTGGAACTTGATGTCGTCGAAGGCGTTGGTGGCCCAGAGCTTGTCCAGGATCGCCGTGAGGTCCACGTTGCGCAGATCGTCGCCGGTCTTCAGCCCGGTCTTGAAGATGATGGTCTCCGCCGTCTGCTTTTGGGCCCCGATGACTTCGATCTTCGTGATGACCTCGGAATCCTGGGCCAGGGCCGGCAGGGCCTGGAGGCTGGCCGCCAGCACCAGGGGCGACAGGCCCCGAGCCCACGGGCCAAGGCGTGGGCGACGAGGGGTCAGGCGCTGGAGTTCGGCAGTCAATCTCATTCATGATCCATTACATAAGGTCGAGCATTGAATTCCCAAGCCCGAAGGGGCCGTGGATCTCCCTGGAAGGTCAGGCCGCCTACGAGGCGGATTCTTCAATCATCCCTGGACCTCGGTGAGCTGGGGTTCGCTGGCGGGCGTTTCGGTGAACAGGGGTACGAGCTTTTCATCACCCAGATCGAAGTGGACCATGCCCGCGGGCACGGTTTCCTGGGCGACCATGAGTTCGGCGAGGGGATCCTCCACCAGCTTCTGGATGGCCCTGCGCAGGGGCCGGGCGCCGTAGGCCCGGTCCCGCACCGTGGTGCGCACCAGGAAGTCGCAGGCCTCGTCGGAGAGGCTGACCACCAGGCTGTACTTCTGGAGGGTGACGTTGAGGTCGGCGATGAGCAGGCGCACGATCTTGCGCAGGTCCATGTCCCCCAGGCGGTTGAACACCACGATCTCGTCGATGCGGTTGAGGAACTCGGGCGGGAAGGTCCGCTTGAGCACCTTGATCGCTTCGCCAGCTTTCGAATCCGGACGTTCATCCTTTATCCCGAACCCAAGGTTCTTGTCCGGGAGGAGTTCCCGGCTGCCCACATTGGAGGTCATGATGATAATTGTGTTCTTGAAGTCCACTTGGTTCCCGAAGGCGTCCGTGGCCTGGCCGTCGTCGAAGATCTGCAGGAGGACGTTCATGAGGTCCGGGTGGGCCTTTTCCATTTCATCGAAAAGTATGACGCAATAGGGGTTACGCCGGATCCGGTCCGTGAGCATGCCCCCTTCCTCGTAGCCCACGTACCCCGGAGGGGCCCCGAGCAGCTTGGAAACTTCGTGCTTTTCCATGAATTCGGACATGTCGAACCGGATCATCTTCTTCGGATCCCCGAAGAGGAAGCCGGCCAGGGTCTTGGCCAGCTCGGTCTTGCCCACGCCCGTGGGGCCCAGGAACAGGAAGGAGCCCATGGGGCGGTTGGGGTTCTTGAGGCCCGTGCGGGCCCGCCGCACGGCCCGGCTCACCGCGCTCACGGCCTCCTCCTGGCCGATGACGCGCTCGTTGATGTGGTCTTCCATGTGGGCGAGGTTGGCCTTCTCCTCGTTCTTCAGGGCGCGCACGGGGATGCCCGTCCAGGAGGCCACCACGTCCTCGATGTCACGCTCGGTCACTTCGGCGAAGCTCTCGTAGTCCTCCTCCGACAGCTCCCCTTCGGCCCCGGTGATCTGTTCGCGCAGCTGCACTTCCTTCTGGCGGAGCAGCACGGCCTTCTCGAAGTCCCGGTTCAGCACCGCCTCGTTCATCTCGGTGATGACCCGGTGCAGCTCCTCCTCCGCCTTGTGGCTCTCGCCCACGGTCACGCCCCCCCGCAGCTTCACCCGGGCCCCGGCCTCGTCCAGGAGGTCGATGGCCTTGTCCGGCAGGGAGCGGTCGGTGATGTAGCGGTTGGAGAGGTACACCGAGGCCGCCAGGGTGGCCGGGGTGTAGCGCACGCGGTGGAACAGCTCGTAGCGGCTGCGGATGCCCTCCAGGATGCGCAGGCTCTCGGGTTCGTCCGGGGGGTTCACGTTCACCGGCTGGAAGCGCCGCACGAGGCTGCGGTCCTTGTCGATGTACTTGGCGAACTCCTTGTGGGTGGTGGCGCCGATGCACTGGATCTCGCCCCGGGACAGGGCCGGCTTGAGGATATTGGCGGCGTCCAGGCTGCCCTCGGCGGCGCCCGTGCCGATGATGCTGTGGATCTCGTCGATGAAGAGCACCACGCTGGGGTCCTTGGACGCCTCGGCGATGATGGACTTCAGGCGCTCCTCGAACTGGCCGCGGTACTTGGTGCCCGCCACCACCAGGCTCAGGTCCAGCGCGTAGATGCGCTTCTCCTGCAGGCTGGGGGGAACCAGGCCTTCGTGGATCTTCTGGGCCAGGCCCTCCACGATGGCCGTCTTGCCCACCCCCGCCTCGCCCAGGAGGATGGGGTTGTTCTTGCGGCGGCGGGACAGGATCTGGATGATGCGGTCCACCTCGGTCTCGCGGCCGATGAGGTTGTCGAAGATGCCGCGCTCGGCCAGTTCCGAGAGGTTCCTCGCGAACTCCGCCAGGAGCGGGTGCTCCTTCTTCTTCTTGGCGATCTTCTCCTCCTTGGTGGCTTCCAGGAGGATCTCCTTGGCGGCGATGAGATCGGCGCCGGCCTCCTTCAGGAGCCGGCCCGCGAGGCCCTGCTCCTCCTTCAGCATGCCCAGGAGCAGGTGCTCGGCGCCCACGTGCTTGTGGTTGAGCTTGGCGCTTTCCTGGGTGGCGTGCTGGAGGATGCGCTTGACCTCCTCCTCCATGGGGATGTCGATGCTGGTGGAACTGGGCGTGAGCCGCTTGTCCCGCGGACTCAGCGCGGAAATGAGACGCTCCCGCAGCAGGTTGGTCTGCACCCCCATGCGGTCGAGAAGCTGGATGGAGGTCTTCTCGGCCTCCCGCAGGAGCCCCAGCAGGAGATGCCCGCTCTGGATGCTCTCGGAGCCGAACTGGCTGGCCTCGTAGCGGGCGAAGAACATGACGCGGCGTGCTTTTTCGGTGAACTTCTCGAACATGCGGCCCCCCCGGAATTTTCTGAACCCCGCCTCCCCAGTGAAGACAGGACCGGACACTAAAGGTTAGCCTCATCCGGTCCCGGTGTCCCCAATTGGTTCCTGTACCCAAGGGTGGTGGCGAAGGGGGTGTCCGGGTTCCGGACCTTCGACCCGGGTCGTTGGCGCAGGCAAGCTGCGCCAACGGATTTGGGACGGATCCGGGACGGGGGAGGGGTGCTGGCGCGTTCCGGCTTCGGTGGGGGGCGAGGGTGGGCCGGCGCTGGGGCCCTCCGGTGCGGCCTAGGGGGTGGGGGGGGCGCTGCGAGTGAGCCTGGGTGGAGGTTGAACGGCCCCGACGTTGAGTTGTGCAAAGGGCTGGGAAAGGTGGGAAGGGCCCGGCATTCAGCGTCGGCGCCTGTCCCGGACCGTGGGGCTTCACGCGAAACGAGGCGTTCAGGCCTTGGGGGCCACCCTCTTCGAAGGGGCCTCCCGGGGAGCGCGGCTGCTCCGAACACCCCCCCGCTCAACGGAGGAAATGGGCGGAGCCCAGCCCCCTCGTCCCCCCCGGAACCCCCGTCATCGCCGGCTTGTCCGGCGATGACGACCCGGGCCGAACGTCCGGGACCCGTACGATTCCATCCCTAGGAGACCCGGCCTGGGCGCGGTAATCTGGAGGTTGGGGGTAAAGGTAATGGGCGTTCTTGCGGAGAATCTGGCCATCCTCGGGCTGCAGTGGGGGGATGAGGGCAAGGGCAAACTGGTGGACCTGCTGAGCGGACGGTTCCGCAACGTGGTGCGGTTCCAGGGGGGGAACAACGCGGGGCACACGGTGGTGGTGGATGGGGTGAGCATCGCCCTGCACCAGGTGCCCAGCGGGGCCCTGCACGAGGGGTGCTTCCTGGGGGTGGGGTCGGGCGTGGTGCTCAATTTGGAGGTCTTCCTCCAGGAGCTGGACCGGCTGGCCAAACGTGGGTTCGACCTGTCTGGCCGCCTGCTCATTTCCGACAAGGCCCACATCATCCTGCCCCACCACATCGCCCTGGACAAATGGCGCGAGGGCGGGCTCAACAAGATCGGCACCACCGGGCGGGGCATCGGGCCCGCCTACGAAATGAAGGCCGCCCGCATGGGGGTTCGCATGGGCGACCTCCTGCACCCGGACACCCTCCGGGAGCGCATCAGCCACGGCCACGCCGAGGTCGCCCAGCTCCTGGGCCCCGGCGCGGGCCTGGCCTCCGTGGAGGACACCGCCCGGGACCTCCTGGCCATCGCCCAGCCCCTCCTCCCCCTCATCGGGGATATCCAGGACCACCTGTGGAGCGCCTGGCGCAGGGGCGAATCCATCCTCTTCGAGGGCGCCCAGGCCACCCTCCTGGACATCGACCACGGCACCTACCCCTACGTCACCAGTTCCAACTGCAGCATCGGCGGCCTGTTCACCGGCACCGGACTTCCCCCCAAGGCCCTGTCCCACGTCCTGGGCGTCGCCAAGGCCTACACCACCAGGGTGGGCGCCGGCCCCATGCCCAGCGAGCTGCTGGACGCCACCGGGGACCGCATCCGGGACCTGGGCCGGGAATTCGGCACCACCACCGGTCGCCCCCGCCGCTGCGGCTGGTTCGATGCCGTCATCACCGGCCACGCCTGCCGCGTGAACGGCGTGGACGGCCTGGGCCTCATGAAGCTCGACGTGCTGGACGGCTTCGACCAGGTGGGCCTGGTGGTCGGCTACCGCGACGGCGAAGGCCGCGTGGGCACCCGCATCCCTTCCTGCATCCAGGACTGGAACGACCTCAAGCCCGAAATCAAGTATTTCAAAGGCTGGTCCACCCCCACCCGCGGCATCCAGGACCCCGCCCGCCTCCCCGCTGAGGCCCGCGCCTACCTGGACGCCCTCACCGAAAGCGTGGACACCCCCATCGCCTACCTCAGCACCGGCCCCGACCGGGTGGAAGGCTACGTGGAACCCGGCAGTTTCCTGGCCAACCTCCTGTAAGAGCCCCGGCCAACCCGGCTTCCCGCCCCCTCTCGAGTTCCCCTGCCGGGGGCCGCGGTGGGGTGCGGGTTGGTTCCTGGGCGTGGGTGCGACCCACCGGGGTTCCACCCGGGCACGCCGACCCATCGGTAGCGCAGGCAGCATGACTGCTGCCCGCGCTTGCCGTTATCCATTGCGGATTGAGGATCGGATACGTGGGGGGGGTGTGGGCTGAGGACTACCGATCCCCAGGACCCAGCCCCTTCCCAATTCCTGGCCCGGATACGGCAAAGCGCTCGCAGCATGCTTGCTGCGAGCGCTCCCGGTGGGTCGGCGCTTCCGGACGGAACCCCGGTGGGTCGTCCCCATGCCCAGGGACCGCCACCACCAACCGAGCAGCCACCGGCAGGGACAGCCGGAACGGGCCCAACCGTCCGGACCCCAAAACGCAAAGAGCGCCCCGGAAAGGGCGCTCTCGACGTTTCAGCCGTTCGCTTATTCCGCGGTGGCTTCGGCTTCCTTGGGCTCGGGCAGGACGTAATCCACGAGCTCGATGATCGCCATGTCCGCGGCATCGCCCAGGCGGTGGTCCGTCTTGAGGATGCGGGTGAAGCCGCCGGGACGGCCGACGAAGCGAGCGGAGAATTCCTCGGAGAAGAGCTTCTCCACGGCCTTCTTGCTGCCCAGGCGGGCCATCGCGAGGCGACGGTTGGCGACGGTGTCCTTGCGGCCCAGGGTGATGAAGGGCTCCACGAACTTGCGGAGTTCCTTGGCCTTCACGAGGGTGGTCTGGAGGCGCTCATGCTCGATGATCGAGATGGCGAGACCCTTCATGAGGGCTTTGCGCTGGTTGGTGGTACGGCCAAGGCGCTTGCCGGTGACATTGTGACGCATGGGTAAGCTCCTTAGACTTCTTGTTCGATGCGCATGCCGAGGGAGAGGCCGATGCGAGCGAGCTCGTCCTTGATCTCCTGGAGCGACTTCTTGCCGAAGTTCTTCGTCTTCATCAGTTCCGCTTCCGTGCGCTGCACCAGCTCACCGATGGTGGTGATATTGGCGTTGCGCAGGCAGTTGTTGGCCCTGACGGACAGTTCCAGTTCCTCGACCGACTTGCCCAGCATGCCGTTCACGCCCTCGGTGGTGAGGATCGTGGCGCCCTGCTCGGTTTCCACGGCATCCTCGTCCTGGCGGGCGAAGATGAGGAAGTGCTCCCGGAGGATCAGGGCGGAATCGCTCACGGCGTCCTTGGGATCGACCGTGCCGTTCGTCCACACCTGGAGGGTCAGCTTCTCGTAGTCCGTGCTGTGGCCCACGCGGGCGGGCTCGACGATGTAGTTCACGCGGGTGATGGGGCTGTGGTTGGAATCCAGGGGGATGAACCCCAGGCCCAGCTTCTCGTCCAGGTTGCGGTCGGCGGTGACGAAACCCCGGCCCATGGAGACCTGGATTTCCATCTCAAGTTCCCCGTCCTCGCCCAGGGTGGCGATGTGCACGTCGGGATTCATCACTTCCACGTTCTGGTTGCAGCGGATGGACCCGGAGGTCACCACGCCTTCGCCCTTGTGGCTGATGGTCACGATCTGGGGCTGGGAGGAATGAAGCTTGAAAGGGATTTCCTTGAGGTTCAGGAGGATGTGGGTGATGTCCTCCCACACGCCGGGCATGGCCGTGAACTCGTGCTGCACGCCCTTGATCCGTACGTTGGTGACGGCCGCGCCCTGGATGCTGCTGAGCAGCACCCGGCGAAGGGAATGGCCGCAGGTGGTGGCGAAACCGCGTTCGAAGGGATAGGCGACAAACTCGCCGTACGAACCCGTCTTGGAGCTCGCACTGACCTCCGCGAAACGCGGCCTCTGGAAATCGCTGATGTTCAGCATTCCTGTCCCCTTACTTGCTGTAGAGTTCGACGATCAGCTGCTCGTTGATGTCAAGAGGAACATCTTCCCGCTTGGGAACCGCGATGACGGAGCCCTTGAAGGCGCCGGCGTCGAGGGTGAGCCACTGGGGAATTCCGCGGCCAGCCGCGGTTTCCAGGGAGGACTTCACGAAATCGTTGGCCTGGGCCTTGACCGAGATCTCGATGCTCTGGCCGCTCTTGGTCTGGTAGCTGGGAATATCGCAGCGCTTGCCATTGACCAGGATGTGGCCGTGCATCACCATCTGGCGAGCGGCGGCGCGGCTGGGGGCGAACCCGAGCCGGAAGACAACGTTGTCGAGACGGCTTTCCAGGAAGGAGAGCAGGTTGTGGCCCGTCACGCCCTTCTTGGATTCGGCACGTTCGAAATAGAGGCGGAACTGCTTTTCCAGCACGCCGTAGATGCGCTTGACCTTCTGCTTCTCGCGAAGCTGGAGGGCGTAGCCGGTGGGCTTCTTGGCCTTGGCGGCCCCGTGCTGGCCGGGAATCTTGCCCTTGCGGGTCTCGAAGGAGCACTTCTCCTTGAAGCAGCGCTCACCCTTGAGATAGAGCTTCATGCCCTCGCGACGGCAGAGGCGGCAGACGGCGTCTTGATATCGAGCCATGGTTCTCCTCCTCTCTTAAACCCGGCGCCGCTTGGGGGGGCGGCAGCCATTGTGGGGAATGGGGGTGACGTCGCGGATGCTGGTCACGGAAATGCCGGCGGCGTTCAGGGCGCGGATGGCGCTTTCGCGGCCAGCCCCGGGTCCCTTCACGCGGACATCCACACTGCGGATGCCCTGTTCCTTGGCGGCTTCGGCGGCGACGCCCGCCGCGATCTGCGCGGCGAAGGGCGTTCCCTTCCGGGTGCCCCGGAAGTTCTGGTTGCCGGAGGACGCCCAGCTGAGCATGTTCCCCATGGGGTCAGAGATGGAAATGATGGTGTTGTTGAACGAGGCCTGGATGTGCGCCACGCCGTGGGGGACGTTCTTCTTTTCTTTTTTCTTGACCACCTTCTTGCCGGCGGTCTTTGACTGAGTCTTTGCCATATCAGTTCCTCAACCTTTACTTCTTCTTGCCGGCCACGGTCTTGCGCTTGCCCTTGCGGGTGCGCGCGTTGGTGTGAGTGCGCTGTCCACGGACGGGGAGCCCCTTCCGGTGGCGGAGCCCCCGGTAGCAACCGATGTCCATGAGGCGCTTGATGTCCAGTCCGATGTTCTTGCGCAGATCGCCTTCCACGGTCTCTTCGGCCGTGATGACGCGACGGATGCGCCCGACCTCGTCCTCGGTGAGATCCCGCACCTTGGTGCTGAAGTCCACCTTGGCCCGGGTCAGAATGCTCTGAGCCTTGGGGCGACCGATGCCATAGATGTACGTGAGCGCGATCTCGATGCGCTTGGCAATTGGCAGATCGATGCCTGCGATGCGTGCCATGTTGACTCCTTAGCCTTGGCGCTGCTTGTGCTTGGGATTCTTCTTGCAGATGATCCGGTTGATGCCTTCGCGGCGGACCACCTTGCAGTGCTCGCACAGCTTCTTGATAGAGGGCCTGACTTTCATGGGTTTCCCCCAGGGATTAATGTGTGAGGTTACTTGAATCGGTAGATGATCCGGCCACGGCTGAGATCGTAGGGCGTGACTTCCACCAGGACCCGGTCGCCCGGGAGGATGCGGATGAAGTTCTTCCGCATTTTGCCGCTGATGTGGGCCAGTACCTGGTGCTTGTTTTCCAACTCGACCCGGAACACGGCATTGGGCAAGGACTCCACCACTGTGGCTTCGAGCTCAATGGCTTCTTCTTTGCTCAAGCTTGCTCCTGGAAAAGGTCAAGGATGGTGGCGTGGATCGCGTCCGGCGCGAGGTTGCCGTCGACGGAGCGATAGTTCGGCCTTCCCTTGTAGTGGGCCTGGAGAGGCTGGAAGGTCTTGTTGAACTCGACCATCCGGCTCCTGAAGGCTTCGGAACAGTCGTCGGCGCGGTGCTTCAGCGGACTGTGGCACACATCGCAGACGCCTTCCTGGTGGGGCCGCTTTGTGACGAGGTGGTAGATGGCGCCGCAATCGTTGTTGCTGCACACCATACGATCCACCACGCGGGCTTCCAAGACAGACTCGGGGACGAAGATGTCGATCACGAATCCGAGGCTGATTCCCTGGGAGGAGAGGAAAGTCTCCAAGGATTCAGCCTGTTGAAGGGTCCGGGGATATCCATCAAACAACACATCTCCGCTCTCGTTCTGCAGCCGCGCGAAAACAAGACCGTTAACCGTGTCGTCATCCACAAGCTTGCCACTGGCCATGAGGGCCTTGGCCCGAAGGCCAATCTCCGTCCCTTTCGAGACGGCATCTCTCAGAATATCACCTGTGCTCAGGTGTATCAAAGACCTTTTTTGAACCAGGCGCTTGGCCTGGGTTCCCTTTCCGCTGCCAGGGGCCCCGAGAAGGATATGGATTTTCATGACGTCTTCGCTCCCGAGCGTGCCAGCCGGCCACCCCGGATGCGGCCCTTCTCCAGGAAGCCGTCGTAGCGGCGCATGACCTGGTAGCTTTCGAACTGGGCCACGGTGTCCATGGCCACGCCGACGACGATGAGAAGGGAGGTGCCGCCGAAGTAGAAGTTCAGACCCGGCATGGAATTGGTGATCACGAGGGGAACGATGGAAACCAGGGCCAGGTACACGGCGCCCGCGAAGGTGAGCTTCGACAGGATGCTGTCCATGTAGACCGAGGTCTCCTTTCCGGGCCGGATGCCGGGGATGTAGCCCCCGGACCGCTTCATGTTGTCGGCGGTCTCATCCGGATTGAAGACGATGCTGGTGTAGAAGAAGGCGAAGAAGATGACCACGCCCACGAAGATGGGGGTGTAGGTCCAGAAGTGGGACTGCGGGCTGATGTAGCTGGAGGCCTTGCTCAGCCACTCCCACCGGGTGAACTGCGCGATGGTCGCGGGGAAGAAGATCACCGAGCTGGCGAAGATCACCGGCATGACGCCCGCGGTGTTCACCTTGAGGGGCAGGTACGAGCTCCGCTGGCTGGCCATGCGGGAGGAATCCACGCGCCGGGCGTAGTGGATGGGGATGTTCCGGTAGGCGTTCTCCACCAGGACCACGGCCAGGAGCACCACGGACATGGAGGCCAGCAGGAGCAGGAAGACGCCCGGCGGGGCCACGTTGCCGGCGCCCTTGAGGGACGCCAGGAACATGGTGCCGATGGTTTCCAGGGCCTTGGGCAGCCCGGCCACGATGCCGGCGAAGATCAGGAGGGAGATGCCGTTGCCGACGCCCCGGTCCGTGATCTGCTCGCCGATCCACATGACGAAGAGGGTTCCGGTGGACAACGTGAACGCGCACAGGAACTTGAACCCGAGGCCGGGGTTGATGACCACGTCGGGGCCGAGGCTCTGGGCCAGGGAGGCGATGCCGAAGCCCTGGATGAAGGCCAGGCCCACGGTGAGGTACCGGGTCCACTGGTTGATCTTCTGGCGGCCGGCCTCCCCTTCCTTCTTCTGGAGGTTTTCAAGGGTCGGCACCACCGCGCCCATGAGCTGGAGGACGATGCTGGCCGTGATGTACGGGGTGATGCCCAGGGCGAACACCGAGAACTTCTTGAAGGCGCCGCCCGAGAACAGATCGACCACGTTCAACAGATCCCCGGCCTTGCCCAGGTTCTTGGCCAGGGCTTCGGCGTTGACGCCGGGCACCGACACGTGCACGCCCAGCCGGTAGATCACCAGCATCATGAGCGTGAACAGGAGGCGCTTGCGAAGTTCGGGGTTGGAGAACAACTGCCGGAGCTTTTCCATGCGATTCAGATCCTAACGGAGAGGATTACTTGGCCGCCTGCTTGGAGCAGGGGGGCTCCTGGATGGTGCCGCCCACGGCCAGAATGGCCTCCCGCGCGCCCTTGGTGACCCGGTCGGCCACCACGGTGATCTTGTGGGTGAGCTCGCCGCGCTTGAGGACGACGATCCCGCCCATCTTGGGGGCGAGCAGGTTCTTGTCCTTCATGGCTTCCAGGCACACCGTCTCGCCCTCGGCGAAGTGGGCGCTGATGAAGTCCAGGCCCAGCTCCTGGAGCTGGATGGCATGGATATTGGTGAAACCGCGCTTGGGAAGGCGGCGGTGCAGGGGCATCTGGCCGCCCTCGAAGCCGCGCTGGGAGCTGTAGCCCCGGCGGGACTTCTGGCCCTTTTCGCCGGCTCCGGCGGTCTTGCCGTTGCCGGAGCCCTTGCCCCGGCCGATGCGCTTGCGGTTCTTCGTGGCGCCCTCTGCGGGCCTCAGTTCATTGAGCTTCATGACTTACCCCTTCACCGTGACGTCGATGAGGTACGGAATGAGCTTGACCATGCCATGCACATTCGGCGTGTATTCGCACTCGCGCGTATCACCGATCGTCTTGAGACCGAGGGTCTGGATGAAGGCGCGGTGCTTGGGCACGGTGCAGATGGTGGAACGCTTCAGGGTCAGGACGACCTGCTTGCCGAGGAGCTGGGACATTTAGGCCTCCGCCTGATCCAGGCCACGGTTGGTCATGACCGTGTAGGGATCCATGAGGTTCTTGAAGCCCTCGAACGTGGCGCGGACCACGTTGTGGGGGTTGGAGGAACCGAGGCTCTTGGTGAGCACGTTGTTGATGCCGGCGGCTTCCATGATGGCGCGCACCGCGGCGCCGGCGATGACGCCGGTGCCCTCGGGGGCGGGCTTCATGAGAACCGAACCGGAGCCGAAGCGGCCGGTGATGGGATGGGGCAGGCTCCGGTTGGGCGACACGGGAACGGTGATCATGTTCCGCTTGGCGCTCTCGATGCCCTTCTTGATGGCGGAAGGCACTTCCAGCGCCTTGCCGAGGCCGTAGCCCACCTTGCCATTGCCGTCGCCCACGACCACCAGCGCGCTGAAGGAGAAGTTCTTGCCCCCCTTCACGACCTTGGTGACGCGGCCCACGTAGATGACCTGGTCCTTCATTTCGCCTTGCTGGTCGCCGCTCTGGGACTGGGGCTTGGTGTCTGGTGCATTGTATGCCATGTTCCTCACCCTCCTAGAACTGGAGCCCGGCAGCCCGGGCGCTATCGGCCAGCGCCTTGACGCGGCCGTGATAGACATAACCGTTTCGGTCGAACACCACGGACGTGATGCCCTTTTCCTTCAGGCGAGCAGCGATGCTCTCCCCGACGGCCTTGGCGGCTGCGATGTTGGAGCCGGAGGCCAGGGTTTCCCGCAGGCCCTTCTCGAGGGAGCTGCTGGCGGCGATGGTGACACCCTGGGTGTCGTCCACGGCCTGCACGTAGATCCTCTTGAGGCTCTTGTAGATGGTGAGACGCGGACGCTCGGGGGTGCCGGAAATGCGGCCCCGGATGCGGGTCTTGGTCTTCTGACGGCGGATCGAGATGTCGTTAGCCATGGTTGCTCCCTACTTCCCGGTCTTGCCGGCCTTGCGGCGGATGACTTCACCCGTGTACTGGACGCCCTTGCCCTTGTAGGGTTCCGGCTTCCGGTACTTGCGGATGTCCGCGGCGACCTGGCCGACCAGCTGGCGGTCGATCCCGGTCACGACGAGGTGAGTGTTCTTCTCCACGGCGATCGCGATGCCCTGGGGAGCGACATAGTTGATCGGGTGGCTGTAGCCCAGGTCGAGGCGGAGGGTTTCACCTTCCATGGCAGCCTTGTAGCCGACGCCGACGATGTCCAGTTCCTTCTTCCAGCCCGTGGTCACGCCGACGACGGCGTTGTTGATCAGGGCGCGGGTGAGGCCGTGGAAGGCCCGGTTCTGGGCCTCGTCGTTGACACGGGTAAGGTTGATGGAATCGGCCGCGACTTCGAGGCTGATCCCCTGGGGGATCGGGCAGGAGAGCTTGCCCTTGGCGCCTTCGACGACGGCCTCAGCCCCGTGGATGGTCACTTTGACGCCTGACGGCAGTGCCACTGGCTTTTTTCCGATGCGAGACATGATGGTTTCCTTGGAAAAGGTTGGAGAGCGGTTTCTACCAGACGTGGGCCAGGACTTCACCGCCCAGGTTCTGCTTGCGGGCGTCCTTGCCCGTGAGCAGGCCCTTGGGGGTCGTGAGGATGGAGATGCCCAGGCCGCCCTGGACCTCGGTGATCTCCTTGACGCCCGCGTAGACGCGGAGGCCGGGGCTGGAGATGCGCTTGAGGCCGTGGATGACGGATTCCCCGTTCTTCACGTACTTGACCTGGATGATGAGGTAGTCGCGGCCCTCGTGCTCGACGGCCTTGTAGCCGTGGATGTAGCCTTCCTGCTTCAGGATGGCGGAGAGGCGCTCCTTCATCTTGCTGGCGGGCACGACCACGGCGTCGTGGCCGGCCATGATGCCATTGCGGAGGCGGGTGAGGTAATCGGCGATCGGATCAGTGTTCATGGATGCCTCTCCTTACCAGCTGGACTTCTGGACGCCCGGGAGCTCGCCGGCGAGGGCGTGCTTGCGGAAGCAAAGGCGGCAGAGTTCGAACTTGCGCATGTAGCCCCGGGGACGGCCGCACACCTTGCAGCGGTTCCGGTGCTGAGTGGAAAACTTGGGCTTGACGCTATCCTTGAAGATCTTGTTGGTGCTTGCCATGGGGGCTCCCTATTTCCGGAAAGGCATGCCCAGGTGGGCAAGCAGGGCACGGGCCTCGGGGTCCGTGGGCGCTGAAGTCACGAAGGTGATGTTCATCCCCTTCATCTTTTCAACCTTGGAGTAGTCGATCTCCTGGAAGATCAGCTGGTCCTTGAGGCCCAGCGTGTAGTTGCCGCGGCCGTCGAAGGACTTGGTGGGCACGCCGCGGAAGTCGCGGACGCGGGGGAGCGACAGGCTCACCAGGCGGTCCAGGAATTCCCACATGCGGTTGCCACGGAGGGTCACCATGCAGGCGATGGGCATGCCCTCGCGCAGCTTGAACTGGGCGACGCTCTTCTTGGCCTTGCGCACGACGGCCTTCTGGCCGGCGATGGCGGTGAGCTCCTCCACGGCGACGTCCAGGACCTTGATGTTCTGGATGGCGTCGCCGACGCCCATGTTGATGACGATCTTGTTGAGACGGGGCACCTGCATGGCAGAGGTGTACCCGAATTCCGTTCGGAGCTTCCCGGCCACTTCGGCGTGGTAGCGGGACTTGATGCGGGGTTCCGCATTGTTGGGCATTCGTTCCTCCATTTCCGGGGGACGACTACATCCCCAGGGTTCGGGAGGGCGGAAGGGCTTGGCACCGGCGGTCCGGCCCGTTTCCTTCCAACCTCGGTTGTCAATTGTTTCCGCCGACGGAGATCCATCGGCGGAAGGGCCATTCTCTCACGGATGTGAAGGAATGGAATGGAAAATTCTTACTGGGCCCGCTTGCGGGTGGGCTTCTGGGTGGTGGGGTCGATGAGCATCACGTTGGAGGCGTGGATGGGGGCCTCCTTGGAGATGATGCCGCCGCCTTCACCGGTCTGCTGGTTGGGCTTGGTGGCCTTCTTGATCATGTTCAGGCCGGACACCACCACCTTGTTGGTGGCGGGCTGGACCTTGGCGATCTGGCCGCGCTTGCCCTTTTCCTTGCCCGCGATGACGACCACTTCGTCGCCCTTCTTGAGCTTCATCTTGGTCGGCTTATCCATTAGAGCACCTCAGGGGCGAGGGAAACGATCTTCATGTACTTCCGCTCGCGCAGTTCGCGGGCCACGGGTCCGAAGACGCGGGTGCCCACCGGCTCGCCATCCTTCTTGATGATGACGGCGGCGTTCTCGTCGAAGCGGATGTAGGAGCCGTCCTTGCGGCGGAAGGCCTTCCGCTGGCGGACGATGACGGCCTGGACGACGGCCTTCTTCTTGACCGTGCCGCCCGGGATGGCTTCCTTGACGGAAGCGGTGATCACATCGCCCAGCTGGGCGATCCTGCCCACACCGCCGCCCAGGGGCAGGATGCAGCAGATCTTCTTGGCGCCGGAATTGTCGGCGACGGTTAGCATGGATCCCATCTGAATCATATCGGCTCCTTACTCGCCAGCTTTCTGGGTGATCTCCAGGACCATCCAGCGCTTGCGCTTGGAAAGGGGACGGGACTCCACGATCTTGACCACGTCGCCGATCTGGCAGGCGTTGGTCTCGTCATGGGCCATGAATTTCGCGGTCTGCTTCACGGTCCGGGAGTACAGGGGGTGCTGGAACTTGCGCTCCACCTTCACCACCACCGTCTTGTCGGCCTTGTTGGAGACCACCACGCCACTGCGAATCATCTTATGTTCTAGGCTCATGGTTTCCTCACACAGCCAGTTTGGACTTGAGGGCGGTCTTGACGCGGGCCAGTTCGCGGCGCGTCTTGCGGATCTCGGCGGTGTTCTCCACCTGTCCCACGGCATGCTGGAAGCGCAGGGTGAAGCGCTTGGCGGCCAGATCGGCCTCCAGCTGCGCCAGCTCCTCGATGCTCTTGCCGGCCAGTTCGCTGAATGGATTCTTCTTGTTCATCTCGTGCCTCTCACTCTTCCGGGGGGGTTCGGGAGATGAACTCGGTGGCCACGGAGAGCTTCATCTGCGCGAGGCGCAGGGCCTCCTTCGCAGTGGCTTCGTCCACACCTTCCATCTCGAACAGGATGCGGCCGGGACGGATCACGGCCACCCAGCCATCGGGCGCGCCCTTGCCGGAACCCATGCGGGTCTCGGCCGGCTTGCTGGTGGTGGGCCGGTCGGGGAAGATCCGGATCCAGATGCGCCCGCCGCGCTTGATGTGGCGGGTCATGGCGATACGGGCGGCCTCGATCTGCCGGTTGGTGAGCCAGCAGTGCTCCAGGGCCTTGAGCCCGTAATCGCCGAAGGAAATCTCGTTGCCGCGGGTCGAAACGCCGCAGGTGCGGCCCTTCTGGACTTTGCGGTGCTTTACCTTATTGGGCATCAACATGGCTGTTACCTCAGCGCTTCACGGTTTCGACGGCGGCTTCGGCGAGGTTCACCCACACCTTGACGCCGATGATGCCGTAGGTGGTGTTGGCCTCGGCAAAGCCGTAGTCAACGTTGGCCCGGATCGTCTGGAGGGGCATCTGGCCGGAGAGATAGTCCTCGGTGCGGGCGATCTCGGCGCCGTTCAGTCGACCGGAAACCTTGATCTTGAAACCCTTGGCACCGAAACGGATGGCGGCTTCCTCCGCCTTGCGCATGGCGCGGCGGAAGGCGATGCGGCGCTCGAGCTGCTGGGCGACGCCCTCGGCCACCAGCTGGGCGTCGATCTCGGGCTTCTTGATCTCCTGGATGTCGACGCTCACGGGACGCTTGAGCTTGGCCTGGAGCTCCTCGCGGAGCTTGTCGATCTCGGCGCCCTTGCGGCCGATGACGATGCCGGGGCGGGCGGTGAAGATGCGGACGGTCACCTTGTCGGCGGCGCGCTCGATGTCGATCTTGGACACCATGGCGTTCAGGCCGTGGAGCTGCTTCTTCAGTTCGCGGCGGAGCTTGAGGTCCTCGTGGAGGAGGGTCGCGTACTCACGCTTGGAGAACCACTTGGAGTGCCAGTTCTTGTTGTGGACGATACGGAAGCCGTACGGATGAACTTTCTGACCCATGGTCTATTCCTCCCGACCGAGTTGGAGCGTGATGTGGCAGGTGCGCTTCTGCACGCGGTAGGCCCGGCCCATGGGGGCGGGGCGGACGCGCTTCATGCGGAAGCCCTCGTCCACGAACGCGCTCTTGACGAAGAGTTCGTCGGGATTGACGGCGGCATCCTTGTCGATGGCGTTGGCCACCGCGGAGTCCAGGATCTTCTTGATGTGGTCGGCGGCGTACTTCTTGGTGGAGGCCAGGATCCACTGGGCCTCGCCCACCTTCTTGCCCCGGATCAGATCGATCACGAGCCGGGCCTTCTGGGCCGATCCCCGCAGGTGCCGGAGCGTGGCGCTGCTAACGATGGTCGTCATCTTACTTCCCCTTGGCCTTGGCGTCGGACTTGCCGGCGTGGCCCCTGAAGGTGCGGGTCAGGGAGAACTCCCCCAGCTTGTGGCCCACCATGTTGTCAGTGACGTAGACAGGGATGAACTTGTTGCCGTTGTGCACGGCGATGGTGAGGCCGATCATCGTGGGGACCACGGTGGAGCGGCGCGACCAGGTCTTGATGACCCGCTTGTCGCCCTGCTGCTGGGCGGTGTCCACCTTCTTCTGGAGGTGGGCATCGATGAACGGACCTTTTTTAAGCGAACGAGCCATGAATACCCCTCCTAGTTGATCCGCTTGATGATGAATTTGGTGGTGCGCTTGTTGGAGCGCGTCTTGAAGCCGCGAGTCGGCTGACCCCAGGGCGTCACGGGGTGACGGCCGCCGGAGGTGCGGCCTTCGCCGCCGCCGTGGGGGTGATCCACCGGGTTCATGACCACGCCGCGGACCGTGGGGCGAACGCCCAGCCAGATCCTGCGGCCGGCCTTGCCCAGGGCGACATTCTCATGCTGCAGGTTGCCGACCTTGCCGATGGTGGCGAAGCACTCCACGTGGATCTTGCGGATCTCGCCGGAGGGCATGCGCAGCTGGGCGTAGTCGACGTCCTTGGCCACCACCTGGGCGAAGGTGCCGGCGGCGCGGGCGATCTGCCCGCCCTTGCCGGGCTTCAGCTCGATGTTGTGGACTTCGGTGCCGAGGGGGATGTTCTTGATGGGCAGGGAGTTGCCCACCAGGATGTCCGCGTTCTTGCCGGAGAGGACGGTGCGCCCCACTTCCAGGCCGTCGGGGGCCAGGATGTAGCGCTTCTCGCCGTCGGCGTAGATCAGCAGCGCGATGCGGGCGGAGCGGTTGGGGTCGTACTCGATGGTGGCGACCCGGGCCGGAACGTCAGCCTTGTTGCGCTTGAAGTCGATGACGCGGTAGCGGCGCTTGTGGCCGCCGCCGATGTGGCGCGTGGTGACGCGGCCGGTGTTGGAACGGCCGCCGGAACGCTTGCGGGTGCCCAGGAGGGTGCGCTCGGGGCGATCGGTGGTGATCTCCTCGAATCCCTGCTTGGACATGCCCCGCTGACCGGGGGTCGTGGGCTTGAGCAGCTTGATGCTCATGGTTATCCTCATGCCTCAAAAGGGCCGGGCGATAGTGGCATTTCTTGTCCGCCCGGCGAATGGAAGAACGGTCGTTACTGCGCGGCCTCGGTGGCCTCGACCAGTTCAATGTAGGCCTTCTTCTTGCTGCCGGTCGTGCCCATCCAGCGGCCCAGGCGCTTGCTCTTGCTGGGCATCTTGACGGTGCGGATGGACTTGACCTTGGCCTGGAGAAGGAGTTCGGCGGCTTCCTTGATCTGGTGCTTGGAGGCCCAGACGGCGACCTCGAAGACCTGGATGTTGGCCTCGCGCAGGAGCTGGCCCTTCTCGGTGAGAAGGGGCTTGCGGATCACTTCGAAAATCTTGGTCATGGCTTCACCACTTCCTGGAGGGCCAGGATGGCTTCCTTGGAGAAGACAACCTGGTCGAACTTCAGAAGGTCATAGACGTTGACGCCCAGGCTCTCGATGGTGTGGAGCTTGGGGTTGTTGCCCGCGGCAAGGGTCGCCTTGTCGGAGGTGCCCACCAGGAGGGCCGAACCCGCGACGCCCAGCTTGGCGAGGGTCGCGATGAGGGCCTTGGTCTTGTGGGAATCCACGGTCCAGTTCTCCACGACCACGACCTGGCCGGAAGCGAACTTCGCGGAGAGGGCGTTGCGCAGGGCGGAACGGCGGGCCCGCTTGGGGAACGCGTAATCGAAGCTGCGGGGGTTGGGGCCGTGGGCCGTGCCGCCGCCCTTCCAGATGATGGAGCGGATGGAACCGACGCGCGCGCGGCCGGTGCCCTTCTGCTTCCACAGCTTGCGACCCGAACCGGAGACCTCGGACTTGTCCTTGGTCTTGGCGGTGCCGGCCCGGCGCCTGGCCAGGTGGTGCCGCACGGATTCCCAGATCAGGTGATTGTTGATCTCTTCAAGCTTGAACACCTCGGCCATGAGCTCGACGGTGTCCACCTGCTTGTTATCCAGGTTAAGAACGGGATGAGAGAAGACCGCCATCTTACGCCTCCTGCTTGATCACGACGTAGCCGCCCTTGGGGCCGGGAACGGCGCCTTTGATGAGCAGCAGGTTGTTCTCGGCGTCCACGCGGGCCACTTCCAGATTCCGGACGGTGACCTGCTCGGCGCCCATGTGGCCGCCCATGCGCATACCGGGCCACACACGGGAGGGGTAGGACGAACCGCCGATGGAGCCGGGGGCGCGGTGGAACATGGAGCCGTGGGTCGCGCGTCCACCCTTGAAGTGGTGGCGCTTCATGACGCCGGCGAAGCCCTTGCCCTTGCTGATGCCGGTGACGTGCACCTTGGCGCCGCCCTCGAACTGGGAGGCCACGATGGAGTCGCCTTCCTTGAGGGTGTCGGTGGCGTCCACCTTCAGCTCGCGGAGCACCCGGACGGGAGCCACGCCGTGCTTCTCGCAGTGGCCCTTCTCGGGCTTGGAGGCGCGCTTGCCGCCCTGGGGGTCCACAAAACCCACCTGGACAGCCTCGTAGCCGTCGCGGGCCACGGTCTTGCGCATGACGACCACGCACGGGCCGGCCTGGATTACGGTAACGGGGACGACCTGTCCCTTTTCATTGAAGATCTGGGTCATGCCCAGCTTCTTGCCGATGATTCCCTTGGTCATTATCGTCGCCTCCCTTTACCTGTTGCCCTGCCGGCTGAACACCTTGATCTCGACATCCACACCCGCCGGGAGGTCCAGGCGCATGAGGGTGTCCACGGTGTTCTGCGTGGGGTTCAGGATGTCGAGGAGCCGCTTGTGGGTGCGGATCTCGAACTGGTCGCGGCTCTTCTTGTCGACGTGGGGAGAGCGGTTGACGGTGTACTTCGACGTGCGCGTGGGAAGGGGGATGGGCCCCGCAACCTGCGCCCCGGTGCGCTTGGCAGTCTCCACGATTTCGCGGGTGGACTGGTCCAGCAGACGGTGGTCGAAGGCTCGCAGACGGATGCGAATATTGTCTTTCATCTTCACTCCAGTGGGACGGTTGTACCGTCCATAGACGTGGGGCGCTGACCGCCCATGGGTTTTGTTGTCCCGATAACAGGGACAGGGCTAGTCAGAATAGCAAAAGCCATCGATTTCGCAATGGCTTTTTTTGATTTTCAAGGCAATCGGGAGGGTTTCCCCTCCGTCAAGCTTCGTATGAAGAGGTCTCGATCCCTGGGGATCTCGGGCGACCTCACCCCCGGGTGGGGGCTGTGACTTCGTCCCGGCGCCTCGACGCCCGGAATTCTTCTACTTGGTGCCGCGGACCTTGGCGATCACTTCTTCCGCCACGTTCCGGGGAGCCTCGTCGTAATGGCTGAACTGCATGGTGTAGTTGCCGCGGCCCTGGGTCATGCCGCGCAGGCTGGTGGAGTAGGCGAACATCTCGGCCAGGGGGACCTGGCTGGTGACGACCTTGACGCCGGCCCGGTCTTCCATGTTCTCGATGCGGCCGCGGCGGCTGTTCAGGTTGCCGATCACGTCGCCCATGTAGTCCTCGGGGACCACCACCTCGACGCTCATGATGGGCTCGAGCAGCACGGGGTTGGCCTTTTCGCAGCCGTTCTTGAAGCCCATGGAGCCGGCGATCTTGAACGCCATTTCGTTGGAGTCCACCTCGTGGAAGCTTCCGTCGTAGAGGGTGATCTTCACGTCCACCACGGGGTAGCCGGCCAGGACGCCGGACATCATGGCCTCCTGGATGCCCTGGTCCACGGGCTTGATGTATTCCTTGGGGATCACGCCGCCCTTGATGTCGTTGATGAACTCGTAGCCCTTGCCCTGCTCGTTGGGCTCCACGACCACCTTCACGTGGCCGTACTGGCCGCGGCCACCGGACTGACGCACGAACTTGCCTTCGGCCTCCACCCGCTTCCGGATGGTCTCGCGGTAGGCCACCATGGGCTTGCCCACGTTGGCTTCCACCTTGAACTCGCGCATCATGCGGTCGACGATGATCTCCAGGTGCAGCTCGCCCATGCCGGCGATGATGGTCTGGCCGGTCTCGGGGTCGGTCTTCACCTTGAAGGTGGGATCCTCCTGGGCCAGGCGGCTCAGGGCGATGCCCATCTTCTCCTGGTCGGCCTTGGTCTTGGGCTCGATGGACACCTGGATGACGGGATCGGGGAAGTCCATGGACTCCAGGATCACGGGGTGGTTCTCGTCGCAGATGGTCTGGCCGGTGAGGACGTCCTTGAAGCCCACGGCGGCGCCGATGTCGCCCGTGCGGACCTCCTCGATGTCCTCGCGCTTGTTGGCGTGCATCTGCAGGAGGCGCCCGATGCGCTCGCGGCGGCCCTTGTTCGCGTTGTAGACGCCCGAACCCGCGGCCATGACGCCGGAGTAGACGCGGATGAAGGCGAGGCTGCCCACGAAGGGGTCGGCCATGATCTTGAAGATCAGGGCGCTGAAGGGCTCGGTGTCCTTGGCCTGGCGCTCGACCTCGTTGCCCTCCAGGTCGTGGCCCTGGATGGCGGGCACGTCCAGGGGGCTGGGCATGTAGCTGACGACGCTGTCCAGCAGGGGCTGGACGCCCTTGTTCTTGAAGGCGGAGCCGCAGCACATGGGCGTGAAGGCCAGGCCCAGGCAGCCCTTGCGGATGCCGGTGCGGATCTCGTCCTCGGTGAGGCTCTCGCCGCTGAGGTACTTGTCCATCAGGACGTCGTCGGTCTCGGCGACCATCTCGATCATCTTCTCGCGCCACTCGTTGGCGGTCTCCACCAGATCCTCGGGGATCTCGCCGTAGACCACCTCGAAGCCCTTGTCGCCTTCGCTGAAGGTGAGGGCCTTCATGAGGACGAGGTCCACGACGCCCTTGAAGTTCTCCTCGGCCCCGATGGGGATCTGGATGGGCATGGGCCGGGCCTTGATGCGGGTGCGCATCATCTCGCAGACGCGGAAGAAGTCCGCGCCGGGGCGGTCCATCTTGTTCACGAAGCCCAGGCGGGGCACGCCGTACTTGTCGGCCTGGCGCCACACGGTCTCGGACTGGGGCTCGACGCCGCCCACGGCGCAGAACACTGCCACGGAGCCGTCCAGCACGCGCAGGCTGCGCTCCACCTCGGCGGTGAAGTCCACGTGGCCGGGGGTGTCGATGATGTTGATGCGGTGCTCGATGTCCTTGAGGAACCCGGTCTGGGCCGTCCACGCCGCGGTGATGGCGGCGGACGTGATGGTGATGCCGCGCTCCTGTTCCTGGACCATCCAGTCGGTGGTGGCCGCGCCCTCATGCACCTCGCCGATCTTGTGGATCTTGCCGGTGTAGTAGAGGATACGCTCCGTCGTCGTGGTCTTGCCGGCATCGATGTGAGCCATGATGCCGATGTTGCGGTAGCGCTCGAGGGGAGTCGTGCGGGCCACGGGGGCCTCCTTCAGAGTTCAGGAATCAAATATCAGATTAGGGTTGCATTTGCACCGGGCAAAAACGGGGGCCGATCCGTCATGATCGGCCCCGTTTTTGAAGGTCCTGGTCCTACCAGCGGAAGTGGGCGAAGGCCTTGTTGGCTTCGGCCATCTTGTGGACGTCGTCCTTCTTCTTCACGGAGGAACCGCGGAAGTTCATGGCGTCCAGGATCTCGCCGGCGAGCTTGTCGCGCATGGTGCGCTCGCCGCGGCCGGCGGAATAGGTCTTGAGCCAGCGCATGGCCAGGGACTGGCGGCGGCTCTGGGGAACCTCCACGGGCACCTGGTAGGTGGCGCCGCCGACGCGGCGGGACTTCACCTCGACGGAGGGCTTGATGTTGTTCAGGGCCTTCTGGAAGGCCTCCAGGGCCTCCTCGCCGGACTTCTTGGCGACGATCTCCAGCGCCCCGTAGAGGATGCGCTCGGCGGTGGACTTCTTGCCGCGCTCCATCAGGACGTTGATGAACTTGGAGACGGTGAGGCTGTTGTAGACGGGATCCGGCAGGATTTCGCGCTTGGCGGGGCTGGAACGGCGGCTCATGTCTACCTCACTTCTTCTTGGCGGCGACGGCACCCGCCTTGGGGCGCTTGGCGCCGTACTTGGAACGGGACTGGTTGCGGCCGGCGACGCCGGTGGCATCCAGGGTGCCTCGGACCACGTGATAGCGCACGCCCGGGAGATCCTTCACGCGGCCGCCGCGGATGAGCACGATGCTGTGCTCCTGCAGGTTGTGGCCCACGCCGGGGATGTAGGTGGTGCACTCGATGCCGTTGGTGAGACGGACGCGGGCCACCTTGCGGAGGGCCGAGTTCGGCTTCTTGGGCGTCGTGGTGAAGACCCGGGTGCACACGCCGCGCTTCTGGGGGCAGGCGTCCAGCGCCGGGCTCTTGGTCTTGTTCTCGAAGGTGCTCCGCCCCTGGCGGATCAGCTGATTGATGGTTGGCACACCATCCTCCTATGTTTTGGGCAGGCGGCAAGGTGTTCGCCGCTCGCCGGCGCCGGAGAGGTCATGCGGGATGACGTCGGGCGAAAATTCCACGGGCCCGAGGGACCCGGGAATCTGAAATGTTACCGAAATCCAGGGGAATGTCCAGCACCATTCCCGATTTTCAGTTGTCCTTGGCCGGGGAATGGCAGGCGCACCCGCCGGCGCAGCCCCCCTTGGGGGCGGAGGAGGGCGCCGGGGCGGCCTCCTTCTTTTCCGGGGCGGGGCCCGAATAGCCCTGGGCGTGCCAGCCCCCTCCGGCCAGGTTGAAGGCCGTGCGGGAGATCTGGCGCTTCATCCCCGCCGCCGTCCCGCAGTGTTCGCAGGCGTGCTCGGTGGGAGCGGAAAAGCCCTCCAGTTTTTCTTCCTTTTCGCCGCAGGTTTCGCAGCGGTATTCATACAGCGGCATGGCATCCTCTTGAAACCGGCCGGCGGCCGGAACTACCAGCTTACTCCAGGATTCCCATGACTTCACCCGCCCGCTACTTCCCCGACGCCCAGGCCTTCCTCCGGGCCCACCCCACCCGGAATGGCAAGCTCTGTTTTACCAACGGTTGCTTTGACCTGATCCACCCGGGCCACGTGCAGTACCTGGAGGACGCCCGGGCCCTGGGGGACTTCCTGGTGGTGGGCCTGAACTCCGACGCCTCCGTGGCCCGGCTCAAGGGCCCCAGCCGGCCCCTGCAGGACGAGGCGGCCCGGGCCCGGGTGCTGCTGGGCCTGCGCAGCGTGGACGCCGTGGTGCGCTTCGAGGAGGACACCCCCCTGGAACTCATCACCGCCCTGCAGCCCGACATCCTCACCAAGGGGGGGGACTACACGCCCGAGACCGTGGTGGGGCGGGAGGTGGTGGAGGCGCGGGGGGGCAGGCTCGTGCTCATCCCGTTCCTGCCGGGGCACAGCTCCAGCACCATCGTGGAGCGGATCAAATCGGGGCGGGGGGTCCTGGCCTAGCCGGGCGTCAGCGCTCCACCTTTCCGCCCTTCATCCCCTGGATCCCCTCGATCTTGCTGTTGTACCGCTCCTGCTCCGCCGGGTCCGCGTACTTCCGGGCGTCCTCGAGGCTCCGGATGGCCCCGTCCAGGTCCCCGGTCGCCAGCCGCACCCGGGCCGCCAGCAGCAGGAAGTCCGGGTCCTTGGGCAGGATCTTCAGGGCCGAGCGGATCCGGGTCTGGGCTTCGCCCAGGTCGCCCTCCACCAGGGCCTCCTCGGCCAGGTAGGCGTGGAAGTAGGGATCCTTCTTCCGCACCGTTTCCCCCAGGACCCGGTAGCGCTGGGCCTCCTCCGCCCGGCCCGTGTTGCGCAGGAGGGCCTCCATGTTCCCGATGGGCGCGCCGTCGCGGTGGTCCAGCTCCATGGCGCGGCGGTAGGCCTCCTCGGCCTTGGGCAGGTCCGCGCCGGAGGCCAGCACGACGCCCAGGATGTTCCAGCCGACGCTCGATTTGGGATCCGCGTCCAGGGAAAGCTGCGCCTGCTCCCGGGCGCCTTCCATGTCCCCCTCCGTGAGGCGTTCCACGGCCCGGTTGCTGTAGAACAGGGCCCGGAACCGGGATTCCGGCAGGACGACGACCTTGTAGGTGCCGTAGCGCTTCCGCAGCTCCGGCACGAAATCCGCGATGAGGTCGTTGCGGGGCGGCGCGGGCGTCAGGGCCACCACGTGCCGCTCGAAGCGGACGATTCCCCCCGCCTTGCGCCAGTGGTTGGTGTTCAGGGCCTCCGCGTACTCCTCGTGGATCCCGATGGCCCGGCACGCCGACACGAAGAAGGCCGTCATGGACAGGCAGTTGGCCTTGCCTTCGGTCCACACCTCGCCCACCGTGCGGGTGCGGGTGTTGTCGTAGACCAGGCCCAGCCCGCCCTCGCTGCGCTTCTGGAAGAGCGCCTGGAGGAGGTCCTGGAGCTTGGTCTGGGTGGTGGGCGCCGAGCCCGTGGCCTTGAGGATGTAGGCCTTGGCGTCGGGGGGGAGGAAGAAGGGGTCCTCCGGGGCGGGCGCCGCCCACACCTGGGCGGCGACGCCCAGGAGGCCGGCCACGATCAAAGGACGCAGGTCCATCAATTCCGTACCCTCCGCCATCGACTCTACAGGAACGGAGCCTCCTGGTGCAGAATACGGCAGGAAGGGTCCGGAGGTTAGGATGGACCTTCCCCGGAGGCACCCCCATGACCACAGCCATCGTCTGCGCCTATTCCTCCGTCGGCCACGAGGCCCTGGCCGGGCTCCTGGAGGCGGGCATCAACGTGCAGGCCCTCTACACGTACCCCCAGCGCCCCGACGAGGCCTGGTTCACCCCCCCCGCCGCCCTGGCCCAGAAGCACGGCATCGCGGTGCACATGGAAAAGGATTTCAACAGCGACCGGGTCTACCGGTCCATCGCCGCCATGGCCCCGGATTTCCTCTTCAGCTTCTATTTTCGGGAAATGATCCACCAGCGCTACCTGGACCTGCCCAAGAAGGGGGCCTACAACCTCCACGGCTCCCTCCTTCCGGCCTACCGGGGCCGGGCCCCCATCAACTGGGTCCTGGTGAAGGGGGAGACCGCCACGGGCATCACCCTCCACACCATGACCGCCAAGCCCGACGACGGCGACATCATCGGCCAGACCCCCCTGCCCATCGCCTGGGACGAGACCGCCCTGAGCCTCACCCTCCGCTCCGCCGCGGCCGCCAGGACCCTGGTCAAGGCCCTGGTCCCGGGGCTCGTGGACGGCACCGCCAAGCGCATCCCCCAGAAGAGCCTCGGCCCCTCCACCTATTTCGGCGGCCGATCCCCCGAGGACGGCCGCCTCGACCTCACCCACCCCCTCCACGAGGCCTTCAACCTCGTGCGGGCCGTGGCCGACCCCTGGCCCAACGCCTTCCTGGAAACGGACCGGGGCATGGTGAAGGTGGCCTGGGCCCTGCCTTCGGCCTCCACCTGCCCCCAGGGCCATTTCCGGGAGGGACGGGAGGGGATCCTCCTGGGCTTCCGGGACGGCGCGCTGCGCATCCACACCCTGCGCAAGGAGGGGATCCGCAGCGAGCGCCCCTCGGTGCACGCCGTATGGCTCAGGGAACTGGGCATCCCCGAAGCGAAGTGAAGGCCCTCCTCGCCGCCCTCCTCCTGCTGGGCGGGGCCGCCCAGGCCCGGCCCGTGGCCACGGCCCGGGAGGCCCGGGCCATCGCCGAGCACGCCACCTCCGGCATCGCCGTCAGCGCGCGGCGGGTGCACCTGAACGGCGCCACGGGCGGATGGGAGGTGGACCTGCGCATGCCCGGGGAGAGCCGGGGGTGGCGGTGCGTGGTGGATTCCGATTCGCGCACGGTGTTCACCCGGACGCGGATTCCCAACCCGGGACCGCCCAAAAGCCGGAAGAAGTCGTAAACTTCTTCCCATCGGCATGCGCCGTGAGGAGGCCTTATATGGCTTTTATGGACTGGGGCAAGGCTCAATTCATTGAAATCATTGAGTGGCTCGACGATTCCAACGACGTGCTGGCCTGGCGCTTCCCGGTGCGCAACCAGGAGATCAAGAACAACGCCCAGCTGGTGGTGCGCGAAAGCCAGGAGGCCACCTTCGTCCACGAGGGGCAGTTCGCCGACACCTTCACCCCCGGCACCCACACCCTTTCCACCCGCAACATGCCCATCCTGGCCGACCTCAAGGGCTGGAAGTACGGCTTCGAGAGCCCCTTCAAGTCCGAGGTCTATTTCACCAACACCCGGCTCTACAACGACCTGGGGTGGGGCACCTCCAACCCCATCATGATGCGGGACGCCGACTTCGGCATGCTGCGCATCCGGGCCTTCGGCATCTATTCCATCCGTGTGAAGGATTCCAAGAAGTTCCTCAAGGAGCTGGTGGGCACCAACGGCGTCTACACCAAGGACGACATCACCGAGCAGCTCCGCAAGAGCCTGATCAGCAAGTTCACCGACGCCCTGGGGGAGGCCAAGGTCCCCGCCCTGGACCTGGCCGCCCACTACGACGACCTCTCGGACCTGCTGCGCCAGAAGATGGATCCCGAATTCCAGACCATGGGCCTGGAGTGCTCCAAGCTCTTCATCGAGAACATCAGCCTCCCCGAGGAGGTGGAGGCCATGATGGACAAGCGCACCTCGGTGGGCATGATGGCCCCCGTCATGGGCGCCTACACCCAGATGCAGGTGGCCGATTCGGTGCCCCTGGCCGCCCAGAACCCCGGGGGACTGGCCGGGATGGGCATGGGCCTGGGCATGGGCGTGGGCATGGGCAACATGATGGGCCAGCAGATGGGCGGCGCCATGGGCCAGATGGCCCAGGCCCCCTACCCCGCGGGCCAGGCGGCCCCCGCCCCCGCCAAGACCGTCAAGGAGGAGCTCACCGAGCTCAAGGATCTCTTCGACAGCCAGCTCATCACCCAGGCCGAGTTCGATAAGCAGCGCAGCGCCATTCTTTCCAAACACGGGATGGCCTGATCCCCCCCGAATCCCGTTGCCCGGCAAGGGATCCACAAGGTAGGATCTAATGTCACCGAGGAGCGTTGCGAGCCGTCCCCCCCAGGACGGCCTAGGCTCGGCGGCCTCCGCTCTGTCCAACGACGCTCACCTGGGCCCCGAAAGGGCGCCGGGTGAGTGTCCATCGCCATCCCCAAACGTCCGGAGCACCCCATGAGCCTCCTCGCCGTCGGCAGCGTCGCCTTCGATGACCTCGAAACCCCTTCGGGCCGCCGGGACAACATCCTGGGCGGGTCCGCCAGCCATTTCTCCCTGAGCGCGAGCCGGTTCCACCCGGTGCAGGTGGTGGCCATCGTGGGCGAGGATTTCGGCCCGGCGGAGTACCGGGTCTTCGAGGGCCGCCCCATCGACCTCGGGGGCCTGGTGCGCACCCCCGGCATGAGCTTCCACTGGAAGGGCCAGTACGGCACCGACCTCAACGAGGCCCGGACCCTCGAGACCCACCTGAACGTCTTCGCGGGCTTCAAGCCGGACCTGCCCGCGGCCTTCCGCACCGCCCCCTACCTCTTCCTGGGCAACATCGACCCCACCCTCCAGCTGGACGTGGTCCGGCAGATGGCCACCCGCCCCGCCTGGATCGCCCTGGACACCATGAATTTCTGGATCGACGGGGCGCGGCCCGCCCTCCTCGAGGTGCTCAAGGAGATCGATATCCTCCTGGTGAACGAGGCCGAGGCCCGCTCCCTCACCGGGGAGCGCAACCTCCTGAAGGTCTACGGGAAGATCCGGGACCTGGGCCCCCGCATCCTCGTGGTCAAGCGCGGGGAGTACGGGATGCTGCTCTTCACGCCCGAAGGATTTTTCGCGGCCCCCGCCTTCCCCCTGGAAGAGGTGAAGGACCCCACCGGCGCCGGGGACACCTTCGCCGGCGGATTCCTGGGCTACCTCGCCGCGGCCGGGACCCTGGACCTGGCCACCATGAAGCGCGCCGCCCTGGCCGGGACGGTCATGGCCAGCTTCGCCGTGCAGGATTTCGGCACGGAGCGGGTGCAGGCCCTGCAGGACGGGGACTACGCCAACCGCGTCGAGGCCTTCAAGGAAATGATCCGCATCGGCTGAAACCCGACCTTCCTGGATTTCCAGGCGGCCTCCGGCGGCCGGGAGGTTGACGGGGATGGCGTCCGCGCGTACCCATTAGAATGCGTATAACAGTGATGCTACGATTGTAAAATTAAAGGTGGATTCATGATTCGTCCCCGCTTCACAGGCATCTTCTTCACGGCCCTCGCCCTGGTGGCGCAGGAACCGGGCGCCACCGATTTCCAAAGCCTCCGGCAAGCCGCCTCCGCGGCCCAGGCGGGCGGGGCGTTGGCGGCGGATGCCACCCCCCGCGCCGCCAGCGCCCCGCGGAGCCCGCAGACGCCGGAGGCCGCGCGCCAGGCCCAGACCGAGCAGGACCGCATCCAGGCCGAGATCAAGGCCGCCAAGGCCCGGGAGAAGGGCCCCAAGCGCTTCGCCGAGGATCTCTTCGCCACCCGCCAGGCCTCGTCCACGGGCACCGAGGGCGGCATCGCGGACGACTACGTCCTGGGCATCGGCGACCAGGTCCAGCTCAGCGCCTTCGGCAGCGCCAACTTCGAGGTCCCTGGCACCGTGGACGGCCGCGGAGAACTGGTGATCCCCAAGGTCGGTTCCATCAAGGTGGCGGGCATGAGCCTTGCCAAGGCCCGCGCCTCCGTCCAGGCCAAGGTGGGCCAGCAGTTCAGCCGGACCACGGTGGATCTGGCCGTCGTCAAGCTGCGGGAAGTGCGGGTCTTCGTCCTGGGCGAGGTGTACCGCCCCGGGGGCTACCTGGTGCCCAGCCTCAGCAGCCTCGTGAATGTCCTGAGCCTCGCGGGGGGCCCCACCGCCTCCGGCAGCTACCGCCAGATCCGGGTCATGCGCGGCGGGAAGGCCGTGCACCAGGTGGACCTCTACCCCCTTCGCGCCGAAGGCCTCGGCAACATGAATTTCGGCCTGCAGAGCGGCGACACCATCTTCGTGCCCCTGGCCTTCAACCAGGTGACCCTGGAGGGCGCCTTCACCCGCGTGGTGGCCGCCACTGGCGACCTGCAGCCCCGGAAGGTGAAGACCCGCCTGGACAAGGAGATCGCCAACCTCAAGGAACAGATCGCGGCCGAGGAGTTCCGCCTGGGCCCCAAGGGCTCCGTCAACCGCATGCACGCCGAGGCCCTGCTGGGCGAGCGCGAGGGCCTGGACGAGTTCGATCCCGCCAAGGAACAGGACCAGGAGAAGATCAAGGCCTCCATGGTCCGGGACCGGGAGCTGGAACAGGAGCAGGAGGCCCTGAAGGCCTCGGCCGCCTCCGCCTCCCTCCCCATGGGCCCGGTGGCCGCCACGGCCACGGGCTTCCAGGAGCCCACCCTCGCCGAGCGGGCCCTCATCGAGGAGCGCCTCGTGCAGCTCCGCAAGCGCCTGGAGCGCATCAGCGTCCAGGCCCGCGGCGATCAGCGCACCCCCAAGGTGACCGAGCAGGAGGCCCTGGCCGATAACGTCTCCATGGAAAACAACGGCCTCCCCGGCTGGCTCGTGCGCTGGAATTCGGACGGCAAGGCCCCTTCCATGCAGTTCGAGATGCTGCCCGGCGAAACCGTCGAACAGGCCCTGCGTTTCGCCGGGGGCCTCGCCCTCCAGGCCTTCGACGACAGCCTCGTGCTCCGCCGGGTGGGCAAGGGCGGCGTCCTGGACGCCACCGATGTCCCCCTGGCCGGTGCCGGCCGCACGGAACTGCGGCGGGGCGACGTGCTTTCGGCCCTCACCAGCCGCGAGCTCCGGGAGAAGCTCGTCACCGTCTCCGGTTGGGCCCGGGTGCCCGGGTCCTTCTCCCGGACCGAGGGCCTCCGGGTGGGCGAACTCCTCCGCCGGGAATCCCAGGTGCTTCCCGACACCTACCTGCACCGGGGCGAGATCGTCCGCACCCTGGCCGACGAGCGCACCACGTACCTCGCCTTCGATTTGGCCAAGGCCCTCGCGGGGGATCCCGAGCACAACGTCCTCCTCCAGGACCGGGACCAGATCGAGCTGTACCGCATCTCCGACCTGCGCCTGCCCCAGACCGTCCAGGTCCTGGGCCCCGTCAGCCGTCCCGGCACCTTCCCCTTCCATGAAGGCATGCGCGCCTCCGATCTCCTGTTCCAGACCGGCGTCCTGTTGAACCAGGCCGACCGCCTCGTGGCCGAACTGGCCCACACCCGCGAAGGCAAGCCCAGCGAAGTCAGGAAACTGGACCTCACGAAGCTGCTTTCCTCCGAGACCTCCAGCCCCGTCCAGCTCGCCGACGAGGCCATCAACCCCCTCCTCAGGCCCCAGGACCAGATCAACGTCTACGCCAAGCCCGACTACCGCCCCCACCGGAGCGTCACCCTCCGGGGCCAGGTGGTCCGCCCCGGCGTGTACGTCCTGGATTCCAACCGGACCAGCCTCCGGGAGATCCTGAACCGTGCCGGCGGCCTCACTTCCGAGGCCATGCCCCAGGGTTCCATCTTCCTGCGCCCCCTCACCACCACCACCAACGTGGATTCCTTCAGCCTGGAAGCCCAGCGCTCCAACACCAAGGCCCCCGCCCTGGGCAGCGTCAACAACATCCTGGACCGCCTCAACGAGACCAAGCGCCAGCCCACCACCGGCAACCTCCTGAAGACCCCCATCCTCCATGGCCTGGGCACCGGCAGCCTGGACCGCCTGGTGGTGAACGTCCCCGCCATCCTCGCGGGCGACACCCGCCTGGACGTGGACCTCCAGGACGGGGACGAGATCATCGTCCCCCGCCGCACCGAAACCGCCTACGTGATCGGCGAGACCGCCAGCCCCTTCATGGCCTACCACGTCGCCTCGGGCTTCAAGGTCCGCGACATGCTGAAGGTCGCCGGCGGCCTCACCCGCAACGCGGATGATTCCAACATCCGCCTGCTGAAGGCCGATGGCCGGATCCTCGATCGCAGTGTCCTCGGGGAGTACGTGGAACCCGGCGATGCCGTCCTGGTGCCCCAGCGGGTGCGTCGAGATACCACGTGGCAGGAGAACATCCAGGCCATCACGCCGCTGGCTCTGATCCTGAACGCCATCAAGTAGCACAGAATTCCGTACGACCTCACCCGGTTCCTGTTTCAAAACATTTCAAGACCCAAGCAATAATAATTTGTGAAACATGATTTTTTCAGTAATAGATTTTGCATTGAAGATCCGGCCGACCAGACCGGTTGTGGACCTGTATTCACATCTTTATTTCCACCACCCTACCCGGTTTGGATAGCTTTGATTATCCCATGCTCTCATTAAGCTTTATGATCAAATCATGTGAATCGAATAACCGAGCTCTGCGAACGCTTCTCATGCGTTCATCCGTGAGGCCAAGTGCGGTATGATGAAATCGAAATAGAGTCACGCAGCGACTCTAACGAATAATCAATATTTTCTCGCGACCCAACCAGCGTCGGCCGTTTTTGACCGCCGTGGCTTGGAACGCCATCGTTAAGCGAGGGACCCTCCTTGAAACGAATTCTCGTCACCGGCGGTGCTGGCTTCATCGGAAGCCATGCTGTCGATGCTTTTATCCAGGATGGTTACGAGGTTCTGGTCATTGACGATCTTTCGTCGGGATCCGATGCCAATCTCAACCCCAAAGCCAGGTTTGAATGCACAAGCATCGATTCGGCGCGCGCCGCTGAAACCCTGCGCGCCTTCCGGCCTGAAGCCATCTTTCATTATGCGGCCCAGATCGACGTTCGGAAGAGCGCCGCGGATCCCGTGTTGGACGCCCAACTGAACATCATCAATTCCCTCCGGCTTCTGGAACTGGGGCTTAACAACGGCTTGGCCTATTTCGCCTTTGCCTCCTCCGGAGGAGCCATCTATGGCGAGCCCCAATCGGGCCCCCAGGACGAAACCCACCCCGAACGCCCCTGTTCTCCTTATGGCGTCGCTAAGCTAAGTATTGATAAATACCTGGCATCGTTTCACCACTACAGGGGCCTCAAATCCTGTTCGATGCGCTTCTCCAACGTTTACGGCCCCCGCCAGAACGGCAAGGGTGAAGCCGGCGTCGTCGCGTTGATGATCGGCCAGGGCCTCAAGGGCCAGCCCCTCCGAGTCAACGGCAAGGGTGAGCAGACCCGTGATTTCGTGTATGTCAAGGATCTTGCCCGTGCGGCCCGTCTCATCCTCAGGCATCAGCCCCAGGGCGTTCTCAACCTGGGAACCGGGATTGAGACATCCATCGCCCAGTTGGCTCACATCCTCCAGGAACGTTTCGCCGTTCCACCTGGAATTTCCCATGCCCCGGCAATACATGGAGAGCAATTTCGCTCTGTTCTCGACTCGACCTTGGCGAAAAAGGTAATAGACTGGGAACCTGTCACTCGGCTTGGGCATGGTCTCCAAGAGACGACGGATTGGTTTTCAAGTTTGGCGCCCGCCGCACCTCGCCCACAGAAACACATCAGAGTGTCCCAATGACCCCACCAGAGGAACAAAAATCAGCCCTGACGCTTGAATTCCCCCGCATGGGCGTTCCGCCCAGGGACGTGGATTCCGACGAGGCCCGTATTGGCGAGGGTCTGGACCTGATCTATGGGATCGACTGGGTTGCCACCCTGTTCCTCTTCTTTGTCACCCTGCCGATCCTCCTGGTCAGCATGGTCTACGTGATGATCGTGGACCGGGGCAATCCCATCTTTTCGCAAATACGAATTGGCCGGAATGGCAAGCCTTACCGCATCTTCAAGATCCGCTCCATGCACCACGACCACCACGGGCATGCCCGCTTCTGCGCCCACGAGGACGACCGGATCCTCCCCGGTGGCCGGTTCCTGCGTCAGACCCGGATCGACGAACTACCGCAGTTCTGGAACGTGCTCGCGGGCCACATGGCCCTGGTCGGCCCCCGTCCCGAGCAGCCCACGTTCGTCGAATGCTTCCTCAAGGAAATCCCGCACTACGAGGAACGTTTCCAGGTCAAGCCCGGAATCACGGGCCTCGCCCAGGTGACGCAGGGATATGTGGACTCCCTGGATGGAACCCGGATCAAGCTCTCCTTCGACCTGAAGTTCATCGAGAACCGGAGCCTCGGGATGTGGTTCTTCATCGTCTTCCAGACGGTCAAGGTGGTGCTGTTCGGACAGGGCGCCCGCTAGGAGCCTGTCTACGTAATAGAAGGCCCCGCGACGGCGCCCAGAAGCGCGCTAGCCCCACACCTTCGCACCCCCGACCCAGGTCGCCACCACCTTGCCGGGTAGCTGCCATCCCTTGAAGGGCGTATTGAAGCTCCGGCTCTGCACGAAGGCGCGGTCCACGGTGACCCTGGCCTCCAGGTCCACGAGCGTGAAATCCGCCGCCGAACCCGGCTTGAGGCTTCCGAGCCCCTGGCGGTCCAGGTGGAAGACCCGGGCGGGGCCGCCGGAAAGCAACTCCACCGCGCGCGAGAGCGTGATGACCTTCTTGTCCACCAGCAGCTCCAGCGTGAGCGGCAACGCGGTCTCCAATCCGATGATGCCGAAGGACGCGTCGCGCAGTTCGCACTCCTTGTCGTCCCAGGTGTGCGGCGCATGGTCCGTGGCGATGGCGTCCACCGTGCCGTCCGCGAGGGCCTCCAGGATGGCGTCGAGGTCGGCCTGGCTGCGCAGGGGCGGGTTCATCTTGAAGTCCGAATCGAACTTCACCAGTTCCCGGTCCGTCAGCGCGAAATGATGGGGCGTCACCTCGCAGGTGACCTTCAGGCCCCGGGCCTTGGCCTCGCGCACCAGGCGCAGGGAACCCTTGGTGCTCAGGTGGGCCAGGTGCACGTGGCCTCCGGTGTGCTCGGCGAGGACGATGTCCCGCGCGACCATGGCCTCCTCGGCGGCGGCCGGGATGCCCAGGCAGCCGAGGTAGGCACTCACCGCGCCCTCGTTGATGTAGCCCTTGGCGGCGAGGTTCGTGTCCTCCTCGTGGGCGACGATGGGCATGTCCAGCCAGCCCGTGTATTCCAGGGCCCGGCGCATGATGGCCGCGTTCATCACCGGCAGGCCGTCATCGCTGAAGGCGATGCACCCGGACGCCTTGAGGGTGCCGTAGTCCGTGAGCTCCTCGCCCGCGGCGCCCTTCGTGACGGTGCCCAGCGGGAAGTAGCGGCACAGGCCGGCCTTCCGGGCACGGGTCAGCATCATCTCCGTGATGGCCACCGAGTCGTTCACCGGCTTGGTGTTGGCCATGGCGCACACCGCGGTGAACCCGCCGGCCACCGCCGCCCTGCAGCCGGTTTCGATGTTCTCCTTGGCGGTCTGCCCAGGTTCCCGGAAATGCACGTGCAGGTCCACGAGGCCCGGAACCAGCAGCCGGCCCCCAGCGTCGACGATCTCGGCTCCCTCGATCCGGGGGTCCACCAGGTTCTCGCCCACCGCCGCGACCTGGCCGTCCACCACCAGGAGGGAGGCAGGACCATCCCACTTCTGGGAGGGATCGACAAGGCGCGCATTCTTGATCAACAGGGTCATGGGCGGCTCCAGGAACCTTCCCATCTTACAGGATCGGAACCCCGGAAACGCCCCGCGCCTCAGTCCATGTCGGCGAGCTCCACCAGCTCGTCATCCTCCTCTGCGAAATCCCCCTCCTCGAGGAGAATGCGCTTGATCTTGCCGGACTCGGGCGCACTCACGTAGAAGGGCGTGTGGCCGGAGTCGGTTCCCTCCAGGAGCATAAGAGACTCATCCTCCTCCACCTCCTGGCCGGGGGCGACGAGCACCCCCATGACATAGCCCGGCCACTCCGCCCGGATGATCATGCATACCTCCGTGGTTCTTCGTGGAAAGTATGGTAATCCTACAGTTCGCGCAAGATTGGGAACCGAAAAATACTTGAGAAAATCGCCACCCGGCCCCCGCGGGGGGCCGCGCTGTGCAACGGACGCCCCTTATTTTTCCTGTGATAAGGTGATGAGGCCATCCCATTCCATCCGCGCAGGGAGAACCAATGAGACTGAAGGGAGTCATCCTCGCTGGCGGAAAGGGATCCCGCCTCTTCCCCTTGACCAAAGTGACCAACAAGCATCTCCTCCCGGTGGGCAACGCGCCCATGATCTGGCATCCGGCCTGGAAGATGAAGCAGGCGGGGATCGAGGAGATCCTGATCGTCACCGGCACCGAGCACATGGGCGATGTCGTGCGCTGCCTTGGCAGCGGCAAGGATTTCGGGTGCAGGTTCTCCTACAAGGTCCAGGACGAGGCGGGAGGCATCGCCCAGGCCCTATCCCTGGGCGAGAACTTCGCCGGCGGAGAGGAAATGTGCGTCATCCTTGGCGACAACCTGTTCCAGGAGGAGCTGGGTCCCCAGGTCCAGGCCTACGCAGCCCAGGGCGGGGGCGCCCGGATCCTTTTGAAGGCCGTGCCCGACCCGCACCGGTTCGGCGTCGCCCAGGTGGCCGGGGACAGGGTGATCGATATCCAGGAGAAACCCACGGAGGCCAAGTCCGATCTCGCGGTGACCGGCATCTATTTCTATGACCGGGACGTCTTCGATATCATTCGCACCATCCGCCCTTCCCGCCGCGGCGAACTGGAGATCACGGATGTCAATAATGCCTATCTTCAAAGAGGGAAATTGAGTTTCGGCATGCTGAGGGGCTGGTGGTCGGATGCCGGCACCTTTCCCAGCCTGGCCAGGGCGGGAGAACTGGCGACCCAGGAGCCCATGCCCTTCCCCGATATCCCGCGGGAGGACTGATGCTGGAATTCAGGGATGGGCCCATCCAGGGGGTGATCGTCACCCCTATCCGGAAATTCGCGGACGAGCGAGGCTGGCTGGCTGAGGTGTTCCGCCATGACCAGTTGGAAGCAGACTACCACCCGGCCATGTGCTACGTGAGCGTCACCCTCCCCGGCGTCCTGCGGGGCCCCCACGAGCATGCGGACCAGGCGGATTTGTTCTCCTGGATGGGACCCGGCGAATTCCTGGTCACGCTCTGGGACAACCGGCCCGACAGCCCCACCTACCTCAACCGCATGGAACTGACCTTGGGTGCCGGCAATCCCGGCTCCCTCCTGGTTCCCCGGGGCGTCGTCCACTGCTACCGGTGCACGAGCGAGGAGCCAGGGCTTGTCCTGAACAGCCCCAACCGGCTTTTCAAGGGTCCGGGCAGGACCTTTCCCGTGGATGAGATCCGCCACGAGGCGGATCCGGCCAATCCCTTCGTCCTGGACGAAGCGGCCCGCCGGAACGCCGCTCCATGAAGGTCCTCCTGACGGGCGCATCGGGGCAGCTCGCCCAGGCGGTGCTCCGGACCTGGCAGGCCCACGAGCTCCTGGGACCCGATGAGACGAGCCTGGATCTTGCGGACCGCGACTCCATCCGGGCGGCCATGGCCACCTTCCGGCCGGACGCCGTGTTGAACCTGGGTGCCTTCACCCAGGTGGATCGATGCGAGGCGGAGGAGGAGCGGGCCACCCTCGTCAATGGCACGGCCGTCGGCTGGCTCGCGGAGGCCTGCGCGGCCCAGGGGACCGTCCTGGTGCAAATCTCCACGGATTACGTCTTCGACGGCCAAGGCGCCCGGCCCTACCGGGAAGAGGACCCTGCCTCGCCCCTTTCGGCCTACGGCAGGTCCAAGCTGCTTGGGGAGGCCATGGCTCGGCTTGCCCCCCGCCATCTCATCGCCAGGACCTCCTGGCTGTACGACCACCAGGGGCGCAACTTCTTCACCACCATGCTGGACAAGGCCGCCCGGGGCGAACCCATCCGGGTGGTGGACGACCAGCGCGGCGCACCCACCAGCTGCGGGGCCCTGGCCCTCCAGTTGGAGGCGGCCCTGACCGGGGGATGGCAGGGCCTCGTGCACATGACCTGCCAGGGCGAAACCACCTGGCACGGGTTCGCCGTGGAAATTTTCCGACAGATGGGCGTGGAGGCCGACCTGCGGCCATGCCTGACCGCTGAATTCAAGACTGCTGCCCGCCGCCCAGCCTATTCGGTTTTGTGCGGGGACAAGCGCCGCCTCCTGGGCCGGGACCTCATGCCCCCCTGGCAGGAGGCGCTGGCCCAGGTGGCCTCCGTCCGGAAAGGGGAAAGGCCATGAGCACCATCCTGGTCACCGGGGGCGCCGGCTTCATCGGCTCGAACCTGGTCCATCGCTGGCACCGCGCCCATCCGGAGGACAACATTCTGGTGGTGGACAAGGTGACCTATGCCGCCGACCCCTCCCAGATCGAAGGTCTCCCCCGGGTCGAACTGATCCGGGCCGATATCCAGGACCGGGAACGGGTGGTGGAACTCCTGGACCGCCGCCAGGTACGGCTCCTCTTCCATCTGGCCGCGGAAAGCCATGTGGACAACAGCATCACGGGTCCAGCCGCCTTCGTGGCGACCAACCTCCTCGGCACCTTCTCGCTGCTCGAGGCGGCCCGCCAGGTCTGGGCCGGGGATACCGGGTGCCGCTTCGTCCACGTGTCCACCGATGAGGTATACGGCGCGCTGGGAGAGACCGGCGCCTTCTCGGAAACGACCCCCTACGCCCCCAACAGCCCCTACAGCGCCACCAAGGCCGGGAGCGACCATCTGGTCCGGGCCTACCACCACACCTACGGATTCCCGGCCATCACGACCAACTGCTCGAACAACTATGGCCCCCGGCAGCACCGCGAAAAGCTCATCCCCCTGGCCATCGACCGCCTCGCCAAGGGGGAACCCGTGCCCGTGTACGGCGATGGCCAGCAGGTCCGCGACTGGCTCTACGTGGAGGACCATTGCGCCGCCCTGGAAGCCGCGGCCCTCCGGGGCATCCCGGGACGGACCTACTGCGTGGGCGGCCGGAACGAATGGAGGAACCTGGAGCTCCTCAACCAGCTGTGCGAGGCGGTGGACAGCCGGCTGGGCAGGCCCCAGGGAACCGGACACCGGCTGCTGACCTTCGTGCGGGACCGCCCCGGCCACGATCGCCGCTACGCCATCGACTCCACCCGGATCCGGACCGAGCTCGGCTGGGAGCCCCAGGTGGACTTCCGGGAAGGCCTCCGCAGGACGGTGGCCTGGTACCTGCCCTGACCCTCCCCGGGGGCAGGGAAGACGGGCCTCTTATTTCCCAATGTGATAGGATTGACGTGCCGATCCGTTCGCTCCCGTCGGCAGCGACCTCTGCAGGAAGCCCACCTCCTCCCATACGTTCCGGCGGAGGGTTTCATGGAGGGATCGCAATCAGGGAGCCACTTCGGGACCGAGGTCCCAGGAGAATCCATGAACGCCCTTAAATTCAACCCCACCACCGTCAGCATCGACCTGGGCGGGACCCCCATCAGCATCGAGACCGGCCGCATCGCCAAGCAGGCTGCCGGTTCCGTCATCGTCCGCCAGGGCGACACCATGGTCCTCGTGGCTGTATGCGTCGCGGAACCCCGGGAAGGCATCGACTTCTTCCCCCTGACCGTGGACTACCGCGAGCCCGTGTTCTCCGCCGGCAAGATCCCCGGCGGCTTCTTCAAGCGCGAAGGCAAGCAGACCACCAAGGAAACCCTGGTCTCCCGCCTCATCGACCGCCCCCTGCGCCCCCTCTTCGAGGAAGGCTACAACGGCGACACCGTCATCACCGCCCAGGTCATCAGCTTCGACGGCGACCACCAGCCCGACGTCCTGGCCATGGTCGGCGCCTCCGCGGCCCTGATCATCTCCGAGATCCCCTTCAACAACCCCGTGGGCGGCGTGCGCGTGGGCCGTGTCGACGGCAAGTTCGTCATCAACCCCACCGTCAGCCAGCGCCCCGATTCCGACCTGGATCTCCTGGTCGCCGGCACCGAGGACGCCCTGGTGATGGTCGAGTGCGGCGCCAGCGAGTTCCAGGAAGCCGAGATGGTCAAGGCCCTGGAGTTCGGCCACGCCAACATCAAGACCCTCGTCAAGCTCCAGAAGGAGCTCCGCGCCAAGGTCGGCAAGACCAAGATGGTCGCCGTCAAGCCCGAGCGCAACGAGGAGATCTACAAGCTCGTGGCCTCCAAGTACGCCGAGAAGCTGCTGGCCGCCCTGACCATGAAGGTCAAGATCGAGAGCTACAAGGCCATCGACGCCCTGAAGAAGGAGGCCGTGGCCGAGCTCACCAAGGACAAGCCCGAGCTCAAGAAGGATGTCGTCGAGAGCTTCGACACGCTGAAGGAGACCCTCTTCCGCAACGCCATCCTCAAGCAGGGCGCGCGCCTCGACGGCCGCAAGTTCGACCAGATCCGTCCCCTGAACATCGAGGTGGGCGTCCTGCCCGCGGCCCACGGTTCCTGCCTCTTCACCCGCGGCGAGACCCAGGCCCTGGTCACGGCCACCCTGGGCACCGCCGATGACATCCAGCACATCGATGGCATCGAGGACGAGTACGACAAGCGCTTCTACCTCCACTACAACTTCCCCGGCTACTCCGTGGGCGAGTGCAAGCCCAACCGTGGCCCCGGCCGCCGCGAGATCGGCCACGGCATGCTGGCCGAGCGCTCCATCTTCCAGGTGCTCCCCTCCAAGGAGGAGAACCCCTACACCCTGCGCGTGGTCTCCGAGATCACCGAAAGCAACGGCTCCAGTTCCATGGCCACCATCTGCGGCGGCACCCTTGCGCTCATGGACGCCGGCATCAAGCTCTCCTCCCCCGTGGCCGGCGTGGCCATGGGCCTGGTGAGCGACGGTGAGAAGTTCGTCGTCCTCACCGACATCGCCGGCCAGGAAGACCACTACGGCGACATGGACTTCAAGGTCGCCGGCACCACCAAGGGCATCACCGCCCTCCAGATGGACATCAAGATCGGCGGCATCACCACCGAGATCCTCACCAAGGCCCTGGACCAGGCCAAGAAGGGCCGCCTGGAGCTCCTGGAGTCCATGGGCACCGTGCTCGCCGCCCCCCGCACCGAATACGCCGGGAACGCCCCCCAGATGCACACCCTCCAGCTCCCCAAGGAGAAGATCCGCGACGTCATCGGCAAGGGCGGCGCCGTCATCCGCAACATCATCGAAGTGAGCGGCTGCCAGGTGAACATCGACGACGACGGCTCCTGCCAGGTCGCCGGCCCCACCAAGGAGAAGCTGGCCGTGGCGCTCAAGATGATCGGTGACCTCATCCAGACCGCCGAGGTGGGCCAGACCTACCTGGGCCGGGTGGCCAAGGTGGTGGAGTTCGGTGCGTTCGTCACCATCCTCCCGGGCCTGGACGGCCTGCTCCACGTCTCCGAGATGGCCCCCCATCGGGTCAAGAACCCCGCGGACGAGGTCAGCGAGGGCCAGGAGATCATGGTCAAGTGCATCGCGGTGGATGCCAACGGCAAGATCAAGCTCTCCAGAAAGGCCCTTCTCGCTTCGGAATAACGAAGGCCATTAAGGCAAGGTGGAAGTCACCGGGCTTTCCCCAAATCCTTTTTGGGTCTCAATCCACTCCGCAAGCTGACTCGGTGTTCGGACTTTTCCGCCCATCATTTCCGGGATCAGCTTGCGGAGCAGGGTCAGGTTGAAAGGGTGGCTGTACCTCATCGCCACTTTGCTCCCAGGGAACTTCACAATGAATGGAATCCTGTGGTCGACCTTGTCCCAACGCCCCGCAAGACCCAACTGGAACAACTTCAGGGTAGGGTCCGAGTTCTTACGCAACCAATGGTCCGCGATAAGAATGACCGTGGAAGAATCCCACCGCCCTTTAGCCGACATCGCCTTCCGGAATCTTCCCAGCGCCTGATCCATGTACCCAATGTTCTCCAGGTAGCTACCGCTGGGACCTGAGATCGCGGGACCATGGGGGATAGGGTAATGAACCCAATAGAAGTCTAATCGGCTCCCCTCGACCAGATGGTCTACAAAGGATTCCAACTCTTCCTCGGTCTTGCGCTGCTGCCGACTTTCAATGGCAGGGGAAGCCAGATAGGAATTAAGTCCGTCCTTGATAAAGGGGTAGAGGTCCACCGCCTGAGTCATCATGGAGCCTGTCAGGGATTGATTCAATTCTTGCCAAATTCCGTAACGGTAATACAGCAGGAATTTTGATTCCTCCGCATAGCGGCTAAATAGGCGGTTGTAGGGGATCATCCAGCCTGCGACGGCGATGCGGTAGCCAGCACCATGTAAATCGCCAATGAGGGACTCGCTCGGATCCCAGGTTTGCAGAGACCGCCCAGGAGCCTTGAAAAGGAGGGTTGAGGCGTTGAGCGGCTGAGTATTTTCAATTACCTCGCCTCTCATCATCGCAGGAACGGAAATGATGGTGTCGCCGGCCGGCGGATAGGCCCGATCGGCGGAAAACGCTTGGTCACGAAGTGTATTTAACTCCGGGTAACGGCCCCGGGTTCCAGGCGTCTCAAAACATATTCGGTAATCAAGCTCATCGAAAACTAGAATCCAGACATCCTTTCCCTCTGGCACGGGCTGAACTTCGATCACAGGTGAGAATGGAGTGACCGGGAACAGGATTCTTTTGGTCAAGGACTCGAACGCCTGAAACCACAGAACAGGCACCAGCGGCGAAAGCACCAGGAGGCCTCTTACGCAAGCCCTGAGGAGGTTTCCCAGGCCCTGGATCACAATGGCCAAAACAAGGGCGATCACCGGAATTGCAAATGCAAAGGGCCTCCATTTTGAATAGGCCAATATAGCGAGTCTCGCAGGAAGGCTAGGCACGACGGCTCGCGCCAAGGAGAGACAGCCAAGGCATACCAAAGCGATTGCCAGGGCACCATAGGCCTTGGAATTTTCCTCCGCCCGTCGCAGCACGAGGAAGGTGCCGATGGTCGAGATCAAGATATTGAGGGACAAACCCAGAAAGGCAATACCCCCGGGAGGTCTAGCAATCAGAAATTCTCGCGGGGAAGGTCCAAGAAGGAGAATCCAAGAGTGCAAGAAAATCAAATGGCCCAGCACCATGGCCGAAAGGGCCTGTCTCCAGTATCGTTTTAGCGTTTCTCGCATAAGTATATCCACCGGTCTGTCTGACCGACTTGTTCATGACTCAGCACTTGAAATTTGTCTTCCAGCGCGGCTTCGAACTGGGCCTTAGTATAATCTGCGGGGAGATACCCAAAACGCCTAATCAATTCCACAACTCTTTCATCTTTTGTGCCCACCCATTCCACCAATAGCCGTCCTTTGGTGAGCGTAGAGAATAGGTCAACCTGCAGGGCAAGCGGCACCCCCTCTGTGAATCGAAGATGATGGATTACGGCCAAGGCCAAAATCAGGTCAAAGGCCCCCGAGGCGCGGTCCATGAAGGAAATTTGTTCTTCACCCTTCCACCCTGTGGCAGGCGTTGGACGAGCAATATTCATCACAAGGGGAAGGATATTATACCCATGGGTCCTTGCCTTTTCCCAAAGGAGGTCCAAAGATTGCTCGTCGGAATCAAGGGAGACCACCTGCATCCCCCGCTGGGCGGCCAGCACGGAAAATTCTCCCGTATTCGCGCCGACGTCCAATACAACATCGTTTGGGCCAAGCCCATCCAACGCAGCGCAAACCATAGCCAATTTGCCCGCGAGGTCCGAATCGCCGTAATTACGATCGGCCGTATATTCCGTCCAGTTGGACGAGCCTTGATGCCTCCGGCAGGAACTCAGTGCCTGTACCAGAGATCGGATCCTCATCCGATGGAGGCGTTTTGAGACCTCTACTTCCAGAGAGGATTCGCGTATTGCCGGAAGGAATTTCGCAAGAAGCCCCGGAATTGCAAGCCAGTAAAGGTAGGGTGGAAGGAGTTTTCGACCCAGTCCCACCAAACGGCCTGCCTCCTCCGGGCTTATACCTTCTCTTTCACACAGGAAGAGTCGGTCAAGACGCAAGCCAAAATCCTTGCATAGCCAGAGCGGAAGCATGAACGTCCGGAGGCACTGCCCATAGGCCCCCCATACTGATCTTCCGGTGAATGGAGTGAAGGAGAGGAGATCAACGAAAGTAGGTTCAGCCCCCCGGAATAGGACGTTGTAGGGGGTGCAGTCTTTTAGTTCTAATCCATCAGCCAGGATGGCGTCCGCTAATTCCAAACTGAGGGACGCCGCAGCCTTTAACATGCCGAACGTCCACTCTTCCGGGTAGGTGGGAAATGCAATTCGCGGGTGCTCAACCCATACTCCTCCCTTACCAATCCCCGCAAAATTTAAACTTAGATCGCCATCTACTCGATCATATGGAATAATCGAATTTCGACTAATAAAGCCTTTAATTTCACTGGAAGATTCAATTAGACGGAAGGCATCTTCTGATTCTGGAGCAATCCACCTAATTATCTTATTATCGTGCCGAATTAATTTCCCGGCAGGATCTCGAAAGGAAGCCCTCATTCCCTTGATATGAGTCATTCACCCTTCCCCTGTTTCCGATGGAAGAGCGTTTTGATTTTCGCAATAAGAGTAATCGCTCCTCCTACGGCTGCCGCAATAAGGACCTGAATTATCATTGAACCAGAGCCTGGATCTGTGTACATATGCCCTCCCCGAGCTTCTCTATATACAATAATAATCCCAACTTTACGGCATTGACAGCGTAAATCGAACCGCAAACCAATCGATGCATTGACGAGCTGGCATTCGATCTGCCGTGCGGGCTTTGGTTACGGCGAACATCGGTACAGGTGCGTTCCTCTGATGCTAGGATGTTCTTTAACGCTCGAATCGAAACTTCGTATCCCACGCGAAGGCACGATTCCCCCACCGGGAACCCTGAGCCGCCCCAGGCGGAATCATCTCCGTTACGAAAGCGATTATGCCAAAGGTACTTCTCGTCTCACTCCACTTCTCGCCCGCACATGCCTCTCACTTGATGGCCTATGCCCTGGGTTATCAAGCATTGGGGCATTCCGTAGCGTTCCTGCTGCATCCGTCTTACAAACTCTTCAAGGAACTGGCCGAGACAGCACCGATCCTTGAGGCCGAGGGTCCGGGCGCAATCGATCTGAGGTCATTCGATCTAGCGCTCTTCTATAACATGGCCCCGAACAATGCCACCTTGGCGCGGCGAATGAAGGGCTGTGGCCTAAAAGTGGCCTACGTCTATCATGAACCTTGGGAATCCATTCCCACCTATCTGCGAACCGAAGGTCCCTACTCCACCCTAAAGCTGACCCTAGCCCACAGGTTCTCAGTGGACCTCCTCAAACTGTCGGACCTGGTCATTCTCTCATCAAAGCGGGCGATGGAACTCTATCACCAGGGCGACGTTCGGTACAACCACCACGTAGAGTATATTCCGCTTCTACTCACGGATGAGTGCCCCAAGGGGGAACTACCGGAGCGCCGCTTTGTGAGCTACATCGGCACCATTTGCCCGGGGCATGCCTTTGACGCCTTCGTTCGTTTCATGGAATTCGCGGCGGACCAGGATTCCTCCCTTACCTTCCTTCTCGCTTCACGTTCCCCGACGCCGACCTCAACGGCCTTCAAACGAGCTCTGCGAAAGCTCGGAAACCGCCTCCGGGTTCAGTGCGGGCGTCCGCTCACCAACGAGGAAATCAACAATCTATACCTTCAGAGCGTCTGCACCTGGAATCTCTATAAACGCACAACCCAGAGCGGCGTACTACCGCGGGCCCAAATGCTGGGCGCACCAAGCTTAGCATCACCTGTTGGCTCGCTTCCCGAATTCATGCGCGACGGCCAGGAAGGGATCTTCGTGAAGGACCCCTCCCCCATGGCCATCATGGAGGCCGCCAGCAAGATCCGAGAAAACCAAGACCAATTCTCGGCAAATTGCCGGTCAAATTTCCTCAACACCTTTCACTTCCAAGCAAACCTAGAGAGAATCCGGCAGACCCTGTAGGGCCTTAGACCCTACCAAGTTGCTCAAACGCTTCCGCAATCGGGAAGTGGTGATTCCCAATGAAAAGCCCAAACTGGTCGATGTGCTCGGCGTTGCGAAGCGGACTGGCCACTTCCGCATTGAAGAATTTAACCACTTCATTCTTAGCGAAATTGCCGGCGACAATGGGGCGGCATTCAAAGCCCAATTCGTTAAGCCTTTTAACCAGTGCTTTTCGGGTGAGGGCTCGCCCTGGGCGGATGACGAGGCTGAACCCGAACCAGCTGCTCTCTCCGGTTTCCCGTTGAATCATGAGGTCCGGATGGCTTTCCATCTTGGCCTGGAAGAGAGCCGCGTTCTTGCGGCGCTCGGCAACAATCGAAGGCAGGCGCCGAATCTGCTCGATGCCCAAAGCGCCCTCCATTTCCAGGGGCCGGAAGTTATAGCCTGGCAGAACAAAGCGATAGGACTCTTCGAAGGGATCTTCTCCCTTGTCCCCACAGACAAGGTTGGACTTAGGCAAATCCCGGGTCCAGCCATGGGCCCGTAGGCAGCGAAGAATTTGGTCGAGTTCCTCGTTGTCAGTCACCACGAACCCGCCCTCCATCGTCGAGATGTGATGACTGAAGAAGGAGCTGTAGGTTCCCATCAGACCGAAGGTCCCCGCCATGCGGCCCTGGAATCGGGCTCCCATCGACTCGCAGTTGTCTTCGAGCAACAGGATATCCCGTCCTGCGATAAGCTGCTGTATTTTATTAAAATCATTGGGGTTACCCAAAAGATTGACGGCAAGGATCGCCCGCGTGCGGTCCGTGAGCGCCCTCTCAAGGGCCGAGTGGTCGAGATTCAGCGTTTCAAGGTCGATATCTACAAATTTCAACTTCAGGCCGTACTGATGAAGTGGATAGTAGGTTGTGCTCCAGGAAACGGCGGGAACAATGATCTCATCCCCCGCCTTTAATTTGAGCAAAGGGTCCTTTGTGTAAAACAGTGCCGCAATCATCAAGAGGTTCGCAGAAGAACCAGAATTCACCATTACGCAAGAGCGGCTGCCCATCGCCTGGGCAAATGCCTTCTCGCAGGCCTTGACGTTCGGACCCATTGTGTACATTCCGGAATCGATGACGCGGTGCATCGCGTCTATCTCCTCCGTGCCCCAGGACGTCGTTGCCAGAGGGAAGCGAAAGCTCATCCTTGCCACTCCTTTTTGAAAAAATCCACCGTCTTCTGAACACCATCCCGAAGGCTTGTGCCTGCCCTCCAGCCCCAAGCCTCCAGGCGCTCGGTGGAGACCAGCTTGCGTGCCATTCCAACAGGCTTTGTCAGGTCGTGGTCAAACCTGCCCCTGTAGCCCATCACGTCGGCGACGGCTTCGTAGTATTCGTTCACGGACCAATCCGTTCCGAGGCCTACGTTCATCGTTTCTGGTAATGCATCAAACCGCTCGACACCTTGAATGAGCGCATCAGCCATATCACCAGCGTACATGAATTCCCTTCGCGCGGTGCCGTCCCCCCAAATCGTGATCACCTCTGCATCCGTACGGACCGCTTCGTCCACTTTGCGGATGACGGCGGGAATCAGGTGGGCGGCAAAGGCATCGAATTTGTCGTGCCTGCCATATAAATTGCAAGGAATAAACGTCTTGTACTGAAATTTGGGTTCAGCCCTTGTGATGTACTCGCAAAGCCGGGCCGTCGTCACCTTGGCCAGGGCGTACCCTTCATTCGTTGGCTCCAATTCCCCCTTCAGGACCATTTCCTCCCGAAGCGGCTCCGAGATATTGCGGGGATACATACAGGAGCTGCCCAGGTTGAGCAAGCGGGGAATACCGGCGTTCCTCGCCCCCCACACCAGGTTCCGCCCCATATCCAAGTTCTCAAGGAGGAATCCGACGGGATCCGCCATGTTGGCCTGAATTCCCCCAACCTTCCCCGCTGCGTGGATCACAAGATCGGGCAAATTGGTTTTTAGGTATGCAAGAAGAGCAGGGTAGTCGCGAAGATCCAGTTCATCTTGGCGGGGTGTAAGGAAAGCGTGAGAACGTGCAGCAGGGTGCTCAAGCAAGTTCTTGCCGACCATGCCAGCGGCACCCGTTAGAAGAATTTTCAAGCCACCTCCCAAACCATATAACCCCTGGATTACCTATTCGGCTTGCTGAAAAATCTGATAACCGTGCCGCTTGACGAGTTCATCTCGCTCTGCCGCCCGTAGATCCTCCCGGGTCATCTCCTTGACCAGAGTATTGAAATCCGTGGCAGGCACCCAACCCAATTTTTCCCGAGCCTTGGATGCGTCTCCAAGCAGGGAGGCAACTTCTGTCGGGCGGAAGTACCTCGGATCCACCGCCACAACGCACTTGCCGTCCGAGTCGAATCCCTGCTCGTTCTTTCCTTCCCCTCGCCAGGTAATGGCCATGCCCAGCTCCTTCGCCACCGCGTTCACAAAGTCTCGCACGCTGTACTGCATCCCTGTGGCGATGACGAAGTCCTCGGGGCGCTCCTGCTGGAGCATGAGCCACTGCATTTCGACGTAGTCTCGGGCATGGCCCCAATCACGCAGCGCATCCAGGTTTCCAAGATAAAGGCATTCTTGAACGCCCAGTTTGATACGTGACAAACCACGAGTGATCTTCCGGGTCACGAACGTTTCGCCCCGAAGCGGACTCTCGTGGTTGAAAAGAATGCCGTTGCACCCGAAGATGCCATAGGCCTCCCGATAATTCACCGTGATCCAATATGCATAAAGCTTGGCCACGGCGTAAGGCGAGCGCGGATAGAAGGGCGTCGTCTCACGCTGAGGCACTTCCTGGACCAGACCGTACAGCTCGGAAGTGGAAGCCTGGTAAAATCGCGTCTTCTTCGACAACCCAAGCAGGCGAATCGCTTCCAGGATCCGAAGAGCGCCCAGGGCGTCTGAATTGGCAGTATATTCCGGCTCCTCGAATGACACCTGAACATGGCTTTGTGCAGCTAAGTTATATATTTCATCAGGTTGTACGTCCTGGATAATACGGGTAAGACCAGAAGAATCCGTCATATCTCCGTAATGGAGATAAAAGGATCTCCCGGACTCGTGCAAATCGTGAAAAAGATGGTCGATTCTGGCCGTATTGAACGAAGATGACCTTCGCTTGATACCATGTACTTCATAGCCTTTGTTGAGCAGAAATTCTGCCAAGTAGGCTCCATCTTGACCCGTGACTCCCGTAATCAGAGCGACCTTGGCCATAACCAGTACCTCCTCACCTATCGTTTGAAATAATGTCAAGACAATCCAATCTTAGACAGTCAATTCTACACACAACTTCAATACAGGCAATTGGAAAATTTCGCACAGCAACAGGCGTCGTCACTATTTGAAATGAGACCTATATCTCCAGGAACGGTTTCCATTCCGAGAACACCCGTTAACCCGCATCCTGGATCGGCGCCACCCTATGAACCCCGCCTTGAGAATTTCCAGGAAACCCTTATGGAGCTTCGCTGTCGCCAGGGGTCGGGGAATTTGAGACCAGTCCCCCATCCTTCCCCAAATTGTCGAAGTGGCGTTGATTCTTTGGTATGCTTGGAAGAATCAGGCCAGTATCATCCGGCGCGAAGCCCTAAAGGTGCGCCCCTGGTTGGCCAAAGAGGACTCGAAACATGAAAATCAGCGTCATCACGGTCGTATGGAACAACCCGCAGGTGGCGGAGGCCCTGAAATCGATCCTGGAACAGAAAACGTCCCATGAGGTCGAACTGGTGGTCATCGATGGAGGGTCCGCCGAACCCACCCTTGAGGCTATTCGACCATTCCTGCCCAGGATCGCTTATTTCGTGTCAGAACCCGACAAGGGACTCTACGATGCCATGAACAAAGGCATCGCCGCCGCTACGGGGGACATCCTCGGCACACTCAATTCTGATGATGTGCTGGACAATGACGGCGTCCTCCAGCGAATTGCGGAAACGTTTGAAGCAGGCACCTGCGACGCCGTCTTTGGAGACCTAGCCTATGTCGCCTCCGATGACATTAACCGAATCATCAGATACTGGAAGTCTAGCCCTTACAAATTGGGCTCCTTTGAGTCAGGCTGGCTTCCACCCTTCCCGACCTTCTATGCCCGACGAGAAGTCTATGTGAGACTCGGGGGATTCAACACCGAATATCGAATCGCCGCGGACATGGAACTCATGCTTCGCTTCATCGCGATCAACGGAATCCGGACAACTCATATTCCCGGGATTCTCGTTAGAATGCGGATGGGCGGCGCTTCCAACCGGAACCTTGGCAATATTCTGCGGATGAACGGTGAGAATTGGCGTGCCTTCCGGGATCATGGAATCCACGTCAGCCCACTGTATTTTCTCCGAAAATTCACCTCCCGCCTATTTCAGTTTGTAAAACGCCCCAGATGAAACATCTGATACAACCGGATTTTCCGCTACAACAAGCGAGATAATTCCCTTCCCGGAACGAATGCTCCTTTTGGGTGTCTCCTGTTCGCCTAATCCCTTCAGATTTTCCGTAACAATTCATCACCCGTCGGACAACCGACGATTCCCTCAGGAGAAGATGCATGCTGGTTCATTCCCGTGCTCCCCTCAGAATCGGCCTCGCAGGAGGCGGCACGGACGTCAGTCCATACTCAGACCTGTATGGCGGGAGCATCCTAAACGCAACCATCAATCTTTTCGCCACGGCCTCCATTCGTCCTCTCGATGGGAATCGTATCGTCCTCAAGAGCCTCGACCACGGTCTGGTTGAGGAACACGAGAGCAGGGATTTCCTCGCCCCGGAAGGCCCCCTCCAACTCCTGAAGGGCGTCTACAACCGGGTTGTCTCACAGTACGTCAAGCGCCCTCTTGCCTTCGAACTCAGCACCCACGTGGATGCCCCGCCGGGTTCGGGTCTTGGATCTTCATCCACCCTGGTAACGGCACTGGTGGGTGCCTTCGCAGAATGGCTCTCGCTACCTCTTGGAGAGTATGAGATCGCTAGGCTTGCCTATGAGATTGAACGCGAGGACCTCGGCATGGCTGGCGGCAAACAAGATCAGTATGCCGCGACTTTTGGCGGGTTCAATTTCATGGAGTTCTATGGAAACGACAAGGTCATCGTAAACCCGCTCCGACTTAAGGACTCGCGGATTCTCCAATTGGAGAACAACTTGCTGCTCTTCTATACGGGAGCGAGTCGCCTTTCATCCACCATCATTGAGAAACAGAGCCGCAACGCCCTCGATAAAAAGGCCACCGCGATCGAAGCGATGCACAAATTGAAAACCCAAGCGGTCGAAATGAAGGAAGCCCTTCTCTTGGGCAGACTTGCTGACCTGGGTAGAATCCTGGATTTTGGTTGGCAGTCAAAAAAGAAGATGGCGGATGGGATCACAAACCCTGCCATCGACAAAATTTACGAAACGGCCATCCAGGCTGGAGCGACCGGAGGTAAGCTGTCCGGCGCCGGTGGCGGCGGCCATATGATCTTCTACTGCCCAGACAATGCCTGGCATGCAGTCTCCAGAGCACTCTCACCTGAACTCGGAACCGTCTGCCGCTTCCAGTTCACCAACACTGGCCTCATTACCTGGGAGGAAGCATGACCCGCATTAATGATGTGTTTGCCGAATCCGCAGCTAATGCCGAAAAGCTCCGCCGAAATGTCGAACTGCATTCTTGCATGGGAAAGGCCGTCGAGGCCATGATCACGGCCTTCCGATCGGGCGGTAGGGTTCTATTCTGCGGAAACGGTGGCAGTGCAGCCGACGCCCAGCATCTTGCCGCCGAATTTTCCGGACGGTTCTATTTTGACCGCCCCCCTTTGGACTCTGAAGCGCTTCACGTAAACACCTCCTTCCTAACGGCCGTTGCCAATGACTATGACTACAACGTCACCTACGCAAGACTTGTTCTGGCGAAAGGACGCCCAGGCGATGTCCTCGTAGGCATCACCACGTCCGGAAACTCGAAAAACATCCTCGCCGCTTTTGAAAAGGCCAAAGAAGTCGGCATGGTCACAGTCGGAATGACTGGGGAAGGAGGGGGCAAGCTCAAAGGACTTTCAGACATACTCCTTGAGGTCCCCTCCAACGACACACCACGTATTCAGGAAGGCCACATCCTTATCGGGCACATCCTCTGCGAACTCGTTGAAAAGGGCCTCTTCGCATGAACACGGCTTCAACGGCCATCGTCTTGGCAGGTGGGTTCGGGACCCGGCTTCGGGCCGTCGTATCAGACCTCCCAAAGCCCCTTGCGCCCATCCGCGGTATTCCATTCCTGAAGCATCTCCTGAGCCAAATTGCCAGCCAGGGTATCCGGAATGCCGTGCTCTCCGTGGGTTACCTCGGGGAAAAGATTGAGAAAGACCTTGGATACTCCTTTGGCCCACTGAGCCTATCCTACGTCCACGAGGATCGCCCCTTAGGGACCGGCGGTGCGGTTCGATTTGCCTTGGCTACCCTTCCCCCAACCCCAGGGCCGGTGTTCGTAATGAACGGGGATTCATACTTCCCCATTCCGCTTCACGATCTAGCCCAGGATTTTCTGGGCCACCAAGGGGCTCTAGCCTGCCTGGCCTTGAAACGTATGAGTCCGGCTGACCGATACGGGACCGTGGAACTTGGCCCCGATGGACGCATTTACTCCTTCCGGGAAAAGACGGCCCTCGAGGAGGGCCTCATCAACGGAGGCATCTACGTCCTATCAAGAGACTTCCTTCAGGTTACCCCGGCAGACCGCCCCTTCTCCTTGGAAACCGATGTCTTCGCACCCCGCTGCCCACAAGGGTCGCTTTTTGGTCGGGAATTTGATGCCCCGTTCATTGATATCGGCATCCCTGAGGATTACCGCCATGCCCAAGACATGATTCCGCTCCTCCCAGGAGAGCGCCCAACGAGTTGATCACATTCCCATCTTCGTTTTCGGCTTAGCGAGGCCGAGAAGATGAAACAAGCCGATCAATTCGATTGCAACAAGTGCAGTCGCAAATATCCGCAATCCCAGATGCAACGCCAGTGGGACGAGGAAAAGGATATAAAGAACAACGCTTACGGCGAGCGTAGACCTTGCCAAAAGGGCTACTTCGTCACGAATGATTATCAATTTATAAAGAAAATAAAGCAGGATTGCAGAAACCAGGAGGATCACGTTTGCTCCTATTAATTGGAGCCGGAGAGAGCCAAAGGCGACCAAAATAGCTGGCAGGGCCGCGGTGGACACGAGTAACACAAGAGCACGCCGACGTTGACGGTGAATGAAGCCCAGGAACCATTCCGGTTTTTCCGAGACAGCCTTGAGCACAACCGGTGCCGCCATCATCATCACCGCATAAACATAGTAACAACTTCGGTTCCCCAGGAGCGGAAGCCTCCCCATTCCCTCTGATGCCTTCAGAAGATGAAAATTGCCCCCATAGAAGAGGGCAAACGGGGTGGAGGAAACCGTGAATCGGAGCAGGGTCTTGAAATCGATGCTCTTTCTCCATTCAAACCGAATCCCGCCGGCAATGAGCACGATCGTCCACCCAAGGATGACGAGACTAACCACCGCGCACGCATACATCCGGTCAAGCCGAAAATGCAGGAGGAAAAGCGCAGCCGATATCGCCGAAACGCCGCCCGCAAAGGCTCGCGCAAAAAAGTACTGTTTTCTGGCATAGAACACTCCCGTCGGATACGCCAGAAGCAAATTTCCCGCTGCGACGAGAGCCCAAATACGGCCTTCTGCTTGGAATCCCATCGCAAGTGCAAAGGTGGCCGAAAATAGCACATTGAATACCAGATCCAGGACTGAGACACGAATGTGGCTGCCTTTTGTGGCCAACAACTTGGTCATTATGTAGTCGCTAGGCACCATGGAGGCGAGGGTCGCCATATTGAAACCAGCAAAAAAGACAACCACTTCTCCGGGCGCATGGATGAGCAAGGCAACACTATCGCGCGCAAGGGTGGCCCCCACCGAGACGGCCGATCCGAGGTAAGCACGGAAGAGTTCCAGGATGAAAGCCCAGCGCGAAGACCCCAAATTAGTGAGGGTTGCCGGGGTCTTTTGGGCTGATGACCTACTCAAAACAACTCCCATGGATTGGCAAAATCGTTGAATTATCCCTGACCGTTCACCAAGTCCCCTAGAATTCCCTTGGCCAATGATTCAGCCAATTCTCTCCAGGCGGTCATCACGGCAATGAGGCTGCAGGCGCCTCCGGCGCCGTTGAAGAGTTCCGACGCTGAAAGGCCATCAAACCAAAAACGACCCAGCATGACACGTCATATTTGGGCAAGAGGAAGAGCATTGCGAACAAGAGCAACGCCACGTATAGAATTGTCGAGAATTCCCGCGACTTCCCAATGAGTCTCCTTCCGAGAAAGAAGAAGACGCTGAGAGATAGCAGTAATCCAAAGCTCGCTGCAAAGCAGGCAAAATATGAATAAACGTTCTGGAGCCACGTAAAGACGGGACTGATCTCACTTGCCTGGGCCATGATCCGCTCCCTAACCCCTGGTGTGAGACTGGGTAGCAAGTACCCGGTAAAATTTGCCACAATCGCGAGATCCGGGATCGACCGCCAGGACCCAAGAGCAGTTGTTATGTTAAATATGGAAAAGGCATTAAAACTTGATTCGGCAACTAATAACCGGTCGAAGAATAACAGAGAGGCGGGGAAAACAAAGGATGCACCCGCAAGGATCAATTGTAGGGGAGAAAACAGGCGGAAGAAGAAAAATGCAACCACAAGACCACAGGTGAGGCTCCGGGAAAGGGCTAAAGTGGAGATCATCAGCACCAACCAACGTACCTTTGCGCGCTCGACGCCTACGTCATTTGAAAGGCGCACGTATAGATCACAAAGGGCGCCATACAAAAGGAGCGGTCCGGCCATAACGGAAGGTTCCGTAAAAAAAGCACAGCCTTTACCTTCCGCCAGACCCGAAATATTCGGGAACAGGCCTAATATCAGAGAGTTCACAGAAAAGAGATCCACCACCTGGACTGCCTGAATGAAGATCACCAAGCCCAAGATCAAGCTCATCGCCTGGAAAACCCAGCCGATCAGGGCTCGAAAATAGTCCTGATCATATGAAAGTCGAGAAATGCGATAGAAGACTAAAAAGCTCGAAATTGAACAAGCCCAAAGGTAGCTTAAGTAATCATCCTTGGCAACTAGAAACACCAGCACTGGTATTGCCATACCAGCCAGCGAAATCCCCGGGAATAGGAATAGGATCAAAACGGTGCGGGCCAAATCACCAAAAGGGAAGGGGAATGGGAAAAACAGAAGCGGAAAGCTCAGAGAGATCAGAACCGCGAGCCAACGCAACTTATCCAGGACGAGTAGAGTTCCTCCGTCTTCAACCTGGATTTCCTGGAAGGTCTTCGCCCCAGCGATCATGTCAGCTTTCCAAGCCCGGGTTTTCCTTTTCTAAATCAAATTCTTGTTTGATTTGAGGAAGGCGATGAGTTCAGACCGACTCCTCCAACCCCACATTGAAAGAAAGACAAGGATTCCGGCGGCCAGCGTGAAAAGTGAACGAGCTGGCCCACTCTTCAGGACGGGTAGGTTCGGTTTGTCCATCACATTGACAATCGGCAGGTCGTTCTTCTCCTCAAGAAGGGCTTGCTCCCTATTCATTGCCAAGGAATAAAGCATTTGTTGTCTAAATTTCAATTCACCTTCCAGCTTGGCGCCATGTAAGCGAACGTACGGATCCGGGCTGGAAGACCAGTTTCGATTCGTAGAGAGGAACTGCTCCATGGCAGTCTGCGCTGCGTTCGTTTCCTTCTCGGCATCGACCAGGCGCCCTGCCAGGTAGGCAGCTTTCAGGCCACCTCGGGTTTGGTTCTTCTCAAGGACAAATCGACCCAGGATTTCCAATGATCGTGCCGCCACGGCCTGCGACAGGTCCGGAGAATGGGTTTCTACCGTTATGACAAGTATCTTGGATTTTAGGTCTCGGTCTGCGGCTAGGGTCTTTCTGACTCGCTTAAGAGCGCGGTCCAGGTTCTTCTCGCCTAGGTACTCCTGAAGGGTCATTTCCTTTGGGCCCGCAGTCTGAAACATAAAGCGGGCCTCATGAAAATTGAACCGAGTTTCCAAAAGCTGCTGAAGAAGCGTACGACTCTGGAGAATCTCGACAAAGTTCGCATCTGATCCCTCTCCAGGCACCGAGAAGCCAGCCGCATTCACAGCAGCGGCCAGCGCTCCTAGCCCCCCACCCGCGACTTTACTCTCTGCCGGAAGGATCCGGGCCTGGGACGTATAGCTGTTGGGTACGGTAAGCGTCAGTAGTGCAACCGCCACCATTGTTACCAGTGCGGCCTTGGCAGGCACGACTAGTCCTCTGATTCTGGCGCTTGAGAACACCATCATCCTCCGGTGATTTCCTGGAGCCGTTCCAATTCAGGAGAATATTGGGAAAAGGTACTTGCTGTTCCAGTCGAGGAATGGGGAGAGGATCAAAGATCCTCTCCCTCCACTTCGCTCATTCCCTGCAGCTCTTCCACATGCTGCGCCATCCGGCTGTACTCGTCGTCGAAGTCGTCAATGCCCAGGTTGTCCGTGTCGGACACTTCGGGGTACTGGCCTTCTTCTGTTTCGAGGTTGCGGTAGAGGGCCATGCCGGTGCCGGCGGGGATGAGGCGGCCCAGGATGACGTTCTCCTTCAGGCCGCGGAGGTAGTCCACGCGGCCTTCCAGGGCGGCCTCGGTGAGGACGCGGGTGGTCTCCTGGAACGATGCGGCGGAGATGAAGGACTCGGAGGTGAGGGCGGCCTTGGTGATGCCCAGGAGCTGGGGCTCGCAGGTGGCGGGGGCGCCGCTGTCCTTGAGGGCCTGCTCGTTGATCTCCTTGAAGCGGTGCTTGTCCACCTTCTCGTCGACGATGAGCGGGGTGTCGCCCACGTCGGTGATCTGCACCCAGCGCATCATCTGGCGGATGATGGTCTCGATGTGCTTGTCGTTGATCGTCACGCCCTGGGCCCGGTAGACCTCCTGGACCTCGTTGAGCAGGAAGGCCTGGAGGGCCTTGTCGCCCTGGATCTCCAGGATGTCGTGGGGGCTGACGGCGCCCTCGGTGAGCTTTTCGCCCGCCTGGATTTCGTCGCCGTCCTGCACCTGGATGTGCTTGCCGCGGGGGATGAGGTACTCCTCACGGTCGCCCTGCTCGTTCTCCACGATGACCTTCTGGTTGCCGCGGACGCGGTTGCCGTACTTGACCAGGCCCGTAACCTTGCTGATGATGGCGGGGTCCTTGGGCTTGCGGCCTTCGAAGAGCTCGGTGACGCGGGGCAGACCGCCGGTGATGTCGGAGGTCTTGGCCTGCTGCCGGGGGGTCTTGGCCAGCACGTCGCCGGGCAGGATCTCCTGGCCGTCCTCCACTTCCACGTAGGCGCCGGTGGGGATGTTGTAGCGCTGGAGGACCTTGTGGTTGTCCCCCTTGACGTTGATGTGGGGATGGAGCTTGTCGTCGGTGGGATCGATGACGCGCTTGCGGAAGCGGCCGGTGATCTGGTCCTTCTCTTCCTGGTAGCTGGAGTTCAGGTCGAATTCCTTGAAGTCGGCGACGCCGGCCTTCTCGGAAATGAGGTAGTCGTTGTAGGGGTCCCACTCGGCGAGTACCGTCTTGGGTTCCACCTCTTCGCCGTCACGGACGCGGATGATGGCGCCGGGGGCGATCTTGTAGCGCTCACGCTCGTTGCCGCTGGCGTCCACCACGAGGATGTTGCCGGAACGGCTGATGGCGATGAGCTCGCTGCCGGCGTCGGAATCGGCCGAGGCGGCCTTCTCCACGTACTTGATGCCGTCGAGCTTCACGATGCCCGCGATCTGGGCCTCGTGAGTGGACTTCTCGGAGGTGCGGCTGGCGGCGCCGCCCACGTGGAAGGTTCGCATGGTCAGCTGGGTGCCGGGCTCGCCGATGGACTGGGCGGCGATGACGCCCACGGCCTCGCCCAGGTCCACCATGCGGCCCGTGGACAGGTTCAGGCCGTAGCACATGGCGCAGACGCCGCGGCGGGCTTCGCAGGTGAGCACGGAGCGGATCTTCACGGCGACGATGCCGGAGGTCTCGATGTGGAAGGCCAGCTCCTCCGTGAGGAGGGTGCCGGCCGGCACGATGACCTGCTTGGAGTAGGGATCCACCACGTCGTCCAGCACCACGCGGCCCATGATGCGGTCGCGCAGGCGGCTTCGGATGGTGCCGTCGCTGTTGACGATGGCCCGCACCTCGATGCCGTCCAGGGTGCCGCAGTCGTCCTCGTTGATGATCACGTCCTGGGCCACGTCCACCAGCTTGCGGGTGAGGTAGCCGGAGTCGGCGGTCTTGAGGGCGGTGTCGGCCAGGCCCTTGCGGGCGCCGTGGGTGGAGGTGAAGTACTGGAGAACCGAGAGGCCTTCCTTGAAGTTGGAGGTGATGGGCGTCTCGATGATGTCGCCGGAGGGCTTGGCCATGAGGCCGCGCATGCCGGCCACCTGGCGGATCTGGGTCTTGGATCCGCGGGCGCCGGAGTCGGCCATGATGTAGATGGAATTGAGGAATTCGCCGGTCTCGTTGCGCTTCTCCAGTTCCTTCATCATGTCCGTGGCGACCTGCTCGGAGGTCTGGCCCCAGATCTCGAGGATCTTGTTGTAGCGGGTGGCCGCGTCCAGCTTGCCCTCGTGGTAGTACTCGTGCTCGACGCCGCGGACCTGCTCATTGGCTTCCTTGAGCAGCTTGCCCTTGGTGCCGGGCACCACGATGTCGTCGATGCCCACGGAGACGCCGGCCTTCATGGCCCACAGGAAGCCCACATCCTTCATGGCGTCCAGGAGCTTGATGGTCAGTTCGGGGCCGTTGAGCTTGTAGGCGCGGTTCACCAGGGACAGCAGGCCTTCCTTCTTCAGGAGGGCGTTGATGAAGGGCAGGCCCTCGGGCATGGAGCGGTTGAAGATGACCCGGCCCACGGTGGTGGTGATGAGCTCGCGCTTCACTTCAAAGCTGGGGCATTCGAAGATCTCCTGCTCGGAGTGCTTCTTGGGATCCTTCTTGTGCCAGGCCTCGGCGTCCACCACCTCGCCGGTGTAGCGCAGCTGGATGATGGCGTGGGTGTCGACCACCTTGGCCTCGTGGGCGGCCAGCACCTCGTTGATGGTGCCGAAGACCATGCCCTGGCCCTTGCGGTTCTGCCGCTTCTTGGTCAGGTAGTAGCCGCCCAGCACGATGTCCTGGGAGGGCACCACGTTGGGGCGGCCGTTGGCGGGGTTCAGGATGTTCTGGGTGGACATCATGAGGACCCGGGCCTCGATCTGGGCCATGGGGGACAGGGGGACGTGGACGGCCATCTGGTCGCCGTCGAAGTCGGCGTTGAAGGCGGTGCACACCAGGGGATGCAGGCGGATGGCCTTGCCTTCCACCAGCACCGGCTGGAAGGCCTGGATGCCCAGGCGGTGGAGCGTGGGAGCGCGGTTCAGGAGCACGGGGTGGTTCTGGATGACCTCATCCAGCACGTCCCACACTTCCGGCACGCCCTGCTCGACCATTTCCTTGGCCTGGCGGATGGTGGCCGCGTGGCCCTTGTGCTCCAGGCGGTTGAAGATGAAGGGCTTGAAGAGCTCCAGGGCCATCTTCTTGGGGAGGCCGCACTGGTGGAGCTTGAGGTCGGGACCCACCACGATGACCGAACGGCCGGAGTAGTCCACGCGCTTGCCCAGCAGGTTCTGCCGGAACCGGCCCTGCTTGCCCTTGAGGGCGTCGGACAGGGACTTGAGGGGGCGGTTGCTGACGCCGCGCAGGAGGCGGCCGCGCTTGCCGTTCTCGAAGAGGGCGTCCACGGCCTCCTGCAGCATGCGCTTCTCGTTGCGCACGATGACTTCGGGGGCCCGGAGCTCCAGGAGCTTCTTGAGGCGGTTGTTGCGGTTGATGACGCGCCGGTAGAGGTCGTTCAGGTCGGAGGTGGCGAAGCGGCCGCCGTCCAGGGGAACCAGGGGGCGCAGCTCGGGGGGCAGGACCGGGACCACGTCCAGGATCATCCACTCAGGCTTGTTGCCGGAGCGCTTGAAGGCCTCGGTCACCTTGAGGCGCTTGGCGATCTTCACGCGCTTCTGGGTGGAGGTCTCCTGCTTCATGAGGTGGCGCAGCTCGATGGCCAGCGCCTCCACGTCCACGTGGCGGAGCAGCTCCTTGATGGCCTCGGCGCCCATCTGGGCCCGGAAGCCCTCGCCGTACTCGGCCTTGTATTCCCGGTACTTCTCCTCGGCCAGGATCTCCCGGGCCTTGAGGGGCGTGTTGCCGGGATCGGTGACGGCGTAGGCCTCGAAGTACAGCACCCGCTCCAGGTCCTTGAGGGGGATGTCCAGCAGGTAGCCGATGCGGCTGGGGACGCCCTTGAAGAACCACACGTGGCTCACGGGGGAGGCCAGGGCGATGTGGCCCATGCGCTCGCGGCGCACGGCCTTCTTGGTGACCTCGACGCCGCACTTGTCGCAGATGACGCCCTTGAACTTCTGGCGCTTGTACTTGCCGCACAGGCATTCCCAGTCGTTCACGGGCCCGAAGATGCGGGCGCAGAAGAGGCCGTCGCGCTCGGGCTTGAGGGAGCGGTAGTTGATGGTCTCGGGCTTGGTGACCTCCCCGCGGGACCAGGACCGGATCACGTCCGCGGACGCGAGGGTGACCCGGATGCATTCATAGGCGTTGATGTTCTGCTGCTCGGGAAACATTTCAGACCTCTCTAAATCGTTGTGGATTCACCAGAATGTCGCGACCTTAACCCTCGATGGAGAACGCGGGTTCTTCGACGTCCTGGAGAGGTTCGAGTTCCTCCCGGGTCAGCATCGCCACATCGATGCACAGGGCGTTGAGCTCCTTCTTGACCACGTTGAAGCTCTCGGGGAGACCGGGATCCTTGATGGTCTCGCCCTTGATGATGGCCTGGTAGATCTGGGTGCGTCCGTGCATGTCGTCGGACTTGTAGGTGAGGAGCTCCTGCAGCACGTGGGCCGCGCCGTAGGCCTCCAGGGCCCACACTTCCATCTCGCCGAAGCGCTGGCCGCCGAACTGGGCCTTGCCGCCCAGGGGCTGCTGGGTGATGAGGGAGTAGGGTCCAATGCTCCGGGCATGGATCTTGTTGTCCACGAGGTGGTGCAGCTTGAGCATGTAGACGCAGCCGACGTTCACGGGCTGCTCGTAGGCCTCGCCGGTCATGCCGTCGTAGAGCTTGGTCTTGCCGGTGACGTCGGGGCCCTTCTGGTCGTTCTTCTCCCAGGCCTTGACGAGCCACTCCTTGATGTCGCTTTCGCGGGCGCCGTCGAAGACCGGGGTGGTGAAGTGCACGCCCAGGACCTTGCCGGCCCAGCCGAGGTGGCACTCGAGCACCTGACCGATGTTCATGCGGGAGGGCACGCCCAGGGGGTTGAGCACGATGTCCACGGGCTTGCCGTCGGGCAGGTAGGGCATGTCCTCCACGGGGAGGATGCGGCTGACCACGCCCTTGTTGCCGTGGCGGCCGGCCATCTTGTCACCCACCTGCAGCTTGCGCTTGACGGCCACGTAGCACTTGACGGTCTTGAGCACGCCGGGCATGAGCTCGTCGCCCTTGACCAGGCGGTCGATGCGCTCGTTGAGGATGTCCCGCAGGACGCGGAGCTGGCTCTCGGTCTTGTCGAGGATGTCCAGCACCTGGGCTTCCAGGCGCTCCTTGCCGGCGGCGACGGTCACCTGGCGGAAGCGGTGGTAGGGCACGGCCTCCAGCATGTTCTGGGTGAGCTTCTTGCCCTTGGGGAGCAGTTCCTTGCCCTTGTCGTCGGTGAGGGGCTCGGCCAGCTCCTTGTTCTTCAGGAGGGCGACGATCTTCTTCTTGGCCTCGGCGCGGATGATCCGCTCCTCGTCCTCGAGGTCCCGCTCCCACTTGCTGATCTGCTCGCGCTCGATCTGCTGGGTGCGGAGGTCCTTCTCCTGGCCCTTGCGGGTGAAGACCTTCACGTCCACCACGGTGCCCTCGATGCCGGGTCCCACCGTGAGGCTGGCGTCCTTCACGTCGCTGGCCTTCTCGCCGAAGATGGCGCGCAGCAGCTTCTCTTCGGGGCTGAGGATGGTCTCGCCCTTGGGGGTGACCTTGCCCACCAGGATATCGCCGTGGCGGACCGTGGCGCCGATGCGGATGATGCCGCTCTCGTCCAGGTTCTTGAGCATCTCCTCGCGCACCTGGGGGATGTCCCGGGTGATCTCTTCGGGGCCCAGCTTGGTATCGCGGGCGTGGACCTCGAATTCCTCGATGTGGATGGTCGTGTAGAGGTCTTCCTTGACGATGCGCTCGCTGATGAGGATGGCGTCCTCGAAGTTGTAGCCGCGCCAGGGCATGTAGGCGACCACCAGGTTGCGGCCCAGGGCCAGCTCGCCGTGCTCGCAGCAGGGGCCGTCGGCCAGGATCTGGCCGGAGGCGACGTACTCGCCCTTCTTCACCAGGGGCACCTGGTTGAGGCAGGTGTTCTGGTTGGACCGGGCGTACTTGATGAGCGTGTAGATGTCCACGCCGCTCTCCTCGCCCTCGGTGTCGGGGTCGTCCTCCACCCGCACCACGATGCGGTTGGCGTCCACCGTCTCCACGATGCCGGAGCGGCGGCAGAGCACGCAGGCGCCGGAGTCGCGGGCGGCGTAGTATTCCATGCCGGTGCCCACGATGGGGGCCTCGGTGCGGACCAGCGGCACGGCCTGGCGCTGCATGTTGGCGCCCATGAGCGCCCGGTTGGCGTCGTCGTTCTCGAGGAAGGGGATGAGGCTGGCGGCCACGGACACGAGCTGCTTGGGGCTCACGTCCATGAGGGTGACCTTGTCGCGCTCCACGGTCTTGGTTTCGTCGGCGACGCGGGCCACCACGAACTCGTCCAGGATGTTGCCCTCCTTGTCCACGGGCACGTTGGCCTGCGCGATGGTGTGGGCGTCCTCCTCCCAGGCGGAGAGGTACCAGGCGTGCATCTCGGACTTGGCGGGGCGCTTGCCGGCCTTCTCAAGCTTGGCGTTCTCGGCCTCCAGCTCGTCCAGGGGCACAACCTGCATGTAGCCGAACTTGCTGTCGCCCACGCTGGTGACCTTGGCGTAGTTCACGATGCGGCCGTTCTCCACCTTGAGGTAGGGGCTCTCGATGAAGCCGAACTCGTTGATGCGGGCGTAGCAGGAGAGGCTGGAGATGAGGCCGATGTTCGGGCCTTCCGGGGTCTCGATGGGGCAGATGCGGCCGTAGTGGGAGGTGTGCACGTCGCGCACCTCGAAGCCCGCGCGGTCGCGGCTGAGGCCGCCCGGTCCGAGGGCCGACAGGCGGCGCTTGTGGGTGATCTCCGACAGGGGGTTGGTCTGGTCCATGAACTGGGACAGCTGGCTGGACCCGAAGAACTCCTTCATGGCCGCGATGACGGGCTTGGAGTTGATGAGGTCGTGGGGCTGCAGGGGGCTGTTGGGATCCTGGGCCATGGAGAACTTCTCCTTGATGGCCCGCTGCACGCGGACCAGGCCCACGCGGAAGCAGTTCTCCAGCAGTTCGCCCACGCTGCGGACGCGGCGGTTGCCCAGGTGGTCGATGTCGTCCTTCTTCACGGGCGCCACTTCATCCACGCGGTCGGACCGGGTGGTGTCGTACTTCTTGAGGCGCAGGAGGTAGTGGACGGTGGCGACGAAGTCCTCGGTGGACAGGGTGCGGGCCTCCAGCTCCGTGGTCAGGCCCAGCTTGGCGTTCATCTTGTGGCGGCCCACCTTGGAGAGGTCGTACTTCTGGCCGTCGAAGAACATGGAGTAGAGGAGCTTCTTGCTGGATTCCAGGGTGGCGGGTTCGCCGGGCCGGATCTTCTTGAAGAGCTCCTTGGCGGCCTCTTCGCTATCCTCGGTGTGGTCCTTGGAGAGGGTCTCGGTGAAGACCTTGCCGGTGGCGTCGTTCTCGGGGAAGCACACCGCGAACTCGTCGACGTTGTTGGCCAGGAACATCTCGAGGTGCGTCTGCACGAAGGCGTCGTTGGCCTCCAGCAGCACCTCGCCGGTGTTCATGTTGACCACGTCCTCCAGCAGCACGGCGCCGTCCAGCATGCCGCGCTCCACGGCCACCTGCTGGACGCCGGCCTTGACCATGGCTTCCAGGAGGCGCCGGCTCACGGCCTTGCCCTTGGGAACGATGATCTCCTTGTCCTTGGGATTCTTGATGTCCTCCATCGCCTTCTGGCCGATGAGGAGTTCGCTGGGCTGAAGGTAGACGGCGGCGCCCTTCAGGGTGAAGCGCTGCGCCGTGTAGAAGTGGGCCAGCATGGACTGGTTGTCCGCGAGGCGCTCGTCGAAGAGGCCCAGGGCGCGGAGGAAGGTGGAGCCCAGGAACTTGCGCTTGCGGTCGATGCGGGCGTAGAGCAGGCCCTTGGTGTCCAGCTCGAATTCGATCCAGCTGCCGCGGTAGGGGATCACCTGGGCGCTGTAGAGGGCCTTGTCGTTGCTGATGGCGAAAAATACCCCAGGGCTGCGGTGCAGCTGGGAGACGATGACGCGCTCGGTGCCGTTGATGACGAAGGTGCCGCGGTCGGTCATGGTCGGGAGGTCGCCGAAGTAGACCTCGGACTCCTGGCTCTGCTTGTAGCGGCGGTTGCCCTTCTCATCCTTGTCGAACTGGTTGAGGCGCACGCGGATCTTCAGGGGCGAGGCCATGGTGGCGCCGCGCTCCACGCACTCCTCCATGCGCATCTTCTGGTGCAGGCCCACGGGCTCGCTGCACACGTCGCAGATCTTCGCCTGGTTCTTGTTGCGGGTGCCGCACTTGGGGCAGTCCACCGTGGGGTCCTTGGGGTGGTCCGTCACGATGTGGTGGCCGCAACTCTTGCAGGTGGTGCGCAGGTGCTCGAGGCCTTCGTTCTTGCCGCACTTGCAGGCCCAGTGGCCCACGGTGTAGTCCACGAACTCCACCTCGAGGCTCGCGTCGCTGCCGTCGGGGTTCTTGCCGTTGTGCACGGGGAACATGGATTCGAAGACGGCCTTGAGGCCGCGGCCCTCCCGCTCCGTGTGGAGCAGGTTCATCTGCAGGAATTCGTCGTAGCTGCGCTTCTGGATGTCGATCAGGTTCGGGATGGGAACCAGGGAGCGGATTTTCGAGAACTGCACACGCTGGCGGTAGATGTTCTGTTGAACGCTCATGGTTCACTCCGGGAGACACCCGCGCAGGCCTTGGGGGACTGCAGGGAAAACGTGGAGAGGTCGGACGGAAACGATCGATCCGGGCGCACCGGATTCGCGGCCAGCGACGGACCTGGGGTCAGCCACCCGCCGTCACCGGCGGAAGCTGACCCGAAGGATCGCGATGTTCTGGCACACGGAAAATGAGGCAACCGGGGCCCTTTGTGGTGGCTGGGATCGAAATGCCCGGACGTGGGTCCGGGGGCAAGAAATAAGCATACCACTTTTTCACAAACCACAAAGCGCAAGGTGTACAAAGACACCTCGCGCTTTGGATTCGACGCGGCCGGTCGGCTTTTTACTTGATCGCGACCTTGGCGCCGGCGGCTTCGAGCTTTTCCTTGATCTTGGCGGCTTCGTCCTTGGACACGCCTTCCTTGACGACCTTGGGGGCGCCGTCGACCATGTCCTTGGCTTCCTTGAGGCCCAGGCCGGCCACGATTTCGCGGACCGCCTTGATGACGTTCAGCTTCTGGGCGCCAGCCTCGACGAGTTCGACGTTGAACTCGGTCTGCTCCTCGGCGGGAGCGGCCGCGGCGGCACCGCCGCCGGCGGCGGGGGCCGCGACAGCGGCGGCGGAAACGCCGAAGCGCTCCTCGAGGGCCTTGACCAGGTTGGCCAGGTCGAGGACGGTCATGGTTTCGATTTCCTTGATCAACATATCAGCGGTGAGAGCCATGTAGTTCTCCTCTCGAATGATTGGTTTCGGGGTGGGTGGAGACGGGGGGGTCGCGGGCCTATTCGGCGGCGGGGGCCACGTCTTCCTTCTGCTTGCGGATCGCCTCCAGAGCCACTGCGATGCCGGAGATGGGGTACATCATGAGGTAGAGCAGCTTGCCGATGAGGACGTCGCGGGAGGGGAGTTCGGCGATCTGCTTGAACTCCGCCATGCTGACGGCCTTTCCGTCAAGGATGGCGCCCTTGAGGTTGGCGGCCGGATTGTCCTTGAGGAAGTTGTTGACGGCCTTGGCCAGGGCGACCACGTCGTTTTCCGTGGTGGCGACGGCGGTGGCGCCCTTGAAGTGCTCGGACAGGCTTTCGAACTGGGATTCCTTCACCGCCAGCTTGAGCAGCGTGTTCTTGGAAACCCGGTACTGGGCGTGGCTCTCCCGGATGGACTTCCGGAAGGAGGTGTCCTTGACGACGGTAAGGCCCTTGAACCCGAGGACGACCGCGGACTTGGCCGTGGTGAACGTCCCCTTGAGCTGGGCCACTTCGGTGCGTTTCTGTTCGCGTTCCATGGTCCGCTCCTACTTTTCCACAACGTGGCTGACGGAGACGCTGGGGCCCATCGTGGAAGCCATGTGGATGGCCTTCACATACTTGCCCTTAGCGGCGGACGGCTTGGCCTTGTGGACGGCGTCGATGAGGGCCTTGGCATTCTCGATGAGCTTTTCGACTCCGAACGAGATCTTGCCGACGCCGGCATGGATGATGCCGGTCTTGTCAACGCGATACTCGACCTTGCCGGCCTTGATCTCCTTGACGGCCTTGGCCACGTCGAAGGTCACGGTGCCCGTCTTGGGGTTGGGCATGAGGCCGCGGGGGCCCAGCACCTTTCCGAGACGGCCGACGCCCTTCATCATGTCCGGCGTGGCGACGAGGGCGTCGAATTCCAGGAAACCACCCGCGATGCGCTCCACGAGATCGTCCCCGCCCACGATATCCGCACCGGCGGCCTCCGCGTCCTTGATCTTTTCGCCCGTGGCGATGACGGCTACCCGCATGGCCTTGCCCGTGCCGTGGGGCAGGACAATGGTGCCACGGACCATCTGGTCCGCGTGCCGGGGGTCGACGCCGAGCCTCATGTGCACTTCCACGGTCTCATCGAACTTGGCGAACGCCAGGTTCGTGATCACGCCAAGGGCCTCGCTGAGGTCGTAGGGGCGATCTTCGATCTTGGAGGCGGCGGCCTGGTACTTCTTTCCAGGTTTTGCCATTTTAACTCCTGTTCAAAAGATCTTCCGCGATGACGGTCGCGGTTGCCGGGTTTCCCGCACGATGCGGGCCTCCGTTGGAATCGGTCCTACTTGATGACTTCCACGCCCATGGAGCGCGCGGAGCCCGCGATGGAGCGCATGGCGGCCTCGAGGCTGCCGGCGTTGAGATCGGGCATCTTGATCTTGGCGATCTCCTCCAGCTGGGCCTGGGTGATCTTGCCCACCTTGGTCTTGTTGGGGACGGCGCTGCCCTTTTCCAGGCCGAGCTTCTTCTTGATGAGCACGGCGGCGGGGGGGGTCTTGAGGATGAAGCTGAAGCTGCGGTCGCCGTAGACGGTGATGACGACGGGCAGGATCGTGCCCTTCTCCACCTGGGTGACGGACTTGGCGTTGAACTGCTTCACGAACTCCATGATGTTCACGCCGTGCTGGCCCAGGGCGGGACCCACGGGGGGCGCCGGGGTGGCTTCGCCGGCGGGAAGCTGCAGCTTGATGTATCCGGTTACCTTCTTGGCCATGTCTTGTTCTCCCGCGACGGATTCCGGCGCATGCCGGCGACTGTCGCCTTGTAGGGCGGGAAGCTAGCGCTTCTCCACCTGGATGAAGTCGAGCTCCACGGGGGTGCTGCGACCGAACACCGTCACCATCACCTTGATGGTGGAGCGCTCTTCGTGGATTTCCTCCACATCCCCTTCGAAGTTGGCGAACGGGCCGTCTATGATACGGACCTTTTCGCCCTTTTCAAAGTGGTATTTGGGTTTGGGCTTCTCCTGGGTCTCCTCGGTGTGGTTCATGATCTGCCGCACCTCGTCGTCCGTGAGGGGCGTGGGGCGCTTCTTGTTGGCGCCCACGAAGCTGGTGACCTTGGGGGTGTTGCGGACGAGGTGCCAATCGGCATCCTCCATCTCGTAGTTCGCACCCTTCTTGGTGACCGCGATCTGAACCAGCAGGTAGCCGGGGAAGGACTTGCGCTTTTTCAGCACCCGCTCCTTCCGCCCCGACTTGGCGTCGACCTTCATCTCCTCGTAGGTCTCCTCGGGGATCTGGATGTCGCCGAAGTGCTCATCCCGTTCTTCCATCTTGATGCGCTGGCGGAGACTCTCCATCACCTTGGCCTCGTAGCCGGAGTAGGTGTGGATGATGAACCAGGCCATCTTCCGTTCGTTGGTGGGGGGTGCCAAGGTTTCTCCGGGCATACCCAGCAGATCGGTCATCGGGTCCTCCGGACTAGTGGTGAGGGAGGATGAACGCCATCCCCCAGGAGATGGCCTTGTCGCACGCCCACAGGAACAGGCCCACGAAGGCCGAGACGAACACCACCGAATAGGCGGCGCTCAGCACTTTCGGCTTTCCGGGCCAATCAACGCGCTTGAGCTCCGCGAGAAGCTCCTTGGCTTGATGCTTGATGGCTGAAATCAACGGGATCTCCCGGCTATCAAAGGGCGAATTTTATGCAATTGGCCCCAGCTGTCGTGGGCTGGGGCCGAGCAAGAATGGCAGGGGAGACAGGTTTCGAACCCGCGACCTGCGGATTTGGAGTCCGCTGCTCTACCAGCTGAGCTACTCCCCTATGGGCTTCCAAGGAAGCAGGACCCCGCCGGAGCGGGGTCCCTTCGACCCTTCCTACTTGCCTTCCCGGTGGAGCTTGTGGCCCCCGCAGGAACGGCAGTGCTTCTTGAACTCGAGCTTGCCCGTGGTGGTGCGCTTGTTCTTGGTGGTGGTGTAGTTCTTGCGCTTGCACTCGGTGCAGAGGAGCTGAACGATGTCACGCATGGCGTGTTCCTTTAGTGGATGACTTCGTCGACCCGGCCGGAGCCGACGGTGCGGCCGCCTTCACGGATGGCGAACTTGAGGCCCTTTTCCATGGCGATGGGAACGATCAGCTCGACGGTCAGGGTGACGTTGTCACCGGGCATGACCATTTCGCGGCCCGCTTCCAGCTCGATGGAACCCGTCACGTCCGTGGTGCGGAAGTAGAACTGGGGGCGATACTTGTTGAAGAAGGGGGTGTGGCGGCCACCCTCGTCCTTGCCCAGGACGTAGACGGCGGCGGTGAACTTGGTGTGGGGGGTGATGGAACCGGGCTTGGCCAGAACCATGCCGCGCTCCACGTCCTTGCGCTCCACGCCGCGGAGCAGGATGCCCGCGTTGTCGCCGGCCTGACCCTGGTCCAGGGACTTCTTGAACATCTCGACGCCGGTGACGACCTTCTTGACGGTGTCGCGCAGGCCGATGATCTCGATCTCCTCGCCCACCTTCACGACGCCCGCTTCGATGCGGCCGGTGACCACGGTGCCGCGGCCGGTGATGGTGAACACGTCCTCGACGGGCATGATGAAGGGCTTGTCGACGGGACGGGCGGGATCGGGGATGTAGGAGTCGACGGCTTCCATGAGCTCATAGATGCACTTGACTTCGGGGGCGTTGACGTTGGTGGCGTTCTCCATGGCCAGCTTCGCCGAGCCGCGGATGATGGGGATATCGTCGCCGGGGAAGCCGTAGGAGGTGAGCAGCTCGCGCAGCTCCATCTCCACCAGGTCGCTCAGCTCGGGATCGGCGATGTCGATCTTGTTCATGAAGACGACGATGTAGGGCACGCCGACCTGACGGGCAAGCAGGATGTGCTCGCGGGTCTGGGGCATGGGGCCGTCCGTGGCGGCCACCACCAGGATGGCGCCGTCCATCTGGGCCGCGCCCGTGATCATGTTCTTGATGTAGTCCGCGTGGCCGGGGCAGTCCACGTGGGCGTAGTGCCGGCGGGGGGTCTGGTACTCGACGTGGGCGGTGTTGATCGTGATCCCGCGGGCCTTCTCTTCAGGGGCGGAGTCGATCTGCTCGTAGGACTTGGCCGTGCCGCCCTGCGTGACGGACAGCAGGGTCGCGATGGCGGCCGTCAGCGTGGTCTTGCCGTGGTCCACGTGGCCGATGGTGCCGATGTTGACGTGAGGCTTTGAGCGATCGAATTTCTCTTTGGCCACAGGTGCCTCCTGGAGGTGGTGGGGATTGTGAAGTTGCTGAGTTGGGTGGTGCGCGGTGAAAAGTGGAGCCCACAGGCGGGATTGAACCGCCGACCTCGTCCTTACCAAGGACGCGCTCTGCCACTGAGCTATGTGGGCCATGCTTTTCTGGAGCGGGAAACGGGGTTCGAACCCGCGACATTCAGCTTGGAAGGCTGACGCTCTACCAACTGAGCTATTCCCGCAAAACAACCAGTCTTCCGCGAAAGAACTGGTGCCTAGAGAAGGATTCGAACCTCCGTAGGGCGGAGCCCGGCAGATTTACAGTCTGCTGCCATTAACCACTCGGCCATCTAGGCAATGTCAAAGGATCCCTGTTTCGGCGCTCTGTGAGGCAAAGCTTTCCTGACAGGGAACTGCAAAGATAACACGCCCGCAGGAGGGGCACAACAAAAAAGATTCACCGGGGGACCGCTCCGCGCTGGGCCAGGACCCGGAAAAGCATGACGGCCGCGGCGCTTGAAACATTCAGGCTTTCGATTCCCCCCGGCATGCCGATGGCCAGGAGGCCGTCGCAGTGCTCCTGGATCTTCTGGTGGAGCCCCTCCCCTTCGGATCCCAGGACCAGGACGGTGGCGCGGTCGAACTTCTCCGCCAGGTAGTCGCCGCTGCGAGGGCCCGCGGCCAGGCCGTAGACCCAGGCCCCGGCCTCCTTGAGGTCCTCCAGGGCCCGGGCGAGGTTCACCACCCGGATCAGGGGGACGCGGCCCACGGTGCCCGCGCTGGCGCGCACCACGGTCTCGTTCACCTGGGCGGCGCGGCGCTCGGGGAAGACCACCCCGTCCACGCCGGCTCCCGCCGCGGAGCGCAGGATGGCGCCGAAATTGTGCGGGTCGGTGACGCCGTCCAGGGCCAGCACCAGGGCGGAGGAGCCCTTCTCCCGCACCCGCTGGGCCAGTTCGGCCAGGGTGCCCAGGACGATGGCCTCCCCTTCGCCCAGGACGCCCTGGTGGCGCTGGCCCTGGGCCCGGCGGTCCAGGCTGTCCATGGGTTCGCGGTGGATGACGACGCCCTGCTCCCGCGCGTCGGAACGCAGCTTGGCGCAGCGCTCCCAGGCGGTGGGGGCGATGCGCAGGGTCTGGAGCTCGCCGCGGGACAGCGCCTCCTCGCAGGCGTGGGGGCCCAGGAATCGCATGCTAGAAGGCCTTCTTGTATCCGATGGACCAGAGGTGGCCCATGCCCTCCACCCGGGTGAGGGTGCCGGTGGTGGTGGGGACGCCGCCGGTGCCCCAGCGGAAGTCGAGGTTCTTCACTTCGCGGTCCTGGCTCTGGCGGATCTGCCAGCCGAGGTTCACCTCGCCCTTGAGCACCTTCCAGCCGAGGCCCGCGGAGAAGGCCGCGGTGCGGGATCCGCCCAGGACGGGCTCCACCGTGGGATCCTTGCGCAGGCCCGGGTCGGAGGAGAGGCCGAGGCGGCCCGTGAGGTTCTTGGTGAAGGTCACCTCGCCGGCGAGGCTGATGCCGAAGCCGCTGTGCACCTCCCCGGGGAAGCCCGACCCGCTCACCGTCCCGGTGGGACCGGTGACGGTGGCGTAGCCGGGCAGCTTCAGGCTGCCGCCCAGGACGTAGCGCAGGTCGGCCTCCCAGGTGAAGGTCTGGGTCATGCGCTGGCGGACGCCCAGGGTGAAGCGGCCGGGAAGCGTGATGTCCCCGGAGCCCGGGGTGACGGTGAGGATCCCCTGCAGGGTCTGGGCGGCGGGCACGGCGATGGCGTTGGGGTCCCCGAAGCCGCTCTTGCCCACCAGGGCCCGGTGGCTGTCGTCCAGGCGCGCCTTCACGGGCAGGGTCCCGGTGATGGAGCCCTGGTACGCCCCGGCGATGGTCCATCGGGGATTCATGGCCCACCGGAAGCCGAGGGCGTAGCTGGGGAGGTTCTTGGAGCCCTCCTGCAGGGCGTTGAGCTCCAGGAGGCCCTGCACGGGGTTGGCGGTGCCGACGGGGGCCAGGGGGTTGCCCGGCACCTCCACCCGCACGGAATTCGTGAAGGAATACTTCACGTGCGTCATGCCCAGGCTGGCCCCGAAGGAGAGGCCGGGGGTGAGGGCGTACGAGAGCTGGATCTCCGCGCGGCGGGTGGTGAGATCCATGCCCTGGGCCTCGAACCGGCCGGTGTACACGCTGGGCAGTTCGGCATGGCGCATGAAAGGATTATCAAATTTCAGCCCCAGGTAGAGGTTGGGCTTGAGCTTCCAGGCGGCCCCCAGGGCGGGCAGGAACCGGTTCCGGTCCGTGCTGTACTGCACGCTGGAATTGGCCTGGAGGGTGGCCTGGGAGGACTGCAGTTCCATGCCCGCGGCCAGGAAGGCGCTGGCGTCCTCCCGCAGGGTGACCAGGAGGGCGGGGTTCAGGGCCGCGGCCTCCAGGCTCTGGCCGAAGGCGACCCCCGCTCCGCCCCGGGCGATGCCCACGGGGTCGGAAGCCGGCACCCAGAGGGTCTGGGCCGCCAGGGGCGTCCCCAGGCCCGCCAGGAGCCCGAGCGCGCCCAATCCGATCCTCAACGTCGTCCTCGCCATACCCAAACCTCCCACATGGTGTCCATGTCAACGAAGTGGCGCAGACGACCCATAAGTTCAACAACGAACCTTCAGGATGGCCTGAAGACCGCCCAAGACCAAGAGGCTATTCTCTCCCCATGGCCCCGCCGGAACCATCCTCCCCTTCCCTTAGCATTTCCACCCGGCTGGGCTGGGTGGCCTTCCTCAACGACTGCGCGGGGGAGGTGCTGGCCCGGATGCTGCCCCTCTACCTGACGGTGGCCCTGGGCTCTTCCCCCGCCCTGGTGGGCGTGGTGGAGGGGGTGGCCGAGAGCGCGGCGGTGTTCCTGAAGGGCGTCAGCGGGTGGCTTTCGGACCGCATGCCCAGCCGCAAGGGGTTCGTGGTGGGGGGCTACGCCCTGAGCGTCGCGGCCCGGGCCCTGTACCTGCTCACCTTCACCCCGGCACTGGTGGGGCTGAGCCGGGTGCTGGAGCGGGTGGGAAAGGGCCTGCGGGCGGCCCCCCGGGACGCCATGATCGCCGACGCCGCTGCGGCCGGGCGGTCCGGACGGGATTTCGGGGTCACCCGCTTCCTGGACACCCTCGGCGCCATGGCCGGCATCGCCCTGGCCCTGGCCGCGGGGGTGGGCCGGGGACCCATGACGGCCCAGACCTTCCGCACCTGCGTGTGGCTGGCCCTGCCCCTGGGCCTGGCCACGGTGGCCCTGCTGGTGGTGTGGGTCCCCCGGATCCCCCGGGCCACCACCTCCTCCCGTCGCCTCTCCTGGCACGTGCCCCGGGAGGCCCGGGGCTACCTGGCCCTGGTCTTCCTGTTCGCCCTGGCCAATTCCAGCGACGCCTTCCTGGTGCTGCGGGCCCGGCAGGCGGGGTTCTCCATCCGGGAGATCCTCGGGGTCTTCCTGCTCTTCAACCTGCTCGCGGCCTCCCTGGCCCTGCCCGTGGGCCGGCTCTCGGACCGGTACGGCCGGGTGCCCTTCCTGGCCATGGGCTGGGCGGTGTACGCCGCCGCCTACGCGGTGATGGGCACCGCCACCTCCCCCGCGCCCTTCGCGGCGGCCCTCCTGGGCTACGGCGCGTTTTACGGCTTCACGGAGGGGGTGGAGAAGGCCCTCCTGGCGGACCTGCTTCCGGCCGCGTCCCGGGGCACGGGTTTCGGGGCGCTGCAGTCGGTGCTGGGCCTGGGGGCCCTGGTGTCCAGCCCGCTCATGGGCCTCCTCATGGCCCGGGCCGGGGCCCGGGTGGCCTTCGGGGTGGAGGCCGCCCTGGCCCTGGCGGCCATGGCGGGGCTCCTGGCGTGGAACGCCGTACAGCGGAAAGCCCCCCGCGGGGGGCTTTCCGGGGGGCGGTGAAGGACCTACCAGATGGCCTTGATGCCGATCTGCATTTCCCGGGTGCGGTTCTTGTCCACGGTGGCCAGCTGTCCGAAGGACGCGCTGGGCAGGCCCGCGGAGGTGACGGCCTGGTAGTTGCCGGTGGGCACCTGGAAGTCAGCCTTGTTGAAGAGGTTGTAGACGTCGATGATGCCCTGGAGCCGGAGCTGCTTGTACACCTGGAAGGTGCGGCTGAGGCGCACGTCGAACTGGGTGTAGTTGGGCTGGCGCATGTCGTTGCGGACGTGCCCGGCGTAGATCTTGTTGATCATGCCGTCGCCGTTGAGGTTGCGGGCGTCGTAGGCCGTGAAGGGCAGGCCGGTGTTGAACAGGCCGCGCACGGAGCCCTCGATGCCCAGGACGATGGGGAAGTAGGCCACGACGTTGGCCACCCAGCGGCGGTCGCTGTCGCCGTAGCCGAAGTTGGAGCCCACGTCCTGGGGGTCCGGGGTGAGGGAGGCGCCCAGTTCGCTGGAGTAGTTGCCGGAGGAGGTGTAGGTGCCGCGCTCGAAGGAGCCGGTGTCCTGGGCCTTGGACCAGGTCACGTTGGCCAGCACGCCCAGGTTCTCGGCCCAGGTCTTCTTGATGGAGGCGCTCAGGCCCCGGTAGAAGCCGTAGCCGTCGGCCTTGACCAGGTAGACGTCGCTGAAGCCGCCCACGGGGTTGCCGGGCACGACGCTGCCCTTGCCGAAGTTCACGACGCGGCCGCGGATGGTGGCCGTGCCGGGACGGGTGGCGGTGCTCCAGACGTTGATGCCGGGGGTGTAGCCGTCGTTGTAGGGCGTGCCGCCGGTCTGGGTCAGATTGATGTTCTCGAAGCGCTGCAGGTTGTAGTAGTTGACGTAGCTGGCGGTGAGGCCGACCGTGAGGTTGTTGCCCAGGTCATGCTCCACGCCCACGCTGATCTTGCGGGAGCGGGACAGCTTGTTGGTGGGGTCCCACAGGGAGGTGGGGGAGGAGCCGGCGGTGAACGCGGTGCCCGAGGCCAGGGTGGCCAGTTCGGCGTCCGTGAGCTTGCGCATGTTGGCGGTGGAGCCGATGACGTTGTTCGCGCTGAGCAGCCCGCTGTTGAACAGGGCCAGGTTGGTGGCGTTGGCCCGGTTGAGGGTGAAGCTGTAGTTGGTGATGATCTGGCCGTTGCCGGTCATGGTGTTGGAGTGCAGGAGGAGCGGGGTGGGGCTGGTGAAGTAGCCCAGGCCGCCGCGCACCACGGTGCGGCCCTTGCCGTCCACGTCGAAGCTGAAGGCGAAGCGGGGATCGATGGTGTGGCCGCCCATGCCCTGGTCCAGGCCCTGGAAGTTCGGGTTGGGGTGGGGGTTGTCGGAGAAGCTCTGGCTCAGGGTGCGGAAACCCGCGGTGAGCAGGAGGCGGTGGTCCAGGAGGCCCGAGTACTGGGCCTGGCCGAAGACGGAGGCCCACTTGGTGGTCATGGGGATGCGGCCGTTATAGGCGCTGACGGCGCCGTTGTACTGGACGCTTCCGTTGTTGACCGTGGAGGAGAGCACGCCGTTGGCCCAGTCCGCCGCGGAGCCGTAGGTCCCGAAGTTCCACGCGCCGGCGTTGTTCTGGAAGAACTGGTTGTCCTCGTCCACCTTGGTGAGGTCGAGGCCGCCCTTGACCTGCCAGTCGCCGCGGTTCCAGGTGGTGGAGGTGTAGAACTGGGTGGTGAGCTCGTTGCTCTCCCGGGGCGTGGACGTCTTGGTGCCGAACGCCATGAAGGAGGTGCTCTGGGGGATGGAGATGGAGGGGGTGCCGGGGAAGGCGTTGCCGGTCATGGGCCGGGCTTCCCGGGCGAACTGGATGCGGCTCTCGGTGAAGAGCTCGGAGGTCCAGATGTCGTTGGCCTCCAGCACCCAGCTGATGGACTGGACGCGGGTGGGGATGTTGTTGGACTCGGCGTTGTTGGGCACCGCGCTGGTGTTGGTCAGCGTATCGGTCATGTTCTGGTAGTTGGTGCGCAGCACGAAGCGGTGGTTGGCGTTGAGGCTGTAGTCCAACCGGGCGAAGTACACCGTGTTGGTGTTCTCCATGGGGTACGGGTGGGCGGCGATGCGCTGGCCCGGGTTGCCGAACTCGTCGTCCAGGGTCAGGCCGCTCTTGTTGGTGACGATGTGGCCCAGGCGCGAGGCGTACATCCGGTCGAAATCGGCCTGGCTCATGCCCGCGGCGGCGGTGATGGGCGTGGGGATGGGGTTGGAGGTGATGCTCTTGTGGAAGCGCTCGACGCCCAGGAAGTAGTAGAGCTTGTCCTTGATGATCGGGCCGCCCACGTTGAAGTTGATGTTCGTGGAGTCGTTGAAGCGCTGCAGGTTGATGGGGGTGTTGAAGGTGCCCGCGGGATCGTAGGGGACGCCCTTGGGGGCCGCGGACCAGCTGGTCTTGCGCATCTCGTAGAGGGCGGTGCCGGTGAATTCGTTGGTGCCGCCCTTGGTGATGGCGTTGATGGTGGCCCCGGCCTGGCCGTACTGCACGTCGTAGCCGTTGGTGACCACCTGCAGTTCCTTGATGGTGTCCGCGCCGAAGATGAAGGGCGTGTAGACGCCGCCGCGCTGCTCGTTGAAGAAGGCGGAGTTGTTGGAGGCGCCGTCGATCTGCACCGCGTTGAAGATCTGGCGGCCGCCTTCCACGATGAGGCGGGGAGTGCCGCCCGAACCCTGGCCGGCGGTGACGCCCGGCGTGAGGCGGGCCATGTCCGTGAAGTTGCGGCTCACCAGGGGCACCTGCTCCACGAGCTTCTGGTCCACCTGGGTCATGGTGACGGTGCGGCTGGGGTCGATGTCGGTGGTGGTGGCCACCACGGAGACCGTGGCGCCCACTTCCTCCGAATCCATGACCGGGTTCACCGTGGTGGCGTTGCCCAGGGTGACCCGGACCTTGAGGTCCTTGAGGGTCTTCATGCCCTTGGCGGTGAAGGTGATGTCATAGGCGCCCGTGGGCAGGAGGGGCAGCTGGAAGTCGCCCTTGGCGCCGGTGACCGCGGTCTGGCTGTACCCCGTCTCGACGTTGCGCACCACGACGGTGGCGGCGGGGACGGGCGCCTTCTGGTGGTTGAGGACGGTGCCGCGGACGGCGCCGGTGGTCTGGCTCACCTGGGCCTGGGCGACGGTCAAACAGGCAAGCGGAGTCAGAAGCAAGAGACCGTATCTTGTCTTTTTCAAAAGAGGCTCCCCAATGGAGGTTGATGGTTTGGCTGTTGGGCCGTGGATTAGTTGAGTGATTGTCCATGGTTTCCCATGAATTTGAATGCCCAAGCTGTGACTTTTTTATAAAAAAACAGGCCGCCCGGGGAACCTTTGGGCGGCCTGACGCACTTAACCAGAAGTGAAATCGTGATCTATTTCACCTTCAAGGCTTCCACCAGGAAGGCGTAGACGTCCGCCTTCTCCTCCAAGACCTTGGCCGTTGGCTTGCCCGCCCCGTGGCCCGCGTTGGTGGCGATGCGGGTGAGGATGGGGGCGGGACCGGCCTGGGCCGCCTGGAGGGTGGCGGTGAACTTGTGGCTGTGGGCGGGCACCACCCGGTCGTCGTGGTCGCTGGTGAGGATCAGGGTGGGGGGGTACACCGCCCCGGCCTTGATGGTGTGCAGGGGTGAATAGGCGATGAGGGTGCGGAAGCCCTCGGGGGTCTCGCTGGAGCCGTAGTCCCCCTTCCACCCCCAGCCCACCGTGAACTTGTGGAAACGCAGCATGTCCATGACGCCCACCTCGGGCACCGCGGCGCCCCAGAGGTCCGGGCGCTGGGTCAGGCAGGCGCCCACCAGGAGGCCGCCGTTGCTGCCGCCATTGATGGCGAGCCTGGGGGTGGAGGTGTAGCGGTTCGCGATGAGCCATTCGCCGGCGGCGATGAAGTCATCGAACACGTTCTGCTTGTGGGCCAGGCGTCCGGCGTCGTGCCAGGCCTTGCCGTATTCGCCGCCGCCCCGCAGGCTCGGCTGGGCATACACCCCGCCCATCTCCAGCCAGGCCACCCGAGGAGCCGAGAAGGAGGGGGTGAGGGACACATCGAAGCCGCCGTAACCGTACAGGAGGGTGGGGTTGGTGCCGTCCAGCACGAGGCCCTTGCGGTGCACCAGGAACATGGGGATCTTCGTGCCGTCCTTGCTGGGGTAGAAGACCTGGGTCACCACGTAGGCCGCCGGGTCGAAGGCCACCTTGGGGGCGTGGAGCACCGTGGAGGCGCCCGTGGCGAAGTCGTAGCGGTACACCGCCGGGGGCGTGTTGAAGGAGGTGTAGGTGTAGAAGGCCTCCCGGTCCCCGATGCGGCCCCGGAACCCGCTGGCCGAACCCACGCCCGGCAGGGCCAGTTCGCCCAGGCGGGCCCCCTTGAGGCTGTGGAAGGTGATGGCGGTATGGGCGTCCCGCATCCAGGTGGCCACGAAGCGGCCGCCCACCAGGGAAACGTTCTGGAGGACGTCGGTCCCCGCGGCCTGGGGGATGAGCTCGGTCCATTCCTTGGGATCCGGGTGGCCGGCCCGGATGGCCACCAGCCGACCCCGGGGCGCCCCCTTGTCCGTCTTGAAGTAGAAGACGTCGCCCTTGTTCCCCACGGGCGAATAGCGGGCGTCGAAGCGATCCAGGAACGGCGTCATCTTCGCCCCCGGCTTGCGCAGGTCCTTGAGGAGCACCGACTGCTCGGGCGCGTCGCCCTTGGAGATGTGGATGGTCAGCCAGCGGCCGTCATCGGACACGTCCGGGGAGAGATACCATTCCGGCTGGTCGGGCCGCTCGTACACCAGGGTGTCGTCCGCCTGGGGCGTGCCCATGGCGTGGAAGCGCACCTTGGGGCTCTTGGTCACGCCCTTGAGCGCCTCCCCCTGCCCCGGGGCCGCGTAGGCCACGTAGAAGAACCCGGTGCCCTTGCGGTTCCAGGCCACGTTGGCGAACTTGGTCCACTGGAGCTCGTCCGGCAGGTCCCGCCCCGTGGCCACGTCCCGCACCTTCCAGGTCTTCCAGTCGCTGCCCGCCGCCGCCACCGCGTAGGCCACGAGCCGCCCGTCCGGGCTGGGGCTCATGCCCGCCAGGGCCATGGTGCCCTCCTTGCTGAGCCCGTTGGGATCCAGCAGGACCTTGCCCGCCTTGGCCGGATCCGGCGTCACGTACACCACCGCCTGGTTCTGGAGCCCGGAATTGTAGGAATAGAAGTAGTTCTTCCCCTCCTTCCGGGGCGCCGAGTACTTCTCGTAGTCCTGCAGCGCCCGCAGTCGCTCCAGGATGGCCTTGCGCTGGGGAATGGCCGCCAGGTGGGCGAAGGTCGCCTGGTTTTGCGCCGCCACCCAGGCCTTGGTCTCGGGCGCGTTGTCGTCCTCCAGCCACCGATAGGGATCCGCGACCTTGGTGCCGAAGTAGTCGTCCACCTGATCGCACTTGCGGGTGGCCGGCACCGGCGCCGCCGCCACCAGGGCCGTCGCCGCCAGACAGGAAAGGAACGTTCTCATCGTACCTCCAGGAATCCCCTAGCCTATCATTACGATGCATTCACGTGATGGTTCAAGGGCGCCGATTTACGCATGGAGATCAGCGAGGGGCAAGACCGGGTCACCGTCGCGGAGGAATGGAGGCCGGTGCCATCTTTGTTGGGAATGGGCGCCTGGGACTTGCCGAAGGGTCGCTTTTAAGCGACTATGTGCCATGGGCGAGGTTCGAAGGACCCAGGTATTTCAGAATTGGTTGGATGGGTTGAAAGATGCGCGGGCTTACGCCCGCATCGAGACACGGATATTTCGTCTGGCCCTTGGGCTTCCCGGCGACGTGAAACCCGTTGGAAGTGGCGACAAGACCACCCAGGGAAAAGACATCCGAATCGCACAGAAATTAGCTCACTCCCTTTGAGGACAATCCCATGGAACCCACCAAGCGCCGAACCGCCCGAACTGCCAGCACCCCGGCGCGGGTTTCCAAGACCGTGACAACCCCCTACGACGCCGCCGAGAACCTCACCACGGATGAACGCATGGCGGCGCTCCTGGAAGCCGCCCTGGAAGACGGCCACCCCCAGGTCATCGCTGCCGCCCTGGGCACCATCGCCCGCGCCAAAGGCATGGCGAAGATCGCCAAGGACACGGGTTTGAACCCGAAATCCCTCTACCGTGCGCTCTCCGGCGAGGGAAACCCCGAACTGGACACCTTCATCAAGGTTGTCCACGCCCTTGGGTTGCAACTCCACACCACGGTCAAAGCCTGACCTCCGTCAGGCTCTTGATCCCTGATTGCACGCTTGTTTGGGCTCCCCCCCCAAAGAACCGTTTGCCAAGCTCCCCCCTTCCCCCCCAAAGCCTCCGCACCCCGGTCCACGGCTAACCGCCGTTCCCAGCCCGCAGCGAAGCGAGGACTGGGAACGGCGGTACCGGTGGGTCGAAACAGGAATCTGGAACCCCTATGGGTCGCCATCCCCCCCAGGAACCCCGCGGACCCAACCCGCGGCCCCCGGCAGGGAAAGCTCGTCAACCGCCTAGCGGACAGTCTCCATCAGGCGCTTGCGGGTGTACGGCACCAGCCCCCCCGCGTCGATGATGACCTGCCGGGCTTCGGGCAGCCTCACGGTTTCGAAGGTCTTTCCGGTGGTGAGGTTGGTGACTTTGTCGATCTGGATGTCCAGGTCGTGGCCCTCCTCGGCCTCGATGCCGGGGCAGAGGACGACGTTGAGGCCCAGGTTGATGGAGTTCTGCAGGAAGATCCGGCTCATGCTGCGGGCGACGATGGTGAGCTCGTACCCCTTGAGGGCGGAGGCGGCCTGCTCCCGGGAGGAGCCGCAGCCGAAGTTGTGGTCGGCGACGATGGCCGATCCCTTGGGGAACTGGCCGGCGCGGAGCTTCTCGTTCAGTTCGGTGCGGTTGGCGAAGCAGAACTGGGGGGTCTCGGTGGGCAGCACCGTGGCCATGTAGCGGCCGGGGTAGATGTCGTCGGTGGAGATGTCGGCTTCCAGCTTGATGATGACTTTGCTCATTTTGGCTGCTCCTCAGGCGTGGCGGGGGTCGGTGATGACGCCGGTGATGGCCGAGGCCGCGGCCACGGCGGGGCTGCAGAGGTACACCTCGGACTTGGGGTTGCCCATGCGGCCCTTGAAATTCCGGTTCGTGGTGGACAGCGCGGTCTCGTCATCGCCCAGGGCGCCTTCGTGCACGCCCAGGCAGGGGCCGCAGCCCGAGTTCATGACCACGGCGCCGGCCTTCATGAAGTCCTGGATGTAGCCCTTGTCCATGGCCTGCCCGAAGATCTTGCCCGAGGCGGGGAAGACCAGCATGCGGGTGCCGGGGGCCACCTTCTTGCCCCGCAGGATCCCGGCGGCGATGGCGAGGTCGTCGAGGCGGCCGTTGGTGCAGGAGCCGATGACGATCTGCTGCACGGGCTTGCCGGCCACGAGGCCGATGTCCTTGACGTTGTCCACGGTGTGGGGGCACGCGATCTGGGGGGCCAGGCGGCTCACGTCGATCTCCACCACGCGCTCGTACACGGCGTCGGGGTCGGGGGTGACGGGGGTGATGGCGTCGGTGACCCCGGCCTCCTCGCGCAGGTAGCGCATGGTCTCGCCGTCGGCGGGGACGATGCCGCTGGTGGCGCCGGCCTCGACGCTCATGTTGCAGATCGCAAGGCGCCCGGAGGTGGTCATCTTGCGGATGGTCTCGCCGTGGTACTCCAGCACGCGGAAGTTCGCGCCCTGGGCGGTGAGCACGCCGATGAGGTGGAGGATCAGGTCCTTGGGGCCCACCATGGGGGCGAAGTCGCCCTTGACCACCACCTTGATGGTGGCGGGGACTTCGATGTTGACGGCGTAGCCCAGGGTCCAGGCCGAGGCCATTTCCGTGGCGCCCACCCCGAAGGAGAAGGCCCCCAGGGCGCCGTGGCTCGTGGTGTGGCTGTCGGTGCCCACCACCACGAAGCCGGGGCGCACGTAGCCGTACTCGGGCAGGATCTGGTGGCAGATGCCGCCCACGTCGCCGCGCACGTCGTGGAACTTGGAGATGCCGTGCTTGGCGACGAAGCCGCGGATCTTCTTGTGGTTGGTGGCGGTCTTCGGGCTCTCCGCGGGGATGCGGTGGTCGAAGATGATGGCGATGCGGCTGGAGTCCCAGGGGCGGGCCTCGATGCCGGTGCCCTCGTGGATCGCCTCGAACTGGTTGATCACCAGGGCGGCGTTCTCGTGGGACATGGCCAGGTCCACCTTCGGCTCCAGCACGTCGCCGGCCTTGACCGCGTCGCGCCCGGCGGCGCGGGCGAGGATCTTCTCAACAACTGTCATTCCCATGGGGGTTCCTCCGTTCGGGTTCTAGATGACGCCCTTGGACTTGAGTTCAGCGCGGGCGGCCTCGTCCAGGCCGGCGCGTTCGTAAATCTCGGCATTGTGCTGGCCGAGGGTGGGGGGCGGGGTGGCCACGTCGCCGGAGCAGCCTTCGAACAGGGCGGTGAGGCCGAACACCTCGATCTCGCCCACCCCGGGCACCTCGGTCTTCTGCAGGACGCCCCGGTGCCGCACCTGGGGCTGGCGCAGGGCCTCCTTGAGGCTGAGGATGGCGCCGCTGGGCACGTCGTTGGCATTGAGCTTCTCGACCCACACGTCGGTGTCCTCGCCGGCGAGCCGGGCCTCCAGGAGGGGGGTCAGCTCCTTGCGGTTCTTCTTGCGGGTGTCCCGCTCCTGGAAGCGGGGGTCGGTCTTGAGCTCGGGCACGCCCAGGACGTTGCACACGGACTCCCACTGCTCCTGCTTGTTGGCGGCGATGTTGATGAAGCCGTCCCGGGTGCGGAAGGTGCCGGAGGGGGCCGCCGTGAAGTTGTCGTTGCCCATGAGCACCGGCTCCTGGCCGGCGATGAGGAGGTTGGCCGCCACCCAGCCCATGAGGGGCATGATGGAATCCAGGAGGGAGATGTCGATGAACTGGCCCTCCCCGGTGCGCTCCCGGTGGTAGAGCGCGGCCATGAGGGCGAAGGCCGCGTTGAGGCCGCCCACGGTGTCGCACACGGGAAAGCCCGTGCGCAGGGGGTTGAGGCGCTCGTCGCCGTTGACGGCCATCTCGCCCGAGAGGCCCTGGATGATCTGGTCGTAGGCGGGCTTCAGGGCGTCGGGGCCGGTCTGGCCGAAGCCCGAGATGGCGCAGTAGATGAGCTTGGGGTTGATCTCCTTGAGGGAGGCGTAGCCCAGGCCCAGGCGGTCCATGACCCCGGGGCGGAAGTTCTCCACCAGGACATCCGCGTCCTTGACCAGCTTGCGGAAGATCTCCTTGCCCTCGGGGCTCTTGGTGTTGAGGGTGACGGACTTCTTGTTGGCGTTCTGGGCCAGGAAGCTGGTGCCCATCAGGGCCTTGTTGAAGGCCGGGACGATGCCCAGCTTGCGGGCCAGATCGCCGTCCTTGGGGTTCTCCACCTTGATGACGTCCGCGCCCAGGAGGGCGAGGTGCAGGGTGGCGAAGGGGCCCGAAAGGACGTTGGTGAGATCGAGGACCTTGACGCCCTCGAGCATGCGGCGCTTTTCCATGTCAATACCCCAGCGGGCCGGTGCGATGCACCCGGCCGGTCATTTCGCGGCCGAAGAAGCCCGCGACGTCCTTGGCGATCTCCACGAGGCGGGGCACGTCGATGTCCCGGCGCTCCCCCACGCGATTGAGGCCGTGCACCAGATCCTCGGTGGCCACGTTGCCCGCGGCCACCTTGGTGAAGGGGCAGCCCCCGAGGCCCGCGAAGCTGGTCTCGAAGACCTTCACCCCGGCTTCCATGGCGGCGTAGACGTTGGCCATGCCCAGGCCGTAGGTGTCGTGGAAGTGCCCCGTGGCCTGGATCGGCCCCAGGGCGAGGATCTGCCCGAAGAGGCGCTTCACCTGCTCCGGGTGCGCGTGGCCGGCGGTGTCGGCGAGGCTGATGTTCAGGAGCCCGGCGTCCACGTAGGCCCGGACGATCTCCAGGACCCGCTCGTCGGGGATGCGCCCCTCGAAGCCGCACCCGAAGGCGCTCTGGACGCTCACCTGCACCTTCCGCCCCGCGGCCAGGGCCGAGCGGCCCATGGCGATGATGCGCGCCTGGGCCTCCAGGCTGCCCATGCCGGTGTTCTTGCGGGAATGGGTGTCGGAGGCCGAGACCCCCATGCAGAACATTCCCACGCCGCAGGCCCCGCCCCGCTCCAGGCCCTTCTCGTTGAGCACGAGGCCGCTGAGCAGGGCGCCCTTGGCGCCGGCGAGGCGCCGGAACAGCTCGTCCGTGTCGGCCATCTGGGGCACCTTTTCCGGATGCACGAAGGAGCCCACCTGGACGATGTCCACCCCCGAGCCCATGAGGGCCCGGATCCAGCCTTCCTTGATATCGGTGGGCACCACCTGGCGCTCCACCTGGAGCCCGTCGCGGGGGCCGACCTCGTGGATGACGATGGTCATGGCTACAGCTTCCGGGCGATGGCTTCGCCCATCTCCAGGGTGGTGGAGGAACCGCCCATATCGTAGGTGCGGACCTTGCCCTCGGCGATGACCGCGGCGGTGGCGGCTTCCAGGCGGCTGCCCATGGCCGTCTCGCCCAGCCAGTCCAGCATCATCTTGGCGGCCAGGATGGTGGCGATGGGGTTGACCTTGTACTGGCCCGCGTACTTGGGGGCCGATCCGTGGCTGGGTTCGAACACGGCCAGCTTCTGGCCCATGTTGCCCGAGCAGCCGAAGCCCAGGCCGCCCACCAGCTGCGCGCTCAGGTCGCTGATGATGTCGCCGAAGAGGTTGGTGGCCACCATGACGCCGTAGCTCTTGGGGTTCTTCAGCAGCCACATGCAGATTGCGTCCACGTTGGCGTCGTCCAGCTGGATGCCGGGGTAGTCCTTGGCCACCTGCTTGGCGATCTCCAGGAACATGCCTTCGGTGGCCCGCACGACGTTGGCCTTGTGGATGGCCGTAACCTTGGGGTAGCCGAACTTCTTGGCGTACTCGAAGGCCGCGCGGATGATGCGCTCACAGCCCTTGCGGGTGTTGATCTTGCAGGTGATGGCGTAATCCTCGGGGGCGTTCTCCGCGAAGTGGGCGAAGGGCTTGGAGTTGTGCTTGAGGGCCGTGGCCACTTCGGCGGGCACGGGGCTGAATTCCACGCCGGAGTAGAGGCCTTCGGTGTTCTCACGGAACACCACCAGGTCGATGCCCTCCTTGAAGTTCAGGGGGTTGCCCGGATAGGCCTTGCAGGGCCGCAGGCAGGTGTAGAGGTCGAACATCTGGCGCATGCGCACGATGGGGCTGCGGTACACCAGGCCCTTGCCCCGCAGTTCGGGGACCAGTTCGCGCTCGGCGTCCTTGGCGGGCTTGGAGGTGATGGCGCCGAACATGGCGGCGTCCGAACTGCCCAGCAGATCGATGGTGCGCTGGGGGAAGGACTCGCCCTCCTTGCACCAGAACTCCCAGCCGATGTCGCCGTGGGTGTAGGTCGCATCGAACTTCAGGGCGTCCAGGCAGATCCGGGTCGCTTCCATGACTTCGACGCCCACGCCGTCACCGGGGAGCCAAGCGATTTTGTAGGTCATTTGATACCTCCGAGTCGGGATTTCGTTCGTGATCAAAAATGCTACCAAACCAGCATCTGCCAATTGACGGGGGATGCTGTGACGGGGGTCCCAATTGAAGGAAATTCCGGGCGGAGAAAGGGCCGGGGCCTCGAGCTTGGAACACTAAAATAAAATAATTTAACAATTAGGATACAGCCCGGCGGAATTCGCCCCGAAAGACAAAATCGAATACGCCTCGGCAAAATTCTTTACAAAATGTAATGTTTTTTTGGGGATATGCCAGCTTAATGCCAAGGCCCTGAGCCCACCCTTGCCCAGAGGCACGGATGGGAAGGGCTGAAAAAGGGGTCTATTTCCCGGCTCCGGTCCGCTTCCGTTTCCCGGCACCGGGGGCGGCTTCGTCCAGGTCCAGCAGCGGCGCGGCCACGGCCCCTTCCAGCAGGATCCGGGCGTGGGCCACGGCCTCGGGGCGGTCGGGGTGGCCGGACAGGAGCCGGGCCAGTTCCCGCACGCGGGGATCGCCGGCGAGCCAGGTGAGGCCGCTGCGGGTGCGGCCGTCGCTGACCTCCTTGCGCAGCTGGCCGTGGTGCTGGGCCCGGGCGGCCACCTGGGCCAGGTGGGTCACGGCCAGCACCTGGTGGCTCCGGCCCAGTTCGCGCACGGCGGCGCCCACGGCGATGGCGGTCTCCCCGCCGATGCCGGCGTCCACTTCGTCCAGCACCAGGACCAGGGGGTCCCGGTGGCCGGCGCCCAGGGCCATGCCGGCGCCCTGCATGGCCAGCATGAGGCGGCTCAGCTCGCCCCCCGAGGCCACCTTGGCCAGGGGGCGGAAACCCTCGCCCACGTTGGGCTCGATCCAGATGACCACGGAGGAGTAGCCCTGGGGGGAGACCTTCACGGGCAGGCCCGAAAGGAGCACCGGGCTCGCGGGCTCCTCGGCCACGGAAAGGCGCAGCTGGATGCGGCAGCCCCCCATGCCCAGGCGCCCCAGGCGCTGGTGCACGTCCTTCTCCAGGGGCGGCACGAGGCCGGCGCGGTGGGCGTGGAGGGCCCCGGCGGCCTCCAGGTAGGCGGCGCAGGCCTTGGCGAGGCCCGCCTCCAGGTCGCGCAGGCTGGAGCTGTGGTTGTTCAGTTCGTCCTGCTCCCGGCGCAGGGCCTCCAGGCGGCCCGCGAGCTCCTCGGGTTCGCAGCGGTGGCGCCGGGCCAGTTTCTCGAACTGGGCCAGGCGCGTCTCCAGGGCCTCGATGCGGTCCACGCCCTCCCGGGACCAGCGGATGGCCTGGTCCTGGGCCAGGGCCTGGATGTCCTCCAGCTCCAGCAGGGCCGACCGGGTGCGGTCCACCTCCACCTGGGCGGCGGGAAGGATGGCGGCGGCGCGGGCCTGGGCGCGGTGGGCGTCCTCCACCAGGCGCAGGGCCTCCCGCAGGGCCTCGGCCCCCTCCCGGAAGGCGGCCTCCAGGTGCACGGCGTGGCGCAGGGGCTCCCGCTCGTTGCGCAGCTGGAGCCATTCCCCGGTGCGGGGGGCCAGTTTCTCCAGATCGGCGATCTGCTCGGCCAGCCACTCCAGGCGTTCGGCGCGCTGGCTTTCGCTCTTCTTGCGGGCCGCCAGCCGGGCCTGGGCCTCCCGGACCTCGCCCGCCTGGGCGGAGAGATCGGTGCGGACCCCCAGCACCTCGTCCAGGAGCCCCAGGTGGCGGTCCTCGGCCAGGAGGGACTGGTGGTCGTGCTGGCTGGTGAGGCGCATCCAGATGCGGCCGGCTTCGCGCAGGTCGGCGAGGCTGCAGGCGCCGCCGTTGATCCAGGCGCGGCTGCGGCCGTTGGCGCCCACTTCCCGGCGCAGCACCACGGGCTGCTCCTCGGGGAGGCCCCGGTCCACCAGGAGGGTGCGCCAGGCCTCGAAGGCGCCGTCCACCACCGCCTCGGCCACGGCCCGGGCCGTGCCCTGGCGCACCATGTCGCCGTCGCCCCGGGCCCCCACCAGGAGGGACAGGGCGTCCACCAGGAGGGATTTGCCGGCCCCGGTCTCGCCGGTGAGGACGGTGAAGCCGTCCTGGAAGTCCAGGGCGAGATCTTCCACCAGGGCCAGATTCTGGATGCGGAGCGAAGAGAGCATGGGTCAAGCCTACCCTGAGGGGTTGACTCCCGGGCACGGAACACGCATCATGATGGTTCTGAGTTCTTTGTCAGTTCCATAGTGAGCTATCACGAAAGGTGGAGGGACGGGCCCTGTGAAACCTTGGCAACCTGCGATGAGCAAGGTGCCAATTCCTGCCGGTGGACGCATGCGTCGAGCCGGATAGATACCGAACTGATGTGACTGCCAAGACACAGACGGAGAGGGGCCCGAACCAATCGGGCCCCTCTCCGTCTATGTGTAGCTCGCGAGGAACCGAAGGCTCCCTCGACCTGTCCGGAGGCCCCTAGCGGGGAGACAAGGACCCCAACGCTCCCCCCTTTTAGGCGGGTGGGAGAAGTTCCATCTGGAGTTCCACGTGAGCCGCACGCAGCCCCACTTCGAGACCCTCGCCCTGCACGGGGGCCACAGCCCGGACAAGGACACCCACAGCCGGGCCGTGCCCATCTACCAGACCACCAGCTACGTCTTCGACTCCACCGAGCACGGGGCCCGGCTCTTCGGCCTGGAGGAACCCGGCAACATCTACACCCGCATCGGCAACCCCACCGTGGACGTGCTGGAAAAGCGCGTGGCCCAGCTGGAGGGCGGCGTGGCGGCGGTGGCCACGGCCTCGGGGCAGGCGGCCATCACCCTGGCGGTGGTGACCCTGGCCCAGGCCGGGGACCACCTGGTGGCCGGCACCAACCTCTACGGGGGCACCCACACCCTCTTCAGCCAGAGCCTCAAGCGCCTGGGCATCGCCGTGACCTTCGTGGACAGCACCGACCCGGACGCCTTCCGCGCCGCCCTGCGCCCCGAAACCAAGGCCATCTACCTGGAGGCCCTGGGCAACCCCAAGCTGGACGTGCCCCACTTCGACGCCCTGGCGGCCGTGGCCCGGGAGGCGAAGGTGCCCCTCATCGTGGACAACACCCTGGCCTCCCCCTGGCTCTGCCAGCCCCTGAAGCACGGGGCCGACCTGGTGGTGCACAGCGCCACCAAGTACCTCGGGGGCCACGGCACGAGCCTGGGCGGGATCCTGGTGGATGGGGGCACCTTCGATTGGACCAACGGCAGGTTCCCGGAATTCACCCAGCCCAACCCCTCGTACCACGGGGCCGTGCTCACCGAGGTGGCCGGGCCCGCGGCCTTCGCCGCCAAGGCGCGCCTGGAGGGCCTGCGGGACTTCGGCCCGGCCCTGTCGCCCTTCAACGCCTTCCTCCTGCTCCAGGGCATCGAGACCCTCCCCATCCGCATGGACCGCCACGGCAGCAACGCCCTGGCCATCGCCCACTGGCTGGAGGCCCATCCGAAGGTGGCCTGGGTGAACTACCCGGGCCTCCCGGACCACCCCAGCCACGCCCTGGCCCGGCGCTACTTCCGGGAAGGGGCGGGCTTCGGCGGCATCCTCACCTTCGGCGTGAAGGGGGGGCTGGCCGCGGGGGCCAAGGTCATCAACGCGGTGGAGCTCTTCTCCCGCCTGGCCAACGTGGGCGACGCCAAGAGCCTCATCATCCACCCGGCCTCCACCACCCACCAGCAGCTCAGCGCCGAGGACCGCGCCGTCAACGGGGTCACGGACGATCTCATCCGCCTTTCCATCGGCCTGGAGAACCTCGAGGATCTCAAGGCCGACCTGGACCAGGCCCTGCGCGGGGGGGAAGCTTGACCCGGGAACACCTCTCCCCCGAAGGCGCGCGCACCGCCTTCCGCGTCACCGGGCACGGGCCGGCCCGGGTCCTCCTCCTCCACGCGCTCACCGGCGGCCCCGACGCCGCCGACGCGCCGGGGGTGAAGGGCTGGTGGGGGCCCATGTTCGAGCCGGGCGCGCCCCTGGATCCGGACGCGGCCACGGTGTGGACGCCCAACCTCGCCGGGAGCTGCTACGGCGCCCAGGGGCCGGAGCCCCGGGGGGGCTGGTCCACCCGGTACCAGGCGGAAGTGCTGGCCCGGTGGATCCGTGACGAGGGGCTCACCTTCGACGCCCTCCTGGGGGGTTCCCTGGGGGGCATGGTGGCCCTGGAGCTGGCGATCCTGGAGCCGGGGCGCTTCAAGGCGGTGGGCGTCATCGGATGCGGGGGGCGTTCCGACGCCTGGCTCTGGGGCGCCAACGAGGCCCAGCGCGCCATCCTGGCCAGCCCCACCCTGGGGGACGACGAGGCCATCGCCCTGGCCCGGCGGGTGGCGATGCTCACCTTCCGGAGCCCCGACGGCCTGGGGGGGCGCTTTTCGACCCCGGCCGAACTCCAGGCCTGGCTCGCCTTCCACGGGCGGGCCCTGGCCGGGCGCTTCACCCGGCAGGCCTACCTGGCCCTGCTGGAGGCCATGGACAACCACGACATCGGCCGGGGGCGGGGCGCCATGCCCGAGGCCCTGGCCCGCATGGGGGCCACCCTCCATGTGCTGGGGCTGGAAGGGGACCTGCTCATGTCCCGGTCCTGCCTGGAGGAACTGATCGAAGCCGCGGGGAAGGCCGGGCGCCTTGGGGAGGCCCGCTGGGTGCGGACCCCCCACGGGCACGACGCCTTCCTCATCGAATGGGACCAGGTGAAGGCCTGGATGAAGGAGGTACTGCCTTGAAAGTACTCAAGTTCGGAGGAACCAGCGTCGGCACCCGGGAGGCCCTGGAACTGGCCGCGGAGATCATCGGCCGGGAGCTGCCCCAGGGGGGGCTCGTGGTGGTCTCGGCCCTGTCGGGCACCACGGACCTGATCCTGAAGGCCATCCACGCCTCCGCCAAGGGGGACCTGGAGGCCGCGGGCGCGGCCCGCATCGCCCTGGAGGCCCGGCACTGGGCCGCGGCCCGGGCCCTGGGGGTGGACGAGGCGGTGCGGCCCCACTGGGAACCGCTGTTCCAGTCCCTGGCCGGGCTCCTGCAGGGCATGGGCCTCCTGTGGGAGGCCTCCCCCCGCTCCCGGGACGCGGCGCTGGCCCTGGGGGAGACCCTCTCGGCGCGGCTCCTGGAGACCCTGCTGGAACGCAGGGGCCTGCCGGCCCACTTCCGGGACGTGCGGGAGGTGCTGCGCACCGACGCCCGCCACGGCCGGGCCCGGCCGGACCTGGAGCGCATCCGGGAGGCCGCGGGGCCCTGGCGGGAGGGCCTGGCCAAGGGGGCCCTGTGGGTCACCCAGGGCTTCCTGGGCACGGCCCCCGACGGGTCCACCACGACCCTGGGCCGGGGCGGATCCGACACCACCGCCACCCTCCTGGGGGAGGCCCTGGGGGCCGAGGAGGTGCAGATCTGGACGGACGTGGACGGCGTGCTCAGCGCCGATCCCAGCCTGGTGCCCGAGGCCCGGCCCATTCCGGTCATGAGCCTGCGGGAGGCGGCGGCCCTTTCGGCCTTCGGGGCCAAGGTGCTCCACGCCGACGCCCTGGCGCCCGTGAGCCGCGCCGGCTTCGGGCTGGTGGTGGCCAACACCCACCGCCCCGAGGGCTCCCGCACGGAGATCCGCGCCGAGGCCCCCGCGCGCCGCCCGGGGGAGATCACCTCCGTGGCCTACAAGGAGGGGGTCTCCTGCCTGCGGGTGCCCCCCGCCCAGGATTCCGAGCTGCTCTTCCAGGCCTCCACCCGGCTGCTGGAGGCGGGGGCCTCCCTGTACGGGCTCCTGGCCACCCCGGACGGTGGCCTGCTGGTGGCCAAGGGGGAGACCGCGGATTCCGAAGCCGTGCTCCGGGACCTGGCGGCCTCCGGCCTATCGGTCCAACGGGGCTGGGCGGCGGTGGCCCTGGTGGGCGAGGGCCTGCGGGAGGCGCCGGGACGGGCCCTGAGCCTCCTGGGTCCCCTGGTGGACGAACCGGTGGCGGCCATCCTGGCCGGCGACACCGGCGTCTCCCTGGCCTTCCTGGTGCCCGACCACCGACTTTCCCTGTTGATTCCCAGGCTTCATTCGCATTGCATAGAGGCTGCACCCAGGAGCGGACCATGACCCAGACTTTCATGGAAGCCCTTCAATCCGGCCAGTGCTTCCTCTTCGACGGTTCCACCCCCACGGTGCTCTACGAGCGGGGGATCTACATCAACCGCTCCTTCGACGAGGCCAACCTGGCCTCGCCGGAGCTGGTGGGGGCCATCCACCAGGAATTCCGGGCCTCGGGGGCCCAGGTGCTCACCACCAACACCTGGGCGGCGAACCGGGTGAAGCTCCAGGGCTACGGCCTGGCCGAGAACCTGGAGGCCATCAACCTCAAGGGCGCCCTCCTGGCCCGGGCGGCCCTGGGGGACGGCGATCCCGGCTGGGTGGCCGGGTGTATCGGGCCCCTGGGGGTCCGCATCGAGCCCTGGGGGCCCACGTCCTTCGAGGAGGCCCGTGGCTTTTTCGCGGAACAGGCCCGGGCCCTCCTGGAGGGCGGCGTGGATCTCTTCGTGCTGGAGAGCTTCGCCGACCTCAACGAGATCCACCAGGCCATCCTGGCCATCAAGGGGATCTGCGACCTGCCCGTGGTGGCCCAGATGACGCCCAACGACGAGGGCCAGACGCTCTACGGCACGGAGCCGGAGTGGTACATCGCCAAGCTGGCGGAATGGGGCGCCGATCTCCTGGGCGTCAACGGCGGCAGCGGCCCCGCGCCGCTCCTGGACCTGCTGAAGCGGTTCCGGGCCGTGACGGCCACCCCGCTCATCCTCCAGCCCAGCGCGGGGCTGCCCCGCATGGTGGACGGACGTCTCCTGTACATGGCCAGCCCGGAGTACCTGGGCGAATTCGCGCGCCAGGCCTTCCAGCTCGGGGTGCGGGCCGTGGGCGGCTGCGCGGGGACCACGCCGGCCCACACCCGTTCCATGCGCGGCGCCCTGCGCCAGGAGAAGGCCTTCGTGGAGGGCGCCACGGAGCGGCCCGCGACCGAGGGCAGCCACGATCCGGTGCCCCAGGCCCAGCGCAGCGCCTTCAGCCGCAAGATCGCCGCGGGGGAATTCGTCGTCACGGTGGAGCTGGTGCCCCCCAAGGGCATCAGCGCCGACAAGCTGGTGGAGAAGGCCGGCTTCTGCCGGGACCGGGGGGTGGACGCCATCAACGTCCCGGACGGGCCCCGGGCCATGGCCCGCATGTCGGCCCTGGCCACGGCCGTGATCATCCAGCAGCGGGTGGGCATGGAGGCCCTCATGCACTTCGCCTGCCGGGACCGGAACCTCCTGGGCATCCAGAGCGATCTCCTGGGCGCGGCGGGGCTGGGCGTCCAGAACGTCCTGGCCATCACGGGCGACCCCCCGAAGCTGGGGCCCTACCCCAACGCCACGGCGGTCTTCGACGTGGACGCCATCGGCCTGGTGAACATCCTGCGCTGCCTGAATTCGGGCCTGGACCTGGGCGGCAGCCACATCGGCGTGCCCACCCGGTTCAGCATCGGCGTGGGGGCCAACCCCGTGGCCGTGGACGTGGACCGGGAGCAGGCGCGGTTCCGGTACAAGGTGGACGCGGGCGCGGAATGGGCCATCACCCAGCCGGTGTTCGACGCCGAGGCGCTGTTCCGCTTCCTGGAATTCGCCGAGCCCCTGGGGATCCCCGTCATCGCCGGCATCTGGCCCCTGAAGAGCCTGCGCAACGCCGAGTTCATGGCCAACGAGGTGCCCGGGGTGACCCTGCCGGACGTCCTCCTCAAGCGCATGGCCAGGTGGCAGTCGGCGGAGGACCAGCTCAAGGAGGGCCTGGACATCGCCCGGGAGATCATCGCCAAGGTGCGCCCCGGGGTGCGCGGCCTGCAGCTGTCGGCCCCCCTGGGGCAGGTGGAGCTGCTGGACACCCTCCTGGAAGCGGGGGTGGACCATGGCTGAGCTGGCGCGGGTGCGCTTCCTCCCCGAGGACCTGCTGGTGGAGGCGCCTGCGGGCACGCCCCTGCAGGCCATCGCCGACGCCTCCGGCGCCGACATCACCTTCGGGTGCCGGAACGGGTCCTGCGGCACCTGTCGGGTGCGGATCCTGGCGGGGCTGGAGCACTGCTCCCCCAAGGGCCCGGAGGAGCGGGACTTCCTCCGGGGCGTGGAGGCCCCCCCCGACCAGCGACTGGCCTGCCAGTTCGCGGTGAACGGGGACGTGGACATCGAATACCTGGGGGTGGACGCGTGACTTCCCTTTCGGCACTTCTCCTGGAACGGACCCTCCTCCTGGACGGGGGCATGGGCACCCAGATCATGGCCCGGAAACCTTCCGTGGACGACTTCGGGGGCCCGGCCCTGGAAGGCTGCATGGAACTCCTGTGCGAACGGCGCCCGGAGTGGATCCGGGACATCCATGCGGCCTACCTGGACGCGGGGGCCGACGCGGTGGAGACCAACACCTTCGGCGCCAACCAGGTGGTCCTGGGGGAATTCGGCATCCCGGAACGGGCCGAGGAACTCAACATCATCGCCGCCCGGCTCGCCCTGGACGTGGCCCGGTCCTACGACCGGCGCCGCTACGTGGTGGGCTCCGTGGGCCCGGGCACCAAGCTGATCACCCTGGGCCACATCGCCTACGGACCGCTGTACGAGAGCTACCTGGCCCAGATGCGGGGCCTGCTGCTGGGGGGGGTGGACAGCATCCTCGTCGAGACCAGCCAGGACCTGGGCCAGATCAAGCTGGCGGTGCGCGCGGCCAAGGACGCCATGGCCCAGCTCAAGCGCGAATGCCCCCTGTGGGTCCAGGCCACGGTGGAGACCACGGGCACCCTGCTCCTGGGCACGGAGATCCAGTCGGTGATCACCAGCGTGGAGATGCTGGGCGTGGACGTCATCGGCCTGAACTGCGGCACGGGCCCCGACGAGATGCACGCCCCCCTCCAGGCCCTGGTGGAGCAGTCCCCCTGCCGCATCAGCTGCCTGCCCAACGCGGGCCTGCCGGTGAACCGGGACGGGGCCCTGGTGTACCCCCTGGAGCCCGAGGCCTTCGCCGCCAAGGTGGCCCACCTGGCCAAGGAGTTCAACCTGAACATCGTCGGCGGCTGCTGCGGCACCACCCCCGACCACATCCGCGCCCTGCGGGCGCGCCTGGGCACCTCGGGCGTCACCCACCGCACCCCCGCCGTGGACCGCTGCGTCTCGAGCCTCTACCAGAGCGTCCCCCTGCGCCAGGAGCCCCGGCCCCTCATCGTTGGGGAGCGCACCAACGCCAACGGCTCCAAGAAGTTCCGGGACCTCCTGGCGGTCCAGGACATCGACGGCCTGGTGGACATCGCCCGGGACCAGCAGCGGGAGGGCTCCCACATGCTGGACGTGTGCGTGGCCTACGTGGGCCGGGACGAGAGCGCGGACATGGAGGCCTTCCTGAAGAAGGCGGTGGGCCAGGTGCTCCTGCCCCTCATGATCGACTCCACGGAGGTGCCGGTCATCGAGAAGGCCCTCCAGACCGCCCCGGGCAAGTGCGTGGTCAATTCCATCAACTTCGAGGACGGGGAGGCCAAGGCCCGAAAGGTGCTGGATCTCTGCCGCACCTACGGCGCGGCGGTGGTGGGCCTGACCATCGACGAGAAGGGCATGGCCAAGACCGCCGAGGCCAAGGCCGCCGTCGCGGGCCGGCTCGTGGACCTGGTGGTGGGGGAGTACGGCTTCAACCCCTCGGACCTGATCATCGACCCCCTGACCTTCACCCTGGGCAGCGGGGACGAGGCCTTCCGCCGCTCCGCCCTGGAGACCCTGGAGGCCATCCGGCTCATCAAGGCCCGGCACCACGGCGTCCTCACCATGCTGGGGGTGAGCAACATCAGCTTCGGCCTGGCCCCGGGGGTGCGCCACGTGGTGAACGCCCTCATGCTCTACCACGCCGTGAAGGCCGGCCTGGACCTGGCCATCTTCAACTCGGCCAAGGTGATCCCGGTGGCCGAAATCGACCCGGAAAAGCGCGCGGCGGCCGAGGACCTCATCTTCGACCGGCGCCGGGAGGGCTACGATCCCCTCAAGGCCGTCATGGCCCTCTTCGGCGACGGCAGGGCCGCCCCGGAGGCGGGCCCCTCGGGCCGGAACCTCCCGGTGGAGGAGCGCCTGAAGCAGGACATCCTGGGCGGGGAGAAGCGCCTGATCCTGGACGACGTGGACGAGGCCCTGGCCACCCTGCCCCCCCTGGACATCATCAACCGGATCCTGCTGGACGCCATGCGCGTGGTCGGGGAGCGGTTCGGGGCCGGCGAGATGCAGCTGCCCTTCGTGCTGGAGAGCGCCGAGGCCATGAAGACGGCCGTCAAGCGCATCGAGCCCCACATCCCCAGGGAGTCCTCCATCACCAAGGGCAAGGTCATCCTGGCCACGGTGAAGGGGGACGTGCACGACATCGGCAAGAACCTGGTGGAGATCATCCTCTCCAACAACGGCTACGACGTCCTTAACCTGGGCATCAAGCAGCCCGTGGAGGCCATCCTGGCCGCGCTGGAGAGCTACCCCGCCGACGCCATCGGCCTCTCGGGGCTGCTGGTGAAGTCCACCACCGTCATGCGGGAGAACCTGGTCTTCATGGCCGACAAGGGCTTCGACATCCCCGTGATCCTGGGCGGGGCCGCGCTCACCCGGGATTTCGTGGAGGAGCAGTGCCAGAGCGCCTACGGCGGCCGGGTGCTCTACGCCGAGGACGCCTTCGAGGGGCTGCGCCACATGGACCTCCTCACCAGCGGGGCCGCCCCGGCCGCCGCCGCCCCGGCCCCGCCGGGCACCCCCGCCATCACCGTCCTCCACCGGGGCGCCGCCCAGGTGGAACTCACCGCCGCCGGCCAGAGCTCCTGGGTGAAGCGGGACCTGCCCGTGCCGGAGCCCCCCTTCTGGGGGGTGCGGCAGGCGGGGACGGGCCTGGAGGACATCTTCGCCTTCCTGGACACCTTCGTGGTCATCCGGAACCGGTGGTCCTTCACCCAGGGCCAGCTCACGGACGAGGCCTTCGAGGCGGTGCTGCGGGAGAAGGCCGAGCCCCTCCTGGCGGCCTGGAAGCGCCGCATCCTGGAGGAGGGCCTGCTGGAGCCCAGGGCCCTGTACGGCTACCTGCCGGTGCAGGCCCGGGGCGATACGCTGCGGGTCTTCGCCCCGGACCGCGCGACCCTCCTGGCCACCCTTGCCCTGCCCCGGCAGGAGGGGGGCCGGCGCCTTTGCGTGGCCGACTTCTTCGAACCGGAGGCCTCGGGCCGCTTCGACGTGCTGGCGCTCCAGGTGGTCACCCTGGGGAGCCGGGCCGCGGACCTGGCCGCGGAACTGTACCGCTCCGACCGGTATGCGGACTACTTCCTCTTCCACGGCCTGGCCACGGAGCTCACCGAGGCCTTCGCCGAGCACCTCCACGCCCGGGTCCGCCGGGAGCTGGGCATCCACGGCAAGGACGCGGCCCAGCTGCGCCAGCTCTTCAGCCAGGGCTACCAGGGTTCCCGGTACTCCTTCGGCTACCCGGCCTGCCCGGACCTGGAGGGCAACGCCGCCCTCCTGGAGCTCCTGGGCGGCTCCCGCATCGGCGTCTCAATCACCGACCAGTTCCAGATGGACCCGGAGTACACCACCTCCGCCCTGATCGCCTGGCACCCCCAGGCCCGGTACTTCTCCGTGTGAGAAGCGGACCCCGGTCACTTCTGTTGCATGAGCCATTCAACCAAACGCACGTGGAAACCGGTGGGGTCGTCCAGATCGCTCCGCTTCAGGCGCGGGGGGCAGGAAATTTTCAAGTCCTCCACCTTCCCGGTGGCCGGAATGTAAGTACCTGATTCCACCATTCTTTTTATGCCCACATCCAGGCCAGGGGTCGAATTCATGCCCGCCTCCCGCACGTCAAATTCGCATCCCCCAAGATAAGCCTCTGGCAATCTGATGCCATGGCACGGATTCTTCAAACCCAGGTCGCCCCCCTTTTTCCTCCCCGGGGACCCGTGCGGATCATGCTGTTCGGCGAGGCCCCGGGACCCCGGGGGGCCGACCAGAGCGGGATCCCCTTCTGGGGGGACCGGGCCGGCACCTGCGTGTACCGGGCCCTGGAGGCCGCGGGCCTTGCCCGGGTCCCGGCCGGGGCCTTCCAGGACTGGGACGGCGCGCGGTTCCGGGCCGAGGGCCTGGCGCCGGTGCTCCGGGGGGTAGCCCTGAGCAACGCCTTCCCCGTGTGCCCCACCCGGGATTTCCAGACCTTCCGGGCCCCCACGGATAAGGAACTGCTGGCCCCGGACAACCTGGATCGGCTCCGGGGGGAGCTGCGGGAGGCCGCGGGGCGCTGCCCGGGCCGCCTGCGGGTCATCGCCATGGGGCGCAGGGCCCAGTGGGTCTTCGCCCGCATCGACGGGGCCCCGGACATCCACCTGGACGTCCTGCCCCACCCCTCCTCCCAGGGCCTCCTCCAGGCGGCTCCGGGGAAGGGCAAAGGATTGAAATTGGAAGACCTTCGGCGCGAGTGGGAAGCCCGGCTCGCCGCCCTGCTGGAGACCTGAGACCATGCCCAAGGAAACCCTTCCCCTCTGGCCCCGCGAACACGGCGCCTATGCCCAGTTGGGCGTGGCCCTGGCGTGCGGGGCCGTCCTGGGGCACGGTTCCCGGGGCATCTTCCAGGCGGTGCTGGCGGTGGCCCTCTTCCTGGCCAGCGAACCGGTCCTGGTGCTCCTGGGCCGCCGGGGAGAAGCCGCCCGGGGGGCCTCCCAGGTGCGGGCGGCCCTGCGCCTGGTGATCCTGGGCTCCGTCCTCCTGCTGGCCATCTTCGGGGCCTGGATCGGCGCCCCCGCCGCCCACCTCCTGGGGCTCCTCCCCGCCGCGGCCCTGGGCGCCATCCTCTTCTTCCTGTTCCTGATCCGGCAGGAGCGCACGGCCGCCGGCGAGGTGGTGGCGGCCTGGGCCTTTTCCGCCACCGCGGGCAGCGTGGTGCTCCTGGGGGACGGGGGCGGCCGCAGGGCGCTCCTCCTGGCCCTTCTCCTGGGCGGGATGTTCACCCTCGCCACCGCCGTCGTCCACTGCCACATCCTCGCCCTGAAGCGGGGCGGCGCCTGGTTTCCGCGCTTCGCCGCCTTCGCCCTGGGGGCGGCCCTGTGCACCTGGACGGGCCTGGCCGCCCTGCACGGAAGCCTGCCCCGCGCCGCCGGCGCCGCCCTGCTGCCCATGACCCTGGCGGCGCTCTGGGTGTGGGCGGCCCCGCCCGCCCCGCGCCAGCTCAAGCAGGTGGGCTGGGCCGCCACCGCCATGGCCCTGCTGGGCGGGGCCCTAGCCGTGTTCAGCCTCTGGTAAACGTTAATTTTGGTTAAATTACGGATCGTTGAAGGCCTTCGCGGGGTGTGAGACCCTTGGGGCACCCACCCCTGGAACTTGGAGAAATACGATGTCCCGTTTCCGTTTCGATCTGCCCCTCGCCGCCATCCTCATCCTGGGAGGGCTGCCGGCCGCGGCGAAGGCCCCCGCCTCCCGAGCCGTCCCCAGGCCCCCCGAGAAGGCCGCCTCCGTGGAGGGGATCACCGAGTACCGCCTGGGCAACGGCCTCAAGGTCCTGCTCTTCCCCGACCCCTCCAAGGCCAACGTCACCGTGAACATCACCTACCTGGTGGGGAGCCGGGACGAGAGCTACGGCGAGACCGGCATGGCCCACCTTCTGGAGCACATGATCTTCAAGGGGACCCCGAAGCACCCCGACATCCCCGGTGAACTCTCCCTCCACGGCGCCGACTTCAACGGCTCCACCAGCTTCGACCGCACCAACTACTACGAGTCCATGAAGGCCTCCGAGGCGAACCTGAAGTGGGCCCTGGAACTGGAAGCGGACCGCATGATCAACAGCTGGGTGGCCATCAAGCCCGCCAAGGCCGCCGAACTGCTCAAGACGGAAATGACCGTCGTGCGCAACGAGTTCGAGAGCGGCGAGAACCAGCCCTTCAGCGTGCTCATGGAGCGGGTCATGGAGACCGCCTACCTGTGGCACAACTACGGCAAGCCCACCATCGGCTGCCGCGCCGACATCGAGAACGTCAACATCTGGCACCTCTCCGCCTTCTTCCGGAAGTACTACCAGCCCGACAACGCCGTGCTCACCGTGGCCGGGCGGTTCGATCCCGTGAAGACCCTCGCGCTCATCAACACCACCTTCGGCCCCATCCCCAGGCCCTCCCGGAAGCTCGAGCCCACCTACACGGTGGAACCCACCCAGGACGGGGAGCGCAGCGTCACCGTGCGCCGGGTGGGCGACGTGAAGCTGGCCATGGCCGCCTACCACATGCCCGCCGCCACCGACCCGGACCTGGCGCCCCTGACGGTCCTGGCCAAGGTGCTGGGATCGGCCCCCTCCGGCCGCCTCTACAAGGCCCTGGTGGAGCCCAGGAAGGCCGCCCAGGTCTTCTGCAACGCCGAGGCGACCCGCGAGCCTGGCCTCTTCTACGTGGGGGCCATGGTCCGGCCCGAGGGCAACCTGGACGAGGCCCGGGACCTGGTGCTCGACACCACGGAGGCCGTGGCCGCCACCCCCTTCGGCCCCGAGGAGGTGGAGCGGGCCAAGTCCGCCATCCTCAAGCAGGTGGACCTGACCCTGAACCAGTCCGACCAGGTGGGCCTGGCCCTGAGCGAAGCCATCGCCAACGGCGACTGGCGCACCTTCTTCCTGGACCGGGACCGGGTGAAGGCCGTGACCCCCGCGGACGTGGCGCGGGTCGCCAAGGCCTACCTGAAGTCCAGCAACCGGACCCTGGGGCTCTTCGTGCCCACGCCCAAGCCCGAGCGGGTGGAGATCCCCCCCATGCGCGACGTGGCGGCCATGGTCCAGGACTACAAGGGGCAGGAGGTGCGCAGCCAGGGCGAGGCCTTCGACGTGTCCCCGGCCTCCATCGACCGCCAGACGGTGCGGTTCACCACCGCGGCGGGCCTGAAGGTGGCCCTGGTGCCCAAGAAGACCCGGGGCGCCGCCGTGAACGTGGCCCTGAACCTCCACTTCGGCACCGAGGCGGCGCTCCAGGACCTCGGCCCCCGGGGCACCCTCGCGGGCGCCATGCTCCTGCGCGGCACCGCCCGCCACACCCGGCAGGAGCTGGCCGACACCCTGGACAAGCTCAAGGCCAACGTGCGCCTGGGGGGCAGCGCGGAGGGGGTCCGGGGCACCATCGAGACGGTGCGGGAGAACCTGCCCGCCGTCCTGGGCCTGGTCACCGAGGCCCTGAAGGAGGCCAGCTTCCCCGCCCAGGAATTCGAACTGCTCCGCCAGCAGTTCCTGGCCGGCTTGGAGAGCCAGCGGAGCGATCCCCAGGCCCTGGCCGGGATCACCTACCGCAGGGCCCTCAATGCCTGGCCCAAGGGCCATCCCCGCTACGCCGCCACCCTGGACGAATCCATCGCCGACATGAAGGCCGTGAAGGTGGAGGACGTCAAGGCCCTCCACGACGCCTTCTACGGCGCCTCCAACGGGGAGCTGACCATCGTGGGCGACGTGGACCCCAAGGAGGCCCGGGCCCTGGTGGAGAGCCTCCTGGGCTCCTGGAAGAGCCCGGCGCCCTACAAGCGCATCACCAACGTCTACCGCCCGGAGCCGGGCCGGTCCGAGGTGATCGAGACGCCCGACAAGGCCAACGCGGTGATCCTCGGGGGCCTGAACCTCGCGCTGAAGGAATCCGATCCCGATTTCGCGGCCCTGGTGCTGGGTGACTACATGGTGGGCGGCAGCACCTTCAATTCCAGGCTGGGGGCCCGGGTGCGGGTGAAGGAGGGCCTCAGCTACGGCGTGGGCTCCCAGTTCCAGGCCGGGGCGCTGGACGCCTTCGGCCAGTGGACCTTCTACGCCATCTGCGCGCCCCAGAACGCCGCCAAGGCCGAGGCCGCCATCCGCGAGGAGCTGGCCCTGGCCCTGGCCTCGGGCTTCACCGCCAAGGAGCTCGCCGAGGCCAAGACGGGCTGGCTCCAGGCCGAGGAGCAGGGCCGGTCCCAGGACCCGCAGCTGGCCGGCATGATCCAGCGCGATCTGGAGGCCGGGCGCACCATGGCCTTCCAGGCCGACCTGGAAAGGCGCGTCGCCGCCCTCACCAGCGACCAGATCGTCGCCGCCCTGAAAAAGCACCTGGATCCCGCCCGCATCACCCTGGTGAAGGCCGGCGATTTCCAGAAGGCCGCCAAGCGGTAGCACCCTTTCGCTTGATAAATAAAGGTTTTCATGGTCTCCTTTCCAGCAAGCCCAGCGTTTCAATGGACGCCGGGCACTGGAGGAGCCCATGGCCCGATCGAATGAAACCTGGACCGGCGCGACGGAAGGTACCGCCCTTGCCGCGGAGCTGCACCGCAAGCTGGAGGTCAGCCACCGCCAGGCCAAGGGCCTCATCGACGCGGGCTGCGTCAAGGTCAACGGCGCCGAGGCCCGCACCTACGGCCTGCGCCTGGCCGCGACGGACACCGTCCACGTGGTCTTCGACCCGGACATGGTCTACAGCGCCCTGCCCAAGCCCAGCCGGAGCGCGGACTGCCCCTTCACGGTCCTCCTGGAGGACAAGCACCTGGTCTTCGTGGACAAGCCCGCCGGACTCCTGACGGTGCCCGCGGAAAAGAACACCGACCCCTGCCTGGCCGAGGCCCTCACGGACCTGTACCGCCGCCGGGGCTTCAAGCGCTTCCAGCTCTTCATCGCCCACCGCCTGGACCGGTACACCTCGGGCGTGCTGGTCTTCGCCAAGACCCCCGAGGCCCTCAACGGCCTCAAGCGCATCTTCGACGAGCACCACCTCCACCGCATCTACAAGGCCATCCTGGTGGGCGAGCTCCCCGAGAACGCCGGGACCCTCTCGGACAAGCTGGTGGAGCGGAAGTCCCTGCGCATGCAGGTGGTGCCCGAGAACTCCAAGGCCAAGCAGGACATCAAGGGCGCCAAGGTGGCCATCACCCACTACCGGGTGCTGGAGCGCCTCCCGGGCCACACCGTGGTGGAGGTGAAGCTGGAGACGGGCCGGCGCAACCAGATCCGCGTGCAGTTCGCCGACCGGGGCTTCCCCCTCCTGGGCGACCAGGTGTACGGCACCCCCAGCCCCCTCATCGACCGCCAGGCCCTCCACGCCGAGCTGCTGGGCTTCCGCCACCCCGTCACCGGCGAATCCGTAACCGCTTCGGCCCCCATGCCCGCCGACATGGAAAAGGCCCTCAAGGCCCTGCGCACCGCGCGCCGGGTGGAGCGGGCCGAGGCCGGCGTCAAGGGCGAGGCCGACATCTACAAGCCCAAGATCACCGCCGAGCGCAAACTGGACCGGGTGCGCCGCGCGGAACGCTACACCAAGGACGAGCCCCGGCGCCCCTCGACTCCCCGGGACGAAGCGCCCCGACCCAGGCGCTCTGTGGGCCCCCGGGACGAAGCGCCCCGACCCCGGCGCGCCGCGGGCCCCCGCGACGAAGCGCCCCGTCCCCGGCGCGCCGCCGATGCGCGGCCAGCGGGGGGAAAGCCCACCGCCAAGCCCGCGGGAGCTTTCCGCAAGCCCGGCCCGAAAAAGGGCTAGGCCGGGTTCGGCAAGTGGAAAGCTCAAAGAGTGACTGGGTTGTACGCATAAGGACAAGGTTCGTGGCCCAGGGTTGGAGCTCTGAACGGCCAGTCCGCGGCGTACAGAGAAACCAAGGAAAAATTCAAACGCTGGGGCGCTGAGGACTCGCTGGGGCGCTGGGAAAAGCAGGAAAACCTGGCCAGGGCGCGGCGATAAGAACCCCAGGTATTGCTTTTCCCAGCGCCCCAGCGAGTCCTCAGCGCCCCAGCGTTTTTCATTTTCCCTGGGTTTCCACGGCCCATGGAGTCAGGCCATACCGGACCCGCTATCCAAGAGACCTTCCAGGTTGTACCGGCGCAGAATGGCGGGCGGGACAGTCAGGCCATTTCAATACCGCCCCGGCTAGTCGCCCATCTCCAGCCGCTCCCGGACCCCTTCCCGCAGCTTCTGCTGCAGCGCGATGAGGGTCCGTCCCTCCTCCGGCGTCAACAGGCCGTCCACTTCCCGGCAGAGGGCGGTGTGCACCGGGGCCAGCTTGGCCTCCAGGGTCCGGCCCTCGGGGGTGAGCTGCACGAGGCAGCCCCGGCGGTCGTTGGGGTCCTCCCTCCGGCGCACCAGGCCCGCCTTCACCATGCGGTCCACGAGCCGCGGCACGTCGGCGCTGCGGGAGATGATGCGGCGCCGCAGGTCCCGGATGAGGTAGCCGTCCTCGGGGCCGCCTTTGAGGATGCGCAGCACGTTGAACTGCTGGTCCGTGATGCCGGCGGGCTTGAAGAGCCGCTCGTCGCTGAGGCGCGTGGCGTACTCCCGGCAGAGCAGGATGGAAAGCAGGAGCTCCTGGCCGGGGTCCAGGGGCTTGTTGATGAGGAGCTCTTCGCGAAGCTGCATGGGATCGACCGTTCCGAGTGCCTTGGGGCGTGGATCAATTCTAATGGGGGGCCGCGGGGTGTCCAGGGGTGCCCCGGGCCGGAAGCGGCCGGAGGAACCCGCGCGAAATTTTGGCGTCAAGGTCCATGGGGATGCCGCCGGGGATACAGGATAGACTGGGTGTCCTTGATGACCTTCCCGGACGAGCCATGAACCATCCCCTCCCCCCTGAAACCAGCGATGTGCCCCTGGCGCCGGGCGAACGGCTGCCCAGGACCCAGCGGGAGAAGCTGAGCCCCGAGGCCATCGCGAAGATCCAGTCCATCGCGGCCCAGTTCCCGGACCGCATGGCCGGCACCCTCCCGGCGCTGTACATCGCCCAGAAGGAATTCGGCTTCCTGAGCCTGGGGGCCATGAAGGAGGTGGCCGCGGCCCTGGGCGTGCCCGAGGGGCACGTCTTCGGGGTTGCCACGTTCTACACCATGTTCCGGAAGAAGCCCGTGGGGCGGTACCACTTCGAGGTGTGCACCAACCTCTGCTGCGCCCTGAACGGGGCCGCGGACCTGCTGGCCAAGGTCATCGAGAAGACCGGCGCCAGGCCCGGGGAAGGCCCCTCCCCGGACGGGCTCTGGAGCGTGGACGAGGTGGAGTGCCTGGCCTCCTGCGGCAGCGGGCCCTGCATCCAGATCAACCACGGCGTCTTCGACGAGTTCGTGGACGAGGCGAAGCTGGAGGCCCTCATGGACGCCTGCCGGCGCGGCGAGACCGCAGCGTGGGGGGAATGACCATGGCCGCCATCCGCACCAAGCCCGATCCCCAGATCTACACCTTCGAGGGCTTCGGCTCCTCCCGGTACCCCAACCTCATGCTCCGGGGCGCCGGCGAACTGGACAACTGGCGCCTCCAGGTCTACACCCGGAAATGGGAGGGCTACGAGGCCTGCCGCAAGGCCCTGAAGATGGAGCCCGCCGCCGTCACGGCCGAGGTGAAGGCCTCCGACCTGCGCGGCCGGGGCGGCGCCGGCTTCCGCACCGGGATGAAGTGGGGCTTCATGCCCAAGGACACCCCGGAGCGCAAGGTGACCCGCTACCTGGTGTGCAACGGCGACGAGGGCGAGCCCGGCACCTTCAAGGACCGCGCGATCCTGGAATACAACCCCCACCAGCTCATCGAGGGCATGATCATCGCCGGGTGGGCCATGCAGTGCCGCACCGGGTTCATCTACCTGCGGGGCGAGTTCTCCTGGCTCATCGACAAGCTGGAGGCCGCCCTCCAGGAGGCCCGGGACGCGGGCTACCTGGGCAAGGACATCCTGGGCACCGGCTGGGACTACGACATCCTCACCTACCGGGGCGCGGGCGCCTACATCTGCGGGGAGGAGACGGCCCTGCTCAACAGCCTCGAAGGCCGCCGGGGCGAGCCCCGGGTGAAGCCCCCCTTCCCGGCCTCCGTGGGCGCCTTCGGCCAGCCCACCACCGTCAACAACGTGGAGACCTTGGCGGCGGTGGCCCCCATCCTCCGCATGGGCGGCGCCGCCTACGCCGAGCTGGGCACCCCCGGCAACACCGGCACCCGCATCTACGGCCTCAGCGGCCACGTGAAGCGCCCCGGCCTCTACGAGCTCCCCCTGGGCCTGCCCATGGACTTCATCCTCAACGACCTGGGCGGCGGCTCCAGCACCGGCCGCAAGATCAAGGCCGTCATCCCCGGAGGCTCCAGCGCCCCCGTCTTCGACGCCAAGGACTTCGACTGCCCCATGGACTTCGACACCGTCAAGGCCCGGGGCTCCATGGCCGGCTCCGGCGGCATGATCGTCATGGACGAAAGCACCTGCATGGTCCAGGCCCTGCTGCGCCTCACCCATTTCTACGCCCACGAGAGCTGCGGCCAGTGCACCCCCTGCCGGGAAGGCTGCAACTGGATGGAGATGATCCTCCACCGCATCGAGCACGGCCAGGGCCGCCCCGCCGACCTGGACCTCCTGGCCAGCCTCCCCCCCCGGATCAACATGCGCACCCTCTGCCCCCTGGGCGACGCCGCCTGCGGCCCCGTGGAATCCTTCCTCCAAAAATTCCGCCCCGAATTCGAGTACCACATCGAGCACAAATCCTGCATGGCGGGGGCGAAGTCCATACTGCCTGGGGTTCTGGCGCCGGCGTAGTAGGCCTGCGTGTCCCGGACTCACGCCCCGGTTCGTTGACGCAGGCAAGCTGCGTCAACGGAGAGCTCACGTTCAGGGGCCAGGGAGGGGTGTTTGCACACGCCGGCTTCGATGGAGGGCTCTGCCCGGCGGGAACGTCCATGCCCTCCGGCGGGGCCTAGGCTCCGTGGGCACGCTTCGAGTGGCCCGGCCCGCAAATGCGAGGGCGCCGACGTTGACCAGTCAGCGTCGGCGCGGATCCGCTTCACTTCGGTACACTCGCAGCGGGTCGAAGGGCCATAGGCCAACCTGGGGGGCCTCGCCTTTCCCAGCCGCCAGCATGCCCATCGAAGCCGGCGTGTGCAAACACCCCTCCCCCGACCCTGAACGTGAGCTCTCCGTTGACGCAGCTTGCCTGCGTCAACGAACCGGGGCGGGAGTCCGGAACCCGTCAGCCGAAAGCGCCGGCGCCCCTAACTGAGAATCCCGGCGATGCAGGCGGACATGAAGTTGGCGAGGGTGCCGGCGATCATGGCTTTGAGGCCAAGGCGGGCGAGGTCGCCGCGGCGTTCGGGGACCAGGGCGCCGATGCCGCCGACCTGGATGGCGATGCTGCTGAAGTTGGCGAAGCCGCAGAGGGCGAAGGTGGTGACGAGGCGGGCCTTGGTGCTCAGGTCGGGGAGGTTGCCCAGCTGGATGAAGGCCACGAATTCGTTGATGACCATGCGCTGGCCCAGGAGGGAGCCCACGACGCCGGCCTCCTTCCAGGGGATGCCCATGAGCCACGCGAAGGGGCGGAAGAGGATGCCCAGCACCAGCTCCAGGGAGAGGGCGGGGAAGATGGCCTTCAGGACGCCGTTCATGAGGGCGATGAGGGCGATGAAGGCGATGAGCATGCCGGCCACGTTGATGGCCAGGTGCAGGCCCTCGGAGGCGCCGCGGGCGGCGGCGTCCAGGACGTTGGCGTCGTTGGAGGGGATGTTCACCTGGATCTCGCCGGCGGTGGCGGGGGTGCCGGTCTCGGGCTCCAGGATCTTGGCGATCATGATGGCGCCGGGGGCGGTCATGATGACGGCGGTGAGCAGGTGCACCACGTCCACGTGGGCCACCTGCACGTAGGCCACCATGATGGAGCCCGACACGTGGGCCATGCCGGCGGTCATGACCACCATGAGCTCGCTGCGGGTGAGGGCGGCCAGGTAGGGGCGGATGGTGAGCGGGGCCTCGGTCTGGCCCATGAGGATGCTGGCGGAGACCGAAAGGCTCTCGGCGCCGCTGACCTTGAGGAAGCGGCTGATGGCGCGGGAGAAGGCCCCCACCACCCACTGCATGGCGCCCACGTGGTAGAGCACCGCGAAGATGCTGGCCACGAAGATGATGGTGGGCAGCACCACGAAGGCGAAGATCATGCCCATGCTGCCCACGGTCACGCCCTGGGCGTTGGTGATCACGGCGCCGCCGGGGGTGGCCAGGGGTCCGAAGACGAAGGTGGCGCCGGCCTTGGCGTAGGACATGAGGCCCTCCACCACCACCCGCGCCTTGTCGAAGACCGAGCCCACGAGGTTCCCGCGCACCAGGGCCAAGGTCACCACGGAGCCCAGGGCCCACTTGAACCAGGCCACCTGCAGGATCCCGTAGCGCTTGAAGATCATCGGCACGAAGAGGAGGGCGAAGATCACCCAGCCCGCGTGGGGCGGGAAGGGAAGGAAGCCCAGGGCGTGGGAGAGGGCTTCGCCCTTGAGCACCACCAGGGCCAGGATCCACTGCAGGGCCATGCCCCAGCCGACGGTTTTCCAGTGGATGGATTTGCGGTCCGAGGACCAGGCATAGGCCAGAGCCATGAAACAGACAAGACCAAGAAGACCCGTAAATCGGACCATGTTTCTCCCATATCGCTGGTTTTTCGGTGTTTCAGAAGGGGGGGATTACAGCTCCTGGTTGAGCGCGTCCAGGGCCTGCTGCATCTGGAAACGGGCGCGGCCAAGGATACCGTCCCGGCGCATCACCAGCACCAGGGAGCAGTGCTCCTGCCCGCCCATCATGAGGATCCAGTGCTGGTCCGTGCAGAAGGCCACCTGCTCCACCTCGCCCCGGTCGAATTCCTCGACCGCCTGCTGGAGGTGGCGCTTGACGACGTTCCGGTAGGCGCCGAGCAGCTGCAGGGCGTCGTTGGGCACCTCGATGGTGCGCGAGCAGAGGGGATCCCCGTCCTTGTCGTTGAAGGTCGCCGCGATGGCCTCGGGCACCCGCTCGATCAGATTGTCCAGAATGGCCTGGAAGGACATGGGGAAACTCCCTCGGGGAACGTCACATGATGACCTGTCTCCGGGGGGAACGCCACCATGAACCATATCTACAGGAGCATCAGGACCCCCACGACGCAGGCCAGGATCAGCAGGCCCAGCCAGACCCCCACCAGCGCCACGTGGACCAGGGTGGCCACGACCCCCTTCCAGGGGGCGCATCCGTGCCACGCGGCCAGGGCGTAGCCCCGCAGGATCCAGAAGTACGCCGCCACGGGCAGGAGGGCCAGGCCGAGGACGAAGCCCACCCCGGGCAGCTCGGCCAGCAGGGCCGCGGCGGCTCCCAGGGCGCCCACCTTGAGGGCCTCGGCGTCGGCCACCAGGCTGGCCCGGAAGCCGCGGCGCTCCCGCAGGCCCCCCAGGAGCCACAACGCCATGTGGTCGAAGGTGGCGTCGTGGAGCCAGAGGCCCAGGACCGCCACGGGGGCCAGCGCCGCCATCCAGGGCAGGAGCGCGTGGAGGCCGGGGGCGGCGGGGAGGTTCGCCAGGGCCGCGCGGAGTTCGGCCGGGTCCACCGTCTCCGGGAGCTGCGGGAGGATCCGGGTCCACAGGTCGCTTTCCGGGGAGATCAGGCGGGCGTACAGGGACGAGAAGGACAGGTAGCCCAGGACCATGCCCAGGAAGGCCAGGGGGGACCGCAGCAGGAGCAGCTCCTTCAGGGAGGCCCCCAGGGCGGGGGCTTCCCGGGCCCGTTGGCGGAACCCCTCCCCGGGCCGGAGGGCCCGCTCCCAGAGGTTCCGGACGGGTTCCATCAGCGCCGGGGGAAGAGGAGGTCGAAATCGCGGATCGCCACCGGATCCCCCTCCCGCCGGATGGGTTCGCGGAATTCCCCGGGGTCCCGCTCGGCGAACTGGCCGAAGGTGGCGATATTGCCGTTGATGTAGGCGATGAATTCGTCCTGGCGATGGCGGATGTACCCCTGGAAGGGCCGGGCGACGATGCCCAGGACCGCGGAATCCAGGGCCGTCCAGGTCTGGAGGTGGGTCTCGAAGCCCTGGGGGGAGTCCCAGTAGCGGTAGGCCACGGCCATGCGCGCCCCCACGGCGAAGGGCGTCTTGAGCCGGCCCGCCTCGGCCCGGCCCTCCACCAGGTAGACCCGGAACCCGGGTTTCCACAGCACGCAGCGCAGGCGCCCGGTGAGCCCCCGGGTGTCGTCCAGGGTCCAGGAGCCGTCGGGGCAGGCGAATCCGAAGAAGCCCGGCACGAACCCGCAGTACCGCCACAGGGCCATGCTCATGCGGGGGTGGTCGAAGATCTTCTCCATGGTGGCGGAGCGCACCTGCACGGGCCGGGTGCGGGTCTGGAAGGCGAAGTCGGCCTTGTCCACGATCCGCTGGGCCTCCTCGCGATCCATGGGGGCCAGCTCCCCGAAGGGGATCTGGGCCCCGAGGAGGCTGGAGATGGCCAGGGACAGAAAATACGGAAGGCGCATGGAGAAACGCTAGCGAATCGCCGCGATTGTGAAAAGAATAATGCTTGAAGCCCCTTTTTCGCAGGATTCAATGCCAACCCAGCTCCGGAAGATCCCGCTCACCCCCCTGGACACCCTCCGCGACCTCCTGAAGGAGTACGCCGAGGGGGACCCTCAGTTCCCGGCCCGCCTGGTGACGCAGCTCCAGACCCTCCGGAAGCAGGCCCTCCCCGAGCTGGGCAGCCGCCTGGGCTCCCAGGGCACGCCCCGGGGCCTCCGCAAGGCCATCCTGGCCACGGTGGCGAAGTTCGACTGGCCGGAATGGACCCCCTGGATTGCCATGGCCCTCAAGAACGAGCAGGACCTGGGCATCTTCGACGAGGGGTGCGCGGCCCTGGGGACCCTGGGCACCCGGGGGGCCATGACGGCCCTCGCGGCCCTGAAGACCTCCCGCCCCGAGCCGGATTTCCAGGTGATCCTCAACCGCGAACTGGGCCTCTTCCAGAGCCAGCAGGGCGCGGCCTACCACATCAGCCGGCTCCTGGAAGGCCAGAGCAACCTGCGCATGGCGGCCCAGGGCGCCAAGCTCCTGGGGGCGGTGGCCGGCGCCCAGGACCTCGGGGCCATCGCGGAGGCCTACCACAGCGGGGATCCCCTCGCCCAGCGCCTGGCCATCCGGGTCATGGGCTCCCTGCCCGAGGCCGGGGCCACGGCCTTCCTGAAGGCGGTGGCGGAATCGGCCCGGGAGGACTTCCTGGACCACCAGCTGCTGCTGGCCGGGCTCAACCGCCTCCAGACCCTCCAGCGGGCCTCGGTCCTGCCCGAGCTCCTGCGCCAGGTCCTGGCCCACTTCGGCACCCGCCACCCCGAGACCAAGGAGCTGCTGGAAGGCCTCCAGCGGGCCGCGTCCCAGGAGCAGGGCGACATCCTGGGCGCCGTCGAGGACCTCCGCCCCTGGGTGGGCGGCGTCTACGAGACCTTCCTCGTCGAGGCCCTCATGCTCATGGGCGAAGGCAAGGTGGCCCGGTACTCCGCCATGGTCTCCGACGCGGCCCAGAACGCGGAGACCCGCCTGGGCTTCCTCACGGGCCTGGTGGACCAGGTGGCCGAGGCCCTGGCCTTCAAGGTGGACTGCGGGGAGGTGGCCCGGGAGGAGATCCTGCCCATCTTCGCGCCGATCCTGCGGAGCCGCGCCGGGGGCGACGGGTTCGTCACCGCCTTCCTGCGCCTGCTGCCCGTTTCCGAAACGGCCCTGCTGGCCGAGCTTCTCAAGGACCCGGACCTCACCCGCCGGGAGAAGTACCTGGACGCCCTGGGCACCCGGGAGGACGACGCGCTCACCCCCTTCTTCCTGGCGGCGGTGGAGGACCCCATCGTGGAGGTGGGCCAGAGGGCCATCCACCACCTGGGCAAGCTCCCCTCCAGCTTCCCGGCCCTCATGGCCATGTTCGAGAGCGGCCAGCACGACCAGGTGCGCAGCGCCATCCGGGTCTTCGGGGAGAACCGCACCCGCATGGCGGCGGAACCCCTCCTGGCCTTCCTGCAGAAGGACAACCGGGACGCCCTGATCGTGGAGACCGTGGAGGCGCTGTCGGCCATCGGCTATCCCGGAAGCGCGCCGGTGCTCCTGGACCTGCTCCACGACGGCAAGCCCCTCAACCTGCAGATCGCCCTGGCGGAGGCCCTCAAGGAACTGGGCACCCCGGAGGCCTCCCTGGGCCTCCTGCAGAAGGCCCCCAAGCTCAAGCAGCCCCAGGTGCTCATCCTGGCCCTGGAGGGTTCGCTCACGGCCTTCCCCGCCTTCGACCGGCCCCTGCCCCTGGACGCCCTGCCCGAATTCATGAACCTCTTCGAGAGGTGCTGCGACGAGCGCGAGGGGGAGGGCCAGCGCCTGCGCGCCATCCTCGCCTCCCAGGACCTCTTCGTCTTCGACCGGGCCGCCTACAACCTCCTCAAGGACCGGGTCTCGGACTTCCTCTTCGACATGCGCACCAAGGAGACCTGGGACCGGGAGTCCAACGACCGCGTGGCCGCGGTGGTCAAGGAACTGGCCCGGCGCGGCGACGGCCTGGGGCTCCTGGCCCAGAAGGAAGCCGGCATCAACGCCCAGATCCAGAAGATCCCCGACAAGGGCCCGAAGAAGATCGAGGCCCTCCTGGCCCTGCGCGAGGCCCTGACGGATCCCGAGCTGATCATCCGGCCGGAACTGGCCCAGACCCTCTCGGAGCGGGTGCTGGCGATGCTCGCGGCCCCGGGCTCCGAGTGGCGGGAGATCGCCCACCTGTGCGAGATCGGCGGCCTTACGCGCCAGCCCGCGATGGTGGAACCCATCCGGGAGATCTTCCTGGGGGCCTCGGGCCTGGGCCTCAAGAGCGCGGCGCGCACGGCGCTCCTGGCCCTGGGCCTCACGGAATCCGACCTCAACCGCAGGCCCCCGGTGCGCTCCATCCTGCTCCTGGAACCCAGCGCCTTCTTCCGCAAGCGCCTGGCCCAGGCCCTGGCCGACGGGAAGCGCGAGGTGGCGGAGGCCGGAAGCCGCGAGGAGGCCGAGGCCATCCTGGCGGCCCGCACCGTGGACCTGGTCATCACCGAGAGCAAGGACGCCCAGGGCGACCTCGCCCCCTGGCTGGAGGAGCTCAAGGGCCGGGAACGCTTCCGCTACGCCCTGCTCTCCACGGCCAACCGCGACATCGCGGCGCTGCGGCAGAACGCCTGGATCATCGGCGCCCTGTTCAAGCCCTACCCCACGGAGCAGGTCCTCCAGGCCCTGGAGGCCTGAAGGGGGTAAACTATCTTCAATTAACAATTTCGAGGCCCGCATGCATGTCCTAGGAACCTGGATCCGCCCCGTGACCCTGATCCTGGCCTGCGCGTCCCTCGGGGCCCAGGACGGCGACATGGCCGAGCGGCTCTTCCGTTCCGGCGAGCGCGCCTACGCCGCCCACAGCTACGCCGAGGCCCTGGAGACCTGGAACCAGCTCATCGCCCAGCTGCCCCAGTCCCCCCTGGCCGCGCGGGCCCTGCTCAACCTGGCCCGGTACCAGCTGGACGTCCAGAAGAAGCCCGAGGCGGCCACCCCCTTCCTGGAGCGGCTCAAGAACGAGTACCTCAAGACCCCCCAGGCCGGCGACGCCCTCCTCCTGCTGGGCGAGCTCAGGGCGGCCCGCAGCCACGCCCCCGCCGACATCAAGGAGGCCCTGGCCGATTTCAACCGCATGGTGGACCTGTTCCCGGACCATCCCCTGGTGCAGGAGGCCCGGCTCCACATGGGCCTGGCCCGCAAGCTCCAGGGGGAGTGGGCCCGGGCCCTCCTGGCCTTCACCGAGGCCATGCGCCTGGACCCCGCCGCCCCCGCGGCCATCGCCGCCCAGCTCCAGGCCGCCGAAACCCTGGACATCATGGGGGACCTCCCGGGCTGCCTGCGCATGCTCCAGGACCTGCGGAACCGCCACCCCCAGGCTCCCGAGGCCCAGGAGGCCCTGTGGCGCATCCAGGCGCGGGTGCTCCAGCGCCTCCAGAAGCCCCCCCTGAAGTCCCAGGGCCCCTGGCCCCAGGGGCGGACCAAGTGGCTCAAGACCCCCATCCTCCTGGCCACCGGCCCCGAGGGCGATCTCTACGTGTACCAGTCCGACGACGACCGGGCCTACCACCTCAAGGACGGCGCCCTGGCCCCCTCGGGCCCCGTGGTCAAGGGCGGCAAGGCCCTCCTGGTCCCCCAGGCGGGCACCACCTGGGTGGTGAGCGCCAAGTTCGGCCTCGTGAAGGAGGAGGTGCCCCAGGCCGCGGCGCCCCCCGTGCCCTCCCCCTCCGGCGGGATGCTGGACGCCTGGGGCAACGCCTGGATCTGCGACCCGGGTTCCCCGGTCATCCAGGTGCTGGCCGGGGACGCCCCGCCCCGGCCCCTGCCCGTGCCCGGGATCCAGGCCCTGGCCCCCCTTCCCGACGGCGGCGCCGCGGCGGCCTCGGACGCCTCCCGGTCCCTGCTGTTCCTGGACGCCTCGGGGCGGACCCGGACCACCGTCCCCTACGGCAAGGACCTTCCCGCCCCCTTCCGGTACGTGGTGTCCCTGGCCTCGGACCCCCTGGGCCACGTGGCGGCCCTGGTGGACGGGGATTTCGAAGGGGTGGTGGTGTGGGGCCCGGACGGGTCCGTGCTGCGCTCGGCCACCTACAAGGCCCTGGGCATCGCCGGGAAGTTCCGTGCCGTGGCCCTGGACCGCGCCGGGGGGCTGATCCTGGCCGACCGTTCCAATGACCTGCTGATCAGGCTCCAATGATGCGACGTCTCCTCTGCCTCCTCCTCACGGCCAGCGCGGCCCTCGGCGCCCAGGACCCGGCCCTCCGGGACACCCTGGCCTCGGCCAAGGCCCTGTGGGCCACCCAGGGCGACCGGGACGGCGCCGCCGCCAAGTTCGAATCCATCCTGGGGGCCCTGGAGCCCTCCGCCCGCGCCCTGGACGAGGGCTGGACCCGGGTGCTTTGCGAAACCTACAACTGGATGGCGGTCCTGGACGACCGCACCGCGGGCAAGAAGGCCCAGGCCCCCAAGCGCCTGGAGAGCCTCCTGGAACTGGACCCCGACTACGACATCGACCGCACCATCACCAACCCCAGGCTCCAGGCCGCCTTCGACGCGCTGCGCGCCGCGCGCTTCGGCCGGGTGAAGCTCTCCCTGGACCCCGCCGGGGGCGTCCTCACCGTGGACGGCAAGGCCCGGCGCGCCGAGCCCGGCATGCACTGGATGGCCCCGGGGGCCCACGCCGCCGCCTACGCCCGGATCGGGTTCCAGCCCCAGGACGTGAAGTTCGACGTGGCCGTCAAGGACACCCGGGCCCTGGACTTCAAGCTCGCGCGCACCTCGTCCGTGATCACGGTCTACACCTCGCCCGCGGGGGCCGAACTCCTGGTGGACGGCAAGACCCGGGGCCTCTCCCGGGGGCAGGTCCCCACGGACCGCAGCTACCTGGCCGACCGCGCCGGGGTGAAGCCCGACCAGCTCTCGGACGGTTTCCCCATCGCCGACCTCGCCCCCGGCAAGCACCTCCTGGAAGTGCGCCTGCCCTGCCACCGCACCCGCCGCCTGGAGATTCCGGCGGCCCTCACCACCCCCTTCGCGGACCAGGAACTGGAACCCGTCAAGCTCGAGCCCAGCCGCGGCACCCTCACCGTCCAGAGCGCCGTCCCCGGCGGGCAGCTGATCCTTTCCGGCCTCGACATGGGCCGGGTGCCGGTGCAGGACCTGCAGGTCTGCGCCCAGGCCTACGACCTCCAGGTGAAGTACCCCGCCGGCAGCTTCACCCAGCGCATCGAGATCCAGGAGGGCAAGGCCCTCACCCTCACGGCCCGCCCCAAGCCGCGCCTGACCTATGCCGGCTTCGAGGGCTCCGACGATTTCGCGGGCCGCGAGCGGCTCCTGGGCATGCTGGGGACCCTGGGCGGGCGGCTCCACGAAGTGGCCTTCTTCACCGCCGCCAAGGGCGAGTCCCTCAAGGACTGCCTGGCCCGCCTGCGCTCCGGCCGCGAGACCGAACTCATCCTCTGGGCGCGGCCCGCCCCCGGAAGATCCGTGCAGCAGGTGGAGCTCATCCTGTCGACCCTCACGGGGCAGGAGGAACGGCTGACCGTCATGCCCCTGGAGAACGATCCCCTGGGGTCCCTGGCGGCGCGCATGGAACGCCAGCCCGCGCTCCGGGAGCCCTGGGCCGGCCTCACCCTTCTGGACCTGCCCGGGGGCGCCTACGTGCTGGAGGCCGATTCCGCCGCCCAGAAGGCCGGCGTCAAGCCCGGCCGGACCCTCACCGAAGCCGGCGGAAGGCCCGTGGCCACCGTCGCGGATTTCCGCAAGGCCCTGGCCGAGGCCACCGGCGGCACCCTCACCGTCTCCCAGGGGGAGGCCCCCGTGAAGCTGGCCGTGGTCCCCATGCCCGCGGAACTCCCCGTGAACGCCCCGTACCTCTGCTACCCCCTGGTCCTCGCCGACCTGCGCCTGCGCTACCTGGGCGCCCAGGGCGACGAGGCCTCCCTCCTGCGGCTGGACCAGGCCCTGGCCCTCATGCACTTCCGGGAGTACGACAAGGCCCTGGAGGTGCTGCGGGACGCGCGCATGGTCTCCGTCCAGGGCGTGAGCCAGGGCACCCTCGACTACTACACCGGGTTCTGCCTCCTCCACATGGGTAGCGTCTACCTGCGCGACGCCGCCCAGTCCTTCAACCAGGCCCTGAAATACCCCCAGGCCACCCTGTTCGGCCCCGGCGGCCCCCTGCTGGCGCCCCTGGCCCGGCAGGCCCTCCAGGATCTCCAACCCTGACCCCCGAAAGGAACCCCATGAGCGCAATGCGCAGGAATGAACGCGGCGAGGGCAAGATCGGCTGCATCGTCAGCCTCCTGGTCCTGATCATCGTGGGCGGCGTCGCCGCCAAGGTCGTCCCGGTGCTCTACGCCAACAACAGCCTGGTGAACGCCGCGGAGGACCTGGGATCCAGGGCGGGCGTCATTCCCGCCGCCACCCTCGAGCAGCAGCTGCGGGCCAAGGCCGCCGAACTGGAGATCCCCGAGGCCCTGGTCAAGGGCGGCATCACCCTCACCATCCTCGGGGACCGCAGCGCCGGAACCTGCGTCATCAAGCTCAAGTACACCCAGAAGCTGGATCTCTACGGCGCCTACACCCTGCCCATCACCACGGACAAGACCATCAGCCGGCCGTACATGGACGCACGGTAGGGGGCGTAGGGTGGGGGGGTGAGGAACGCGCCCCCCGAACCCGAGCTCCTGACCGATGGGTCCGAGCCCATGGGGGCCCTCCTGCGCGAACTGGACCTGGTGGCCCCCTCGGGCCTGACGGTCCTGGTCCGGGGGCCCACGGGGTGCGGAAAGGAGCTGGTGGTGCGGGAACTGCACCGCCGCTCCCGGCGCCCGGGGCCCCTGGTGGCCGTGAACTGCGCCGCCCTCGCGGAGGGCACCCTGGAATCGGAACTGTTCGGGCACGTCCGCGGGGCCTTCACCGGCGCGGTGCGGGAACGCCGGGGCGCGGTGGCCTCCGCGGAGGGCGGCACCCTGTTCCTGGACGAGGTGGGCGACCTCACGCCCCGGGTCCAGTGCATGCTGCTCCGCGTCCTGCAGGAGCGCGAGGTTCCGCGGGTGGGCAGCGACCGGGGCGCGCGCATCGACGTGCGGTTCGCGGCCGCCACCAACCGCCCCCTGGAGCCCATGGCCCGCGCGGGAGCCTTCCGGGAGGACCTGCTGTTCCGGCTCCAGGGCACCGTCATCCGGGTCCCTCCCCTGGAACAGCGCCGCCACGAATTCCCCTACCTGGTGCCGCGGCTGGTCATCCGGGCGGCCCAGAACCTGGGGCGGCCGGCACCGGCCCTGGAGCGCGGCCTAACCGAAGCCCTGGCCAGCCGAAGCTGGCCGGGCAACCTGCGCCAGTTCCTCCACGTCCTGGAACAGGGCCTCCTCCATTCCGGAGGGGAACCCCTGGGCCCCCGGCACCTGGTTCCCGCCGAAACGGGCGCCCCCCCTTCCGGTGGATGGACCGAGGCCACCCGGGCCTTCCAGCGGACCCTCCTGGAGGAGACCCTGGCCGCCTGCGGCTACCGCGCTGCCCAGGCGGCCAAGGTCCTGGGCATGGCCCGGCCCTCCCTGTACGCAACCGCCCGCCGCCTGGGCGTGAACCTCAAACGTCCGGACTGACCAGACGGGTCCGGGCCTCCGCGAAACGGACCCCCAGGGGACCGCGGAAGCCGGAGGTCGCGCCCCGGCCGGGGGGCACCCAGCATGCCAGGGGGAAGGGGCGGAGGAAGTCCCCCAGCTCCTCCGGGTGGTCGAGGATGGCCACGTCCGGGAACCGGGTCCGGCCGGTGCGCCCCACGAGATCCAGCACGGCGGCCTCGGCATCCGCCAGGGACACCTGGCCGGGCGCCGCGGGATCCAGGACCAGCACCAGGGTGACGGGGTCCTCCGGCGCGAAGGCCTCCAGGTACCCCAGGAGCACCTCCACCCATTCGGGGTCCTCCCAGCGCGGTTCGTACAGGAAGGCCTGGGCCTTGACGCCTTCGGTCAGCGCCCCCGAGGCCAGCTGATCGTAGCGCCCCAGGGTGCTGCCCCACTCCTGCCGCGCGTAGACGGGGCCCCCCCCGGAATACTCCGCGCCGGTGAAGTGCCTCGGAATGAAGAAATGGCTGGGCAGGACCGTCAGGTTGCCGTAGCCCGCCTGTTTCCAGGTGTCCGTCAGGTGCTGGGGCCCCACGGTCTCCCAGGCCATCCGGTCAACCACCGTGGACTTCCGGTGGATGCCTTCGATGAGCTGGGCCACGAAGGGATTCCCCGGGACCGTCCCGAAGTAGCCGGCCGCCACCAGCCCAGGCCTCACCAGCTCGTTCTCCCAGCAGGCGAAGGCCTCGCAGTCCAGCATCCAGTCGGGAAGGGTGCCGACACAGAAGCTGTCGGCATCCACGAGCACCCCCCCCTGGTCGTAGAGGATCTCCCAGCGCATCATGTCGGCCACGCCGTTCCATTCCCGCGCGGCCATCGCCTTCATGTGGTCCCCGTTGTACCAGGCCCGTTCCGCCAGGTCCCGGTTGCCCCAGACGCGCACCGTCCAGCCGGGGTGGTGATCGATCCAGGACTGGATGCAGCGGGCCGGTCGCCGCGTCTCGTCGCCGACCCAGATGAGGTGCAGGAGCTTGGGGATCATGCCTGGCCTCCCAGCTGACGCATGGCCTCGGCCAAACGGCGGCCCTTGGCCCCCTGGAGGGTGGAACCGGAATCCGCGTCCACCCACTGGATGTGGGGAAAGGCCCGGAGGGCGCCCAGGACCTGGTCCGCCCCCAGGACGCGCACCGCCGGCCCGCCGTCCGCGGCCCGCACCGCCCCTGCCAGGGCTTCCGGATCCTCCTGCGGTTCCGGGAGGATGGCGAGCAGGACCGGGTCCTCCGGGGTGAAGGCGTTCCCGTAGGCCGTGACGATCCCCCGCCAGTCCTCGCGCCGGGTTCCCAGCAGGAAGGCCTCGGGGAACCCGGCCTCCTCCTCGTCGCGGCGTCCGGCGAGCATCGCCTCCTGTTCGTCCCGGAGGGCATAGAGGCGGCGGAGCCCGGCCTGGACCTTCTCCAGGTCCTGGCCGTGGGTGGCCCTCAGCAGGCCGGCGAGGTTCAGGCACATCCCCTTCCAGGCGCCGGAGGAGGGCACGAAGGGCGGCGAGGTCTCCAGCATCCAGCGCCGCCAGACATTGAAATTCACTTCGAGGAAGAACCCCTGGCCGAAGCCGATGACCGAACTGACCTGGCTCCCGTGAAGCCGGAGGCTCACGGTGGGTTCCCGCAGGAAGGCGATGGGGGCGCGCCGGGCCAGGTCCAGCCAGAAGGGCCAGTCGTGCGAAGGCCCGAAGAAGGGGTCGCGCAGGATGGCCGCGGGCGCCAGGGCGCGCCGGAACAGGGCGGCCGGCATCGGCACGTAGTTCCGGGCGAACAGGAGGTCGAAGAGGTCGGACCGGCCGGTGAAATCCTCGTCGGCGATGCGGGTCCAATCGGCCTCCCCCAGGTCCTCGCCCCGTTCGTTCATGCACCGGGCGGTGCTGAAGACCATGGCGGTCTCCGGGTGGGCGTCCAGGAGGGCCATCTTCCGGGCCAGGCCCCCCGGGAGCGGCCAGTCGTCATCGGCGAAGAGGTTCACGTACTCCCCCCGGGCCATTTCCAGCAGGGCGGGATAGGCCTCCGCGGGGTTGTTGGATTCCCAGCGCACGGGGCGGACCCGGGGGTCCTCCGCGGCCCGGCGCTGGAGGCACGCCCAGGTCCCGTCCGAGGAGCCGTTGTCCAGGACCACCAGTTCCAGGTCCAGGCCGGGCTCCAGGATCCGGTCCATGGCCTCCCCGAGCCACCGGGTCCGGTTGAAGGTCGGCATCACCACACTGAGCCTGGGCGTCATGGTTTCCTTCCGCAGCTGTCCTGGAAGTATACGTCTGCAAGAAGCAGTCCAGTTAGCAGTTATGACCCGGCCCCGGGCATGTGGCAGGCATCTTGCTTCGGTGGGGGTTCCGCCTGGATCCGTGCCGGCCCGGAAACCCTGTCCCCCCCCCCAATCCCCCCACCCAGGTTCTGCCCCATGGGCGTCAACCCCTTCGATTCCTTGCCAGGAGCCGACCTCGATCCCATCCTCGCCCGCACCGAGGATCTGTGGCCCTCCCTCCAGGGGGGACGGATTTTTGTCACCGGACCCACCGGGTTCTTCGGGAGCTGGCTGGTGGAAAGCTTCCACCACGCCCAGCGGCGGCTCGGGTTCAAGGGCACGCTGGTCCTTCTCTGCCGGGATCCCCGGGGCTGGGCCGAGCGCCATCCCCACCTGGCGGCTTCGCCGTCCATCCAGGTGCACGGCGGCAGCCTCGAAGCCTTCCGGCCGCCGGAGGGGGCCTTCCACGGCCTGATCCACCTGGCCGTGGCCACCGAGGCGCCCCTGGTCCAGTACCGCCACATGGTCGACGGGGCCAACCGCGTCCTGGATTTCGCGGCCGCCAGCGGCGCGGCGCGCCTCCTGTTCACGAGCTCGGGCGCGGTGTACGGCCCGCCCCCCGAGGGTTCCGGCCCCCTTCCCGAGGACTGCCCCTTCGCCCCGGCCACCGGGGATCCCGGGACCGCCTACGGCCAGGCCAAGCGCGCCACGGAATTCCTGTTCTCCGCCTTCGCCCGGGAACAGGGCGTCCAGGCCATCCTGGCCCGGTGTTTCGCGTTCGTGGGGCCCGGCCTGAAGCTGGACGCCAATTTCGCCATCGGCAATTTCATCCGGGACGCCCTCCGGGGCGAACCCATCCGCATCCTCCAGGACGGCACGCCCCTCCGGTCCTACCTGTACGCGGCCGACCTGGCCACCTGGCTCTGGACGCTCTATTTCCGGGGGCCTTCCTGCCGCCCCGTGCACGTGGGGAGCGACCAGCCCATTTCCATTGCGGACCTGGCCCGGCGGGTGGCGGACCTTCTCCACCCCGGCCTCGGGGTCACGGTGGGCCGGCGCCCCGAGGAAGGCCGGGCCCCCTCCTGCTATGTCCCCGCCATCGACCGGGCCCGCACGGAGCTGGGCCTGGAACCGTGGACCGGCCTGGACGAGGCCATCCTGCGAACCGCCGCCTGGCATACCCATTCCCGAAGGGGCACCCCATGATCAAGGTTTCCGACTACGTTTCCGCCTTCCTGGTGGCCCGGGGAATCGAGGACATCTTCCTGGTCTCCGGCGGCGGGATCATGCACCTGCTGGAATCCGTGGGCCGCCAGGAAGGGCTCCGGTACTGGTGCAACTACCACGAACAGGCCTGCGCGGCGGCCGCCGAGGCCTGGGCCAAGCTCCACCGCCGGCCCTGCGCCGTCCTCGTGACGGTGGGCCCGGGGGGCCTCAACGCCCTCAGCGGCGCGGCGGGAGCCTGGGTCGACTCGGTCCCCATGCTGGTCTTCACGGGGCAGGTGAGGCGCGATCTCATGGCGGACTACGGGCTGCAGCGCCAGAAGGGCCCCCAGGAGGGGGACCTGGTGGGCCTGGCGGGACACCTCACCAAGTACGCCGTGACGGTGCGGGAACCGGACCGGATCCGGTACGAACTGGAGAAGGCCTGGTACCTGGCCACCTCGGGCCGGCCCGGGCCCGTCCTCATCGATCTGCCCCTGGATGTCCAGGGGGCCCTCGTGGACGAGGACGCCCTGGCCCCCTTCGCCCCCGCCCCGGAAGCGGCCCCGGCCCTGGAGGAGGCCGTGCGGACCGCGGCCGCGTGGATCCGGGCCTCCCGGCGCCCCGTCCTCATGGCCGGCAACGGCGTGGGGTGGGCCCGGGCCGGGGACGCCCTGCTGGACCTGCTCGCGGCCACCCGCATTCCCGCCATCACCACCCACACGGCCAAGGACCTCCTCTGGGAGGACCATCCCCAGAACCTGGGCTGTTTTGGCCCACTGGGCCAGAGGCGGGCCAATTTTACCCTCCAGAACGCCGATCTCCTCCTGAGCGTCGGCTCCGGCCTCTGCGTGGCCAAGAGCGGCTTCAACGTGGCGGGCTTCAGCCCGGGCTCCCGCAAGATCCTGGTGGACATCGATCCGGGCCAGTTGCACCACCAGCCCATCGCCGCGGACCTCGCCGTCCAGGCCGATGCCGGGGACTTCCTCCGGGCCCTGGGCCGGGCCCTGGACGCCTATGAGCCTCCCCGTCCGTGGCTGGAGGCCTGCGCCCAATGGAAGGCCCGCTACCCCACCCTGGAAGCCGAGCACCTGGCGCCCTCGGATCACGTGAACACCTACCGGCTCCTGGACCGCCTGTCGGACCATATGGACGGGAAGGACACCGTCGTCACCGGGAACGGGATGGATGTGGTGAGCTACATCCAGTCCTTCCGCATCACCCGCGGGCAGCGGGCCCTGCAGAACGGGAACTGGGGCGCCATGGGGTGGGACCTGCCCCTGGCCGTGGGGGCCGCCGTGGCCCGGCCCGGCCACCGGGTGGTCCTGGTGACGGGGGATGGCAGTTTCCAGTGGAACATCCAGGAGCTTCTCACCCTGGGGAGCCACCGGCTCCCCGTGTGCATCTTCGTCCTGAACAACCAGGGCTATTCGAGCATCCGCGCCACCCAGAACACCTACTTCGGGGGCCATTTCGTGGGCGCCGAAGCGGGCAGCGGGGTGGCCAACCCGGATTTCCGGCTTCTGGCGGGAGCCTATGGCCTCGCCTACGACCGGATCGATCCCGCCGCGGACCTGGATGCCGAGCTCGAGCGCGTCCTCGCGGGCCCCATGCCCCGCCTCTGCGAAGTCCCCGTGGCCCCGGACCAGCCCATCAGTCCCAAGGCCAGTTCCGCCCGCCGGGCGGATGGCACCATGGAGAGCCGCCCCCTGGAGGACATGTTCCCCTTCCTGCCCCGGGAGGAGATCCAGGCCAATATGATCGGGCTCCGGGGCGGCGCCTGAGGCCCGGGCCCCCCGACCCCTGGAAATACCCCTCAAGCTTCCTGTCAACCTGTCCGATGTCGCCAGACGAGCGCGCCCATGAACCTCAGCGTCATCTCCACCCTTGAAGTGCCAGCCGATTGCACCATCCGGTCCCTGGTCGAATGCATCGACCGGAGCGGCCGGCTGGGCGTTGCTCTGCTCACCCAGGAAAACGGGTGCCTCCTCGCGGTGATCACCGACGGGGATGTGCGCCGGGGCCTGCTGGCGGGGCTCAGCCTGGAATCCCTCGCCCTGGACCTGCTGCCCATCAAGAACCGCATGCCCAATCCCAAGGCCGTCACGGCCCCCGTGGGCACCGATTCGGCGCATCTCCTGGAAATCATGCAGGAAAGGCACATCCGGCAGATCCCGCTCCTGGATCCCCAGGGCCGGGTGGCCGATATCGTCACCATGAACGATCTGCTGCCCACCAAGCAACAGGAGTTGCGGGCGGTGATCATGGCGGGGGGCCTCGGCACCCGGCTGCGCCCCCTCACGGACGATACCCCCAAGCCCATGCTTTCCGTGGCGGGCCGGCCGGCCATGGAGTGGATCGTCGAGCAGCTCAAGCGGGCCGGGATCTCCCGCATGAACGTGGCCACCCACTACAAACCCGAAAAGATCATGGACCACTTCGGCGACGGGCGGGCCTTCGGCGTGGAGATCAACTACGTCAACGAGGAGCTCCCCCTGGGCACCGGCGGGGCCCTGGGCCTCCTGGAACCGCCGGAACACCCCTTCATCGTCATCAACGCCGACGTCATCACCCATCTCGATGTATTGAAGATGCAGGATTTCCACCAGGAGCACGGGGCCGACATGACGGTGGCCATCACCCGGCAGGAATTCGAGGTCCCCTTCGGCATCGTGGACTGCGAAGGCGCCGCCCTGACCCGGCTCCGGGAGAAGCCGAAGATCAACCTGATGGTCAACGCGGGCATCTACCTCCTGGAACCCCGGGTCTATTCGTTCATCCCCCAGAAGGGCGAACGCTTCAACATGACCGACCTCATCCAGTGGCTCCTGGACGCCGGGCGCCCCGTGGTGGGCTTCCCCATCCGGGAATACTGGATGGACATCGGCGAGCACAAGAACCTCGAAACGGCCCAGGACCACCTGTTGGACGCATGATCCACCCCGGAAGGCGATGACCCATGATGGATATCCAGAACTTCTATGCCAAGGCCCGTTCGGGCGACCCCGTGGATCCGGGCCCCCTGATCCAGCACCTCCGGTCCTATGGGAACGTGATCATCTGGGGGGCGAGTTTCCTGGGCAAGGCCATCGAAAGGCAGCTCCGGCGCCACGGGATCGCCGTGGCCCGGTTCTGGGACGAACGCGCGGACGACATCTGCGATCTCCCGGACTTCGAGGTTTCCAAGCCCTTCACGGGCGGCCAGGTCCCCGGGGAGACCCTGGTCATTTTGGCCATCGGGAACCTCATCATCCAGAGCGGCTTGGCCAGTCGGATCGAGGCCGCCGGGTACGACCACCTGCTGGGGGATGTGGTCTACATGGCCACCGGATGCCCCGTCAGCCTGAAGAGCGGCGTTGACGGCACGGCCTGCATCCGCAGCCTGACCTGCAGGTTCATCTACTGCCCGCGCATCAGCAATGTCCTCAATCACCGCGCCCTGGGGGGGACCGTACCGGAGGATGGACCGCTTTCCATGCAGAGCATCACCCTGGTCATCAACCAGGTCTGCAGCCTCGGGTGCAAGTATTGCAGTTCATACATGAACGCCTATCCCCGGGAGGATCGCGTCAACTTTCCCCTGGAGGGGATCCTCCGGGACATCGACCTGTTCTTCGGGGCGGTGGACAGCGTCGGCTCCGTCACGGTCATGGGGGGCGAGCCCTTCCTCCATCCCCACATCAACACCATCGTGGAGGCCCTCCTCGCCAAGGAGAACTGCGGGCTGATCGCCATCCCGACCTCCGGGACCTGCAGGATCCGGGACGAGCAATTGCGCTCGCTCCGGGATCCCCGGGTCATCGTCACCTTCTCGAACTACCTGGAATCCATCACACCGAGGCAGAAGGAACTGTTCCACCGGAACGTCGAGCGGGTCCGGTCCGCGGGCGTCTTCTGCTCCGTGGGGGTCGCCATCCCCCAGTGGATGATCCCGGCCACGATGGAGGACAAGGGCCTCAGCGTGGAACGCATTTCGGAAATCACCCAGGCCTGCACGCCGCGGTACCTCCAGATCAAGAACGGCAAGCTCCATCCCTGCGACTATGCCAATTCCTTCCACAATCTCAAAGTGGCCGATTACCCCGCCGACTACGTCACCCTCGCCGTCCCGGAAACCCGGGCGGAGCTCCGGCGGAGCATCCGGTCCTGGATGGGGGCGCCCTACTACCGGACCTGTGGCCACTGCGGCGCCCAGGGGGAACTGTCCGGGACCTCGAAGGCCGGCGAACAGGGGTTCGTGGACCTGCTGCCCCCCAGGGTCAGGGCCAGATGAGCTTGGAGAGGGGCAGCACCGGCCGGCCTTGGTCCGCCTGCCCCGACAGCGCCTGGCACAGGGCAGGCTCGTGCTCGGGGGAGGCGACGAGGATGAAATCGGGCCCCAGGGCCTCGAGTTCCCCGTAGGGGCGCACCGGGATGCCGCCCAGCGCGGTTCCCGCGGCCCGGGGATCGCGGTCGCAGAACCCCAGGATATTCGCCTCCCCCAGGCGCGTGTGCTCCAGCAGGCCCCGGGAGAACCGTCCCGCCGGCGCCACCACCAGGGTGCGCCCTTCCGCGTTCCACTGGTCCACCAGGGCATTGACGCGCCTGACCACCGTGCCGTTGATCATCGGGTCCACCCCGGGGGCGGAAAGGCTGGGCAGGGGCTCGGGCACCCGGGGCGCGAACAGGTCCAGGAGCCGGGGCCACCTGCCGAGGCGCGAAGGCCGCGCCAGGATCCCCAGCGTACCCCCGCGGAGGATCCCCCGTCCCAGGGGCCGCAGGCCGGCCCGCGCCAGGAGCCGGAACACGGACCGCGGGGAGTAGAACGACACATGTTCATGGAGGAGCGCCTCCCCGCGGGCATGGAAGTCCCGCAGGCCGGGCCAGTGCTCCAGGGGAACCTCCAGGCAGATCAGGCCTGAGGGCTTGACGCAGGCCTTCAGCGCCCCCAGCAGGTCGAGGGGAAAGGAGACGTGTTCCAGGACGTTGCTGCAGAGGACCAGGTCCTGGCTGCGGGGTGCGGGGGGGGCGGCGTCGAAGGACAGATCGTAGGACGTGACGCTGGACCGGGGAAACACGCCCTTGGCCAGCCACCCGTCCCGTTCCCCCCCGTAGTCGAGGACCTTCGGGAAGGGGCGGGAGATGCCCTCGAAGAGATTCGCCAGGTCCTGGATCCGGGCCTTGCGGGTCGCCTCGCGTCCCTCCTCGAACAGTTCCCGCAGCACGTGATAGTACGGCTCGTGGCGCAACCGCTGGCGGTTGTAGGACGCGTCCCGGTACCCGGCATAGAGCTTCCGGGCCTCCTCCTCGTCGAAACGGTGGTCGAAGAACACGAAATCGCAGGAAGGGCACCTGGCCGCCCGCACCGGGGGCAACGGAGCTCCCAGGCCGCAGCGTTCCGCGATGAACGGGGCGATTCTCGCCGCGGCGAGATCCAGGTGAGGCGTTCCGCAGATGAGGCAGGCCCGGACGGGGATCATCCCGGGCTCCCCACCGCCCGGGCTTCGCCGGCGATCCGGGGGACCATTTCGAGCCACGACACGACCTTCGAGGCATCCCCGCCCGCCTCCGCGAGGATCGACCGGAAGAGGTTCAGGTGATCCTTCTCGGAACTGATGACGATTCCATCAACGCCCCGGCCCTTCTCCGCCAGCCATCCCAGCGGGAAGATCGGCACCCCCAGGAGGCTGCTCCCCTGGCGGGACGGGTTCGAATCCAGGCAGCACACCACGTCGAGGCCCCGCTCCCTCGCCTCCAGGATGAGGAGGGACGCGACGAACACGCTTCCGAAGATGGCGATCCTCCGGAGGCCCGGGTACGGTCCGAAGAGGTTGCGCCCCGCCTGCCGCGAAACCATCCAGGCCATCAGGGCCCGGGTCGCGACGTTCCCCAACGCGCCGGCTTCCTCCGCGCCGCGGCTCCAGAGGGCGGGATCCGGGGAGAGCCCCAGCTGGGACATGAGGATCCCCGCCGGCAGGAGCGCATTGCGGGCGGGGAGATCCGCGGCGAGCTGCTCGAGCTTCGGTTTCCCGTTCCGGATCTTCCGCAGGGTGGACGGGGAGGGTTTCCGGTCCCGCCATTGGCCCAGGGTGGCCTGGAGCCGGTAGCGCTGGAGGAAGGCCTCCAGGATCCCCAGGGTCTCCGGCCCCAACCGGTTGTGCCGGGCCGCGCCCTTGAGGCCGATGACGGTGTCGATGATCGGCCGGAAGACGTCATAGGTGCGGGAATCCTGTCCGGAGTGCTGCCGGTACCGGATCAGGGGCTCCCCCAGGAAACCGATGGGCGCCTTGCGGTTCATGTACGTGAGGAGGTTCATCTCGGAGGTGGCGTCCCGGGTCTCCTTGCTCTTGCGCTTCCGGACCACGCCGTAGTAGAGCTCCTGGACGGCCGCGGCGGGGATCAGGCGCCGCCGGTACATGAGCCCGCTCACCAGGATCCAGATCCGGTCCTCCAGGACGTTCCGCACGTATTCCCCGGGGCCGTAGACGCGGTCCTCCGTCCCCGGGTACAGGGTGGTGCCCACGTCCTCCCCGGATTCGTTCATGAGGTGCATGTTCGCGCCCACCGCCGTCATGCCCGGATGGGCGGCCAGCATCCCGAACTGCCGCCGGGCCAGGTCCGGAAGGAAGATATCGTCGTCGTGGGCGATCAGGATGTACTCGCCCCGGCCGATGACGTTGGTCGCCATCCCGTTGAACTCGCGGGAGGTGCCGGGCGGGTTCCGCACGTAGCGGATGCGGGGATCCTTGAAGCCCAGGATCACCTCCGGCGTGGCGTCGGTGCTGCCCCGGTCCAGGATCAGCAGTTCGAAATCCTCGAAGGTCTGGTCCAGGATCCCCTGGATGGCCTTGCCCAGCCACGGGGCCCGGTTGTACGTCGTCAGCGCGATGGTGAGGGGAAGGGTCATGGCGGCTACCGGGCGACGATCAGGTTGTCGGTTTCGAGGTACTCCGCCTTGAACCCGCCTTCGGCCAGGACGCCGAGCATGTCCCCGATCAATCCCGGATGATCATTGGCGTGGGGTTCGAGGATGATCCTCGGGTGGAGCCGGCGAAGCGTCGGCATGCTGGATACCAGGATCGCGAGCTCGGCCCCCTCGGTGTCGATCTTCACGACATCCACCCGGTCGAGCTGGTGTTCCCGGAGGAGGGTCTCCAGGCGGATCGTCCTTACGGAGGCGGACTGCCCGGGGGCGGTGCTCCCCCCCTCCAGGTCGAAATCGAAGCCGTCGGTGAGGCCGGAGCTCATCGCGCCATCGCACTGGAAGCTGGCCATGCCGTCCGTGGACCAGACGGCTGCCTGGATCATGCGGACGTTCGCGAGGCCCAGTTCCCGGACATTCCGTTCCAGGGCCTGGAAATTGACGGGATCCGCCTCCACGGCCACCACGAGCCCGTTTGCGCCCACGGCCTTCGAGAAATGGTAGGCCGAGTCCCCGTTGAAGGCGCCCAGGTCCAGCACCACCTCCCCCGGCGCCGGGTGGACGAGGTCCAGGTATTGGTAGAGAAGGCCCTCGGGCTGGACGACGGAAGGCGTGAAGAGCCGGGCCCCCGAGGCGCGGTAGGTGTGGTACCCGGGCCGGGAGAAGTCCAGGACCTGCTCCCCCGAAGGCAGGGTGACCGGCAGGATGTCGTGGAAGAAGTCATCGAAGCGCCGGAACGTCCACTCCAGGATGGTCCAGTGCTCGGTCCGGGCCAGGACGGACCGGCCGGGGCTCCCGGGTTCCCTCAGACGGAGGAGGCCCGGGCCCTCGTCCACCAGGGCGAACCCCTTGCGTTCGGCCCGGCCGGCGAGATCCCGGTACCTGGGAACCTGGAAGTCCCGGCAGAGGTCCACCACGTCGATCCCCGAACCGGCGAGCAGGGCGGTGAGTTCCGCATGGATGCTCAGATGAAACCGGGTGGAGCAGATCAACACCGCGTCCGGCCCAAGGGCCGGGATTCCTTCCGCCGGGACCACGGGCAGGGCACCGTAGGTGCCGCCGAATTCCTGGGGTGCCCGGTCGGCCACGCCCACCAGGTCCAGGGCGCCGAAAAGCCCTTCGTCCACCATGGCGCGGGTGAGCTTCCCCGCGGGGTAGGCCACGGCCCGCACCTTCCTCCCGGCCCGGACGGGAGGGAAGAGCTCCAGGCTCTTCCGGACCACGGCGGGGATGGGAACTTTCTCTTGGGTCATGGGTCGTTCTCCGTCTGGGTGCGGGCGTCGGGGGGAAGCCCGGCCGGGGGGTCAGAAGGTCATTTTCTTTCTCACCAGGGCCTGGCCCATGGGGAGGGTGGCGAGGACGTCCGCGATCCGGGGACCGGCCTGGCCTTCCCCGTAGGGGTTGAAGCAGGTCCGGCACAGGGCCCGGAACTCCGCATCGTCCACGCACCGGCGCATGGCCTGGAGGATGGCTTCCTCCTCGTAGGGGACGTCCAGGACGTTCGCGGCCCGCATGCGCCCCTGCTGCCGGGATCCGATGTTGACGGCCGGACAACCGAAGATGGGCGTCTCCTTGAGGCCCGCAGAGGAATTCCCCGCGAGGCAGCCGCGGCCCAGCCGGCCGATGACGTTGAGGAGGCCGTGGAAACGGTGGCGGCCCAGGCTCCGGGTGAGGGTGATCCCGGGCAGGTCCTGGAGCGCCGCCAGGCGCTCGATGATGGCCCTCCCGCCGGCGTCGTTGTTCGGATAGGTGATGATCACCTGCCACCCTTCGGCCGCGAGCCGCTCCAGGGCCCGCAGGCTCGGCTCCACCTGGAGGACGGCGGCCTCGAATTCCGTGGCGACGGAGTGCTGGCAGAAGAGCGCCACCGGCCGTTCCGCATCGAGCCCCAGATCGGCCAGGACCGCCTCGGGGGCGGCGAAGCGCCCCTCCCGGATGAGATCCAGGGCCGGCAGTCCCACGTCGAAGACCCGCCAGGGCTCCTCCCCGAGCTTCAGGATGCGGTCCCGGGCCTGGGCGTTGGTGGCGAAGTGGACGTGGGCCAGCTTGGTCATGGCATGGCGCAGGGAATCGTCCAGGGCCCCGCCCTCGGTGTAATCGCCGCCTTCGATGTGGGCGGTGGGAAGGTTCATCTGGGTTCCGGCCAGGACGGCGGCCATGCTCTCCGTGCGGTCCCCGTACACGAGGACGAAGTCCGGGCGCTCCCGGGCCAGCAGGTCGCCCAGGCCCACGATGGTCAGGCCCAGGGCCCGGGTGGAGCCGGCCAGGGTGTCCTGCACCGGCGGCAGATCGACGGTCCCGTGCACCTGGAGGCCGTCGGCCAGGATCTCCGAAACCGTGCCGCCGAAGGCTTCCTGAAGGTGGGCGCCCCCCACCAGGAGCCGGTAGTCCAGGCGCGGGTCCCGGTCGATGGCCCGCAGGACGGGATAGAGCAGGCCATATTCGGCCCGCGTGCCCGTGAAGACGGCGATCCTCCTGCGCTCCATAAGCATCCCCGCCGCCTAGGCGAGATCCTCCCAGCGCAGCTGCGTGCCCGCGGGCACGGCCCGCTTGAGTTCCCGCCCCAGGAGCCCCTCGAACTCCGCGGCCAGGATCTCGCCCGTCCCCGGGCGCTTCACCCAGATGTCCTCCGGCCCCAGGCGGGTGCCGGGGGCCAGCTCCCTCAGGGAGACGACGCAGGCGTACGCGAAATCGATGGTGGGCTGCTCTTCCGGGAGGATCGTCTTGCTCCCCCCCAGGGCCTCGAAGACCGCCCGGGAACCCTTGACCAGTTCGGCCAGTTCCGCGGGATCGATGGACAGGGGCACGTCCGGTCCCGGCCAGGCCTTGTCCGAGGTGAAGTGCTTCTCCAGGACCGAGGCGCCCAGGGCCACGGAGGCCAGGCAGGTGTAGATGCCCATGGAGTGGTCGCTGAGCCCCAGGACCGCGTCCGGGAACCGCCGCGCCAGGTCCCCGAGGGCGCCGAGGCGGACCTTGGCGTAGGGCGTCGGGTACATGGACGTGCAATGCATCAGGCAGAAGGGCACGCCCGCGGCCCTCAGGAGATCCACGGATCCCTGGATGGAATCCAGGTCGTTCATGCCCGTGCTGAGGATCACCGGTTTCCCGTAGGCGGCGATGTGGCGCACCAGGGGGTAGTTGTTGCATTCCCCCGAACCGATCTTGTAGGCCTGGACGCCGAAGCGTTCGAGGCGGACGGCGGCGGCCCGCGAGAAGGGCGTGGAGAGGTAGAGGAGGCCGCGCTTTTCCACGTGCTCCTTCAGGGCCCACTCCTCCTCCTCCGAAAGGGAGCACCGGACCATGATGTCCCAGATGCTCTCCCTGGCGTTGGCCGGGATCACCTTGTTGGGCACCATCTCGTCTTCCACGACGTGGCACTGGAACTTCGCGCACTCGCAGCCCGCGGCCTGGGCATCGTCCACCATCCGCATGGCCTTGGCCAGGTCTCCCTCGTGGTTGATGCCGATCTCCGCGATCACGAGCGGGGGATGGCCCGGACCGATTTCCCTGCCGCCGATCTTCATGACGTTCACGCCGTCCTCCCTTGCCTAGTTCCGGGCGAAGAAACCATGGATGACCCCGAGGATGTACTCGATCTGCGCCTCCCCCAGGCCCGGGTACACCCCCACGAAGAAGGTGTCCCGCATGATCCGGTCGGAGCCCTCCAGGCTCCCCGCGACCCGCTTGTCGATGTTCAGGAATCCCGGTTGGCGCAGGATGTTCCCCCCGAAGACCAGGCGGGTCTCGATCTTCGCCGCCTCCAGGTGGCCCACCAGGGCCCGCCGGTCCACGCCTTCGCGCACGGTGATGGGGAAGCCGAAGGGGGACGGATCGGCGCGGGGGTCGATCCGGGGCAGGAGGAGGCGGTCCTCCAGGGGCTTCAGGCCCTGGAGGAGGAGCCGGAAGTTGCGGCGCCGGGCGGCGACGAACCGGGGGATCTTGTCGAACTGGGCCAGGCCGATGGCGGCCTGGAGGTCCGTGGCCTTGAGGTTGTAGCCCAGGTTGGAATAGATGTACTTGTGGTCGTAGCCATAGGGCAGTTCGCCCATGTGCCAGTCGAAGCGGCGGCCGCAGGTGTTGTTGGCGCCGGGGTCGCACCAGCAGTCCCGTCCCCAGTCCCGGAGGGAGAGGAGGGTCCGCTTGAGTTCGGGGGCGTTCACGCAGACGCCCCCGCCCTCGCCCATGGTGATGTGGTGGGCGGGGTAGAAGCTGAGGCTGCTCATGGCGCCGAAGGTGCCCACCAGGCGTCCCTCGAAGGTGGCCCCCAGGGCGTCGCAGCCGTCCTCCAGGAGCCAGAGGTTGCGGCGCCGGGCGATGTCCGTGAGGGCGGCCAGGTCGCAGGGGTTGCCCACCGTATGCGGCGCGAGGATGGCCCGGGTGCGCGGGCCGATGGCGTCCTCCACGAGCCCGGGGTCGATGTTGCAGGTGTCCACCTCGCAGTCCACGAAGACCGGCACCAGGCGGTTCTGGAGGATGGGGGTCAGGGTGGTGGGGAAGGTGACGGCGGGGGTGATGATCTCGTCCCCGGGCAGGAGGCGGCCGGGCCCCGATTCCCGGGCCTTGTCCGCGGCCTCCGCGCAGAGGGCGGAAACCATGAGGAGATTGGCGCTGGATCCGGAATTGACCAGGAGGAAGCCCCGGCTTCCGAAGAAGCCGCGCATGGCCTCCTCGAAACGGGTGGCATATGGCCCCGCGGTGAGCCAGAAATCCAGGGAGGACCCCACCAGGTTGAGGAGCTCGGCCTGGTCGAAGACCCGGCCGGAGTAATGGACCCGGCTCTCGCCGGGCACGAAGGGCTTCGGCGCGTGGGCAATTTCTGCGTATTGCCGCGTCAGTTCAAGGATCTGGGCCCGGAGGGATTCAGGGTTGGACATGGGACTCCCGGGAAGGAAGGGCCGGACCGCGGCCCACCGGTACGTATCGGACGGGGGAGGGCCACCCGCGATCCTTCAGGGCGTTGCGCCCGTCCAGGATCACGGGGGAGGCCATGGCCGCGGCCAGTTCCTCCCAGGGCCATTCCTGGATTTCCGGCCAGGCCGTGGCCAGCACGGCGGCGTGGGCGCCCTCCAGGGCGGAGCGGGGGTCCCGGTGGAGCGCCACCCGGCCTCCCCAGGCCGCCACGGCCGCGGCCTCGGCCAGGGGGTCCCAGGCGCGCACCCGGGCACCCCCGGCGAGCAGGGCCTCCACCAGGGGCTGGGAGGGGGAGTTGCGCCAGTCGTCCGTCCCCGGTTTGAAGGCGAGGCCCAGGACCGTGACGAGCCGCCCCTGGAGGCCGCCCAGCTCCGTCGCCAGGCGCTGGACGATGGCGGCGGGCCGATCCCGGTTGACCCGCACCACCTGCTCCAGGAGGGGCGCCGGCAGACCCCGCTCCCTGGCCATGGCCGTGATGGCGTTCAGATCCTTGGGCAGGCAGCTGCCCCCATAGCCCACGCCCCCGAAGAGGTAGGACAGGATCCCCGGCCGCACGGACTCACCGCCGTGCTGGGGGGTGAGCCGCCGGTCCATGTGGAGGATCTCCAGGACCTGCCGTCCGTCCACGCCGGGCGTGCCCTCGCACAGGGTGTAGATCTCGTTGGCGAAGGATATGCAGGTGGCGAGGAGGGCGTTGGACGCGTACTTCACGAATTCGGCTTCGGTGGGGGTCACGTGGATCCTGGGGCAATGGAAGGCCGCGTAGAGGGCCTCCAGGTCCTCGCCCGCCTGGGCGCCCAAGTGGCCCAGCACCACCCGGTCCGGCTCCATGAAGTCCTGGACCGCGAAGCCCTCCCGCAGGAACTCCGGGTTCATGGCCACCCCGAAACCCTCCCCCGCCACCCGGCCCGAGGCGGACTCCAGGGTGGCGCGCACCAGGCCCAGGGTCGTGCCGGGCACGACGGTGCTCTTGACCACGATGGTGTGGTAGGCGGGATCCCCCTTCAGGTGGGCGCCGATGGTGCGGGCCACGGTCTCCACGAAGGAAAGGTCGATGCGCCCGTCCCGGTCCGGGGTGCCCACCGCGATCATGGAGATCCGGCTGCCCCGCAGGGCGGCCCGGGCGTCCAGGGTGGCCCGGAACCGGCCCTGGGCGAGGTTCTCCCGCAGCAGGGCCTCCAGGCCCGGTTCGTAGATGGGCGTTTGCCCGGCATTGATGAGGTCCACCCGGGAGGCATCCACGTCCACGCAGGCCACCTCGTGGCCCAGGGAGGCGAGGCAGACGCCCGTGACCAGGCCCACATAACCGCATCCGAAGACGGTGACCTTCATCGCTGGTCCTCCCGGTAGGACCGGAAGGTCCGGTCCAGGCCCTCCCGCAACTGAACCTGGGGATCGTAGGGCCCCAGGGCCCGGAGCTTGGCCAGGTCGGGGCAGCGCCGCTGGGGATTGTCCGTCAGGTAGTGCGCGTCCTCGCTCACCCGGTACTGCACCGGGGGCGCCAGGCCGGCCACCTCCCTCAGGGTCTCCGCCACCTGCAGCATCGAGACCTCGTCCCGGTCGTTGCCCATGTTGTACGCTTCGCCGGCGGCGCCTTCCAGGCCGATGAGGAGCATCGCCCAGGTGGCGTCCCGCAGGTAGCAGAAGGAGCGCGTCGCCCGGCCGTCGCTGAGGAGCACCAGGGGCTCGCCCTTCACCGCCGCCTGCATGAGGTCGGGCACGATGCGCCGGTCGTCGATGCGCTGGCCGGGGCCATAGACGTTGAAGGGGCGGCCCACCTTGATGGGAACGCCGTACTGGTCCCGGTAGAGGGCGCAGAGGGTCTCGCTGAGCCGCTTGGACTCGTCGTAGCAGGCGCGGGGCCCCGTGCAGGACACCAGGCCGCGGTAGTCCTCCCGGGTCGGGATGGCGTCCGGGGTGGGGTCCCCGTAGATCTCGCTGGTGCTCAGATGGAGCATCCACTCCACCGGCTGGGTTCGGCAAAGTTCCAGCAGCTGGCGGGTGCCCCCGACGTTCACGTCGATGGTTTCCAGGGGGAAGCGCCGGTAGAAGGTGGGGCTGGCGACGCCGGCGGCGTGGAAGATGGCGTGGATGGGTTCGTCCGGAACGTAGGCCCGGGTCAGGTCGTGGGAAAGGAAGCGGATGTCCCCCCGGCCCCGCAGGTGCTCGATGCGCTCCGGCAGGCCGACCAGGAAGTTGTCCATGGCCAGGATCCGGCAGGGGGTGTCCTGGTCCTGGTTCCAGCAGGCCAGGACATCCAGGACGTAGGCGCCCAGGAACCCGCAGGCCCCGGTGAGGAGGAGGGTGCGGCCCCGGAGCCGGTCCAGGGGCAGGCCCGAACGTTCCAGGATCCACCGGGCGTCCTCCCGGATGACGGATGTGATGCGTGCCATGGCTGCTCCTTCAGTCCCAGATCTTCCAGGGGGCCTTCCCGGAGTTCCACAGGGACTCCAGCACGTTGCGCTCCCTCAAGGTGTCCATGGGGTGCCAGAACCCCTCGTGGCAGAAGGCCATGAGCTGCCCTTCGGCCACCAGCCGCTCCATGGGTTCGCGCTCCCAGATGGTGTCGTCGCCGTCGATGTAGTCCAGGACCCGGCGGTCCAGCACGAAGAAGCCGCCGTTGATCCAGCCCTCCCCCACCTGGGGCTTTTCCGCGAAACCCATGACCTGCCCATCCTTGAGCCGGATCTCCCCGAACCGGGCCGGAGGCCTCACCGCCGTGACGGTGGCCAGCCGGCCGTGGCTCCGGTGGAAGGCCAGGAGGCGGCCCAGGTCCAGATCGGCCACGCCATCGCCGTAGGTGACCAGGAAGAGGGGATCGTCCCCCAGGTGGGCCTTCATGCGGCGGATCCGTCCGCCGGTCATGGTCTGGCCGCCCGTATCGATCAGGTGCACCTTCCAGGGCGGGGCCGTCGGCGCGTGGAAGTGGGTCTCCCCCTTGGCCAGGTCCAGGGAGATATTGGAGTTCATGGCATGGAATTCCAGGAAGTACTGCTTGATGAGATCCCCCTTGTAGCCCAGGGCCACGAGGAATTCCGAGAAGCCATGGCTGGCATAGATGTTCATGATGTGCCAAAGAATTGGCTGGCCGCCAATCTCCACCATGGGCTTGGGCTTGACGGTCGTTTCCTCGGCAAGCCTCGTGCCCAGCCCGCCGGCAAGGATTACGGTCTTGATGGGGTGGGTCATCCTGCCCTCCGGGGACGCACGTTCGGCCGGCATGGACCGGCACCTCGATGTCCTCCAAGCAGGATTCGGGCCTGTCCGCGGGGATTCAGGCCCGCCGCCCGAAGCTCCGCTCCAGCTCCGTCCGCGTGAGCTTCTTGATCACCGGCCGGCCATGGGGGCAGGTGTGGGGCACCTCGCAGGCCAGGAGGTCCTCGATGAGACGCTGGGCAAGGTCGGCCGGGAGGTGGTGGTGCTTCTTGATGGCGCTGCGGCAGCTGAGCTCGGCGTTGAGCTCCCGGCGGAAGTGGTCCAGGTCCACGTGGCCGATCTCCTCCAGGCGCTGGAGGAGGTCGGCGAGGAGGGCTTCGGGGTCCCGGTCCATGAGGAAATCGGGCAGGCCGCGGACCACCACGGCGTCCTCCGCGAAGGGTTCGGCCTCCACGCCGGCCTCGGCGCAGGCGTCCAGGAAGGGCGCCAGGCGTGCCAGGGCCTCGGGACCCACCCGCACCACCCGGGGGGGCATGAGGGGTTGCACGGCGGGCTGGTGTTTCCGGAGGAAATGGCGTTCGTACAGGATCCGCTCGTGGGCCACGTGCTGGTCCACCAGCCACAGCTCGGGCTCGGGACCGCCGGTGGCCTCGGCCAGCAGGTAGGTGGCGTCGAAGGACCCCAGGTACCGCACCGTGGTCTCCGGGACCGGCTCGGCGGCGCGGGAGGTCTCCTCCCGGCGGGGGAAGGCGGCCTCCAGGGCCCGGTGGCCGCCGGTGGCCGGGGGGGTGGCCGCCCACAGGTGGGGGTGTTCGGCGGCCACGGGGGCCAGGGGCCGCTCCAGTTCCGGTTCCAGGGGGCGGGGGGGCAGGTCCAGCACCGAGGCCAGGCCTCCCCGCAGCCCGCTCCAGGCCTCCCGCAGGGCCCGGCCCACCCAGGGGAAGATGCGCTGGGGTTCCCGGAACCGCACCTCGGCCTTGGTGGGGTGGACGTTCACGTCCACCGCGTCGGCGGGCACGTCCAGGAACACCACGGCGGCGGGGTACGAGCCCTTGGGGAAGAAGCCCTCCCAGGCCGAGGCCAGGGCCGCCAGCAGGAGGCGGTCCCGCACGGCGCGGCCGTTGACGAAGAGGTACAGGTGGTTGCGGTCCCGGAAGCTCAGTTCGGGGGGGGAGACGTAGCCGTGGAGGGTCCAGGGGGCGGCGCCGTCCCGGAAGGGCACCAGGGCCGTGAGTTTGTCGCCCAGGAGGGGACCCAGGCGGGCGCCGGCCACGGGAACCGCGGGCAGGGTCAGGCGCCCGCTGCGGTCGGATTCCAGGACCCAGTGGATGGCCGGGGTGGCCAGGGCCATGCGGGTCACCACGCCCCACAGGTGGGCGTGCTCGGTTTCCGTGGCCTTGAGGAAGCGCTTGCGGGCCGGAAGCTGGGCGAAGAGGTCCCGCACGGTGATGGTGGTGCCGCGGCTCCGGCTGAAGGGCTGCACCTCCTTGATGACGCCGAATTCGCAGCGCAGGCGGTGGCCCGCCCCCTCCTGCTCGGCGGAGGCCATGTCGAACCGGCTCACGGAGGCGATGGAGGGCAGCGCCTCCCCCCGGAACCCGAAGGAGGCCAGGTGGCCCAGGTCGTCGGCGGTGCGCACCTTGCTGGTGGCGTGGCGCTCCAGGGCCATGTAGAGGTCGTCCCGGGCCATGCCGCAGCCGTCGTCGGCCACCTCCAGCAGGCGCTTGCCGCCCTCCTCCCAGCGCACCTCGATGCGGGTGGCCCCGGCGTCCAGGGCGTTCTCCACCAGTTCCTTGAGCACGGAGGCGGGGCGCTCCACCACTTCGCCCGCGGCGATCTGGTTGGCCACCTGGTCGGAAAGGACGCGGATGCGGGGCATGTCAGCAGAGCTCCAGGAGGCGGGTGAGATCGGGGTGGCCAGGGAAGGCCGCCAGGCCCAGGGCGAGGACCTGGCGCCCCTCGGCCATGGCCCCCAGGCGCAGGAGGAAGAGGCCCACCAGCTTGTGCCAGTCGCCGCCGCCCCCCTGGGGGCAGTGCTGGATGGCCCCCCAGGCGTCCTTCACGGCCAGTTCCAGCTGGCCGTCCTCCACCCCCAGGCGGACCAGCCGGCCCCACAGGGACGCGTCCGAGGGCGCGGCTTCCACCCCGGCCAGGAGCAGGGCCCGGGCGGCGGCGGGTTCGCCGGCCCGCGCGTGGAGGTCGGCCAGGTCCAGGCGGGCGGTGGCATACCCGGGGGCTTCCCGGAGGCAGGCCTCCAGCAGGACCCGGGCCTCCTCCCGGCGCCCCAGGCGCTCCAGGGAAACGCCGCGCCCCACCCGAGCGGGTAGGCTGCCGGGGAGTTCGGCGAAGACCCGCAGGGCCTCCTCGTGGCGGCCGCTGCGCTGGAGGGCCGTGGCCTGGGTGAGGAGGAGCGTCGGTGGCGCCTCCCGGGCCAGGGCGCGGTACCTCTCGGCGGTGAGGGCGGCCAGATCCCAGTCCTCGGCGGTGGCGGCCTGGATCACCAGGTTGAACAGGCTCAGCAGATCCTCCGGGCGCTCCCGGGCGTCCTCCCGGGCCAGGTTCAGGTAGACGGGCTTCTTGGCTTCCACCCGGTGGGCGAGGGTGAAGCCGAAGTGGTGGATCACCGTGTCCAGGTCGGGGAGGGGCCCCGGGAAGGAGGCCTCCACGCTTTCGTGGATGCGGCCCCGGAAGGCCACCCCGGGGAGGCGCCGGAAGAGCCTCACCGCCCGGGTGTCCCCGCAGGCGGGCCATTCCGCCCCTTCGGCGTACCCCCCCGGGTTGGGCCGGGCCTGGGCATCCATCAGGGTGTAGGCCCCGTCCGGCAGATAGCTGCGCACCAGCACCCGGTAGGCGTCGGCGCCCTGGCAGGCGGCGCGCAGGGCGGCGTGGTCCCGCCCGTCCACGGCCTCGTCCGCATCCAGCACCAGGACCCAGTCGCCGGTGGCGTGGGCCAGGCTGGCGTTGCGGGCGGCGGAGAAGTCCCCGGTCCAGGGGAAGGTGTGCACCTGGGCGCCCCGGCCGGCGGCCAGGGCGGCCGTGGCGTCCGTGGAACCGGTGTCCACGACGATGATCTCGTCCACGAGGCCCCGGACGGAGTCCAGGCAATGGCCCAGGTGGGCCTCCTCGTCCTTCACGATCATGGAAAGGGAAAGCTTCATCCCGTCAGGATAAGCCTAAAGGGCGAGATCCCGCAGGAAGGTGCGCACCAGCTGTTCGAAGCTGGCGGCCGCCGCGGCCCCGGCTTCCAGCACTTCGGCGTGGGTGAGGGGCTGGGGGAGCATGCCCGCGGCCATGTTGCACAGGCAGGAGATGCCCGCGGCCCGCATGCCCTCGTGCCGGGCGACGATCACTTCCGGGACGGTGCTCATGCCCACGGCGTCCGCCCCCAGGGTGCGGAAGGCACGGATCTCGGCCGGGGTCTCGAAGCTCGGGCCGGTGACGGCCAGGTAGACGCCCTGCTGCACCTCCTGGCCCAGGGCCTTGGCCGAAGCCAGGATCTGCGCGGAGAGGGCGGGGTCGTAGGCGCTGGTCATGTCCTGGAAGCGGGGGCCCGGCTCCTGGTTGGGGCCGATGAGGGGGTTGGTGCCCATGAGGTTGATATGGTCGTTGATGACCATGAGCTGGCCCACCTTGAAGGCGGCGTTCACGGCCCCGGCGGCGTTGGTGTGCACCACGGCCTTCACGCCCAACCGGGCGTGCATGCGCATGGGGGCCGTGACCAGGGACATGGGGTTGCCCTCGTAGAAGTGGAAGCGGCCCGCCTGCAGCACCACCTTCCGGCCTTCCAGTTCGCAGAAGATGAGTTTCCCCTGGTGCCCCTGCACGGTCTGCACGGGAAAGCCCAGGTCGGTGAAGGGAATGGAAACGCCCGCCTTGGCTTCGGCGCAGCCGGCCAGGGCGCCGAGGCCCGAACCCAGGACCAGGGCCAGGTCCGGCACGAAGGGGGCGCGGGCCCGGAGGATTTCGAGAGCTGGCTGGATGTTCATCCGTTTACCTTGTCGAGATGGACGGTGACCTGGGTGTCGGACACCAGGGTCGCCGGGCTGAGGAGGCGGATCCGGAAGCGGCGCCAGTTGGGCGTCGTAAGGTCGGAAGGGTTGCCCTTCATGGCCAGGGGGTAGACCGTGTCCGCGCCGGAGGGGAAGAGGTAGGGGTTGTTGATGTCGCCATCGAGCACCACCTCGATGGAGGCGCCTGCCGGAAGGGCGGGCACCGTCGTGACCCGGAAGGTGTAGGTGCGATCCAGGCTCCAGGCCGCCATGGCATAGAGGACTTCGCCCTTGGAGTTGTTGGGGTAGATTTCCGTGACCTGCTCCACGTTGGCCGCGTCCAGGGAGTACCGCTTGACCTTGGCGGCGGCGCCCATGGACAGGGTGAAGCTGGGCAGCGGCGTGGCCAGGGAATCCGGATCCGCGCCCCAGTTGACGGTGTACTTGGGCAGGATGGCGTCGGCGGCGGTCGTCCAGGGGATGTTGAACCTGGCACAGAGGGGCGTGAGCACGGAATCCTGGAAATAGTTCTTCAGGTCCGAGTTGTCCGCGGTCCCCTTGCTCTCCTGAAGCCTCGCCAGCTGCGTGTAGAGGCTGGTGATGTCCGTGGAGATGGTCGCCGTCCCCGAGGTCATGGTGGGGTTGAGGCCGGAATACATGCGCGTGAAGTTGAGGGCGGTCATGTTCGCCCAGGTGGCCGGGGTCCCCGGGGAGGTGATGCCCCCGTTGATGAGGGCCAGCTCCCAGGTGAGGGCCGTGATCGCCGGGGCGGAAAAGGGCCCGATCTGCGAAGGGGAGAGCGCGCTGAGATCACGGATGTCCCGCACCGTCGCGTAGCGGTTGGTCCCGGAGCCCGCGGGCAGGTAGGGGTGTTCCAGGAGGGTCACCGCCATGGCGTCGCCGAAGCCTTCCACCAGGGCCAGGTCCGGGGCGAGGCTGGTGGCGGGCACGCCCGTGGGAACGATGTTCGTCTTGCCTTGGCCGAAAATGGCGTTGCGTCCCATGAGGGCGTAGAGGGTGCCCGTGTCGAAGGCGTCGTCCGGCTGGGCCACGCCGTCCAGGGTGCCCCCGGCGCAGATGGATCCCATGTACCGGAAGGTGGACCCGTCAAAGGACTTGGGCAGGACATTGGGCCGCCATTCCACGAAGGTGCCGCGCCGGGTGGAAAGGCCCGGGCGGTAGTGCATGGCCAGATCCGTCGCGGTGGCGCTGGGCACCGCGTTGCCGATGTTGTTGTTGAACTCGTAGAAGCTGTCCAGGATGGCCGGGATGCGGCTGCCCGCGGCGACGGTCTCGGGGTAGGGGAAGGAAGTCTGGTAGGGCGAGTACCAGGTGGGAAGCACGACCATCCACGGATCGTTCAATCCGATGCTGAAATTCACCACCGTATCGGCGGTGCCCACGGCGGACTGGGTGGCATTTGTGGCGGAAGTGCTGCCGTCGAGGGACTTCCGCATGACGTAGACGGGGCGGTCCATGATCTGGCGGGTGCTGTAGACCCCCTCCGGATCGGCCATGAGGGTCACCGTGGAGGCGGGGGTGGAGGGCTGGGTCATCATGCCCTCCACCTCCACGAAGGTGAGGTAGTTCTTCTTCACCCCGAGGGAGGCGGCGTATTCACCCGTGCTGCCGGTGGTGGCCTGGGCGACGAGGGTCCACACGTCCTTCACCGTGAAGTCGTCCAGGGTCTGGGGGCGGGCCTGGAAGATCCGGATCTTCAGGCCCCGGGCCGGAAGGCTGGTGAACAGGGAGGGATCCGTCTCCAGGCCGGTGGGAACCCCGTTGGCGTCGTAGTGCAGGGGCACCCGCGTGTAGGTCACCGTGCCCGAGATCTTGTACTCCGGGGATTCCGCGGCCTTCTCCGCCAGGGATTTCCTGGCGCAGCCAAGACCGGCGCCAAGCATGACCGCAGCGAGCAGCATGGCCGCGCACGCGCGCAACCCGAAATGACGTACAACCATGATCACCTCTTACAACCGCGCAAAGGCCAAGCCTAACATGGCACACCCAAACATGCTCGTTCCAGGCAGGGATGCGGCGAACGGCGGCAAGGTTCTTGAGAAATCTAATGCCGGGTCTTGGGGGCCACCGCGGCCTGGTTCTCGGCGATCTGGTCGGCGGGGATCTCCTCCACGTCGTTGAGGAACGGCAGGGGGTTCTTCACGGTGCCGTCCACCCGCAGTTCGAAGTGCAGGTGCGGGCCGGTGGCGTTGCCGGTGCGGCCCACCTCGGCGATCTTCTGGCCCCGGTGGACGATCTCGCCTTCCCGGACGAAGTTCTTGCGGTGGTGCCCGTACACGGTCACCACGCCGTTGCCGTGGTCGATGATGACGAAATTGCCGTAGCCCCGCTTCATGGAACCCACGGAGACCACCTGGCCGTCCAGGGCGGCGAAGACGTCGGTGCCGGTGGGGGCCGTGAGGTCGATGCCCTTGTGGCTGCCCCGGTACTTCACCCGGCGCTTGGAGGCCTTGACCTTGATGGTCCGGGAACGCATGCGGGGACCCCAGGCGGAACTCACCGTGCGGGTCTCGACGGGCCAGAGCAGGTCCAGGCGCCCGGGATCGGCCGGGGTGAAGGCCGGTGCGGGGGCCACCACCGCGTCGGCGGGGTCCGCCGGGGGCAGGACGGAGCGGATGCCGGCCAGGGCCGGGCGGGTCTCCTCCGCGGGCGCCAGGGCCGAAAGGTCCCGGGCGGTGGTGGGAAGGATGCGCTCCAGGTGGGTGAAGGTGGTGGGCCCGGGGGCGGGGGTGGACGGCAGGGGGGCCATGGGGACGCCCGGCTTGCGGTGGGAGGCCAGGACGGCCTTGCCCTTCACCCGCACCATGGAGCCCACCAGCAGGTGGCCCATGTCCAGGCCGGGGTTGATGGCTTCAAGCTGGGCCAGCGAAAGGCGGTTGTCCCGGGCGATGCGGGCGGCGGTCTCCCCCCTCCGGACCCGGTGGAGGCTGGAGGCGACGGTCCTGGAAGCCTGAAGGCTCCCGGTCATTCCGGAGATGGCGAGTGCGAGTGCGATTAGGGCAGTGCGCATGGGTTCTCCTCATGCGGGAACAAAATCAGGTTGTGGGACGCTAGGAACCCTCCTGGGGATCACCCCATGGTGGACAATCGGAACTCTGATCCTAGCCACCGCCTTCCCCCCTGGCAAACGAAAATGCATTTCGTTTGCGCCGAATGGAATCAAGGAAATAGGCCATCACCCTTTGTTCTCAAGGGGATCACTGCCCGCTCGCCCGGGGCAGGAAAATGGCGGCATTATTCTTGCCAGGGACAATCCGGCCAGGGTTCCTGGATGCGTCCCCGCCGTCCCCCCTCCTTCAGGAGGAGGCGCACCGGACCCAGTTCCATGCGGTGGTTCACGGCCTTGAGCATGTCGTAGAGCACCAGGAGGCCCAGGCTGACGCCCGTGAGGGCCTCCATCTCCACCCCGGTGCGCCCCTCCAGGACCACCTCCACCCGCAGCCAGGCCCGGCGGAGCTCCGGATCCCAGTGCTGGGCCACGGTCACGGCGTCCAGGGCCAGGGGGTGCGCCAGGGGGATGAGGTCCCCGGTGCGCTTGGCCCCGCCGATGGCCCCGATGCGGGCCACGGTCCAGGGGTCCCCCTTGGGTCCGCCCCCCGAGGCGAGCGCCTCGGCGCATTCCGGGCTCAGGGCCAGGTAGCCCGCGGCCACGGCCCGCCGCTTCGTGGCGGTCTTGGCCGACACGTCCACCATCACCGGGCGGCCTTCGGGATCCAGATGGGTGAGGCTCATGCTTCGCTCCAGGCCAGAAGGATATCGCGGAGCGCCGCGGCGTCGGAGGCGTAGGCCATGGGGCCCGACGCCGCCAGGTCCGCCTCCCCGTAGAACCCGTGGCCCACGGCCACGCTGCGCACCCCGGCGCCCGTGGCCATGTCCAGGTCGAAGGGGGTGTCCCCCACCATCACGGCATCCCCCGGGGGGACCCCCAGGCGGTCCAGGATCAGGAGGATGCTTTCCGGGTCCGGCTTGGCCCGGGCCACGTCGTCGGGGGTCACCACGGCCTCGAAGAACCGGGTCCACCCCAGGGCCGCCACCTGGCGCACCAGGGGCAGGGTGCGCTTGCTGGAGGCGATGGCCTGCCGGACGCCCCGGCCATGGAGTTCCTCAAGGATGGCCCCCATCCCCTCGAACCCCCGGATCAGGTGCTCGTTGGCGGTGTAGTCGTAGGACCGGTAGATGGGCAGCACCTCCTCCACGGAGCGGCCCATGGGCCCGAAGGTGCGGGTGATCCCCTCCTCCAGGGGCAGGCCCACGCACTTGAGCCATTCCTCCCGCACGGTCCCCGGCAGCCCCATCAACCGGAGCGCGTGGTCCATGCCGGCCTCGATGATGGGCCGGGTATCGGCCAGGGTCCCGTCGAAATCCCAAATGACCAGCTTCACGCAACGACCTCCAGGGGAAAGTCTCCCATGGGGCGGCGCCCGGGGTGGCCTAGAATCCGCTGACGACCTGGAAGTACCGCGCGAAGGCGGCGATCCCCCCCGAGGCCTGCTCCCAGTCGTAGTTCTCGTTGGGGGCGTGGTACCCGTGGGAGGGCAGGCTCAGGCCCAGGAAGTAGACTTCGCAGCCCAGCACGTCCTCCATGGTCTTCACGGCCCCGATGGAGCCGCCTTCCCGGGTGAAGCGGCAGGGGGCGCCGAAGGCGAAGGCGTAGGCGTCCTTCACGGCCTCGGCGTAGGGACCCGACACGTGGCCCTTGAAGGGGGCCAGGCCGTGCTCCTCGTGCAGCTGCACATCGGGGTAGTGGGTGGCCAGGAAGGTGCGGATCAGGTCGAAAGTGGAGGCCTCGTCCATGTCGGGCACCAGCCGGCAGCTCATCTTCACCTCGGCCCGGGGGGGCACGGCGGACTTGATGCCCGGGCCGGTGTAGCCCCCCACCACCCCGTGGACCTCCATGGTGGGCCGGCCCCAGATGCGCTTCATGACCTTCAGGGGGTTCCCGGTGCGCAGGCTGTGGATCTCGTGGTCGGCCATGAAGGTCTCCACGCTGAAGCCGGAATGGGCCCATTCCTTGAGCTCCTTCCGGGAGGGCTTGACCACCTTCCGGTAGAAGTGGGGGATCTTCACCTTCCCGGTGTGGCCGTCGACCATGGCGGCCACGACCCCCATGAGCTCGGCCAGGGGGTTGCGGGCCGCGCCGCCCACCACGCCGGAATGCAGGTCGTGGCTGGCGGTCTCCAGGGTGAGGCGGAACCCCTTCAGGCCCCGGAGGCCCGCGGGGGTGCTGGGCTTGCCCCGGGTGAGCCACACCGTGTCGCTCACCACGATGGCCTGGGTGCCCAGGAGGTCCTTGTGCCTTTCGAGCCCGCCCCGGAAGCTGGGGGACCCGATCTCCTCCTCCAGTTCCCACAGGAAGTGGACGTTCAGGGGAACGCCGGCCTCCCGGGCGGCCAGGGCCCCGAAGAAGGCCGAGAGGGCCGGACCCTTGTCGTCGGTGGTGCCGCGGCCCCGGTAGGTGTCGCCGGCGATCTCCATGCGGAAGGGTTCGGTGGTCCACTCGGGCTCGTTGGCGGGCTGGACATCCATATGGTTGTACACCGTGAGGGTGGGCAGGGCGGGGTCCAGGTCGAAGCGGCCCAGGACCAGGGGGTTGCCCTCGGTTTCCAGGAGCGTGGCCTCCCCGCCGTGGCGGCGGAACAGGTCCACCGCCGCCTCGGCGCAGCGGCGGATGTCCGCGGCCCGGTCCGGGTCGCTGGAGACGGAGGGGATCTCCACGAGGGTGCGGAGCTCGGCCTCGAAGGCCTGGCGCTTGGCTTGCGCGAAGGCTGCCAGGGCTTCACGGGTGAGGGCATCGGCGTTCATGGCGTCTCCTCGGGAGGGCCTCTACCATAGCCCCAGGGCGGGGACCCGGAAAGCGGAATCCTCACCCGGCGCCGGGGCGCAGTACAATCTCGGGGAGAACCAGGAGAAGGAATGGATCGCTTCGGAAGTTCAAGACTGCGCATCGTGTGGACGAGCATCTGCCTTCTCCTGGCGGGCCTCGTGCTGGGGGGCATCCAGGGCATCAACGGCGACGGCCAGCTGATGGTCTTCGGTTCCGGCATCCCCCTGGGCTTCATTGACGACCCCAAGGCCTGGGCGGCCGACATCCTGGGGCGGTTCCTGTTCGCGGTGGTGCCCGCCGTGATCCTCCTGGGCGGGATCTTCCCCCTGGGCGAATGGCTGGCCTCGGGCTCCCGCGCGGAGCGCTTCAAGGGGCTCACCCTGGGCGCGCCCCTGGCCTTCGCCCACGGGCTGGTGCTCAGCCAGATCGCCATCCTGCCGATCCTGGCCGCCAGCTTCCGCCTCCTGGGGAACCCCCTGGCCCCCCGCATCCTCCTGGCCGACACCAACGCCGTGCTCCTGGGCCTGGAACTCCTGCTCTGGTCCGCGGCCCTGGGCTGCCTGCTGAAATCCAACCGGGGCCTCGCCGTGATCCTGGCCTTCGGGCTCCAGGAGGTGGGCCGGGTCATGGCCTGGGGCGGGGAATTCCTGGGGGACCTGGAGGTGCCCAAGGCCGCCGTGCGGACCATGGCCTTCCTGGGCCGGGCCCTGCCCAGCTCCCAGCTGCCCTCGGACCCCTTCGCCTGGAAGGCCCTGCCCCTGACCCTGGGCCTGCCCATCCTCCTCGCGACCCTCCTGCTCCTCCTGCCGGGCAAGGCCCCCAAGCGGAGCAAGGCTTGAGACGAGCCCTGGCCCTCGTCCTGGGCGCCGCGCTGGCGGCCCAGGAGCCCCTGCCCCCGCCCCAGGACCTCAGCCAGGTCAAGGGACGGCTCGGGGAGATCAAGGCCGCGCTCACGGCCGTGGACCAGCAGATCGCGGCCCTCAAGAAGCGCCGCAAGGGCGTCCTGGTGGAGCTGCAGGCCATCTCCCTCCAGGCCGACCGGGTGCGGGCCCAGGCCGAGCAGGCCCGCCTCAAGCGCGACCAGGCCCAGATGGAGGTCCAGTCCATCAGCCGCAAGAAGGAGGAGATCAGCCTGGAGATCCGCCAGCGGCGCAACGAACTGCGCAAGGAGATCCGGTGGATGCAGGCCCTGGGTCCCCTGGGCGACCTGGGCCTCTTCGCCAGCTTCGCCACCTTCCAGCAGTACATCGTCCAGGGCCGCTACCTCGCCTACCTTCGCAACCAGGAGCGCATCCGCCTGGACCGCATCCAGCAGCTCCAGACCGACCTGGCCCGGCGGGAGGGCGAGATCCAGGAGGCCATGAAGCGGCTCACCCGGGAGGAGGAGGAGGCGGTGCGCTTCCAGGCCAGCCTCACCCTCAACGAGGAGCACCTGGGCTCCTTCCTGGAGGGCCTGCGCACGGACGAAACCCGCCAGAAGGCCGTGCAGGCCGAGCTGGCCGAGGAGGCCCTGCAGCTGGAGCGCATGCTCACCCAGCTCCTGGGCAAGCCCCGGGCCGACGCCTTCGAGACCCCGGTGGCCTTCGCGGGCCTGCGGGGGGAGCTGCCCCAGCCCACGCCAGGCACCCTGGCCCAGGGCTTCGGCGAACACCTGCACCCCAAGTTCCACACCCGCACCATGCAGAGCGGCCTGCTCATCTCGGCCTCGGCCGGCGCCCAGGTGAACGCCGTGGCCGACGGGAAGGTGGTCTTCGCGGACATCTACCAGAGCTTCGGCCCCATGGTGATCCTGGACCACGGCGGCGGCTATTTCAGCCTCTACACCCACCTGCGGGGGATCTCCGCCGGGAAGGGACAGATCCTCAAGCAGGGGGAGACCCTGGGCACGGTGGGGGTCACCGTGGACGGCCCGCGGCTGGGCTTCGAGATCCGGCACCTCACCCAGCCCCAGGATCCCAACAAGTGGCTCCGGCAACATTACCGGTAGGGGGCCCCCTCCCCCCTTGCGGGAATTTATGAACTGATTATTATTATCGAAGCGAACATCGGGGAACGCCCCTGAATGGATGCGGCTTCGTTAAATAATTAATTCAAATCCCGCGCCACGGGCGGCCGAGGCCTCCCCGGGCATCGCCCTGCCCCGGGGCCGGAGGAGCCATGCACGCGCTGCGATCGGCCCTGGAGGCGGTGCGCCCCTCCAGGCATCAGTGGACGCTGTTCGGTTTGTGGTGGTTCAAGCTGCTGGTGTTCTACGCGGGGCTGTTCAGCGTGGACCACCTCCATTTCCACCTGGGCATCCTGAACCGCGAGATCTTCCGGTCCCTGCTCCGCCCCGCCTACCACTCCCTGGTCCTCATGGGGATCCTCGCCCTGCTCAACGCCTTCCCGGAGCGGCGGCGCAACGCGGCCTTCGGGGTGCTGAGCGCCCTGGTCTCCTGCCTCCTGCTGGTGGACCTGGGGTACTACCGCGCCTTCCGGGCCCTCCCCTCCCTGGGAATCCTTTCGGCGGTGGGGGGCCTCTCCCTGCCCCTGGATCACCTCACCCCCCTCCTCCGTCCCTGGGATCTGCTCCTGTTCCTGGATCTGCCCCTTGTGGCCGCCCTGGGCCGGTGGTTCCCGGCCCCGGCTCCGGGGGGCTTCCGGCGCCTGGCCCTCCAGGCGTGCGGCTGTGCCGGCCTTTTCCTCCTGGTGCCCCTTTTCGGGGGCGGCGTCCTGGGTTCCCCGGGCGCCCGGGAACCCCTGACCCTCGCGAAACCCGTGGACCTGGCGGTCCTCGTCACGCCCTTCGGCTTCCACGCCCTGGATTTCGCGTCCTTCCTCCAGAAGGGGCGGCGGTTCGTCCCGCTGGATCCGGGCGAGCGGGAGCGCATCCGGGGCTGGCTGCGGGAGAACGACGAGGGCCTGCCCCCGGGTCCGGCGGCGGGGCTCCTGAAGGGCCGGAACCTCCTGGTCATCCAGGTGGAGTCCCTGGAGGCCTTCGTCCTGGGCCAGACCGCGGGCGGCGTCCCGGTGACGCCCAACCTGGACGCCCTGCGCCGCCGGGGGCTCAGCTTCTCCCGGTTCCACGAGCAGGTGAACCTCGGCATGAGCTCGGACGCGGACCTCATGACCAACACGTCCGTGTACCCCGTGCGCCGGGAGGCCACCTTCGCCTCCTACCCCACCGCCACCCTGCCGTCCCTGCCGCGCATCCTGGGGGAGCGGGGCTACGCCACCCTCTCCCTCCACCCCGACCCGGGCTCCTTCTGGAACGTGGGCCAGGGCCTTTCCCATCTGGGCTTCCAGCGCAGCGTGGACGCGGGGAGGTTCGACTGCGGGGATTCCTTCGGCATGGGCCTGTCGGACGCCTCCTTCCTGGCCCAGGCCCTGCCCCTCGTCACCGCCCTCCGGGAACCCTTCTACGCGTTCATGGTCACCCTCTCCAGCCACGAACCCTTCCACCTTCCGGACTACCTCCGGGAACTCCCCCTGGATCCGGCCCTGGACCGGAGCCCCATGGGGGACTACCTCCAGAGCGTCCACTACACGGACAAGCACCTGGGCCTCTTTCTCCGGGGCCTGGAGAGGGAAGGCCTCCTGCGCCGCACCGTGGTGGTGGTCACCGGGGATCACCAGGGGGTGCACAAATACTACGAAAAGGAGCTCCTCGCATCGCCCCTGGCCCAGCCCTGGTGGGGGTCCCGGGACCACCGGATCCCGCTCCTCATCGCCGCCCACGGGCTCGCCCCCCGGGAACTGGACATCCATGGCGGCCAGGTGGACCTCATGCCCACGCTCCTGGGCCTCCTGGGCATCGACCCCGGGGAGGAGCGGACCCGCATGATGGGCCGGGACCTGCTGAACACGGGCCGGAACCTCGCCGTGCTCGCCGACGGCACCCTGGTGGGTTCCGCCGGGGCCGGGGGGGCCTTCCATTGCCGGGAGGGCCTCGAGGTGGCGGACCTGATCATCCGCGGCGACTACTTCCGGGACGCCGGGGCCGCCCTCGGCGACCGGGCGCGATCCGGGGGCCCTCCTACCGGACCGTGCTCCCGGCGTTGAAGAGGGGGATGTACACCGCCAGCAGGAGCCCCAGCACCGTCACGCCCATGAAGAGGATGAGCACCGGCCCGATGAGGGCGGTGACGGCGGTGGTGGCCTTCTCCACTTCCTGGTCGAAGAAGTCCGACACGTGGTTCAGCATTTCCGGGAGGGCGGAGGACTGTTCGCCCACCCGGGTCATCTCCACGGCCAGGGGGTCCAGGAGCTGGGACTGTTCCAGGGCGGTGTGCAGGGAGGATCCGGCCCGCACCAGTTCGGTGACGTTGCGCAGGCGCTTCTTCATGCGCTCGCTGGGGGTGGTGCGCTGGATCACCTCCAGGGCCTGCAGGGCGGGCATGCCCCCGGAAAGGAGGACGCCCAGGGTGCGGGTGAAGACGGAGGAATGGTACATGCGGTACAGCACGCCCAGCTTGGGCAGCGACAGGAGGATCCGCTCCCACACCTGCTTGCCGGCGTCCGTGGTGAACATCCAGCGCAGGAAGAAGACCAGCACCACCAGCAGGCCGGCCTGGAGGTAGATGGTACGGCGCACGAATTCGCCCAGGTCCAGCAGCACCTGGGTGGCCTGGGGCATCTCGATGCCGCTGCCCTGGTAGATCTCCGCGAACTTGGGGAGCACCACGTTGAAGATCACCGCCAGGGCGATGATGAGCACCCCCACCAGGAAGGATGGGTAGAAGAGGGCCTCCATGATGCGGCGGCGGCTGTTCTGGGCGAAGGACTGGAAGGCCAGCCACCGGGCGATGACTTCGTGCAGGGTGCCGCTGCGCTCGCCGGCCACCACGTTGGCGCGGTACACCGCCGGGAAGGTGCCCACCTGTTCCATGGCCTCCGAGAAGGACATGCCCTCCTTGAGCAGTTCCACCACCCGCTCCAGGGAGCTGCGCAGGAGGGGATCCTTGCCGTGGCCCACCAGCAGCTCCAGGGACTGCAGCAGCGGGATGCCCGCCTTGAGCAGGGCCAGCAGCTCCTGGTTGAAGAGGATCAGGGTCTCGGCCTTGAGGGCCTTCTGGCTCCGGAAGGCGCCCAGGGTGCGGCGCACGTCCATGGGGAAATTCCCCTCGGCCATGATCCGGGCCTTCACCTCCTCGGCGTCGCCCCCCTCGTAATCCCTCACGAGGATCTCGCCGGCGGATGTTGTGAACTTCACGGTGAATCGCATGGGTAGCCCTGGGAAAGGATAGCCGCTAATGGGGCGGGGCCGGAACCGCTACACTGGCGGCAGTGCCGCCACAGGAGTTCCCGTGATCCCCAGGACCGTCGTGTTCGCCGTCGTCTGCGCCGCGCTTCAAGGGCAGGCCCCCCTCCGGGTGGGTGGATCGGTTCCGGGAATGCTCGACCTCAGGAGTGCCGCGGCGGCCGACTGGGTTCCTGGCGATTCGCGGGATCCCGCCCAGGTGCAGGCGAAAATCGAGGCCTGGTCCCTGCGGGTGGCCCCCCTGCGGGGGCGGGACGCCGTGCGGATCCTCCTGCCCCGGGGCGCCGGGCGGGTGCCCCTGCTCCTGGCCGCGAGCCAGGCCCTCCGGGCCCAGGACCCGGGGGTGGTCCTCTACCTGGGCTTCGACCCCCAGGGCGAACCCCTGTGGGACGAGACCGCCTGGGGGGCGGTGCAGGGCGGCGCGCTCCTGGCCGAGGACCTGGGTCCCGATCCCGCCGCCTGGCCCGGCATCCTGGCCCGGGCCCAGGAGTTCATGCCCGGGCGCCCCTGGACCCTCTGGCTCCCCTCGGATCCCGGGGCCCGCCTGGGCCAGCTCCTGGGGGACGGGGGCCGGCTCGTGATCCCTCCGGGGGGCCCCGGGGCGGGCCTGGTGGTCCCGCCCGGCTTCACCGACGTGGAGGGCGGGGCGGGCACCCTGCTCCTGCGGGACCCGCGCACGGGATCCGAGCGCCGCTGGCGGTTCGTCCAGGGGGCCTGGTCCCCCGTGGAAGCGCCCCGGGACCGCCACGAGGTGCAGGTCACGGCCCGGGACGCCTACGACGTGGGCGCGCTCCTGGCCCGGGTGCGGGCGGAGCGCCTGCGGGAGGCCCTGGCCGTGCGCACCCAGGAGGCCGACCTCGCCGTGGACGTGCACATCCAGGCGGACCAGGGCCCCGGCGGGGACCTGGGCTTCCGGTTCCGCTCCTTCCAGGCCGCGGGCGAACCCGAGGAGACGCTCCAGGAGGAGGTGCTCCTCAATGGCGTGAGGGCCAAGCTCAAGGGCGGGCTCCAGCTCCCCATCGTGGAGAGCCGCACGAGCCTGGCCCCGCCCGCGGCCCTCACCCTCACGGAACGGTACCGGTACCAGGACGGCGGGGAGGCCGGCCCGGGCCTCCGGTACATCCTGTTCAAGCCCGCCGACGGGGATTCCACCCTCCACACCGGCACCCTCCGGGTGGAGGAGGCCACCGGGCGCATCCTGGAGGAGCGCTCCTCCCGGTCGGGCCTGCCGGGCATGGTGAAGTCCGAAACCCGGACCCTCACCTACGGCGAGGCCGAACCGGGCGTCTGGCGCCTGGTGAAGGCGGTGGTGTTCGAGCGCTGGGTGAGTGGCGGGGGCGTCACCCAGGCCCGGCGCACCATGGTCTACTCCGGCTTCCGGATCAACGGCCCGGGCTTCGCCGCCCGGCGGGAGGAGGCCCGCGCCTCGGACGGAACCATGCTGAGGGCCACGCCCGACGGCCTCAGGTACCTCGCCCGGCAGAAGGATGGATCCCGGAAGGTCGAGGACCGGCCCAGGACCTCCGGACGGCTCATCGGGGGCATCCTCCTCTTCGATCCCACCCTCCCCCTGCCGGTGATCCCCCTGGCGGGGCTGGCCTATTTCGATTTCGACGCCTTCGGCAAGGGCATCCAGCTGTCGGGGCTCACCGCCGGGGTCTTCAACACCGGCCAGATCTCCGTGCCCAACGTGGGAGCCGGGTTCGATTTCGCGGCCAGCACGGCCTTCAGCCTGCTTTCCGGCACCGAGCGCCCCGTGCGCAACGGCCACCTGACCGACGGCGAGGGCGTGGGCCGGAGATCGGGCAACCTCCTCACGGCCCTGGGCCACGACCTGGGCTGGGGGTTCCGCCTCCAGGCCCGCATGAACCTGCGGCACGACACCTACTCCCGGCCCTGGAAGGGCCAGCACTGGACCGAGGGCTTCGTCCTGCCCCCGTCGGGCTGGACCCGGGAGACCACCGGGGAGCTGAGCTGGCTTTCCCGGGGCTTCCAGCTCAAGGGCTACTACGGCGAAGGCCGGCGCCCCGACGGCGTCTACGGGATGCCGGGCGCCCTCCAGGACCTCCAGGGCCCCTACGCCCGGTGGGGCGGCTCGGCGGGGTACGACCTGGAACTGGGCCGGGGCTCCTGGCTTCACGGGGAGGCGGGGGTGGCCAGCGGCAGGGGCTTCGACCGCTTCCAGGCGCTGGACGTGGGCGGCACCGGGGGCAGCGTCCGCATCGCCGGCATCCGGAACAACGCGATCACCGCCGATCGCCTCGCCTACGGCAAGGCGGCCCTGGTGCTCCCCACGGGCCCCAGCCTCCGCCTCACCCTGGGCCTGGACCAGGCCTGGCTGCGCGGCCTGGATGACCGGAAAACCTACCAGGTCACGGGGCTTTCCCTGGCCGGGGATCTCCCGGGCTTCTGGTGGTTCACCGCCGTGCGGGTGGACCTGGGCGTGGGCCTGCTCAGCACCCTGCCCGGAGTGCGCTCCTGCAACGGGTTCGTGGGCTTTTTCCGGATTTTCTGAGACCAGGATCCTAGGCCAGGTTTTCGACCCACCCCAGGTAACACCGACGATGCCAGGAGATAGTTCTTCCATCCAACCTACGGTCTGGCCCCTCGGCCGGGAACGGCCTGCGTTCGAAGGCTGATCCCCTTCATCCTGTTCATCTGATTCATCCCTGTTCCCGCAGGGCCAGCGATGAGTTGGGGCGGCGCGCAATTGATCTGGATGCGCCGACCCATCCCAGCCCTGGCCCTGCGGGAACAGGGATGAATTGGATGAAAGGGATAAAGGGGATGAGAATGCCTCCAAGGTAGGCGGCACGTGGTTATGAACAACAGGTTCATTCCAGGGAATTGTCATTCCGGTTGCGTCACTACAAATGGCGTTTTCGTTTTCGACAGGTGATTCGCGACGAGTTGCCCCGATCAGAAACCACCAGATTGGACGTACGCGTTGATAAGACGGGGTGGCTCGGAACGTCGGGCTAGTCCAGCAGGTCCACGGCCCTGCGGTTGAGCAGGAGCACCGGGGTCCGGTCCCGGAGGCGCTTGGAGCGCGAGGCTTCCGTGGGGATTTCCACGGCCCCCTCCGCCTGGGCCCGCAGCTCGCCGCGCCAGAAATGCCGGGGTTCCAGGAGCAGGGCCACGGGCCCGGGTTGGGCGAGGGCCTCGCGCACCGCCTGGGCGTCCTCCACCCTGGGGAGGGTCCGGCCGAAGGTGAGGTTGGCGAATCCCACCTGGGTCTCCTCCAGGCGGCCCTGAATCACCATCGCCCCCTGCTCCTCCAGCTTTTTCGCCTCCAGGTACGGCTCCAGGATGGGGTTCCACTCCCGGTCCAGGTGGGGCACGGCCACCACCATGAAGAGGAGAAGGGTCACCACCCACTGGGCCAGGGTCCACCGGAGCGCCCCCTCCAGCCTGCCCCGGGCCGCCATGGCCAGGGAGGCCGCGCCCAGGCCCAGGGCCGGAAGGGCCATGGCCAGGGCCTCGGGCCAGGGCATGCCCACCCGGGCCACCACGAACCAGGGCATGCCCGCGCCCAGGACCAGGGCGAGGACGAGGGTGGCCCGGATGGCCCCCCGCGCCAGGACCCCGGGACCCCGGTCCAGGACCCGGTCCAGCCAGAGCCCGGTGTGGAGGAAGGACAGGGGCAGGACGGGCAGCAGGTACACCATCCGCTTTTCCGAAGAGGCCGTGAGGAGCGCCAGGGTGGCCGCGAGCACCACGGGAATGCCCCAGGACCGCACTCCCCGCCATCCGCCCGGAACCAGGCTCGCGCACCAGATCCCCACCCAGGGCAGGAGGTTGCCCGGGGTCCGCCCCAGGTAGAAGAGGACCGGTTCCCGGTGTTCGTCCAGGCGGCCCGTGCGCGGCACCAGATCCGCCCGCTCCAGGAAGCGCCCCAGGGTGTTGCGCAGGAAGACCTCCGACAGGTGGGCCCGGCCCCCCTGGAGGGCCAGGGGCAGGACCCAGGCCAGGATGAGGGCGAGGCCCGCGCCCTGGCCCCACCCGGGACGCAGGAAGCGGCGGATGGCGCCGCGGTCCACGGCCAGCAGGAAGGCCACGGCCCACAGCGCCATCGCCGGGCCGATGACGCCCTTGGCCAGGAAGAGCGGGCCCAGGCTGGCCCAGAAGAGCTGCACCCAGAGCCCGCGCTCCGGTTCGGCCAGGGCCAGCAGGGCCAGTCCCAGGGTCCCGGAAAGGGCGGCCGTGAGGGTGATGTCCACCACCGCCTGGTGCCCCATGCGGAAGAACAGCACGTGGGTGGCGGCCAGGAGCCCTCCCCACAGCCCGGCCCGGGCGGACTGCAGCCGGCACCCCAGCCAGGTGATCCAGGCCACGGTGCCGATGGCCATGAGCGCGCTGGGAAGCCGCAGGGCCCAGGGGTCGTAGGTCCCCGCCAGGGCCGTGGAGGCCACCCCCAACAGGTAGTGGAGGGGCGGCTTCTCCAGGTAGGGCTGGCCGTTGAGGGTCGGGACGATCCACCGCCCCCCGGCGGCCATCTCCTGGATGATCCCCCCCACATAGGGCTCATGGTAGTCCCAGAGGGCATGGTTATCGAGGCCCACCAGGAACAGGGCCGCGGCCACCCCGCAGGCCAGGGCCATGGTGTTGTAAACACCGATCTTTTCCGACAGGAAGGCCAGCGGGTACCGAAGGCCCGGGCGGGGAGGAGGCGTCATCCTCCTATATTAATTATTTATTTATCCGGCGCCAGGAGGCCCTCAGGCGTAGAAGCCCCGGGCGTGCATGGCCTGGCTCACCCGGTCCAGGGCCAGGATGTAGGCGCCGATGCGGGGGTTCGTCTTGAACTTGTCCGTGGTGGCGAACACGGCCTGGAAGGCGTGGGTCATGTACTCCACCAGGCGCTCGTTCACTTCCCGCTCCCGCCAGTAGAAGCCCAGGCGGTTCTGCACCCACTCGAAGTAGCTCACGGTGACGCCGCCCACGTTGGCCAGGATATCGGGCACCACCAGGACGCCGTTGTCCAGGAGGATGGGGTCGGCCTCGGGGGAGGTGGGGCCGTTGGCGCCCTCCACCACCACCTTGGCGCGCACCTTGGCGGCGTTGTCCTCGGTGATCTGGTTCTCGGTGGCCGCGGGCACCAGGATATCCACGGCCATGGCCAGGAGGTCCTTGGCGTCCATGGGCTCGGCGCCCTTGAAGCCCACCACCGTCTTGTGCTCGGCGTGGTACTTGAGCAGGGCGTGGGTGTCGATGCCCCGGTCGTTGCGGATGGCGCCCTTGAGGTCGGAGACGGCCACCATGCGCGCGCCGGCCTCGTGCAGGAGTCGCGCGGCCTGGGATCCCACGTTGCCGAAGCCCTGCACGGCCAGGGTGGCCCCGGCCAGGGGCTTGCCCAGGCGCTGCATGGCCTCCCGGGCGGAGATGAGGATGCCGCGGCCCGTGGCCTCGGTGCGCCCGAGGCTTCCGCCCAGGGAGATGGGCTTGCCGGTCACCACGGCGTTCTCGGTCTTGCGGGTGTGCATGGTGTAGGTGTCCAGCACCCACGCCATGACCTGGCTGTTGGTGCCCATGTCGATGCCGGGCACGTCCCGGTCGGGGCCCAGCAGGTCCATGATCTCGGCGATGTAGCGCCGGGTGAGCCGCTCCAGCTCGCCGTCGCTCATCTTGGTGGGATCGCAGATGACGCCGCCCTTGCCGCCGCCGAAGGGCACGTCCACCACGGCGGTCTTCCAGGTGTTCCAGGCCGCGCCGGCCTTGATCTCGTCGAGGGTGATGCGGGGGTCGTAGCGGATGCCGCCCTTGGCGGGGCCCCGGGCCACGTTGTGCTGCACGCGGTAGCCCGTGAACACCTCCCAGCCCCCGTCGTCCATGTGCACGGGGCAGCTGACGATGATGGAGCGGATGGGGGCGATGAAGACCTTGAAGAGCGTCTCCTCGAGGCCGTACAGTTCGGCCGCGACGCGCAGACGCGACTGCATGGCGTCGAATGCGCTGTGTTGATTGAGCATGGCTCACCCCTCCCGGTTTTCGGAATTCGGAATGGAGGGATGCACGTCAGGCGGGAGCTCCAGCTCCTTCGCGTCCTTCCAGAGGCCTTCCAGATTGTAGAATCCGCGCGTCTCCTCATCCATGACGTGGACGATGATGTCGCCGTAGTCCAGGAGGATCCAGTTGCCGTTCTGTTCGCCCTCGCGGGAGAGGGGACGCGTGCCGATGGCCTTCAGCTGCTCTTCCACCGCGTCGGCGATGGCGCGGTTCTGGCGGTCGCTGGAACCGGACATGAACGCGAAGGTATCGGTGAAGCTGGCGATCCCGGTGACGTCGAAAAGGCGGATCCGGAAGGCTTTCTTGGAGCGGGCAGCTTCCACCACGCTCGCGAGCCGAGGCTCTAGGGTCATTCGTTCTCCCAAACAGACATTACGGTACTGGTTTTCCCGGCAAATGACAGCCAGAACTTGAGACGGAATTTGCTCCGGCGCCCCCCCCCGGGCCAGGTCCTCCCGGAGCCCCGTGGAGGCCAGCTCCAGCTCCGTTCCGGGCAGCTCCACCACCTCCCCGGCAGATCCGGACCACCGGGCCCGAAACCGCCCCTGGAGGAGGCCGGGCACGGGGGCGTCCCCGAAGCCGGGCCGGGGCGATACGGCCAGGGAGGCCAGTTCCAGGATCCGCCCGGGCCGCCTCCAGGTGTCGAAGGCCGCCATCTGGTCGCTGCCCATGACGAGGATCCAGGCCGAATCCGGTTCCCGCGCCGCCAGGGCCTCCAGGGTGTCCACGGTGTAGCTTTCGCCCCCCCGGTCCACCTCCAGGGTCTCCACCGGGTAGGGCAGGTCCCGCAGGAGGCGCAGGCGCATGGCGCCGTCCAGGGCCGGGCGGGGTTTGTGGGGGGGGACGGCCGTGGGCACCAGGCGCAGCTCGTCCAGGTCCAGGGCAAGGATGGCGAGGTCCGCGAGCTTCAGGTGTCCGGCGTGGGGAGGGTTGAAGGTGCCTCCCAGGAGCCCGACCCGCCTCATGCGCCCGGGGCCTCCAGCAGGGCCTTGCCCACCCTGAACACCAGGGGGCGGATGCCTTCGCCGGTGACGCCGGAGATCAGGATGGGCTCCTGGCCCCGGGCCCGGCACAGGGCCTCGAAGCGGCTCCGGCGGTCCTCGTCCTGGAGGGCGTCCAGCTTGGTGCCCACCAGCCAGCAGGGCTTGGCCGCCAGCACCGGGGAGAAGGCCCTGAGCTCGCCCTCGATGATGCGGATGGCCTCCTCGGGCTCCAGCACGGGGTCCGAGAGGTCCACCAGGTGCAGCAGCATGCGGGTGCGCTCCACGTGGCGCAGGAACTGCACGCCCAGGCCCGCGCCCCCCGCGGCGCCCTCGATGAGGCCCGGGATGTCGGCGATGACGAAGCTGTTGATCTCGTCCACGCCCACCACGCCCAGCTGCGGCTCCAGGGTCGTGAAGGGGTAGTTGGCGATCTTGGGCCGGGCCGCGGACACGCGGCTCACCAGGGTGGATTTCCCGGCGTTGGGCAGGCCCGCCAGGCCCACGTCGGCGATGAGCTTGAGCTCCAGGTCCACGTCGCGCACCTCGCCCTCCTCGCCGGGCTGGGCGTGCCGGGGGGTGCGGTTGGTGGAGCTCTTGAAATTGTTGTTGCCCAGGCCCCCGCGGCCGCCCCGGGCCACGGTGACGACCTGGTCGTGGCCGAGCAGCTCGGCCAGCACCTCGCCGCTCTGGGCGTCCTTGATGACCGTGCCCAGGGGCACGTCCAGGACGATGTTGGCCCCGTCGGTGCCCGAGCAGAGCCCGCCGGCGCCGTTGCCGCCGCGCCCGGCCAGGAAGGTGCGCTGGTTGCGGTAGGGGTTCAGGGTGTTGAGGGCCTTGTTGGCCCGGATGCTGATGGAGCCCCCCAGGCCGCCGTTGCCGCCGTCGGGGCCGCCCAGTTCGGCGAACTTCTCCCTGCGGAAGGAGGACGCCCCGGCGCCGCCGTGGCCGGCTTCCAGGTGCAGGGTCAGATGGTCAAGGAACATGGGGATGCCTGAAAGACGATGAGCGCACAGCCCCGATTCTCAAGGCCGCGCGCTCACCGGGATTAGCCTGGGATCAGGCCTCGACGGGGTCGATGTGGATGAAGCGGCCGTGCTGGCCCTTGTCCTGGAAGCGGACCTTGCCCTCGACCTTGGCGAAGAGGGTGTGGTCGGTGCCCATGCCCACGTTGACGCCCATCTTGAACTTGGTGCCGCGCTGGCGGACGATGATCGAGCCGGCGGTGACCAGCTGGCCCCCGAAGGCCTTCACGCCGAGACGCTGAGCATTGGAATCGCGGCCGTTGCGGCTGGAACCTACACCTTTTTTATGTGCCATGACGTAACCTCTCTCCTAACCCGGGCCTAAGCCTGGATGCCCTTGATGCGAACTTCCGTGTACCCCTGGCGGTGGCCCTTGGTGCGCTGGTAGGTCGTGGTGCGCTTCTTCTTGAAGATGAGAACCTTCTTGGCGCGGTCGTGGCAGATGACCTCGGCCGAGACGGTGGCGCCCTCGACGGTGGGCTTGCCCACCTTCAGCTCGCCGTTGTTGTCCACCAGGAGGACGCGGTCGAAGACCACGGCTTCCTTGAGGTCCTTTTCGAGCAGTTCCACGCGGAGGATGTCCCCCTCGGAAACCCGATACTGCTTGCCACCGGTCTGGATCACTGCGTACATGACGTCCTCGCAAGGGAGGCTTGGGCGGCGCCTGGAACGACCGGCGCGCTTGGGGAGCCCAAGACAAGGTCCACTAGAATGTCATCCTTTCCCTTGAACCGCAAGGGAAAATTCACTTCAGGAAGCCCCGCTTGCGCATGAGGGCGTCGGTATTGACGTCCCGGCCCCGGAAGGCCCGGAAGGCGTCCGCGGGGTCCACGGTGTTGCCCACGGACAATACGGTGGCCTTCAGGCGCGCCGCCACGGCCGCGTCCCAGGGGCCCTTGCCCTCCAGGAAGGCCTCCCAGGCGTCGGCGGTGAGGGCGTCGGCCCAGAGGTAGGCGTAGTACCCGGCGGAGTACCCGTCCGAGGAGAAGATGTGGTTGAACTGGGTGGGCCGGTGGCGCATGACGATCTCCTCCGGCATGCCCAGCCGGGCCAGCTCCTCCTTCTCGAACTTCGCGGGATCGATGGGGCCGCCCCCGGCCAGGTGGAACTTCATGTCGATGACGGCCGAGGCCAGGTACTCCATGGTCACGAAGCCCTCGTTGAACTTGGCGGCCTTCTTGATGCGCGCCACCAGCTCCTGGGGGATGGGCTTGCCGGTCTTGTAGTGCACGGCGTAGGTGTTGAGGACCTCCGGCGTCAGGAAGAAGTGCTCGTTGATCTGGGAGGGGAACTCCACGAAGTCCCGGGCCGTGTTGGTCCCGGACACGCCGGGGTAGGTGCAGTTGCTCAGCATGCCGTGGAGGGCGTGACCGAACTCGTGGAACATGGTCTGGGCGTCGTCGAAGGAGATGAGGACGGGTTCGCCCGGGGCGCCCTTGGTGAAGTTGGAGTTGTTGCTGACGATGGGGCTGGTCTCGCCGTCAAAGCGCTGCTGGGTGCGGTACTCGTTCATCCAGGCCCCGGAGCTCTTGCCGGCCCGGGCGAAGGGATCGAAGTACCACAGGGCCACATGGGCGCCCTTGGCGTCCTTGACCTCCCACACCTTCACGTCGGGGTGCTGCACGGGAAGGCCCTGGACGGGGGTAAAGCGCAGGCCGTAGCACTTGCCCGCCGCCCAGAACATCCCCTCGCGCAGCTTGTCGAGCTGCATGTAGGGCTGCACCTCGTTGAGGTCCAGGTCGTACTTGGCCTTGCGCAGCTTCTCCGCGTAGAAGCGGTAGTCCCACGCGGCCAGCTTGAAGGCGCCGCCCTCCTTGTCCACGATGGCCTGCATCTCGGCCACGTCGGCCTTCACCTGGGCCACGCCGGGCTTCCACACGGCCTCCATGAGGGCCACGGCCCGCTCGGGGGTCTTGGCCATGGACAGCTCCACGGACCAGTGGGCGTGGCTCTTGTAGCCCAGGAGCCGGGCCCGCTCGTAGCGAAGCTGCAGGATCCGGGTGATGTTGGCCTTGTTGTCCCGGGCATCGCCGTTGTCGCCCCGGTTCACGTAGGCGCGCCAGACCTTCTCGCGCAGGGCCCGGTTCTCGGCGTAGGAAAGGAAGGGCTCCATGGCCGAGCGGGTGTTGTTGATCACCCACTTGCCCTTGAGGCCCCGGGCCTCCGCGGCGCGGGCCGCGCCGGCCTTGTAGTCGGCGGAGAGCCCGGCGAGGCCGGCTTCCGAATCGATGACCGTGAACAGCTCGCTCTCCTCGGCCACCACGTTCTGGGCGAACCGCGTGTTCACGGTGGCCAGTTCCTGGTTGATCTCCTGGATGCGCTTCTTCTGCGCGGGGTCGAGCAGGGCCCCGGCCCGCACGAAATTGGTGCGGTACAGCCAGGTGAGGCGCTTCTGCTCGGGGGTGAGGGAGGCCTTGCCCAGGCCCGCGTACACGGCGTCGATGCGCTTGAAGAGCCCCGCGTTCTGGGTGATCTCGTCGGCGAAGGCCGCCAGCTTCGGGTTGACCTCGGCCTCGATGCGGGGCACGTCGCCGGTCTTCAGGGTGCTGAAGTGGACCCCGGTGAGGATGTTGACCCGGTCCAGCATGCGGCTGGAGCGCTCCAGGGCCGCGATGGTGTTCTCGAAGGTGGGGGCCGCGGGGTTGTCCACGATGGCCTTGATGGCCTTGCGCTGGTCGGCCATGGCCAGGTCGAAGGCCTGGACGAAGTCCCCGGACTTCACCTGGTCCCAGGGCGGCACCCCGCCGAAGGGACCCTTCCAGGGGGCGAGGAGGGCTTGGAGGGTGGGCTTCATGGGCTGCTCCGGCCGAAGGGGCATGGCGGCCACGGCCAGGATCGGCACGAGGCCCAGGGAGAGGCGATTGCGGATGGACATGGGACTCCTTGGAACAGGGGGGGACCCCATTCTATCCCCCCGCGCGCCCCCGGCGTCCGGTCCTCAATCACAACTGCGCCAGGCCTCCAGCACCCGGAAACGTTCGCCCATGGCCGTGGGGAGCGTGAGCTGCAGCAGGTTTTCCATGCGCTTGACCCGGGAGGCGGCGTCCAGGGTCTGCCAGGCGGCTTCCCAGGTGGCCAAGGGGGCGTGGTCCCGGATCCAGGCGCTCAGGCTCACGTGGCCCGCCTCCCCCAGGCCCGCGCGCTCCAGGTGGAGGGCCAGGCGCGTGAAATCCACGTCGGCGGTGAGGTCGGCCCGGCCCATCTCCTCCCACCAGGCGCCGTCCACGGTGTGGCCCTTGTACCGGCGCAGATCGGAGCCCTTGTCCAGGACGCGGCTGGCGGTGTGGCCGTAATCGATGGCCAGGAAGAGCCCGCCTTTCAGGACGCGGGCCAGGTCCCCCACGAGCCCGGGCAGATCCGCGCACCAGGGGGCCCCGTCGCCCGCCTCCAGGCCGCCCTCGGCCTGGGAGGTGAACCAGTCGATGGCGTCGCAGGGCTCCGCCCTCAACCACGCCGGGCCGTCCACGGTGAGGGCCTCGTAGCTCCAACCCTCGCCGTCCCAGCGGTAGGGTTGGGCGGGCAGGGCGTCGAAGAGCTCGTTGGAGAGGATGGCGCCCCGGAAGGGCTCCAGGGGTTCCGCCTGGGCCACGATGCGGGCCCGGCCCGAGGCCAGGTGCGGGGCCAGGGCCAGGCGGGCCGCGGCCGCCGCGGCGGGGTTGTCGTCCCGGTGGAGGTAGCGCAGGGCCGCGCCGAAGGCGCCTCCGGCGGCCTGGAGCAGGTCCCGGCCCAGCCAGCCGCGCCCGGCCCCCGGCTCCAGCACCACGAAGGGATCGGGCCGGCCGAGGCGCTCCCAGGCCCGCTCCAGCCGCACGGCCAGGGCCTCCCCCAGCAGGGGGCCCAGATCCAGGGCCGTGTAGTAGTCGGCGCCCTCGAAGCCCCAGGGGCCCTGGGCGCGCCGGTAGTACCCGAATTCCGGATGGTACAGCGCCAGGGCCATGGCCTCCGCGGCGGGCAGGGGTCCCTGGGCCAGGCGGGCCTCCACGAGGGCCTTGAGATCGGTCACGGTTCGCTCCGGTGCAGGGGCCACCGCTCCAGGATCCAGGGGAGGATCCACTGGGTGGCGAGGAGGGCCAGGGCCACGCCCCCCAGGGAGGCCAGGCCCAGGCCGCGCAGGCCCCGGTAGCCGCTGAAGGCCAGGCCCCCGAAGCCGGCCAGGGTGGTGCCGGCGCACACGGCGTTGACCCGGGCCACGCGGGCGGCGGCCTGGGGCTCCAGGCGGGCCCGGTGGAGGAGGTTCATGGCGGTGTCCACGCTGACGCCCAGGGCGATGGGAATGGCCACCAGGGACAGGAAGGTGAGCGGTTCGCCCGTCCAGCCCAGGATGCCCAGGGCCCCCACCTGGCTCGCGGCCAGGGGCACCAGGGCCAGGACCAGGAAGCGCGGGCGCCGCCCGAAGAAGGCCACCACGGCCAGCACGGCGCCCAGGGCCAGCAGGATCACCTGGCGCAGGGCGTCCCGGGCCACCGCCTTGATGGCCCGGAAGAGGGGCCGGGTGCCCACCATGCGTCCGCCGGCGGCCTCCACCTCCCCTTCGATGCGCTCCTGGGCCCCTTCGGAAAGGCGCAGGGGGAGGGTGAAGGTCTCCGCCGGCGCGGCCTCCCGGGGCGGAGGCCCGGCGTGCCATCCGAAGAGCCGCATGGGGGCCCGCTTCACGGGGGCCGTCACCGGGGGCATGAGGGCCTGGAGGCTCCGGGGCACGTTCACCGGGTTCTCCACGCTGGCGCGCAGGGCGGTGAGGCTGCGCTCCAGGGCCACCGGGTCCAGCCCGGCGGCGGCGGCCTCGTCCAGGGCCCGGCGGTACCAGGTGTCCGAACCCAGGATCCGCTTGAGCTCGGGGGAGGGCACCTTCCATTCGGGCATGGGCAGGCCCTCCCGGCGCAGGGGCGCCACCACGGCGTTCCACAGCTGGGGCAGCCGCGCCGGATCGTCCAGGGGCAGCTGCACCGCCAGGGGCTGGAGCCCGGCGCCCAGGGCGTGGGCCAGGGCCTCCTGGAGGACCAGGGCGGGGTTGCCCTGCTGCCGGAAGCGGCGGAGATCCTCCTCCCACTTCATGGAGCCGATGCCCCAGGCGCCCAGCGCCACCAGGGCCAGGGCCGCCGCGGGCTTCCAGGGGCGCATGGGGGCGGGGCGGGCCTGGGCCCGGGCCACGGGGGCGAAGGTGCCCCGGCCCCGGTCCAGGGCCAGGAGCAGGGCCGGCAGCACCAGGAAGCTCGCGGCCATGCACGCCAGGAGGCCCAGGCCGGCCGTGAGCCCCAGGTCCCGGAAGCCCGGGAAGGGCGCCGCCACGCAGGCCAGGAAGGCGGTGGCCGTGGCCAGCCCCCCCGCGATGACGCCGGGGCCGGTGCCCAGGAGCGCGGCGCGCAGGCTCAGGGCCTTGGTGCGCCCCGCCTGGCGTTCGTCCCGGTAGCGGCTGAAGAGCAGGATGCCCACGTCGTCCCCGATGCCCAGGAGCACCGCGCCGAAGGCCGCGGCCATGAGGTTGAGCCTGCCCAGGGCCCACCCCGTGAGCCCCAGGGCCCAGAGCATGCCCAGCAGGAGGGGGATCACCACGAAGCCGTACCCGGCCAGGGTGCGGAAGCCGATCCAATACACCAGCCCGATGAGCACGAAGCTCAGCAGCAGGCTCAGGAGGATCTCCCGGGTGAGGGTGTGGGATTCCCAGTAGGCGATGGCGTGGGCCCCGGTGGCCCGCAGGGGGAAGGCCCGGTCCGGGCCCTCGGCCAGGGCCTGGCGCACCTGGGCGAAGCCGGCCTTCGCGGGGAGGGGGCCCCGGGCCCCCTCCCCCAGCCAGCGCAGCACCCGCGCCGTGGCCTGGGCGTCCCCGCTGGGGAAGTCCAGCACCAGCGGCACCAGCACGAAGCGCCCGTCCCGGGTCTCCAGGTACCCGGTGCGGAGCTTGACGGGCAGGGCCCGGGCGCCCTGGGTCACCCGGAGGCGGGTCTCGTCCCGCTCCGTGATGAACTGGCTCAGTTGAAGGGGGTCCAGCTGGGCCAGCTTGGCCTTGGCCGGGTCCGGGGAGGCCAGGGCCCGGGCCGTGGCCCGGAAGCGCCTCTGCAGTTCGGCGGGATCCTTGAGGGGTTCCAGCCGGTCCCCCAGGAGCATGGGGGCCAGGGCGTAGAACTGCTCCGTGACCAGGCGCCCCACGGCCCCGTCCCCTTCCAGGAAGCTGCCCGCGGCCAGGAGGGGCGGCCACAGGGAGACCCCCCGGGCCTCGGGCACGGGGATGGGCGGGGAGATGCGGCCCTCGCCGCTCATGCCGTTGAGGGGAAGGCCCCCGTCCGTGAGGAGGTTCTCCACCAGGTGCTCGGCCCAGGCCTGCCGGGCCTCCAGGTCCCCGGCGGAACCTTCGGCCGCGAGCCAGAGCAGCTCCTGCTGGCCCACCCCGGCCTCGATGCTGGCGCGCACCACGGGGTTGTCCGTGGGCAGGAGGCTCATGAGATCGAGGCGGCGCTCCACCCGCAGCGCCCCCAGGCCCAGGACCAGGGTGAGCAGGGCCAGGCCGATCCACAGCCCCGCCGGGCGGCGCAGGTGGAGGAGCAGGAGCGCGCGGAGGAGCTTCCTACCCATTCAGGGTTTCCGTCAGCCGCTCCAGGGTCGGGCGCAGCACCACCCGCTTGGCCGAGGCCAGGCGGCGGAAGAGGCTGGGGTCGTCCAGGCGCAGCAGGGGGTAGGTGTCCCGGTCCCCGGCCTGGAGGCTCTCGGTCCACCGGCTGGCCGTGAGGAGGGTGGGCAGCTGCTCCCCGTAGCGGTGGTCCAGGAGCTGGGCCATGGCGCGCACCACGCGGATATCGCCGTCCATGCGGTCGAAGTCGTCCAGCACGAGGATGGGCGCCTCCAGCAGGGGGGCCATGCGGTCCCGCTCGCTGATGAAGTCGGTGTTGGTGAAGCTGCGGGAATCGTAGTAGGTGTCCCGCAATTCCAGGGTGAAGGCCCGCACGGACACGAACAGGCCCCCGCCGGAGGTGCGCTCGCCGCAGGCCCGCAGGGCCGCGGCGGCCAGGGAGCTGCGCCCGGAGCCCGGAGGCCCATCGATCCACCAGAAATCCGAGGGGTCCCGGTCGGAGCGGGCCCAGTTGAACAGCGAGCGGTAGCCCCAGGGCTCCTGGGCGGGCCGGAGGTCACGCCAGGCCGTCTCGCCGTCGGGGCCGGCCTTGGGGCCGCACTTGTGGACGATGAGATCGAGCTTGCTGCGCAGGTCCTCGGAAAGGGTGTCGCGGATCTCGGCGTTCTCCAGCAGCTGGTTCACCTGGGCCAGGGACCCCGCGAGCTTTTCCCGGGGGTGCTGGATCTTCCACCAGTCCCAGAAGGATTCGAAGGAGGCCTCCCGGTACCGGGCCGGAATGCCCTGGACGGCGCGCCGGGCCGCGGCGGGGGCCGCGCAGGTGCATGGCCTGGCGGGCTTCATGGGGTCCGGATCCAGGATCACCCGCCGCCCCTCGCACAGGGGGCAGACCTCGGCGCCCTTCACGAACGGTCTCCCTTCAGGAACTGTCCCAGCAGCACGCGCCGGCGCTCGCGGATCTTCATGAAGGCGCGCTCCTCGATCTGGCGCACCCGCTCCCGGCTGATGGGGGGCTCGAAGGACTGGCCGATGCGCTCCAGGGTCATGGGATCGGAACCGTCCAGGCCGAAGTGCAGGGCGATGATGCGCCGCTCCTTCTCGTTGAGCAGGCCCAGGCTGAGCCGCACCTGGTCCTGGAAGGACTCCTGGTCCAGGGTCTCCATGGCGCTGGGCTCGATGCTCTGCTCCAGGCTGTCGCCCAGGGTGAGGTCGGATTCGCCCATGCCCTGCTCGGTGCTCACGGTGGAGGTGGTCTGCTGCAGCAGCTGCAGGCGCTCCACCTCCTCCGCGGAGAAGGTGCTGTGGGCCACGATGTCGGCCACGGTGGGGGTGCGGCCCAGGTCCTGGCCCAGGCGGTGGGTGATGCGGTTGAGCTGCACCAGGTGCCCGGCCACCTTCTGGGGCAGGCGGATCTTGCTGCCGTGCTCGGCCAGGGCGTGGAAGATGGCCTGGCGCACCCACCAGGACGCGTAGGTGAGGAACTTGTTCTCCCGCTCCGGGTCGAAGCGCTTGGCGGCCTCGATGAGGCCCAGGTTCCCCTCGGAGATGAGGTCCAGCAGGTCCAGGCCCATGCCCTGGAACTTGCGGGCCTCCTTGACGACGAAGCGGAGGTTGCCCTCCACCAGCATCCTCAAGCCTTCGGGGTTGCGGTCGTTCTGCCACAACCGCCCGTTGATGCGCTCCTCCTCCGCGGTCAGGAGGGGGAGATCCCTGATCGAGTCGAAGTACTTGTCGAGCGACCGCTCTTCCAGATGCCGTTGGGGCACATTCCACCTTGAAGAAGGAACAGCATAACAAAGGGGATGCCAGCTTACCTCTTGCGCAGGCCCTGGGGGGTGAGTTTGACAAGGCCCGTCGAAGAAATGCCTTCCAGACCCCTTTCGGGTTCAAGTCCGGCTGACTTCATTTTAGATTCATTTTTCTCGATAATGTTTTGCATTTCCTCCTGCATTTTTTTCATGCGGTCCCGGAGGTTCAGGACCACCTCGACGCCGGCCAGGTTTACACCCAAATCCCTGGTAAGACTAAGGATGAATTCAAGGCGCTCCAGGTCGTCCTCGCTGTAGAGCCGCGTCTTGCCCTCGGTGCGGGAGGGAAGGAGGAGTCCTTCCCTTTCATAAAGTCGCAGGGTCTGGGGGTGGATTTCGTACCGGGCTGCGACCACGCCGATCATGTACGAGCCGCTTTTCGGATCCCGTCTCATTTCACCTCCACGCGTCCGCACGGATGGATCCGTCGTTGAGTTCCGCAAGTTCCCGCAGGAGTTCCTTGGAGCGCTCGTCCTCGATCTTCGGCGTCACCACCCGGATGCGGGCGAAGAGGTCCCCCCGCTGGCTGGAACCGGGAATGGGCATGCCCATGCCCTTGAGGCGCAGGTTCGTGCCGGCCTGGGTGCCGGGGGGGATCCGGATGGTGCTGTGCCCCTCGGGGGTGGGGATCTCCACCTTGGAGCCCAGGGCGCTTTCGGTGAAGCTGATGGGCAGGTCCAGGTAGAGGTTGGCCCCCCGCCGCTCGAAGCGCGGGTCCGCCTCCACCTGCACCTGGAGGTAGAGGTCCCCGGCGCCCCCGCCGCGACGGCCGGCTTCCCCCTTGCCGGCCACCCGCAGCCGGGTCCCGTCCTCCACCCCCGCGGGGATGTTCACGTTCACCGTCTCGTTGCGGGGGAGGCGGCCCTGGCCCCGGCAGGTCTCGCAGGGGGGGGCCTTCTTGCCGGTGCCGTTGCAGGCCGGGCATTCCTCCCGGGACCGGAAGAAGCCGCCGCCCTGCTCCTGGTAGCCCCGGCCGTTGCAGGAGGGGCAGGTGCTCACCGGGGCCCCCACCTTGTCCCCGGAGCCCTGGCAGGCGGAGCAGGTCTCGGACCGGTGGAGGTTGAGGGCGAGGCGGGTGCCGTGGAAGGCGTCCTTGAACCCGATGCGCACGGTGTGCTGGGTGTCCTCCCCGGCCCGGGGCCCCGGCCGGCGCCGGCCCGAAGGCCGCTTGCCGAAGCCCTGGAAGAGATCCTGGAAGGAACTCCCGAAGCCCGAGTCCTCGAAGGAGAAGCCCTGGCCGCCCATGTGCGCCCCCGGCCCCGCCGGATCCCCATAGGTGTCGTAGTTCTTCCGCTTCACGGGGTCCGACAGGATGTCGTTGGCCTCGGCCAGTTCCTTGAACCGGGCCTCCGATTCCTTGTTGCCGGGGTTGAGATCGGGGTGGTACTTGCGCGCCAGCTTCCGGTAGGCCTTCTTGATGTCCTCCTCGGAGGCGCCCTTGGTCAAGCCAAGAATCTTGTAGTAGTCGGGAGTGGCCATGGCAGCAATTTACCCTGGATTTGCGCCACCCGGACTCATGTTTTTTGCCGGATAGACGCGGGGCCGGGGTCGAGACCCCGGCCCCGGAAATCCCCTGGTTGGTTAATTCACGACTTCGGCGTCGATGACGTCGTCTTCCTTCTTCTTCTCGCCGCCGCCGGGGGCCGCCGCGCCGGGATCCTGCGGGGGCGGGGCGTCCTTGTAGATGCTCTCGGCCAGCTTGTGGCTCTTGGCGTTGAGGTTCTCCAGGGCCTTGGCGATGCGGTCCTTGTCCAGGCTGGCCAGGGCCTCCTTGGCTTCGGCGACGGCGGCCTCGGCCTCCTTGCGGTCGCCTTCGGGGAGCTTGTCGCCGCTCTCCTTGATGAGCTTCTCCACCTGGTAGATGGTCTGGTCCAGATGGTTCTTGTCCTCCAGGAGCTTCTTGCGGTCCTCGTCCTCGGCCTTGTGGGCCTCGGCGTCCTTGACCTTGGCGTCGATCTCCTCCTTGGACAGGCCCGTGGAGCCCGTGAGGGTGATGCTGGCGTCCTTGCCGGTGCCCTTGTCCTTGGCGGTGACGTGCACGATGCCGTTGGCGTCGATGTCGAAGACCACCTCGATCTGGGGCATGCCCCGGGGCGCCGGGGGCAGGCCGCCCAGGTGGAAGTTGCCCAGGAGCTTGTTGCCCTCCACCAGGGGCCGCTCACCCTGGAACACCTCGATGTCCACCCCGGGCTGGTTGTCCACGGCCGTGGTGTAGATCTCGGAGCGCTTGGTGGGGATGGTGGTGTTGCGGGGGATGATGACGCTCATCTGGCCCCCGTTGGCGTTGATGCCCAGGGACAGGGGCGTCACGTCCAGCAGCAGCACGCCCTTCACGTCGCCGGCGAGCACGCCGCCCTGCACCGCGGCGCCCACGGCCACCACTTCGTCGGGGTTCACGCTCTTGTTGGGCTCCCGGCCGAAGATGGACTTCACCAGCTCCTGCACCTTGGGGGTGCGGGTGGAGCCGCCCACCAGGACGACCTCGTCGATCTCGTGGTGGCTGAGCTTGGCGTCCTTCACCGCGTTCTCGCAGGGGATGCGGAGCTTCTGGAGGATGGGCTCCATCATCGCCTCGAAGCGGCTGCGGGTGAGGGTCTGGCTGATGTGCTTGGGCCCGCTGGCGTCGGCGGTGATGTAGGGCAGGCTGATGTCGGTCTGGGTGGTGGTGGACAGCTCGCACTTGGCCTTCTCGGCGGCCTCCTTCAGGCGCTGGAGGCTCTCGGCCTGCTTGCGCAGATCGATGCCCTCGGCCTTCTGGAACTCGTCGATGAGCCAGTCGATGATCAGCTGGTCCACGTTGTCGCCGCCCAGGTGGGTGTCGCCGTTGGTGGACTTCACCTCCACCACGCCCTCGGACACCTCCAGGATGGAGATGTCGAAGGTGCCGCCGCCGAAGTCGAAGACGGCGATGGTGCCGTCCTTCTTCTTGTCCAGGCCGTAGGCCAGGGCCGCGGCGGTGGGCTCGTTGATGATGCGCATGACCTCCAGGCCCGCGATGGCCCCGGCGTCCTTGGTGGCCTGGCGCTGGGCGTCGTTGAAGTAGGCGGGCACGGTGATGACGGCCTGGGTGACCTTCTCGCCCAGGTAGGCCTCGGCGCTGTCCTTCATCTTGGTGAGGACCATGGCGCTGATTTCCTCAGGGGTGTAGTGCTTGCCCATGATGTTGACGTTGCAGCCGCCCTTCTCGCCCCGCTCCACCACGTAGGGCACCAGGTGCTGCTCCTTCGAGGAATCCGTGAAGGGCAGGCCCATGAAGCGCTTGATGGAGGAGACGGTGTTCTTGGGCTGGGCCACGGCCTGCCGCTTGGCGGCGGCGCCCACGAGGCGCTCGCTGGTCTTGGGGTTGAAGCCCACCACGCTGGGGGTGGTGTCCGAGCCTTCCGCGTTGGGAATGACCTTGGGCTGGCCACCCTCCATGACTGCCACGCAGCTGTTGGTCGTGCCGAGGTCGATGCCGATGATCTTTCCCATACCTGCCTCCTGGGGGTTCCCGGACGGTTCCGGTACCATTCCGCACTCCCCAGTCTACGCATGGAAATCCAGGTGTCAACACGATCTTCCAAAATTGACTCAAATTTTTTAATGCCTCCACAAGCAGGGTTGCCGAGGGGTGGGGCCGGGCTATTTGTTCGCACGGGTCCCAGACGGTCGCCCCGGGTCGTTGCCGCGGGCGGGGCCCGCGGCAACGGAAGGCTCTCACCTCGGTTATGGGCCTGTGTTGTCACCCATTGGCCCCGACCCACCCGTGGGCCTCGCTTCGCGTGCAAGGGCGTGGCCACCGGGATCGCGCCAAAGCTGATCAGCCAATCAGCGTCGGCGCCCACCGGCGCCGTGCGGCTCAACGCGAAGCGGACCCATCAACCCTTTGACGCCGCCCACCCGCCTGGGCCCCCCAGGAGAGCCACCCCGTTCCGCCTACCCAACCGCCCAACGAAGCCAATGGGCGTAGCACAGCCCCGTCGTCCCTTCCTCCCCCGCCGTCATCGCCGGCTTGTCCGGCGATGACGAAACGGGGCGAAGGTCTGAGACAGGGACGACGAGGTGGTACCCTGGGAGCATGCTCGTGCGCCCCTGCCCCCAATGCCGGAAACCTGTTCCCTGGGAATCGACACCCACCCGTCCCTTCTGCTCCGAACGCTGCCGCACCCGGGACCTGGGGGCCTGGAGCTCCGAGGTCTACCGGGTGCCGGTGGAACCCGCCGTGGAGGACGGGGAGGGCTGGTCCGAGGACGCCCCTACTTGTTAGCGAAGATCTTCACCAGGAGTTCGAGGATCCGCAGTATCAGATTGACCCATTCCATGGGAGCGCCTTTCTTTTGGATGGAAGCCTGAAAAGGGGACGAGGCCGCGCGGGCCGTTATAAGGACAATCATTTATAGTATTTATAGCCGCTCCCGGCCGGATTCGACACCGCAAGATTGGTCATCCCGGCCCGGCGCGCAAGGTCCAAACGTTCAATTCCCTGTGACAAACTGGAGCCCCATGCGCTTCGACGCCCTGACCCTCCTTCCCGAGTTCTTCGACCTGGCCCGCGCGGGGGTCACGGGCCGGGCCTTCCGGGAACTGGGCCACGTGCTGGCCACCCATTCCTACCGCCCCTTCGCGGGCAACGCCTTCGGGCACGTGGACGCCCCGCCCTTCGGGGGCGGGCCGGGCATGGTGCTCCGGCCGGACGTGCTCCGCGACACCCTGGCCTCGGTGCCCCGGGAGGGCCGCCGCCGGGTCATCCACTTCAGCCCCGCCGCCCCGCCCCTGGACCACGCCAAGGTGCGGGAACTGGCGGGCCTGGACCAGGTGGTCCTGGTGTGCACCCGCTTCGAGGGCCTGGACCAGCGGGCGGTGGACCTCTACATCGACGAGGAGCTGAGCGTGGGCGAGGCGGTGCTCTCCGGGGGCGAGCTGCCGGCCCTCTTCCTCATCGACGCCGTGTGCCGCTGGCTCCCCGGCGTCCTGGGCAACAGCTCCTCCGCCGAGGCCGACAGCTTCGCCGGAGGGCTCCTGGACCACACCCACTTCACCCGCCCCGCGGAGTTCGAGGGCATCCCGGCCCCCGAGGTGCTCCAGGGCGGCAACCACGAGGCCATCCGGCTCTTCCGGCTCCGGGAGGCCATGGCCCGCACCCGGCGCCTGCGCCCGGACCTCTGGGAGGCGTACCGGGCCCGCATCCCGCACCTGCCCCGGCCGGACCAGTGGTGCGCCTGGCAGGTGGATCACCCCGAGGACTGGGACCGCCCCCGCCCCCGGGGCTGGAAAAGCGCTGGAAATCCTGGCTCATTCCGGTAAACTGATCAGCCCGACCACGGGATTCGTGTGCCATGTCCGGCCGTTATGGCCCCAGGACCGCTGGCCTCACAGGAGACGTCATGAGCAATGTAATCGACCGCCTCGAAGCTGGCATGCTTCGTTCCGACCTCCCCAAGATCGCCCCCGGCGACACCGTCAAGGTGCACGTCAAGGTGAAGGAAGGCGAGAAGGAGCGCATCCAGGTCTACCAGGGCGTGGTGATCGGCATCAAGGGCGGCGGCATGCGCACGTCCTTCACCGTCCGCAAGGTCTCCGCCGGCATCGGCGTGGAGCGCATCTTCCCCATGCACAGCCCCTCCATCGACAAGCTCGAAGTCCTCCGCAGCGGCAAGGTCCGCCGCGCGAAGCTCTACTTCCTGCGCGAGAAGCTGGGCAAGGCCGGCCGCCTCAAGGAGCGCCGCCGGGAGCTGGTCGCGGAGTAGACGACAAGCGGAAGGAACGGGGCGCCCGGCATCCTGTGCCGGGCGCTTCCGCGTACGGTCCTTCCGGGGGGTACCCCAACAAACGTGACACCAGCCGCCATTTCTATCGAATCACTTCAACATTCGCGCCCGGAACACGGGCCCAGGCTTTATCGGCGGTCATGGCGACGCAAGCATCTCGCGCGGCAGTCGCCAAACAGACCCGGTCGCCCAGGGACAAGCCTAGCGGTTGGGTGATGGGAATCAGCGCGGCGGCCGCGAAGGCGATTCCCTCGTCCACATCAAGGATGTCGAGCCCCATGGACCGGCACTGAAATTCCGCGTCCACGCTGGACAGCCCCCGGGAAACCAGCTTGGCGGCCACCTCGGAGATGTTGACGGCCGTGACTCCGGCTTGACCCGCCAGGATCACGGCCCGGACCTTGTCCGCGCCCGTTTCGTTGCTCATGAAAGCCAGGATGGCGCTTGCGTCGAGAAGGTAGCGGCGCATCAGTCAAGCTCCTTGGCCGCTTCCCGGCGACGTTCTTCCAAGAACTCGTCCACGACGTGGCCGCCGGTGAGCACCTTGGAGCAAGCCGCTTGAATGGCATCCAGCCGATCTCGAAGGGGAACGATCTGAAGCACCTTCCCCTGGATTTCGAGCACGACAACCTCCCCATCCGCGATCTTCATGGATCGCCGGACGGCGGCGGGAAGCACCAGGCGGCCTCCCTGGGTGACTCTTGCAGTCATGGCGTGCACGGAAATCCTCCATGTTTCAATATGGTCCATAAAGCATATTTACGCCATGCCATCTTCGAGGCACTTCCGGATCCCGAAAACCTGGGCGCCTTCAAGCGGCAGGTGGGCCCATCAGGTCGGGCCAGGGCCTGCCTTCTCTGATGTACTTTGCTTGGCATCCTTGGCTTCAATGACGTGGGTCGCCTTGCCAGATTGGAAAATGTCCTGGAGAGCCATTGCCCCAGAGCCGAAAACCGATGACTTGGACCGGTTCTTACGCCAGTAAATCCATCCACGGCGTTCCATCCAAAGACCAAACCGGTCGAGGAGGTAAATGCCAACAGCCGCCAGGAGGAGGATGCTTACACCTGAAAGCCATCGCATAGGATGCTCGTAAAGATGGTCAACGGACACTGGTGCAAGGGTATCTTCCTTGTAAATCAAGGTAAAGCGGCACAAGAACCGCGATGAACATTCCCAATTGACCCCGTGCGGGAATCCGGATTCCACCCAGCCGCCGCCCCAAACCCTCATCCCCAAGCCACGGCTAACCGACGGATCCAGCCCGCAGCGATGCGAGGACTGGGATCCGGAGGTACCGGTGGGTCGGCGCATGGGACCGGAACCCCTGTGGGTCGCCGTCTCCCCCAGGAACCCGGCCCATCCACCCCGCGGCCCCCGGCAGGGACCCCCTGGCGGAACCCCAACGCCCCCCCACCGCCACCCCCCCCGACGAAAGATGATTCTTTTTGTCATCCTTTGCTCGCTTGGCATATCCTATGAATGGTTTGGCACGGTACAGGGCCCCCCGGGAAACGAGCGAATGGATAGCCCTTCTCGGGAGTACGCATGGACCGCTTGGCCTGTGGGCGATGGTTTGGGGTTCTGGTTGCGGCTGGCCTTTTGGTCGGCTGCGGTGGGGGATCGCATCCCACCCTGGCGCCGCCCAAGGATCCGCCGGCTTCGGCGGCGGAGGCGCGGCGCTTCCTCACCCAGGCCACCTTCGGGCCCACGGACGCGGACGTCGCTCTCCTGGGGACCCAGGGGTACGGGGGGTGGGTGGACTACCAGACGTCCCTGCCGGCGGGGGATACGTTCGTGGGCTACCTGGACGGACGGCAGGCGCAGTTCGACGCCTACAACGCGGGGCGCACCACGGGGCTCCTGAGGCTGGGGCCCAACCAGTTCTATGAGCACTTCTATGGGCTGGCGGCGGCGGGGCCGGATCTCCTGAGGCAGCGGGTGGCCTTCGCGCTGTCGCAGATCCTGGTGGTGTCCATGCAGGACGCCAAGGTGGCCTCCCATCCCCGGAGTTCGGCTTCCTACTACGACATGCTCCGGGGGGACGCCTTCGGCAGTTTCCGCAAGCTCCTGGAGGACGTGACGCTCCACCCGGCCATGGGGTTCTACCTCTCCACCTTCGATAATCGACAGGAGGATCCCGCCCGGGGGCGGCTGCCGGACGAGAACTACGCCCGGGAGGTCATGCAGCTCTTCACCATCGGCCTCTACCAGCTCAACGGGGACGGCACCCTGAAGACCGACGCGCAGGGGGCGCCCATCCCCACCTACAGCCACGACGACGTGGCGGGGCTGGCCAAGGTGTTCACGGGGTGGGGCTGGTACTCCGCCAATCCCACCAGCACCACCTTCTGGAAGATGGACGGGCCCGCCAGCGAGACCACGGCCATGGGCTTCTACCCGGCCTACCACTCCGTGGGCGCCAAGAGCTTCCTGGGCACCACCCTCGCGGCCACCGCCACCCCCGACCCCGCCGGGGACCTCAAGGCGGCCCTGGACACCCTGGCGAACCACCCCAACGTGGGGCCCTTCCTGGCCACGCGGCTCATCCAGCAGCTGGTGACCAGCAATCCCACCCCGGCGTATGTGGGGCGCGTGGCGGCGGTGTTCAACGACAACGGCAAGGGGGCGCGGGGGGATCTGAAGGCCGTGGTGCGCGCGCTCCTGCTGGACCCCGAGGCCCGCGCCGCGTCCCCGGACCCGGGCTACGGCAAGCTCCGGGAGCCCGTTCTTCGCCTCACGGCCTGGATGCGGGCCTTCGGCGCCTCCTCCCAGAGCGGGTACTGGCTCGTGCCGGGGCTGGACTCCCCCTCCACGGGCCTGGGGCAGTCGCCCCTGAACGCGTCGTCGGTGTTCAATTTCTGGCGCCCGGGCTACGTGCCGCCCCACGGGGAGCTGGGGGACGCTGGGCTCCTGGCGCCGGAATTCCAGGGGGTGGACGAGGTGTCCGTGGCGGGCTACCTGAACTTCCTCCTGGGACTGGTGGCCAACGGCATCGGCGGCGGCAGCGGCACCCTGCCCCCCACCACCGGCGCCGACATCACCCCCGCGTACGCCACGGAACTTCCCCTGGCCGACACCCCTTCCTCCCTGGTGGCGCGGGTGGCCGACGTCCTCACCTGTTCGGCCATGTCGGCCACGGCCCGGGACCAGATCACCGCGGCCGTGGCCGCCCGCAGTCTGCCCACCACCGGAATCCAGGCCGACCTGGACAAGGCGCGCCTGGACCGGGTGAAGATCGCCGTGTTCCTGACCCTCGCCTCCCCCGAATTCCTGCACCAGCGCTGAGAGGGACACCCATGCCCACCTCCCGAAGAGATTTCCTCCGGGCTTCCGCGGCCCTGGGCCTGGGTTCGGCCCTGCACCCCTTCGGCCTGCGCCTGGCCTCCCTGGGCGCCCTGGCCGCGCCCGCGGACTACAAGGCCCTGGTGTGCATCTTCCTCCTGGGCGGCAACGATTCCGCCAACATGGTGCTGGCCACGGACACCGATTCCTGGGGGCGCTACCAGACCTCCCGGAACGTGGGCGGGGCCGCCTCCATCGCCCTGGCCGAGCCGGGCGCCCCGGCCGTGGCCGGGGGCCTGGACTCCCAGGGGGCCTCGGCCCTGGGCGGCGTGCTGCCCATCACGCCCAGGACCGACAACGGCTGGCCCGCGGGCACCACGGGCACCGGGACGCGGACCTTCGCCCTCCACCCCCTCATGACCAACGTCCAGGGCCTCTTCGCCCAGGGCAAGGCGGCGGTGGTGGCCAACCTGGGCACCCTGGTGCAGCCCGTCACCCGCGCCCAGTACAAGGCCGGAACGGTCCCCCTTCCCCGGAGCCTCTACTCCCACAACGACCAGCAATCCATGTGGCAGACTGGGGCCGGGGAAGGGGCCCGCCTGGGCTGGGGCGGGCTCCTGGCCGACACCTTCGCCTCGGCCAACGCCAACGGCATCTTCACGGCCATTTCCGTCTCCGGCAACGCGGTCCTGCTCTCCGGGCGCTCCACCCTGGCGTACCAGTCCGCCGCCTCGGGTCCCATCGCCATCAACGGCACGCGCCAGGCCAGCCTCTTCGGAAGCGCCGCCGCCCCCGGCGCCCTCCAGTCCCTCGTCACCCACCCCACCCCCGCGGCCCCCTCCCACTTCCAGGCGGACCTCGCCGCGGTGGTGAGCCGTTCCGCCGCCGCCCAGCAGCAGCTGGCCAACGCCCTCCTGGCCGTATCCGCCGCCCCGGCTCCGCCGAAGGTCACCGATCCGCGATCGGGCGCGTCCGTCGCCAACCCCGTGGCCACCGGGCTCCAGACCATCGCCAACCTCATCGCCGCCGGACAGGTGCTGGGCATGAAGCGGCAGGTGTTCTTCCTGGGCGTGGGGGGCCACGACACCCACCTGGACGAGAACGGAAGCCACCACCGGCTCATGCTCAACCTGGACGCGGGCCTGGGCTACTTCATGCAGGCGCTCTCGTCCCTCAACGGCGCGGACCTCAGCTCCAGCGTCACGGCCTTCACCATGTCGGACTTCGGCCGCACCTTCACCAGCAACGGCTCGGGCACCGACCACGGCTGGGGCGCGCACCACCTGGTGGTGGGCGGCGCCGTGAAGGGGGGCGACATGTACGGGCGCTTCCCCACCGTCGGCCCCGACCTGGGCGCCTTCGTGAACCCCGACTCGCCCTTCAGCGGCGTGTGGATCCCCACCACCGCCGTGGACCAGTACGCCGCCACGCTGGGGTCCTGGCTGGGGGTGGGCGCTGCCGACCTGGCGGCGGTGTTCCCCAACCTGGCCCATTTCGCCTCGGGGGGGAGCGGCCTCCTGGGCTTCCTCTAAACCGGGGGGGCGGAGATCCGTAGGCATTGGAAAGCCACGGAGATTCCATGCTGCGCGTTCTTCGAAACCCCGTCCTCATCCTCTGCGCGGCGGGCCTGGCGCCCCTTTTCGCCGAGGAGCCCAAGCCCGCCCCCGAAACGCCCGCCTGCCACACCTGGCACTGGCGCCACCGGGACCGCTCCGAATTCGCCTGGCAGGTGCAGGCCAACATGCCGGCCAAGGAGCTCGGCACGGCCCTGGACCACACCACCGGCCTGGGCCTGGGCGTGCAGTGGAACCGCTATTTCAAGGACGGCCTCTCCCGGCGCACGCGCCTGGAATGGAACGTCTTCCCCGAGGGCGGCCCCGCCGGCACCCCGGCCCTGAAGACCAAGGCCAGCAACTACGTCCTCTCCTTCGACCACCTCTATCATTTCTCGGGCCAGTTCAAGGGGCCCTATGTGCTGGCCGGCCTGGGCGGCGTGCGGTGGTTCTTCGACCGCACCCCGGCTTCCGGCCCCCGGGTCTCCTCCCACACCACCAAGCTGGCCGTCACCGCCGGCGCCGGCTACCGCTTCAACCGGGCCCTGTCGGCGGAAGTCCGCTACCTTGTGAGTTCCGTGGACCGGACCTACGATGGGAACGTCCTGCAGGCCAGCGCCGGCATCCGATTCTAGGAGCACCCTTGCTCGCATTCGAAGACCTGGAAGTGCGGTACGGACCGGTGGTCGCCCTTCGGGGAGTGACCCTGGAACTGGAGCCGGGGATCATCGGTCTCCTTGGCCCCAACGGCTCGGGCAAGTCCACGCTCCTCAAGACGCTGCTGGGCCTGTTGCGGCCCGCAGGGGGCCGGGGCGAGGTGCTGGGCGTGCCCCTGGGGGCCCCCGATGCGGCGAAGTTGCGTTCCCGCATCGGGTACATGCCCGAGTACGACGCCCTCATCGAGGACGCCTCCGCGTACGAACAGGTGGCCTTCTGGGGCGAGCTGAGCGGCCTTTCCGCGCGCCAGGCCCGGGACCGCGCCCACGAGGCGCTCTACTTCGTGGGGCTGGACGAATCGCGGTACCGCAACGTATCGGGCTATTCCACGGGCATGCGCCAGCGGGTCAAGCTGGCCCAGGCCCTGGTGCACTCCCCGGACCTGGTCATCCTGGACGAGCCCACCAACGGCCTGGATCCCGAGGGCCGCACCCGCATGCTGGACCTGGTGCTGAAGGTGCGGGCCGAGCTGGACACCAGCGTCCTGCTGGCCAGCCACCTCCTGCAGGACGTGGAGCGGGTGGCGGACCAGCTGGTGATCCTGGACAAGGGCGAGGTGAAGGCCGCCGGCAGCATGGCGGGGCTGCGCCGCATGCTGGCGCGGCGCTTCGAGCTGCGCTTCCTGGATCCCCTGCGCCCGGACCAGGAGGCCGAGCTGGGCCAGCTGGGCACCGTGCTGGAAGCCCGCAACGGGCTCTACGACCTGGAACTGGCGGACCCCGATCCCGTGGCGGCCTTCCGGTGGGCCCAGGCCCGGGGCGCCACCCTCGTGCAGCTCACGCCGCGGCACGACCGCCTCGACGAAGTCCTGATCCGCGCCCTGAGGCCCGCCTGATGCCCATCTACGCCCCATCCCTCCCCCCCCGGCCCGAACAGGGCCAGGGCCTGCACCCCGCCCTGGTGATCTTCCGCTTCGATCTGCGGCGGGTGCTGCGCCTGAAGCTGGGACGGTTCTTCGGGTTCGTGTTCGTGGTCATCCTGCTGATCCTCTGCGCGGAGCTCTACCTGAACCACCTCATGGCCAGCCGTTCCTCCCTGGCCGACGTGAAGCGCGTGGCCGACGCCTTCCTGCCCCAGGGCGCCAAGTTCCAGGCGGGCCTCCTGAACCCCCTCATGATCGCCGTCCTCTGGCTCCAGGTGGCCCTGGTGGGGGGCGGACTGGTGGCGAGGGACACGCTCTACCGCATCCGGCCCCTGCTCTACGCCCACCCCGTGACGCCCCGGGACTACCTGGCCGCCAAGGCCCTCTTCGCCGCGGGGCTGCCCCTGGCCGTGATGCTCCCCTTCATCCTGCTGCCCTGGGGCCTGTCCCTGGCCATCGGCGGGCTCCGGGGCCCGGTGTGGCCCTCCGCGCCCCTGTACCTGGTGCCCGCGGCCCTGGCCGTCTCGGCCCTCATGGGGGCCGTCACCCTGGGCGCATCCAGCCTCGCCTCCTCCCCCAAGGCCGGCTTCGGGTGGGCCCTGGGCATCCTGCTGGGCTCCAGCGCCCTGAGCGCCGTGGCCTCCGGGGTCATGGGCGATCCCCGGTGGCTGGCCCTGGGGGTGGGCACCCTGAGCAAGGCCTGGCCCCGGCTCATCCTGGGCCTGGACACCCAGCAGGGCTGGATCCCGGTGGTGCTGGGCACCGCCTTCCACCTCACCCTGTGGCTCGCCGTAGCCATCCGCCGCACCCGCCCCAGCGAGGCCATCCTATGATCTCCCTGCAGCGCGCCTCCCTCCGGTACGGCGATATCCTCGGCCTGTCCCCCACCAGCTTCCACCTGGGCCCCGAGGGCGGCATCACCGGCCTCCTGGGCCCCAACGGCGCCGGCAAGTCCAGCCTCATCCAGCTCCTGAGCGGCCTGCTGCCCCCCAGCGGCGGCCAGGTGGAGATCTTCGGCGAAGCGCCCTTCCGCAACCCCGCCGTCCTCTCCCGCCTGGGCCTGGTGCCCGAGGGGGACCGCTTCCCGGGCGGCATGCGCGCGGACCGCTGGCTGCGCATGATGGCCCAGCTTTCCGGCCTCGAGGGCCGCGCCCTGGACCTGGCCCTGCGGCGGGCCCTGGCCATCACGGGGATGGAGGCCCGGGCCGCCCAGCCCTTCACGTCCATGTCCAAGGGCATGCGCCAGCGCATCCGCCTGGCCCAGGCCCTGCTCCACGAGCCCCGGCTCCTCATCCTGGACGAGCCCTTCAACGGCCTGGATCCCGAAGCCCGCCTCCAGCTCATGGACCTGCTCCGCATGCTGGCCGGGGGCGGAACCCGCGTCCTCGTGTCCAGCCACATCCTGGGCGAAGTGGCCCAGCTAACCGACCGCATCCTCCTGCTCTTCCGGGGCCGGCTCCTGGCCGAGGGGAGCGTGCCCGAGATCCGCGAGCTCCTGGACCGGCACCCGGTGGAACTGCGCGTCACCGCGGAATCCGCCACCGCCGTGGCCCGGTGGGCCGTGGAGCAGGACGAGCTGGTGGGCCTGCGCATGGAGGAGGGCGGGGCCGTCCTGGCCGTGCGCAATCCGCGGACCTTCCTGCCCCGGCTCCAGGAGGCCGTGGTGGATGGGCGCCTGCCCCTGGCGGCCCTGGACCCCCTGGACCTCAACCTGGACGCGGTCTTCCAGTTCCTCACCAAGGACCACCAATGACGACCCGAGCCCTCTCCGCGATCACCACCGTGCGCGCCGTGGCCCTGGGCTACGCGCCGCGGGCCCTGCAGGCCCGGGGCTGGGTGCTCTGCGCCCTGGCGGTGCTGCCCGTGGCCCTCTCCTTCGTGGGGCTGATGATCGGCAGGCAGTTCGGGAACTTCGATTCCCGCCTGGCCCTGCACCTCTTCCACGGCGTCCTGGCGGCGCTCATCCTGCCCATCATGGTGCTCGTGGCCGCCCCCGGCGGGATCCGCGAGGACCTGGAGCAGCGCACCCTCCCCCTCATCCTGGTGCGGCCCGTGCCCGTGTGGATCCTCCCCTTCGCCAAGGGCCTGGTGTGGTTCGTGTGGGGGGCCCTGTGGCTCGCCGCCGCGGGCCTGGGCCTCATGGCCCTGGGCGCCAACCCGGCCTCCGCCCTCCTGCAGGCCCTGGCCCTGGTGCTGGCCTTCTGGGCCGAACTGGCCTTCATGAGCCTCCTGGTGCTGGTCTTCAAGCGGGGCACCCTGTGGGGGGCCCTGGTGCTCTTCGGCTGGGAATCCATCCTGCGGGTGCTGCCGGCCACCCTCCAGCGCCTCACCTTCCTCCACCACATCGAAAGCATCTCCGGCAGCCGCGGCGGCATGGTGGCGGACTGGGAGATCCTCGCCCAGGAACAGATCACCAGCCCCGTGGCCGTCTCCATCCTGGCCCTGGTGCTCTTCGGGGCGCTGTGCTGGGCCCTGTGCGGCTGGAAGCTGCAGAGGACCCCCGTGGGACTGGCGGGACGGGAGGCCGAAGGCTGAGGTGGGTTCGGCCCCGGGGGCCGCTACACTGTTCCGATGCCCTACCGGTCCATCTCCCCCCACGGCACCGAGCTCCTCATCGACCCCATCCCCAGCGTGCGCAGCTGCTCCGTGGGGTTCTGGGTGAAGCGGGGCTCCTGCTGGGAACTCCCGGGGGAGGAGGGCCTGGCCCACTTCATCGAGCACACCGTCTTCAAGGGCACGGCGAAGTTCCCGGAGCCCCAGGTCATGGCCGAGGCCACGGACCACCTGGGCGGCAGCCTCGACGCCTTCACCGGCAAGGAGTCCGCCTGCTTTTACGGCAAGGTCCTGAAGGAAAAGCTCCCGGACCTGGTGTCCATCCTGGGGGACCTGGTGACCACGCCCACCTTCGACGGGGAGGAGCTGGCCCGGGAGCGCAAGGTCATCCTGGAGGAGATCAGCCAGAGCGAGGACCAGCCTGACGACTGGGTGAGCGAGCTCTTCTACTCCCACTTCTGGCCGGGCAGCCCCCTGGCCCACTCCATCCTCGGCCGCCGGGAACAGGTGGGCACGTACGGCCGGGACGAGGCGCGGGCCTTCTTCGACAAGACCTACCGGGCCCCCAATATCCTCATCGTCGCCGCGGGGGACATCGAGGTCCAGCCCTTCCTGGACCTGGTCCAGCCCGTGCTGGAGGCCCTGCCTCGGGGTCTCCGGGACGACGGGGTGCGTCCGGCCTCCGGCCGGCCCAGACCCTTCGTCCTCAACACCCCCCGCAAGGAACTGCAGCAGACCAGCCTCGTCCTGGGGTTCCCGGCCCCCCCCCACGTGCACCCGGACCGGGTGGCGGTGGGCGTGCTCAGCCACGTGCTGGGGGGCGGCATGTCCAGCCGGCTCTTCATGGAACTGCGGGAGAAGAACGCCCTGTGCTACCAGGTGGGCACCTACCTCACCCACTACCGGGACGCCGGAGCCCTGCAGATCAGCGCCAGCTGCGCGCCGGAGCGGGCCCGGGAGCTGGTGCGCCGGGCGGCGGCGGAGTGCGCCAAGGTGCGGGAGGCCGGCATCACCCGGGAGGAACTGGACCGGGCCAAGCTCCAGCTGCGCACCAACCTGGTCTTCAGCCAGGAATCCGCCACCAGCCGCATGTTCAGCCTGGCCTACCAGCGCCTGCACACGGACACCATCCTGAGCCTGGACCAGCAGATCGCCGAAATCGAGGAGGTCAGCCTGGACCAGGTGCAGCGGGTGGCCCGGGAGGTGCTGGACCCCGGCGCCCTGGGGGTTTCCGCCCTGGGCGTCCGGCGATCGGCGGGGATCCGGAAAGAAGATCTGGCGGTCTGTGCCGGTATGGGAAATTCCTAAAACCGCCCCCTTCCCGGCGACCGGTCTGCCTTGGCCTGCGGTTTTGACCCCCGTGGGGTGACTTTTCCCCGTTTGGAGCCCAAGCTTTGGGGGTCATGATCCCCACGGCCCCCCTGAACCCCGGCGCAGCCAGCCCCCTCTATCTGCAGTTGCAGCGGACGCTCCGTTCGCTCATCCAGGCCAACGAGTGGAACCCGGGCATGCGCCTGCCCGCCGTGCCGGACCTGGCGCTGCGGTTCAAGGTGCACCGCCTCACCGTGCTCAAGGCCCTGGCGGGGCTCAAGCGCACGGGCTGGGTGCAGACCGTGACGGGCCGCGGCAGCTTCGTGAGCGACTACCTGCCCGAGGCCCCGGCCCTGCTGGATCCCGATTCCTTCCCCTTCCAGGGATCCTCCCTGCGGGTGCGGGAGGACGAACTGGGCCCCTGGCTGGGCGACACCCTGGAAGCGGCCCAGAACCGGAGCCTGGTGAGCTTCTCCGCCGCCTTCCCGCCCACGGACCTCCTGCCCGGGGATGCGCTCCGCCGCCTGTACACCCGCACCATGAAGGAACTGGATGCCGAAGCCTGGGTGTACGCCGCGCCGGCGGGCCACCCCTCGTACCTCACCGGCGTGGCCGACTGGCTCCGGGACGAGGGCGAGCCCGTCCCGCCGGGCTGGGGCATCCGCTCCATTCCCGGTTCCCAGGCGGGCCTGGCCCTGGTGCTGGAATCCCTCACCATCCCCGGGGACCGGGTGCTGGTGGAGAGCCCCTGCTACGTGGGCGCCCTGGCCCTCATCCGCACCCTGGGCCGGGAAGCCGTGCCCGTGCCCGTGGACCGCAACGGCCTCAACCCCGACCGGCTCGCCTCCATCCTCCAGAAGGGCGACGCCAAGTTCCTCTTCACGGTGCCCACCTTCCACAATCCCACGGGCATGACCCTCAGCCGCGCCCGGCGGGAGCGCATCCTGGCCCTCACCCGCGCCCACGGCGTGACGATCGTGGAGGACGACACCTACGGGGATCTGCGGTTCATCGGCGGCCGCACGCCCTCCTTCCGGAGCCTGCCGGGGGCCGAGCACGTCATCCACCTGGGCAGCTTCTCCAAATCCGTGGCCGCGGGCCTGCGCCTGGGCTACATCATCGCCCCCGACGCGGTGCTGGGCCGCCTGGCCCTGGTGCAGGAGGTGCACACCATCGCCCTGCCCACCCTCTCCCAGGCCGTGATCGGCCACTTCCTGGAATCCGGCGGCTTCCGGCGCCACCTGGTGCGGATCCGCAAGGCCCTCCGGGAGCGCCGGGACGCCATGCTGGAGGCCATCCAGGCCAGTTTCCCCCGGGACGCCGAAGTCACCGAGCCCAAGGGCGGCATGCACCTCTGGGTGGTGCTGCCCGAGGACGTCTCCGCCCTCGACCTGCACCGCGAGGCCATCTCCCACGGGCTGGGCTTCGCCCCGGGTCCCCTCTTCTTTCCGGATGGACGGGGCACCAACTGCCTCCGTCTCAATTTCTCAACCCATGCGCCCAGCGTGACCCGCGAAGCCATCGAGCGCCTGGGCGGGCTCATCCATGCCCGTCCCGGCGTCTCGCCTCCGAAGGAGCTGCCATGACCGCCCTCTCCACCTCCAACACCGCGCGCTTCGACGTCCAGCTCGCCCGCGAGCCCCTGTCATCGGAAGAGCGGGCGAAGCGCATGCAGAACCCGGGCTTCGGCAAGATCTTCACCGAGCACATGGTGGTCATCCCCTACAGCGAGGAGCTGGGCTGGGGCAAGGGCGTGCTGAAGCCCTACGGCCCCATCGTCCTGGATCCCGCGGCCAGCGTCCTGCACTACGGCCAGGCGATCTTCGAGGGCTTCAAGGCCTACCGCCAGCCCGATGGCCACGTCAAGACCTTCCGCCCGGAATCCAACGCCCACCGCTTCAACGCCTCCGCCCGCCGCCTGGCCATGCCCGAGCTGCCCGTGGATCTCTTCGTGGAAGCCGCGGACATCCTCATCCGCCAGGAAAAGGACTGGGTCCCCAACGCCATCGGCGAAAGCCTCTACCTGCGCCCCTTCATGATCGCCACCGAAGCGGCCCTGGGCGTCAAGGCCGCCAAGGAGTACCTGTTCATCCTCATCGCCTCCCCCTCGGGCGCCTACTTCCCCCAGGGCGTCAAGCCGGTGACCGTGTGGATCTCCGAGAACTACGTGCGCGCCGCGCCCGGCGGCACCGGCTCGGCCAAGTGCGCCGGCAACTATGCCGCCAGCCTCGTGGCCCAGACCGAAGCCAAGGCCGAAGGCTGCGACCAGGTGGTCTGGCTGGACGCCGTGCATCGCCGGTACATCGAGGAGATGGGCGGCATGAACATCTTCTTCGTCTACAAGGAAGGCGGGGAGACCGTCGTGGTCACCCCCATGCTCACCGGCACCCTCCTGCCCGGCATCACCCGCCTCAGCCTGCTGGAGATCGCGAAGAAGCTCGGCTTCCGCGCCGAGGAGCGCCGCATCTCCGTGGACGACTGGCGGGAGGCCATCCTGGAGGGCCGCATGACCGAAGCCTTCGCCTGCGGCACCGCCGCCGTCATCACCCCCATCGGCACCGTGAAGTCCGCCCATGGCGAGTGGCAGATCAACCGCGGCGAAACCGGCCCCGTGGCCAGCCAGCTGCGGGAGGCCCTGCTCAACCTCCAGCACGGCGTGGACGCCGACCTGAACGGCTGGATGCACCAGGTCTGCTAGGGGCCTGGCCACGTAATCGTACGTGTCCCGGACGTTCGCCCTGTTCCGTCATCGCCGGCCAAGCCGGCGATGACGGGGGGGTGCGGAAGAGACGTTGGGGCTGTGCTGCGCCCAACCCACTTCGTTGAGCAGAAGGGAATCCGGTAGGAAAGGGCTCTCCTGGAAGGCCCAGGCGAGGAGAGCGGCTCCCATGGGTTTGTGGGTTTGCTTCGCGATGGCCCTCCCGGTGCCGGTGGGCGCCGACGCTGAATGGTGTGCACCCGCCACACCCTTTTGAAGTCAGCTCGAACCCGGACCTGCCGAAGGCCCGGTTCGAGACGAGGTCGCTTTGCTGATTAGCGTTGGCGCGGTCCAAGGCCCTCCTCGCAGCACGCGAAGAGAGGCCCCGAGGTGGGTCGGGGCCAATGGGTGAAACACAGGCCCAACCATGGGGTGACAGCCTTCCGTTGCTGCGGGCTTGGCCCGCAGCAGCGAACCGGGGCGTACGTCCGGGACAGGTGCGATTACTGGACCCGCTGCCGCAGGGCCAGGTCCCGGAACAGGCCCGCCCGTTCCCCCAGCTCCCGGAAGGTCCCGTCCTGGACCAGGCGCCCCTGGTCCAGGACGTAGATCCGGTCCGCGTTCCGGATGGTGCTCAGGCGGTGGGCGATGACCAGGCGCGTGGCGTTGAGGCGGTCCAGGCTGCGGCTCACGGTGGCCTGGGTGCGGTTGTCCAGGGCGCTGGTGGCCTCGTCGAAGAGGATGATGCGGGGTTTGTGGACCAGGGCCCTGGCGATGAGAAGCTTCTGGCGCTGGCCGCCGGATAGGGTGCCGCCCCCATCGGCAAGGGCCGTGTGCATGCCCATGGGCATTTCCCGGATGTCGTCGGCCAGGCCCGCCGCCTCTGCGGCCGCCCAGGCTTCATCCAGGGTGCGCAGGCTCGATCCGACGATGTTCTGCCAGATGCTTCCCCCCAGGAGCCGGCTCCCCTGGAGGACCACGCCGATCTGGCTGCGCAGGCTGCCGACGTCCACGGCGTCCAGGTCGTGCTCGTCGTAGCGGACCACGCCCGTTTCAGGGCGCTCGAAGCCCAGCAGCAGCCGCAGCAGCGTGGATTTGCCGCTTCCCGAAGGCCCGGCCAGGGCGACGAATTCCCCCGGATGGGCGTGGAGGGAGATATCCCGGAGGATGGGCGGACCCTCCGGAAGGTACCGGAAGGAGACCCGGCTGATCTCCAGGCCCCCCCTGAGGCGGCCCGGGTCGGGCTTCTGGGGATCCACCTCGGGCTCGGCCTCCAGGATGGGCCGGGCCTGGTCGAAGATGGGCTTGACCTGGGGCAGCAGGGACAGGGATCCCCCCAGGGTCACGGCGGCGGCCATCGCACTGGAAAAGGCCGCGTTGAAGGCCATGAACGCCGCGGGCTGGATGCCGCCGCCGGGCCCCGTGCGCCACAGGTCCACGGCGGCCATGAGCACCAGCGTCGAAACGAAGGGCAGGGAACCCGTGACCACGGTCAGACCCTGGTGCCAGCCGGCGTCCCGCTTTTCCACCCGCTGGGCGTTCAGGAGGCGCTCGCACCAGATGGCGAACCCCCGCCCCTCCGCCGCGGCCACCCGCAGCTTGACCACCCCCGTCAGGAGCTGGCAGGCCAGGCCCGTGAGGGCCCGGTCCGCATCCCGCCGGAGCGCCTCCAGCCGGTTGCGCCGCGCCACGACCCCCGCGAACACGCCGAGGATGGCCAGGACCAGCCCCAGAGCCACCCAGGCCAGGGTCGGGTCGAACGCGAACAGGAGGAGGATCTGGGTGCCCGAGAACGCGGCTCCCAGGAGTCCGGTGACCGCGGCCCCCGAAAGGACCATCTGGGCCTTCTCCACGGCCGTCGCCCGCAGGACGAGGTCGCCCACCGTGTGGCCACGGAAGAACTTCGCCGGCAGGGTCAGGAGACGGTCCACCACCGCGGCCTGCAACGACACCGCCGTCCGCCCCTCGATGCGCAGCATCGCGATGCCCCGGCTCAGGTCCAGGAGGGTGACGCTGATCGTCAGGGCCGCAAGGGTGACGAACAGGGTGCCCACGGTGCGCACGTCGGCCTGGGGAATCGCCTGGGCCATGATCTGCCCCAGGGCCATGGGAAGGGCCATTCCGGCCACGCCGCCGAAAAGGGCCATGGCCAGGACCCACCCCAGGTCGTTGCGCACCGAAGGCCCCGCGAGCCTGAGCAGATCCAGGGCCCCCATGGGCCCCGGGGGCCCCGGCCGGTAGAAGGTGTACCCGAAGGGATGGAGGCGCGCCGCCAGGTCCGGATCCAGGGGAACGGGGGGGGACCCCGGTTCCCGGGCCAGGAAATAGCCGCCGCCGCGCCTTTGCGGCAGCAGGGCCACCGGAACCCGGCCCTCGTCCAGGAAGGCCAGGATCGCGCCGGCATCCCGCTTCCACCACGTTCCCCGCAGGACCACCTCCCGCGCCCGCACCCGCGAGGCCCGGCAGATGGCCGTGAGGAGGTCCCGGGAGGGATCCTCCAGGACCCACCGGGGGGGCTCCTGGAAGGTGATGCCCGCATGGGCTCCCGTCAGGCGGCAGGCCGTCAGCATTTCGCTGGAGGCCGGGGCCGCCTCCACCCCCGCGACGCGGCCGGTAAGGGATGCGAGGGCCGCCAGACTTCGGCGCAGCCGGTCCCGTTCCGCGTCCTCCTGCCGCCGCTGACGCCCCAGATGATCCCGCTCACCGAGGGTGTAGCGGCGGCCCTTCCAACTCATCAGGCAAGGGACCATCCGATCCAGTACGTCCCCCAGCCGCGTGTCCTCCGGCCATTCATCCAGCCCAAGCACCTCCACGGCCCCGTCCGCTTCCCCCATCTCAAGCCATATTCCCCGCACCAGCGGAATGGGGCCCAGGGAAGCATCCAGGGGATGGGCGGAATCCCCCAGGAGGTACCCGGTGCCCGAGGCCACCCGGATCCAGCCCTGGCTGGCCGCCAAGGCGAAAGCCGTCCCCCCTGCAAGGCGAGCGGATGCACCGGGCCGAAGCGGCAGGATCGGCTTCCCGGCGGCCCCGCCCCCCAGTCCCTGGGCGATGCCCTCCAGGAGGGCGCCCGCGAAGGCAGCCAACAGGTGGGCCGCCAGATCCCCCGGCGCCGAACCCAGGAAGCTGCCCAGCCTGCCGCCCAGGGTCCGCGCGCCGCTGGAACCCACCACGACGATGCGCAGGTGGGGATCGTCCACCGGCAGCGGCAGGTCCATCAGCACATCCCCCGCCTCCAGGCGGAACAGGTGGTCCCGGTGCCTTTCGGGCAGGCCCGGGGGAAAGGCCTGGATGAAGACGTCCGCATGGCCCTCCACCAGGATCCGCACCCCGTCCTGGGCCTTGGGGGCCCCCTCCGGGACCGGTTCGGCGACCAGGTGGGGCAGCCGGGCCAATTGGGTCACCTGGGACGCGTTCAGGCGGAACATTCGGCCTCCTGGGCCAGCAGCGCGTAGAGCCCCCCCGCCGCCATCAGTTCAGCGTGGTTTCCCCGCTGGACCACCTTGCCCTTGTCGATGACGAGGATCTCGTCCGCGTCCCGGATGGTGCTGAGACGGTGGGCGATGATCAGGCAGCTGCAGCCCCTGCGCCTCAGGTTCTGGTCGATGCGGTGCTCGGTGGCGGCGTCCAGGGCGCTGGTGGCCTCATCCAGGACCAGGATCCTGGGATCGCCCACCAGGGCCCGGGCGATTTCCAGCCGCTGACGCTGGCCCCCGCTGAAATTGGCCCCGCCCTCGTCCACGCGGCCCTCGTACCCGCCCTGGCGGGCCGAAATGTCCTCGTGGATGCACGCGTCCCGGCAGGCCCGCACCAGGGCCTCCTCGGGGACCGTCGTGTCCCAGAGCGTGAGGTTGTCCCGGACGGTGCCATCAAAGAGGACGATATCCTGGTCCACCAGGGCCAGGCACCCCGCCACCACCTTCCGGGGCCAGTGCTCCCTGGGGCGGCCGTCCAGGTGGATTTCCCCCCCCCAGGGCCTAGCCAGGCCGGTGACCAGCTTGGCGACGGTCGATTTTCCGCACCCGGAGGGGCCCACCAGGGCCACCCGGGACCCGGGCCGGATGCGCAGATCCAGGCCCTCGAGGAGGGGAGGCTCCTGGGGCGAATAGCCGTAGGTCAACCCATGCAGTTCCAAGTGGCCCGCCATGCGCCTGGGTTCCCCGGGCTCCCCCCCGGAGAGGGCGCCGGGGTCCAGGGGGTTCCGCTGCACATCATCCAGGCCCTCCATGACGCCCTGGAGTTCCTGGATCTCCCCCGCCATGGCCACCAGCCCCATGGTGGGGGCCAGGAAGGCCGCAAGGAGGCTCTGGAAGGCCACGAGCTGCCCAACCGTCAAACCGCCCTTGATCACCCGGAGGGCCCCCAGGGCCAGCACGGTGGCCTGGGCCAGGCCCATGGCCAGGGGGGGCAGGGCCATGAAGATCAGACTCACGTGGTTGGCCTTCTGCCGCGCGCTCAGGTAGGTGGCCTGGTAACCGGCCCACCGGGAGAAAAGGTCCGATTCTCCGCCGCTGGCCTTGATGGATTCGATGGCGCTCACCCCGCCCACGAGCACGCCCCCGGCCTTGCCCAGGTCCTTCAGGAAGGATCGGTTGGCGTCCGCCCGTTGGCGGTTGGCCAGCACCGTCGCTCCAACCAGCAGGGCGACCCCCCCCAGGGCCACCATGGCCAAGCCCAGGTCGTAGCAGGCCATCATTCCCATCATCACGAGGGCCAGCAGGAGCTGCACCGCGCTGTTCGCCAGCCGGCCGCATAGGAAGGCCGCGACCCCCCGGTTGTTGGCCACCCGCACGGCCAGGTCACCCCCATAGCGCTGGGTGTAGAAGGCCGCGGGCAAGCGGAGGAGGTGCCAAAGGAAGGTGCTCATGCCCGTCACCGTCAACTTCATCTGCAGCCGCAGAAGCACGCGCCCCTGCAGGTGGCCCAGCAGCGCGCGGGAAAGGGTCAGGAGCAGGAGACCCGTCAGAAGGGGCCTGATCCAGCCTACGGAATGGGCCACGATCACCCGGTCCACCAGTATCTGGAGGAAGGCCGGAAGGGCCAGGGCGGGCAGGGCCGTGGCCAGGCCCACCAGGGTCAGGTATCCCACCGCCCCCCGGGACTGGGCCAGGCGGCTGGCCAGAACCCGCAGGAGACCCGGGCGGGTGCCGCCCGGTTCAAAGGCCGGGGTGGGTTCGAAGGTGAGCACCACCCCCGTGTAGGCTTCGTCGAATTCATCCCAGGAAGCCCTTCGCGGCCCCGAGGCCGGGTCGTTGAGAAAGACGCCCCTGGGGTTCCACCCCTCCAGCACCAGGAAATGATTGAAGTTCCAGAAGAGGACCGCGGGCAGGGGAATCCTTTCCAGGCCTTCCACCTCCCGCTTGAAGGCCCGGGCCTCCAGCCCGTATTTCCGGCCGGCCTTCAACACGTTGGTGGCCTTGGCGCCGTCCCGGGTGACGCCGCAGGCCGCCCGCAGCTCCTCCAGCGCCACGATGCGCTTGTGGTGGGCCAGAATGATGGCCAGGGAGGCGGCGCCGCATTCCGTCGCCTCCATCTGCAGGACGGTGGGCGTCCTCACGCGCCTGCGGGTGGCCAGTCCCTGCATCATTCCCTCAACCCTTTATCCATTTCTTGAGGGCGGGAAGGATGAGGGTGATCGGCGCCTGGCGCCGCACCTGGAACCGGGCCTGGAGCAGGGTGCCGCTGCCGAACCGTTCCTGGGGCCCCTGGCGGGTCGTCCACCCGAAGCCCGATGGGGTCGTGGGGTCCAGTTCCAGCTTCACCTCCACCAGGAAGGCGTCCCCCGCCCCCGCCAATTGGGCGGCCAACTGCCGGTTGTCCAGGAGGTTTTCCACGGCCTCCACATCCACGGGTCCGCCGGAAACCGCCGTCACCTGGCCCCGCATGGCACCGAACTCCTCCCGGCGGAACCCGGCCGGCTCCAGGTGCACGGCCATTCCGGGCCTCAGGCGGTGGCCCTCCCCGCGCACCAGGAGGTAGCCCACCAGGGGCCTGGAATCCAGTTCAAGCTTGAGGAGGGTGGAACCCGGCCGCACCTCCTCCCCCGGGGACCGGAGCACCTCCATCACCTTGCCGGCGAAGGGGGAGCGCACGATCCGCTCCATCCCGTCCCGCACCCGAAGCTGGTCCAGCCTGTCCTGGGCCCGGCGGAGGTCCTGCTCCATCTGGAACCGTTTCTCTGCGCCCTGCCCCGCGCTGGCCGCCCTCAGGATATCCAGGTCCCGCATCCGGCCGTCCGACGCCGCCAGCGCGGCCTTGGCCTCCTCGAGATCCCGCCCCCCGGGCGGTTCCGGGGCCCCGGGACCCCCCAGATTCCGCACCCGCTCCCGGGCGGCCGCAGCCGCCTCCTGGATCTGGCGTTCCTGTTCCCGGAAGGAGGCGCCCCGGGCCGCCGTTTCCCGGTCCAGGAGGCGGACCCTGTCGTCCCGCTGCGCCCGGAGCGTTCCCACCTCCCGTTCCAGAGCCACCAGCTCCTGGTCCACCTCCGGACGTCCCAGGGCGGCCAGGCTCTGGGCGATTTCCACGCGATCGCCCGGCTTGGCCAGCACCCGTTCCAGGATCCCGGCGGAGAGGGACCGGATGGGGAAATAGCCCCCTTCCCGGGTGAGGATCCCGGATCCGGAAACCTCGTCGGCCAGACTCCCGAAGATGCACCAGGCCAGGGCGCCCAGCAGGGCCGCGGCCAGGGCCAGGAGGGCGATCCAGGCCCGCAGGTTCACCACCTCCATGAGGGTGTCCAGGCGTTCTGGGCTCGATAGGCGATCCAGGGCTGATCGGCGAAACAGGGTAGAGGACATGGGGATCCCGGGGGACGGGTAGATAATAAATTTACAATACAAGTCGTCAATAGGCAGACCCTGCCTCCGGCCTCCGCACCCCCTTTCATCAGGCTATTCAACGAATCAGAACCTTCCCCGTGGCCAAAAGAAGGGTTGACAAAACAATTTAGAATTTATATTTTCCTCAAGCCCAAGGAGAGCCCATGAATGATAAGACCAAAGACCTGCTGGCCGCCCTCATCCACAAGGCCGACCAGGACCCGGTCTTCCGCACCACCCTTTTGGCCGATCCCAGGAAGGTCCTCGAGGATATGACCGGCAAGCCCATCCCCGAGGGGATCTCCGTGGAAGTGCACGAGGCCTCCCCGGTCCACGTCCATATCGTTCTTCCATCCAGGCAGGGGGAAGAGGGAGCCCTTTCCGAAAGCGAACTGGAGGTGATGGGCGCGGCGGTCACCTGGACCTTCGCCGATTGCCGCCACCACTAGACGCACGCTAGAGAAACGTTCCCCGGCGCCGACGTTTTCCGTTTCTTGCCTGTCCAACCCCAAAGCGTCACCCCGTGCGCCGGAAGGATGGGGTTGGCGGGTCGATTGAATCAACCCCAGGAGAGCCCATGATAGACAATACGCACCCCCTGCTGGCCAGCATCGTCCAAAAGGCCGGCCAGGACCCGGACTTCCGCTCACGGCTTTTGGCCGATCCCAGGAAGGTCCTCGAGGAAATGACCGGCAAGCCCATCCCCGAGGGGATCTCCGTGGAAGTGCACGAGGCCTCCCCGGTCCTCGTCCATATCGTTCTTCCACCCAGGCAGGTGGAAGAGGGAGCCCTTTCCGAAAAGGAACTGCAGGCGCTGTCCGCGGGAGACACGTGGACCGTATTCTGCAAATGACCGTTCGGCGAGAGATGCGCCCCACGGCCGGCCCTTTCCGCCTGGAGCCGCCGTCGGCGGCCGATTCGCCGCCGGACCCGGATTGGCTTCTCCGCTGGTGCCAGGCCGCCTGCAGGGGCGACGGGAAGGCCTTTGCCCGGCGCTTGGCCTGGGACGGCCTGGACCCGGCCTCGGCTTCACGGCGTGCGGAACCCTCCGAACCGGGGGCCGGGGCCCCGGAACGGGAGGAGGATCCCGCCTGGCGGGCACTTCTCGCCGGGGCGGGCTCCCTGCCCCCTCCATCCTTCCTGGACCGGGAGGACCCCGTACCCTTCGAGGAGGTCCTCCTCCCCATCGTCCTGGCGGCGGGCCTGCGCCTGCGGGCCCTGCCGTCCCTGGCGGAACTTGACTGCCAGGGCGACCCCATGGCCGACCTGGAGCGGGCCCTCCTGGTCCAGGTGAGCGCCCTCGCCTCCCGTGTCCTCCTTCGGGAAATGCGCGCGGCCTTCCGGCCAAGCCAGGGCCGGTACCAGGCCTGGGTCGAAGCGTTGAGGCGGGAGGGGCGCCTGGAGGCCCTGTTCGGGGACTACCCCATCCTGGCGCGCATGATGGCCGCCACATGCTCCCACTGGGAGGCCCAGTGCGAAGCGCTCATCCGCCACCTGGTGGAGGATGGCCCGCACCTGCGGGAGCGCTTCGGCGAAGGGGGCGCCGTGGCCGGCTTCCGGGGGAACCTGGGCGACCTCCACCGGGGAGGCCGCTGCCCGGTGGAGGTCCGGTTCGCCAACGGGCTGCGGCTGATCCACAAGCCCCGGAACCTGGACCTGGATGCGGCCTGGTTCCACCTCCTCGCCTGGGTGAACCGCCGGAATCCCCCCTTGCCCTTCGCGGTCCTCGATGTGAGCTGCCACCCCGACCATGGCTGGATGGGGTTCGCCCAGGCCGCCGCCCCCCCCGGAGGGGAGGGCGAGGATCGTCTGTTCCGCCGCTATGGCATGCTCCTGGCCCTTTTCCGCGTACTGGGCGGAATGGACGCCCACATGGAGAACGTCATCGTCTGCGGGGAACACCCCATCCTGGTGGACCTGGAGGTGCTGCTCTCCCCCCGGCTTCGCCCCATCGCGGGCGGGGAGCCGCCGCCCCACGACCACCCGGCCTTCTCCACGGGCCTCCTCCCGCGCTGGGACGAGTCCCAATCCCACCCCTTGGACGTCTCCGCCCTGGGTTCCTTCGAGGCCCAGCGGCATCCCGCCTGGTGCTGGGTGGAAACCAACACCGACCGCATGGACCGGGTCCTTCGGCCGGATTCCGTCCCGCCCGGACCCAGCACGGCCATGCATGGCGGGGTTCCCCTCTCCCCCGAGCCCTTCCTGGAGGAAATCCTGGCCGGGCACCGGGCCATGTACGCGTTCCTGCGTTCCCATGCCCGTGCTCTGGTTCGACCGGACGGCCCCTTGGACCGGTTCCGGAACCGCAGGGTCCGGGTGCTCCTCCGGAACACCCGCGTGTACCAGAAACTGCTGGTGGGGACCCGCCTTCCGGACGTCATCCGGGACGGCCGGAGCGTCCGGCTCAGGCTGGAGCTTCTCTGCCAGGCCTTCCATCGGCAAGCCGCCCGACCCCCCTTGTGGCCCGTGGTGGCCAAGGAACAGGAGGCCCTCCTGGGCGGCGACATCCCCCTGTTCCAGGGGAACACGGACGGCCTGGACCTGCTGGACGCCGAGGGGGGCTCCCTGGTGGCCCGCGCCTTCCCCCGAACCCCGCTCCAGGACGTCCGGAGGCGGCTCGGGGAGCTGGGGCCCCGGGATGAGGCCCTCCAGGAAACCCTGATCCGCGCCTCCTTCTTCTGCCGCAGGGATGGCCGCCCGGGCCAGGAATCCGATCCCTTGCCCGACCCGCCGGAGGGCCCTGGAAACCTGGACGAAGCGGCCTGGCTGGAGGAAGCCCACCGGATCGCCGCCCGGCTGCGGGCCCAGGAATGCGCTCCCCGCGGGGCCCGCCTTCGCTGGGTGACCCTGCGCTCCCTCCCCGTTCCGGGCCGCCTGCAGGTGGATTTCGCGGGCCCCGATCTGTTCCAGGGTTTGGGCGGCGTGGCCCTGGCATTCGCGGCCCTCGCCCGCACCACGGGCGATGCGGGTTCCAGGGCCATGGCTGAAGCGATTCTCCGGGACCTGGCGGCCCTCATTCCCCATCAGCGTGGGGGCTCATGGGCGGCCTTGCCGTCCCATGGCTTGGTGGGGTGGGCGGGGCTCCTGTATGCGTTCAGCCAGGCGGCATTCCTCCTGGAGGATGCCCACTGGCTGGGGCCGGCCCGCCGCCTTCTGCCCGCCCTGGATGGGGGGGCGCAGGCGCCGCCTCCCCTGGATGTGGTGGATGGATTGGCGGGATCCATTCCCGCCCTCCTGGCCCTCCACGGCCTGACCGGGTGGAGCGAGGCGTTGGAGCGCGCCGCGGGGCTGGCCCAGGGCGCCGTGGCCCTCCTGGGTGGCGCTCGCCGGAGCGGGTTTCCGCCGGGCTTCTCCCGGGGGGGATCCGGCATGGCCGCCGCCCTCGCCCGCGCCTACGCCTCCACCGGCGAATCGGCCTTCCTCCGAGCAGCCGAACTGGTACTCCAGGATGAGGACCTGTCCCTGGACGCAGGGGCCCCCGGGGGGTCCGCGGGCACCCCCTTGCCGGGCTGGGCCGACGGCGCGCCGGGAATCGGTCTGGGAAGACTGGGTGTGCGCGGGGCGGAGGCCGGGGTGGGGCGCGCCATGGCCGCCACCCTCGCCCTGGGCACCCGCGGGCCGGATACCCTGGCCGTCGGCGCCCTGGGCCGGGCCGATATCCTTCTCCAGGCCGGCCACGTCCTGGGCCGCCCCGAATGGGTCCAGGCCGCCCAGGCCCTGGGCTCCGGGGTGGTCACGGCCGCGCGGCTCAGGGGCCGGTACCGGCTGCCTTGGCACACCTCGGGCGTCGCCCTCCCGGGGCTCTTCAATGGCCAGGCCGGCCTGTGCTATGGGGCCCTCCGCTTGGCCCGGCCGGACCTGGTGCCCTGCTGGGCGGCGCTGGCCCCGGCAGGACCCGCTTCCGGAGGACGACGTGCGGAGCCTTGACCACCGCTTCTCGGCCATCCGGGCCCGTCTGGACGGAGCCCTGGCCTCAACCGCCTGTCTGGACACCATTGCCCAACGGGCCCGGGAGCTGCCGGATCACTGGATCAACCAGTTCGGCTTCGAATGCAGGCTCGGCGACCCGGATCCGGCCCTGGATTTCGCGGTGGCCCTGATGCGCCGGGAAGGGGTGGAGGCCCTGGCGGCCCTGGGTTCGAACCATCCGGGGCCGGAAGCGGAGGCCCTGCGGCGGCTGGCCGAAGCCTGGGCCGATCCCCGCTCCCTCCTGGGGGCCGGGGTTCCCGTGGTCTGGCTGGAATTCGACCTGGCGAAGAGCCTGGGCCCCACCGGCGTTCCCAGCCTCTTCCTGGGGCTGGGCTCCCGGGACACAGAGCTGGAAACGGGGCTCGAGGGGCTCCTGGCCCTGCGCGGCGCCCCCCTGTGCCCAGCGGTTTCGGCTTCCCTTTCCGCCTGTTTCGCACGCCTGCCTCCGGGGACCCGGGTGCCCTTCCTGGGCCTGTTGCTCTCCCGGCCCGACGCCGCGATCCGGGTGTGCGTTAACCGGTTGCCCCTGGATGGGGTGCTGCCCTACCTCAAGGCCCTCGGCTGGCCCGGGGACTCCGGCCGGTTGCGCACGCTCCTGGACCTGGCCCTGGGGCCCTTCGACCAGGTCCTCCTGGCCTTCGACCTGGATGCCAAGGGCTCCTTGGGCGAGCGGATCGGAATCGAGTGCTATGCGGCGCGGACCGGCTGGCTGTCCACCCGAGCCTTCTGGTCCCGCACCCTGGATCGCCTCACGGACCAGGGTCTCTGCCTTCCCGCCAAGCGGGACGGGGTGATGGCCTACGGGGGCTTCACCCGCATGGACGCCGCCGGGGCCGGCCTCCTCCCGGGGCGCGGGCCGTTGCTGGCCCTCATGGGCACCGTCAACCACCTCAAGCTTGTCCTCGAACCCACCGGGAGGGTGGAGGCCAAGGCCTACCTGTGCGTCCATGACTGTGCTCCCGCTCCGCCGGACGAATGGGGCCCGGAGCCCTGACCACCGCCTTCCGTCTGGAGGGCCCTGCGCTCATCCACGGAAAAGGGCCCCTCGCGGGGCCCTTTTCACGGCTGAACCTGATCGAGCTTACTTCTTCTCGGCAGGGGCGGCTTCCTTCTTCTCGGTCTTCTCGGCCTTCTTGGCAGCCTTCTTGGCCTTCTTCTCGGCCTTGGGGGCATCCTTCTTGGCCTCGTCCTTCTTCTCTTCGGTCAGGGCCTTCTTGGCCTCTTCCTTCTTGGCCTCGGCCTTCTCAGCCTTCTTGGCAGCCTTCTTGGCCTTCTTCTCGGCCTTGGGCTCAGCCTTCTTGGCCTCGTCCTTCTTCTCTTCGGTCAGGGCCTTCTTGGCCTCTTCCTTCTTGGGCTCGGCCTTCTCGGCCTTCTTGGCAGCCTTCTTGGCCTTCTTCTCGGCCTTGGGCTCGGCCTTCTTGGCCTCGTCCTTCTTCTCTTCGGTCAGGGCCTTCTTGGCCTCTTCCTTCTTGGGCTCGGCCTTCTTGGCCTCCTTCTTGGGCTCGGCCTTCTTGGCCTCGGCCTTCTTGGGCTCGGCCTTCTTCTCTTCGGTCAGGGCCTTCTTGGCCTCTTCCTTCTTGGGCTCGGCCTTCTTGACGTCCTTCTTGGCGTCCTTCTTGACTTCGACCTTCTTCACTTCCTCTTTCTTGACGTCCTTCTTGGCTTCCTCGGCGAACGCGGGGCTGATGAGGGCGGCCGCGACGAGCAGTGCTGCGAGCTTGTTCATGGGATCTCCAGGATGGAACCGGCACGGCCGGATGATGCGGACAAGAAAGCATGAACCGGGCCAAATACTAATTGCTTGAATCAAAGATGTTATAAAAACAGCACCGGTTCCGGCCCCGTTGGATTCTGCAACGCGTTGCAATTTCCCTCAGAGTCCTTCCTCCGGCCCCTCCGCCAGGCCCAGGTCCTTGAGCTTGCGGTAGAGGGTCGTGCGGTCCTTGCCCAGGATGTCGGCGATGCGGCTCTTGCGGTGCTCGTGCTTGAGCAGCACCTGGATGTAGCGCCGCTCCAGTTCCTCCAGGGTGGGCAGGTGGTCCCAGTCCTGGATGAGCTCCAGGAGGGGGGTCGGGGCCAGGGGAAGGGTGGTCCCCTTGGTCCTCAGTTCGTCGCGGATCTTTTCCGGGAAATCGTCGGGGGTGATTTCCCGGCCCCGGCTCAGCTGGGTGAGGTGCTCGATGATATTGCCCATCTCCCGGACGTTGCCGGGCCAGCTGTAGCCCTCCAGCTGCTTGCGGGCATCGGCCCGCAGCCGGTAGATCTGGCTGTCCTTGCGGCTGCATTCCGCCAGGAAGTGATCCATGAGCGCCGGGATGTCCGACACCACCTGGCCGGTGCGCGCGTCCCGGGAGAAGCGCTCGCGCACGGGAGGCACCCGGATCTCCACCACGCAGAGCCGGTAGTACAGATCCTCCCGGAACTTGCCGGCCTTGACCATGGCCGCCAGGTCCCGGTTGCTGGCGGCGATGACCCGCACGTCCACCTTGACCGTCTTGTTGCCGCCCACCTTGCGCACCTCGTGCTCCTGCAGCACCCGCAGGAGGCGCACCTGGAAGCCCAGGGAGGTCTCCCCGATCTCGTCCAGGAAGATGGTGCCCCCCGAGGCCTCCTCGAAGAGCCCCTTCTTGTCCGCCACGGCCCCGGTGAAGGCCCCCTTCACGTGGCCGAAGAGCTCGGACTCCAGCAGCCCCTCGGTGAGGGCGCCGCAGTTGATGGCCACGAAGGGGCAGGCCTTGCGGTCGCTGCTCAGGTGGATGTTCTGGGCCACCAGTTCCTTGCCGGTGCCGCTCTCGCCGATGATCAACACGGTCGTTCGACTGTTCTGCAGGGAGGCGATGGTGCGGTACACCTCCATCATCTTCGGGCTGGAGCCGATCATGACGCTCTGGTGCAGGTCGTCGCCCAGGGCCGGGTCCTTGGGGCCCCCCCCGGAACCCTTCATGACCAGGGCCCGCTTCACCAGGGATTTCAGGTCATCGTTGTTCCAGGGCTTGGAAATGAAGTCGAAGGCCCCTTCCCGCACCGCCTCCAGGGCCTTCTCCAGGGTCCCGAACCCGGTGAGGAGGATGGTCTCCACCCCCAGGGGCTTGGCGGCCTTGAGCAGATCCAGGCCGTCCAGGCTGGCCTCCAGGTTGATGTCCGAGAGCATCAGGTCGAATCCGCCCCCCCGCAGGTGGCGCAGGGCGTCCTCGGGCCGGGTGGCCTTGACCACGGCCACCTCCAGGCCCAGCCCCTCGCCCAGGAGCAGTTCCAGGAGGTCGCAGGTTTCCTGGGAATCATCCACAACCAGCACGCGAGCCATCGTTTTTTCCACCCTTGTCCTTAGAAGTTTCAACAATTCTTCCTGGAATCCTGGGGAATGCGGGGGTATTTTGGGGTGCAAACCTTCCAGGAGAACCTTATGAGATTACGCCTTGTTCTGGCCCTGGCCGCAACCCTGGTGTGCGGAGCCCTCGCCGCCGCCGATCTCACCATCACCTTCAATTCGGTGGCCAAGGGGATGATGGGCGCCGGGGGGACCTCCACGGAGATCCACTACTACAGCAGCGAATTCAACATGGTGCGCAACGAGAAGGACCGCCGGGACACCCTGGTGGACTTCAAGAACGGCATCTCCTACACCATCGACCACAAGAAGAAGACCATCTCCAAGATGAGCTTCGACGACGCCCTGGCGGCCCTGGAGTCCCTCAACGCGGCCCAGCCCGAAGGGATGGGGCAGATGTTCGGCGCGATGTTCGGGGACCCCAACGATTTCAAGGTGGACAAGGTGGGACCCGAGACGGTGGCGGGGCGGTCCTGCACCGCCTGGAACATCCGCGTGGGCAAGCTCGCCATGTCCCTCTCCGCCGACCCCACGCTGAAACAGCCCATCCCCGACACCACCTACATGAAGATGGTGCAGGCCCGCGCCGCCCAGTTCGCCAAGGCCGGCCCCATGGGCGCGAGCTTCAAGCGCCTCTACGAGGAGATGGCCAAGATCAAGGGCATTCCCCTCAAGACCCACATGACCGGCATGATGGGGATGGACGTGGCCACCGAAGCCACGAAGATCGAGCAGGGCCCCGTTCCCGCCGCCACCTTCACCCTCCCCGCGGGCTACAAGATCGAGGATGCCGGGAAGAAGATGCGCGAGGAGATGATGAAGAAAAAGTAGACCCGGCCGGTACAATGGAGGCATGACGAATCCGAACCCCTCCTTCGACGACGGACTGGACCGGCTGGAGGCCCTGGTGCAGCGGCTGGAGGCCGGCAACCTGGGCCTGGAGGATGCCCTCCGGGAATTCGAGGAGGGGGTCGGCCTGAGCCGGACCCTCCAGCAGCAATTGGCCGCGGCCCAGCGCCGGGTGGAGGTGCTCAAGCAGGGCCTGGGCGGCGAGTACCGGGCCGAGCCCCTGGAAGGGGACCAGGCTTGACGCTCCCGGCACCCCAGCAGGTCAGGGCCGACCTCGACCGCCTCCTTCCCCTCTTCGAGTCCCGGTACCTCCAGCCCTTCCAGCAGGGCGAGGCCGCCAATCTGGCCCTGGCCATGACCTACAGCCTCCAGGCGGGGGGCAAGCGCATCCGGCCGGTGCTGTGCATGCTGGCCGCCGAATCCCTGGGCGCCCCGGTGGAGGCCGCCCTGTCCTGCGCGGTGGCGCTGGAATACATCCACACCTATTCCCTCATCCACGACGACCTGCCGGCCATGGACGACGATGACCTCCGCCGGGGCAAGCCCACCTGCCACGTGGCGTTCGGCGAAGGTCCGGCCATTCTGGCGGGCGATGGCCTCCTCACCGAGGCCTTCACGGTGCTGGCCTCGGACCCGGCCCTGCCCCCTTCGCGGCGGGTGGACGCCATCCGGGTGCTGGGGGAGGCCGCCGGCTGGCGGGGAATGGTGGGCGGCCAGGCCCTGGACCTGGAGGGCGAGGCCCGCACCCGGGGGGCCGATCCGGTGAGCCTGGCCGAACTGCAGGTGATCCACCGGTTGAAGACCGGGGCCCTGCTCCGGGCCTCCCTGGAACTGGGCGCCATCGCGGGCGCGGCCGGCGCGGAGGACCGCGCGGCCCTGAGGGAGGCCGGGGAAGCGCTGGGACTGGCCTTCCAGATCCAGGACGATATCCTCGACGCCACGTCCACCCAGGAGGCCATGGGGAAGCGGGTTGGCAAAGACGAGGGCAAGGGTAAAATCACCTACCCCCTGCTGCTCGGGCTCGCTGGAGCCCGCAATGCCCTGCGGGAGGCCACAGAGCGTGCCCAATGTCAGTTACGATCGCTTCCGAATCCCCATTCCCTGATGGCCTTGGCCACGTACTTGGCGGGGCGCAGCGCGTGAGCCGCCACCCCCTCCTCGATTCCGTCACGGCGCCCCAGCAGGTCCAGCACTTCTCCCTGATCCAGATGGAACAGCTGGCCGCGGAGCTGAGGCAGTTCCTCATCGATTCCATCAGCGTCACCGGGGGCCACTTCAGCTCGAACCTGGGCACCGTGGAACTCACCGTGGCGCTCATGCACCATTTCGACTTCCTCGTGGACCGCATCGTGTGGGACGTGGGCCACCAGGCCTATCCCTACAAGATCCTCACGGGCCGCAAGGACCGGTTCCCGACCCTGCGCAAGCACGGGGGGCTGTCGGGGTTCCTCAAGCGCGAGGAGAGCGTCTACGACCACTTCGGCGCCGGCCACGCCAGCACCTCCATCTCCGCGGCCCTGGGCATGGCCGAGGCCCGGGACCTGCTGGGCCAGGACTTCTCCAGCATCGCCGTCATCGGGGACGGCTCCATGACCGCGGGCATGGCCTTCGAGGCCCTCAACCAGGCCGGGTTCCTGGAGACCCGGAAGTTCATGGTCATCCTCAACGACAACGACATGAGCATCAATCCCAACGTGGGGTCGCTCCAGGGATACCTGAACCAGATCATCAACGGGCAGTACTACAACCGCTGGCGGGACCGCATCGAATTCGCCATCAAGGCCATCCCCGTCGCCAGCGTAAGCCGGCGCCTGGCCAAGGTCGCCAAGTGGAGCGAGGAATCCTTCAAGCGCATCGCGGTGCCGGGGCTGCTCTTCGAGGACCTGGGCATGAAGTACATCGGCCCGGTCAACGGCCACGACGTGGCGGCCCTGCTGCGGGGCCTGGGCGAGGCCAAGGAGCGCATGGCGGAAGGGCCCGTGCTGCTCCACGTGCAGACCAAGAAGGGCTTCGGCTACGAGCCCGCCGTGAAGGATCCGCTGAAATGGCACGGGGTCACCGCCTTCGACGCCGAGGCCGGCGAGATCCGCAAGGCCCCCGCGGACCCCGCCAAGCCGGCCCTCCCCTCGTACACGAGCGTGTTCGGCAACACCCTCACGGACCTGGCCCGCAAGGATCCCAAGATCGTCGCCGTCACCGCCGCCATGCTGGACGGCACGGGCCTGAACATCTTCCAGAAGGCCCACCCCAAGCGCTGCTTCGACGTGGGCATCGCCGAGCAGCACGCCGTCACCTTCGGCGCGGGCCTGGCCTGCCAGGGGCTCCGGCCCGTGGTGGCCATCTACTCCACCTTCCTGCAGCGGGGCTTCGACCAGGTGCTCCACGACGTGTGCCTCCAGAACCTGCCCGTGACCTTCGCCATGGACCGGGGCGGCATCGTGGGCGCCGACGGCCCCACCCACCACGGCCTCTACGACCTGTCCTTCCTGCGGTGCATGCCCAACATCGTCATCATGGCCCCCAAGGACGAGAACGAGCTCCGGCAGATGCTCTTCACCGCCATCTACAGCAACCGCCCCGCGGCCCTGCGCTACCCGAGGGGCAACGCCCTGGGCGTGCCCCTGCAGGACCCCGTGGCGGCCCTGCCCATCGGCAAGGGCGAGCTCCTCCGGGAGGGCACCGACCTCCTCCTGGTGGCCCTGGGCACCATGGTGGCCCCCGCCGAGGCCCTGGCCCAGCGTCTCGGGGAGGACGGCATCTCCTGCGCCGTCATCAACGCCCGCTTCGTCAAGCCCCTGGACCAGGACCTCATCGCCCACTGGAGCCGCGGGGTCCGCGGCATCGTCGCCCTGGAGGAGGGCTGCGCCCCCGGAGGCTTCACCTCCGCCGTGGCCGAACTCCTGGCCGACCAGGGCATCCAGCGCCCCCTCCTGCGCTGCGCCGTGCCCGACCACATCGTCCACCACGGGGACCAGGCGCTGCTCCTGGACGAGGAGGGGCTGAGCCCCCGGGCGCTGCGGGAGCGGATCCTGGAATTCCAACGCCAGCTGCCGGGGTAGGCTCCTGGACCTCGTCCTCGATCCACCCCAGATATCACGCCCAAAACAAAAGATAGCCATTCCATGGAATCCAAGGTCCGGCTCCTCAACCGGGAACGGGCTTAGCTTGAGGGCTGATCCCCTTCATCCCTTTCATCCGATTTCATCCCCGTTCCCGCAGGGCCAGAACAGGGATGGGTCGGCGCATGCGGATCGACTGCGCGCCGCCCCACCTCATCGCTGGCCCTGCGGGAACGGGGATGAAATCGGATGAAAGGGATGCAGGGGATGAAAAATGGCGGTTCGAATTCGACGGGTCATTCCCGGCGAGGTGGGTCCGAAAGGTGGGCTAGACCGGGCTCAGCACGTCCCGCAGATCCGCCATGAGGCGCTCCAGGAGGTCCTGGGTGAGGGTGAGCGCCACTTCCTGCTTCACCTCGTCCCGGCGGTAGAAGGCGATGCGCTTGACCACCACCCGGTCCCGGCCGATGGAGATCTCGTTGAAACGGATCTGGGAGTCGTCCTTGTACGGGGGGAGGCTGCGCAGCTGGATGTACATGCCGCGGCGGTCGTGGTCCACGATTTCCAGGTGCTCGTCCAGGTAGTTCAGCTGGCGGCTGAGCACCTCGGCCCGGGACTTGAGCTTGGCGAAGGTCTGCTTCTTGGCGGCCGGGCGCTCCAGGGTGATGTGGCCCAGCTCCACGCCGTTCAGCGTGTGGCGCAGGGCCCCTCTCACCTCCCCTTCGCCTTCCGCGTCCCCGTGGCTGAAGGGCTCGAAGCCCCCGAAGTCGCCGGGAAGGACCGTGTCGTCGTAGCGCTTGGCTTTCCGCGAAAGTTTCATGGGTGGGAACCTGGCGAGCGCGACGCACTGCCGTCCCCTGGGGCGGGTGGCCGGATTCGGCCTAACGGTGTGCGGAACGGGGTTTTACCTGCCGAGAGGATACGGCAATTCCGCCCCCGTTACATTGAATTAATCTACCTTCGGCCACCGGGATTTGTAGATCATCCGATCCATGGAACGGGAAAAGGGCGTCCAGGAACCCTCGCCCGCATCCTCCCGCATGCCCCGGAACATGGCCTCCAGCTTGCCGTCCAGATCATCCAGGTAATGCACCAGGAGGGCCTCCGGGGTCTTGGGCAGCACGGGGGAGCCGTACTCCAGCCGGCCGTGGTGGCTCAGGACGATGTGCAGCAGGTGCAGCCGCAGCTCTTCGGGAAAGCCGGGGATCCCCGAGGCGGCCCGGCTGATCCACTCGGCCTCCATGGAGATGTGGCCCAGGAGGTTGCCCGCGTCCGAGTACCCGAAACTCCGCTGGTAGGTGAGCTCGGCGGTCTTGCCCAGGTCGTGGAGCAGGACGCCGGCCAGCACCAGATCCCGGTTCAGGTCCGGATAGTGGGCGCAGGCCCGGTCGGCCATGCCCGCCACGGACAGGGTGTGCTCGATGAGGCCGCCCAGGCACACGTGGTGCATGCTCTTGGCGGCGGGGGCCCGGCGGAAGGCTTCCCGGCGGCTGGCGTCCTCCACGAAGAGGGCCTCCAGCAGCCGGCGGATCCAGGGGTCCTTCACGCCGGCGATGAGGCCATCCAGTTCCTGGGCCATCTCCTCGGCGTCCCGCCGGCTCACCGGGAAGAACCGCGCCAGGTCCCCCACCTCCTCGTCCCGGGCGAAGCGCAGCTTGTCCAGGCGGATCTGGGTGCGCCCGTTGTAGTTCGAGATCTGGCCCTTCACCTTCAGGAAGGCGTCGGGGGCCACGAGGTCCAGGTCCCCCTCCACCGCCCGCAGGTCCCACAGGAAGCCCTTGAGGTCCCCGGAAGCGTCCCCCAGCTTGAGCTCCAGGTATTCCGAGCCCTTGGCGCTGGTCTTGAAGGCCACTTCCTGGGCCAGGAGGAAGCCGTTGAAGGAATCGCCCTCCTTGAGGGTGCGGAGGGCTGCCTGCTCTGCCATGGTCGGGTCCTAGTGGAACGTCGGGGTCTTGGGCCTGGGCGCCAGGGGATCGGACATCTGGGCGTCGTCCGTGGGCGCCCAGCGCTCCTCCAGGACCTCGATGTAGGTCCACTGGTCGCCCCGGGGCACGTTGCCTTCGGGGACGTTCAGGACCCGGGCGCGGATGAGGCGGTTGTACAGGGGGAATTCCAGTTCCACGCCCGCCTTCACTTCGAAGCTGGCCTTGCGGGGGGTGCCGTCCACCCGCACCATCCCCTCCTCGCAAAGCTCCCGGGCCAGTTCCCGGCGCTTGACGAGGTGGGTCTTCTTCAGGAACAGATCCAGACGCACGTTCACCCCTTGATGATCTCGTCCTTCGCCACCATGTATCGGACGTTGGCGCGGATGCGCAAGCCCGACATGTAGTTTTCGATCGCGTTCTGGGCCTTGGGCTCCTGCAGCTTCTCCAGGATCTTCTCCTTCACCTCCGCGAACGGCTTGGTGGTGTCCAGCTGGGCCTCGATGAGCTGCACCAGGTAGACGTTCTTGTCGGTCTCCAGGGGGGCCGAGACCTCCTCGGGCTTGAGGGCCAGGGAGGCGGATTCGATATTGGCGTGGAGGATCCCCTTGGCCAGCCAGCCCAGGTCGCCGCCGGTGCTGCGGCTGGTGCTGGTGGAGTACTCCTTCACCAGCGCCTCGAAGGGGGTGCCCTTCTTCAGGGCGTCCTGGATCTTCGCGATCACGGCCTGGGTGGCGGCCTGCTCTTCGGCGCTTACGCCCTTGGCGAGCACCAGCTCCCGGATGCGGAAGCGGGGCGGCTGACGGTATTCCTCCTTGTGGTCCAGGTAGTAGGCCCGCAGCTCCTGCTCCTCGATGGCGATCTTGGAGTAGACCTCGCGCCGGAGCACCTCCTGCTTCTGCATGTCCGTGCGGGTCCGGTTCATGTAGGCCTGGAGGCCGATGCCGAGCGAACCCTTGAGGGCCCGCTCGAAATCTGCATCGGTGGCGAAGTTGTTCTGCTTCTTGACGTCTTCGATGTAGTTGCGGATGTCGTCTTCCCGCAGCTTGATGCCCAGATCCTCGGCCTTGTCCTGGATGATGAAGTTGTCCACGAGGCCCTGGAGGGTCTTTTCGCGGGCCGTCTTCAGCTTCTCGTCCAGGACCTTGCCGGAGAACTGCCGGTAGAGGGCGGCGGTCTCCTGCTCAACCGCTTGTTGGAAGGCCCTGCGGGAGATGGTGTGGCCGTTGACCACCACCAGGATCTCCTCCCGCACCTCCGGCGCGCCCATCAGGATGCAGGGGAGGGAGAGAAGCGCGAGCCCGCGGATAGTCATTTGGCTCCCTTCTTCGCCTTGGGCGCGGGCGCCGCCTTGGCCGCGGGGGCCGCGCCTTCATGGAAGCCCACCTCCTTGCGGGCCGCGTCCATGTACTCGTTCATGACCTTTTCCTGATTGTCCGTGGCGGCCATCTGCTTGGCAGACTCCTTGGCGGCCTCGAAGGTCTGGGGAACGGCGGGGGTGATCTTCTCCACCTTGATTAGATGGTAGCCGTGCATGGATTTCACGGGCTCGCCCACTTCGCCGGCCTTCTGGTCGCGCACGGCCTTGTCGAATTCGGGCACGAAGCGCCCGAAGGGCATGTTGTCGTAGAGGCCGCCCCTGTCCTTGCTGCCGGGGTCGTCGGAGTAGGTCTTGGCCAGTTCCTCGAAGGACTTGCCGGCCTTGAGGGCCTCCTGGATCTCCTTGATGCGGGCCTTGGCCTCCTCGTCCGTGCGGGCCTTCTCCGTGCCCTGGGCCCGGGTGCTCACCAGGATGTGGCGGGCGCTGAAGTTCTCCGGGGTCATGAACTTGTCCGGGTGCTTATCGAAGTACGCCTTCACGTCCTCGTCCTTGACCGTGGACTTGGCCTTGAGCCCGTTGCCGTCGCGGTCGAACAGGGACTGGATGAGGACCTGCATCTCCATGAGCTGCATCTTCTTCGCGAAATCGGGGGCCTTGGCGATGCCCTCCTTGCGGGCCTTGGCGGCCAGGATCCGGTAGTCCAGGAAGCGCTTGAGGTACTGCTCCCGGGCGCCGGGCATCATCATGACCTGGGCGCGCTGCTGCTCGGGCAGGGAAACCGCCAGGAAGAGGTCGAAATCCGATTCCCGGATGGCGGTGGTGCCCAGGGTGGCGAGGACCTTGTCCTCCTTGACCGGAGCCGGGGCAGCGGGCGCCTGGGGGGCGGGAGCGGGGGTCTGGGCGGCCAGAACGAGGGAGAAGGTGGTGCAAACGAGGGTGCGGAGCATGGACATCCTTTGGGTGATCAGTTCCGGCGGCCGCCCGAGAGCAGGCGGAGGAGGTTGAGGAAGATGTTCAGGAGGCTGATGAAGAGGGAGAGGGCGAAGCCCGCCGCGTCGCTGTAGTCGCCGCCCTGGAGCATGCGGGAGGTGTCCCACAGGATCTTGGCGGAGCAGGCGATGACGATGACCGCCGAGATGGCCAGGTGGAAGATCTCCATCTGCACGAAGAACCCGATGAGGATGGCCACCATGGCCACCACCAGGCCCACCGTCACGAAGCTGCCCAGGAAGCTGAAGTCCTTCTTGCTGACGTGCGCCACGGCGCTCAGCACGAGGAAGTCCGCCGCCGTCATGCCCAGGGCCGCCAGCACGATGCCGGGCCCCGACTGCTGCATGGCCGCGAACATGGCCATGCCCGCGATGATGCCCGCCACGAAGGTGAAGGCGGCGTAGGCGTAGCGGTTCTGGGGCCGGGTGCGGCTGACCTTCTGGGCCCAGAAGAACGTGCCGAAGTAGACCCCGAGGATGGGCCAGAAGAAGAAGCGGCCCAGGGCCCCCACCAGGTAGGCGAGGACGAAGGGGGAGGCCAGGGCCCCCACCGCGGCCACGGCGAACCCGCCCATCAGCCAGAGATAGACGCTGCGCACGAACGCCGTGCGCTCCTCGGCGCGGGAGGCCCCGAAGATCGTCCTGCCTTCATAGTTGTATTCCATGCTTCAGACCTCTGAAAACCCCACGCGGGGGACCTTTCATCCTATCACCTGGGCCCCCGGTTGCCTTCCGGAAGTCCGGCGGAAGGGGCCAGCCCACAAGTCCAATGAGTGGCGGCGAACGTTGAAAAGTTCCCGGCAACCCAAGGGGAAATCGAATAAAGCCATGGATACTAGCGATTGATGATCATCCGCTGGGGGATGGGGCGTCCGAAGCCCTCCAGCTTGAAGCGCACCTGGACCCGGCGCCGCAGTTCCCGGGCCACGGCCCACTGCTGGCCGGGCAGGCATTTCGTGAGGGTGCGGATGGTGCAGGCGGCTGCGGTAAGGGTTTCTACACCAAGCACTTCCGTGGGTTCCAGCACGTCCTCCCGGGCCCCCATGAGCTCGGTCCCCACCTCCCGGAGCACCGCCATGATCTGGTCCAGGTCCTCGTCGTGGCTCACTTCCACATCCACCAGGGCCTTGGCGAACTGCTTGCTGAGGACGATGACGTCGGTGACGCTGCCGTTGGGCAGGAAGTGGGCCCGGCCCTCCATGTCCCGCAGCATGGTCATGCGGAAGGTCATGCGCTCCACCGTGCCCACGTGCTTGTCGCCCACGGCGATGATGTCGCCCACCCCGTACTGGTTCTCCACCAGCAGGAAGAAGCCCCCGATGACGTCCTTCACCAGGTTCTGGGCGCCGAAGCCGATGGCGGCGCCCACGATGCCCACGCCCGCCACCAGGGGGCCCACGTTGACGTTGAACTCCTGCAGGGTCTCCAGGATGAAGAAGGAGACCACCAGCACCCGGGCGAAATTCCCGATCACCTCGCCCAGGGTCTTGGCCCGGCGCTGGGATTCCGGGTTGGCCTCGCCCATGCCCGTGGCCATGGAGCGGGCCACGGCCTTGGACACCAGGCGCAGGGCCCAGAGGATGATGAAGCACGTGAGGAGGACCACCACCATGCGCTGCAGCTTCTGCCAGCCGGTCTGGTCCAGCCACTCGGCCGCCTTGTACACCCGTTCGCCCACCACGATCCCCATTCCCACCTCTCTAGGAGCCTGTCTACGTAATAGAAGGCCCCGCGATGATAGCACCGGGCCGGCAAATCAAGGAAAGCGAGGAAAGACGCAGCGGGACTGCGTTTGACGAGCTTGACGCAGAGTCGCCGGGCCCGCTGCCATCACCCGAAGGGCGGTGCCCAGAAGCGCGCTAATCGTGTGCAAGTCCCTTGAAGGATTGACCTAATCCTCCTGCGGGCCTTGCGCTCGATTTTCGCGCTTCTGGGCGCCGTCGCGGGGCCTTCTATTACGTAGACAGGCTCCTAGGGGCTGTCGGCAAACCCGGTGCGCTTCTGTGCAAGGATGAAGGGGCAAGCCAAGGTGGGACATATCCCCTTTGATCCCATATATCTGCGTTAATCCCCGTTTTAGCAGGGCCGACGCAGGGTTGAGTCGCAGTCGGTGTTATTGAACGTCCTTGACCTCGAGTTCCATGCCCCCGGTACCCTCGCCAGGCTTCATTCCCAGCCTTCGAACCTCGATCTTCGCCTTGCCGAAATTGATGAGAAGGCAAGTTGGAAGGCCGGTGGCCCTCAGGTAATTCAGGCCCTGAGCGACATCAACCTCGCTCAGGGCCTGGATGGCCTTGACCTCTACGATGACCCGCCTTTCCACAATGAGGTCGGCCTTGTAGTGCCCAACCCTTTCGCCCTCGTAGAACACTTCGACCTTTTGCTGCTGGGCAAAGGCGAGCCTCGCCTTTCGGAATTCGAAGGCCAGGGCGTTCTCGTAGACCTTCTCGACGAATCCGTGGCCCAGGGTGTTCGCAATTCGGTAGCAGAAGCCAATGATTTGCTGTGTGAGCGGGTCCTGGATAGGCATGGCGTGCCTCCAAAACCCCAAAGTGTCGACACACCGCTACTGGGTTCGAACAGGGATGAATTGGATGTTTGGGAAAAAGCAGGATAAAGACTGACTTGTCAAAGCTTGAGCCAGATGACCAGACACGCGATCGCGACCATGGCGGCGTAGTTCCTGGTCGTCTTGTCGTACCTTGTGGCCAGGCTGCGGAAATGCTTCATCTTGGCAAACAGATTCTCCACTGCGTGGCGCGCCCGGTATAGGAAGGCATCATAGTCGATGGGCACCTTCCGGCATAACCTCGAGGGGATGACCACCTCTGCCCCCATCTCCTGGATGGTGCTCCGAGTCCGGTTGTCGTCATACCCTTTGTCGGCGAGCACTGCCACAGCAGTCCGTCCCATCAGGAGCGTGCAGGATTGTGTGCAGTCGTGGGTTTGACCACCGGTCAGGACGAAGTCGATGGGGTTCCCGTGGCTATCGCAGACCAGGTGCACTTTGGTGGACAATCCACCTCGCGATCGGCCGATAGCCTGGTTTTGGAGCCCCCTTTTTCAGCCCCGGAGGCATGTTGGTGGGCACGAATTACTGTGGAATCGATCATCAGCCACTCTGTGTCTGCATCTTGCCGTAACACCTCCAGCGCAGCCTGCCAGAGCCCTACCTTGCTCCAGCGATTGAACCGACTGTAAATGCTCCTCCATGACCCGAACTCCTCAGGAAGATCTCTCCAAGGAGCTCCCGTCCGATGCTTCCACAGAATGGCCTCAAGCCAAGGCCGGTGCGCGTTGTAGGGTCGCCCCGTCTCGCCCTTCTCTGGCGGCAGCAACGGAACCAACTTGTCCCACATCACGTCGGTCAGAAAGCTCCTCGGCATCCAGCCACCTCCTTGTGGAACCTGGATAACGCTTTCGAACCATGAGTACAACCTAGCTATTCATAGCCTTCGGTTTGCCGACAGCCCCTAGTGCTGGATCACCTTCCCATGGATCAGGGAAAAGTGCCGCCAGTTCCCCGGCATGTGGGAACCGATGGAGGCCACGGCCGTGGCGGCCAGGTACCACCCCAGCCGCTGCTGGGGGACCAGGTTGCCCAGGCCCAGGAGGGCCAGCTTGAGGACCACCGCGGCGCCGCTGCCCTGGGTGAGGACCGTGGTGCCCTTGGCCAGGTCCAGGGCGAAGAGCGCCACGCCGCTGAGGACCGTGGCGGCGATGGAGGCCCGGAGCCGTCCGTGGCCCGCCCCCAGGGCCACGCCGCCCAGGACCAGGGCCATGGCCATGATGTGGAGGGTGCGCAGGCCCACCTGGAAGGGGCGGGCCCAGGGGAGGCGGGAACCTTCGCTCAATGGTCCTCCGCCTCGTCCAGGAGGTGCAGGAGCACCTCGGCGCCGGCCTCCAGGGCCATGGGCCCTTCGGGGATCACGGCCAGGGCGTTGGCCCGCATCATGCCCGACAGGATCCCCGAGCCCTGGGGCCCGGCCAGGGCCACCCTCCCGCCGGGACCGGCCACCACCCGCAGGAACTCGGTGCGCCGGGCGTCCCCGCTCCGGGTCCAGCCCTCCTCCAGGACCCCGGCGCGGGCCGGGCGGTGCAGGTTCCGGTACCCCATCATCCGGCGCACCGCGGGCCGCACGTACTCCTCGAACATGAGCATGGCCGCCACCGGGTTGCCGGGGATGCCGAAGATGAGCTTGCCGCCCAGGACCCAGAGCCCCAGGGGGCTCCCGGGCTTCTGAGCCACCTTCCAGAAGACCCGCTCGGCGCCGTTGTCCTCCAGCACCGCCTTGATGTAGTCGAAATCGCCCACGGAGATGCCCCCGTTGGTGAGTACCACGTCGGCTTCCCCCAGGGCCCCCAGGAGCGCCCGGGCCACGGTCTCCCGCCGGTCCTCCACCCGCGGCCGGGGCAGGGGGACGCCCCCCGCGGCCAGGACCTGGGCGCAGAGGGAGTGGATGTTGGCGTCGCGGATCTGCCCGGGGCCGGGGCGGTCCCCGGCGTCCACCAGCTCGTTGCCTGTGGTGATGACGGCCACCCGGGGCCGGGGCCGCACGGGCACCTCCGGGCAGCCGATGGCCGCCAGGACCCCCACCTCCGCCGGGCGCAGCACGGCCCCCGCCGGCACCACCCGGCCCCCCGCGGGGATGTCCTCCCCCTGGAGGCGGATATTGGCGCCCCTGCGGGGCGCTTCAGGCAGGATCACCCAGTCGCCCTCCACCCGCACGTGCTCCAGGGGGAGGATGACATCGGCCCCCGCGGGCACCGGGGCCCCGGTCATGATGCGCAGGGCCTCCCCCGGCCCCAGGGCCGGCACCTCGGCCATTCCCGCCGGCACGGTCCCGGCCACCGGCAGGCGCCCCGGGCCGGCGTCCGCGGCCCGCAGGGCGAAGCCGTCCATGGCGGAATTGGTGAAGGGCGGCACGGGCTCCCGGGCCAGGATATCCTCGGCCGCGGCCAGGCCCAGGGCCTCCATGAGGGGCACCCGCCGGGGCGCCAGGGGCACCGCGCGCTCCAACACCAGCTTCAAGGCCTCCCCGTAACCCAGCATCGCCACCGTCCTCGAGGGGAATAGGGTATCAGGGCGCATGGACGGATTCCCCGGCCGGAGATACCCTGGTTGGCGATGACCGCCCCGGCCAAGAAGATCGTCAGCATCGGCATCCCCATGGGGGACCACTACGCCATGGGCCCCGGCAAGGCGGACCTGCTGGAGGCCATCCAGGAAACGGGCTCCATTTCCGCGGCCGGCCGGAAGCTCGGCATGAGCTACCGGCGCGCCTGGCTCCTGGTGGACGAAATGAACGCCTGCTTCCGGGAAGCGGTGGTGGCCACCCGCCTGGGCGGCGTCAAGGGCGGGGGGGCGGTGGTGACCGATCTGGGCCTGGAGGCCGTGCGCCGGTACCGGGCCCTGCAGACCCTGGCCTGGGATGCGGTGCAACCCTCCGTCCAGGAATTCCAAAGGCTCCTGGGTCATCCGGCCGGAAATCCGGCCGAGTGACTTGCACGTCGCTATATCCACATGCAACCATCGGTAGTACGTCCGTTCCCGGGGTCGGGATTGCCGTGTCCCGCACCTTAGCGCCCCAAACGAGGGGTGCGGCCCGTTGATCCGCCCTGGGACGGCCTGCCAAGGAGGCCGCCATGAAAAACCGGATCCTGACACTCCTGGCCGGGGCACTGCTCTGCCTGGGCCCCGCGGCCTACGCCCAGCGCAGCGTCATCCTGGCCACCACCACCAGCACCCAGGACTCGGGCCTGCTGGATGTGCTGGTGCCCATGTTCCAGAAACAGACCGGGTTCCAGGTCAAGACCATCGCCGTGGGCTCGGGCCAGGCCCTCGCCATGGGCCGCAAGGGCGAGGCGGACGTGCTCCTGGTGCATTCCCCCGATGCCGAGAAGACCTTCATGGCCGAGGGTCCCGGAATCAACCGGCGGCTGGTCATGCACAACGATTTCGTGGTGCTGGGCCCTCCGGCGGATCCCGCGGGCCTGAAGGCCGCCCCCAGCGCCCCGGAGGCCTTCCGCAAGGTGGCCGCCCGCGCCGTGACCTTCGTCTCCCGGGCGGACCAGTCCGGCACCCACGCCCAGGAGAAGAAGCTCTGGAAGGCCGCGGGCATCGACCCCGCCGGCAAGCCCTGGTACCTGGAAACCGGGCAGGGCATGGGCCAGACCCTCAACGTGGCCTCCGAAAAGCGGGGCTACACCCTGTCGGACCGGGGCACGTACCTGGCCCTGAAGAAGCGCCTGGGCCTGGCCATCGTTTCCGAGGGGGACGCCTCCCTGGCCAACATCTACCACGTCATCGAGATCGACCCGGCCAAGTACCCCAAGGTCAACGCGGCCGGCGGCAAGGCCTTCGCGGCCTTCATGGTCTCCGCCCCCGTCCAGGAAGTCATCCGCACCTTCGGCGTGGACAAGTTCGGCTCGCCTCTTTTCTTCCCCGACGCGGGCAAAAAGGACAACTAGGGCTGTTATTGCGGGATCCCTAGACTGGGTGAATCCGCAGCGACCCGGGAAAGGACCCATGACCAACGCCATCTTCAATCTCCCCCAAGCCTTCAACGAGCCCGCCCTCTCGTACGCGCCGGGCACCCCGGAACGGGCCCGCCTCAAGGCGGAGCTGGACCGCCAGTACAGCCAGGTGCTGGACATCCCCCTCATCATCGGCGGGGAGGAGGTGCGCACGGGCACCCTGCGGGAGGCGGTGTGTCCCCACGAGCACGGGCACGTGCTGGCCAGGTACCACGAGGCCGGCGAGGCGGAGATCCGCCTGGCCATCCAGGCGGCCCTGGACGCCAAGGCCGATTGGGAGAGCACGCCCTGGGAGGAGCGGGCGGCCATCTTCAACCGCATGGCCAGCCTCATCTCCACCAAGTACCGCTACATCCTCAACGCCGCCACCATGCTCAACCAGTCGAAGACGGCCCACCAGGCGGAGATCGACTCCACCTGCGAAACGGCCGATTTCTTCCGCTACAACACCACCTTCATGGAGCAGATCTACCGCCAGCAGCCCGAAAGCAACACCCACACCTGGAACCGGGTGCATTACCGGGCCCTGGAGGGCTTCGTCCTGGCCGTGTCCCCCTTCAACTTCACCGCCATCGGCGCCAACCTGGCCACCGCCCCCGCCCTCATGGGCAATACGGTGGTGTGGAAGCCCGCCAGCACCTCCATCCTCTCCAACTACTACCTGATGCAGCTCTACAAGGAGGCCGGGCTGCCCCGGGGCGTCATCAATTTCGTGCCCAGCAAGGGCTCCACCCTCGGCCGCATCGTCCTGGACCACCCCTCCTTCGCGGGGCTGCACTTCACGGGATCCACCGGCGTCTTCAATTCCATGTCCAAGACCGTGGCCGACAACGTGGGGAAGTACCGGATGTACCCCCGGCTGGTGGGGGAGACCGGCGGCAAGGACTACATCTTCGTGCACCACTCCGCCGACATGGTGGAGGTGGCCACGGCCCTGGTCCGGGCCTCCTTCGAGTACCAGGGCCAGAAGTGCTCGGCCTGCTCCCGGGCCTACGTCCCCGCCTCCCACTGGCCCCAGCTCAAGGAGCTGGTCCTGGGCATGATGGCCCGCATCAAGGTGGGCGACGTGCGCGACTTCCGCAACTTCATGGGGGCCGTCATCGACGAGGCCAGCTTCGACGGCACCATGCGCTACATCGAACTGGCCCGGAACTCCCCCTCGGCGGAGATCATCCACGGGGGCCACGGGGACAAGACGAAGGGCTGGTTCATCGAGCCCACCATCATCGTCACCACCGATCCCAAGTTCGTCACCATGCAGGAGGAGATCTTCGCGCCGGTGCTCACCCTCTTCGTCTACGAGGACGCGAAGCTGGACGAGACCGTCCAGCTCCTGGACGGGACCAGCCCCTACGCCCTCACCGGCGCCATCTTCGCCCGGAACCGCTACGTCATCAACCGGCTCACGGAGGCCCTGGCCAACACCGCCGGCAACTTCTACATCAACGACAAGTGCACCGGCGCCATGGTGGGCCACCAGCCCTTCGGCGGCGCCCGGGCCTCGGGCACCAACGACAAGGCCGGCAGCTTCCTGAACCTCATCCGCTGGACCTCGCCCCGCACCATCAAGGAGTGCTTCGCCCCCCACCGGGATTTCGCCTATCCTTTCATGGACGAGGAATGAGGATTGGAGCTGCTGTGGGAGGGCATACGGAAGGCCTTTGACCTTCTGCGCACCCTGGACCCCGAGGTCCTGGGGATAACCCTTTTCACCCTGAAGGTCACGGTCCTGGCCACCCTGGCGAGCCTGGTGCTGGGCCTGGGCGCGGGGCTGGTGCTGGCCCTCACGGAGTTCCCGGGCCGGCGCGCCGTCATCAGCCTGGTGAACACGGGCATGGGGCTGCCGCCCGTGGTGGTGGGGCTGTTCGTCACCATGTTCCTGTGGCGCAACGGACCCCTGGGCGGCTTCGAGCTGCTGTACACCCCCACGGCCATCATCCTGGCCCAGACGGTCATCGCCACCCCCATCATCACGGGCATCAGCGTGGCCGCCCTCCAGCAGCTGCCCCCGGACCTGCGCCTGCAGATCCTCTCCCTGGGGGCCACCCGGTTCCAGATGCTCCGGCTCCTGGTGCGGGAGGCGCGGCTGCCCCTGCTGGCCGCGGTCATGGCCGGCTTCGGCGGGGTCATCTCCGAGGTGGGGGCCTCCCTCATGGTGGGCGGCAACATCAAGGGCAGCACCCGGGTGCTCACCACCGCCACGGTGATGGAGACCGGCAAGGGCAACTTCGACGTGGCCATCGCCCTCAGCCTCATCCTCCTGGCCCTCACCTTCGTGGTGAACGCGGCCCTCACCCACATCCAGCAGCGGGAGCGGCCCCGGTGACCGCGCTCCTGAGGGCCGAGGGCATCCGGGTGCGCCGCGGGGCCGTCACGGTCCTGGACCTGCCTACCCTGGAACTGGAGGCGGGGGGCGTGCTGGCCCTCATCGGCCCCAACGGCTCCGGCAAGAGCACCCTCCTCAAGACCCTCGCCTGCCTCATGGAGTCCGCCGAGGGCTCCCTGGCCTTCCGGGGCGAGACCCTCCGCCCCGAGGCCTACCGGCGCCGGGTGACCATGGTCTTCCAGGCCCCCCTTCTCTTCGACACCACCGTGCGCGCCAACCTGGAATCCGGCCTGAAGCTCCACGGGGTCCCGGGCCCGGAGCGCGCCACCCGCGTGGCCGAAATGGCCGCGCGCTTCGGGGTGGACCACCTCCTGGACCGTTCCGCCCGGAACCTCTCGGGCGGCGAGGCCCAGCGCGCGGCCCTGGCCCGGGCCTTCGTGCTGCGTCCGGAGATCCTCTTCCTGGACGAGCCCTTCTCCGCCCTGGACCCGCCCACCCGGGAGGCCCTCCTGGACGACCTCGCCGCCGTGCTGCGCGAGACCCGCACCACCACGATCATCGCCACCCACGACCAGATGGAGGCGCTGCGCCTGGCGGACCGCATCGCGGTGCTCCGGGAAGGGCGCGTGGTGCAGTGCGGTCCGGCCCTGGACGTCATCAACCGCCCGGTGGACGCCTTCGTGGCGGACTTCGTGGGCATGGAGACGGTGCTGGCGGGCCGGGTGGAGGGCTCCGGCCACGGGGAATTCCGGGTGGGGACCGGCGGCGGCGCGGTGGTGGCCGCGGGGGAGGCCCCGCTGGACGACGAGGTGCGCATCGGCATCCGCCCCGAGAACGTCGTCCTCACCGCCCCCCCCGGGGGCCCCACCAGCGCCCGGAACCGCTTCGACGGCACCGTCACCCGCATCGTCCCCAAGGGGCCCTTCTTCAAGGTGGAGCTGGACTGCGGCTTTTTCCTGGCCGCCTACGTCACGCCGGTGTCCCTGGAGGAACTGGCCCTGGCGGAGGGGAGCCGGGTGGTGGCCACCTTCAAGGCCACGGCGGTGCATCTCCTGCGCAAATAACCGACCGGGGCGGTCGGAAAAGTCGGTGAGCCAAATCACAATTCCGGCCGCTTTCTTGTTCAGTCGCAAGGGGCGAGGTAGCTTGGCTTGGGGCGCACGACGGCAACAGGCCGTCGACTGATGTTTGCCCCAGGGGAGTGGCCCGGGCATGAGACAGCTGCGCATCGACATGACCAAGTGCAATTACGGTCGGGATTGCAACCACGAGTGCGAGGCCGATTGCGCCACCAAGGTGTTCAAGGTGGACGACCCGGCCCTGGCGGCCCTGCACATCCGCGACCACGGCGACGGCACGGGCCACGCGATCCTCTGCGACCAGTGCGGGGACTGCGTGGTGGTGTGCCCCGCCGAGGCCCTCAAGCGCAACAAGCTGGGCGTGGTCATGATCAACAAGAAGCTCTGCGTGGGCTGCTACATGTGCATCGGCTTCTGCGAGAAGGAGGCCTTCGAGCGCAACCCCGACTGGGTCGAGCCCTATAAGTGCACCGCCTGCGGCATCTGCGTGAAGGCCTGCCCCCATGCCGCCCTCGAGATCGTCGAAGTTCCCGAACCCGCCGCCCGCATCATCTGACCGAGGAACGCCCGATGAGCCACCTGGAATCCAGCACCCCCATCGTCCGCTGTGAAGTGGACTTCACCAAGCGCACCGAGTACCACGAGGGCCTGGAGGCCATCCGCGCCGCCCACAAGCTCCTGGCCGAGGCCACCTTCACCCCCAGCCTCCCGGACAAGGGCTACACCAACCGCACCCTGTACGTGAACGTGGGCACCCGGGAGATCATGGAGAAGCCCGTCACCCGGCAGATGAAGGACATCTTCCTGGGCGGGCGGGGCTTCGGCCTCTGGTACCTGTGGAACGCCGTCACCCCCGCAACCCGCTGGAACGACCCCGAGAACGAGATCATCATCGGCCCCGGCCCCGTCTCCGGCACCACCCAGTACGCCGGCAGCGGCAAGTCCCTGGTGGTGACCCTCTCCCCCCAGACCGACATCCCCGTGGATTCCAACGTGGGCGGCTACTTCGGGCCCCTGCTCAAGTTCTCGGGCTTCGACGCCCTGGAGCTCCAGGGCAAGGCCGACCAGGACGTGATCCTCTTCATCGACGGCCGCAAGGGCGTCATCCGCATCGAGGCCGCGCCCATGGAGCCCGTGGACAGCCACGTGCTGGCCGAGGTGCTCACGCGGATGTACGCCGAGAACGACGAGGACCGCGTGAACATCTCCGTGGTGTCCACCGGCGCGGGCGCCGAGCACAGCCTCATCGGCATGCTCAACTTCTCCTGGTGGGACCCCCGCCGGGGCTGCGTGCGCCTCAAGCAGGCCGGGCGCGGCGGCATCGGCACCGTGTTCCGGGACAAGCGCATCCGCGCCCTGGTGTGCCGCGGCCCCGTGGTCAAGGGCGGCCTGAACAACCCCGTGGATCCCGAGACCATCGCGAAGACCGGCATCAAGTTCCACAAGGAGATGCGCACCAACGACGACTCCCAGTGCAAGATGCGGCGCAACGGCACCGCGCACATCGTGGAGATCATGGACGCCTACGACCTGCTGCCCACCCACAACTTCCAGTACGGCTCCCACCCCGACACCCACAAGATCGCCTCCCCCGTGTGGCAGGCGCGCTGCACCCAGGAGACGGTGGACGGGTGCTGGTACGGGTGTTCCATGGCCTGCGCCAAGGGCGCCGACGGCCTCGTCCTGAAGACCGGCCCCTACAAGGGCCACATGGTCACCGTGGACGGCCCCGAGTACGAGAACGCCGCGGGCCTGGGCTCCAACGGCGGCGTCTTCGATCCCGACTACCTGCTTGAGCTGAACTTCTACTGCGACACCTACGGCGTCTGCACCATCACCTGGGGCACGCTCACCGCCTTCGTCATGGAGTGCTACCAGCGCGGCATCCTGAACCTGGAGCGCACCGGCGGGCTGGACCTCACCTGGGGCAACGCCGAGGCCGACCTGGAGATGATGCACCAGATGGCCCGCGGCGAAGGCTTCGGCCTCATCGCCGGCCAGGGCATCCACAAGATGAAGGCCATCTTCGCGGAGAAGGGCTGGGGCGACCCCCAGCTCATGGCCGACATCGGCATGGAGTGCAAGGGCCTGGAGTACAGCCAGTACATGTCCAAGGAATCCCTGGCCCAGCAGGGCGGCTACGCCCTCACCAACAAGGGGCCCCAGCACGACGAGGCCTGGCTGATCTTCATGGACATGGTGAACAAGCAGCTCCCCACGTTCGAGGACAAGGCCGAGGCGCTCTACTACTTCCCCCTGTTCCGCACCTGGTTCGGCCTCAACGGCTTCTGCAAGCTCCCCTGGAACGACGTGGTCCCCTCGGACAACGCCACCACCTCCGAGCCCGCCAAGGTCCCCGAGCACGTGCAGAACTACGTGGACGTCTTCAACGCCACCACCGGCCTCAAGATCGACAAGGACGAGCTGATCCGCCAGAGCGCCAAGGTCTACAACTTCCAGCGCATCTTCAATATCCGCATGGGCAAGGGCCTGCGCTCCTTCGACATCCCCCCCTACCGCTCGGTGGGGCCCGTCACCCGGGAGGAGTACGCCTCGCGCAGCGAGCGCTACGACAAGCAGATGCTGGAGGAGATCGGGGTGGACCCCGCCGGCAAGTCCATGGACGAGAAGATCGCCATCACCCGCGAATACCGCATGAAGCGCTACAACAGCCTGGTGGACGCCGTCTACCTCCGCCGCGGCTGGACCCCCAACGGCGTGCCCACCCTGGCCCGCATCCAGGAACTGGGCCTGGACGTCTTCCCCGAGGTGGTCGAGATCGTCAAGAACCACGGCGGCTGACCATGATCACGGTCAACGGCGACCCTGTGGCCTGGACCCCCGGCATGACCGTCCGGGACGTCCTGGCGGAGCGGAACTTCAAGTTCCCGCTCCTGGTCATCAAGATCGACAGCACCCTCGTCCAGCCCCGGGACTACCCCACCACCCCCGTCCCCGACGGGGCGGTGGTGCAGGTGATCCATCTCATGAGCGGGGGGTAGAAGGTCCCGGTCATCCGGCCCTTCCCGTCGGTACCCGCCGGTGGCCGCAGGTTTGCGGGGCCGGGTTCCCGCATGGGACCCTGACCCACCGGGATTCCGATCCAAGGCGCCGACCCACCGTGGCGCTCGCAGGCAGGCTGCCTGCGAGCGCTTGCCGTATCCAGGCGGCGCTTCGGTGGAGTCAAGGAACGGGGGCCTCCCCCTTCCTTGATCCCTCTATTCCATGGACAACGGCAAGCGCGAGCAGCAGCCATGCTGCTCGCGCTACCGATGGGTAGGAGCAGGACGTCGGGACCCAGGTGGGTCGGGACCCTCCCCTGGAACCTCCCGCACCCAACCTGGGGCCCCCGGCGGGGATAGCTTTGAGGGGCTCGATCCCCAAAAAAAACGGCCACCCGAGGGCGGCCGTTTTCGCGGGCTGGTGCGTCCTACATCTGGTCCTTGAGGCCCTTGGCGGCCTTGAAGACGACCTTGCGGCCGGCGGGGATCTGGATCTTCTCGCCGGTCTTGGGGTTGCGGCCCATCTTCTCGCGGGTGGCGCGCACTTCGAAGGTGCCGAGGCCGAAGACGTTCACGCGCTTGCCGCCGAGGAGCGACTGCACGATTTCGTCCCGGAGGCCGTCCAGCATGGCCTTGGCGCGGGCCTTGGTGAGGTCATGGGCCTCGGCGAGGGAGGCGGAAAGCTCAGGAATGCCGATGGTTTCGGGCTTGGAGGTGGTCTTGGTCATGCTGTTCCTCTCTGGAGGCGGTATTGAGGATCTGAAGCCGGGCCATCCGGTCCGGCTCCGTGGAACGGGAAGGACTACTCGGCCGCGAGGGCCGTGACTTCAAGGGCGATCTTGGCGTGGACGCCGGCATAGATGCGGACGTCGGCTTCGTAGGCGCCCACGGTCTTCACGTGGGGCACGATGATGCTCTGCTTCTCGATCTCGAAGCCCTTGGCCTTGAGCAGCTCGGCCACGTCGCCATTGGTGACGGAACCGAACAGGTGGCCGTTTTCGCCCACCTTCTTGGCCACGGAAAGGGCCAGGGCGGAAAGCTTCTCGGCCAGGGACTGGGCATCGGCCAGTTCCTTGGCGCGCAGCTTGATGTTGCGCTCCTTCTCGAGCTCGATCTGGCGCTTGTTGCCGGCGGTCACGGGCAGGGCCTTCCTGCGGGGAAGCAGGAAGTTACGGGCATAGCCGTCCTTGACGTTCACCACGTCGCCGCGCACGCCCAGATTGGGCACGTTCTCGATGAGCAGAATCTCCATTGGGTGGGTCTCCAGTGCATGGCCAGCGCTAAGGCGTTGTCCCCTCATAGGTTAGGCTGGGAAGCATTTCCCTGCCAGGGTTCTCCAAAGGTCTGGAGCCCGTTCCCTCGGTGGGTTGAGGCCACTTTTTCTGTCATATTACTTTAACGCGACACCCATCCCAACGGAACCCCATGGATTCTGCAACTGACAGGAGATCGAAGCTGCGCATCGTCGTGGGGCCGGATGTCACCATCCAGTTCCGGGTCAAGCAGTTCGCCTACAACAACATCCGCATCACCAACCTGAGCGCGGGAGGCTGCTTCGCCACCCTGCCCAGGGCGGAGAACCACCTTTTCCGGCAGGGGACCCTCCTGGAGCACTTCGGCTTCGAGAACCCGGACCTGACCGGGGAGCCGTTCATGGCCAAGGTCGCCTACGTGCTGGGCGGATCAGGGGGCGGCCGGGGGGCACTGGAGCTCATCGGCCTGGGCATCCACTTTCTCGCCATGACCCCGTCCATGGAAGAATCCCTGCTGCATTTCGTGGAATCCAGGACCTGAGGCCTACCCGACCAGGCGTACGGGTCCCGGACGTGCGCCCTCAACGCATAGGCCCCACCGGAGGGCCCCTAGCCCGTCCGGGACACGGACCCTGCCGTATCCCCCCCCAGACCCTGGGTGACCCGGGGCGGGATTGACGACCAACGGGTCTTGACATATGTGACCCAAAAGGTATCATTAGGCATCAATCCCAATCCAGGACCCGGCTTTCGACGGCCCACCAGGCCAGCCCCGGTCCGTCCGAACCTCGCCTTCCTTCGTCCACCGCCTCCCGGCTCCGTGCCGGCCGTGCGGCCTTGTACCCGCTCCCGGGCGATCCCGGGGGCTCTTCCGGAGGTCGTTCATGATCAAGCTTGCTTCCCTCACGGTTTTCGCCGTCGCCCTGGGCGCTACGGGCCTCCAGGCGGCCGACAGCCCCTGGCTGGTGCGGGTCCGCGCCGTGAGCATCCAGCCCGCCAACAAATCCGACGCCATTCCCGCCCTGGCGGTGCCCGCGGACGCGATCCACGTGAGCAACAAGACGATCCCCGAAGTGGATTTCAGCTACTTCTTCACCCCCCAGTTCTCGGCCGAACTGATCCTCACCGTCCCCCAGCAGCACGACGTCACCCTCTCCGGCACGAAGATCGGCACCTTCAAGCACCTCCCCCCCGTCCTCTCCGCCCAGTACCACTTCCTGCCCGACGCCACCTTCAACCCCTACCTGGGCGCCGGCCTCAACCTCACCCTCATCTCCGACGTGGATATCAAGGTCCCCGGCGTGGGCGCCCTGGACCTCTCCAAGAGCAGCGTGGGCCTCTCCGCCCAGGCCGGCGTGGACATCAAGGTCGCCGACCGCCTCTACCTCAACCTGGACGTGAAGTACGTGAAGCTCGGCGCCGACGTGAAACTGGCCGCCACCGGCACGAAGGTATCGGCCGTCCAACTCGATCCGATGCTCTTCGGCGTCGGCCTCGGATACCGCTTCTAGATCATCCCCACCCAGGGTCCCGTTTCCGGCCGGAGGTGCAGCTCGGGCAGCTCGTTCTCCTTGAACATGAAGTGGCTGCTGTTCCAGCTGCCGCAGGCCTCGCACCGGTCCACGTAATCGGGCGTCTTCTGCCCGCAGACGCTGCACTCGAAGCGCTGGCGGAGGATGCCCAGGTTGCGCAGGAGCTGGCGGTACTCGTTGAGGGCCTGCTCCATGCGTCCGCGCCGGGAATGGATCTTGGCCATGAAGAAGAACAGGATGGGGGAGTAGACGACCTGGGCCCGCACCTCCTGGAAGAGCACCAGGGCCTCGTCCAGGATCTCCAGGCGGTAGAGCATCTTGCCCAGGAAGAACTTGGCGGTGGTGGCGAATTCGCTGGTGGCGGCGATGCGCCGGAGCACGGCGAGGCCTTCCTCGGGCTTGCCGCTCTGGATGAAGTAGTCCTCCACCTCCTGCAGCAGGGCGCCCTCCCCGGTGGTGCGGAAGCCCTCCTGCCAGATCTCCAGGCCCTGCACCTCCTGGTCCTGGAGGATCATGCAGCGGCCCAGCGAGAGGTAGGCGGGGACGAAGGTGGTGTCCTCCTTGAGGATCTGCTGGAAGATCTGGGCGGCCTCCTTGTAGAGGTCGGCCTCCACCTTGGTGAGGCCCACCTGGTACTGCAGGGCCGTGCCCTGGGCCCGTTCGGGGCTGTTCACTTCCTTGGCGAAGCGGGACATGAGGCGCTTGTGCACATCCAGGGCCTCCTCCCAGCGCCCGGCGTCCATGTGCAGGGTGCGCAGCTTGCGCAGGGCCCGCAGCGCCACCTTGGGGTTGTCCCCCGCCACCCGCTTCAGCAGGACGGCGGCGGCCTCGGGGTTGCGGGCGGCGATGAGGGCGTCGGCCAGCAGGTACTGGAACTCGATGGCCTCGGGGTGGGCCTGGGCGCAGCCCTCCAGGTGCTTGACGGCGGCATCGTAGTCGCCCAGCTTCACCAGGGCCTCGGCCATGAGCAGGCTCGCGGCCACGTGGTCCCCCCGCTCCCGCAGGACGCTCTCCAGCACCTGGCGGGCATGGCCGGGAAGGCCGTGGGAGAGGAGGTCCCGGGCCTCCGTCAGCAGGCTGGAAAGGCGCTTCCCGGCCCGGGTCGCGGCGGAGGCGTTGATGCCCTTGACGAAGCGGGTGAATTCCATGATGCCGGTGTAGAGCAGGTTCAGCACGAAGCCCAGGAGGAAGGCGCCCACCAGGAGGGAGGACACCCGCACGCTCACGTCCGTCCACAGCTTGATGTTCTGGCCCAGCACCGCCGTGTTCCCCATGTACACGTAGCCCACCGACATGAGCACGAAGGCGATGAGCACGATGAAGAGCACGTTGATCAGACGCATGAGGTTCCCCGTATTGAACGCCTAGTTTGGCATCATTTGGCTGGGCCGTGATTTTCCGAAAGCCAGTTCCTGGCGGCCTGGAGGTCCGCCCATACCGCCCTGCGCACGTCCTGGGTGTACTGGCGGAGCACGTAGGCCGGGTGGAAGGTGGGCATCACGGGGATCCCCCCCAGCATGTCCAGGGTCTGCCACTGCCCGCGGATGCGGGTGATGCCGGTGGAGACGCCCAGGAGCTCCCGCAGGGGCGTGGCGCCCAGGGTGACGATGACCGCGGGGCGGATCAGCTCGATCTGGCGCCTCAGGTAGGGCAGGCAGCGCTGGGCCTCGGCGGGGGTGGGGGTCCTGTTGTCCGGGGGACGGCACTTCACCACGTTGCAGATGTACACCTGGTTCCTCGAGAAGCCCATGGCCCCCAGCATCTTGTCCAGGAGTTCCCCGGCCTTGCCCACGAAGGGGCGTCCCTGGAGGTCCTCGTCCCTTCCGGGGCCCTCCCCCACGAAGAGGATCCGCGCGGCGGGGTCCCCCTCCCCGAAGACGAACTTGATGCGGCCGGCGCCCAGGGGACAGGCCTGGCAATCCTGGATGCAGGTTTCCAGGGCCGCCAGGGATGCCGCCCCGTCCACCAAATCCTGGGGCGGGACCGCCTTGGGCCCGGAGGGCGGCGGAGGGACGGGGGACGCGATTGTTTTTTCCAATACAGGTTGTTGCGCCACAATGTTTTTTTGCGGCACAACGGGGGTATCATGAAGGGGTTCGGATTGGTATGGTGGAGGGACCAGCCCGATCACCCCCAGGTCCTGGAGGGTGTCGCGCCAGTGGTGGAAGTGCCCGCTCATGGTCCTAGACTACCCAATTCCACGAAGGGGTACCCATTCCGGGAACATTTACCTCCCCTTCACCATTTAGAATTCGGAGCCATGCATGGAGCCGTTCAACCCACCGGATCTTCCCTTCGGGGAAACCACTGACTTTCACGAAATTTTTTCCTGTCTCTATCCCCGTTTGGTAAGCTACGCACGGCGCTACGGCGCCACTTACCCGGAAGATATTGCCCAGGAAGCATTCGTCATTCTCATGCAGCGGGAAACCCCCGTCGAACACCCCACCGCCTACCTTTACGGAACCGTGCGCACCCTGTCCCTCACGGAGCGCCGGCCCCTGAAGAACCAGTCCATCAGCCTCGAGGCCGTGGTGGAACAGGGCAAGGGGCCGGAGGCGGACGACGACCTGCTCAGCCAGGAGGTCCGGGAGCGGATGAAGACCCTCTCCCCCACCTTCCGGGAAACCCTCTGGCTCTTCGTGGTGGAAGATCTCTCCATCCGCCAGATCGCCGATATCCTCGATATCCCCGAAGCCACCGTCAAGACCCGCATCCATCGCGCCAAAGCCCATCTCAGGAACCAACTCAATTCCACCGGAAATTCTGGAGGCCTTCATGTCCTGGCTTGACCCCCAAAGAAGCCAAGAACCTTCCGGCGACACGGCGCTGCGGGCCGAACTGCGGGCGCTCCTGGGCATGAAGCCCCGCAACTACTTCGAGTCCGAGCCCACCCCCGAGCTGATCGCCCTGGCCGACGAGCTGCGCAAGGAGGCCCGGCGCCGCAACCACACCTCCCGGCGCCGCAGCCACTGGATGCTCATGGCCGCCGCCCTGCCCCTGGCCCTGGCCTTCGGGGGCGTGAGCCTCTGGGGCATCGCCCAGAAGCACAAGGCCGAGGACCTGGCCTCCGCCATGGCCCTGAAGGAGGCCGAACTCAACCGCATGGCGGCCTCCATCAAGCGCGAGCCCGTCCCCGGCAAGGCCGTGGAGGCCCAGCAGCCCCTCCTGGTCTCGGGACGCAAGCCCGCCAAGCCCGCCACCAAGGGCAAGGAACTGGTGATCCCCATCGAGCAGCCCGCCGGCGTGATCCCCCAGGACACCCAGCAGGTGAAGGCGCACTGATCCCCGTCCGTTTCCGGCTAGAATGGCGCATGGAGCGACGCCCATGTCCAGCGGAATGGAACTACTCATCTTGATCTGCTCCGCCCTGGCCGCGGCCCTGGCGGGGATGAGCGTCTTCAGCAACAGCCGGCCCCCCGACGGGCGCATCAACCAGGTGATGGACGAGATCGAGGAGCTGAAGGGCCTCCTCAATCAGATGCAGAAGTCCGTCCTCCAGCTGGAGCGCAAGTTCGACAAGGAATCCAAGGACGGCCGCGCGGAGTTCAAGGACGTGCTGGAGAAGGTGGCCGAGCGCATCGACAAGCGAATGGTCGAAATCGGAAACCTGTAGGCGACCCACACCTCCCCGAGGCCACGCCCCCCCTCCCCCGGCACCAACGCCGCGGATGATCCCTTCTTTCATCCCCTGCATCCTGTTCATCGGCGTTCATCCCTGTTTCCGCAGGGCCAGAAGCAGGGATGGGTCGGCGCATGCGGATCCATTGGGCGCCGTCCCACCACATCGCTGGCCCTGCGGAAACAGGGATGAACGACGATGAACAGGATGCAGGGGATAGGGAATAGTTATCCGCTTGCTTCGGCAGGCTAGACGGCCTGCGGGTGCATCGGCGGCGTCCAGCCGCGCTCGTTCAGGAGGCGGACGCCCATGATGCGGCTGAGGCGGAAGCTCATCACCTCCTGGTGGAGGTGGCAGAAGCCGCGCAGGTGCTCGGCGTCCACGCCCTGGGGGGTGACCTTGCGCAGCTGGGGGCGGTGGGCGGCCAGGGGGAGGTACGTGAGTTCCACCATGAGGTTGTAGCTGGCGGCGTACTCCAGGATGCGGGTGGTTTCCTCGGCAGCCTGGGCGCCCATGCCCATGTGGAGCATGGGCACCCGGCGGCGGATCTCCTGGTGGAGGTTGGGGTCCTCGGCCTGGATCTTCTGGAGGGCGGCGTGGATGATCTGGCGGACGGGGTCCAGGTGATGGTTCATGCCCTGCTCGTCCACGAAGGAAAGACAGGCCAGCGACCACAGGTACAGGGCCTCGTCCCCGTCGATGCTCACGGGGAGGAAGCGGCCGGGCTTCGGCAGGAAACCGGCCTGCTTGAGCAGGGCGAAGGCGTTTCCGGGGCCGTTGGCTTCCAGGACGTTGCCGGAAATGCGCTGGAGGCCCAGGGTGGCCAGTTCGGGGCGGAGCATCAGCTCGTCGGCCAGGGCCTCGGTGCGGGCCTTCACCAGGCGGCAGCCCTGCTGCACTTCCACTTCGCCCAGGCGCCGGGCCAGGTCCTCCAGGAGCTGGGCCAGGGGCTGGGGGACGGCGGCGGAGGGCGCGCCCAGGAGGCAGTTCATCTCCTCCAGGCTGAGGCCCATGTCCAGGGCCCGGATGAGGGTGTCGGAACCCACCCGCAGGCTCACCATGGCGTCCAGGGTCTCCACGTCCGCCATCTGGGCCACCCGCAGGAGGCGGTGGGGGTTCTGCACCATGGGGGTGAGCACCTCCAGGGTGGGCTGGATGACCAGGGGCTGGTCGGCCATGAAGAGGGCCCAGTGGCCCTCGGTGCCCCGGTGGTCCCGCAGGAGGTACTCCTGGGCCAGGGTCTCCCCGTGGGGGGACAGGGAGACGTGGGCGCCCTCGGCGTCCAGGTTCACCAGCCCCATGCGGCCCAGGAAGGGCAGGAACACGGTTTCGGTGCGGCCCACGTCCAGGGGGTGCAGGGTCTCGAGGAAGGCCAGGAAGGGCTTCACGGCCAGCACCTGGCCCCGGCGCTCCAGGAGGTGCTGCATCAGGAAGGTGCGGTCCTCGGCGGGGGGCATGTTCCAGAGCTTGAGGTCGTGTTCCAGGAGGATGGCGAAGGCCCGCTCGGGCACCCACCGGGGGGAGTGGGTGAGGACGGCGGGCAGGAGGGTATCCACCCGCCCTTCCCGGGTCCACAGGAGGCCCAGGCGGTGCAGCAGGCCAAAAATCAGGGTGGCGTCCCGCTCGTCCTTGAGCAGGGCGTTCTTCTGGAGGAGCTGGCCCAGTTCCTTCTTGGCGGGCAGTCCGCCCTTCAGCACCCGGATCCCGCCCATGCAGCGCAGCAGGACGGAGGTGAGGGCCAGGGCGAAGCCGTAGGGCGGGGCGGGGATGAGGGCGACGTTCGGTCCCCCCTGGAAGCAGAAGGCCGCGTCGTCGAAATCGGCCAGGGCGTCAGCCACTCGACCAGGCACCGCCCAGCCCTCGCCGGTGGGGAGGATGAGGCCCAGGGCCAGCAATTCGTCCTGGAAGGCCGCATCGGGCTGGGTTCCCTCTTCGGCCAGCAGCTTGAGCTCCGTCAGCTTGCGCCCGTCCAGGTCCAGGAGCGTATTGGTGAGCTGCTTGTTGTCCTCCAGATGGAAGACCATGGTCTTGAGAAGGCGCATGCGCCCCTCGGGCCCCTCCTGCCAGTACTGGGGGACGGGAAGCTTCCGCCGCTGGCAGATCCTGCGCAGCTGGTCGTCGGTGCAATTGCATAGAAGCTGGTAATGGGAAGGGGCCATGATTCCTCGCATGCACCGGGCTGTGCCGGGGGGGGACCGATCCATATTGACCGATCAGTTTCTCATGGTTCAGGGCCAAACGTGAGGGGAAAATCCAGCCCCCTGCCCCGCGCAAGCGGTGCGTTGACCCGGGGATCGAGTCCTTCTAGTCTCAGGGTTTTGGACCTTGCCGCGTGATTGCCCTACGTCCGGACAACCCCTTGATCGTCCAGAGCGACAGGACCCTTCTCCTGGAGGTGGCCCATCCGTCCTTCGAGGAAGTGCGCGACGAGTTGAGCCGCTTCGCGGAACTGGTGAAATCCCCGGAGCACATCCACACGTACCGCATCACCCCCTTGTCCCTGTGGAACGCCTCGGCCTCGGGGGTCACCTGCGAGGAGATGGCCTCGACCCTCAACCGCTGGTCCAAGTACCCCGTGCCCCAGAACCTCCTCCAGGAGATCCAGGACCACGGCACCCGCTACGGGAAGCTGCGCCTGGTGCAGAAGGGCGACCGCCTGGCCCTGGAGATGGACGACCGGGGCCTCTTCTATGAGCTGGAGAACCAGCGCAGCCTCCAGGAGCATCTGGCCGAGCCCTACCCGGACCAGCGGGGCATCTTCCTGGCCGACGGCAAGCGGGGCGAAGTGAAGCTCCAGCTCATCCGCCTGGGCCACCCGGTGCAGGACCTGGCCGGCTTCAAGCCCGGGGACCCCCTGGAATTCGCCCTGCGGGAGAACCTGGCCGGCACCGGCAGGCCCTTCGGCCTGCGGCCATACCAGCAGGCCGCAGTGGACGTCTTCCACGCGGGCGGCGGCCCCGAGGGCGGCGCCGGGGTCCTTGTGCTCCCCTGCGGGGCGGGCAAGACGGTCATCGCCATCGGATGCATGGCCCGGCTCCAGACCCGCACCCTGGTGCTCACCACCAACGTCACCGCCGTCAAGCAGTGGAAGCAGGAGCTGCTGGACAAGACCTCCCTGCGGGAGGAGGACATCGGCCTCTACACGGGCGACACCAAGGAGATCCGCCCCGTCACCATCGCCACCTACCAGATCCTCACCTACCGCAAGAGCAAGGGCGCCCCCTTCGAGCACTTCAAGATCTTCGAGGCCGCCAACTGGGGCCTGGTGATCCACGACGAAGTGCACATGCTGCCCGCCCCGGTGTTCCGGGCCGTGGCCGAGCTCCAGGCCAAGCGCCGCCTGGGCCTCACCGCCACCCTGGTGCGGGAGGACGGCAAGGAGGAGGACGTCTTCTCCCTCATCGGCCCCAAGCGCGTGGACGTGCCCTGGAAGACCCTGGAGAAGAGCGGCTTCATCGCCACGGCCCACTGCCTGGAGATCCGGGTGCCCCTGCCCTCGGACGAGCGCATGGACTACGCCGTGGCCGACCAGCGGGCGCGCTTCCGCATCGCCTCGGAGAACAGCCTGAAGCTGAAGGTCATGGACGAGCTGCTGGCGGGTCATCCCGGCGACAGCGTGCTGGTCATCGGGCAGTACCTGGAGCAGCTGCGGATCATCGGCGAGCGCCTGGACGCGCCCGTGCTCACGGGCCAGACCCCCGAACGGGAGCGCGAGGAGCTGTACCGCCGGTTCAAGGCCGGGGAGCTGAAGGTGCTCATCGTGAGCAAGGTGGCCAATTTCGCCATCGACCTGCCGGATGCCAGCGTGGCCATCCAGGTGAGCGGCACCTTCGGATCCCGCCAGGAGGAGGCCCAGCGCCTGGGCCGGATCCTCCGTCCCAAGGGGGACCGCAACATCAGCTTCTTCTACTCCCTGATCTCCAGGGACACCACCGAGCAGGAATTCGCCCGGAACCGGCAGCTCTTCCTCACGGAACAGGGGTACCGGTACCTCATCGAGAGCCGGCACCTGGACGAGAACGGTCTGAGCGAACCCACGGTGTGGCGGCAGATGCTGGACGACGCCGCGCCCCTCCAGCCCTGAGCGGGCTTCGGGGCCTCAGATCCCCGCCAGGATCCGGGTGGCGGCCGGCACCAGGAGCACCACGGGCGGGATGCTGAAGAAGCCCGCCACCACGTCGTCCGCCACGATCCCCCCTCCGGCGGGCAGCACCTGGATCTGCCGGATGGGCCAGGGCTTCCAGATATCGAAGAGGCGGAAGGCCAGGAAGGGGATGGCCAGCGCCGGAAGCAGGCGCCAGGCTCCGCCCGGAAGGCCCCCATGCAGGCCGTTGGCGATCTCCCAGCGCACCGGCCAGAGCGCGATCCAGAGCCCGGCCCACTCGTCCGCGACGATGTAGCCGGGGTCCTTGTCGCCCGTCTCGGCCACCACGCGGTCGGAGGCGGCCACGGCCAGCCAGGTCATGGCCGCGGGGGCGGCCAGGAAGAGCCCTTCCGAAACCCAGGACCCCGCCGCCGCCAGCCCTGGCGTGAGCAGGCACCAGAAGGCCAGGCCCGCCAGGGAGCCCCAGGTGCCGGGGGCCGGGCGCAGGCGGCCCGAACCCAGCCCCGTGGCCACCCACCAGGCCCAGCGCGGAGCCCCCATCAGGCGTCCACCACGCTGGGCTCCAGGGTGACCTCGCCGTTGAAGGAATTGGCGATGACGCAGTACTTGTGGGCCTTCTCGAACATCTCCCGCACCTTGTCGTGGCTGGTGCCGGGGGCCACGGTGATGGTGGGCCTCAGGGCGATGGCCGCCACCTTCGTGATCCGGTCCACGGTCTCCATGGCGGCCTCGGCGGCGCCCTCGTAGGCGACCACCTCCAGGCGCACCTTGGTGGCCAGGGCCAGGAAGGTGAGCATGTGGCACTGGGCCATGGCGGCGGCCAGGAGGTCCTCGGGATTCCACCGGGAGGCCTCGCCGCCGTTGGCCACGCTGCTGCTGGCCGGGATGGGGGCGGGGGCCCCGGGCTTGGCGAGCAGGGACGAGCGGGTGTACGTCGCGTCGCTTGTGGTGCCCTTCCAGCTGACGGTGACGGGGAATTTCTCGGACATCGCGTGCCTCCTGGGCGATAGTCTAAACCAGACTCATCCGGTCAGGAACGGGACCGCCGGGATTCCTCGTAGCGGCGCACGGCCTCCTCCGCCCCGCCCTCCACCACCTCGCCCACCAGGTCGTAGGCGTGGCCCTTGGTGATGCGCACGGGCTGGATGGTGCCCGGCACCACGTCGCCGCCCACGATGAGCACCCCGCCGTCAACCTCCGGCGCCTGGCCCATGTGCCGGCCCTTGAAGACCATGTCGGTCTCCTCGTGGGTGCCCTCCACCAGCACGTCCAGCACCCGTCCCTCCAGGCCCCGGTTCCGGTCCCGGCAGATCTTCTGCTGGAGCTCCATGAGGATGCGCTTGCGGCTGTTCTTGGTGCGGGCGGGAACCGGGTCCCCCAGGGCGAAGGCCGGCGTCCCCTCCTCCAGGGAGTAGGTGAAGACCCCCACGTGCTCGAACCGGGCCTCCTCCACGAAGGCCCGCAGCTCCCCGAAGGCCGCCTCGTCCTCCGAGGGGAAGCCCACGATGAAGTTGGACCGGATGAAGACGTCCGGGACGATGCGCCGTGCCTTTTCCAGGAGCTTGAGGAAGGGCTTGCGCCCCCCGCCCCGGGCCATGGCCTTGAGCACCGCCGCGTCCCCGTGCTGGAGGGGCATGTCCAGGTACTTGGCGCAGTTGGGCGTTTCCGCGATGGCATGGAGGAGGCCGTCGGTGAGGCGGTTGGGGTAGGCGTAGTGGATGCGGAACCACCGCAGGCCCTCCACCCCGCCCAGGGCGCGCACCAGCTTCTCCAGGGCGTCCGGGTCCCCCAGGTCGCGGCCGAAGTCGGTGGTGTCCTGGCCCACGAGGTTGATCTCCAGGGCGCCCCCGGCCACCAGGTTCCGGGCCTCGGCCACCACGGAATCGATGCTCCGGCTCCGCTGGGGGCCCCGGATGGCCGGGATGATGCAGAAGGCGCAGCTGTGGTCGCAGCCCTCGCTGATCTTGAGGTAGGCGCTGGCCTTGGGGGTCGTGAGGAGCCTCGGGCTGGCCTCGGTGTAGAGGTAGCCGGGGTCCCGCTCGGGCTCGAAGAGCCGGTCCGAGGCGCCCAGCACCTCGGCGATGTGCTCGATGTCCCGGGTGCCCAGGCAGGCGTCGATCTCGGGCATATCCGCCAGGAGCTGGTCCCGGTAGCGCTCCACCATGCACCCCGCCACCACCAGCTTGCGGCAGGCCCCCGTCTTCTTGTGGGAGGCGGCCTGGAGGATGGCCTCGATGCTCTCCTTCTTGGCGGATTCGATGAAGCCGCAGGTATTGACCACCAGGATCTCCGCCTGGGCGGGGTCCGGGGTGATGGTGAACCCCTTCAGCCGCAGGTGGCCGAGCATCACCTCGCTGTCCACGAGATTCTTGGGGCAGCCCAGGGACATGAAACCGACTTTGGCCATCCGGCCTCCTTGACCCTCCAGAATAACGTTATCGGTGCTATTCTCTGCATTCTGCTGAGAGTGGAAGCCCATGAAGATCATCCTGCTCGTCGAAGGGGCACGCCGGACGGTGGAACTCACGGAAGAAGGGATCACCGTGGGCCGGGGGGACGCGGCCACGGTGAAGATCACGTCCAATGCGGTCAGCCGTGTGCACGCTCGCTTTTTCCTGAAGGGCGGCCAGGTCCATGTGCAGGACATGAAGTCCATGAACGGCACCACCTACAGGGACGCCCCCGTGCTGGAGCCCACCCCCCTCCACCCCGGGGACACCATCCTCCTGGGGGAGGTGCCCATCCAGTGGGTGCGGGAGGAAACGGCCGCGGCCCCCCAGCCGGCGCCGCCCAAAGCCCACACCGAGGCCCGCATCGCCCTGGAGGACCGGGCCTTCGACACCTCCGGCAGCATCATGGTGCCCCACGCCACCCTGGAGGACCTGCTGGCCCGCCACCAAGCGGACAAAGCGCCGGCCGAGGTGGAGGCCCTGTTCTCCCGCCTGGCCTCCATGGCGGGCAAGCTCCTGGCGGCCGCGGGCCTGGCCGAGCTCCTGGAATCGGTCATGAGCCTCGTTTCGGCCCAGATCCCCTGCCAGCGGGGATTCATCCTCCTGGCGGACCCCTCGGGGGACCTGGTGCCCGAATTCGTGTGGGAGGAAAGGCCCGGCGCCATCACCACTCCCATCAGCCGGACCATTGCCCGCACGGCCATGACCGCCAAGGTCACGATCCTCACCACCGACGCCCGGGTGGACCCCCGGTTTTCCGCGGGGGAGAGCATCAAGATCCATGGCATCTCCTCGGCCCTGTGCGCCCCCCTCATCGTGGACACCCAGTCCCTGGGGGTGATCTACCTGGAATCCAGCCTCAACAAGGGCGGTTTCAAGCGGGAGGATGAGCACCTCCTGTCCGCCATGGCCAATTTCGCCGCCGTGGGCATCCAGCGGGAGCGGGAGACCCGGTTCCGCCAGCGCCTGGAGCGCTACCACAGCCCCCAGGTGGTCAACGAGATCCTCCACGCCGCCCAGAACCTGGACGCCCCCATCCTCCAGGCCCGCCGGTGCGAGATCTCGGTGCTCTTCGCGGACATCTCCGGGTTCACCCGCATGTCCGAAGGCATGGAGCCCCTGCAACTGGCCTCCATCCTCAACCGGTCCTTCGAGGTCATGACCGAGCAGATCTTCATCCGGGGGGGAACCCTGGACAAGTACATCGGCGACGCCATCATGGCCTTCTTCGGGGCCCCGGCGCCGGACCCGGACCACGCCGCCCACGCGGTGGAGGCCGCCCGGGCCATGCAGCAGGGCCTCAAGGCCCTGAACGCCGACCGGCCCGCGGGCTACCCGGAACTGAAAATGCGCATCGGGATCAACAGCGGCGAGGCCTTCGCCGGGGACATCGGCTGCGAGAAGCGCATGGACTACACCGTCATGGGCTCCACGGTGAACCTGGCCTCCCGCCTGGAAAGCGCCGTGGCGGGCCCCGGCCAGATCGCCATTGGCCCCAGGACGGCGGAAATACTACAATCAAAAGAGTTCATCCCGCTCCAGCCCGTCTCTCTCAAGAACATCGAACTGGAGGTGCGGCCCTTCCTGGTGCCCTGGGAATGAACGGGGCCTCCTCCGCCTTGGACATTGCCCCTCCCGACATGTTGAAATGACCTACTCCGACGCAAATTCAAGCCGGGATTCCCTGCCTCCGATCCTCAAGCATAGGAACGCTCCCATGTCCTCCGAACGCCGAAACTACCGAAGAATCCCCATGGGGGCCACCGTGGGTTTCCAGGAGCTGTCCTTCGCCCGGGAGCCGGAGCCCTCCACCAGCAGCTACGGGGACATCTCCGGCGGCGGCCTCCTGCTGAACTCCCCCCGGGAGCTGCCCCTTGAAACACTCCTGAAGCTGGAAATCCGGGTTCCCGGATGGGGGAGGCACCAGAACCATTTCGGCCCGGCGGCCGACGCGGATCTCAGGCCCCTGGTGGCCGTGGGGAAAGTCGTCCGGGTGGAACACCTGGAAAGCGGGGAATATGAACTTGGGGTAAAATTCCTCAACGTGTATCCGGATGACCAAGCGGCCCTCCTGAAATTCATCGAGGCCGCAGCAACGGCGGAAGAGAAGTAGGATATTGACCAAAAAGGAGCTCCCTTGAAGATCCTAATCGTTGACGACTCTTCGACGATGCGCCGCATCATCATCAACACCCTCTCCCGCATCGGCTACACCGACGTGGTGGAAGGGGAGCACGGCAAGGCGGGGCTGGAGAAGCTCGGCCAGGGCGGCGTGGAGATGATCATCACCGACTGGAACATGCCGGAGATGGACGGCCTGGAGTTCGTTCAGACGGTGCGCGGCCAGAACACCACGATCCCCATCCTCATGGTCACCACCAACGCCGCCAAGGAGGACATCGTCCAGGCCCTCCAGGCCGGCGTGAACAACTACGTGGTCAAGCCCTTCACGCCCGAGACGCTCAAGGAAAAGATCGAGTCCCTGCTCGGCTAGACCTCCCAGACCCACTCCTTAGGGGAGGCACCATGGATCAGTCCGAAATCGACGCCCTCATGAAGAACGCGCCGGCCAAGCCCGGCAAGGGCAAGAAGGAGGCGGCCCCCGCCAAGGCGCCGGAGGCCCCGGCTCCGGACCCCCAGGGCCACGTGATCTCCGAGCTGGACGCGGTCACGGCCGTCACGGAGCGGGAGACCAACAAGGTCATGGACCAGCTGGATCTCATCAGCACCCTGGTGGGCCAGCAGCAGACCCTCATCACGGGGCTCATGGCCCACCCGGCCGCCCAGGACCCCGGGGTGCAGGAGGCCATCCGCCAGGTGATGGGCGCGGGCAAGGACATCCAGGACAAGGTCTACGAGGCCATGGACCTCATGCAGTTCCAGGACATCACCCGGCAGAAGCTCGAGCGGATCGTCCACCACCTGCGCCAGATCCACGACTACATCGTGGACCTCCTGGGCACGGGCCTGAAGAGCGAGGGGGAGCGGGCCTCCATCAGCCGCACCATCGCCACCACCGGCACCACCCCCGACGAGAAGAAATCCCACGCCGATTCGGTGATCGAGGAATTCAAACGCCGGCAGACGAAGGAATGACCCATGGCGACAGCTGAAGCGACGGCCAGGCAGGCCCATGAGTTCGTCCCCTCCGGCCAGTTGGTGACCTTCACCCTGGACGGCGTGGAATTCGGTCTGGACATCGACCGGGTCCAGGAGATCACCCCCCGCACCGCCATCACGCCGGTGCCGGGGGCACCGAGCTTCGTGCTGGGGGTCGTGAACCTGCGGGGCATGATCATCCCGGTGCTGGACAGCCGGCTCCGCTTCCACCTGCCCCCCAAGCCCCCCACGGACAAGACCCGCATCATCATCCTGGGCCTGGCCGGCCAGCCCACGGGGCTCATGGTGGATTCCGTGGCGGAGGTGGTCAAGCTCGACGACTTCACCCTGCGCGACACCCCGCCCCTGGTGGCCGGCGTGCGCAGCGAGTACCTGGCGGGCATGGTCACCACCGGCGACCGCCTCATCACCCTCATCAACCTCGAGAAGATCCTGGACTCGGCGGAATTCGGCCACCGGGAGGCCCTGGCCGACACCGCCGCGGGCGCCTCCACCTTCATGTCCCAGGACGCCGCGGCCGAGCTGGTGGAGGACGAGCTCCCCTACGTCACCTTCACCCTGGGCCGGGAGTCCTTCGGCATCAACCTCAAGCTGGTGGAGGAGATCATCGAGATCCCCACCATCACCAAGGTGCCCGACGCGCCCCCCTACGTCCTGGGCGTCATCTGCCTGCGGGATCAGGTGCTCCCCCTCCTGGACTTCATCCAGCTCCTCCAGGTGGAGCCCGCCGAGAACCCCACCGCCGGCGACATGGTCATCCTCCTCAGCTTCGGCCAGGCCAAGCTGGGCATCGTGGTGGACGGCATCCAGGAGATCATCCGCATCAAGGAGGAGGAGATCCTCCCGCCCCCCCAGACCCTCAGCGAGCGCGAAAGCCGCGACCTGGAGGGCGTGGTGGTGCGCTCCGACCGCATGGTGAGCCTCCTGAAGGTGCTCGACATCATCACGGGCGAGGACCAGGCCAAGATCGCGGCCATGAGCACCAGCCTCATCAAGGAGACCAAGGAGGAGCACGCCGACAGCTTCGAGCTGCCGCTGGTGGTCTTCCGCCTGGGCCCCGAAGCCTACTCCCTGCGCCTCCACGAGGTGCGGGAGATCATCATGGTCAGCAACATCACCCCCGTGCCCCGGGCGCCCTCCTTCATCGAAGGCGTCCTGAACCTCCGGGGCGAGGTGATGCCGGTCATCGACCTGCGCGAGCGCTTCGGCCTGGAGCGCCAGAAGGCCACCAACCTCTCCCGCATCGTCATCACCCCCATCGGCGGGGTCTCCACGGGGCTCGTGGTGGACGCCGTGGACGAGGTGAAGTCCGTGGACCAGAGGCGGCTGGAGGAGCCCCCCCGGGTGACGTCCGTGGGCGCCAACGCTTTCATCGAGAAGGTGGCCCGCACGGACCAGGGCGTCGTGTTCCTGCTCAACGTGCAGCGCCTCCTCACGGATGTGGAAGGCCAGCAGCTCCAGGTTTTCCAGGGAAAGAAAAAGGGCTGAACCATGAGCGAATTCTCCCTGGACGACCCCAGCTTCTACGAAGACTTCCTCGTCGAGGCCGGCGAGCATTTCGAGCTCATCGAGCAGAACTTCCTCACCCTGGAGGAATCCCCCGGCGACCTGGAGATCCTCAACGCCATCTTCCGGTCCGTGCACACCATCAAGGGCGCCTCGGGCTTCCTGGGCCTGGCCAAGGTGCAGGCCCTGGCCCACATCGGCGAGAACATCCTGGACGACCTGCGCAAGGGCCGCATGAAGGTGAGCCCCGAGGTGATGGAGGTGCTCTTCGAGACCGAGGACACCCTCAAGGTCCTGGTGAACGACGTGGCCGTGAACCTGCGCAAGCAGGGGGCCCCCGCCGACCCCGACACCTCGGGCCTCATCGCCCGCCTCGAGGCCCTCAAGGGCGGCGGCAAGCCCGCGGCCCAGGCCCAGGCCCCCGCGGCGGCGCCCGCGCCGGCCCGCGCCCAGGGCCTGCTGATCCCCCCCGGCCTGGAGGGCATGGACATCGAGGCCGTCCAGGCCGCGGAGGAGGCCCTGGCCCAGGGCGTGCCCGTCATGGCCCTGAAGGTGCGCCTCCTGCCCGAGGTGCTCGGCACCCCCTTCAACCCCCTTTCCATGATCTCCATGGTCGACCTCGTCGGCCGCATGATCCACTCGTCCAAGTTCATGGATTACCTGGACCTGGACCATTTCAACCCCGCCGAGCTGCCCCTGGGGCTCCTGCTCCTGCTCACGCCTTCGGAAACCCCGGATTCGGTGCGCAAGCTCTTCGACGGCGTCAAGTACGTGACCATCGAGTATTTCGACCTGGCCCTGGGCGCCGCCCCGGAGCCGGCCGCCGCCGAGGCCCCGGACGCCCCCGCCGCCGGGCCCGTGGCCGAGGCCCGCAAGGCCCAGGACACCGGCAAGAACGTCAACGACACCATCCGGGTGAGCCAGGTCAAGCTGGACAACTTCATGAACACCGTGGCCGAGCTGATCATCAGCAAGACCATGATCGCCCACATCGTGGAGCGCCTGGAGGGCGAGACCCTCACCCCCGGGGCCGACGCGCTGGTCAAGGAACTGCGCCGCTCCTCGGTGTACCTGGACCAGGTGAGCAAGGAGATCCAGGCCTCGGTGCTGGGCATCCGCATGGTGCCCGTGAAGACCATCTTCACCAAGTTCCCCCGCATGCTCCGGGACCTGGCCAAGGCCTCGGGCAAGAAGATCGAGCTGCAGATGGTGGGTGAGGACACCGAGATCGACAAGAGCCTGATCGAGGAGCTGAGCGATCCGCTCATCCACCTCATCCGCAACAGCGCCGACCACGGCATCGAGATGCCCGACGTGCGCGCCGGCTACGGCAAGTCGGAAACGGGCACCGTGGTGCTCCGGGCCCGGCACGAGGGCGATTCCGTCCTGGTGGAGATCGAGGACGACGGCAAGGGCATCAACCCCGCCGTGATCCGCTCCAAGGCCGTGGAGAAGGGCATCCTCTCCGCCGAGAAGGCCGAGAGCATCACCGACGACGAGGCCATCAACCTGATCTTCCTGCCGGGCTTCTCCACCGCCAAGCAGGTCACGGACATCAGCGGCCGCGGCGTGGGCATGGACGTGGTGAAATCCAACGTCCGCAAGCTCAACGGCAGCGTTTCCGTCACCAGTTCCGTGGGCCGGGGCTCCATCTTCACCATCAAGCTGCCCCTGACCCTGGCCATCATCGACGCGCTCCTCATGCGCAGCGGGGGCCAGGTCTTCGCGCTGCCGGGCACGGCGGTGGAGGAGACCCTCCTGGTGCCCAAGGACACCCTCAGCCACCTCACCCGCCGCAAGGCCATCAACCTCCGGGGCGAGGTGCTGGGCGTCACCCGCCTCAGCGACCTCCTGCACTTCAAGCAGGGCACCGTGGAGCTGTCGGAGGACGAGGAGCTGCCCGTGGTGGTGGTCTCCACCGGCGGGCGCCGCATGGGGGTGATCGTGGACGCCTTCCTGCGCCGCCAGGAGATGGTCATCAAGCCCCTGGCCCCCTACCTGGCCAGCCTCCCGGGCATCTCCGGCGCCAGCATCATGGGCGACGGCGGGGTGGTGCTGATCCTCGACCCGGCCGAACTCCTCATGCTCGCCGTCCAGGAGGGCCTGTGAGCCTGGCCCTGCCGACCGGGGTCCCCCCCCAGGAGGCGGCCGCGGCCGCCCGGGAGGGGCAGTACCTCAGTTTCGAGCTGGCCGGCCACACCTACGCCGTGCCCCTGGCCCAGGTGGCGGAGATCACGCCCCACCTCAACCTGAACCAGATCCCCCACATGCCCCGCAGCGTGGAAGGCCTCCTGGACCTGCGCGGCCAGTCCATCCCCGTCATCAACCTGCGCCGGCGCATGGGCATGGAGGACCAGGCCTCCGACCTCTCCCTCAACATCATCGTCATGGACATGGGCGCCTCCAGCAACGTGGGGCTCCTGGTGGACCGGGTCGCCTCCGTGGTGGACGCCTCCCGGGAGCAGATGGTGCCCGCAAGCGCCCTCCTGGCCGGGCCCGACGGGGCCTGGGTGCAGGGCTTCATCATCCAGGACGAGCGCATCACGGCCCTCCTGGACAGCGAGCTCATCACCACCTTCCACGCGGCCCGGGCCCACGGCCTGGGCCTCACCAAGGACCACGACGCCGAGCAGGCCCTGGACGCGGGCCTCCAGGAGCTCATCGCCCTGGCCCCCCTTCGGGTCGAATCCGACGCCAGCCGGATCATCCCCCAGATGGAGGAGGCCATCTCCCACACCGAGCGGGAGATGGAGAAGGTCCTGGACCGGGTCGAGACCATGCTGGCCGACACCGACAAGGGCTTCCAGGGCCTGGTGCGCCTCAAGCAGGAGGCGGGCCTGGGCCACATGAAGGGCCTGGAGCCGGTGCTGGCCCAGATGGAGTCCCTGGGGACGCGCCTGCAGGACGAGATCTTCGACCTGATCCAGAAGCTGCAGTACCAGGACATCGCCCGCCAGAAGCTGGAGCGCGTCCTGAACCACGTCCGCGGCCTCCAGGTCATCGTCGGATCCAAGTTCCGGGACCTGGGCCGGAAGGGGTGACTTGGGCTGGAGCCCGAACCGCGCCATGATGGAGGGGTATCGCTGGAGCCTATCGTGGACCATCCCCTCACCGAAATCCGCCACCTGAAGCAGCACATCGGCCAGACCGTGGCCCTTCGCGGGTGGGTGCGCAACGCCCGCACCAGCAAGACGCGCTTCATCGACCTGCGGGACGGCTCGGGCTTCGTGCAGTGCGTGGTGGGCGCCGCCGAGGCCGACCCGGAGAGCTACGAGCTGGCCGGAAGGCTCACCCAGGAGGCCGCCATCCTCCTGGAGGGCAAGGTCCAGCAGCACCCCCGCACCGGCGAGCCCGAGATCCTGGCCACCAAGGTCACCCTCGTGGGCGACAGCGTGGACTACCCCATCACCCCCAAGGAGCACGGCACCGCCTTCCTCATGGAGAACCGCCACCTCTGGCTGCGCAGCAAGCGCCAGTGGGCCATCCTCCGCGTGCGCCACACCATCGCCAAGGCCATCCGCGACTTCTTCGACGGCGACGGCTTCACCCTCCTGGACGCCCCCATCCTCACCCCCAGCGCCTGCGAGGGCACGTCCAACCTCTTCGGCACCCAGTACTTCGACGAGGGGATGGCCTTCCTGAGCCAGTCCGGGCAGCTCTACCAGGAGCCCGGCCTCGCCGCCTTCGGAAAGACCTACTGCTTCGGCCCCACCTTCCGGGCCGAGAAGAGCAAGACCCGCCGCCACCTCACCGAGTTCTGGATGGTCGAGCCTGAGATGGCCTTCGCCCACCTGGAGGACGTGATGGTCCTGGGCGAGCGCCTGACGAAGTTCATCATCCAGCGGGTCCTGGAGGGCCGCCGCGAGGAGCTGGCCATCCTGGAGCGGGACCTGGCCCCCCTGGAGACCACCCTGAACGCCACCTTCGACCGCATGACCTACACCGAGGCCGTCACCCGGCTCAAGGAGCTGGGCAGCGACATCAACTGGGGCGAGGACTTCGGCAACGACGACGAGACCATCCTCATGAACGCCACCGACCGCCCCCTGTGGGTGCACCGCTTCCCCAAGTCCTTCAAGGCCTTCTACATGGAACCCGACCCCCAGGACCCCAAGCTGGCCCTGGGCGCCGACCTCCTGGCCCCCGAAGGCTACGGCGAGGTCATCGGCGGCGGCGAGCGCGCCTCCAGCCTCCAGTACCTCCTGGACCAGATCGCCCACGAGGGCCTCGAGCGCGCCGACTACGAGTGGTACCTCGACGTCCGCAAGTACGGCAGCGTCCCCCACGCCGGCTTCGGCCTGGGCCTGGAACGCGCCGTGGCATGGATCTGCAAACTCCCCCACGTCCGCGAAACCGCCCCGTACCCCCGGATGATGGGCACCATCCGGCCGTAGAAGAGCGGCCTTTCGGACATTCCGCCTTCCCCGGCATGCCCCGCCGGGGGCTGAGGGCTTTTGCGGCGCGGTCCCTCCGGCACGTGCCGGCCCATGCGGTCCCGCCCCCGCGCTCCGTCCCAACGGTAGCGCCTGCGCAGCAGCGAGCTGCTGCTGGCGCTTGCCGTGATCCATGGACGACAGGTGGTGGAACACCCGCCTTGGCCCTGCGAAGCCACCCTCCCAAATCAACGTCGGCGCCACCCGGCGGCCTTCCGCATCACTCGCAGCGCCCCAGGGTGGCCTGGCCCAGCTTTCCGACCCACCCCGCCTGTTGTTCCTAACCACCCGCCGCCTACCTTGGTGGCATGTTCATCCCCTTCATCCTTTTCATCTGATTTCATCCCCGTTCCCGCAGGGCCAAAGCTGGGATGGGTCGGCGCAAGCAGATCAACTGCGCGCCGCCCCATCTCATCGCTGGCCCTGCGGGAACGGGGATGAGATGGGATGAACAGGATGAAGGGGATCAGCCGTCGATCTCATACCCTTTCCGGCTGAGGTGCCAGACCGTTGTCTACATGGAACGACTATCAGCTGGCTTCGGTAGTGATAGCCAAGGTGGAGAGCCCCTAGCCCCGGCCCCCTCCTACCTCCGCTCCCCCTTGAACCGGGATTCGGTGAGGAAGCGCTCGATTTGGCGGCGGTGGCGGAGGACGTGGACGATGGCGTGCTCGATGAGTTGTTCCATGTCGTAGATGCGGCCGGAGCGGGCGGTGATGCGGGCGCCTTTCACCACCTCCTCCGGGAGGTCCCAGCGGCCCTCGAAGGTCTCCGCCGTGGTGGAGGCCAGGGTCTGCAGTTCGTGGAGGGCGTCCAGGGGGGTGGCCACCGTATAGTCGGGCAGGGCGAAGGGCAGGCCCAGGGCTCCCCGCAGGCGCTCCGTGTAGCCGTAGCCCGAGCGCACCACGTGGTTCACCACGGTGCGGATGGAACGGCAGTCCTCGTCCGTGGTTTCCCGGTCCCGCACCACGTCGTAGTTCACCTGGGTGAGGGGGGCCACCACCTGCACCAGGTCCCGCACGGCCCGGTCCAGTTCATCCATCATGGCGCCCAGGGGGCCTGGCCTTCGCAGGGTCGGTTTCACGGGTGGCTCCTAGAGTTGCATCACGACGCCCGGCAGCACCTGGAGGGCGGCCCTCAGGGGCGCCTCCGCCCCGTCATGGGGCAGGGTCACCCAGAAGGTGAAGCTGGTGTAGGCGCCCTTGCGGTTGGTGGCGTGGGCCTGGTCGGCCTCCGGCTGGGGGCCCAGGTGCTCCCGGATGAGGGTGGCCATGGCCCCGGGATCCATTTCGGCGCCGCGGCCGATGACCTTCAGGGGGACCCTCTGGGGAAAGGCCTGGGCGGGGCGGGGGCAGGTGTCCATCCCGGGATTATAGCTTCACTTGGCGGGCGCCTTGCCTTCCTCGAAAAAGCCCACCAGCATGAGATCGAGCTCCACCTTCTTCTCGAGGCTGATCTTGGCGGCGATGCTGTCGGCCCCCACGCCGAAGGCCAACCGGTCCAGGGGCAGGGTGGCCCGGAAGGACCAGGTCTTCTTGCCGGCCCCGTTGATCCCCTCCCTGACCTGGAACGGGATATCCAGCGCCTGGCTTTTGCCGTGCATCTCCAGGGTCCCGTGGACCGTCACCTTGTCCCCCTCCCGGCTCACCCGGCTGGACGTGAAGATGATGGCGGGGTACTTGGCCGCGTCGAAGAAATCCCCGGAACGGAGGTGATCGTCCCGCTTGGGGTTGGCGGTGTCCACGGAGGCCGTTTCGATTTCCAGGCGGATCCGGGCGTCCCGGGGATCCTCGGGCGTGCCGGTGGCCTCCAGCTTGTACCGGTCGAAGCGCCCGGGCACATCGAACAGGAGGGTCTGGGCCTTGAACCCGATGACCGTGTGGGTGGTGTCCGTGCGGAACACCCCCGGGCCGGCGGCCAGGGCACTGGAGGCGAGGACAAGGGCGAGCAGGATGCGGGATGGCATGGTCGACTCCCGGAGGGGGGACCCTTCCCGGATGGGAATGAGCCCCTGTTGACACCCCTTGGGTGCAGGCGGCCCAGGGAGCGTTACCGGAAATGGATGGGAACCTCAATTTCCCAAGGAACGGATCTTGGAAACAAGGCAGAATACATACAAAACTTCCTATTGACCCCAGGAAACCTGCCCCATGAACTGGATCGCCTGGATCGCCAGCAAGCACATCCTCCTCGTGCACCTGCCCATCGCGGCGGCGCTCATGATCCCGCTGCCCATCATCGCGGCCCAGCGTGGGGGCCGGGGAATCCGGCCGTGGTGGACCACCTGCCGGTACCTCGCCTGGATCGGCACCGCGGGATCGCTGCTGGCGGTGGCCAGCGGCTTCTACCTCGCCCGCTCCCACGGCAACCTGGCCAGCGGGGCCTACTGGGGCCCGGCCACCGCCGGCCTGCCCTACCTGTTCCGGGTGCACGAGATCGGCGGGGTGGCCTCCGTGGTCCTGGGCGTCCTGTGCCTCAAGTCCCTCTACCGCCGCCGCCAGGAGCACCAGGGCATCGGATTCCCGGCCCTGCTCGCGGGCCTGGCCTGGTGCTTCGTCTCCTACCTCTCCTCCTATTCCGGCGCGGTCATGGCGGGCCAGAGCCCGGCTCCCCGGTTCCTGGTGGCCCCTCCGAAGCTGGCCGAGGCCAGGCCCGCCCCCGCCGCCCCGGCCCCGCCGCCGGTCGTGGTGGAGGCCCCCGGCGACCCGGAGGCCCAGGCCCCCCTCCGCGCCCTGAACTACCTGGCCCTGCGCCCCCTCCACGCCGAGCCCGTGAAATCCGGACCCCACGGCAACCGCTGGATCCGGGTGTGGGTGAACGCGCAGGCCGAACAGGCCTACCGGGAGGGCCAGCCCCTTCCCCCGGGCTCCTTCGTGGTCATGGGCACCCTGGAGGACCGCTGGGGCCGCCCCGGATTCGAACAGGGCCCCCTCTACGCCCTGGAAATGGACAAGGACGCCCGGCCCCGCCTCACCTTCTACTGGCCCCAGGTGCCCGAGGCCCGCAGGGCCGAGACCCAGGGCGCCGCCAGCGCGTACTGGCGCGGGGAGGACCCTCGCCTGGCCTCCTGCCTGGCCTGCCACGCCGGCGGCGCGGCCCCGAAGAAGGACCGCAGCGTCTGGGTGGTGCCCCGCAAGCCCAAGGCCGAGACCCCCTGATCAGCGCGTCTCGCCGGCCCTGAACTCCACCCAGGGCTGGGTGGGGCGGCTGGGCATGATGCCCGTGAGCCATTCGAACTGCGGGTGCTCCGCCAGGAACTTCGGCGCGTCGAAGGGCCGGCCGCAGGCGGTGCCGAAGCGCGCGGTGAAGGCCATCCTCCGGGCCATGGCCGCGTCCAGGACCTTCCCGTCGGTGGTGCCGGAGGGATCGAAGGGGGTGTCCCCCGGGGATTCCGTCTCCAGCTCGAAATGCCCGCAAAGCGTGCGCCCCCCGGGGTGCTCTTCGCGGCGGGCGACGTCCCAGTGGTCCGCCTCGAAGGCCTTGCCCCGTTCCACGTCGATCCTCCCGCGGTACTCGGCCATGAGCTGGCGCCACCGCAGGCGCCGGGCCACCTTGGAGGTGTTGATGTCGGTCTCCCGCGTCGTGGTCTCGAAGCGGAGGATCTTCGGGTCCTCGGCGATGTTGGAGCCGGTGAAGAAGCCGTCCTTCTTGCGTTCGAAGCCCACGTGGCGAAGCCCCAGCTCCAGGCGCGCGATCTCCCTGCGGTTGATGTCGCCCAGCAGCCACGCGTTGGCGTAGCCGCCGTTGTTGCCCGTCTTCATCACGGCGCACCAGGCGTCGATGCCGTCGGCGTACTGGGTGGCGCGGCGCATGCGGGCGAATTCCGGCACGCCCCCGGCCTCGTAGGGCTGGAAGTCGCCGATGGTGGTCTCCGTGCCCACGAGCCCGGCGTCGGTCACGAAGAAGTCCGTGCCGCTGTGGATCCAGCCCGGCACGCCCTGCATGAGGATGCGGTGGCCCTTGTCGGGCACGATGTCGAGCACCACGTTGGCCTGGGGATCCTGGAACCCGCTCATGTTGTTGTGCCCCATCACCAGTTCCCCGCCCGCGGTGTACGAACCGATGGCGATGAAGGCGCTGCAGGATTCCTTCACGCGGGGCGCCGGCTTGTCGTCGCGGATGCGCGCCAGCTCCTGGGGCCACCAGTAGCCCGACAGCTCCGTGGATCCGTTGTACACGGCCAGTTCGTCCCGGGAGGTGACGACCCCCGCGGCCTCGAGCCCCTCGGCCATGCCGGCCAGCTCCTCCAGGTTCTCCGCGTCGATGCCCGGCACGAAGAACACCCGGGCCTTGGCCACCAGGCTCTCCCAGGTGGTGGCGGTCTGCCGCTCCCACCCCCTGCGGATGGACACGAGCCCGCCCTGGATCTCCCGCGCCAGCAGGTACCCGTGCTGGAAGCCCCGGGCCCGGGGCCCGCCCTCCACGTGCAGGTAGATCCATCCGGCCCGCTCGAAGCGGCTCCCCTTGGCGCACAGCGCCTTCTGGGCGTCGGTGAGCGGCGCCGCCAGGAGCGGGACGCAGGCGAAAGCGATGAGCATGCGCATTGTCATTCCTCCCCCACGAGCACTTCCCGGGGCTTGCCGGCGCCCCGGTCCCCGCCGATGATGCCCTCGTCCTCCATGCGGTCGATGATGCGGGCCGCGCGGCCGTAGCCGATGTTCAGCTTGCGCTGGAGCAGGCTGGTGGAGGCCTTGCGCTCGCGCTTGACCACCGCCACGGCGCGTTCGTAGATGTCGTCCCCGGCGGGGGCGGCATCCTCGCCGCCGCCCAGGGCCAGGTCGTCCTCGGTCTCCATGGCGCAGAGCAGGGCCCGGTTGTAGTCGGGGCGCCCGCGCTCCTTGAGCCATTCCACCAGGCGCAGCGTCTCCTCCTCGGTGAGCAGGGGCGCGTGGATGCGCTTGGGGCGGGCGTTCCCGGGGGCCAGGAACAGGGCGTCGCCCTTGCCCAGGAGCTGCTCGCCGCCGCCGGAATCCAGGATGGTGCGGCTGTCGATCTTGGTGTTCACGCGATAGCTGAGGCGGCTGGGGAGGTTGGCCTTGATGACGCCCGTGACGATGTCCACCGAGGGGCGCTGGGTGGCCAGGATGAGGTGGATGCCCACGGCCCGGGCCTTCTGGGCGATGCGGGCGATGCTCTCCTCCACCTCGGCGCGGCAGACCATCATGAGATCCGCCAGTTCGTCGATGACCACCACCACGTACGGCAGGTGCTCCAGGACCGGTGGCCTCTCGGGCCAGCGCGGATTGGGGGTGCGGTCGCTGATGTCGATCTGGCCGCCGGCCTCCACCACCTTGGCGTTGAAGCCCTCCAGGTTGCGCACCGAGAGCAGGGCCAGGCGCTTGTAGCGGTCCTCCATCTGGGAGACCACCCACTTCAGCACGCGGCCGGCCTCCTTCATGTCCGTGACCACGGGGGCCCACAGGTGGGGGATGTCCTCGTAGATGCCCAGCTCCACCATCTTGGGATCCACGAGGATGAGCTTGACCTCGCCGGGCATGGCCCGGAGCAGGAGGGAGCAGATCATGGCGTTGACGCCCACGCTCTTGCCGCTGCCGGTGGAGCCGCCGATGAGCAGGTGGGGCATCTTGGCCAGGTCGGCCACCACGGGGTGGCCCGCCATGTCCTTGCCCAGGGCCAGGGTGAGCAGGCTCCGCGCGTCCTTCTGGGAGGGATCCCGGAAGGCGGGGCTGTCCACCACCTCCCGGAAGCTGATGACCTCCCGGTGGCGGTTGGGCACCTCGATGCCCACCAGGTTGCGGCCCGGGATGCGGTCGATGCGCACCTTCTCGGCCTGGAGCCCCAGGGCCAGGTCCTCCTCCATGGAAAGCACCTTGGCCACGGGCACGCCGGGATCCGGCTGGAACTCGTAGACGGTGACCACCGGGCCCGGCTGGAGGCCGGTGACCGTGCCCTTGACCTTGAACTCCGTGAATTTCGACTGCACCAGGGCCCGGGTCGCCTCCAACTGGGCCAGGTCCTGCCGGTGCTCGGCCTGGGGCGGGTCGAAAAGGCGCCGGGGCGGGAGCTCCTGGCGGTCCACGATGCCGGGCCCCGGTTCCTCCGCGGGGGCCTCCGCCCTGGGCTTGGCCTTGGGCTTGGGAGGGGGCGCCGGCAGGGCCGGCAGGGGCTGCACGGGGGTGGGTTCGGTGAGGCCTAGGGGCTGCTGCTCCACCACGCGGCCGTAGGCGTCCTTTTCCACCTTGGCGGCCACCAGGGGCGCCTTGGGCGGGGGCGGGGGCGGCAGGTTGCGCAGGAGCACCGGCGGCGGCAGCGGTTCGGCGGGGGTGTCGTAGGGCAGGGAGACGAGGATCGCGGGATCCTCCGGGATGTCCTCGGGGCCCACGTCCAGGTGCAGGGAGTGGATGACGGGGAAGTCCAGCTCCCCGCCGCGGTTGTTCTTGCGGTAGGTGGCGGAGGCCGCCTCGGCCCGGGCCAGGGCGTCGATGCCCTCCTGCTCCTGCCTGCGGCGTTCCGATTCCCGCGCCATGTCCAGGGCGTCCTGGGCGTCCAGGTCCGGCACGTCCCGCTGGGCCGACACCCTCAGGAAGGGCCGCTTGAGCATGGAGATGAAGGTGCGCGCGCCCCGCGCGGGCAGCGGCTTGAACCAGGGCAGGGCGCTCTTCCCCAGCCAGCCCGCGACGACGTTGCCCGCGCTGCGGGTCAGGGCTGGGGCCAGCAGCACCAGGGCCAGGGCGACGAGGAGCGCCAGCACCAGCGGCAGCCCCACGGGCCCCAGGAGCCTGCGGCAGGGGGGCCACAGGGTCTGGCCCAGCCAGCCCCCCCAGCGCAGCGCGATGACCTGCGAGGCCTCGCCGTGCCAGAGCCGGGGCCCCAGCCCCCCCAGCAGCGTCCACACCGAAAGGGCCAGGGCCAGCCACGCGATGCGCCGCGGCCACAGGGTCGCGCCCGAAGGAAAGCATTCCCAAAGGATGTACAGGGGCACCAGCCAGGCCCCCGCCCCCACCAGGGTCTGCAGCGTTCCCGCGAGGAGGGCCCCGAAGGTGCCGCACAGGTTGTTGATGGGCATGCCCACGCCGCCCTGGGAAAAGGGATGGGGATCCAGGGGGTGGTAGCTCAGCAGCGACAGCCCCATCACCAGGGCGAAGGCCCCTGCCAGCACTCTGAGCAGGATCCTGCCCATTCCTTTCACGCGTCCTCCGGTTATGGATATTGAGTCTAGCGCAGGAGCGCCACGCGCCGGGCCGGTTCCCACCTGGGTTTGCCGAGGCCCTTCACGTATTCCCCGATGGGGACGAAGTGCCAACCGTCCGCCAGGGCGCGGTCCAGGAAGGGCCCCAGCACCTGGCCGGGGCGATCCCCGCTGGGCCGGCCCGAGCCCAGGTGCATGAGCACGATGAGCCCGTCCCCGTCCTGCTTTTCCATGCGCGCCCGGAGCTTGTCCAGGATGGCGTTGCCGGTGCGGTAGAGCCGGCGCTCCTTCACGGTGGCCCAGTCCAGGGTGTCGGCCCCCTCGCTCCAGCCCACGTGGCGATAGCCCAATTCCTCGGCCCATTTGCGGATCTCGGCCGTGTGCTCACCGTAGGGGGCGCGCCACAGGGGGTCCATGGGCCGGCCCAGGAGCCGGAAGAGGGCCCGGTCCGCCTCCAGCAGCTCCTGCTGCACCCGTTCCCGGGTCCACCGGGGATCCCGCCGCATGCCCGGGGCCATGTGCGGGTGGGTGAGGGTGTGGTTGCCGATCTCGTGGCCGTCCCGGTCGATGCGCCGCACCAGGTCGGGGTACTTCCGGATGAAGTCGCCCGTGAGGAAGATCGTGGTGCGGATGCCGCGGGCCCGGAGGGCGTCCAGCACGTCCAGGGCCACCTCGGACGTGGAGCCCCCGTCGAAGGTCATGCAGATGCGCCGTTCCCCCTTGGGTCCCCGCAGGACATTGGCGCCTTCGCCCGCGCCGGGCCAGTCCCGGGGGGCGGCTTCGGGAAGGCTCACGGGGGGCGGCACCACCGGCTTGGCGGAGGGGGAGGGGGTGGACGGCACGTTGGACGTGGACCGGGCCACCACCACCGGGGCGGGGCGGGGCGGCACCTTGGGATTCGGCGGAGCCTCCAGGCGGGGCTGGGGGGGCGCCGGCGGGGCGGGAGGGGCGGCGGCAGGCCGGGGCACCGCCGCGGGGGCCGGGGGCGCCTGCTGGGAGGGCATGGGGCGCGCGGGCATGGTGCCGGCGGGCCGCACCGGGGTCGGCCGCACCTGGGGAGGCGCCACGGGCGATACCTGCGGACGGGCCGGAGGCGGGATCGGGAACCGCGGGGCGGCGGCCGCGTAGGCGGACGCAGGCGGCGCCAGGGGGACCGGGGACGGACGGGCTGGCGCCTGTCCCCGGGAAGGCCGGGCGGCAACCGCTCCCGGCGGGGCCCCGGGGGGCTGGATGGGGGCGGGGGCCGGCCGGGGAGGTTCCTGCCGGGCCATGGAACGGGCTGGTGCCGCCCCCGCCTCGGGGGACGGGGCCACCGGAGCAACGGAGGGGCGTCCCGGGGCCGGGGGCGGGCCCGGACGCGGGGGGGCCGCCTCGGGCAGGGGCACCGGCGCCGCAGCCAGGGTCCGGGGGGGCGGAGCCTTGTCGAACTCGAATTTCATCAGAAGCTTGCCACCCGCCCTCAGCTCGGCCACCTCCCCCGGGGGCGGCCGGAGCAGCTCCCACCGCACCGGGCCGAAGGCCAGGGCGCGGGTCTCGTTCAGGGTGGTGCCCTTCAGGGTCACTTCCACGGGATCCGCCACCTCGCCGGTGATCACCACCAGGCCGCCCACGAAGTGCCAGCTCCAGGGATCCAGCGCCAGGGCCGCGGAGGGCGCCGGAGGCGGGGGCGGGGGCGGGGATTCCCGGCGGCATTGCACCAGGGCCAGCCCCGCCAGGACCGGCGCCATGCGCAGGGCGCCGGAGACCGGCCCCCGCCTCACCGGGCGTCCCGGGAACAGGAGGCCCAGTAGTTGGCCTTTTCGCGCACCTTCACCCGGGCCACCTCCAGGCCCCCGGCCTCCAGGCAGCGGAAGAGGTCCTGGGCCAGGAGCTCCGCCGTGGGGTTGCGCCCGGCCAGGGTCTCCTGCTGGTTCAGCAGCGAGTAGTCCATGCGGGCCACCCAGGCGTCCAGGGCCGGCCCCGGGTCGTCGCCCCGGGCGCAGGTCACTTCCGCCTCCCAGTTGTGGCCGTGGCGGGCCTCGACGAAACCGGGGAGGTCGTGGAAGTGGTCGGCCACGAAGGGCCGGCGGATGGAAAGGAGGAAGGTCCCCATGCCCCATTCTATCCACCTTCGCGCCCCGGAAAATCCCGGCAATGGCGGGTCCCGGCCGCCACTGGCATCATGGGGGGTGGGCCCGCCGGCCCCTTGGAGGATGGATGCGCAGGCTGCCAGCGTTCCTGACCGCACTTCTGCTGATGGCGTGCGCCGTGGTCCAGGCCCAGTCCCCCAAGGGCTTCGACCCCGAGCGGGATGTCCAGGTGGCCCTGCGCAAGGGGGCCGTGGTGGTCACCGTGCCCCAGGGCGCCCACCTCAAGGCCGCCTTCATGTCCGTGGCCCTCAAGGAGGGCGCCAAGGGCACCCTCAAGGCCGGCCCCATGCCTCCCACCCGGGACAAGGACGAGCTGGGCGACGGCATCTGGCACGACCGGGTCGTCATCCCCGTGGCCGGGGAGGGCCTGAAGGGCGACGTGGAACTGGTGGTGGAGTACCAGCCCTGCACCGAGGGCCAGGGGGGCGTTTGCTTTCCCCCCACCGACAGGGTGCTCAAGGTCAAGGCCTCCGAAATCCCGGCCCTGACGGCCCCGGCTCCCGCCCAGGCCCCGGCTCCCGCCCAGGCCCCGGCACCCGCCCAGGCCCCGGCACCCGCCCAGGCCCCGGCACCCGCCCAGGCCGCGGCCCCCGCGCCGGCGGCCGCGGCCGAGCCGGCCTTCCAGGCGGCCGCCAGGCCCGGGGCCCCGCAGACGCCCGCCGCCCCGGACAACCTCCCGCTTGTCTTCCTGGGCGTTTTCGCGGCGGGCCTCCTGGCTTCCCTCACCCCCTGCGTCTTCCCCATGATCCCCATCACCATGGCCGTCATCGGCGCCAAGGGGGGCGGCAAGGCCAAGGGTTTCGCCCTTTCCCTGGCCCTGGTCCTGGGCATGGCCGTGACCTACACGACCCTGGGCGTGGTGGCGGCCCGCACCGGCGCGGCCTTCGGGGCCTTCGCCCAGCGTCCGTCCTTCCTCATCCCCGTGGCGGTCATCTTCAGCCTGTTCGCCCTGAGCCTCTTCGGCGCCTTCGAGATCCGCCTCCCGGACGCCCTGCAGCAGAAACTCCAGGGCGGGGGCTCCCGCAAGGGCTTCCTGGGCGCGTTCATGGTCGGCCTTGTGCTGGGCCCCCTTTCGGCGCCCTGCGTGGGCCCCGTCATCGGCACGGTCCTCCTGGCCATCGCCCTCAAGGGCGACGTGCTGCTGGGCGCCGCGCAACTGTTCACCTTCTCCCTGGGCATGGGCGTCCTCTTCGTGATCACCGGCACCTTCACCGCCGCCCTGCCCCGGTCCGGGGACTGGCTGGAGAAGCTCAAGCAGTTCATGGGCCTCTTGGTGCTGGGTTTCGCCGTGTGGGTGGTGCGCCTGATCCTTCCGGAATGGGCCAACTACGCGGGCTGGTGCCTCGTTCTCCTCCTCGCGGGCACCGTGCTGGGCGCCTTCGAGCCCGCCCCCACCCTGGGTGCCGGCCTGCGCAAGAGCCTGGGCATCCTGGCCCTGACCCTGGGCGTGCTCCTGGGGGTGCGCGCCGCGGTGGTGGGCCTCCACCTGGGCTTCCTCCCCGCCGCCGCCGAGGCGCCCCGGGCGGACCGGACCTGGCTGGAGCAGGACCTGGAAGGGGCCCAGGCCAAGGCCAAGGCCGCCGGCAAGGTGGTCCTGGTGGACATCTACGCGGACTGGTGCGCCCAGTGCAAGGAACTGGACGAGAACACCTGGCCGGACCCCGCCGTCGCCGCCTGGATCAAGGACAACGCCGTGGCCATCCGCATCGACACCGACCGGGTCCGCAAGGACCTGGCCCCGAAGCTCGGCATCCGCAGCTATCCCACGGTCATCCTCCTGGACGGGGAGGGCCGGGAACTGCGCCGGTCCATGGGGTTCCAGAAGCCCGCGGAAATGCTGAAATTCCTCAAAGGCTGACCCGCGGAGCCCTTCGTTCCACCGGGAACCTGGACGGGTTTGCGGCCATCCATGCCTGCGGGCAGGACCACCCCCTGTGGAAACGATCAAACGAGAGGGATTTTCATGCGCGCACACCCCGTGTTCCTGGCGCCGCTTCTGGCGCTCGGGGGCCTTTCGTCCCGGGCGGAAACGATCCACGTGACCGTCGAGAACCGGCATGCCAGCGCCTGGTGGATGATCCAGCAGGCACCCGGTCCCCAGGGGCCGGCCGCACCCGAATCGAAGGAGCCGGCCCCTTCGCCCCTGTGGCAGTCCCTCCCGCCCGGCGCCATCACCCGGGTCCGGCTCGAGGGCCGGGAGGGTAGCGACCATCTCCTGCTCACCCTGAAATCGAAAGCGGAGGACGGCGCGGCGCCTTCGAGGCGCCGCGTTCGCCTGCCTTTGCCGCCCCCGGGGGGGCCCGCCGGGGGGGATCCCCCGCGGGTGGTGATCGGGCCGGACGGGGGGGTGAACCTCCTCCACGCCGGCGCCGGGGTCCCCCCTCCGCCCCCCGCCCCGGCGGAGCTTTCCCCCGGTCCCGGAAGGCCGGGAACCTTCTTCTGCCGGTTCTGCCCCCATGTGCTCGGGACCCCCTCCGGGATTCGAAGGCACGAACGGATGAAACACGGGACCGCCACCCCCGCCGGAACGGGCGGTGCCCCGGTGCCCGTGGCGCCGGCCAGGCCCCTGGCCCCCCGGCCCATCTCCCTCCCGGTGGGCCGGGTGATCCCCGCTCCCCCTCCCTCCGCCGGCTGGGTGGCGGTTCAGGACCCGGCCCCCCCGGTGGCGTCCAGCGGTTCGATCGGCTCGACGCTCGACTGGGCGTCCGTGGCGGACCTGGTGCGCTCCCGGACCTCACCGGCGTCCGGCTCCTCCGCTTCCCGGAAAAGGGGCCGGGAACCCGAAGCGGACCTGGGCTTCACGCTGCCTCCGGCCGCCCGGGGGGTCCTCGCCTCCAGCCCCGAGCTGCGGGAAGCCTACCTCGCGGACCTGGCCGGAACGGCCATGTTCCTGGGCGTGGTGGCCGGGGAGATCCTGGGGGACCACCTGGGGGTCCAGGCCCCCATCCTGATCCAGCAGGAGCCCCTCCTGGGCGAACTGCCCTTCCTCGCGGAAGCCGCCTCCCAGGTGGGGACGGGGACGTTGCCTCCGGCACCCGCCCGGGCGATCCGCTTCCACGGGGGCCACTATTCGGTGCTGATCCCGACCCCCCGGGACGCCGCGCCGGAATTCACCACGGCCTCGGGCCGGACCTTCGTGGAAACCGGCGAGGCGCTCCCCGGGGACCCGGAAATCCGGCGGGTCCCGGCGGACGGCAACTGCCTGGCCACCTCGGTCTTCTTCCTGGCTCACGGCCGCTTCCCCACGGGAGCGGAAATGCGGGACCTGCGCCAGCTGGTGGTCGCCCGCTTGCGCGAGACCCCCGGCAAGGTGGACGAACTGGTGAGGGATGGCATGGCCGTCATCCTCCACGGGGCGCCCCCGGTCTTCGCCGGCTGCTTCGCCTCCTGGGGCCCCCGGTTCACCCGCGCCCTGCTGCTGCGCCCCGAATTCGCGTCCACCTACCTGGAGGTGGCGTCGGCCCCGCCCGGCCCGCCGGAAACGGCCAGCCCGCTATAGGGTGAGGCTGGCCACCTGGGCGAGGGCCTCCTCCGTTCGGCTGAGGTACCAGGTGAGGGCCCTGCCATCCACCAGGATCACCTCGGCCCCGGGCAGGCGCCGGGCCAGCTCGTCCCGGTGGCGCCGGGTGAAGCGGTAGGGTTCGCTGGGCAGCAGCACCACCTCCGGCGACAACGCCTCCAGGTCGGCGTCCGCCAGCACGGGGTACCGCTCCGGCCCCACGGGAAGGAGCCCCGCCTGCCGGACCACGTCGGCCACGTAGGTGCCGGGCCCCGCGCTCATCCAGGGATCCTTCCAGATGAGGGTGAGCGTCCGCCGCCCCTTCTTCCGCACGGGCCCCAGCAGGGCCCTCAGGGAGGCTTCCCGGGCCCTTCCCGCCCCGGGAGCGCCCACGGCGGCCCCCAGGCGGCGGAAGGCCCGGAGGCAGTCCTTCAGGGAGCGGATCTCAAGCACCAGGAGCGGCACGCCGGCCGCCTCCAGGGCCCGGGCGGTTTCCAGGGTGTTCTCGTCCCGCTCCAGGATCACCAGGTCCGGACGCTGGGACAGGATGCGGGCCACGTCGGGGTTCTTGGTGCCACCCATGGAGGGCACCGTGTTGCGGATCCACCGGGGCTCCACGCAGAAGTCGGTCCGCCCCGCCAGGCGCGAGGCGAGGCCCCACTGGGCCAGCAGTTCGGTCACGCTGGGCACCAGGGAGATGATGCGCAGGGGGCCGGGCCCGGGGGCCGCCGGACCCGCGTCCCCCACCGCCTTGCCCGTGGAGGCGGCGGTCCCCAGGGTGCGCCCCGTGTGCGGATCGGCCATGCGGCCCATGCCCGTGGGGCAAAGCTCCCGCACCACGCAGCCGGCGCAGTCCGGCTTCCGGGCGTCGCACACCCGCCGGCCGTGGAGGATGAGCTGGTGATGCAGATCGATCCAGTCCTCCCGGGGAAACCGGCGGCACAGATCGGCTTCCACCTTTTCGGGGGTGGTGCCCTCCGAGAGCCCCAGGCGGCGGGCCACCCGGAAGATGTGGGTGTCCACCGGCAGGGCGGGGATCCCGAAGGCGTTGGAAAGCACCACGTTGGCGGTCTTCTGGCCCACCCCGGGCAGGGCGGAGAGGGCCTCCAGGGTGTCCGGGACCACCCCCCCGTGGCGCTCCACCAGGGCCAGGGCCATGGCCTTGAGGTTGCGGGCCTTGTTGTGGAAGAACCCCGTGGAGCGGATGAGGCCCTCCAGCTCCCCCAGATCCGCCCCGGCCAGGGCCGCGGGGCCGGGGTAGCGCCGGAAGAGGGCCGGGGTGGTCAGGTTCACCCGGGCGTCCGTGCACTGGGCGCTGAGCACCGTGGCCACCACCAATTGGAAGGGATCCAGGTGGTCCAGGGCGCAGCGGGCATCGGGGTAGGCCGCCTTCAGCCGTTCCGACAGGGGGGTGGGGGAGGGGGCCTTCCTTGCCATGCCCTCAGCTTAACCCGGTAGAATCAGGGCGAGGTGGCGAATGACCTTCCAGCCCACAGGCAGGCTTGATTGCGTGGAAACGGCCCAGCACTACCGGGACCGGGTGAAATCCAATGTCCAGAAGCTCGGGTCCTCCCCGGGACTGGGCGTGATCCTGGGCAGCAACGATCCGGGCAGCGTCCTCTACCGGGACCTCCTGGTCCGGGACTGCGAGGAACTGGGGATCCGGCCCTCCATCCACGAGGTGAGCAGCGGCATCCAGGTGGTCAAGCTCATCGCCCACCTCAACCAGGACGCCGCCACCGACGGCACGTTCATCTTCTACCCCCTGCGCTACCCGGAACTGAGGGACGACGAGATCATGGACCTGGTGGCCCCGGGCAAGGACATCGAGGGTCTCCACTCCATCAACATCGGCTACCTGAACAAGTTCCGGAAGCGCATGTCCGAAGGCATCGACCGGGTGTGCATGGTGCCCTGCACGGGGCGCGCCGTCATCAAGGTCATCAAGCGCGGCTTCGGCGGCGACTACTTCGACGGCAAGACCGTGCTCTGCATCAACGACAGCCTGCGCATCGGACGCCCCATCACCGCCATGGTGGCCAACCTGAAGGGCACCCCCATCCTTTGCCACCACCACACCAACCCGGAGCACCTCGAGGGCTTCATCCGCATGGCCGACGTCATCGTGAGCGCGGTGCCCGCGGACGGGTACTGCATCCCCACGGACTGGATCAAGCCCCAGGCCCTCTGCGTGGACCTCAGCCACCAGGGCAATTTCGACTACGACGCCCTGGACGCCAGGGGAATCCAGTACACCAACACCAAGCGCAACAGCGTGGGCAAGGTCACCCGCGCCATGGCCCTGCTCAACCTAACCTACGCCGCGGGCGTCTAGGGCCTTTCCGGAAAAGGCCAAATTGAAGGAAGGATGGGGCCGGCCTGTCCGCGGCTTACGGGGATAACGAGCGAAAAACTGAAACGCTGGGGCGCAGAGGACTCGCTGGGGCGCTGGGAAATGCATTCCCTGCATTCCTGCTTTTCCCAGCGCCCCAGCGAGCCCTCTGCGCCTCAGCGTTTGGCAGTTTCCCTGGTATTTCGCGGCATCGGGTCCAGTGGGAGCCGACCCCGCCATCCAATGGATAAGCCTCGTTGTGTCGCCGCTCAAGGGACCCATGACGGCCTGGACACCCCGAACCCGCCTTAGTTCCTCCCCGCCGGATCCGCCAGCGCCGCCGCCCTGGACGCGCGCCACACCTCCAGCAGCTGGTCCAGGAGGGCTCCGAATTCCTCCAGCCGGATCGCGTTGGGGCCGTCGCTGAGGGCCTTGGCGGGGTCCTCGTGCACCTCGAAGAAGAAGCCGTCCACGGCGGTGGCCGCGGCCCGGGCCAGGGAGGGGATCATCTCCCGGGCGCCGCCGGTGGTCTTGCCCAGGGCGCCGGGCTTCTGCACGCTGTGGGTGGCGTCGAAGACCACGGGGCAGCCGGTGCGGCGCAGGTGGGGAAAGCCCTGGAAGTCCACCACGAGGTTTCCGTAGCCGAAGCTGGAGCCCCGCTCCGTGGCCCACACGGGGCCGTGGCCCGCCACGCCCCGCACCTTCTCCACGGCGTGGGAGAGGTCCCAGGGCGCCAGGAACTGGCCCTTCTTGATGTTCACGGCGCGCCCCGTGGCCCCGGCGGCCAGGAGGAGATCCGTCTGGCGGCAGAGGAAGGCCGGGATCTGGAGCACGTCCACAGCGGCGGCCACCGTGGGGCACTGGGCGGATTCGTGCACGTCCGTGAGCACCGGCACGCCGTGGCGGGTGCGGATCTCCGAGAGGATGTCCAGGCCCTCCTCCATCGACGTGCCCCGGTAGCTGTCCAGGGAGGTGCGGTTGGCCTTGTCGAAGCTGGCCTTGAACAGGAAGGGGATGCCCCGGCTCTCGGCCAGGTCCCGGAGCTGCGAGGCCAGGAAGTGGGCATGGTCCCGGGACTCGATGACGCAGGGCCCCGCGATGAGGAAGAAGCTGCGGTCGGTGTGGGGATGGCTGAAGTCCATGGTCGCCTCGATCCTGCTGGCGGGGGCCCTGCGGAGCCTCCGGATATGAGAACCTATTGTCTCAGGAGCGGGGCCATGTCCAAGAGTTTGATCACGGATGATCTGAATCGCCGTCTGGTTGCCGCCCTCCAGAAGGAGGGGCGCATCAGCCACGCCGAACTGGCCGAACGCCTCGGGGTGAGCCGGCCCACGGTCATCGACCGCATCAAGCGCCTGGAGGCCGAGGGGATCATCGCCGGCTACAGCGCCAACGTCACGCCGGAAGCCGTGAACAAGCCCTGCGTGGCCTTCGTGGCGGTGCGCTTCCATTCCGGCGGCGACGAGGGCGCCGAGGACCGCTTCCTCCAGGCCCTGGAGGCCGAGCCCGACGTGCTCGCGGCCTACAGCACCGCGGGCGCCGACTGGCTCCTGCTCAAGGTCGTGGCCGAGACCCCCCTGGACCTCCACGGGCGGCTGCGGCGCATCAAGACCCTGGGCCCCCAGGTGACCACGCGCACCACCATGGTCCTCAAGACCTACTTCGAGAAGATCGGCCCCTCCCCCTTCACGGCGGACGCCCTGTGAAGGCCTGGATCGCCTACGCCATCTGCGCCGTGGTGTGGGGCTCCACCTACTTCGCCATCGCCCTGGGGATCACGGCCTTCACGCCTTTCGGCATGGTGGCCACCCGCTACCTGCTGGGCGGCGCCGTGGCCTTCGGCCTCTCCCGGATGCTGGGGGAGGACCTGCCCCTGCGCCGGGACCTGCCCCACCTGGCCTTCGTGGGGGTGCTCCTCCTGGGCTGCTCCAACGCCCTGGTGACCTGGGCGGAGCGGTTCGTGCCCAGCGGCGTCACCGCCATCCTCTGCTCCATGACGCCCCTGCTCTACGGCCTCATGGGCCGGGAGGCCCTGGGCCTGCGCCGCTGGTGCGGCCTGGGCCTGGGCCTCCTGGGCGTCGTGGTGCTGTCCCGGCCGGGCCAGGCCGCCTTCCCCGCCGGGGGCATCGCCGCCATCCTCATGGCCACCACGGCCTGGGCCTACGGCACCCTGCACGGCAAGCGCCATGTGCGGGGCCACGGGCTCCTGGGCCAGGTGGCGGTGCAGATGGGCGCAGGCGGGCTCCTGGCGCTGGTCCTGGTCCCCTTCACCGGGGGCTTCCTCCACGCGCCCCTCACCGCCAAGGCCGCCCTGGCGGTGGGCTACCTCACGGTCTTCGGCTCGGTGGTGGCCTTCAGCGCCTTCGCCTACCTGGCCAAGGTGTGGCCCCCCACCCGCATGAGCACCTACGCCTACCTGAACCCCCTGGTGGCGGTTCTCCTGGGTTCGGCCTTCCTCCTGGAGCCCTTCGGCCCGCGGGTCGTGGCGGGCATGGCGGTCATCCTCGCCGGCGTCGCGCTGGTGCAGTTCCAGCCCCGGACCGCCCCCACGGAAATCGCGTGAAATGGGAGTAGGATAGCCCCATGTTGCCCAAGAGCACCGCCCTCCTCCTCGTGGATGTCCAAGCGGCCTTCGACGACCCCTACTGGGGCCGGCGCAACAATCCGGGCGCCGAGGCGAACCAGGCCGCCCTCGCCGCCGCCTTCCGGGCCCAGGGCCTTCCGGTGGTGCACGTCGCCCACGACAGCCGCGATCCCAATTCCCCGCTCTTTCCCGGCGAGCCCGGCAACGCCTTCAAGCCGGGCACCGCGCCCCTGCCGGGGGAGGCGGAATTCCGCAAGCACGCCCACAGCGCCTTCACCGGGACCGGCCTCGAGGCGCACCTGCGCGGGCGCGGCATCGACCGCCTCGTCATCGCCGGCTTCACCACCAACCACTGCGTGTCCACCACCGCCCGGCTCAGCTGCGACCTGGGCTTCAAGACCGTGGTGGTGAGGGACGCCTGCGCCACCTTCGACCTCGAGGACATGGACGGGAACCCCATCCCCGCCCAGGCGCTGCACGACACCGGGCTCGCCGAGCTCCATGGGGAATTCGCCATGGTCCTGCCCACCGAGGCCATCCTGCAGCTGCTCTGATGGACGCCCCGCTTCTTCTCGCCCTGGCCTGCGCGCGCCTCCAGGCCGGTGAAGGCGCCGTGCAGGGCGTCTGGTGCTCCCCCCGGGCCCTGGCCCTGCAGTGGGCCCCGGACCGCCGCGCCGGGCTGGAACCGGGCCTGGCCTGGGTCTTCGTGCTGAACCCCGCCCCCGAGCTGTGGCTCCTCCACGAGAAGGACGAGGCCTACCTGCAACTGAAGGCCGAGGCCAAGGGGGACTTGTCCCGCCGCTGGGGCCAGGAGCTCAAGGGCGCCCGCCTCGCGGAGGTGGAGGGCGATCCGCGGGAACGCTGGCTGGGCCTCGTCTTCCGCCGCCGCGCCGTCACCGGGCGCATCGAGGCCGCCCGGCTGGCCTTCCAGGCCTTCCCCGGCCGGGCCGGGCTTCGCCTGGACGGCCTGGATCTGAACCCGGCCCGCATGGGCCTGGGACAGGCCTTTCCCCCTTCGGCCCCCGAGCCGCGCCTGGAGCCCCCCGCCTTCCTCCGCTTCAGGGAGCGGTTCGGCCAGGGCCTCCAGGCCGCCCTGGACGGCAGGGTCCCCGACGTCCTCCCGGGCGAAGGCCCCCTCCTGGCCCGGCACCGCGCCTGGTCCCAGGAGCGCGCCGCCCGCATGATCCTGGCCCCCCGCCAGGCCCGCACGGACCGGAAGCTGGTGGCCGAGCGCAAGCGCCTGGAGCGGTACCGCGCCGCCCTGGCTGCGGACAAGGAGAAGCACCGGGCCGGCCTGGGCCACCGCGCCAGGGCCACGGCCCTTGCGGCCGAACTCTACCGCCTGAAGGGCGTGACCCACAAGGCGATCCTCCTGGATGGCACCGAGGTGCCCCTGCCCGAGGGCCGGCGCGCCGAGGACGCGGTGCAGATCTGGTTCGCGGCGGTGAAGCGCGCCGAGCGGGGCGTGGCCAGGGTGGAGGAACTGGAGCGGGAACTGCGCCGGCAGTTCCTGGAACTGGAACGGAAGGAGGCTGCGCCGCCCCCGGCGGAGAAGCCCCCCCAACGCGCGAGGAAGCCCATGGAGAAGAAAGAGACGGCCAGGTCGGACGGCAAGGGCCGGGCCTTCCGTTCCGTCATGGTGGACGGTTTCGAAGTGCTGGTCGGCAAGGGCGACGCCGACAACGACCAGCTCACCTTCAAGGTGGCGGCGCCCCTGGACCTGTGGCTCCACGTGGCCAGCACGCCCGGAAGCCACGTGGTGGTGCGCAACCCCGACCGCCTTTCGGAATTCCCCCGGGCGGTGGTGGAGCGGGCCGCGGAACTGGCCGCGTTCTTCAGCAAGGCCCGGGACGGCGGGAAGGTGGAAGTGCACTACTGCCGGGCCGCCGATGTGTCCAAGCCCCGGGGGTTCCCGCCGGGCAAGGTGCTGCTCAAGCAGTGGAAGAGCGTCCGGGTGTATCCGAAGGAGTAGGCCGCGGCCTCAGCCCACTTCGATATCCCGAAGATCCTTGCCGGGCTTGAACCGGATGCTCCGGCCCTTGGGGATGTCGACGCTGGCGCCGGTCTTGATGTTGCGGCCCATGCCGCGCTTGCGCGGCCGGGGTTCGAAGACGCCGAAGCCGCGGATCTCGATGCGATGGCCGTCGAGAAGGGCCTTCTTCATGCGGTCCGTGAGGAGGTCCACCACCTGCAGCGCGGTGGCCTTCGACACGGGAAGGGTCTGCATCAGGGTGCCGGCGATATCGATTTTGATCATGAACGCCTCAGTCTTTGGAAGGAATGAAGATAGCTTAAACCTTTGGAGCACGGGGAGTGCAACATTAATATCAGGTGGCAGATACCAAGGGAAGGTTCATTCCAAAAAAGTTGCGCTTACCAGCGTGGATCCTGTCCCAGCAGCTCCTCGGCCTTTTCCCGGGACAGGGGTCGGGAGAAGTGGTAGCCCTGGCCCTGGTCGCAGGCTAATTTCTGCAAATGAACCATTTGATCCATCGTTTCGATGCCCTCGGCCGTGACCCGCATGCCCAGGGACCGGGCCAGGGAGATGATGGCGGCCACGATGGCCGTGCTTTCCGGATCCTTGCCCAGGCCGTCCACGAAGGATTTGTCCACCTTCAGGGTGTCCACCGGGAACCGCTTCAGGTAGCTGAGGGACGAATAGCCCGTGCCGAAATCGTCGATGACCAGGTGGATGTTGTGGCTCTTGAACGTCTTCATGGCCTCCAGGGAGGCCAGGGGATCCCGCATCATGATGCTTTCCGTGATCTCCAGCTTCAGGGTCCCGGGGTCCATGCGCGCGGCCCGGAGGGCGTCCAGCACCGTTTCGATGAGGTCCTTGTGCTGGAACTGCCGGGCGGAAATATTGACGTTCATCAGCCGCGGGGGATCCGCCGGAAAGGCGCGGCTCCAGGCGCCGGCCTGGCGGCAGGCCTCCTCCAGCACCCAGGTGCCCAGGGGCACGATGAGGCCCGTCTCCTCGGCCAGGGAGATGAATTCCAGGGGCGGAACCATGCCCCGCTCGGGGTGGATCCAGCGCACCAGGGCCTCGAAGCCCTCGATCCGCCCGGTGTCCAGGCCCACCACCGGCTGGTAGTGCAGCACGAACTCGCCGCGCTCCAGGGCCCGCCGCAACTCCCCTTCCATCTGGAAACGGGCCAGGGCCTTGGCGTTCATGCTGGGGTCGAAGATCTCGATGGAGCCCTCCCCCTTGGCCTTGGCGCGGTACATGGCCACCTCCGCGTCCCTGAGCAGTTCGGCCGGCAGGGTCTCGGCGCTGGAACTGATGGCGATGCCCATGCTGCAGGTGGTGAAGACCTCCTCGCCGTTGATGTTGAAGGGCGTGGCGAGCCCCTGGCTGATGCGGTCGGCCACCAGCAGCCCGTCGTTGACGCTGGTGATGTCCTCGAACAGCACCGCGAACTCGTCGCCGCCCAGACGGGCCACGGTGTCCTCGGGGCGCAGGCAGCCCCGGAGGCGGCTGGCGACCTGGATGAGCAGCTTGTCGCCGGCTTCATGGCTGAGGCTGTCGTTGACGACCTTGAAGCGGTCCAGGTCCAGGAACAGGATCGCGGCGTAGAATTTCCTTCGATCCGACCGGAGGATGGCCCGGGACAGGCGCTCCATGAACAGGGCCCGGTTGGGCAGGCTGGTGAGGTTGTCCCGGAGGTGCTGGAGGGTGAGTTCCACCTCCGCGGTCTTCTGCTGGGTCACGTCCTCCAGGGTGCAGATCACCTCCACCATGGCGCCGCTGGCGTCGCACCGGGGCTGGGCGGTGACGGAAAGCCAGGCCCAGTCGCCCGTGTCCTCCCGCTCGATGCCCACCATCACCCCCGACACCCGGAACCCGGTGGAAAGGGCCTTGTTCCACGGCAGGTCCTCGGTTTCCAGCCCGTCCCCGCTGGCATCGATGATGGCGAAGGCGGGGCTCCGCCAGGTCACTTCCTGCAGCTCCTCCCGGGGGATCCCCAGGAGGCTGGGCGCCGTGCGGTTGCAGAGCACCAGTCCGCCCTGCCTGTCGATGGTGAGCACCCCGATGGGCATGAGGTCCACATAGGCCTGGAGTTCCTCCCCGTCCAACCGGGTCTGCTGGCCCCCTTCCCCTCCGGTCCCCCGCCCCCGGGCCCAGCCCGCGGCGCCGAGCCCCGCCCCCGCCAGGATCCCGGCGGCGGTGATGCCCCACGGCCACCAGATCGACGGCGAGTCAGGAGCGAGCATGGCCAATTTCCCTCACCGTACGACGTCCTCCGGCACAAAGGGGGCAATTGCCCGCCTCGGGTTGATTCCCCTTCCAGGGTGGATTCTTTCCAGCATAATTTACGACAGCATCGGTGCCGCAGGGGAGCGTAGATCTTGGAAGATATTAATTTCTTTTTCGAAAAGGCCAAGGGGGCGCTCAAGCACCCCTCGGATCGCGCGCGCGCGGAGGCCATCCTCCTGCGCTGGACGGCCCTTTGGACCGGGCCCCGGCGGAGCCTCACCACGACCAATTCCAACCACGGCGCCTTCCTTCACTTCAACCAGCTCATCGGCGCCACCTGGTCCGCCGCCTTCACCTTCCACGCCTCCCCTCGCCACGGCCTCTCCCTCAAGGGCCCGGATCCGGACCGGATCCGCAAATCCCACCGGCACCGGGACAAGACCCTGGACCGCAGCGGGCTGGACGCGTTGTTCGACGCCTGGTCCGCCCACCCGGAGGCGCGCCCCGCCGGCAATGCGGTGGAGCTCTACCTGGAGGAGGCCTCGGACGACGTGTGGGAGGCCTGCCTGCAGGAAGCCCTCACTCGTCTTTGACGAACTGGGGGCGGGCCACCCGGTCCGCCTCCCGGACCCGCTTGATGGCCTGGTCCCGGTCGCTCACCGCCAGGGCCGTGGCGATGCCGTGGGCGAGCACCGAGAAGGCGGCCATGCTGTGGGAATACAGCAGGTTCTCCCCCGCCACCGGGAGGGTGGTGTCCGCCAGCCGCGTGATGGGCGCGCCCAGCTTGTCCGTGAAGGCCAGGATGCGCAGGCCCCGCTTGCGGGCATAGCCCGCGGCGTCCAGGGTCTCGGTGGAGTAGGGGTGGAAGCTGAAGGCCACCAGGAGGTCCCCGGGCCCGAGGTTGGAGGCCTGGGCCGCGAAATCCGCGGGGCTGCCCTCCACCGTGGGCAGGCCCGCCTGGGTGAGGAGGTAGGCCAGCTGGCTGGCCATGAGCTGGGAGACGCCCCGGCCGATCACCACCCGGTGCCGGGCCCCCCGCAGGCTGCCCACCACGTCCTGCATCAACTGCTCGTTCACCCCGTGGACCATCTGCTCGATGTTCTGCACGTCCCGCCGGGCCACTTCCAGCAGGGTGGCGGCCGCTTCTTCCGGCGCCTGGAGCAGCCGCTCGCCCCCGTAGGACCGCTTCTTGGCCTGGGCAACCAGGGCCTGGCGCAATTCCATGAAACCGGAATAGCCCAGTTTCTGGGCGAAGCGCACCACGGTGGCCACGCTGGATTGGCTGCGCTCGGCCATCTCCTCCACGCCCCAGAAGGCCGCCTCCCCCATGCGTCCCAGCACGCAATCCGCTATGCGCCGCTGGCTCGACGACAGTCCCCTCGCACCGTGGATCTTCGCTACCAGGGAATTCTTGGTCGTGATCATCCACCTAGACTATCAGGCGGAAAATATTTTTCACCCGCCGATGTGGAACATTTCAACCCGGGTCCGGGGGACGGTTCCCTGGGTCCTCAATTCCGAATAGCGGTCGTCCCGCACCCGCCACCGTTCCAGGATGAGCCCCAGGATCTGGGCGTCGTCGGCGCCGGCCCTCAGGGCCGCCTTCAGGTCCAGGCCCTGGGAGGCGAAGAGGCAGGTGTAGAGCGATCCCGAGGCCGAAAGCCGGGCCCGGTCGCACCCCGCGCAGAAGGGTTCGGTGACGGAGGAGATGAGGCCCAGCCAGCCCTTGCCGTCCAGGTACCGGTAGTGCCGGGCCACGCAGCCGGCATCCTCCGCGTGGACCCGCTCCAGGGGCCAGTGGGCGCCGATGCGCGCGGCCACTTCCGCCGAGGGCACCACGTGATCCATGCGCCATCCGTTCCCGGTGCCCACGTCCATGAACTCGATGAACCTCAAATGATGCCCCTGCTCCCGGGCAAAGGCGGCCAGGGGCAGGATATCGTCCTCGTTCACCCCGCGCTTGAGCACGCAATTGAGCTTGATGTTCTCGAACCCGGCTTCCCGCGCGCTGCGCAGGCCCTCCAGCACCTGCTCCAGGGGCACGGTCGCGTCCGACATGCGGTGGAATTTCCCGGGATCCAGGGTATCCAGACTCATGGTGAAGCGGTGGAGGCCGGCCTTCCGCAGGGCTCCGGCCTGGGAGGCCAGCAACGATCCGTTGGTGGTGAGGGTCACCTCCCGCAGGCCGGGGACCCCGGCGAGCCCCTGGACCAGGCTGGGGAGATCCTGGCGGAGGAGGGGCTCGCCTCCCGTGAGCCGCACCTTCTCGACCCCCACGGAGACAAAGAGCCGAGCCAGGCGTATGATTTCCTCAAAGGTGAGGATTTCCTTCCGATCCAGGAACTGGAAGTCCGATCCGAACTTGTCCCTGGGCATGCAGTAGGGGCAACGGAAATTACACCGGTCGGTCACCGATATGCGCAGGGCCCTCATCGGCCGGTTCAGGGAATCCATGGCCTTCATGGATCCAGATTACGGCAAAGCGGCGTGCCAACTTGATCAAAATGGAACCCTAACCCCGGGAAACACATGGCCTTTTTTTCTCGACTCTTCGCCTCCCCTGATCGCGCGCCTCTTCCCTCCCTCGATGAAGTGCTGGCCTCCCGGGGCATTCCCGTGGATATGCCCGGCCTCGAGCCCTTCCGGGGCGAGTTCCAGCATCTGAAGAGCACGGAACGCACCCACTGGGCCGACGCCCTGGAAGCCACCCTCGCGGGGGGATGGCCCCTCCCGCCTGATTGGCTGGATGCCCAGTACGACCTGCACCCCGAGGTGGTGCCCCTGTGGATGGCCGAGCGGGACGGGTTCTACTACCGGCCCCACATCGAGGGGCTGGCCCTTCGCATTCGCGTTTGCGGCCAGGTGATGCCGGCGCCTTGGCTGGTCCTCTGGGGTCTGAGCGCCGAGGATGTCACCGAGCGGGCTATGGACCAGCTGCGCGAGAAGTCCAAGGGACGGCCGTTCCGGCGACTCCCCTCCGGCATCTACAAGGGGGAATTCGAAGACGGCCAGGCCGCCTCCCGCATCCTCCTCCCCGAGCTCTGGGCGGGCCTCTTCCCGGGCCAGAACACCTTCGTGGCCGTGCCCACCGAGGACTGCCTCCTCCTCGCCCCCCAGGTGATCCTGCCCAAGCTCCTGGAGGGCATCGCCGCGGGCCTCGCGGGTCCCGGCCGCCGGATCGCGGGAACCATCTACCAGCAGGTGGAGCACCATCTCCTCCCCGCCAACCTGCAGGACCCCCACCCCATCGCCCAGCCCCAGCGCGAACTGCGCCAGGGGGACGTGGCCGAGGCCTACCGGGCCCAGGAGGCCGTACTCCCCGCCGCCCTGGGCCGGCCCGCCCCCATCGGCCTCCTGCGCACCCAGCAGGGCCGTTCCGTGAGCCTGGCCACCTGGGAGGAGGGCGCCCCCGTCCTGCTGCCCGAAACGGATCTCGTGGCCTTCATCGCCGCCGACGGCCGGCCTCTGGGCATCTTCTTCCGGCAGACCCTTCCCCGGCTCACCACCTTCCACGGCACCCCGGTGGATATCTGGGGCCCCCGGCGCCTGCGGTACGAGGGTTTCCCCACCCCCGAGCAACTCGATCGCCTGGAGTGCTTCGCCACCGGAGAGCAGATGGCCGCCCTCCTCAAGGGCACCAAGGAGGCCCCCGCGCCCAGGCCCTCCACCCGGGCCCTCGCCAACCAGGCCAACCCCGGCGCCCTTTCCGCCCAGGCCTCCAGCCCGGTTCCCGCCCATCTCCGGGGCCTGAGCCTGGGCGTCCAGAACGACGACTGATGATCCGGCGGACCCTGGCCCTCCTGGCCCTGGCCGGGGCGCTTGACGCCCAGACCGGGAGCATGCCGCTGGAACAGGCGGCACGGAGCGTCGTCCTGGTCCAGGCGGAGACCGCTCCCGGGCAGTACCAGCAGGGCAGCGGCGTCGTGCTCGGGCAGGCCTTCGTGGCCACCAATGCCCACGTGGTGAAGAACGCCTACCGGATCCAGGTCGTCAAGGACGGCCGCTCCTGGCAGGCCCAGGCCCTGTGCCTGGCCGCGGACCGGGACCTCGTGCTTCTGAGTCTGCCCGGGCTCCCCCTTCCCGCCGCCCTGCCCATCGCCCCCGACGCCTTGAGGGAGGGCCTGCCCGTCCATGCGATGGGGTACCCCGGCGGCCAGGGCATTCACACGGAATCGGGCCGCGTCACCGCCCTCTGGGCCTTCCGCGGCGACCGGCTCATCCAGACCGACACCCACAACCGCCCCGGCTCCAGCGGCGGCGGACTGTTCACCGAGGACGGGCGCCTCGCGGGCATCACCACCTTCGCCCTTTCCCGGAATTCCGGGGTGGACTTCGCCGTTCCCGTGGACTGGGTGCTCGCCCTCATCCAGAACCGCTCCGGCGCCCCGAGCCTCGCCTGCCCCCTGGTGGTGGTGGAGCGGCTCCTGGTGGATTTCGGGGACCTGATGCAGCAGGACCCGGGCAATGAGGCCAACTGGAGCCGGTTGACCCAGGGCTGGGTCCGGGAATCCCCCGGAAGCCCCGATGCGTGGTTCGCCCGGGGCACGGCGGTGGACCAGGCCGTGCGCTCCCGGCCGGAGGAACCGGCCCTTCGGGAGTCCGCCCTGGAGGCCTACCGCCGGACCGTGGCCCTGGACCCCGGCCACGCCAAGGCCTGGAACAACCTTGGGGCCGATCTGGACGCCCTGAACCGCTTCCCCGAGGCCCATGCCGCGTTCCGGCGGGCCCTGGAGGCGGACCCCGGGTACGGCCTCGCCTGGCTGAACCTGGGAGCGAGCCTGATGAACACCCAGGCCTTTGAGGAAGCGGCCCAGGCCCTCCAGCGGGGCCTCCAAACCCTGGGCGACCAGGCCATCGCATGGGCCCGCCTGGCCCACTGCGAAATGAAGCTGGGCCACCCCGCCCAGGCCCTGGTCCATTACCGCCTGGCCCTGAGGTACGAGCCCTTTCGCGCGGAATGGTGGGGGGAGCTGCACCGGGTCGCCCTTCGCGCGGGTGACCAGGCCCTCGCGAGGGAGGCCTTGGCCCGGATCCGCACCCTGGCACCGGAGCTGGAAAAGGACCTCCAGGACTGACCCTTCCGTCATCCCGAAGGCAGCCAACCGGATTCCCGCGGCCGGAGGTTCCCCACCCGATGCCCCCCGCACCGGGTTGGGATCCGTCCGCCGGAACCTCGGCTGACCGCTATTAGGACCGCAATCCGACCTTCGCCCGGATCAGGGCCTCGATTTCATCGGCCAGCTCGGGGTTGTCCGCGAGCAGCTTCTTGACGTTGTCCGCGCCCTGTCCCAGGCGGGAATCCTTGTAGCTGTACCAGGAACCGCTCTTCTGGATGATCTCCAGCTGGGTGCCCAGTTCCACCAGCTCGGACATGCGGCTGATGCCTTCGCCGTACATGATGTCGAAGGTCGCGATCTTCAGGGGCGGGGCGACCTTGTTCTTCACCACCTTGACCTTGGTCTTCTTGCCCACCACCGAGGAATCCTCGTCCTTGGCCGCCACCAGGGGATCCCCGGTGTTGCCCTTGATGCTCTGGATGCTGCGCACGTCCAGCCGAACCGAGGCATAGAACTTCAGGGCGTTGCCGCCGCTGGTGGTCTCGGGATTGCCGAACATCACGCCGATCTTCATGCGGATCTGGTTGATGAAGACGACGCAGGTGTTGGTGCGGCTGATGGAGGCGGTCATCTTGCGCAGGGCCTGGCTCATGAGGCGCGCCTGGAGGCCCACCTGCATCTCGCCCATCTCGCCGTCGATCTCGGCCTTGGGCACCAGGGCCGCCACCGAGTCCACGACGATGATATCCAGGGCGCCGCTGCGCACCAGCTGGTCGCAGATCTCCAGCGCCTGCTCGCCACTGTCCGGCTGGCTGATGAACAGGTTGTCGATATCCACGCCGAGCTTGCGGGCGTAATCCGGATCCAGGGCGTGCTCGGCGTCGACGTAGGCGGCCAGGCCGCCCTTCTTCTGGGCCTGGGCCACCATGTGCAGGGCCAGGGTCGTCTTGCCGCTGGCTTCGGGACCGTACACCTCCACCACCCGGCCCTTGGGCACGCCGCCCACGCCCAGGGCGGAATCCAGCGAAATGGATCCGGTGGAGATCACGTCGATCCCGTCGATGTTCAGCTGCTCGCCAAGCTTCATGATCGAGCCCTTGCCGAAGGCCCGCTCGATATCCGCGAGGGTGCGGTTCAAGACCTTGAGGCGGTCGTCCTGATCATTGGCAGTGGCCATGGAAACTCCGGGGAACGGGAAGGGGGGATTCGCGTGCGGGGGCGGTCCAGAACCGCCACCCCAAGAATGGGGGCGAAAAGCGAAAAAAACAAGAATTTTTTTCCGGGCCACCTCCCCCGTCCTGGTTTTGGGCGGCCCTACCGATAGTATGGATGGATTCCCTTCCACCCCACTGGAATCGATCCCGCCATGGAAATTCATCCCCTGCTCGCCCAGCACATGGCGAATCTGGAAGCCTCGGGCGCCCCGCTCCCGGAAGGGCCGGCGTGGAAGGCCTTCCTCGCCTCCGTGAACGAGGGCTTCACGGCGGGACCGGCGGCGGTGGAGCTGGCTCGGTACCGCTCCCTGGTGGACCACCTGCGCGAGGTGCTCTTCCAGATCGACCGGGACGGCAACTGGTCCTTCCTCAACCCCGCCTGGCGCGCCATCACCGGCTTCTCCGTAGAGGAGAGCCTGGGCCAGCCCTTCCTGGGCAACATGCACCCCCTGGACAAGGGGCGCTACCTGAACATGCTCACCTACGCCCTCGAGACCGGCGAGGACACGGTGCGGGGCGAGTTCCAGTTCCGCAAGCGCGAAGGCGCCTACTTCTGGGTGGAGATGTACACGCGCATCACCACCGATGCGGAGGGCGTCGTCATCGGCGTCTCCGGCACCATGAACGACATCACGGAGCGCAGGCTGGCCCAGGCCGCCCTGAACACGCTCACCTCCCGCCTGCGCGCCCTCATCGAGAACATGCAGGGCGCCATCCTGGTGGAGACCGAGCACCGGGAGATCGCGCTCATCAACGAGCCCTTCTGCCGGATGTTCGACATTCCCGTCCCGCCCCACCTCCTCTCCGGAAGCGAAGCCCCGGAGCTCCTGGAAATGGCCCTGGGGACCTTCCTCTACCCCGACGATTTCCTGGAGCTGCAGTCCTCCCTCCTGGCGGAGCGCAAGGTCACCGGCGGCCTCGAGGTGCCCCTCGCCGACGGCCGGGTGCTCTCCATGGATTTCGTGCCCATCGACGCGGGCGAGGACCTCTTCGGCCACTTCTGGCTCTTCCACGACATCACCGGCCGCAAGCGCTCCGAGGCCCAGCTGGCCCAGGCCGCCCTGGACATGGAGATGAAGAACTGGGAACTGAGCCAGGCCCGGGACGAGGCCGTGCAACTGGCGGGACTCAAATCCGAGTTCCTGGCCAACATGAGCCACGAGATCCGGACGCCGATGAACGGCATCATCGGCATGACCGAGCTCATCCTGAACACCTCGCTCTCCGGCGAGCAGATGGACTACGCCACCACCATCCGCACCAGCGCCGCCACCCTCCTGCGCCTGATCAACGACATCCTCGACTTCTCCAAGATCGAGGCCGGAAAGATGGAACTGGAGCGCATCGGGTTCGATCTCCAGGGCCTGCTGGACGACCTCCTGGCCATCCTCGGCTTCAAGGCCCACGGCAAGGGCGTGGAGCTCGCCACCTGGATCCAGGGCGGGGCGCCCACCAAGCTCCTGGGCGATCCCACCCGGCTCCGGCAGGTGCTCTCCAACCTCACCGACAACGCCCTCAAGTTCACCGAGGAGGGTTCCGTCACCATCCGCGTGAGCCTCGCGGAGCGCGGCGAGGGCTCGGTCCTGCTGAGGTTCGAGGTTCGGGACACCGGCATCGGCATGTCGCCCGACGTGGCCGGCAGGCTCTTCCAGTCCTTCTACCAGGGCGATTCCAGCACCACGCGCAAGTACGGCGGAACCGGCCTCGGACTGGCCATCTGCAAGCGCATCGCCGAGCTCATGGAAGGCGCCATCGGCGTCGACAGCGTCCCCGGCGAGGGGAGCGTCTTCTGGTTCACGGCGCGGTTCCAGGCCCAGGACGTCCCCCAGGAGACGGGACTGCCCGACGCACCCTTCCGGTTCTTCCTCGCGGGCCTGCCCCCGGCCACCGCTGGCGTCCTGGAGGCCCAGATCCGGGAGTGGGGCTACGAGGCCGCCTCCGTGGAACCCACCCGCGCGGGCCTTTTGGTCCTCCGGGAACGCTGCGCGGCGCTGGACGACAAGACCCTCCTGGTGTTCGGCTCCCGGGGAGGCCTCCAGGCCGGAATGATGGACTTCCTCCAGGCCGTGCACGGCACGCCCGGCCTGGAGGGGCTGCGCCTCATCATGGCCCATTCGCTCTACGAGCAGGAGGAGGCCCGCAGGCCGACCTCCCTGCCCATCACCGAATTCCTCCCCCTGCCCATGCGCAAGTCCCACCTCAAGGCCCTCCTGGAGCGCAGCAAGGACGCCGTGCCCCTGCCGGCCGTGGCCGGGGCCGCGCCCGAGGAGGGAGCCCGGTCCGGGGCCCGGCTCCTGGTCACCGAGGACAACGCCGTGAACCAGAAGGTCGCCGTCGCCATCCTCCGCAAGCTGGGCTACACCGCGGACCTGGCCGGCAACGGCCTGGAGGCGGTCCGGATGGTCCTGGACCGTCCGTACGACCTGGTCTTCATGGATTGCCAGATGCCCGAGATGGATGGCTTCCAGGCCACCCGCGCCATCCGGGAGAAGGAAGGCGGGGCCCGGCGCACCCCCATCCTGGCCATGACGGCCAACGCCATGCAGGGCGACCGCGAGCGGTGCCTGGAAGCCGGCATGGACGACTACATTCCCAAGCCCATCACCATCGTGGACCTCAAGAACGCCCTCCACCGATGGCTTCCTCCGGCCTGAACCATGTCCAATTCCGACCGAACGATCGACAACGCCTACGCCATCCGCATGATGCTCCAGCGGCTCTGCGTGGCCAGCATGAAGGTGGCCCTTGGCTGCCGCGACAAGCGCGGGCTCTTCCAGATCCTGTTCCAGGAACCCGCCCGCATCGGCATCCGCCTGGGCCCCAAGGAGCTCGAGGAGTGGGCCATGGGGCCCGAAGAGAGCGTGTCCATGACCTTCGACGACCGGGGCTTCCGGTACGAGACGGTCCTGGCCTACATCGGGCCCTCCGATCTGGAAGGCGTCCCCTGCGCCGCCTTCACCCTCCCCCGGACCCTGCGCCGCGCCGACGACAACCGCCTGGCCCACTTCGCCCCGGACGTGGCCCCCCTGGTCACGTTCAGCAACAGCCGGAACGCGGTCCTCGACGGCGAGATCCGCGGCTTCGGCAACGACGGCTTCGAACTGAGCCTCCGGGACTCCTCCCAGAAGATCGAGGAGGTCCTCCGCATGGGCGAGGAATCCACCCTGGATCTCGCCCTGGAGGACGGCCTCCTGCTCACCGCCTCCGCCCGCGTCGCCTATTTCGGCGCCAACTTCGTGGGCATGAAGTTCACCGAACGCGTGGACAAGACCCTCCTGGGCCAGTACCGCACCTGGCTGGACACCCAGCAGCGCATCCAGGCCCAGCGCGACAGCGAGAGCTTCGAATCGGGCCGGGCCCCCGCCAAGGCCGCCAACCTGCCCCAGGCGCGGCTCTGGGTGGACCGCCATCCCACGATCCTCATCCTCACCGAACGCGAGGAGTTCGCCCGGCACATGTCCGAGGCCCTGGGCCGCAAGTTCGGGGTGATCAGCCTGGACTACATCACGGGACCCGTGCGGCCCTTCCTGAAGCCCTTCGGCGAGGACGAGGCCGGATGGGGCCGGGTGAAGCTGATTCTCATTCACAACCACCTCCGCCTGGCCAGTCCCCTGGAGCTCTGCAGGCAGGTCGTCGAGCAGGAAAAATGCAACCTCCCCATCATCCTGGCGGGCACGGACGAGGACGAGGGGCTGAAGCGCAACCGGGCCCTGGCCGCCGGCGCCGTGGACTTCCTTCCGGTCGCCCCGTTCAAGATCCTTTCCGTTCTCCGCAAATTGGACGAAACGCTTAAGTTGTTCTCCTAGGTCCCGGCGGGTGTGAGTATGCTGGTCCCATCTTCCGGAGGGACCATGAACTCAAAGTTTTTGAAGGCCATCGGCCCGGTCATCCTTTGGCTCGTACTCAGGCTCCTGCCCGTTCCCGCGGGCCTGACCCCCGCGGCGTGGTACTTCTTCGCGGTCTTCGCCGCGACGATCCTGGGGCTGATCCTGGAACCCCTGCCCCCCGCGGCCGTGGGCTTCATCGGCGTCTCCTTCGCCGCGATCATGTGCTACGTCGCGCCCACTCCCGCGGGATCCGTGGCCTGGGCCCTGGCTGGTTTCTCCGACAAGACCGTGTGGCTCATCTTCGGGGCCTTCATCTTCTCCATCGGCTACGCCAAGAGCGGCCTGGGACGGCGCATCGCGCTCCTCCTGGTCAAGCTCCTGGGCCGGCGCACCCTGGGCCTGGGCTACGCGATCATGCTCGCCGACCTGGTCCTCGCCCCCGGAACGCCCTCCAACACCGCGCGCAGCGGCGGCACGATCTTCCCCGTCATCAGCAACATTCCCGCCCTCTACGGCTCCGAGCCCGGCCCCACGGCACGCAGGATCGGTTCGTACATCATGTGGACCGCCTTCGCCTGCACCTGCGTGACCAGCTCCATGTTCCTCACCTCCCTGGCGCCCAACGTGGCGGCCCTCTCCATCCTGCGCAGCGTCGGCAAGATGGACGTGACCTGGATGGGCTGGTTCATGGGCTTCCTCCCCATCGGGTTCGCCCTCCTCCTCCTCGTCCCCGCCATCACCTACTTCGTGTACCCCCCCGAGGTGAAGGTCTCCGAGGAGACCCCGGCGTGGGCCGCCGGCGAGCTCAGGAAGATGGGCCCCTTCAAGTTCTCCGAGGGTGCCATGGCCTTCCTGGTGGTGCTGGCCGTCTTCCTCTGGATCGTGGGCGCCAACAAGGACATCCGCATGCCCCTGTTGGGCTCCAATTTCATCGACCCCACCGCCGTGGTGTTCCTCGTCATCGCCGCCATGGTGGTCCTGGCCATCGTCACCTGGGACGACATCCTCGCCAACAAGGCCGCCTGGAACGTGCTGGTGTGGTTCGCGACCCTGGTCACCATGGCCGACGGCCTCAACAAGGTGGGCTTCGTGACCTGGGTGGCCAAGGCCGTCGCCTCGCACCTGGCGGGGTTCTCCCCCATCCTCGTCATGGGCGTCCTGGTGGCGTTCTTCTTCCTCATCCACTACCTCTTCGCCAGCCTCACGGCCCACACCGCCGCCGTGCTGCCCGTGGTCCTGGCCTCGGGCCTCGCCATCCCCGGCATGCACGCCAAGGCCTTCGCGCTCCTGCTCTGCTTCTCCCTGGGCATCATGGGCGTCATCACCCCCTACGCCACGGGCCCCGGCCCCGTCTACTACGCCAGCGGCTACATCTCCACCAAGGCCTTCTGGAGCCTGGGCCTCCTTTTCGGCGCGCTCTTCATCGCGGCGCTGATCTTCCTGGGCATTCCCTGGCTCACGGTGATCCGCCCCGTGGGTTAAACCCGGCCGGGTTCCCTCCGTAACCTGCCCAAACGGAGGGAACCATGCTTCGCATCGCCCCGGTAGCGGCTTTCATCCTCATGGCCCCCCTGGGGGCCCAGACCGTCGTCGTCCAGCCGGCCCCCGGGATCAGGGCCACGGAGACCCGCACCGTCCCCATCGCCCAGGGAGGGTCCCTTAAGGTCAGCAACGTCAACGGGCACATCCGGGTGACCGTCTGGGAGCGCCCGGACGTGGAATTCACGGGTGCCTTCGTGCCCGGGGCCGGGAAGGAGCAGGTCAAGGTCGTCCTGGAGCCCAGGAACGGCGGCCTGGAGATCCGGGGCGAGTACCCGAAGGATTCGCACAAGGGCCCCGTCTGCGAAATGGACCTCAAGGTGCCCCGGTCCGTCCTGCCCATCCTGGAGACCGTCAACGGTCTTGTGGAACTCAAGGACGTCGCCGGCGCCGCCGCGTGCAGGACCGTGAACGGCGCCATCCGGGTGGAGCACCTCCAGGGCGCCCTCACGGCCGAGACCGTCAACGGCGGCATCACCGGCAGCGACCTCGCCGGGCCCGTCACCGCCAGGACCGTCAACGGGGCCATCAGGCTCGCCGCCCAGAACCTCAAGGGCCGCCTCAAGGCCACCACCGTCAACGGGACCCTGCGCATCCGGAGCGAAGGCGCCAGGGACGTGAGCGCCGCCAAGCACCGGTTCGAAGCGTCCTTCGGGGACAGCGCCCAGGTCCTCCAGATCAAGACCGTCAACGGCGATATCACCCTGGATTGAACTACACTGGGCTGAACCGCTGAGGGCAGCCCATGCCGGCATTCCCCACCAACTTCCAGATCCAGCTCCAGGAACTCTTCCGCCTGCGGCGGGACGTGCGGCGCTTCCGCCCGGACCCGGTGCCCGAGGACCTCCTCACGGAACTCCTGGAGGCCGCCCACCACGCCCCGTCCGTGGGCCTCTCCCAGCCCTGGCGCTTCGTGCGGGTGGATGACCCCGCGCGCCGCCAGGCGGTCATCGCCGAATTCCAGCGCGCCAACGACGCCGCCTCGGCGGTCTACGACTCCGACCGGGCCCGCCTCTACCGCAGCCTGAAGCTGGCCGGCCTCAAGGAGGCCCCCGTCCACCTCCTGGTGTGCGTGGAGACGGACCCCGATTCGGGCCACGGCCTGGGCCGCCAGACCCAGCCCGAGACGCTCCGGGATTCCGCCGTGTGCGCCATCCAGAACCTCTGGCTCACCGCCCGCGCCAAGGGCGTGGGCGTGGGCTGGGTGAGCATCCTGGAGCCGGAGCGGCTGCGGGAGGCCATGGACCTGCCCGCCACCTGGGGCTGGGTGGGCTACCTCTGCATCGGCTGGCCCCTGGAGGAGCCGGAGATCCCCGTCCTGGAGATCGCCGGATGGGACCACCGGAACCCCCTGGCGAAGCACCTCCTTCAGCGGTAGCCCAAAGCGCCGACCCACCCCATGCAATGGAACCCGGATCCCTGGATAACCGGTCGGGGCAACCCACCGGAAATGACCTGGGTCCGGCGCTTCATCCCCTTCATCCCCTTCATCCGATTCATCCCTGTTTACGCAGGGCCAGAGCCGGGATGGGTCGGGCCATGCGGATCAACTACGCGCCGCCCCACCCCGGCGCTGGCCCTGCTGGAACGGTGATTAACGGGATGAAAGGGATGAAGGGGATGAAGCCCCGCGACCGGGTCCTTTTTGTCGGAACCTGGAAGCAGGCATCGGCTACTTGATCCGTAACGGGCATCCCGCCACGAAGAGCCAGGCTTCATCGGCGGCCTTCGCCGTGGCCTGGCCCAGCCATCCCGCCAGATCCCGGAAGCGCCGCAAGGCCGCGTCCCCGGGAACGGGGCACCACCCCACCTCGTTGCCCACGATGATGATGGGCCAGGGCAGGCGGGCGAAGGCCGCCAGCTCCTCCGACCAGGCCCCGAGGATCGCCTCGTCGGAGGCCTCCATGCGGTCCCCCAGCCAGAGCGTGAGGCAGTCCAGCACCACGCCCGAAGGCGGCGGATCGAGCCCCTCCAGGGACTCGGCCACCCGGGCCGGGGCCTCCAGGGTGCGCCAGCCGGGGCGCTCGGCGCGGTGCCGCTCCACCCGCTCCGCCATTTCCGCGTCGCCCGCGTCGGGGCGGTAGGTGGCGACGAAGACGGTGCCGGGGCCCCACGCCGAGGCCCGTTCCACCGCCCAGGAACTCTTTCCGCTGCGCACCGGCCCGGTGAGGAAGAGGATCCGTCCCATGGTCAGCCCGCGAGCCGGTTGTGGAAGCGCAGCGCCCCGCGGTCCGGGGCATAGACGTCCACCCGGGTGAGGCCGAAAGGCTGCCAGGACAGGTCCAGGGCGCGGGTCGCGGGCAGGCCGATGTAGTGGGCGAGGATGGCCCGGAGGGGGCCGCCGTGGGCCAGCACCAGGGTCGCGCCTTCGCCTTCCAGGGCTCCCTGCAGGGCCAGCAGGGCCCGGGCCCCGCAGGCCAGGAAGCTCTCGCCGCCCGGCGGGACCCCCCGCGCCGGGTCCCGGAAGAAGGCCTCGGCGCCCTCCACCTGGTCCCAGGGCCGGGCCTCCCATTCGCCGAAGGCCTGCTCCGAGAGCCCCGGCAGCACCAGGCAGGGCAGCCCCAGGTCCAGGGCGTGGTCCCGGGCCCGGCCCAGGTCCGAGGTGAGGACCCGGCCGATGCCCAGGGCCAGCAGCTCCTCCCGGACCCGCGGCCACCGGGCCTGCCCTTCCGGCGCCACGGGCAGGTCCAGGCGCCCCAGGGGCGCCCCCTTCGCGGATGCCTCGGTGGGCCCGTGGCGGAGCAGGTAGAGGGGCATCATTTCGCCACCAGGGCCAGCAGCACCGCCGCCTCCACCAGCTGGTTCCCGGCGCCCAGAAGATCCCCGCTCTGGCCCCCCAGCCGGCGCTTGAGGTAGAGGGCCCAGAGCCCCAGCACCGCGGGCGCCGCCAGGGCCGCCCTGGCCAGACCCGGCCGGCCCAGGCACAGGAGGTTGGCCAGGACCAGCAGCGCCGTGGCGCCCAGGAAGGGGCCCCACCGCCCCTGGCCCCCCACCTCCTTCGCCAGCCCCGGCGCCACCGGCGGCAGGAGCCCCATGAGCGCGGAGATGGACCACCGCCCCCACACCATCGCCAGGGGCAGCGCCCAGAGGGCGCGCCCCTCCAGGGCCACCAGCGCGCTCCAGCGCACCGCCAGCAGCACCCACAGGGCCATGGCGCCGTACGCCCCGATGCGGCTGTCCTTCATGATTTCCAGCACCCGCTCCCGGGTCCAGCCTCCGCCCAGCCCGTCCATGGCGTCCGTGGCCCCGTCCTCGTGGAAGCCCCCCGTCAGCATGAGCCCGAAGCCCACGGCCACTGCCGCCGCGAGGGGTGCGGGCCAGGCCCGCAGGCCCAGCGCGAAGACCCCCGCCGTGGCGCCCCCCACCAGCGCCCCCACCAGGGGAAACCAGCCCACCCCCCGGGCGATGTCCTCCACCCGGGTCGGCCTCCCCGGAACGGGGACCCGGGTCAGGAAGCGGATGGCCGCCACCAGGCTCGCGATCATGCGCGGCTCACGCCCGCGCTGCCGAAGGTGGCCATTTCCCGGAGCACGGCGCAGGCCGAGCGCAGGATGGGCACCGCCAGGGCGGCGCCGGTGCCTTCGCCCAGGCGCAGGTCCAGGTCCAGCACCGGCTCCTTGCCCAGGTGCTCCAGCACGAGCCGGGCCCCGGGCTCGGCGCTGCGGTGGCTCCACACCAGGAAGGCCTCCAGGCCGGGCGCCAGGGCCATGGCCACGAGGGCGGCGGCGCCGGCGATGTACCCGTCCACGATCACCGCCCAGCCCCGGGCGGCCGCGCCGATCATGGCCCCCGCCATGGCCCCGAACTCCGCGCCCCCCACCGCGGCGAGCACCCCCAGGGGATCCGCGGGATCCGGGCGGTGCTTCGTGAGGACCTGCCGGATCACCTCCAGCTTCCTGCCCAGGGCGGAGCCCTGGATGCCGGTGCCGGGCCCCACCGCCCCGGCGGGATCCATCCCCGTGAATGCGCACACCAGGAGCGCGGCCACGGAGCTGTTCGCGATGCCCATCTCGCCCACCCCCAGGAGGGCGAAGGGGTTCGGCGGCAGGAGCGCCACCTCGTCCAGGCCGGCCTGGATGCAGGCCTCGGCCTCCGCCCGGGTCATGGCCGGCCCCTCCAGGGGATCCCGGGTGCCCCGCAGGACGTTGCGCTGGGCGACGCCGGGAAAGGGGCAGGGGGAGGCCACCCCGGCGTCGATGACCCGGTGGTGGATGCGGTTGGCCCGGCACAGCGCGGAGATGGCCGCGCCGCCCCCGGCGATGTTGGCCATCATCTGGACCGTCACCTCCTGGGGGTAGGCCGAGACCTGGTGGCGCGCGATGCCGTGGTCCCCGCCGAAGGTCAGGATGAACGCCTCCGGGTCCTGCGGGCGCGGGGTCCCCGCGATCCACGCCAGCTGCGCGCCCAGGCTTTCCAGGCGACCCAGGGCCCCCAGGGGCTTGGTCAGGTCGTCCACGTGGCGCGCCACGGATTCGCGGAAGGCCGGGTCCAGCACGGGCAGGGTGGGAAGGCGCATGGGGCTCCTCGTCAGGGCAGTTCCAGGGCCAGCCCCTGGGCGGGCGACGCCTTCACGCGGAAGACGGAGCCGATGAGACCGGGGGTGAGGATGGCCTCCGGGGGGCCGAAGCCCACCATCCGGCCCTGGTCCAGCACCATCACCTCGTCGAAGCGGAAGGCGGTCCGCAGGTCGTGGAGGCTCACCAGGAGGGTCGATCCGGCCCCGGCCAGGTCCCGGGCCAGCCGGAGCACCTCCAGCGCATGGCGCACGTCCAGGTTCGCGGCGGGCTCGTCCCAGAGCTGCAGGGGGGCGCCGGTGGCCAGGGCCCGGGCCAGGAAGACCCGCCGCCTTTCGCCCCCGCTCAGCTCGGTGATGGGCCGCGCTTCCAGGTGCCGGATGTCCAGGGCATCCAGGGCCGCCTCCACCCCCTGGCCGTCGTCCCCCCAGGCGTGGCGGCCCTGGGCCACCACCTCCCGCACCGGGAACGCGAATTCCGCATGGCTCTCCTGCCCCAGCCAGCTCAGGGACCGCCCCCGCTCCAGGAAGGGGATGCGGGCCAGGTCCCGCCCCTGCCACCGGATGCGCCCGTGCCCGTGGAGGAGGCCCGCCAGGACCTGCAGGAGGGTGGATTTCCCCGCGCCGTTGGGGCCCACCACCGCCACCATGCGCCCCGCCCCCAGGCCGAAGGACACGTCCCGCAGGCGGGTCCCCAGGGTGAGGCCCTCGGCCTCGAGCACGGGCGTCAGCACGGGTTCCTCCGGAGCATCCAGAGAAGGAAGGGCCCGCCCACCAGGGCCGTCATGGCCCCCAGGCGCAGCCCCCCCGGCACGAAGCGCGTGGGCAGATCGCAAAGGAGCACCAGGGCGGCCCCGCCCACCATGGAAAGGGGCAGGAGCCGCCGGTGGTCGGGCCCGAAGGCCAGGCGCAGGAGATGGGGCACCAGCAGGCCCACGAAGCCCACCACGCCCCCCACCGCCGTGGCCAGGGCCGTGAGCACGGTGGAAAGCGCGATGAGCTGCCAGCGCAGGCGCCGCACGTCCACCCCCAGGCTCTGGGCCGAAGGCTCGCCCAGGCTCAGCAGGTTCATGGGCCGCCCCAGGGGCAGCAGCAGCGCGCAGCACACCAGCACCCCGGGCAACCCGATGGCCACGTGCTCCCAGGTGCGGTTCTCGATGCCGCCCATGAGCCAGAAGAGGATCTGCCCGCTCACCTCGAATTTCCCCGCCGAAAGCGCCAGCAGGAAGCTGGTCCCCGCCCCGAAGAAGGCGTTGAGGGCCACCCCGGAGAGCAGCAGGTGCTCGGGTCCGGCCCCCCGCCGCGCCAGCACCAGCACGGCGCCCGTGGCCAGGAAGGCCCCGGCGATGGCCGCCAGGGGCACCGTGAGGAAGCTGGCGTGCCATCCCAGGGCCAGCACCGCCACCGCCCCCAGGGCGCCGCCCGCGCTCACCCCCAGCAGGCCCGGGGAGGCCAGGGGGTTGCGGAAGAAGGCCTGCATGGTCACGCCCGAGGCCGCCAGGCCCGCGCCCACCGCGAGGCCCACCAGGGTGCGGGGGAGCCGCAGGTCCCAGAGGATGGTCCGGTCCAGTTCGTCCCCCCGCCCCACCAGGGCGCGCAGCAGGGCCGTGGGCCCCAGATTGGAGTCCCCCAGCCCCAGGGAGGCCAGCACCGCCAGGAGGAGGATCAGGGAGAGGATGACGCCGGCCCGGCGCCTCACCGGAAGCGCTCCGGATGCAGGGCCCTGGCCAGGAATTCGTAGGCGTCGATGCGGGCCTGGCTGGTGGCCGACATGAGCGGCCCCGGCACCTCCACGAGGCTGCCGCGGCGGAGCGCGCCAAGGTACTTGTACGGCGCCAGGGCCCGGAGGCGTTCGGCCATGTGCTCACCCTTGTCGGTGACCAGCACGTCCACCTTCCACGTGAGCACCTTCTCGCCCGGGGTGGGCTGGTGGCCCCGGATGCCCTGTTCCGCGGCCACGTTCAGGGCCCCCGCGTGGTCGCACATGTCCTGGAAGGTGGTGCCCGCGCCCGCGGTGAACGGATAGAGGCCCACCGCCAGGACGCGCACGGCCCGGACGCCCTTCAGGCGCCTGTCCAGCTCCGCCACGCGCGCCTTCCACTGGCCGATGAGCTCCTCGGCGCGCTCCCGGCGGCCCAGGGCCGCGCCGATCCTGCGCGCGGAGTCGTAGAGGTCGTCCAGGGTCTCGAAGCGGTCCACCACCACCAGGTCCACCTTGGCCCTGCGCAGGATCGTCAAGGTCTCCGGCGCCGTCCACGCCGCCGCGAGCACCAGGCCCGGGCGGAAGTGGAGCACGTCCTCGGCGCTGCCGGTGCGCAGGCAGGGGTACTTGGCGTTGGCGCGGACATCCGGCGTGAACTCCGGGTCCCGGGCCAGGTGGCTCAGGGCCGCGATCTGGCCCGGCGCCGCCAGGGCCACCAGCAGTTCGTCGGTGCCCACCGTCTGGCTCACGACCCGCACGGGCCCCCCCGCCCAGAGAAGGGCGGGGAGGAACAGGATGGAAAGGAGGCGGCGCATGCTGGGGCGGGTATCCATGGGCGGGGGAGGTTCCTAGAAAAGGTAGCGCATCTCGACCGTCACCGTCGGAGGCTGCGCCGGGAAGCCGAAGATCTGGGAGGCGTCGTTCTGGAAGTCCCGCTCCCGGGCCAGCCACTGCGGCACGGTGGTGCGGGGCTGCAGGAGGTGGTCCCCCCGCAGGGTCAGGGTCACGGCCCGGCCCAGGGGCAGCATCGCCTTGAGGCCCAGATCGTTGAAGTGCTCCTTGAAGGCCGTGGGCAGCCCGTAGTCGTAGCGGGGCCCGATCCAGGACCAGGAGCCTTCCAGCCTCAGGCTCCCCAGGGTGCGGTGGCCGGTGAGCCCCAGGGTCTGGAAGGGCTTGCGGATCACGGCCCCCGACGAGAAGCGCTGGGAGGGGACGGCCTGCTCGTCCCGGAACTCCTGGTTGCGGTAGAAGCCCTGGAGGCTCCAGGTCCCCGTGCGGTACCCCGCCGTGACCTGGGCCGACTGGAGCCGGAGATCGGACCCGTTGCGGTAGATGCCCGAATAGTACCCGCCCCAGGAGGCGGGGATGAACTGCCCGCCGTTGGCGTCGAAGTAGACCAGGTTCCCGTAGAGGGTCCGGGAGAGCTCCAGGGCCGCCGTCCAGGGCCCCGCCGCGTAGGTGAGGCCGGCCTGGGCGGTGAAGCTGCGCTCGTTGTCCAGGGCCTGGCCCTGGTACTGGGCGTTGTAGATGGCCTGGAAGAGCAGGGGATTGGCGAAGGCGGTGCCCGCCGAGGCATAGGCCCGCAGCCCGCCCCCCAGGAGCCAGTTGATGCCCAGCTTCCAGGTGGCCCGGGACACCTGGGTGTCCCGGGCATCGGGGAAGGTGAGCCGGTCGCGCTCGCCCCGGACCGTGGCCACCACGCGCAGGGAATCCGAGATTTCCGTCTGGTCCTCCAGGAACACCGCCAGGTGCCGGCCCGTGGCCGGGTCCACCGTCCCCGCGAAGCGCGCCGTCTCCTGGTAGAGGTCGAAGCCCGCCTGGAGGGTGGAGATCCTGGACGCACGCCAGGTGAGGGCCCCGTTGGCCTGGTTACGCTGGCTGGTGTACCGCTCCGTGGCGGCCCCGTCCGTGTAGTTGGGCTCCAGCCGCGCCTGCAGCGCCTGTCCCACCGTGAGCTCCCCCAGGAGCGCCGGGGTCAGGGAGGACCGCACCGTGGCGCTGAGCACCTCGGTGCGGTTGAAATCCTGCCGGGAGGGGACGTACTGGGACCCGGCCCGGGGACCCGATCCGTAGTCCGCGTAGGTGATGGGCACCGGAACCCCCGCGAATGCGTTGCGGTAGCTCGCCGTCACCAGGGTATCGGCCCCCACCTGCTGGCCTCCCCCCAGGAAGACGCCCGAGGAACGGAAGGGGTGGTCCGCCGGCGTGGCGCCATCCTCCTGCTGGCCGCTGACCGAGGCCCGCACCCAGCCCGAGGCCCACCCGTAGGCGGGGGCGAAGAGACCCTCGCGGATGGCCTGGCTCCCGGCCCCGGCCCGCACCTGGCCGCTGAACCCCTCCCGGGCGTGGCCCGCCGAGTACAGCGCCACCACCCCGGTCTGGGCGTCGGACCCGAAACGGGTGGAGCAGGGCCCCTGCTGGACCTCCATGCGTTCGATGCCCGCCAGGGAGATCATGGAGAGGTTCACCCCGCCCAGGCCCGTGGCGTCGGAGAGGCGGATGCCATCCAGGACCACCACCGCATCCTGGGCCCTTCCTCCCCCCAGGTTCAGGGTGGCCGCCGTGCCCACGCCGCCGCTGGAGAACACCTGGCCCGGCAGGAGCATCCGCAGGAGATCGCCCAGATTGTCCGCCCCCCGGGCCTCGATGGCCGCCCTGTCCACCACCAGCACGGGATTGGGGGTCCGCACCACCTCCACGGGGGTGGCCTCCGCGGTGACCGTGACCGTGGCCGAGGCTTCGGACCTCACGGGCGGGGGCTCCACCCCCGGATCCCCCGCCCAGAGGCGGGCCCCCACGGCCAGGGAAAAAAGGATTCTTGAATTGCCCATTGCATGCTCCGCGCATGGTGCCGGGGAACAAGGGGTGGCATCGCCGCTGGGGCAAGGGCCCTCCCCGTCCCCACGACGGTTGGGTTAATGCAGGACCGGTCTCCGGGCTCGCACGCGACAGGCATCTTGCGATGCCCCTGGAGTCTTCCCGGGGATCCGCCCCAGTGGCTCCAGCGGGGTCTCCCGGTCCATGGCGCTCGGCCCGGGGTGCATACCGTTGCGGGGCAGCGCAGGATTCACACCTGCTTCCCGAACATCCAGCACACGCTGTAGGGAAGTAGGTTCGCAGGGCAGGGGGCCGAATACAAGGTGCATAATGGGTCCATGGCCACCAAACCCATCTCCCAGGCAAGTCCCAAGCTCCTGGCGATCCAGAAGGACCTCCAGCAATTGGCTTCCATGGCCGGGTACCTCAACAGCGCCATCGACGGCCCCCAGCTGCGGCTCTCCTTCACCCTCTACGGCCGCGTCCTGGTGGAGGACGCCCAGGCCGGCCTGGACATCACCCCCCGCCTCCAGGCCTGGTCCGACCGGGTCGCCGTGCGGCTCCGGGAGGACAGCTCCTCCGCCGTCCTTCCCCCCCAGATCCAGATCTCCGCCCCCCAGCCCCTGCCCAACGGCGAGGGGTTCTACGTCATCTCCTCCATGAGCTTCAATTCCAAGGTCACAGAGCAGGGATACCAGCGCGTGCGGAACGCCATCCTGGGCGCCTACCAGGCAGCCGTGAATCTCCGGGAGAAGAAGATCTGGGGGGATGAGGCCTAGCCAAATGCTTCCAGGAACGCCCGGCTGGCCCGGGCCCGGTGGCTGAGTCCCTGCTTGGCCGTGGAAGGAAGCTCTCCGAAGGTCCGGTCGTACCCCTCCGGGATGAAAATCGGATCATACCCGAACCCCTGGCCGCCCCGGGGTTCCAGGGCCAGCTGTCCTTCAACCGAGCCGCCGAACGTCACCGCTTCCCCGGCCATGGGCGCCCAGGCAAGCACACACACAAACCGGGCCGACCGTTGAGCACCCGGCGGAATCATTCCCAGGAGCCTTCGGTTCTTGGCATCCTGGCCCAGGCCCCGGGCAAACCGGGCGCTCAGCACTCCAGGCCCACCCCACAGGGCGTCCACGCACAGACCGGAATCATCGGCAAGCACCCCATCGACCGGACATTCACCCTTCCGCTCCCACCAATCCTTGGCGAAGGTGGCCTTCTGCAGGGCGTTGTCCTGGAAGAAGGCCCCCTCCTCGGGGATTTCCGGGGCATCCTCCGGCCAGGGAACCAGGTCCGCGCCCTGGAGGAGGTCCTTGAATTCGCGAAGTTTTCCCGCGTTCCGGGAGGCGAGGAGGATCTTCATCTACATCTTGGAATAGGGATCGGGGTTGTAGGGGTCCTCGTAGTAGGGGTCCAGGGTGGGCGGCTGCCCCTGCGGCGTCCAGGCCTCCGCGGGGGGGACCCAGGTTTGTGAGACGTCATCCGGCTGATGCATTCGGGACCTCTGAGGAGAACGAGATGAAAGCTATCACGGTTGCCCCCGTTCTCCAACGGACCGGGGTCACACCGCGACATTAATATTTAATTCATCCGGATCCCCCGGCCCAGGTTTATTTAAGCAGCTGGCCGCAGGCCCCTTGCACATCCCGGCCCCGGCTCTTGCGCACCGTCACGAAGCAGCCCCGGGCCTTGAGCCGGTCCAGGAAGGCCTGGAGCCGGTCCTCCTCCGGCTGCTTGAAGGCGGACGCCGCGTGCTCGTTCATGCGGATGAGGTTGATGTTGTGTCCATGGCGCAGTTCGCCCAGCCAATCCGCAAGGCGGTCGGCATCCTCCACCGTGTCGTTCTCCCCGGCCAGCAGCACGTATTCCAGGAGGAATTTCTCCCCGGGGGCCAGTCCCCAGGCCCCCAGGGCCTCCCGCAGGCGCCCCAGGCCCCACACGCGGTTCACGGGCATGACCCGGCTCCGGGCCTCGTCCGTGGTGGCGTTGAGGCTCAAGGCCAGCCAGGGCCGCGGCCGCAGGCGGGAAAGCCGCTCGATGGCGGGCACCAGGCCGGAGGTGGACACCGTGATGCGCCGGGTGGAGATGTTCAGCCCCCAGGGGTGGTTCAGGATGCGGATGGCCCGGTGGACGTTGTCCAGGTTGTGCAGCGGCTCCCCCATGCCCATGAACACCAGGGTGATGGCGTGGGGCTGGGCGGGCCCCAGGGTCCGGATGAGGCTCAGCACCTGGCCCACGATCTCCCCCGCCGAAAGGTTGCGCCGGATCCCCATGGCGCCCGTGGCGCAGAAGGTGCACCCCATGGCGCATCCCACCTGGCTGCTGATGCAGAGGGTCACCCGGGGATTGCGCACGTCCCGGGGCATGTGCACGGCCTCGATGCGCTCCCCGTCCCGCAGGCGCAGCACCACCTTGGTGGCGCCGTCCTCGCTGGGGTGGCGCTCGATGATCTCCGGCAGCGACACGTCGTACGAGGCCGCGATCCATTCCCGCGCCTCCCGGTTGAGGAAGAGCCCTTCGGGCCGGTAGGTCCAGGGCCGGTGCAGGCGGTTGAAGACGTGCTCCGCGCGGCCCGGGGCGGCCTCCAGCTCCTCGGGCAGCAGCCCGAAGACGGAGGGGAGCCCCGCGGCCTCCGGGGCCGGGGCGTCCCAGGGGTTGGCGGCGGTCCCGGTCATGCGATGGAGATCCCTTCCATGGCGCTCACCTCGTGGGCGTTGAAGCTGGAACGCACCAGCGGGCCCGCGTACACGGTGCGGAACCCCAGGGCCTTGGCCTTGCGGCCCAGTTCCGCGAAGGCGTCGGGGTGGACGTACGCCTTCACCGGCAGCTGGTGCCGGGTGGGCCGCAGGTACTGCCCGAGCGTGAGGATATCGACCCCCGCCTCCACCAGCTTCCCGAAGACCTCCATGAGCTCCGCCTCCGTCTCCCCCAGGCCCAGCATCAGCCCCGACTTGGTGCGGAACTCGTCCCCGAAGAGCGCCGTGCCCAGGCGCTTGGCGTGGGCCAGCACGTCCAGGGACCGCTGGAAGCGCCCCGCGGGGCGCACTTCGGCGTAGAGGCTGGGCACGGTCTCCGTGTTGTGGTTGAACACCGCCGGTCCCGCGGCCACCACCTCCGCCACGGCATCCAGGTCCCCCATGAAATCCGGCGTGAGCACCTCCACCCCCGTGCCCGGGTTCAGGCGCCGGATGGCGCGGATGGTGCCCGCGAAATGCGCCGCGCCCCCGTCGGGGAGATCATCCCGGTTCACGGAGGTGAGCACGGCGAACTTCAGCCCCAGGGAGGCCACGCGCTGGGCGGTCTCCTCCGGTTCCCGGGGATCCAGGGGCAGGGGCCTGCCGCTCCGGATGGAACAGAACCCGCAGGCCCGGGTGCAGGTGTCCCCCATGAGCAGGAAGGTTGCCGTGCCGTGGGTGAAGCAGTGGTTGCGGTTCGGGCACCGGGCCTCCTCGCACACCGTGTGCAGGGCGGATTCCCGCATGCGCGCCTTCATGGCGTGGAGGTCCGAAAGCTTCACCTTCTCCTGGACGATCCAGTCCGGCAGGCGCGGGTGGCCCTCCAGGACTTCGCGGCCGGAACGTCTTGAGAATCGAGGCATGAACGGGCTCCCTTGCCCCTCCAGGATAACCCGGCGTCAGCCTTTCCCCACCACCCCCCCCACGGGGCTGGAGGCGCTGGCGTACAACCGGCGGGGCATACGGCCGGCCTCGAAGGCCAGCCGCCCCGCCTTCACGGCGAAATCCATGGCCCGGGCCATCTTCACCGGGTCCGCGGCCTCGGCCACGGCGGTGTTCATGAGCACCGCGTCCGCCCCCAGCTCCATGGCCACCGCCGCGTCGCTGGCGGTGCCCACCCCCGCGTCCACGATGAGCGGCAGGCCGAAGCCCCCCACCACGTCCCGGAGGATCTGGATCACGTAGGGGTTCTGCACCCCCAGCCCCGAACCGATGGCCGATCCCAGGGGCATCACCGCCGCGCAGCCCGCCTCGCAGAGCTTCTTGGCCAGGATGGGGTCCGCGTTGATGTAGGGGAGCACCACGAACCCCTCCTTCACGAGGATTTCCGCCGCCCGCAGCGTCTCCTCCCCGTCGGGGTACAGGCTGAGGGGATCCCCGATGACCTCCAGCTTCACCCAGTCCGTCTCCAGGGCCTCCCGGGCCAGGCGGCACACCCGCAGGGCGTCCTCCCGGGTGTAGCAGCCCGCGGTGTTGGGCAGCAGCGCCATGCCCTTGGGGATCCAGTTGAGGATGTTGTCATCGCCCTTGGCCGAGAGATCGAAGCGCCGCACCGCCAGGGTCACCATCTCCACCGAGCCGGCCTCGTAGCACGCCTTCATGGTGGCGAAGTCCTTGTACTTGCCGGTCCCGAGGATGAGGCGGTTCTGGAAGGTGCGGCCGGCGATGGTGAGCATGGGCGACTCCAAAAAGTTCGGGTACCAGTCTACTGTAGGGAAGAGGCCGCCCATGAAATCCCACCGCGTGACCCTGACCCTCCACGAGCCCGAGCGGGTGGGCTTCGTGAACATCACCCCCGACGTGGAGGAGGCCCTGGACGCCAGCGGCGTCCAGGAGGGCTTCTGCCTCGTCAACGCCATGCACATCACCGCCAGCGTCTTCATCAACGACGACGAGCCCGGCCTCCACGAGGACTACAAGCGCTGGCTGGAAAAGCTCGCCCCCTTCAACGAAGGCGCCGACCCCGCCCGGGGCGGCTACCTGCACAACCGCTCCGGCGAGGACAACGGCGACGCCCACCAGAAGCGCCAGATCATGGGCCGGGAGGTGGTTGTCGCCATCACCAAGGGCCGCCTGGATTTCGGCCCCTGGGAGCAGATCTTCCTTCATTCACCAGATCTAGTTTGTCATTGACTACTGACCAGAAATTGATATGATTGAAGTTAGCTCTTTACACCGGGGAAACGGGGGGGTAGTCTGTCCCCGTCATGAAAGCGACCTCCTCAATCTGTAAAGAATCGGGCTACCGAGTCGAGACCGTGGTATCGGATTATGGGGAGCGCCACCCCCTGGTGGTGGACGTTACGACCGGCCTCCCGCTGTTCGCCCCGTCGGTGTGGCTGACTTCCCATCGCCGAGTAACAGGGGTTGCGGGCGGGACCCTCGCCAATAATGCCGTGACTGTCGCAGCCATCTACGACTGGGCGAATGTCCGGGGCATCGATCTGGATGGTCGCTTTGGCAATGGGAAATTCCTCTCTCATGCAGAGATGTCAGACTTGGTCGCGTGTTTGCGAATCGTGACTCGTTCGCAACAGAGGGACCCACACAAAAACGTGTTTCCCTTTCGGCCCGGGGAACCCATGCGTGAGCCACGGATGCTGGATGTAGTCACCTCGCGGGTGGGCAACTACCGTCTCGACGTTGCAGCGGACTACCTCCATTGGTTGGCTACCGTCGCCTGCAACTGGATGGCCAACTCAGGCCGCCGGGACGAAAGTGCGGCTGCCCAGACCGTTCGGGACGATATGGTGAAGAACATCCTCGGACACCGGGAACGAGCCAAAGGCCGCAACGCCTTCTTACTCCCCATGGCCCCAGAGCCTGAAGTCATCGAGCGAATACTAAACTTGATCGGAGTAGACCACCCCGACAACCCATGGGCGGACCCGCCGGATTTGGTTCAGGCTTGGACGGCTGCAGAGAATGCTGGGGACCAAAAGGAAGTCAAGAGGATCCGGGACAGGCTCCTTGGGAGGCTCGCTATTCGTGTGCGGAATCGCTTGATCGTCAATCTTCTATATTGCCTGGGGATTCGCCGTGGTGAACTCCTGGGACTCAAGGCACGGGATCTGAAAGGCGCAAAAGTGTTCGTGCTGCGGCGTCCTGATGACCCGGAGGATCCGCGAAAATATGAGCCGAACACCAAGACGCGAGACCGGGATCTACCGGTGAATTCTGGCCTCCAGGCGATGTGGTTGGACTATGTATCGTTGGTTCGGGGCAAGTTTCCGATGGCTCGGAAGCATCCACTACTGATCGTCAATCACCGGGACGGCCTGCCACTGTCCTTTTCCGGACTGGCAAAAATTTTCAAGGATCTGCGGGCAGTGGCAGGTGTGCCGAAGAACCTCTCGCCGCACAAGCTGCGGCACGCTTGGAACGATGAGTTCTCCAGATTGGCAGACGAGCATGGATTGGACGAGGCTCGTGAAGTCCAGCACAGGGCTGAGTTGATGGGATGGAACCCCAATTCACCGCGATCTACGGCTGCGATCTACCTTCGCCGCCACACAAAAAGGAAGGCCCAAAAGTTCCTTCTCGAAATGCAGGAGGACATGATGCACCCGCGAGGCGACGACCATGAGTAATGTCATACTCCGACCTTCATTGACGCACACGAAAGCCGGAGTGCTGTTCGATCCCTTGATGGACGTGTGGGAGTTCCAAACTTCCAGCAAAACAATCAGGCTCAAGTTTGCCCCTCTCCGTGCATGGGCAACTGACGAAATGGTGGCCAGCATCAAGGCGGCGATGGTTGGGGTACTCCGAGCATTCGCTTGCTCTTCCTCCGCGACATTGATGGAGAAGGCTGTCGGACCCTTGCTAAAGCACGCCTATTCTCGCCGAGGAAAACGAGTAGATTCCTTAACCCTCGACATGATCCAGGCATTTGCGCTGTCATTAGATGAACGCCACAGAAACCAATTAGCATTTGTCAAGATGTTCGCCAAGGCCTTGGCACTTCATGGTGATCCTGGACATAGATTCTCGCCAGAAGCCCAGAAATGGGTTGCCAAGCTGAGACATCTCGAAACCATCAAGGGCGAGGCCACCTTGACCATGCACCCCACCAAGGGGCCGCTGCTGTTGAGCGAGGACCGGATTCTCATGCGGGCTCTGCACGATTCGTGGGAAACGAATCTCATTCCCGCCCACGCCTATCTCAAAATTCTACTGTTCCGTCTCTCAGGAATGCGCCGGGCCCAGGTTGCAGACCTCAAGTGCAAGGACCTGAACCAGAAGGACGGGGTATACACACTGGCCTTCCCCCAGGTCAAGAGGCCCGGTGAGGGATGGCGCGAGTCGTTCGAGTCCTGGGCCTTGCATCCCGAAGTGGGAGCTTTATTGGCTGGATGGATCGCTGACCAGAAGGCCAAATGGGCACATTTGGGCATGGGGGATGACCTCCCTCTGTTCGTTCACCCGGAGAACCAGGACCCCATTCGTACCTACCACTACGTCGGAGAAAGCCTCGTAGCCGGCTTGCCGCGCGTTCTCGGCGGCCTGATGGTTTTCGACTCGACCACCCGAACGTTGGTCAGGCTCCGGTCGCCAAGGACCGGCGATTACTTCAAAATCAGCATGAAACGTTTCCGAATGTCTCTCGCCACCTGGGCGCTGCTGCGAGGTGCAACGCTCATACAGGTGGCTCGGATCCTAGGGCATACAACTGTTTCCTCAGCATTGGAATGCTATGGGGGCATTGATGTAAAAGTGCTGATGGATGCCGACCGCAAAATGGCAGCTTCCGAAGTGCGTACGGCCGGATATTTTAAAGGCGAATTATGCTATTCGGGCCAGGGATCCGCCCTCTACCCAGAATCGTTCCAAGGAAGAGCAATCGGCCAATGTAAGAACCTCTGCGCACAGCGAAAGCCATACGCTTGTTACACATGCCTTAAATTCCAAGCCCTCATGGCAGGCCCCCACGAGCAGGTATTGAAGGAATTGGAAGCCGAGCGAGATCAGGTTCTGGTATGCGGCGGCACTTCCCAGGCCGACACGCATGACATGAGTATTCAGGCAGTAAAGCAGGTCATAGCCATGAGGGACAATAAGTTGCGCCGGGATGGCCTTTCCTTGGAATTACTACTCGAACAGGAGGGCATGTGATCCAATATGTGCCGTTCTTACCACTTGCCTCAGATGCCGCGAGGAACATCGAGGCATTTATCGCGCAATGGCGGCCCTTAACTGCGGAATTGCCGTGCACGGAGTCCTTCGATTCTGATAACTGGGATCTCCGGCTGGCGGGTGAAATCCAAGATAGGGCTAGGCCCTCTCATCGCCTAGGATTACCTTTCACAAAGTTCACCCCAGATAACCGGCGCATGGAACGCCGGGTGCTCGATCAACCCTTGAGGGATATTGCCAAGGCATGGACCCTAAAGCACCTGGCGGAAGACCGCCCGAAAAACATCGGCTCCCCGAGGAATTTATTAGAAGTTTGGCGGCGTCTGGAAGTCGGCCTGCTGGATCGCGGACTGACGTCATCGCCTGAATTCATAACGCCGGACGTGCTCGACGAGGTGAACCTAGCGATCCGAATGGCGGACCGCACGAACGATTCGAGGAAGTACGAACTGTGCCTATTGCTCAACCGTTTGGTGGACGGGTTGCAGGAGAGCGGCCTAGTCCGAACACGGTTCAACTGGAAAGGCATGACGGTCAAGCCGGAGAGCAATTTCAACAGAGTGGGCGATGAGTTCGATCTAAAGCGGAATAAAATGCTCCTGACCGACCATGAAATGGCGTCCGTTGGTTATGGGTTTTCCCAGGCCGAGTTGCCTCAGCACCGCTATCCCATGGCCATTGCGGCAATTCTGGCTGGGCAACCGTCCCGGATCGGTGAACTGCTGGACTTACCCGTTGACTGTGCTTTCGATGATGAGAAGGGCGGCGAAAAGCTGTTCGTCATGCGTTGGCGGCCAGAGAAGGGTGGGAAGCCAATGCAGAAGGAATTTGTATACGCCACCAATCCGTGGATTCCCAATTTCAAGAAAGCTATCGCCTGGCTCACTGAGATCTCTGAACCAGCCCGCAAGATGGCCAAATGGTATGAGGACAACCCAGGAAAAATTCACCTTCCCGAGCGCCTGGAGTATCTGCGAACCAAGGAATGGCTGGAATTAAAGGAGGTAGCTGACATCCTGCAGGTCAATCCTCCAAAATTTGTCTCTCGCTTTGAACACAAGTACTTGTTTTCTCGAAAAATGCCTCTTTACGGTGAAAAAGGGGGGATGCGCAAGGTCAGGTTTGAAGATCTTGAGCGTTCGGTGTTGGCAGATCTACCACCAGGGTTCCCGGTCATGAACCGTGCCTCCGGATTGAAATACAGCGAAGCTCTGTGTTTATTACGAGTTCAGGAATTCAAGGGTACTCGCCGATTCGACACCAGCCCATCAAATGTCATGATTCAAGCCCCTTCTTATCAGCGCTTTAAACGCGCTCTGGATCAAGCATTTGACGACCTCGGCCGTACCAACATGGACGGCGGGCTACTCCGAATTAGCACCCATAAGTTCCGCCACCGCTGGTGTACGGCCGCAGAGGAGGCGGGAATCTGGCGATGGTTCAACAACGCCATGTCAGGCCGCCTGAAGATCTCCCAGGCCGACGCCTATGACCATATGACTGCGGACCATGTTCACAAGGTTAGGGCCGAACTCCTCCCAGAAGGTGGACGCCTGTTCGGCGAGATTCTGGCCTTCACACCCAAGGAGCCCCTGTACGCGCATGAAGTGGAGCGCCAGATCGAAGAACTGGGAATGCTCAAAGCCATCGTTCTGACGCCCTTTGGCATTTGCATCAACGACTTCGTGCAGTCTCCATGCGAATACCATAACGATTGCCTGAATTGCGGCAACCATGACTGTGTGAAGGGTCTCCCGGCTCGCACAGAGAACATCCGCAAGCGGCTCGAACTTCAGGAGAAGGCTTTAGCGGGGGCCCGGATCGCGCTGGAGAATGGCGACTATGGAGTGGAGGACCATATCCGACAGACCCTCGAACCCAACGTTCAGCGCCTGCGTGCCATCGTCCAGGTCCTGGACGATCCAAGGTTCCCACTCGGCACACAGATCCTGCTCGCTCACGGCCCCGATGGTCACCCCATCACCAAGGCAACCCAGTTCCGCATCGAGACACGCAAAGCACAGGGCCTCAACACCGCAATGGAAGAATCCATGCTCGCCTCCCGGGCTCAGGCGCTCGAATTCGACCTCGGGTCTCCTGTGGATTTATAAGGGACGGTTTATGCCGAACAAGCAACCAGCCATCCAGAATCGGTTGTCCGACAAGAGCATCACCCGAATCCTGGAAACGCTAGATTCCTGGCGAGGCCCATTGACATGGAACCTTCTGCTGGACGTCGTAGCTGTTTTGCTTGGGCATCGTTTCACGCGCCAGGCTCTGTGGAACCACGAAAGCATCCGCCTGGCCTTCGGGGTCCGCCAGTCAATCTCGGTAAAACAGGCGAAGGCGCAGCCTCGCGGTTCCCTGGGTCTGATTGCCGCCCATGAGAGGATCGCCACACTCCAAGCGAAAGTGGCCCGCCTGGAGGAAGCGAACGAACGGCTCAAGGTTCAATTCATCAGATGGGCCCATAACGCTCATAAGCGAGGCCTGGATGAGGACTTCCTGAATCAGCCCCTGCCTGCCATTGATCGAGAGAAGAGCAAGATCGGCCTTGTCGGTAAAGGGAGGAGACGGATGTGACCAAAAGCGGTAAACAAATCGGGGATGAGTATTCGGAGACCCTTGCCCAGTATTTGGAAGCCTTGCGAAAGGAAGGGAAAGCGCTCCCCTCCCGAGCCGGAAAGGTCTCAGCCAAGGGCGTTGCCCTGGCGTCAGGCATCGAAACCCAGTCGCTTTATAAAAATGTGAAGTGTCGGGCCATGCTCGAAGCCGCCGCCCAAGAGCTGGGCCTCGCGCCGATGGAGACACGTGAGGCGGGCCCATCCAAGGATGACGCCAAGGACCGCCGCATCCAGACGTTGGAGGCGAGGAATGCTGTCCTCCAGGCCGAGGTTGAGGGTCTGCGTCAGAAGCTCCGGCGGTACGCCCATATTGAGGAACACATGGTTTCCACGGGGAGGCGGGTGATTCCATGACAGAACTTGCCTTGACCATCTCGCGGGTGTGGCGTGGTCCCAAAGGCGGCGCGGTGTTTCTGGGCAAGGACCCAAAGGGCGACTTCCACAAAGTTGTCGCCAGCGAGAAAGTACTTTCGAGGCCGCCGAGGCCCGAAGAATCCTGGCGCGTACAAGGGGAAACTGAAACTCACCCGATATGGGGTCTCCAAATCGTAGCTTCCCTTGCCGTCCCCGTGGTCCCTGAGGGTGAGCATCTTAGGCGATTCCTGGCCCGTAATCGTGCCTTCCAGGGGGTTGGAGAGATCCGGGCAGGCAAGCTGTGGGAGAAATTCCGAAATGGCCTTGTCGACCTCCTGGACGCCAAGGACACGAAATCCCTGGCTGAAGTAGTAGGGGCGGAGATCGCCGAAACGCTGGCCGCAGCCTGGGAGGAGACACGCGCCGAGGCTCGGGTAGTGGAGTGGTTGGACATGCACGGGTTTCCAGTGCGGCTGGCCGGTAAAGTCATCAAGCTCTGGGGGCCGCTGGCTCCAGAGAAGGTAGAAGAGAACCCGTACCGGATGCTGGCTGTTGCCGGCTGGAGTGAGGTAGACACGGCTGCCCGCCTAATGGGAGTTCCGAGTGACGCTGACACTCGTCGGGTCGCCGCTGTTGAGGCCACTTGCTATCGAACCATTAGCGAAAAGCACACGACCATAGGGGAGGACGAGTTGTTGCGCGGTGTGGCTCAACTCCTCGGAGAAGTCCGGAACGGAGCGGAATCGGCCCTAAAACTGGCATGCGAGGACCAGGCGGTGGTCCAGTTGAGCATGGGCCGTTGGCAGGCTCTGGGTCCCCATGTGATGGAGTCCTACGTCCAGGACAGAATTTCATCGTTGGTGGCCGCAGAGTTCGCTCCCTCTGGGCATCTGTTCTGGCAGGTCCCCACCGATGCCGAGGTGAACGCCTTGATCGGGGAGTTCCAGGCTGGGAACGATTTTAAACTCACGGACGAACAAAAACAGGCGGTGTGGCTGGCTTTAACTCAGCGGTTTGCCCTGCTCTTAGGTGGAGCCGGTACTGGTAAGACTACCGTGCTGAAGGCTGTCCAATGGACCGTGTCGCGTTGCGAGGGCACCGTCCACTTCCTCGCGCTGGCTGGCCGTGCGGCCATCCGAATACAGGAGGCCACGGGTCATCAGGCCCGCACTATCGCAGGGTTCCTGGGGGCCTTAGATCGAGGGGATTTGGCCCTCGGAGGGGGAGACCTGATCGTCATCGACGAGGCCAGCATGATCGATCTCCCACTGATGTATACCTTACTGCGTGAGATCCCCGAGGGCACTCGGGTGCTGCTGGTCGGCGATCCTTATCAACTCCCACCCATCGGCATGGGACTGGTTTTCAGTGTGTACGCCGAGGATGACCGAGCCCCCAAAGTCGAACTGACGGTGGTGCATCGGCAGGCTGCAGAGACAGGGATTCCGAAGTGTGCTCAGGAAATACGCCTTGGCCGTATGCCCGAGTTGTCTAGATTTTGTGGCGTCGGCAAGGGCGTGTCTTTCACGCCTTGTACTGAGGCCGACGCCCAAGGCCTAGTGATTGAGATGCTGTCAGAGCTGGGTGGTCCGGGTGTGACTCAGATTCTCTCAGCCATCAAGCGTGGCCAAGCGGGGATTCAGGCCATCAACCGATCACTCCATAACCTTCGATCTGTAGGCCATGAGGCCTGGGAAGGGTTCGCCGTTGGTGACCCCGTAATTTTTCTGGAGAACGACTATGAGCGGCGGATTTGGAACGGCACTCTGGGCATCGTTGATGGCGCATACTCCAACTCGTTCTCGGTAAGTTGGGATGGTCACAGCAAGCCGATGATAATGGAACGGGCTGATCTTGAAAGCCTGGACCTCGCTTACGCGGTCTCCGTACATAAAGCCCAGGGCAGCCAGTTCAGGCGGGTCGTCATCCCCGTCTTCCCCAGCCGACTCCTGGATCGGACCCTGATCTACACGGCCCTGACCAGGGCCCAAGAGCAGGTGGTGCTAGTGGGGAATCGAGACGCCCTGGAAGCCGCAGTGACAGCCCCGCCTGCCCCAAACCGACGGCGCACCGGTATGGGGTGGTCGCATGATGATGCCTGCCCTTGATTGCCAGCCGGGGTTCCGAACCCAGACCTCTCCCTCTTTTGGCGGCTTTTCAGGGGGAATCCCCCCCTTTAGCCCTGCCCGCCGTTCGTTCCATCGCCCGAGCCCCCCGCAGGGGATGGGGCTTGGGCGGTGGACGCGAGCGAGACACCGGCTCGATGTGGTCCTTGAAGCCCGTGATGAGTCGGGGTCTTCCACGGACGCACCGTGGGCCAGGACCCGAAGGGCTCGCCGTGCCGGGTGCAGTTCCCGGCGCGGTCCTGGCGGGGCGGGCCGCAGCTGTCCACACACGGATCCGTGCAAGCATTGCTATCGCACAACTCAGGGGCTGCTCGTGATTCCTGGGCTTGGCTTTCGGCTTCATCCGTACACCCCAATAAGTGGGTTCGCCCCTACCGTTCGCTTGTACCAGTTACTTGAAAAGTTCCCTCAAACGTTTGAAGGATTTCAACTTGATGGTTTTTCACGGCCGACTAATTAATACATTGAGTGGGGTAGGCAATACAGCTGTGGGAAGGCTGGTGGGGCCAGGGTTATGGATGTTAAATCAAGAAATGCCTACCAGAAGAAGCCTTTATTGGCATCTGACGGCTTTATTGCATTCTTTGAAGGCGCTGGCCGGGACCGTATCGGCTAGTGTTTGATTCGGAACATTTTTCTCAATCAATTAGCCCCTCCGAAAACATGTGAGAGTACCGTGTGTTTCGAGAAGCTTGTCCGCCGGAAACAAACGATACATCCAAAGTCTTATTCGCCAATTATTTTGATTAAAACGCGCTTATCCCGTCTGCCATCAAATTCGCCGTAAAATACTTGTTCCCATGGCCCAAAATCCAATTGACCATGCGTGATCGCTAGTACTACTTCTCGCCCCATAATCTGGCGTTTGTGATGAGCATCGCCATTTTCCTCACCTGACCGGTTGTGCAGGTAGCCCCCCTTGGCCGGGTCCGTGCCAGCGTTGAATGGGGCCAACCGCTCCAACCAGCGTATGTAGTCCTCGTGTAGCCCTGGCTCGTCATCATTTATGAACACACTGGCGGTTATATGCATGGCGTTCACCAGGCATAGGCCCTCCTGGATGGAACTCTCCTCAACAACCTCCTCAATGTCCGGGGTGATATTCACAAAACCGGTTCGCTCGGGAAGATGCAGGGTGATGGTGGCACGGTGGGATTTCATTACGATCCTCCAATTTCACAGGCCATGAGCCATGCTAAGAGAAACACTAAGCCCTTTGGCCGTAGTTCCCTATCGTGCAATTCCCGCAGGAGGAATTCTGTCCCGGCCATATCCTAGGCGAGATGGGCAGCCCAGGCATTATGCCAAGAGGCGTCCGTTAAGATTTGGAATCCCTTTACATGCGCAGCAGTTCCCAGAGGGGCACACCCAGGGCCTCCGCCAAGGCTTCCATATTGTCGATGGATATGTTTCGTTCGCCCCTTTCAACGTCGCCTACATAGGTCCGATGGAGGTTTGCGAGGTCGGCCAAGCCTTCTTGGGAAAGATTCATCTCCTTGCGGATCGATCTCAGGTTCCTTGCGAACCTGAGGCGTGCTGGTATGTGTTTTGCGCCCTTGGTAGCCACAAGGGCGATACTCTTGAAATGAGGACTATACGTCTACAGACTATAAGTGGCATTTCTGATGCCGGAGTCATTTCCTCGAAGACCAGAACCGAGCACAGGAGGGAACCATGGGAGACAAAGCCAGAGGCGATTTTCAGGCCCGCCTTACTGCCCTTTTGACGGACCTCGAACTTTCGGCGGGGGAACTGGCAGCTCAGGGCCCGCGGGTCTCTGGCCCTCAATGCCGCCTCGACCAGGACACTTTCGGGATGCTCTCGTCGATGTTTCCGAGAAGGAAGTATTCCCACGGCGTGATGGAGGGCTTTGCCCAGGTGAAGGACTTTCTTCAGCCAACCGATCTCCACAGGGCGTCCCAAGCTGTGATTGCACTTCGGCAGCGCAAGGGGAAGCATGGAATTCAGGTCTTGATGCTCAAGAGCCAGTTGGAAGAATTAGGCAGGATCGCACATCAGGCCGAGTTGAGCGCATCCGCGGTACTCGAGGCTACGACCTATCTGTTCGTGAGGGCGGAAAGCTCATCCTCCCAGGCACCTCTCTTCGATCAAACAAGTCGGTAACCCGGAAACATGAGCTTTTGCGGACGAGAGAGAGGTTGGCTACATGGTGAGAGGCCATAGGTTCTTGGTTTGTCCAACGGAGAAGTGGCCTGAAGGCGGGTCGGCAAGCGGGATTCCGCCGCAAAATAGGTAAGCGCAGCGGTTAGCCTGTCCCTAAGAATGTATTCAACCTAGCAGAGGCAGGAAATGTCGTGGCCACCAACCCCGAACCCTTCCGCCACTGGGTTGCCCTAACCCAGTGCCTTCTGGGGCGGCCTTGGCCCCGTCCGCTGCCTGGGAAACGCCTCGGCTACATGGTGGAGGTGACCGCGCCGCTGCTGACCTACGCCTATGGGGGCGGGTGGGCCGATGGAGATCTGCCTTTGCACCCCGGAGCCCGCATCCGCTTGACGCACCTTTCACGAATGGCGGGTCTTCTACGTATTCCCACGGGTCCCACCGTGGTTCGAGGTCGGCGGCGTCAATTTCCCCGCGCACGACCCGACCAAGGTTCGGCGGCTGGATGGAAAGCAAATCCTGAAAATTCCGGGCCCAATCAGTGATGCAGCCATGGCTGCGCTGGACGCCATGGAGGTCCGGTTCGAAGTCCATGCTGAGCTTGAGGATGACTCCCCGAGTCAGATCGTGTTGCGAGTCCAGGCCCAGGACATTCTGCACGACTTGGGCGACGGCGTCGCCGGTGCACGCCCTGGCCTCCCGGGCTTGCTCCTTGGCGTTCCGGTACGGCATCGAATCGAAGGTTGGTTGGGGAACTGCGGCACGCAAGGGCCGCATCCCGATGCTCTCCGCCCGGAACCCCCTGAGGCCCACCGTCGTGGGTGCTACTGCCCCATGGTCGATAACCAAGAGGCCGCCGAGGTCGGCCAGAGAGTGTACGTCAGCCAATGCCCAGTCCATCGCCCCGTCTGGGACACCCACCACGGGGGCGGCCAACATCTATGCCTGGAGGATGCCCAGGGGTTCCAGAACGTGCACCTGGTGCCTCGCCCGGGGTTTGAGGCACTGTTGACCACCGACCAGGCCCCAGAGCCGCCTGTGCCTTGACAGCCTGGGCCGGAGGCGTCTGATTCCCCGCGCTGACCGAGGGAATTGGGTGACGCGAGAGCGACCTGAGCGCCGATCCGCAACTGCCTACCATTAATGAGGATTTCGGACGGCCGCTTTCGGCCGGACCTTGCGGCAGCATAACTTGGCCGCGTGAAATCCGGAGTTGAACCTAGGCTAAACGATTGTTTGCCTCAAGACCCCCAAGGTTGCGATCCGCTTCAGCTGTGAACTTCAGGGTTTGTACGCCTCATTCCCCCTTCGTATTGGCCACGAAGCTGCCGGGATTCAACAACTTGCCTTCGAATGAGTCCTTCAGCCCTTGCTGTACCGACTTTATGGCGGAAGGGTTTTGCCAGAGCCATGCTTCGGCGCCTGGAACCTCAACCTCTGGTTCAAGTATGTTCCGGCCCTTGCTGTCCGGACGAATTGTTTTTCGGGGTTCCGCCATGGACATTTTGCCTTCCCGTTCACTGTATATGCCTGGTGGGATTTCCCACAAGTGAGTGTCCGCACTTTTTCGACGAGGGGAGTTGTGTCCAACTCTCAGGTATTGCGCGGTAGCCCCCAAATGTCGATCGTGAATCCGGGCGGGCTCATGAAGGCCGCTGCACGCTCTCCATATGTCCCACCTCGGTTTGTCATCAACAGCTATCTGATCGGCTTCGTCGGGGGGGGGAAAATACCTTGTTAAGGGATTAAGGATTAGGGAGTGGACTTCGGCAAAGGCTGCGCGCCGCCTGGACATTCCATACCACCAGTTTTGCTATTGGCTAAAGGCTGGGTCCTTGGGTTGCTGGAGAACACCAATGACCCATCCTATAGAAGCAAGGCCCCTTGAGGTCAGGTCCGACTCCCCGTGGTCTTCCTCCAAACGTGTCTATCCTAGTGGAAAGGAGACCAACCCCATGCGATGCCCAGCTTGCGGGGCAGCGGATCTGATACATACCACCCACGATATTCCCACCGACTACCGTGGTGTAAGTGCCATCATCTCGGCGGTGACGTGCGAGTTCTGCCCCGCATGCGGGGAGGCCATCTTAGATCGAGAGCAAGGTGACCGCTACGGCCGGATGGTTGGGCAATTCCGACACCAGGTGGACGACCAGCATCCTCTCTAGCCGCGAACGCGGAATGCAGTAGCTGCCCGGGGACCGACAACGAGGATCCCGCCTGAACTGGTCGACAATTCAACTCCAGCGACTGCCCGCGTCACGCGCCGGTTGTTGCCCAGGTTGCGTTATAGCAAGTAGAACCAAGTCTCAGAGTGGACCTGCGCTCCGCTCCCACTCGTCGATCAGGAAGGCCAAGCCCTCGAACTCATCCCTTTCCGAGGTTCCGGGCTTGGCCCAGGCGGAAATCCCCTCCAGTCGTGCCAGGGCCGCGCGGTAGTCCTCAACCGCCAGGAGTCGGAGCTTCCGAAACTCGCCCACACGAAACCAGCCGAGGATGCCCTGACGCACCCCTCCTTGGTAGTAGACACGCCCACCGACAAGGTAGTCCAGGTAGATGCGGGCCCCCGGATGGTGGGTGAAGGGACCATCATCCCAACCGCCGCCGAACATCCAGGACGGCAAGAGGTCTGCGACCTCGCACTGCAATCCCAATGGCTCTTGCGGGCCCTCCGGCGTCTGGTTGGCCACCTCAGCGATCACAAGGTCCCGCAAGAGGCTCTCCAACTCCTTCGGGTTATCCTGGGGGGTGAGTTCGGGGGACCCTTCTTCATGGCCGTGGCTGCACTTCTGCCCCTGGGGCAAGGTGTGCATCGGCGTTTCGCCCTCGACCCTCAGCCTTGTGTCAACGTTAGGTTCCCGAGGGAAAAACTCCTTGATCACGCTCCTGTATGGTTCGAGGATTTCGCGCCCCACTTCGTCCTGGGGAAACAGTTCTCGCCCCACCGCTCCGAAAGCAATCGTGGATCGCCGCAGGGCCTTCAGGTACCGCCTAAGGGGCTTAGGTTTCTTGGCCAATTACCCCTCCGGTTCAGGCACTCACCCACACAGTTAACATCCCTTAAATGTATAGAAGTTTACTATGGAGAATTTGTTGGAAGGCGGGATAAGAAGGTCCTGGTAAAAATAAGTAGGGAAAAGCACAATCCCCATCGCATTCACATTTCACCCGACTGAGCCTTGGATGGTCCGTGGTAGATGTTTAGCTATCTTTGCAAATTTCAAATCCCATCAAACACCCTTCCATCAATGATGGCCGTGTGCCACAATGAAATGACTAATCTAATTTCCGACAGAGTCATGCAGAGAGGCTCAAGGTTCCGAGGTAATGGGCGCAGATACCGAGGACCAATGAACCGCTCCTTGCGTTACAATCCAATTTCACACGGAGGTCTCCTTGGATTCTGAGACTACGACTTGGGAATCGTTAACAACGTCAGAGCAGCGAGCTATCCTCAACGAGCACGATTTTCCCACCCTTGCAAAAACATACAATAAAGACATCAGCTTCTTTCTCGGCCTCCGAACCTTTTTTGCGAATATACAGCCATCAGCGGGAGCTGAAGCTAAGGACCACGCTCCACCGAAAGCCCTTGTCCTAAATGCTCGAAGAGATCTTTCATTTTTTGAAGCCAACTACGAATTGATAGATAATTCCATTGATGAATGGCGACGCGGTGGAAAGATAGCAGATCTCAAGATAAAAATAAACTATGACATCACCCTTGGCGTTGGAGAATTTGAGGATAACGCTGGCGGGATGGACGACGAAACAGTGTACAAAGTCTTTATCCCAGGCGAATCCACCAATGATGACCTTTCAAAGCCCATGATCGGATCCTTTGGCATGGGTGCAAAGAAAGCAATATTTAGGCTTTCGGATGGGGTTCGGGTCGTCTCCTGTAAGTCGGCCGATTTTTCGTCTTTTAGCGAAGTGCCCGAAGGGTGGGAGAAAGACCCTACCTGGAAAACCCTGGATGGGCGCACTGATGCAATTGGTGTTGGGCTAACGCGGTTTTACTTTCTCCGGCTGATACTACCCCCTAACCTTGATGATATTAGCGTATTGAGAGCAAGGATTGGCGAAATATATGCCCCTATTCTCCGAGGCAATGAGGGTGGAAAGAAAGTACAAATTTCAGTCAACAAATCCCCGGTTGTCGCTGTTCCCCAGATTGTATATTCAGGCGCAGATGGAGTTGAACCTCGAACATACATCTTCCAAAATACCTTTAAGAATTTGGTGAACAGTGGGCAGGATGTTGAATTGAAATTTGAGCTCACAGTTGGGCTGCTAACTCATCAACCTGGCGAAGGCACCAATCGAGAAAAGGATTTCGGAATTGATGTTTATGCGAATGGCAGATTGATTCAAAAATATCTCAAGGATGAATTCGGATTTGGAACAACCGGCCTTGGTAAAAATACCGTAGGCAGCCGGTTTGTTAGGGGCGAGTTACACATCTCTGGTCACAGCCTTGGAATTCCATGGGATACGCATAAGCGCGAATATTTCAAAGATCACGAAGTTAGCATTTGGCTTCGGACAGTAATTAGGCCTTTCCTTGTCCAATATGGCCAAGTTTCTGGAACTTTCGCAACAGAGACAGAGCATAGAAATACAGAATTAGTTAAGGCTTTCACAGGAATACCAGCCACTGTGCCAGTGAGTCCCTATTCCCCGATTATTCCCGAGGAACACAGGCCAGCCTTTAAGTTTGATAGGCGAGCCGTGAAATCAAAAAAACCAAGCGCCGCCGATCCAAGCACCACAGCCACATCGCCAACCAACGAAAGCGAGGACACCTCCGGAGAGGGTACCACAAGCGAAATGGAACCACCGGCAGATCGGCAGATTACAATTTCATTAGCACCAGCAGACTTTGAAAATTTATGCGCGACCCTCGGGGCACAGGATGAAGACTCCTTAGGAGTTATTGTTTACGATTGCTTAACGGCCGGCATAGTGTTCCCGTTAAATGCGAATGAATTTTCAAACTGTTTAAGAATTTTTAAAGTTTCAGATTCAACAAAACTATCTGAAGCTGTCAAAAATTATCTCGTGGCACTGATTGTTCGTTCTACCCCAACCTCCAAATAATGCCTCGCGCGAATCGATAAGATAAATGAGCAACCAATACCACGATACCCTCCAGCCTCCATACCGCATCCAGAAAAGACTAGTGCTAAACCAGTGCTTTAGATCTGTAAAAAAGCAACTCAAGCCTGGGGCGGATTTGATCTCCTATGTGACATTTGGCGGAGCAGAGCTTTATGATTTAATGGACTTACTTGCCGTATTTGACCTCCGAAAAAGAAAATTCTTAGCCTTCTCTTTCGAGCTCGAGGAGGACTTGGCGCAAAAGGCAAACAACTGCGTTGTGGCAAAAGCCTTGCGACTGACTAAGCGTGTTCATATTTCCGTGATTCAAGGAGACTTTGCAATTGATTTCGGGAAGCTTGGAGAACGTCAAGCAGGACAGAATTTCATATTCTTTTTAGATTATACCGAATGTTTTGCACAGAGGCACCAAGGGGCGATTGAGTCACTTTTAAAATTTAATCTATTGCGTGCCGGCGATTTCCTAATTATCACGTCATGCCTTGTGCCGCGGGTTATGCATCAACCTACATTTATGGAAGATAAGCTGAATCTATTTTCGGATTATTTCCATGTTGACGAAGGCGATATTGACACTCAATTCAAGGTGCGAAATCACGTCGATTTACTTGTTGGACAGGCCTTCCTACGGAATACAGGCGGAGTCCATGCGTCAGAGAAATTGTCACCAGCGCTAATTGAAAAGTATAAATATCGGGACACAAACGTTCCGATGGGCCTTTGGGCCTTCGCCGTTCAAAAAGTTGAGAGAGAAATTACAGGCCTAAATGACCATCCTTTTGATGAATTCCCCTGGATCCCCGCGCCCGAAGCCGAAGAGACTTTACCCCTTAATTTATTTCCAGACCTATAGCCCTTAGCCTATCCGCCAATTCTGACATTGCTATTAGTTGGAAGAAGTAGAAGGCTTCAATTTGTGTGCAATCTGCTTGATTCGCTTTTCGATTCGAGAAAGCTCATATTCCAACACACCCTTTTCCTTTTCGGAAACGGAACTGATTTCGGCATCCAAATGGTCGTCAGCCAACCATTTTCGGAAATCAGAAAATTTGGTGACGTAATAACTACCTGCTCCACGTAACCGAGCATCTTCTACCGCGCCATCGAAGGTCAATCCACCGTTCATGAACTTCTTAAGGGTATTTCCGCCGACCTTGACCACCATGGAAAGGTTGTCACGGACATCGACGGCCCTGGAGATTGAGCCGTCCTGGATCATCCCGGTGATGCGTTCGTCAAAGCCAGGGTATAACGCGCGGGCCTTGTCGAACTTGCGTCCCTTCAAAAGCTCATCGTAGTAGCTCCAGCGGTCAGGGTTCTTGTCGCCCTTGTCCAGCATGTATTGGTAGACCCGGATGAGGTGCTGAATTTTGGCTTTGCCAATGCCCACCTCCTGGTGCAATTGATCCTCGGGGACGCCGTGGAGCTTGAATCTTCTGTAGAGGTACCCAGCCTGCTCGAAAGGCGCCCAGTCCTTTTTGCCGACGATATGGAATTCGCCCAGAAGAGAGAACACCTCGCTGTCAGTGATGCCATCCGGCAGAATCTTGACGCGGATGTTGACCCAGGCCTTCGGATCGACTTGGTAAAGCAATCGAAAGGCGGCAAGGCGGCTATTACCTTCCAGAACCACATTTTTCCGAACCAGAACTGGCTCGATCAGGCCTCCATTGGCTTTGATGCTGGGGACCAAGGTCTCGCGGACATGCTCACTTTTGGACAGGGCATTAAAGATCTCCTCCTGGGTCGGCACTTCACCGTCCTCGGCCCAAACCATGGAGTAGATGCGGGGGTTCTCGGGGAAGAACCGCAAGTCCAGCTGGGGCATGTAGCCCGTTTTGACTTTGATTTCCTTCTTCCGGATCGTGATCGTATCTTCCTGGAAGGTCATGAGTGACTATCCTCCCTACCTAGAATCTGCTTGAGAATGTCAAAGAACTGAAGCGAAGCTTGCTCAGCGTATGCGGCGGCAGTGATGTCGCCCTGGGTGATCTGTGCAGCCAACCGCTTCTCTTCCAGCAGCGCATCAACCCACTCATCTACCGAATTCAGCATGATCAGGTTGTATACGTAGCAGGTCCGGGTCTGGGACACCCGGTGGATCCGGTCCTGGGATTGCAAGTAGTCATCCAGGCTGTAGGTGCGGTCATAGAAAATGACGTGGTTGGCGTTCGTGAGGGTCAAACCCTCTTTGGCCGTCCCTGGTGTGGCGACCAGGACTTGGTTCTCCGGCCTTTCCAGGAACCAGTTGATTGAAGCGTTCCGCCGCTCCATGTTCATCCTGCCGTTCATCGGCAAGGCCCCAAAGGGCGCAAGCTGCTTGTTCAGCCATTCGCAGTTCTCGTTGAAATTGGTCCAGACGATGGCCTTCTCACCCTGGCGGGTGATGTCCGTGAGAAGGTCGTAGAGATAGTTGAACTTCCCTGGCAGCAACGAATAGGCGCCGTCGATTATGGAGGGATTGGACGCGATCTGGATCAGGCGCAGGAGCCGCTTGAGGATGGATTCCTGATCGTCCTCGATAAGCTGGCCGTCCCGCATGATCAGCAGCCGCAAATCCTCCCGGACCTGACGATACAGCTCGAATTGCGCAGGCTCCCAGTCGCAGTCCACCCGGATGAACTCCTTGGAAGGCAGGATGATCCGGCCGCTGTCCTTGGTTTCCCGCAAGGAAATCGGGGCAAGCTTCCGGTTCACCTCGCTGAGGGCCTCGGTGAAGGCCTGGAAGGCCTCCGGGTGGTCGGCCAGTTCACTGGTGAAGTCTGTGGCCTTCTTGAACGCCTTGAAGTCGGTGCCGAGCGCCGCTCCCTGGTCCAGGAAGAAGATCTGTGCCCAGACATCGTAGGGCCGGTTGGCCACAGGGGTCCCTGTCATGATGAGCCGCTTGGCGAAGTACGGTCCCAACTCGAAGAACGCCTTTGTCAGGTCGCTTTCGGGATTCTTGATCTTGGCGGACTCATCGATGATGACGGCCACCCGGCGCGACTTGGCCCATGCCTTGAACCGCGACAGTTCCTTCTTGGCCGCTTCGAAATGGCTCAGGATGACCCGGCAAGGGGTGGTGAACACGTAGTAATTCTTGGCCGTGTTCTCCGTGACGACCAGCGGGTTGATGCTGGTGTGGCTCTTGAACTCCCGCTGCCAGTTGGCGATCAGCCCTTTCTTGGTGAAGATCAGGATGGTGTCCACTTCCTTCCGCTGGAGCCACATGAGCATGGCATCGATGGCGATCTTGGTCTTGCCAAGACCCTGCTCATGGAAAATCGCCGCGTAGTCCCTAGAGGTTACGAACTCGACAGCCTCCCCCTGGAAGGGAAACGCCTTGTGCCGCGCCTCCAGGCTCGGTTCCGAGCGAAGACGGAACGTAAATTCACCCATTCCAGACCCTCTTGTACATGGGTTCGCCCACCAGGAAATCCATGATCCGCATAGGAATATGGTTGGTTCCGACGGTGGACCTGACGTTCATCGCAACCCTCCTGGCAGTGCCACCACAGGACCAGGGGACGCCTAGCCAAAGCTCTGCCTTTTCGAAAGCGGACAGGAAATAGAAGTAGGCTTCCAACTGGGTCTCCGTGTGGCGGTTGTCGATGTCCCTGGACGTTTTCGCCTCAGCAATGATGACGCGACGGTCACCCGGGTCCCGCGCCAGGATATCGGGGCGGCTTCCTTGAATGGTGGGAGGGGGCACATTCACGCCGTTCTCGTCTTCAAGGTCCCAGTAGACGAAGGGGTGGCGGTCCCATTCTGCGGGATTCCGGATCTCCCCAAGCAGGGCCTGGACGAGCAGCTTGTGATGAAGCCCTTCACTCATTTTCCGTAACCATGCCTGTCATTTTGCATAGGTCACGAAGCTCTTCGTAGCATTCGAGCAGCGTCTGGGCGGGAAGGGAGGTATTGGCCTCCTTGAGTCCCTGGATGTCGGAGTAGTTGAGAGTACGAATCTTGCTTGTGATGGCCTGCGCCAACTGGTCGATGGTCGCCTCTTTCAGCGCCGCGTTGGCGCTGGGCTGTTCCAGCACCTTCATGGCTTCCCTGGCGTTGTAGGACAGAAACTTCTTCCGCGCTTCGGGGTGGGCGAGAATCCTGGGAATCTGCCGAACCGTACTCAAGGGGTGAATCTTGGACTCATGCACCCACTTGGCGAAGTCCGTCAGCGTGAACTTGGCCTTGGTGATGGCCTCCTTGATGCCGGGCTTCTGAAGCTCAACGAAGGCGCTGAAGCGGGTGTAGTCCGGCGGGTTGTCGCCGATGACCTCCATGTAATGATCCTGCATGTCCACGTAGGCGTATATGAATTCTTCGATTTCCCGCTTCCTGGCGCTGCCACCACAGTAATCGAGAATCTGGGTAATCGAGATCTTCTTCTCCGTGTACAGCATGTGGAGGTACTTGGCCTTGGCGTAGGGACGCCAGTCGCGGGGGCCGACTAGGTGCGACTGGAGGCGGATGGCATGTTCTCCCTCCTCCTCCAACTCGGTGCGGACCATCGCGGGGATTTTGGACCAATCGCCGAGCGCACCTTCCTTGGCAAGCTGGCGGAAGATGGAAACCCGAGTGTTGCCCTCGATGACCAGGAACTTACCGTCCTCCCTCTGGGTCACCACGATTGGGTTGATCAGTCCCTGGTAGGCCCGGATGGACGCCTTGAGGCTGGAGAAAGTCGTGGAATTGGGCTTTTCCGAATCATCCGGTGCGTACTGGCCAAGCGCCATCTCGATGAAGTCCTGCGCAGGGTCTCCCTCCAGGGATTCCAGTGCAGGTGCCACCCGAGGGTTGCGGCAGTCCAGGACGATGTCTTTGACCTCCAAGTACTGGATGACAAGCGGCATTAGCCATTCCTCCTTGGATTATTAAGGTTTACGGCCGCTACCTGATAGATGAAAACCAAACGGAAGGCCGCACTGAATGAGAGCAATCCCCAATAGTAGCAAGACGAATGAATCGTTTCCCTCATTTTGCTTTCGTGATTTTGCACCACGACAATGGACAGCCAATGACGCTGCCAGCATTTATTTTTGGGTGGCAAGCAGATTCCCCAGCAATCCCTATACAACTCGTCGGCACTCAAGGGTGATGCGGAATGAAATTATTATGGAGTTGCAAAAAGGATGGTCCCCTCTCTTTTCAGAAGTTGGCCGAGGCGGATGCAGACAGCGCCTTAGGGATCGACTTGTGGGCCGTTCTCGCTATCATTTCCTTCAGGACCCGACGGGAGCCTTCTGGAGCCTTAATGGCAAACAAGAACATTCTTTTGATAGAACCTGGCTATAGGAACAAATACCCTCCCCTCGGCTTGATGAAACTTGCCCAGTACCATGGCCCCCAGGGTAAGGGCGACAACGTGAGATTCATAAAGGGCGAGGACCGTTCCGTCATTGGCACGGCCTGGGATCGTATCTACATCACGACCCTATTTTCGTTTGAGTGGACCCGCACGGCTAGGTCCATCGACTTCGCCCTGGAGGTCGCCCACGGCAGGGCGGACCTCGTCTTTGTAGGCGGGATTGCAGCCTCCCTCATGCATGACAAGTTCCTGGAAGAACCCAGATGGCGAGGCATCCGCTTCATTCAAGGGCTGCTGGTCGATTCCCCAGCGGAGTCCCTGCAACTGGATGAATTTGACGAAGAACTCTATTCGGAGGACCGGCATAGCGGCCCTATTGAGGAGATGCTGCCGGACTATTCCATCCTCGGACAGATCAGCTATCGCTACCCCGTCCATGACGCCTACTTCCTTTATGCTTCGCGCGGCTGCATTCGGACATGCAGCTTCTGTGGGGTTCCGAAGCTTGAAGGTGGCCAGCGTGACACGCCGTCCATCACCAAGCTGGTGAACGGCATTGAGGCCCGGTACGGTCAGAAGAAAGACCTGATCTTCATGGACAACAACATCGTGGCCTCGGAGAAGTTTGCCGACATCATCTCCGAGGTGGTGGACCTGGGGTTTGGCCGGGGCGCGACCATCCGCAAACGCGGTATCCAAATCATGCGAAGGGTCGATTTCAACCAAGGCGTAGATGCCCGGGAACTCGCCAAGAACGGCGAACTGATGAAGCAGATTGCCCGAACCTGCATTAGCCCCCTGCGCATCGCCTTCGATCACTTGGGGCTGCGCAAGCAGTACGAAACCTCCATCCGCATGGCGGCGGATAATGGCATCAAGGGCCTGTCCAACTACATGCTCTACAACTACAACGACGACCCTGCGGACCTCTACGACCGCATGCACCTGAACGTCCAACTGAACGAGGAACTGAATATCCGCATCTTCTCCTTCCCAATGCGGTATCACCCCGTTGACCAAAAGGACCGGTCCTTCGTTGGCAAACATTGGAACCGCTACCAGATCCGTTCCATGCAAGTCATCCTCCAGGCCACCCACGGCATTGTCAGCGGCAGCCCGGACTTCTTCCGGGAAGCCTTTGGCGAGTCCTCCGTCCACTTCCTCAAGCTCCTCTCGCTGCCCCACCACTTCATCTTCAACCGGATGTGGTATTTCAAAGGGGACGGACGATCCGAGTACGACGAGTTCCTGGCTCAGGATGCCCGGCTTTCCGATGAAGAACGTTCCGAACTGGCGGGGTATCTTTGCACCTGGCTATTCGAGAATGATGGCGACCGCCTCACCAGGGCTGAGATCAGGAGCAAGGTGGAAGGTGTCGCCAACCCCAAGCTCCAGGCCATTCTCAGCTTCTACATCCCCCTTGAGAAGGACGTGGAGCGGGTGATCTGGGACAAGCAGAAGGAACTGCGAAAGCTGGAAGCCCCGGAACCCGCCTTCAATCTCCCCGAAGACGAGGTCGTCGAAGACGCTGGCCTCATGGACGATGGGGACTCGACCGAGCCTAGCCCTCGGCCTGCGGCGCTGGCACGGTAAAAGGAATCATGGTGACCAAACACACGAGCATTTCTCTCCCCAACGACATCTTGATCGGTAAGGACATTCTTGAGCTAGTGACCTCCGCCATGTACGTCGATCCCCTGACCATCTATAGGGAATACGTGCAGAATGCCGCCGATTCGATTGATGAGGCCCGTGCCTTAAACCTTTATGGCAATGAAATAGGGCAGGTGGAGATTCATATCGACGCCGAGAACCGAAATGTCCGAATCCGTGACAACGGCACGGGTGTTCCCAACGGTGAGTTCGCCAAGCGTCTTACTTCCCTCGGTGCCAGCCGGAAGCGAGGGACCGCAGCCAGGGGCTTTCGCGGGGTGGGTCGGCTGGCTGGCCTGGGGTATTGCCAGTCTTTGATCTTCAGGTCCCGGTCGAAGGGGGACGCCAACGTCCAGGAGTTGGTCTGGGACTGCAAAGCCTTCAAGAAACTGGTTACGGACAGCCATTTTGACGGTGGCGTGGGGGAACTCATCAAGGCGGTCGCCACGGTCTCCGTCCTTGAGTCGGACGGATGGCCTGAGCACTTCTACGAAGTCGAGTTGGTGAAGCCCATCAGGATCAAGAACGACCTGCTTCTGAACGAGGATGAAATCGGACGCTACCTATCCCAGGTCGCGCCCGTTCCTTTCAATCCCAAGTTCAAATATGGCAAGAAGATAGCGGCCTTCCTCCGGGAGCATACGGCCCTGGATGAGATCCAGATCCTTCTGGGTAAGAAGAAGACTCCCCTTTACCGACCCTACCTGAATGAATTTTCGGTCGGGGATGCGAAGACCGATGAATTCACTGACCCAGAGTTTCGGGTCCTCCCCGGCATGAATGGCGGCGTTTCTGCCGTCGCCTGGATGGTGAACCACAGCTACCTCGGCGCAATTCCCAGTGCCTCTGGTGTGAAGGGCCTCAAAGCCAGGAAAGGAAACATTCAGGTCGGCGACCACCGGATCTTTACGTCCATCTTCCCGGAAGCCCGGTTTGCGAGTTGGATCGTGGGCGAAGTCCACCTGCTGGATGACAGGGTTGTTCCAAACGGACGCCGGGATGATTTTGAACAGAATGCCCACTATACCCAAGTCATCCATCAATTAACTGAGATCGGGGACCACGTTGCCCGCCTCTGCCGGAGCAATTCCATTGTCCGCAATCGGATCAAAGCTTTTGATATCGGAGTCCTGAAGATCGAGGAGCGGTTGAATATCCTGGAACAAGGAGTGCTTCGCAAGAACGAGGCAGATGCGATCGTCCAAGAAATCCAAGGCGAAATGCATGAGATCAGGAAGGTCGCTGATGCGCAGGTCCTATGTGAAGAGGACCGCAGCCTATTGGCAGAGAGGCATCAGGAGCTGGAGTCCAGGTTGAAAAAGGCCAAGAAGGTGACCTCGGAAGCTGGGCCGCTGGCAGAGCTGCCTAAAAAGGAGCGGGAGACCATTCAGCGGATGATCAGTCTGATTTACGAGTGCTCGGTTAATCGAGTAGCAGCAAAAACGCTGGTTGATCGAATCATGGCGCGGATTTAGCTATGGTATGCACCGGAACGGCTACTTGGAGAGTTAGGTCAAGATTCCAAAAGTGATCTAGCGCATCCATTCCGGCTTCACCATTACCAACGGAGGGCATGCCCTGCCATGCGCCCAAGACTTAGGAAAGCAGGGCGCCACGGGATGGTCGCGCCCTGCAATGGATGGCTCGGGCCGTTTGGACCGGATTATCGGAAGTCGGTGAACTCCCCTCTACCCAGCCAAGGCGCTTTGCCAACCGGAGGCCGTGGTTAAAATGCCTAGGCTGCTGAGTCTGGAACCAAATGGCAACTTCTTTTGTCGTTTGGATGGCGAAGCCCATAAGCGTGGGGTGGCCAGGCTGGAAAACCGTATCAAGGCGGATCCATTGGGCTGGACCGAAGGGCAGAATGCAGTGCAGGGTTCCATCTTGGGCCTCGACTTGCACGGCTGGAGAGGAGGCCGAGTCGGCCTTGGGCCGGCCATCCAGCCGGATGATTTGCGACAGGAAATCCTCCCAGGCCTTCAGAGGCACCTTTGAGAGGCCATGGAAGGCCAGTCGGGTCGCAACAGCATCTTGAAGGCCGAACTGGACGATGTTTGCGCTCTCCAGGGAGACGCCCTGAATTTTGGCGCGTTGTTTGAGAACCTTCTCTGCGGCTTTGGCGATCGGTTTGGCGGGATCCCTCAACATCCGGACAATCAATGCCTCGGCCTCAACACCGGGGAGTTGTTCCAGGCTCCTAAGCGCAGAACGGCGGATGTTCATATTGGCCTCGTCCTCGCTGAACTTCTCAAGCGTCGGCAAGAGGTCGGGAGTCGGATCCCGCTCTAGCCCGTATGCGACCTGCTTCCGCACCACCGAGGAGGAATCCGCAGCATTGGCGAGAAGGACTTGGCGAAGGTCGGCGCATGCCCGGCTCTGGAGCAAACTCAGGGCCTCGGCCCGGATGGATGGGTCGGGGTCCGCTGTGGCCGATCGCACGATAGTGGTGACCTCGGAAGCCGGGTTCGCCCCCAGAGAGGCAAGGGCCTGGAACCGGACGGAAGCATCCGGATCCCGGACAAGCCGATGGAGGTAAGGGAACGAAATTGCGGGGTTCTCCCAATGCAGCCAGGCTGCAAGGCTGCTCCGCACCAGGGGCGAGGGGTCCTCGACGAACCCCAAGAATTCTGTGGGCGGTGGCGGATTGTTCTGCTCCTCGATGTTCTGCAGGGCATATATGGCCTCAGCACGGACTTCGGCGACAGGGTCCCAGGTGAGGGCTAGCAGGGAGGCACGGGAAGCTTCATCGCCGAGCAAATACAAGCCCATCGCGGCGTGGGCGCGAACCGTCGGATCTGCGTCTTCCGCCAGCGCCTGCTTCAGCCGACCCGTCTCTGGCAGGTTATCCCACTTCAGGCCGTCGGCGACCTTGGCCCTGACCTTTGGGCTTTCGTCTCTGATTAGCGTCCAGAGGGTCTTCTCCGCCTCACGCGAACCACCTAGGTGCAAGCGGACCAGAGCTGCTGCCCCGGCGAAGCGCAGGGCGGCCTCCGGGTCCGCCGCTAGGCGTTGAGCGCATTGCATAGCCTGCGCCTTGTCCTCATGCTCCCCGAGGAAATAACCAATGGCACCCGCTCGCTCAGAAAAGGGGGCGGCCTCCAGGATCCTCAGGTATTGATCCTGGGGCGTCTCGGGAGACTTAGCGGGCTGCTGGACATACACGGTGCGATGTCCCCAGGCCATGGGTCACCTCCAGACCTATGTTAATGCGTGACCGATCCAGGCGCCCCCCAGGCAATTGACGGATGAAACCAGCAGGTCATTATCGCCTTTCGACACCAAAGGTCGGGGGGATCTTTCTGCTTCCGCGCTTGGCAAGGGCATGCTTGAAATATTCCGCGAAAGGAACTCCCTGGACGATGGAGCAGTCCAGAAGGTCTGAAGGGTCAATGAAGTCTTATTTCCCGGTTGATTGAAGTTGCCCCAGCCCTGGAAGAAGACGAGAAGAACCATCCTTGCTGGATGATGATTCTCCCGACTGCCTGTTAAGAACTCTCAGCCCCGAAGGCGCCAAACCCATGGTTGGTTAACATAATTCAAGCCAAAGGACGGTTTTTGTCATGCTAAGCCAAATAGAATCAGTCACCCACACACACGGTTGACAATCATTTGGTACATAAAAGTGTTTTACGGCGAATTCGACGGCCGCCGCGACAAGCGGGTACTCATCAAGATCATCGGCGAATAGCCTGGAACCCAGGGGGGGGGGCTCCGTATTCGTACGTGTCCCGGACCTTCGCCCCGGTTCGTCATCGCCGGACAAGCCGGCGATGACGGAGATGGCGGCGGGGACGCGGGGGCTGGGCTGCGCGCATTCGCTTCGCTGAGCGGATGGGGGTCCGGGGCGGAAGGGCTCCCCTGGAGGGCCCTGGACGGTGCGCGGCTCCCAGGGCTGGATGAGGTCGCTTCGCGTGAGGCATACCGGTGCCGGCGGGCGCCGATGCTGCCTTCTTTCATCCCCTGCATCCTGTTCATCCGGCTTCATCCCTGTTCCCGCAGGGCCAGCGATGCGGTGGGGCGGCGCTTCGTGGATCCGCAAGCCCAGATCCATCCCTGCTCACCCGTCGCGACCAGGAATGGATCAGCTGCCCAGGTCTCGCGGTCGGCTCCTAGGCCCCGGCCTTTTCGAGCATCGCCTCCAGCTTGGCGTCCCCGTGGGCCGTGGCCCGGTCCAGCAGCCCCTGGGCCTCGGCCAGCAGGGCCGCGCAGGTGGCCTTCATGGCTCCGTTGTAGGCGCCGTCCTTGATGTCCTTCAGGTTGATCAGCACATTCCAGATGCCGCCCCGGACCCCGGCGAAGGCGATGGTGAAGCCCACCATGGTGTCGGTGATGGAAGCCGGGTTCCCGTGGTGCATGGCCACCTCGGCGGCCTCCATCGCGGCAAGACAGGTGCGGGCCGTGCCCAGGGGCACTTCCACCGCCAGCTTAAGCCCGTCCTGCATGGCCTGCTCCCGCAGGGCCTTCTCCGCGGGGGTGCCCGCCGGAAGGCGGCGGGCCTCCATGTAGGCCGTGAAGGCGTCGGTGTCCTCGTCCACCGCCAGCACCAGGGCGTCCTTGGCCTTCTGGGCCTTCTCCGCGGCCTGGCGCAGTTCCGGCGCGCCCCCCTGGGTGAGGTTGGCCACCATGGAAGCCAGGGCCGCGCCCAGGGCCCCCGCCAGGGCCGCGATGGACCCGCCGCCGGGGGCCGGCGTGTCCCGGGAGACCTCGTCCACGAAGGCCGTGCCCGTCATGGCCATGAGCCCCTTGGGGTACGTCCGGGGGAGCCCGATGACCTTCTTCTCGATGTCGAAGGGCGACACGTCGGCCAGCCCCATGGAGAACACCGCGTTCTCCAGCACGTCGCCCACGGGGATGAAGGGGCTCTTCCCCTGGAGCCCCAGGTAGTGCTGCCCGGCCTTGTACAGCGCCTGGAAGGGCACCAGCCCCACGATCTCGCTGCCCGTGACCACCAGGCCCCGCTCCACCGCCATGCGCCGGGTGGCCTCCAGCACGTCCACGGGGCTGGTCACCTTGTAGTCCGTGAGATTGATGGAGAGCTGGGCGCGCTTGTACTGGTCCACGTACCACCCGATGGCCTTGCAGTGGGTGAAGCGCCCCGCCCGGTGCACCTTCCTCCCCACGACCCCCTTGGACGCGTCGATGTCGTTGAGCTTGAGGAGGTGGCGCAGCTCGTAGCCGTGGTCGGCCCGGCAGTGGGCCTCCACCGCCTCGAAGGTGGAGAAATCGTGATCGCAGTTGCCGCAGGGGAAACACCCCTCCCGGTAGAAGAGGATCTCCCCGGAACTGTAGAAGGCGTCCTTCTGGCCCCGGCGGGCCACGCGGCCCTTCTCGCGCAGCTCGAAGGCGATGTCCGTGGCGTGGTTCTTGTCGCGGCTGTTGAGGGTGACGTTGTAGGCCACCAGGAATTCCCGGGCGCCCGTGATGAGGGCCCCGGCCCGGGCGTCGAAGCGCGCCGGCCCGAAATCGGGGGCCCACTGGGGATCCTTGAGCTTCTCCTCCAGGCCCTCGTACTCGCCCTTGCGCACCACCGCCAGGTTCCGGCGCTCGGGACGGCTCGCGGCGTGCTCGTACAGGTACACCGGCAGCTCCAGCTCCCGCCCCACCCGCTCGCCCAGGGCCCGGGCCAGGGCGGCGCAGTCCTCCAGGGTCACCCCCTCCACGGGGACGAAGGGGCACACATCCGTGGCACCCATGCGGGGGTGGGCCCCGGAATGGGAGGCCATGTCCAGCACCCTGGCGGCGGTCTTCACCGCCTGGAAGGCGGCCTCCACCACCGCCGAGGGGCTCCCCACGAAGGTGACCACCGTGCGGTTGGTGTCGGCCCCGGGATCCACGTCCAGGAGGCTCACCCCGGCCACGGCCGCGATGGCGTCCGTGATCTGGCGGATCTTCGCCGGGTCGCGCCCTTCGGAGAAATTGGGAACGCATTCCACCACCTGGTGAGCCATCGTGTGCCTCGCGAAAAATCGTTCATTCCAAGATGCCCTGGGGCGCACCCGGGGCCAAGCCGCTTGTGACAACCATCGCAGGGGGAAATGCCCCTGATTCCGCGCTGCTTATCGAATTTCGTGGATTTTGCGACCAATTCTCGCTATTCTGTCGATTCGTTCTGGAAGGCGCTCCGGTCTGCGTCCTTCACCCGGCCGGAGCCGGGTTCCTGCTGCGAAATCCCATTCCTGCCCTGACCGGGGCCCGCGCACACGAAAACGCGGGAGGGCCCAACCAGGAGCATCAATGTCATTCGAGAATCTCGGCCTCATGCCGGAGCTGCTGCGCGCTGTGCGCGACGAAGGCTACGAACACCCCACCCCCGTCCAGGAACAGGCCATCCCCGCCATCCTCGAGGGCCGCGACCTGCTGGCCGGCGCCCAGACCGGCACCGGAAAGACCGCCGGCTTCGTGCTGCCCATCCTGCAGCTGCTGGCCCCCAGCGCCAATTCCAGCGCCTCCCCGGCCCGCCACCCCATCCGCTGCCTCATCCTCACCCCCACCCGGGAACTGTGCATGCAGATCGAGGAGAGCGTGCGCACCTACGGCCGCCACCTCCCCCTGCGCTCCACCAGCGTCTACGGCGGCGTGAACATCAACCCCCAGGTGAAGGCCCTGCGCTCGGGCGTGGAGATCCTGGTGGCCACCCCCGGGCGCCTCCTGGACCACTACGGCCAGAACAACCTGAACTTCTCCCACCTGGACTTCCTGGTGCTGGACGAAGCGGACCGCATGCTGGACATGGGCTTCATCCGCGATATCCGCAAGATCCTCGCCCTGCTGCCCACCAAGCGCCAGAACCTGCTCTTCTCCGCCACCTTCAGCGACGAGATCCGGGACCTGGCCGGCGCCTTCCTGAAGAACCCCGTCTTCATCGACGTGGCCCGGCGCAACGCCCCCACCGACCTGGTGGAGCAGATCGTCCACCCCGTGGACCGGGACCGCAAGCGCGCCCTCCTGTCCCACCTCATCCGCAGCCAGCGCCTCCAGCAGGTGCTGGTCTTCTGCCGCACCAAGCACGGCGCCAACCGCCTTTCCGAGCAGCTGGAGACCGACGGCATCGCCTCCATGGCCATCCACGGCAACAAGAGCCAGCCCCAGCGCATCAAGGCCCTGGAGGACTTCAAGGCCGGGCGCATCACCGTCCTGGTGGCCACCGACATCGCCGCCCGGGGCCTGGACATCGACCAGCTGCCCCACGTGGTCAACTACGAGCTCCCCCACGTGCCCGAGGACTACGTGCACCGCATCGGCCGCACCGGCCGCGCCGGCACCGAAGGCAAGGCGCTCAGCCTCGTGTGCGTGGACGAGGCCCGGCTCCTCAAGGACATCGAGAAGCTCCTGAAGCGGGACCTCCCCTCCGAGGTGGTGCCCGGTTTCGTGCCCGACCCCACCATCAAGGCCGAGCCCATCGTCCAGGGCCGCGGCGGCCAGCGCCAGGGCGGACCCCGCCCCGGCGGCGCCCGGCGCCCCGGCTCAGGCGGAGGCCGTCCCTCCGCCTCTCGCGCCCGCAGGTAGCAGCGCCTCGAAGCTCCGCCGCAGGTCCTCCGCGTCGAAGGGCTTCTTGATGAACCCCGAGAAGCCGTAGGTGCGGGCCAGTTCCTCGCCCTGCTCCGTGTCGCAGCCCGAAAACAGCAGCCCCGGCATGTCCGGACGCAGCTCCCGGATCATCCGGAAGGCCGTCGTCCCGTCCATGCCGGGCATGTTGGCGTCCATGAGGACCACGCTCACCCCCGCCCCGGCGCCCCGGAAGACCTCCACCGCCTCCTCCCCGCCCGAGGCCACCAGCACGGTGCGCCCCGTCATCTCCTCCAGGAGCCGGGAAACCACCCGCAGCACCTCCGGATCGTCGTCCACCACCAGGATGGCCCCCGGCCCCCCCTGGATGGGCGCCAGGTCCACCGCCACCCGGCCCCCCACCGTCCACAGGATCCGGATGCGCACCCCGGATCCGGGCGTGCTTTCCACCCAGAGCCCGGCCCGGTGGGCCCGGGCGATGCCCAGCACCGAGGAGAGCCCCAGGCCCCGGCCCGCCTCCTTGGTGGTGAAGTAGGGATCGAAGATGCGGTGCAGCTCTTCCCGGGGAATGGCCGGCCCATCGTTCTCCACCACCAGCTCCACCGCCTCCCCCGGCTGCGGGTGGAGGATCCAGACCCCCTGGGCGGCGTTGAAGCTCCCCGGCCGCCTCGCCAGGACCCGGATGGTGCCCGGGTGGTCCCCCATGGCCTCCACCGCGTTGACCACCATGGCCTTCACGCCGTGGGCCAGCTGCTCGGGGTCCAGCACCACCCGGGGCAGCCCCGGGGCGGCGGCGGCCTCCACCCGGATCCCCGCCGTGGCCAGGTCCGCCGAGATTTCCAGGACCCGCGCCCCCAGATCCACCGGCACCGGCACGCTGGTGCCCTGGCCGCTGTACTGCTGGATGAACTGGGTGATGCGCTTGGCCTTCACCAGGGAGCCCCGGGCCCATTCCAGGGCCTGGGCCGTCCTGGCCGGGTCCCCGGCGGAGGATTCCAGCAGATCCAGGCTGGTCCAGACCCCCTGAAGAATATTATTGAAATCATTGGCGATGCTTCCCGCCAACAGCCCGAGGCTCTCCTGCTTGGAGGCCTGCCTCAGGGCCTCCTCGGCCCGGCGGAACCGGCTGATGTCGGTGCAGGTGGTGAGGAAGCTCACCACCTTCCCCCCGGCGTCCCGCTCCGGGGACGTCCTGCCCAGCACCCAGAGCTCCTGCCCGGGGGCGTTCAGCAGCCGGAATTCGGTTTCGTGCACCTGCTGGAGCTTGCGCGCCGCCTTCCAGCCCTCCAGGATCCGCGCCCGGTCCTCCGGGTGGATGACCTTGGCCCACTTGCCGTTGAGCACCAGGGCCTCGGGCAGGCCCGTGATGCGCCCGTAGTGGCTGTTGACGTACATGCAGGCCCCGTCCAGGCCGAAGCGGAAGACGATGGCCTCCACGGATTCCGCCAGGGACGCCAGGCGCCCCTCCGTGGTGCGCAGGCCCGCCTCCGCCGCCACCCCCTCGGTGATATCGTGCAGGGTCGCCCAGAGGTAGGTCTTGCCCTTCACCTCCACCGGCGCGGCGTACACCTCCACCTCCCGGGTCTCCCCGGAAGCCAGCCGGTAGGTGCGCTGGACCTTCTCCCCCCCCACCAGGACGATGCGGGTCATGGCCTCGGTGAGCTGGGGTTCGGCCATGCCGTTGAGCTGGGCGATGTTCATGGTGCGCAGGGTGGCCAGGTCGTAGCCCAGGAAGGCCTCGGCGGCCGGGTTGGCGTCCAGGATCCACCCCCCCTCGGGCGCCAGCAGCAGCTTGATGCCGTTGTCGGCCAGGAACAGCGCCCGGAACTGCGCTTCCCGTTCCTGGAGCCCGTCCAGCAGGGCCCGCAGGCGGGCCTCGCTCTCCCGGTGCGCCGTTTCCAGGCGCTGGTAGTCGGTGATGTCCTGGCACTGGCACACCGACCCCGCCACCTCCCCCTCCGCCCCGATCCACAGGGCCTTGCTGAAGAGGATGTGCCGGACCTCCCCGTCCTGCCGGCGCACATCCGCCGTGAACACCTGCCGCCCCCCGGTGCGCAGCAGCTCCTCGTCCCGCGCCTCCAGGACCCGGGCCTCCTCCGGCGGCACCAGATCCCGCACCGTCCGTCCCAGGATCTCCTCCCGGCCCTTTCCCACGAAGAGCTCCATGGCCCGGTTGCACCCCACGTAGACGCCCGCCAGATCCTTGTAGAAGACCGGGTTCGGGAGGCTCTCCATCACATCCCGGAGGCCCCCCCCCACCTGCGATCCCGGCTTGGCGTCCTTCCGTTCGGTCATCACTCCCCTCGGTCACCTGGGTGGCTGAGGCAGTATAAATAGGGCCGCTTGGAAATATTACCGATTATTTCTCCGATCCCCAATGACCCGGGCCGGCACCCCGCCCACCATGGCCCAGGGCGGCACGTCCCGCGTCACCACCGCCCCCATGGCCACCACCGCGTGGTCCCCGATGACGACCCCGTCCGTGACCCCCGCATTGGCGCCGATCCACACATCCCGGCCCACCGTGATGCCCCGGGACCGCACCGGCTGGTCCTTCACGGGCCGGGCGGGGTCCAGGCCGTGGTCGAAGGCGTAGAGCGCCGCCCCGCTGGCGATGCGGGTCCCCTCCCCCAGGGTGATCCCCCGGGCCCCCCCGTCCAGGGAGGCCCGGGCGTTGATGGAGACGTCCGGCCCCAGGGTGATGGGCCCGTGCAGGAAGACCTCCGCCGCCACGGAGCAGCCCGCCCCCAGCACCACCGCCCGCCCCGGCTCCCCGAAGATCCGCGCCTCCGGCGCCACGAAGCAGCCCGGCCCGATCTCCACCGTCTCCTGGTCCCGCAACCGGCCCTGCACCTCCTCCTGCCAGGCCAGGGCCCAGGCCCGGTGCCGGTCCTTCAGCGCGAAGTACAACCACGGCATCCAGGACAGCCTGAGCTTGTGCTGGTCCCGGTACCGCTCCACATCCGCATCCATGGGTTCTCCGCGCCCCCCGGAACCTTTCCACCGGAGCGGCACCCAGATTCTAACGGGAGATGGGACCATGGCCGAGCGCGCGGAAGGTGGACGGACCCAGGGCGCCCCCCCCCTGTTCCTGGCGGAACTCAGCCACGAGATCCGCAACCCGCTCAACGTGATCCTGAGCCTCTGCCACCTCGCCGCCCGCACCCCGCCCCTGTCCACCCAGCAGCGCGGCTACCTGGACCAGATCCTGGGCGCCGCCCACACCCTCCTGCAGCTGGTGGAGGACAACCTGGACCTCTCCAAGCTGGAGGCCGGCGCCCTCACGGTGGTGCGGGAGCCCCTGGACCTGGGCGCCCTGTGCCAGGAACTGGTCCACCGGGTGCGCCGACGCGCCGACGAGAAGGGCATCTTCTTCCGCATCCAGTGGGGCGCCGGCGTGCCCCGCCACCTGCTGGGCGACGCGGACCGCCTCAAGCAGGTCCTCGTGAACCTCGTGGACAATGCCATCAAGTTCACCCCCAAGGGGGAGGTGCGCCTCTTCGTCGATCCCGGCTCCGCGGGCACCGAGTTCCGGGTGCGGGACACCGGCCCCGGCCTGGACGCCCACCAGCGCTCGGCCCTGTTCAAGCCCTTCTCCCGGCCCCTCCCCCAGGGGGACGGCTCGGGCCTCGGCCTTTCCCTGGCCCGCCGGCTCGTGGGCCTCATGGGCGGCGAACTGCAGGTGGACAGCCATCCCGGGGAGGGCTCCACCTTCCGCTTCACCCTCCCGGCCCCCGCCGCCGAAGGCCCCGACGTGCTCCTTTCCTCCGCCGTGGTGGTGGAGGGCGATTCGGCCATCGGCCAATCCTTCGCGGCGAGCCTGCGCCCCTTCGTGCGCGACGTGGCGGTGCTGCGGACCCTGGCGGAGGCCGAAACGCACCTGGCCCTGGCGGCCCCGCCGGACCTGCTCCTGCTGCCCCACGGGGCCCCCCGCATCCAGCGCCGGTTCGGCCTTCCCACCCGGTGCCTGGTGTACCGGGTGCGGCCCGCCTCCGTGCGCCGGGCCCAGAAGGCCGTGGACCTGGGCTGGATCCACGATTTCCTCCTGGTGCCCACGGACAGCGCCCGGATCCTGGACCTGCTCCAGGCCGCCACCCCCGATCCCCAGGAGCCAAGCCCCGCCCCCTTCCGCGAGCACCCCCGCGTGCTCCTGGTGGAGGACAACGAAGTCAATCGCATGGTCACCCGGGAGTTGCTGGAGAGGGTCGGCCTCCGGGTGGCCGAGGCGACCGGCGGCCTGGAAGCCCTTAGGGCGGTCCTGGCCCCCGGCGAACCCCCCGCGTGCATCCTCATGGACCTGGAGCTCCCCGGCATGGGCGGCCTGGAAGCCACCCGGCGCATCCGGGCCCTGCACGGCCCCCACATTCCCATCCTCGCCCTCACCGCCAATCTCCTCCAGGACGAGCGCCACCAGTGCATGCTGGCCGGCATGGACGGTTTCCTGGCCAAGCCCGTGGACCCGGACCTGCTCTACCGGACCCTGGAACGCCACCTCCCGTCGGTCTTCCGGCCCCAGGCCCCGCCCCAGCCCCCCTCGGCGCCTCCCCCCTCCATCCAGTGGCGCTTCCTGCTGGAGCGCCTCCAGGGCAACCGTGACCTCCTCAACCGGGTCCTGAGCCAATTCCGCCGGGAAGCGGCCTCCTTCCGGCGCTCCATGCACGAAGCCATGGAACGGGGCGACGTGGCGGCCATGGCGGCCCTCGCCCACACCCTCGCCGGCGCCGCGGGAAACATCGGGGCGGACTCGGTGAGCCAGGCCTCCCGCCGGCTCCAGCGCAGCCCCTCCGGCACCAACCTCGCCATCCTGGAACAGGCCCTGGAGCGCCTGGAAACCGAACTGGCCGCCTCCGACCTCAGCGCCCGGCCCGCGGAACCCGGCTCTCCGCCCCCCACCCCGGAGGAGCTCCCCCTCATCCGGGACCTTCTGGAACGCAACAGCCTCGATGCCCTCGGGCACCTCCCCCGCCTCCGGGAGGCCTTCCGCATCGGGGGCCTGGACCGGGAACTGGGCGAACTGGAGGAGGCCGTGGAAGGCCTGGATTTCCCCCGGGCCCTGGCCCTCCTCGACACCCTCTCCGAACCCAGGAGGAACCCATGCCCCGGCGGCCCACGGTCCTGATCGTCGACGATGTGCCCAGCGAGGTGGTGGTCCTCGGCGAGGTGCTCGCCCCCCTGTGCGAGGTGCTCTTCGCCACCAGCGGGGTGGAGGGCCTTGAACTGGCCCGGCGCTGCCTGCCCGACCTGGTGATCCTGGACGTGGTCATGCCCGGCCTGGACGGCCTGGAGGTGTGCCGCAGCCTCAAGGCCGACCCCCGCCTCGCCCCCATCCCCGTCATCTTCCTCACCGTCCAGATGGGCGAAGGGGAGGAATACGCCGGCCTCCGGCTGGGCGCCGTGGACTACCTGGCCAAGCCCACCCCCCCCGCCCTGGTGGAAGCCAGGGTGCGCAACCACCTGCGCGCCAAGGCCCTTTATGAACAGCAATGCGCCCTGGTGGCCGAACTCCGGGCGGCCCTGGGGGCCCAGACCAAGGCCCGCCAGGCGTCCCAGTGCGCCTGGTGCCGCCGCGTCGCCACGGACCGGGGCGCCTGGGAGGCGATGCTCATCCCCCCGAACGCCGCCTTCACGGTGTGTCCGGACTGCCTCCGGGAACTACTCGCCTGAGCACCCGCCCCAGTCCCAGGGGACCCGCCACCGTGGTCAGGAGGATGGCCCCCACGATCCCCGCCTGCACCTCCGGGGAGAGCAGGGGTCCGCCCTGGAACCGGCTCTGGGCCCCCACCGCCACGAAGATCAGCCCCACCTCCCCCCGGGGAACCATCCCCCAGCCCACCACCGACGCCCGCAGCCCGCGGCCTCCCCCGAACCCCGCAGCGAATTTCCCCGCGACGCCCAGGGCCCCCAGCACCCCCGCCAACAGGAGCGTGGACGGCGCCACCAGGGCCCGCACGTCCACCCTCGCCCCCATGAGCACGAAGAAGATGGGCGCCATGACCATGACCAGGGGCTGGAGCAGGGCCATGAGGGTGTGGGCCTCCCGCTCCTCCAGAAGCTCCACGTGGGCGGGCTCCAGGATCAGCCCCGCCGCGTAGGCCCCCACGATGGGCGCCAGCCCCGCCACCCCGCTGAGCCAGGCCAGGAAGAAGGCGAAGGCGAGCCCCAGGGGCAGCAGCACCTGTTCGCCCCGAAGCCGGCTGGCCAGCCGGAACAGGTGGGGCGTCGCCAGGCGCCCCAGGGTGAGCGCCACCCCCAGGAAGCCCGTGGCCAGCCCCAGCGTCCGCCCCAGGCGCCCCCAGGGCAGGGCCCCCCCCCCGTCCGCCGCCGCCACCAGCCCGCTCACCGCCACCAGGACCATGAGGCCCAGCACATCATCGATGACCGCCGCCCCCACGATGACCCGGCCCTCCGCCGACTGGGCCGCCCCCCGCTCCCGCAGCACCTGCGCGCTGATGCCGATGCTGGTGGCGCACAGGCAGGCGCCGATGAACACATCCACCACCAGGGGCGATCCCGCCGGCAGCAGGACCTTCGCCCCCAGCAGCCCCGCCGCCATGGGCAGCACCACCCCCAGGGAGGCCACCCGCAGCGAGGCCACCCCCACCTGGAGCATCTGCGGCACCGTGGACTCCAGTCCCACCGCGAACATGAGCAGGATCACCCCCAGGTTCGCCAGCACCTCCGCCCCTGGCGACCCCGCCACGTCCGGGAAGCCCGGCATCCCCTGGTGGAGCCCCGCCAGCAGCAACCCCGCCGACAGTTCCCCCGCCACCGAAGGCAGCCCCAGGCGCACCGCCACCTCGCCGCCCAGCTTGGCCGCCACCCAGACGAGCGCCAGAAGCGCCAGGGTTCCCGCGAAGGGATCATTCACCAGCATCGCGAACGTCATCGGATCCCCCAGGCCAGGATGGGTTCATCCTACCATTCAGGGCCGGAAGGCCATGCCGTCCTCCAGGAGGGAGCGCACCAGCGCACGGTCTTTCCGCCAGGCCGCCTCGGCCTCCCCCAGGGCCTTCAGGTCGAAGGCGGCGTCCTTGCGCCGTTCCTCCACCTTGAGCCGCAGGACGCGGGTTTCCGGTTCCAGGGACGCCTTCCAGGAAAGGGCGCGGAACACGGTTTCCCCGTTCCCCTCCGCCAGGAGGGGGCGAGCCGGGGCCGGCAGTTCCAGGGTCGCGTCCAGCCGGACCGTTCCCGCCCGCCGGGACACCAGCGGGAGCTGGCGCTTCCGCCCCGCCGGCGCGAAGGCCGGCGGCAACCCCGGAAGGCCCAGGGGCGAACGCAGCACCCAGGCGGAGCCCTGCCGCCCCAGCGCCCCGGGGTCCGCAAGCTTCAGGGTGACGGTGAAGGGCCGTTCCAGATCCAGGGGGTCCCCCACCCGCAGGACCTCGACCTTTCCGTTGAGGGCCTGGTCCAGCACCTCCGCTTCCACGTAGGCCCGGAATTCCGCCCGGGTCAGGGCCTGGGCCCGGCTCCGCAGTCCCCAAAGCCCTCCGGTCTCCCGGAGGGTGGCCTCGCCCTCCAAGGCGCCCGAGCCGTTCACGGCGCCCTTCAGCTCGATATCCACGACCCCGGACAGCACGGCCCCCGGCGGAACCGCGACCCACTGCCCCCCTCCTGGCAGGCAAATGAGCAGTCTCCCGTCCCGGTGCGCCGCCCCCAGGCGTCCCAGGGGCGTGAAGGGATCCGTGGGATCCACCAGCAGGAACCGCCCCTTGGGGGTTTCCACCTCCGCCGGTAGCCCCAGGGAGGCCTCCAGGCGCAAGGCCGCCACCACATGGTCGAACGTGTCCCTGGGGGGTCCCGCGATTTCCGCGTCGCCCACGGGCCCCACCTGCATGCGCGCCAGCACGGGGAAGCCCTGGAAGCCCGCCGCCCGGGCCTTGGCCAGGAACAGGCAGGCCAGGTCCTTGCAGTCCCCGTATCCCTTCCGTGCCACCTCCACCGAAGTCTCCGGAACATTGGACCTTTCCGGCGACAGGTACACCTGCTTGTACACCAGGTCCCGGCCGAGGCGCCTCCAGAGGGCCTGGAGCCCGGGCAGGCCCTGGCCTTCCCCGGGAACCTCCAGCACCTTGGGCGCGAAGAGGCCGTGGTACCACCCCCCGAGGTTCTCCCAGCTGGCGAGGATCCCGGTTCCGCTCCACCGGGGGTCCAGGAAGCGCACTTCCACCGCCGGCAGGTTCAGGTACGGGAAGGGACAGGCAGGCTCCGCCAGGGGCATGGGCGGCACGGGGCCCACCCGCACCCCGGGGTCCCCCTCCGCGGCGCCAAGCCAGGGCTGGAAGCGGAGTCTTCGCACCTGGAAGGTCGTTCCCTTTTCCGGGGGGGAAACGTCCAGCTCCCACCGCCGCACGGGATGCGTCTCCATCACCGCGCAGATCCACGGATCCTTCATGGAGGTGAGGGCCTCCTCCACCTCAAAGGCCACCAGGCTGCCCTCCACGGCCCGCCGCAACTGGGCCACCTGGGCGGTGGTGCGGTCGAAGGTGGCCTCCGTGGTGTTCCCGAAGGTGGCCTTGTCCCCGCCTTCCAGTTTCACCAGTTCCCCGTCCGGCCTGAGGTTCCAGCCCTTCAGCTTCCGGATCCGGACCAGGCCGTCCAGGAGTCCCCGGCGCACGAAACCCGCCTCCTCCAGCCCCCGTCCCCGGAGAAGCTTCACGAGGCGCAGATGCCGGATGCGCAGGGACCCGTCCCCCTCGTAGGCAAGCTCCCGGCGGGACAGAAGCACCCACGCCTCGGCCCCCGCCGGCGGCGCCTCCAGGGCGGCCTCCCGCGCCGGCCCCTGGGCCCAGGCCGGCAGCTTCCCCAGATCCGGGACCGCGGCCCGCGCCGGGTGGACCAGGCAGAGCCCGGCCAGGATTCCCGCTGCCCATCGCGCCTTCATTTGACGGGTTCCGCCGATTTCTCCAGCGTGACTTCCGGGAAGACCACCGCACGCACCGCCTGCAGGTAGTCCTTGAGCGACCCATAGGCCGCCGGAAGGTTGTAGGCCGAAAGGGTGCTCGCCTTCATGCGCGCCGTCAGGTCGCCACTTGCCGGGTCCTGCCGCACTTCCAGAAGCACCGTGCCCCACTGCGTCGATTTGACCCGCACCACGGGGGCCGGAAGCACGTACCCCCGGGGCACCTTCACGGTGCTCCGGGCCTCCTGGATGCCCATGAAGGGCAGGATGATGGGATCCAGCCGCTCCTGCGCCAGCGAAGCGGGAAGGAACAGGGCCGCGTCCATGCCCGGAAAGGGGTTGACCTTGAGGATCCGCCCCGGCTCCACGGGCAGGGTGGCTTCGGCGGTGCAAACCAGGGGTTTGGACAGATCCAGGGCATGGGCGACTTCCGTCCGGGTGACCGTAAGTCCGCCCTTTTCCAGCGTGCCCTTGAACCAGGCTTCCCGCTGGGTGGGCGACTGCTTGCCCAGGGACCGGCGGGCCTGGAAGGCCGGAGCACCCTTGAAGGAGGCCTCCACGCGGACCTTGCCCACCTCCTCCGTGAGATCGACCTGGAACGCGAACTCACGTCCGTTGTCCGCAGCGGGGGAGAACCGGATCTCCTGGAACCCGGCCTTCCAGTTCACGCCGTCGAAGGTCAGGGCCTTGGTGCCCTGGTAGTAATAGGGCACCTCCCCGGCCGGCACCATCCGCCCCAGGGGATCCAGCCAGAGGATCGGCTGCCCCGGTTCCTCCACCCCCAACAACTGGTGGGTGAACTGGAAGGGGGTGCGCACTTCGGGATTCACCACCCACTGCCGCCGGTCCGCGACCAGCGCCACCTTGGGCTTGAGCCCCTCGTCCAGGAGGAGGTGGAACAGGAGCTTTTCCACGCCGTTGTTGTCCACGAACCCGGTCTTGGCGGCGTAGTTGAGGTTCGAGACCCCGTCCTCGTCCACCGCGTGCCGGGCCAGGAGGTCGGGCTTCTCGTCGTAGAGCAGCTGGTCCAGGTTCACGGTGCGCTTCGCCAGGCGCTCCGCGAGGGTCCGGGCCCGCTCCCGGGGCCCGCCCGCCAGATCCTTGCGCAGTTCGGCCGAGAAGGTCCGGTAGGCTTCACCCTTGGCCACCTTCACCAGGAACCAGTTCTTGTAGGCGAGATCCACGACCTTTTGCCAGTAGTCCATGGCCGGACCCTTAGCCAGGTAGGACAGGCCATCGATGGGCCGGTAGAACAGAACCTTGGGCACCGGCCGTTGCACGTCCAGGGAAAAGGGAGCCGAAGGCAAGGCAGGCAGGTTCCGGAACAGGTAGGTCGACCCCATGGATCCCGACCCCTCCGCCATGGCGTAGCCGTTGGTGGAGAAGAACAGGAAGGGCCAGGCCATTTCCCTCGAGCGCTGCACCAGGGCCACCTGGGTGGGGTAGGCCGAGCCGAGGCTCCAGAAATAGAAATCCCCGCATCGCTCCGGCAGGTGCCCCTTGTCCTCGAAGGACATGCGGCTGGCTTCCGCCCTTCCGCGTTCCGTGGCCTCCCGCCACCGGACTTCCACCACGCAGTCCGCCGTCACCCCGGGCGGGATCAGCACCCCTTCCTGCACCGATCCGTCCGCGGTGGAGACGACCTTCCGCACCAGGAAATCCTCCCTGCGCCCGATGACCTGCACCTTGCCATCCGGCTGGGTCACCTGTCCCTCCAGCGACAACAGATTGGGCGGCAGATCGGTGATTTCCACCGCCGCCATCCCCGCCTGGCTGAGGATCCGCACCCGCAGCGTCTGCTCGAAATAGTTGGGCTGGAAATCGAGCTTGCGCTCCAGGATGACCGCACCCCCCGCCACCAGGCCCGGATCCCCCTTCATGGCCCAGACCTCTTTGGGGATCGGCGCCCATTTGGCCCCCGCCAGCGGCAGGACAAGGAGAGTCGATAGCACTAAGCCAGCCAGTTTCATCGGGGCCTCGGTTGATGGGTTCGCCCCCCAGTCTCCCAGATCCGCCCGGGGGTGCGAATCTCAAAAAAACGAAGGCTCCGAAGATTTCGGAGCCTTGCGATTCTGGTGCCCGGAGACGGATTTGAACCGCCGACACATGGATTTTCAGTCCATTGCTCTACCAACTGAGCTATCCGGGCCTAGCGTTCCATCGTATCAGAGGTCCCCCAGTTTTCAAGTGCGAAACCTGCGCTGGTCGGGCATGCTTGAATGTTCGGAGTGTCTTCCATGGCTGCCACCAGCAAAAACAAGGTCATCCAGGTCCAGAAGCCTGCCCAGAGCCTTCAGGCCTTCCAGAAGAAGGTCGCCTCGGGCGAAGACATCCAGGCCGGTCTCCTCAAGCCGATGCTCATCACGGCCGGCGTCGTCCTCGGACTCGGGGTCGTCGTGTTCGGGTTCCGGTACTGGCGCGCCGCGGGCATCGAGAAGCACGAGAGCGATCTCGCCAATCTGCAGCTGGAGGTCGCCGGCGACAGCACGGAACCCCTTCCCGCCGCCGAGGTGGAGAAGCGCATGCGGGAGAAGCTGCCGCAGCTGGAGGCCCTGGCCCGCAACGCGCCGGGCTCCGAGAAGACCACCACCGAAGGCATCCTGGCCTCCTGGAAGCTCCAGCTGGACGGCAAGGGCGCCATTCCCGCCGCCACCGGGGACGCCTGGGGCAAGCTGCGGCTGGCCCAGAAGCAGGTCGCCATGGGGCAGGGCGCCGAGGCCCTGGCCACCCTGGGTTCCCTCCGGAAGAACGCCGACCCGGACCAGGCCTGGGCCCCCGTGTTCTGGACCACCCTCCTGGACGCCGATCGCCTCAAGGGCGACCGCACCCAGGCCCTGAAGGATTTCGCGGACTACAAGGCCCGTTTCAAGACCCAGGCCGACCCCGCCGTGGAGCGCATGCTCCAGGGGGTCTAGGCCTATTCGAATCGAGGGCCGGGATCCGGCGGACCGGATTCCCGTGCCCGCGCGGAGGCAGCAGCCATGAGAATGTACGATCTCATCTACACGAAGAAGACCGGCGGAAAGCTCAGTCCCGAGCAGATCGCCTTCTGGGTCGAAGGCGCCGCCCGCGGCACCGTTCCCGACGAGCAGAGCGCGGCCCTCCTGATGGCCATCTGCTGGCACGGGATGGACGTGGAGGAGACCCTGGCCCTGACCCTGGGCATGCGGGATTCGGGCGACAAGGTGAACCTCTCCTCGATCCCCGGGGTGAAGGTGGACAAGCACTCCACGGGCGGCGTGGGCGACAAGACCACCCTGATCCTCGGCCCCATCGTCGCCTCCTGCGGCATACCCTGCGCCATGTTCAGCGGCCGCGGCCTGGGGCACACCGGCGGCACCGTGGACAAGTACGCCGCCATCCCTGGCCTCAAGGTCGAATTGACCCAGGATGAGTTCCGCCGGAGCCTGCGCGACACGGGCTTCGCCAACAGCGCCCAGACCGGCGACATCACCCCCGCGGACCGCAAGCTCTATTCCCTGCGCGACGTCACGGCCACCGTGGAATCCATCCCCCTCATCACCGCCAGCATCATGTCCAAGAAGCTCGCGGGCGGGTCCGATGCCCTGGTCCTGGACGTGAAGTGCGGCGGAGGCGCCTTCATGAAGACCCTCGACGACGCCCGCACCCTCGCCAAGAGCATGGTGGCCGTGGGCCAGGCCCACGGCATGAAGATCAAGGCCCTCATCACCCGCATGGAGGAGCCCCTGGGCCGCGCCATCGGCAATGCCATGGAGGTCATCGAATCCGTGGAGATCCTGAAGGGGATGCACGCCGATTCCGATCTGGCCAGGATGAGCTTCCGTCTGGCGGCCGAAATGCTGATCCTGGGCGGCGCCGCCAAGGACCTGGCCACGGCCGAGGCCCTCGTGGCCGACAGCATCGCCTCCGGCAGGGCCATGGAGACGTACCGCACCTGGGTGGCCGCCAACGGCGGGAACCCCAAGGCCCTGGACGACTTCAGCCTGCTCCCCGGCAGCGCCCACAGCGTGGACATCCTGTCCGAGGCCAGCGGCTACATCCATGCCCTGGACAGCCGCAGCCTGGGCATCAAGGCCATGGAGATGGGCGGGGGCCGCTCCTCCAAGGACGACATCCTCGACCTGGGCATCGGCATCGAGGTGCACGCCAACGTGGGCGACAAGGTCGAGAAGGGCATGAAGATCCTCACCCTGCACCACAACGGGAAGACGGGCAACCCCCTTCCCGCGGACTGGATCGATATCCGGCCCACCCCCCTGCCCAAGGCCCCCTGGCTGCTGGAAACCATCTAACCCTGCGCGTTTCCATGGAAACGCGTGGACGAGGTGCATCATGTCCCAGGACTTCCAGAGCTTCCTGACCCGGCTGGATGCGCGCGGCGAACTCGCGCGCATCCGCGCGGAAGTCGATCCCCACCTGGAGGCCGGCGCCATCGCCGACCGCGTCAGCAAGGCCCCCGGGGGAGGGAAGGGGCTCCTCTTCGAGAACGTCAAGGGCGCCACCATGCCCGTGGCCATGAACGTCTTCGGCAGCCGGCGGCGCATGGAGATGGCCCTGGGAGTGGACGGGGATCCCAGGGGCCTGGACGCCGTGGCCGGGCGCATCGAGAAACTCATCCAGGAAGCCATGCCCAAGCCCGGCGCCAGCTTCCTGGACAAGCTCTCCAAGCTCCCGGTCCTGGCCGAGGTGGGCGCCTGGATGCCGAAGACCGTGCGCAAGGCCCCGTGCCAGGAGGTGGTGTGGCGCGGCGAAGAGGCGCGCCTCTCCCGCCTCCCGGTGCTCACCACCTGGCCCGAGGACGGCGGTCCCTTCATCACCCTGGGCCTGAGCCACACCCGCCACAAGAGCGGCCTCCGGAACATGGGCATGTACCGCCTCCAGGTGTACGACGATCACACCCTGGGCTTCCACACCCAGCTCCACCACGACGGCGCCCGGGCCCGCCACGGGTACGCCCCCGGCGAGCGCATGCCCGTGGCCGTGAGCCTCGGCGGGGATCCCGCCCTCTCCTACGCCGCCACCGCGCCCCTGCCTCCCTTCCTCTCGGAGATCATGTTCACCGGGTTCCTCCGGGGCGAGGGCGTGGAGATGGTGCGCTGCGTCACCAACGACATGGAGGTGCCCGCGGATTCCGAGATCGTCATCGAAGGCTGGGTGGACCCCGCCGAGCTCCGCCGGGAGGGCCCCTTCGGGGACCACACGGGCTACTATTCCCTGGCCGACGACTACCCCGTCCTCCACGTGGAGGCCATCACCCACCGGAAGAACCCCGTGTACCCCGCCACCATCGTGGGCCGTCCCCCCCAGGAGGACGCCTGGCTGGGCTTTGCCACGGAACGCATCTTCTTGCCTTTGTTAAAGATGGTTCTCCCGGAAGTGGTCGATATGCACCTCCCGCCGGCCGGCGGCTTCCACAACCTCGCCATCGTGTCCATCCGCAAGGACTACCCCGGCCACGCCCAGAAGGTCATGAACGCCATCTGGGGCACCGGCCAGATGATGTTCACCAAGGGCATCGTCGTGGTGGACGCCGACATCGACCCCCACGACGCCAACGAGGTCCTCTTCCGGGTCACCAGCAACGTCGACCCCCGCCGGGACCTGCTCTTCACGGACGGTCCCCTGGATGTGCTGGACCACAGCAGCGACCGCTTCGCCTTCGGCAGCAAGGTCGGCATCGACGCCACCCGCAAGAGCGCCAAGCTGGACAACTTCCAGCGGGAGTGGCCCCGCGATCTGGTGTTCCCCGACGCCATCCTGGAACGGGTGGCCCGGCGCTGGGCGGAGTACGGTATCTAGCGTTCCACGTGGAACATCATTCCCGGGCGTCCACCACGATGGCGGGTTCCGGGGTGGGGCACCCGAAGGAGCAGAGCCCGCAGCCCGTGCAGAAGTCCGCCAGGACCTCCGGATGGGCCAACTCCCCCTCCCGGGCCTCCGCCATGCGGATGGCCACCCCGGGGTAGGGGCAGCGGTCCACGCAGGTGGTGCAGGGCTGGCTCGTCTCCCCTTCGCGCTCATAGGTCAGGCAAAGGCGCCGCTTGACCCGGGCCGTGCCCATCTTCACCGCCGGGGGACCGTCCAGGACCTGCTCGCCCACCTTCCGCTTGGGCCACACCAGCGCCCCCTCCGGACAGGCGGTGATGCAGGGCAGGGCGGTGCACAGGAAGCACGGCATGTTCCGGGTGAGGATGTAAGGGGTTCCCGTGGCCAGGGCCGTCTGGGGCCCGGCCTTCAGGATGGAATCCTGGGGGCAGGCGTCGATGCACTTGTCGCACCGGGTGCAGGCCAGCAGGAAATCGAACTCGTCCAGGGCCCCCGGGGGCCTCAGCAGGGAAGGCCCGGTCCCCGTGACGGCATCCTCCACGCGCATGGCCACGAAGCCGGCCATGAGGGTGCCCAGGGACTTGAAGAAGTCCCCCCGGTCATGGGGCTCGTCCAGATGCTTGGCCATGGTTCTAGAGCTCGAGGAGACGCAGCACGGGCATGAGCGTCCCCCAAAGGATAGGATCGAAGGCCAGGGTCAGCACGCCCGCGCGCCCCTCATCCGCGAGGCTCAGGTGCGCCAGCAGCTCGGGGGTGACGGACACCTCCCGGGAGGAGGCCGGATGCTCGGCCCAGGTCACCCCCTGGGGCGCTTCCAGCTTCGCGAGGGTGGCGCCGTCCGCGGCCCGCAGGTGCAGCACCAGGAGGTCTCCGTGGAAGGCGGGGACCCGCACCTCGATGATGCGGCCCCGGGGAATCTGGGGGATCACCTCGAACGCCGCCCGGTAACCCAGCTTGGCAGTGTCCGGCTCTTCGCCCTTCAGAATGGCGATGGTCTGTTCCAGGAGCCCGTCCAGGCCCTGGTCCCCCAGGAAGGCCACGGACCGGAGGTGGGTGCCTCCCACCTCGCCGATGCCGCCCACCAGGCGGGGTAGGGTGGCCAGCACCTGCTCCACGGCCGGACGGTTGCGCAGGGCGATCTTCCCCTTGGGCCAGCCGCCGGTGACGGGCATGGGGTCCAGGGAGGGTTCCGCGTTGGGCCGGAGATCCAGGACCCGCCCCTGGAAGCCGGCGAGGATCTCGTCGGTGGCGGGCGTTTCCGCCAGGATCACCAGTTCGATCCCCTCCAGCAGGGCGGGGCTGGGGGCGAAGATCACCACATCCCCCAGTTCCTCCTCCACCGTGGTGGGACCGTGGGACAGGGGCAGGACCGAGCACTCCCGGGTTTCCAGGGCATCCACCAGCTCCCGCCCGAGGAGGGTGCCGGCACCGATAACGGCAAGCTTAAGCATGCAAGACCTTTCTAGACACGTACGGAGGCGGCATCGGCGGGAAGATGATCCGCCAGGGCGGCGGCCACATCCCGGGCCAGGAAGGCGCGAACCTGTTCCCCGGCGCGGCCCGTGAAACGGCGGGCATCCAGGATACCCGCCAGTTCCGTTTCATTCATGTTCCACGCAGGATCCTCCGCAAGCAACCGGAGAAGGGTGTTGGGTTGCCCCTCCTCCTTGATGCGGCGGCCGGCTTCCATGGAGGCCACCCGGAACCGCTCGTGGAGGTCCTGGCGGTCCCCCCCGCGCTTCACCCCCTCCATGAGCAGCAGTTCCGCCGCCATGAACGGCAGTTCCGAGGCCAGGCGCGCCTCGATCATCCGGGGGTAGACCACCAGGCCCGAAGCCACGTTGCGGTACAGCACCAGGATCGCATCCACGGCCAGGAGCCCCTGGCTCAGGGTGAGGCGGCGATGGGCGGAATCATCGAGGGTGCGCTCCATCCACTGGGTGGCCGTGGTCTGGTACGAACTGGGCAGGAGCCCCGTGACGAAGCGGGCCAGGCTCACGATGCGCTCGCTTCGCATGGGGTTTCGCTTGTAGGGCATGGCGCTGGATCCGATCTGGTTCTTCTCGAAGGGTTCCTCCACCTCCTTCAGGTGCTGGAGAAGGCGCAGATCGCAGCCGAACTTCGAGGCCGAGGCCGCGATGCCGCAGAGCACCTGGCCCATGCGGTCCTCCAGCTTGCGCGTGGCGGTCTGGCCGGAAACCGGGATGGCGGGGGAACCCACCTTTTCGCAGAACCGCGCCTCCAGGGCCTCCACCCTGGCCCCATCGCCGTCCAGCAGCTCCAGGAAACTGGCCTGGGTGCCGGTGACGCCCTTGAGCCCCCGCACCGGCGTGGTGCGAAGCAGGTGGTCCAGATCCTCCAGGTCCAGGAGCAGATCCTGGATCCACAAGGTCGCTCGCTTGCCGACGGTCGTGGGCTGGGCCGGCTGGAAATGGGTGAAGCCCAGGCAGGCCTGGTCCTGCCATGCGGCGGCGAAATCCCGCAGGCATGCGATGACGTCCTGGAGGCGACGGCGGATCAGCCGCAGGGCCTCCACGGCGATGAGCAGATCCCCGTTGTCCGTGACGAAGCAGCTGGTGGCCCCCAGGTGGATGATGGGGCGCGCCGAAGGCGCCTGCTCCCCCCAGGCGTGGATGGCCGCCATCACATCGTGGCGCAGCGAGGCCTCGAAACGCGCGATGGCCTCCAGGTCCACCGCGTCCTGCGTGGCCCGCATTTCCGCGATCTGCTCCACCGTCACGGGAAGTCCCATCTCGGATTCGCTCTCCGCCAGCGCGATCCACAGCCGCCGCCACACGCGCATGCGGTACAGCGGCGAAAGCAGCCGCACCATGGCTTTGGAGGCGTACCGCGACGCGAGGGGATGTTCAAAACTTTCCAGTTCACGGGCATCGCTGGGGGGCAGAATGGGCATGGGCCACCTTTCCCCTTCATTTTGGCAGATCGGACGGGAACGCGCTTTTATGGCCTTCTTGTGAGAAGATTTCAGTCGGAAACCTATGAGGTGACACCATGCCCATGTACGAAGCCCTGCGAGTCGCGGACCCGGCCATCTTCCAGGCCCTGGAGCTGGAAGTCCAGCGCCAGCGCCATCATCTGGAGCTCATCGCTTCCGAGAACTACGCGTCCAGGCCGGTCATGCAGGCCATGGGCAGCCATTTCACCAACAAGTACGCCGAGGGTTATCCCGGCCGCAGGTACTACGGCGGCTGCGTCAACGTCGATACCGTCGAGGACCTGGCCCGCACCCGCGCCAAGCAGCTCTTCGGGGCCGAACACGCCAATGTCCAGCCCCACAGCGGAGCCCAGGCCAACATGGCCGTGTACTTCTCCATCCTGAAGCCCGGCGACACCGTGCTGGGCCTGGATCTGGCCCACGGCGGCCACCTCACCCACGGCCACCCCCTCAACAGCTCCGGCATCCTCTACAAGTTCGTCGGGTACCACGTGGACCGGGAGACCGAGAAGGTGGACATGGACGAGGTCCGCCGCCTGGCCCAGGAGCACAAGCCCAAGCTCATCGTCGTGGGCGCCTCCGCCTACTCCCGCACCTTCGATTTCCCCGCCTTCCGGGCCATCGCCGACGAAGTGGGCGCCCTCATGATGGTCGACATGGCCCACATCGCGGGTCTCGTGGCCACCGGGCACCACCCCAGCCCCGTCCCCTTCGCCGACTTCGTCACCACCACCACCCACAAGACCCTGCGCGGCCCCCGCGGCGGCCTCGTGCTCTGCAAGGAGCGCTTCGCCAAGGACCTGGACCGGGCCCTTTTCCCCGGCGTGCAGGGAGGGCCCCTCATGCACGTGGTGGCGGCCAAGGCCGTGGCCCTGGGCGAGGCCCTCAAGCCCGAATTCAAGGCCTACCAGGAGCAGGTGGTGCGCAACGCCGCGGCCCTCGCCAAGGCGCTCACCTCCAAGGGCTGGCGGGTGGTCTCCGGGGGCACCGACAACCACCTGATGCTGGTGGACGTCTTCCAGCAGGGCATCCTGGGCAACGAGGCCGAACAGACCCTCGACAAGGCCGGCATCACCGTGAACAAGAACGGCATCCCCTTCGATCCCAACCCCCCCCTCAAGCCTTCGGGCATCCGCATCGGATCGCCCGCGATCACCACCCGGGGCATGAAGGAGCCCGAGATGGAGCGCATCGCGGGATGGATCGACCTGGCCCTGCGTTTCCGGGCGGAGGAGGCCTCCACGGCCCGCATCCGCCAGGAGGTCTTCGAGCAGACCGGGCTCTTCCCCATCCCCGAATAGGACCCAAGGGAACCTCCCATGGCAAGCCCAGCCAAAGGCAGGATCCTGGTGGTGGATGACGAGCCGCTGATCAGGGAGATGGCGCGGGAGATCCTGGAGAATTCCGGGTACACCGTTTCGGAAGCCGTGGATGGCCAGGCCGGCCTCGACCTGTTCCTGGAAACAGCGGGGGGCTTTGATCTGGTCATCCTCGATTTGGTGATGCCCCGCCTCCACGGGTTCCAGGTCATGGACCGGATCCTCCAGGCCAGCCCCAGGACCCGGATTCTCATCAGCAGCGGCTTCTCGCCGGACACCCGGCCCGAACTGACCCGCACGACCCCCACCCGGGCCTTCCTCGCCAAGCCCTACCGCAGCCGCGACCTCCTGGAGCAGGTGAGCCGGCTCCTGGCCGCGGAGCCGTGAGTCCGGGCCATGGAGGCGGATGGGGTCTTCGTCTACGGCGCCCTTCGCGAGGGTGGGCGGGCCCATTCCTGGCTCCTGCGCACGAACCCCGAGGGCCTCACCGGGGCCCATGTTCCGGGCCGGCTATTCCACCTCCCCGCCCACGGCATCCCGGCCCTGGTCCCCGGGGACGAACCGCCCCTCGGCCCCCCCGGTCCGGGCTGGGTCGCGGGGGAGTTCGCCGGCTACGAGGACGAGGCATCCCTGGCCAGCGCCCTGGAGGATCTGGATCAGGTGGAGGACGTGGAGGGGGGCCTTTTCGAGCGGAGGGTCATCCCGGTGGTCCTGGATTCGGGGCACCGCTTTGGCGCCTGGGTCTATGTCTTTCCCCCTGACCGCCTGACGCGCCTGGAGCGGGAGGGGGTTGAATTGCCCACCGGGGACTGGAAAGAATACCTTGGGGAGTGAAGGTTCCCAGTATATTGAATCTATGCCTTCACGGTTCCGCAGAAACGCAGCCACCTGGTGTCTTGGGGTCCCGGCCCTGGTTTGCCTGCTCCCAGCGACCAGCCTGGGCGCCCAGACCGCGCCTTGGTCCAATCGCAAACTGAACGAACTCAGGAAGAAGATCGAGGCTGACAATCGTACCCACCCCGCGGCCTCCCTGGCCTGGGAGGATGAGGCCCTGGCCCTCATCGCCAAGGAACCGGACCCCGCCGCGGAAACCTGGTTCCTCATCCGGCGGGTCCAGGATGGCATCGTCCTCAAGGAATTCGCGACCTCCCGGGACCTGGCCGACCGCGCCCGGCGCCTGATCCGCGCCACGGGCAACCCGCGGGATCACTTCCTCCTCGAGGTGGAAGCCGCCTCCCTGTTTTCGGTGACGGAACGCTTCGCCGAGGCCAAGAAGACGGTGGAGGCCCTCCTTCCTGCCCTGGAAACCTACCGGAAGGACAACCCGCGGGATCTGGAAATGGGGCGCCTCCTGGAACGCGCCTACCGCAGCCTCGCCACATCGCAACGGAACCTGGGGAGGTTGCCCGAGGCCATCGGCGTGCTCCAGAAGGCCCAGCGGATAAGTGAAGAGGTGGGTGACACCGCCGGGCATGCCAGGATCCTGGACCAGATGGGCTATCTGTACGTCATCATGCTGCGCTTCGAGGATGCCGTGGCCTCCCACCGGGCTGCCATCGCCATGGCCGAAAGCCTGGGCGACCTCGCGCTGCAGGCCGAATTCCATCTCTCCCTGGCCAACGCCCTGGGCTCCTCCGGAGATTCCACCCGCCAACTGGCGGAAATGAAGATTGCCGTCGATCTTGCGGATAAGGTTCATGCGTCCAATATTAAGCTCGTCTGTTCGGTCAATATGGCCGATGTCTATCTGGGCAAGAAGGACTACCGCTCGACCCTGAAATATGCCGACGCGGCCCTGAAATTGGCCACCGCCGCCCAGGACGCCGGTTCTGTCGCCGTCTGTCAGGTCAATCGCGGAATCGCCCTGAACCGCCTGGGAAACAGCGCCGAAGGGCTCAAGGCCATCCAGGAGGGCCTGGCCCATTTCCGGGAGACCGAGGCCGTCAACGACACGGCCGAGATCACCGGAAACCTCGCCGAGGAATACGCCTTCGCCGGGGACTACCGCAGGGCCTACGAAACCATGGTGGAATTCAAGAACTTGTCCGATTCCCTCATGAAGTCCCAGGACTTGAAACAGATCGCCGATTCCAGCGCCGCCTTCGAGAACGACAAACAGCAGCTCCAGATCGAGGCCCTCCACCGGGACGGACGGAATCAGGCCCGGCAGCGCATCCTTTGGATCGCCCTGGGGGTTCTGGGGTTCGGCACCGCGGGGGTGCTGGTGCTGAGCCGCCGCCGTCTGGAATCCGCCAACAAGGCCCTCGCGGACATGAGCCTCCGGGACCCGCTGACCTCCCTCGCCAACCGCCGCTACCTCACCACCCGCATCGCCGAGGACCTCGCCCAGGTCATCCGCATGAGGAGGGTCGGAACCACCGAAGGCGGCAAGGACCGGCTGGTCGCCAATATCGACGTGGTTTTCATGATGATCGATATCGATCACTTCAAGACGGTCAACGACAATTTCGGCCACGTCGCGGGGGACAACGTCCTGAAGCAGTTCGCCGGCATCCTCTCCCAGACCATGCGGGACTCGGACACCGTGGTCCGGTGGGGCGGGGAGGAATTCTTCGTGGTCGCCAAGCATACGTCCCGCCTGGACGCCCACGTCGTGGCCGAACGCATCCGCAGCCGGGTGGAGGAATTCCCCTTCGACCTGGGCAATGGCGTGCAGATCCACAAGACCTGCTCCATCGGCTTCGCCTCCTACCCCTTCTTTCGCCGGGAGCCGTCCAAGGTGGCCTGGGAGAAGGTGGCCGAAGTGGCCGATCAGTGCCTCTATGCGGCCAAGGCGATGGGCCGGAACACCTGGGTCGGGGTGCACGAGGCCATGGATACCCCGACGCCGCTCCAGGAAATCATGGCGGGTTATCCGGACGTGTCCGAACTGGTGGCCCAGGGCGTGCTGAAGGCCGAGAGCCGCAAGGACCAGCGGATCACCTGGGTCAAGTAGCCGAGGGGCCCATGAGCAGGGCCACCAGGATGCCCAGGAGAATCAGGACCAGGTTCGCCACGTAGGCCGCCGGGATCATGGGGTGGTGCTGGAAGGGGTGGAACGGGGCATGGAAATGCACGGGAGCCTCCTTTCCCGCCGATGGCACCCCAAGAATGGGTCCGATTCCCCGGGCCCGCCGGGGTCCGCCAGGGAAAATTCAACAGGACGCACGGGCGGCGCGGAACCCTCCGGGGGGTCCCGCGCCGCCGGTGGTTCAACTGTCTAATCCAGGCCCAGCTTCTGGGGCTCGCCCGATTCGTCGGGCCCTGGCTGGCCGTTTTCGCCTTCCGCGCCGTCTTCCTCCTCATCGAGGGCCTGGGCGCTGGCGTCGATCTTGGCCAGGCCAACCACGCGATCGGCGTCCGAAGGCAGCGAAAGGAGCTTGACCCCCATGGCGGCCCGGCCGGTTTTCCGCACCCCATCGATGCTGAACCGGATGACCATGCCCTCCTGGGAAATGAGGAGGCAACCTTCCCCCTCCTTCACCAGGACCGAACCCACCACCTTGCCGTTCCGGACCCCGGCCCGGATGTTGATGACCCCGGTGCCGCCCCGGCCCTGGAGCCGGTAGTCCTGCAGGAGGCTCCGCTTGCCGAAACCCTTTTCGGTGACCGTGAGAAGCATGCCGTGGGCGGCCGTGCTTTCGTCCGGGACCTCCCCTTCCGGCAGATCGGGCAGGGAATCCGTCACTTCCATATCCACGATGGCGTCACCCGTGCCCAGGCGCATGCCCCGGACGCCGGTGGCGGTCCGGCCCATGGCGCGCACATCCTCCTCGGGGAAGCGGATGGCCTTGCCCAGGGCGCTGATGAGCAGGATCTGCTGGCTGCCGTTGGACACCCGCACCGAGACCAGGCTGTTGCCCTCGTCGATGTTGAGGGCGATGAGGCCGTTGGCCCGGATGTTGGCGTAGGCGCTGAGGCTGGTCTTCTTCACGGTGCCGTCGGCGGTGGCGAAGATCAGGTGGTTGTCCTCCGGGAATTCCCGCAGGGCCATGAGGGTCACGACCTTTTCATCGTCCTTGAGGGAGATGAGGTTCTTGATGTGCTTGCCGCGGGTGGAGGCGGCCGCCTCGGGGAGATCGTAGACCTTCAGGGCGTACGCGTAACCGCGGTCCGTGAACACCAGGAGCGTGTCGTGGGCCTTGGTGAGGAAGAGCCTTTCGACGAAATCCTCATCCTTGGTCTTCATGCCCAGCTTGCCCTTGCCCCCCCGCTTTTGCCGGCGGTAGGCGGCCAGGGCGGTGCGCTTGATGTAGCCGGCCTTGGACATGGTGACCACCATCTCCTCGTCCGGTACCACGTCCTCCATGCGGATATTGCCGGAGAAGGCCGAGATCTCGGTGCGCCGGTCATCGCCGAACTGCTCGGCGACGCTCTTGAACTCCTCCCGGATGACCTGCATGAGGAGGCCGTCGTCGTTGAGGATGGCCTTCAGGGAAGCGATGGTCCGCTCCAGCTCCCGCAGCTCCTCCAGGATCTTCTCCCGCTCCAGGCCCGTGAGGCGCTGGAGGCGCATGTCCAGGATGGCCTGGGCCTGCCGCTCGGAGAGCTTGAGCCCGGGATTCTTCTTGATGGCCGCGGCGGTGGTGAAGGCGCCGTCCATGAGGCCCTGCTTGGCCTCCTCGGGGGAGGCCGCCGCCCGGATGAGCTTGATGACGGCGTCCAGGTGGTCCAGGGCGATCTGCAGGCCCATGACGATGTGGTGCCGTTCCTCCGCCTTGCGCAACTGGAAGAGGGTGCGCCGGGTCACCACCTCGCGGCGGAACCCGATGAACTCCTTCAGCACTTCCCGGATGGTGAGGATGCGGGGCTGGCCGTTGACGATGCACAGCATGGTGATGGGGAAGGAGTTCTGGAGCTGGGTCTGCTGGTAGAGCTGGTTGAGGACGATATCGCTGGCCTCGCCCTTCTTGAGCTCCACCACCATTCGGATGCCTTCCCGGTCGCTTTCGTCCCGGAGGTCGCTGATGCCGTCGATCTTCTTCTCGTGCACCAGTTCGGCGATCTTTTCCAGCAGGGTGGCCTTGTTCACCTGGTAGGGGAGTTCGGTGAAGACCAGCTGCTCCCGGTCTCCGGCCCGCTTGATCTGCTCCACATGGGATTTGGCCCGCACGATGCAACGCCCGCGGCCGGTGCGGTAGGCCTCCATTACGCCTTCCGTGCCCAGCATCAGGCCGCCGCCGGGGAAATCGGGGCCCTTGATGAACTGCATGATCCCGTCCAGGCCCAGGGTGGGGTCGTCCACCAGGGCCACCAGGGCGTTGCAGCACTCCCGCAGGTTGTGGGGGGGGATGCTGGTGGCCATGCCCACCGCGATGCCCTGGCTGCCGTTCACCAGCAGGTTGGGGAAGCGGGTGGGGAGGCTCAGGGGCTCCTCCATGCTGTCGTCGTAGTTGGGACCCCAATCCACGGTGTCCTGTTCCAGGTCCGACATCATCTCGTTGGCCAGCCGGGACAGGCGGGCCTCCGTGTAGCGCATGGCCGCCGCGCTGTCGCCGTCGATGGAACCGAAGTTGCCCTGGCCGTCCACCAGCACATGGCGCATGGAGAAGGGCTGGGCCATGCGCACCAGGGTGTCGTAGATGGCCGAGTCCCCGTGGGGGTGGTACTTGCCCATGACGTCGCCCACGGTGCGGGCGGATTTCTTGTACGCGCGGTTCCAGTCGTTCCCGCCTTCCTTCATGGCGTAGAGCACGCGCCGGTGCACGGGCTTGAGGCCGTCGCGCACGTCGGGGAGGGCCCGGCCCACGATCACGCTCATGGCGTAATCAAGGTAGGACTTCCGCATTTCCTTTTCGATCTCGATGGGCTCGATTCGCTGGTTCTGGGTCATTCAGGCTTCCATTCGTTCCACGTGGAACAGGGGCGAAAAAGGCTTTGTTTTCAAGGGATGCTATACGTCGATATTCTCGGCCAGGAGGGCGTTGTTCTCGATGAACCGCCGGCGGGGCTCCACGGTGTCGCCCATGAGGATCGTGAAGATCTCGTCGGCCTCCACCGCGTCGTCCACCTGGACCTGGAGCAGGGTGCGCCGGGTGGGGTCCATGGTGGTTTCCCACAGCTGTTCGGGGTTCATCTCACCCAGTCCTTTGTAGCGCTGGATGCCCAGACCCCGCTTGCCTTCCTCGAGGATCATGGCCAGCATCTCCTCGGCGTTGGCGAAGTTCATCTCCTTGGACTTGGAGGAGATGCCCTGGTCCGCTTCCTCGCCTTCCACTGGGGCGGCCGGCGCGTTGCTCCGGCGGAGCTTGAGGCCCCCGCCCTGGAAGCTGGCCAGGTCGTTGTGAAGGGCCTTCAGGCGCCGGAACTCGCCCCAATGGGAGACCTGTTCGTCGATCCAGAGGGTGATGGGCCGGGAGAGGTGCATGCGGGTCAGGCGCAGGCGGTGCACGGCGGGCAGGGTCTCCCCTTCCACCACCTCCGCGGGGAGGGTCTCCAGTTCGCATTCACCGAGCTGCTTGGCCAGGAGGCGAACCATCAGTTGCCCCAGCTCCTCGTCCGAGCCGAAGCGGCCCTCGTCCAGCAGACCGTCGTCCAGGAGAGCGTCCACCAGGGGCCGCGCGTAGCCGCGCCGGTCGAGCTTTTCATACAGGTGCTTGACCTCGCCCCACTTCTTCATTTCGCGCACCAGGGCCGGACCCTGGTGTTCGCTGCCGTCGGGGAGGGTGAGGGCCCAGCCGTCCAGGGCCTTGTTGAACAGGTACTCTTCCAGCGCCCGCTCGTCCTTCAGGTAACGCTCCTGCTTGCCCTTCTTGACCTTGTAGAGGGGGGGCTGGGCGATGTACAGGTGGCCCCGCAGCACCAGTTCGGGCATCTGGCGGTAGAAGAAGGTCAGCAGGAGGGTGCGGATATGGGCCCCGTCCACGTCGGCGTCGGTCATGAGGACGATCTTGTGGTACCGGAGGTTCTCCACCTTGAAATCCTCGGCGCCGATGCCCGTGCCCAGGGCCTGGATGAGGATGCGTAGTTCGTTGGAGCCCAGGATGCGGTCGAAGCGGGCCTTCTCGACGTTGAGTACCTTGCCCTTCAGGGGCAGGATGGCCTGGGTGCGCCGCTCGCGACCCTGCTTGGCTGAGCCGCCGGCCGAATCACCCTCCACCAGGAAGATCTCCGACTGGGCCGGGTCCTTCTCCTGGCAATCCGCCAGCTTGCCTGGCAACCCGGCGCTATCCAGGGTGCCCTTGCGGCGGGTGAGCTCGCGCGCCTTCCGGGCCGCCTCCCGCGCCCGGGCGGCCTCGATGGCCTTCTCCAGGATGGCCTTCGCCTCGCGGGGGTTCTCCTCGAAGAAGCTGGTGAGGCGGTCGTACACGATGGTCTGGACGATGCCCTTCACTTCGCTGGACACCAGCTTGTCCTTGGTCTGGCTGCTGAACTTCGGGTCCGGGACCTTGGCGGAGATGACCGCCGTGAGGCCCTCCCGCACGTCCTCGCCCGAGAGGGCGACCTTGGCGGACTTGAGCAGGTTGTTCTTCTCTGCGTAAGTATTGATTACGCGGGTCATGGCAGCCCTGAAGCCCTCGAGGTGGGCGCCGCCGTCCCGGTTCCGGATGTTGTTGGTGAAACAGAAGAGCGTCTCCTGGTAGGAGTCGTTCCACTGGAGGCTCACCTCCACCGTGATATCGGCCTTGGTGTCCTCGATGTGGATGGGGGGCTTGTGCAGGACCGCCTTGTTCCGGTTCAGGTGCTCCACGAAGGCGTCGATGCCGCCGGCGTTGTAGAAATCGTGGTGCTCCCCGCTGCGCTCGTCGGTGATGCGGATATGCACGCCCTTGTTCAGGTAGCTCAGTTCGCGCAGGCGCTGGCTGAGGACCTCGAAGGAGAAGTCCAGCTTGAGGTGGAAGATCTCCGCGTCCGGCTTGAAGCGCACCCGGGTGCCGCGGCGCGTGGTGGGCCCCAGGAGGGCCAGGGGGGCGTCGGCCTTGCCCTGGGTGAAGGTCATGGCGTGCTCCTTCCCGTCGCGCCATATGGTGAGCCACAGGCGCTGGGAAAGGGCATTGACGCAGGAGACGCCGACGCCGTGGAGGCCGCCGGAGATCTTGTAGGAGTTGTCGTCGAACTTTCCGCCGGCGTGGAGCACGGTCATGATCACTTCCGCGGCGGACCGGTTCTCCTCCTTGTGGAGGTCCGTGGGGATTCCGCGGCCGTTGTCCTCCACGGAGCAGCTGCCGTCGTCATGGATGTAGACGTCCACCCGGGTGCAGTACCCGGCCAGGGCCTCGTCCACGGCGTTGTCCACCACTTCGTAGACCATCTGGTGGAGCCCGCTGCCGTCGTCGGTGTCCCCGATGTACATGCCGGGGCGCTTCCGGACGGCTTCCAGATCGCGCAGCACGGTGATGTTGTCGGCGGTGTAGGTGGCTTCCGTTTCCTGCTGTTTGGCCTTGCTCACTTCTTCGGTCATCAAAACTCGCTTTTCCTGGTTTCCGGGGGTGTTGGCTAGCTGGGATTCGCGAACTTAACGGGCATCAGGATGTACCTGAAGCTCATGTCCTCGATGCTGGGGGACATGAAGATGCCCTGGCCCACATCGTCCTTGAACTGGTAGACCACCTCCTCGCCGGGGATCCGCTCGAGGAGCTCCGTGAGGTAGTCGATGTTGAAGGCCAGCTCCAGGGGGTTCTCCTCGCCCGTGAAGCTGATGGTGCCCTGGTTGACGCCCTCGTCGGGGTGCTGGAAGAAGACGCGCAGATTGGGGAACTCGAAGAAGAGCCGGACGTTCTTGTTGTAGTCGTCCTTCTTGAGCCCCACGACCCGGAGGGTCTTGAGGAAATCCTCGCGGTCCACGATGACCTTCCGGGGCAGTTCGGAGGGGAGGACCTTTTCGTAGGCGGGGTAGTTGCCGGTGACCCGGCGCGTGGAGAACTTGAGCCCGGGCTGGTCCATGAAGAGGCTGCGCTCGTCCCAGGACAGGGTGAGCTGGCCGTCGTCGCCCAGGCTCGAGGGCAGGAGGTCCAGGGCGCGACGGGGCACGATGATGCGCGCATCGGCCTCCAGGCCGGTCTCCATGGGAACCTCCACCACCGCGAGGCGGAAGCCGTCGGTGGAGACCACCCGGATGAAGCTGCGTCCCATGTGGAGGAGCACGCCGGAAAGGGCGGGCTTGGTGGCGTCCTTGCTGACGGAGATCGACCCCAGGTTGATGGCCTTGCGGAAGAGGGCCGAGGGCACCACCACGCTGGGCAGGCCCGCCTCGGGCTTGGGGAGCTCGGGGAAGCCTTCTCCGGGCTGGATGTTGTGCTCCGAGTTGAACCCCTTGGCCCGAAGCCAGATGCGGTTGCCGGTGTCGGGCCATTCCAGGGTGAGGAGGCCCTCGGGATAGACCCGCACCGTCTCCACGAACTTCTTGCCGGGGATGGCGACGGTCCGGTTGCCCCGGCCCTCCACCGGAAGGACGGCCTCGAAGGCCAGTTCCATGTCCGTGGCCTTCAGCGTCATTTCGTGATCCTGAACTTCCAGCAGGACGTGCTGGAGGATGGGCAGGGTCACCCTGCGTTCCAGCGCGTGCTTGAGTATCCCGAGCGTCTTATCAAGACGTTCCTTGGAGACCTGTACTTGAAAGTTCATGATTCACCCTGATTATGCTGAGTGGCGGGCCAACCTGCGGAAATGACGGTCAAACCCTTAGTGTATCGAGAAAAGAGGACTCTGGGCAGGTGTGGGTGTCGGAGGCGGGGCTGCGGATTGGCGGGGGGCAGCGGCGGGGTGGGAGGCCCCGTGGGCGACTTCTCCACACGGGGTCCACAGGGGGGCCCGGGACGGGCTGTGGAAAAGTAAAGTAACTCCCCTTTTATCACTGGATGCTATTCAGGAGGGAGTGCACCAGCTTGTGGAAATCGGCGTCCTTCTGCATGCGGTTCTTCACGGACTCGATGGCGTTCATGACTGTCGAATGGTGCATTCCGTTGAAACTGTTTCCGATTTCCGTGAAGGAGGCGGCGGTGAGCTCCCTCGAGAGGTACATGGCCACCTGGCGGGGAAGGAGGATGACCTGCTGGCGGGTCTTCTTCTTCATCAGATCGTTGAAGGAGATGTTGAAGGTTTCCGCCGTCATGCGGCAGATGCGCTCCATGGAGATGGAGGCCGTGGCCTCCGAGCCCGTCTGGCCCAGGAAGGCCTCCTGGGCCACGCCCAGGCTCGGGGAAACGCCCAGGAAGCTGCTCTGGAACACCACCCGGGTCAGGAGCCCCTCCAGGTCGCGGACGCTGCCCTTGGCCTTGTGGGCGATGAAGGTGATGACGTCCTCCGGTACCTCGGGGAGGTCCTTGAAGACCTCGTCATCGAGCTTCTTGCGCAGGATGGCGACCCGGGTCTCGAAATCGGGGGGCTGGATATCGGCGGTGAGACCCCACTTGCACCGGGTGATGAGGCGGTCGTGGAGGCCTTCCAGGCGCTGGGGGGGCTTGTCGGAGGTGATGACGATCTGTTTTCCGTACTGGAGGAGGTACTCCAGGATGTAGAAGATCTCCTCCTGGGTGCGTTCCATCTTCCCCAGGGTCTGCACGTCGTCCAGGAGCAGGAGGTCGTTCTGCTGGTATTTCTTGCGCATGGGCTCGGTGTTCTTGGCCCGGATGGCGATGGTGAGCTCGTTGAAGAAGTTGTCCACTTTCAGGTAGGCCACCCTGAGGTTGGGCGCCTTGGCCAGGAGGCCCTTGCCGATGCCGATCATCAGGTGGGTCTTGCCCAGTCCCGATCCTCCATAGATGAAGAGGGGATTCATGTTGAGGGTGGAATTGGGCTTGCCGTGGCTTTCAACGACGGCGTTGGCGGCGGCGAAGGCCAGCTGGCTGCTGGGACCCACCACGAACCGGTCCAGCGTGTAGCGGTGGAAACCCTGGGGAAAGGGTGAATCCAGGGGGGTTTCCTGGACGGCGGCGTGGGTGCTCTTCGTCTTGGCCGGCTGGGCGGGGGCCTTGGCGTCGCCGGCGACCATGAAGCCCAGGCGCAGGTTGGCCAGGTCGCACTGGACCAGGACGTCGTGGAATTCCTCGGCCAGCTGCTGCTCGATCCAGATGCGCGCGGAAGGCGACGGCACCTGGATCAGGAGGGTCGTCCCGTCGAAGTTCACCGCCTTGCACGGCTCGATCCAGTCGTGGAAGGTGCGCTCGGGGAGGTGGGAGGACAGGCCTTTGCGGAGGGTTTCCCAGAGGGCATGTGGATCGTTCGTTTGCATGGGAAGCCCTTTTCGACGGTGAACCGGCGGCGCCCGGTACGGAAAAAACCGCAGCGGGCCTGGCGTCGGGTTGGTCCCGGAACTCCGGTCTGGATTCGGG